>NZ_CP042806.1:4800000-6000000 GCF_008000815.1 Terriglobus albidus | reverse complement strand
CGTGACAATTGCGCAGCCGGTTGTGGAGTTCGCGGTGATGCTGGCGTTTGGGCAGGCGGTGATGGTCCACTGTCCGCCGTTTTGGTCGAGACTGGCGGTATCGGTTAACGACAATAAAAATGCGCCCGCGGCATCCATAATGCTGGAGACGGTTGTTGGTACCGCAACGCCTCCAATCGTAGGGACCTGGATGTTTCCAAACGGCCCGCCGGGGAGGGAGAGCTTTGCGGTGACTGTGCCATAACTCCAGGCCTGACCGTCTGTATCGGTTACGTTGGCGGTGACGGTAGAGGTTGCTGCGATCGCCGAGGCGGGAACCAAGCCGATCGCAACCCAGTAAAGTAATTTCTTGATCATGTCGCTAACGCCCTTTCGCGTGCCAGGAGCAGTACTGCGACGAACTCAAGTGGTCATAGCCGGAACCTCCCACTTGTGTCGGCAGAGAGATGTAGGCTGAAAACCCCGACGTCGTAAAGGAGTCAACATGGCACTCAATCGGGTGCGGATTACCGTCACCGATAGCAGCGCCTATGGGGGAGATTGTGATCTCAAGATTCGCCGTGGTGGAGAAGAAGGCCGGAAATGTAGCCGTAAGCGAAGCGATGGAACCGCCACCGGGAGCATTATTGGTACGTCCCCAGGCATCGATGGTTCCGTCGGCGTATTGGATGTAGCATCCGTTCTCATTGCAAGTGCGAGATGGTCCGGAACCGCCTGAATACGCGAATGTGCAGTCGGTCGAGTTTCCACCTGCGTTGTCGGAACACGTCACATTAACGTTGCTGCCGGCGATCAGATTGAGCTTTGATCGTTGCGTCAAGTCTGTACCTCCGGCGCGGATCGTCTGGTAATAGATCGTCGGGACGGAGCAGACGGCGCCGGTGATCTGGGAGCAGGTGTAGTCCCCAGTTACAGCAACGACATTTCCTTTGCGGCCGAAGACACTGGTGACGTCAGACTGCGGCGGAGCGCCGGTGATGTTATCTACGGTCCATTGCTGCACACCGTTGGCATCCTGAAGCACGAACTTGTAGTTCTGGGGCGCGAGGAAGATCTTTGCTGAGCCGGTGGAGTCGAGGATGACTGGATTGGTGTTGGGGCTTGTGCCGGCCGGATCGGCGTAGGTGGACTGCGGTGTACTGGAGCCGGCGACGTAAGTGTAGAGCTTGCCGCCAGAGAGCGGTTTGCCGTTGGCATCCAGTGCGCGAAAGACAGGCGTATTGATCGGTGGATAGATCGCCTGCGCGCAAGCCGCCGGCCATCCCGCGAAAAGCAGGAGCGCCAGCCCAAGGGCTGTGCTTCGAAGCATAAGTTGTCCTTTCTGGGATTATCCGGGAGGGCTACAGATCATCGAACGTGTGTTGATCGTCGGGTACATCGTTTGGCCATAGGCCGAAGAGCCTGCGCAAAGCAAGATTGCCAGCCATAGAGCCGCACGTCGTGTGATGGATTTTCTTCCGGGCCGGAAGGGCCGGTGCTAGACTGACGAAGTTATGGCCTCGAATCTTCTGATGAATTTCACAGTTGGCGTTTCTATCGGTGTGGTTTGCCTTTACATCGAACGGAGGATAGTTTTGCCAATTGTTTTAAAGCTTGAGGCTATCCGGCTTTTGCTGGATGAGCTCGTCCAAGTCTCACGTCGTCAACCTGGCGGCGCCTCTTACTTCTCCAAGCCAGTATTTCCTGCATCCGAACCTGATAGCGGGCGTCATACGCCAGACCAGATGCTTCGCGACCGTTAGAGCATTTTCCTTGTTGCTGGGCCACCCCGAAAGAGGGGTACAGCGGCGTTTTCATTGCAGAAACGCCCATAGATGCGGAAGCCTAGTCTATTCCCTACAGGGAAATGCTCTCATCCAGCTATTTTTTACTCTCCTGTAGCAGGCGATTGGTAATGGCTGCAAGCCTGCGGGAGCCGAAGGAGAGATCTCCTGCTTCCATCAGGGTTTGTTGGCCTTTGTCGGTCGCTCGCAACTTGTTAATGGTGTCGTCATCGATTCCGGAAAGAGCCAGATTACGAGCTCCGTTGTCCATCCATCGTTGAGGTCCGCGGACGCCAGCGAGTGTCGCACCAGTAGCTATACGTGCGGCGGCGGGGAGGGACGTGCTGGAGGCGGCGCGAGCGCCAGACATCAGGACGTGAGACTCAGGAATAAGTTTTGGGAGAATCGCGCCTGCTGCACCTGCGGCGATGTGAGGTATGGCGCCTCCATGGAGGGCATCGGCAAGTTCTAAACCGCCGAGATAGCCAACGCCGCTTTTGACAAGATCGACTAAGTTATCGGCAAACTGCTTCTTGATATTGTTAGGAAGACCTTCGATTCCCTGGGCGTGCGCTACGGGATGTAGCGCAGAGATTCGCTGTTGCAGAGCTTCATATTCAGGGAGTGCGGTTTTGAGGCTGTCGTGAAGCGCATCCCGAACTGCCTCAAGTGCATGGTCCTGAAGTTCCTTTCTTTTTCCCCATTGCCGGGAGAGGCCATCGAGACCGTCTTTGAAACCTAACGCGTCACCTACCGAAACCTGATTGGGAATGGAAGCCCCGGATCCCTGGTATGAGGAGAGCTGTTTGTGGATGGTATTCAGATCATTGAGTACGCTCTCTTGGTTTCCACGTCGGGCTCGAGCGAAAAACGGCTTGAGTGTATTTCTGACCGTGTCCAGATCGACAAACAACGGCGAGTTCTTTGCGGCGCTCTCGAGAGTGCCCTGGTAGTGAGTCAGGAGTGCTTTGGCCTGGTCCACGATCTTACCCGGATCGATACCGGTAGTGTCTTTCAAAATTGCTTCACCGATATCTTTTACTTTCGTTGCTTTATCACGAGTATCGGCAAAGAGCCTTGAATCCATTGCCCTCGTCGCCAGATAAGGTGCGGCTTTCTTAATCGCATCCGCAGCGATATGGCCGCCTGCGCCCCAGAGTGCACCTTCACCGAAGGATTGTCCCTGATATTTGTTGACTAGGCCCGAGCCAAGAGCTGAGGCGGCGATGCCGGCGATTGGAGCAGCCTTGGGAATAAGCCTGGCGACTTCACCTGCCAGCGCGGCTTCTCCGCCTGCGGGAATCAGGAACTCTGCCGTCTGTTCGATGCCTTTGCCGACGCGCTGCGCGGTATTGTGTGCGGTCTTCATCTCGTCGAGCTTGTCGAGATCCGCTGGGTGACCGAAGCCGAGGTTTGAATTGGTGAAGAAGGGCGGAAGGTGCTCCCGTGCCCATCGGTCACCGACCGAGACACCAGTGAGTGCGCCCTTTCCGATTCCTTTCACTACATCCAGCGCGATCTGACCGCCCGTGTGTAAAGGATGAGAAGCATGCGCAGCTTCAACGTCTCCCTGGTAGCGATGGATCTCTCCGTCATCTAAAACGAAGCCTCGTTGCTGCAATGAGGGGACGTTGCTGTAGGGAACCATGACGTAGTTTCCCTTTGTGCCCGGAGTGAGCATCCGATACGTGCCTTCCCGTTGTGAATTGTTCAATAGCGATGCGATGTCGGTATTTGCCATGCGTCAGATGCTCCATCTTGTTGTGTGTTTGTTAGGTAAGCGATTGCCAGCTACCGATCAGGGAATGGCTGAGATCTTCGGCATGAAATCAAACTCCTGTGAGTGGAAGGAGTGGTTTCACTACTGCCAGCGCCTGTCCGGAAGATAGTCGCCGAGGTTGATGCCAGGTTGTGGCGAGGACGGTGCTTGAGGCGCCGGTACACGGCTAGAGCCGCGACGGGTGGCGAGCATCCCATTGTGGTAACGCTGCATTTCGGCCAACTGATTCGCCTGATTTTGTTCGAGCCACTTGTGATGACGAGTGTTTTCGGAGGCTTGATCCTGTTCCCGTTGTTGCCGTATCTGCTCCAAGGCGGAGGCTCCGAGGTTGCCGTAGTATTGTGCTGCCTCGGGAGAGTAGAGATCGCTGAGATGGTTCTCGAGATCAAAACCCTTTTCGCGGGCTTTTTTCACGAAGGCGGTCCATGCGGTCTGCTCCATACCTTTAGGAGCATGCATGGCTGAGGCAGCAAGAGAGGAGACCTCCTCGATGTCGTGGTCGTGGATCTTCTGCTGTTGCTGCTGGAGCAGATACTGCTGCTGCTGCCGCTCGAACTCGGCCTGCTCCATCGCGTCTGCCTGTTTTCTGGCTGCCGGTGTTCCGAGTCCTCGTAGATTTGCAATCTGGCCGGCAGCCTCGGAGGGCTGCGGCTTGCCATCTGCATTCATCTGAGGACGAAGGGCGCGGCGGATCTCCTGGTTATCGTGGAAGTCCTGTTGTTGCTGCCGAAGATCCAGATCGCGCTGCTGCATCTCCTGCGCGCGGGCCTGCATGAGCTGCTGCTGGGCGCGGTTCTGGTATGCCTGGCCGAGCGTCTCGAACCATCCCGGTTCGCGGCTTTGTTGAATCGGTACGTAAGCTCCCATTCATGCTCCTTAGACGTAAATGCGGTTTTGACCATAGGTTCGTCCGTTGTTGCGAGCCAGATCGTTCTTGTATCTGTCGGTCTGGCTGTAATACTGCGCGAGCGTGTTTGCCTGCGCGCGCACGTGCCTCCTTCACCATCTCGGCGAGCGAGAGTTCGCCGGTTACGTTCATGTCGATGCGGTCACCGTACTTGCGTGGGAGCAACTTCGATGCAACCCACTTCCGAGTGTCGATCTTCAACTTGGAGCGTTGTATGGCGACACGGTTGGGTTGGCCTTCGCCGTAGAAGTCTTCGGTTGCATCGTCGGCGAGTTCGAGCAGTTCGTCTGCCATGAACTCGGCCTGTACTTCGCGGGCCTGCTTGTATCGCTGTTGGAAGTCAGGTTTGGCCGCGAGCCAGCGGGCGACGGTCTGGCGTGACGGCATGTTGTCGAGGGAACAGATGCGGACGAGGCTCTGGCCTTCCATCAGGAGAGCGCAGATGGTCTCGACCAGTTCGTCACTGTACTTGGATGGACGTCCGGGCTTTGCCATGCGGGGCACTCCTGTTGACGCCGGAGGGAAGAAGACCGGCCTGTTGCATCTCGGCCGTGACACGGTCAGAGAAGGTGGGCGGTGGTGTGGGTGTGTGAGCGACGTAGGGCCGTACGGTGCGGTTCTGGCAGCGATGCATCTGTGCAGCTTCTTCGGCGAAGCGCGCATTCAGTTCCGGGTCGACGGCCACGGGGCGAGGAATCTCAATCACCTGCCGGCAGCGTTTGCAGCGCAGTGCCTGCAGGGTGTCCATGCGTTCCAGCATTTGATGGGGTAGCTCCAATCGAGGTAGGTTGCCAGGCCTCCACCAGAGCTGCGTGATAGCGGGAGCCGGCGGCGTTGAGGAAGGTCACGCTGGGTCCCATCACGGAGGAGAGGTCGTGCAGTTTAGCCTTCTCCGGTTCCACCAGCAGAAGGATGCTCTTGTAACGGTTGTTCACCCAGCGGGCGGCGCCGCAGTCGACCATCCATTTGGCCTGCTCGCGCGGGATATGGGCGGAAGGGAGCGAGTTGGTTCTTTGGCCGCGACGAAATACGGCCACGTCGCACGAGGGCGATGAGGAGACAGAGGTATTCATAAGTGTGTTGGTCGTCAAACCGAAGACTGGCGGTGACTTCCAGGTTGCCGGTGCGGCGTATCGCTCTCGGCTACCTCTTCAAGGTAGGACGGTTATGGCGTGGGGACAAGCGGTTTCTGGAGGGTTACTAGCGGTGGTAGTAGGTGTGGTTTTGAGGGTGTTAATGCGGGATTTCGTCGGGGCTTATGAGGATGAATCGTTTGGTCGGACGCGGTGGGAGCAGCGGGGCCCCTGGCCAGCTTTGCTGACTGGGGTGTTCAGCGGGCTTCAGCCCGTTGATTTGGGGCGTTCTAATAAACGCGCTTTAGCGCTGGGCATTTTCTATGGCCAGGCGAAAAGCCCAGGGCTAAAGCCCATTCCTTCTAAGGCTGAATGACTGTGGGCTGAAGCCCACAGCTCCCACCTGGATCGCGCGTAGCGCGATATTCCCACATCTCGACGAGGCCGAGATATAAGGTACCCGGCAGTGTGGGAACTTTTCTATCTCTAGGACGTACCTATTCCTTACGACCATCACAGGATGGTTTAGCCGCTGGGGGCAAAGTGTTGAAGAAGCGGATTTCTCCGCCCCCGTGGTCGCTACGAAATAGCAAACAAAAGGCCCCCGAGCACTTGACAGAAATACGAATTCTTTCGTATTAAAGATGTAAATAAGTTCATAGTTCTCCCTGGACGGCTATCTGATGCGATGCAGCAACGCAAAGGAGGCAATGTGTCCATTCGTTTGAGTTCAATCTGTTTGATGATCTTTGTCTGCATGGGTGGAGTTGTTGTGTCACCGCTCCCTGCCCAGCAACCGTGTCGTGGTGCGGAGCTAAAAGACTCCGGCAAGGCGTTGGAGCGAACCGGAGATCGGCAGGGAGCGATCCGTCTTTATCAGCAGGCGGAGCGGGATTATGAGCGATGTGGACAGCAGGTGGAGGCGGTGAGGTTGGCGAATGATCTTGCCGACCTTTACATGGCTGCGGGAGAGATGAAGAAGTCTTATCAGCAGAAGCTGATTGCGCTGAAGGGCTTCCAGCAGGCGAAGGATGCCGCTAATGTCTTCCGCGCTTCGGTTGCGATTGCCACGATTCTGTTCACACAGAAGAAGAAGGATGAGGCATCGCATTATCTCGATATGGCGCGGGTAGCGGCACAGACCGCGACGCTCAGCGATGACGATCGTGCGATGTTGTTATCGCTGGAAGGTGCGGAGATGCAACTCGCTGGATCTCCGGAGGCGGCGTTGCCGTGCTTCCGTGAGGCTCTGCGGCTTTGGATTGCAGCGAATGGCCCGGGTCATCCGGATGCGGGATGGGCGCATCTTTTGCTGGGGCAGGGCCTGGCGATTGCGGGAAGGCCAGAACCCGCTCTGCAGGAGCTACAGGCAGCGATCTCGATTCTGCATATGACGCAGCCCCGGAACGATCCGCATTATGTCTTTGCCGTAAAGGAGTATGCCCATGTGCTGGAGATGGCGGGAAGAAAGTCGGAGGCGAAGGGAATGATGGCTGCGGCGTTTCAGTGAGAACGGAAAACGGGACGATACATACCTGCGCTCCACGTGATATATAGCTTGGGTTGGGAAATTGCTCCGTGTACGGTCGATTCAGGAAGCCGGACAGGGGCGGGGCACAACCAGGCAAAGGGAGAAGGTATGTTCGACAACACCTCACGTCGTGCGTTTCTGAAACAGAGTGCTGTGGTGGGAGCCGCGGTGTTGCTGCGGGATGGGCTGGCGACGGCGCAGGAAGCGGAGCCGGTCTGGAGAGACCGGATCGGGCTGGAGCTTTATACCGTCCGCGATGTGATGGCGGATGATTTCGAGGGTGTTCTGGCGAAGGTGGCGCAGATCGGCTACAAGGAGGTTGAGCCGGCGACCGGCTTCAACAATATGGATGCGAAGGCGTTTCGAGCTCTGCTGGATCGCTATGGCCTGAGTATGCCGAGTACGCATACGGGATATCTGTCGGCGGATGATCCGGAGATTGAGCGCAAGCTTGAGGCGCTGCAGGTGATGGGTGTGAGGTATACGGAGATCCGGCCCGCGGGTGCGCCGGCACAGACGCAGCAGCGGCGGCAACTGGAGCCGGGAGCCTACTACGACCAGGGGACCGGCATTACACATAATGCATTCAAAGAAGCTGGAGCCTTTGGGCCGTATCAGCCGAAGGTGAAGCTGGATGCCGTGAAGAAGCGGGCCGCCGAATTGAATGCGAATGGAAAGATCGCGCACAAGTTTGGGATGAAGTTGTTTGTCCATAACCATACGGGTGAGTTTGAGAAGCTGTTGGACAGCGATCAGACGACGTATGACGTTTTGCTGGCGGAGACTGATCCGGAGCTGGTGACGATGCAGCTTGATATCGGCTGGGCGTGTATTGCCGGAATGGATCCGGTTGCGATGTTCCGGAAGAATCCGGGGCGCTATGAGCTGTGGCACATCAAGGATGTCTTCGGATTGGAGACCGTCAACAAGTCGCTCTCGCCGAACGAGCGGGTGAGCAGTATGTCGCTGGTGCCGGTGGGTACGGGGCAGATTGATTACAAGCCGATCTTCGCGCAGGCGAAGCTGGCTGGATTAAAGCATTTTGTGGTGGAGCAGGACAATGCCGCGGCGTATGGAGATTCGCTGGCGGCGGTGCGGGTTTCGTATCGGAATCTGAGGGGGATGTTGTAGGGAGGAGCCTTATGTGGTGGGAGCAGCGGGCTTTCGGGCAGGCACTATACGCGCTGAAGGCGCGCTCTATACCAGCCTGGGGCAACGCCCCAGGTCTCAGTGCCCACAAGATGTTAAAGGGCTGAAGGCCCGCGCTATAACTCTGCAGTGAAGGGAGATTAGTGCGAATGCGGGGACGAGTAGGAGTGGTGGACTTTAGTCCACGGTTTACAGTCCAAAGAAGTTGGGCTTTCCTTTCCCAGATGGGCTCCTTCAGCCATTTGGCATGAGGAGTATAGATCGGGCCTTCAGCCCTCAGACCTATTAACTATCCGAGACCTGGGGCGTTGCCCCAGGCTGGTATAGAGCGCGCCTTCAGCGCTTTTATCAGCGGATGGTGTACCCAGTGCATGGGCTCACTAAGCGGGTCCTTCGCCTGCGGCTCAGGATGACAGATTCAGGTGCATGGGTTCTCGCGTGCGTCACCGATAGAAGTCCCGGCAGCTTTGTACAACCGATAGAATCGGTGGGATGGAAGCCGGGTTCGTTGGAAAAGAGAGCATCTTTCTGCTCCTGCTGCTCTTCATCGCGGTGTTTGCGGGAGCGGCGCGGCGGCTTCGTGTGCCTTATCCGATTTTGCTGACCATCATTGGCGGTGTGCTGGGGCTGCTGCCGGTCTTTCCCAACATCGCGCTGGAACCGAATCTGGTCTTCTATGTCTTTCTACCGCCGCTGCTGTTTGCTGCGGGATGGCAGCTTTCGTGGCGTGAGTTTCGTGCCAATCTGGGCAGAATCTTTGCGCTGGCCGTGGGGCTGGTTACCTTCACGATTGTGGTTCTGATTGCGGCACGAACACAGCTTCTGCCGGGCTTCGATGTGAAGTCGGTGCTGCTGCTGGGAGCCATTATTGGAGCGACCGATGCGATAGCGGCGACGGCGATTGCGCGGCGGCTGGGGCTTCCGCGGCGGATCGTGGACATTCTTGAGGCAGAGAGCCTGGTGAATGACGGAACCGGTCTGCTGGCTTTTCAGTTTGGATTGGCGATTCTGCTCAGCGGGCATTCGCCCACCGTGGTGGAAGGTGTTGGCCGGCTGGTCTATCTTTCCGCCGGCGGTGTGCTGGTTGGCTTGCTGGTGGGCCTGGCCGTCTCGATGCTTGAGCGCTGGATCGACGATGCGCCGATCGAGATTGTGGTGAGTCTGCTGAGTTGTTATGCGGTGTACATCTTTGCCGAGTATCTGCATACCTCTGGTGTGTTGGCGGTGATTGCCTGCAGCATGCTGATGAGCCGCGAAAGCCACCGCTTTATGTCACCACAGGTCCGGCTGCAGTTTGCCGTGGTGTGGGATGTGTTGACCTTTGTGCTGAATGGCGTGGTCTTCATTCTGATTGGTCTGCAGTTGCCGTTGGTGAGGGCGCAGTTGTCAGGCATTGGGATGTGGCGGCTGCTGTGGACAGGAACTCTGTTCAGCGGGGCGGTTGTTGTGCTGCGGCTGTTCTGGATCTTTGCGGAGACGTATGCCGTGTACTTCTATCGGCACTTGCAACGGGTTGGAAATAATCCTGTGCCAAAGCCGAAGGAGCTGCTGGTGCTTGCCTGGGGTGGTATGCGTGGCGTGCTCTCACTCGCGGCGGCGTTTTCTGTGCCGTACACGCTGAGCAATGGGGCTGCGTTTGTGCAGCGCAGCATGATCATCTATCTGACCTTCTGCTTGATCGTGACCTCGTTGGTGTTGCAGGGATTGTCGATGCCGTGGCTGATTCGCTTGACGCAGATCGGTGGGAGCAACGAAGAGGAAGTGGAGGAACGGCGGGCGCGGCGGAGATTGGTCGAAGACGCGTTGCGCTATTTGAACCGGCGGCGCGTGCAGGACAGATACGAGCCGGGTGTGGTGCGCGAGCTGCAATCAACCTATGAACGTCGGCTTCATGCGTTGCCGGCAGAGGATGTGGAAGAGGTAGAAGGCTTCAGCAGGATGCAGCGTGACGCGTTGCTGCTGGAGGTGTTGCAGGTGGAGCGGGAGACATTGCTGAAGCTGCGGAATGACGCATCTATTAGCGATGATGTGCTGCGGGCGATTCAGCGGGACCTGGATCTGTTGGAGAGTCATATCCATACCGGATCGGCAGCGAGTGAATTGATGCGGCATTTGTGATGTCACGCCAAAGCGAGATGTTGTGCTTCGGCGTAAATGGATTTGCCCTCAGCGACTAAAGCCGCTGAGGGCGCTCTGTGTTAGAGAAGCAGAGAAGCGGGTCCTTCGCTCCGCTCAGGATGACAAGCCTTTATTGTTCTGCGGCTAATGAGATGAGTTCTGCTGATGGGATCTCTGTCGCAAGTGGCATGGTGACCGAGAACTCGCTTCCATTGCCTGGAGTAGAGGCGGCGGTGATGGCGGCGCCGTGGACACCGGCGACCCACTGTGCGATGGCGAGGCCGAGGCCGCTACTGCCTTCTTCCTGGGTTCTGGAGGGATCGACACGGTAGAAGCGGTCGAAGATGCGTGGCAGAGCTTCGGGGGCGATGCCGATGCCGTTGTCCTGAACCTTGAGATGGATGTGCTGCAGGTCGGAGGTGATCGAGACAGCAATCGCTCCATGCTCTGGCGTGTACTTGATGGCGTTATCGAGCAGAATGCCGACCATGCGGCGCAGCAGCGATGGATCGCCCATGGTCCAGGCGTCGGAAGCGATGCTGGCTTGCAGCGTCTGATGTTTGAGGTTCGCTTTGGCTCGTAGATTATCCGCGACTTCGCAGACGAGCTCGGACAGCGGGACGAGCTGCATATCGATGTGCTGCTGCACCATGTCGGCACGGGTAACGGCCAGCAGGTCCTGCAGCAGGCGGGATGTTGCCTCACATTCCGTGGTGATGGTGCGAAGCGCGGCGCGGTATTCTTCCGCCGTGCGCTTGCGATGCAGCGCGAGAGAGGCCGTTGTGAGCATGACTGTGATGGTGGTTCCGAGGTCATGCGAGATATCTTCGGTGAACTGTGTCAGCCGGCTGACGGCGGTGTGGAGACGTTCGAGCAGCTCGTTCCAGGTTTCGGCGAGTACCTGCAGCTCATCGGAAGTGTTGGGTATGGGAAGCCGGCGTTTCAGGTCATGAATGCCAATGCTGCGGGCCTCGGCGGTCATTTGTCGTACAGGACGAAGAGCACGGTCGCTGAGAACGAAGCCGCCGGCGGCGGAGGCAATCAACAACAACGGACAAAAGAGCAGATAGGAGTTGCGGACGTTCTCCATCATCTCGGCATGTTCATCGATCTTGCCGGAGAGGGAGAGCCGCAGCTGCCGGCCATCCATGGTGACAACATGGTTGAGCGTGCGTATGGAATGGCCGTACTGCCGGACCAGCCCGAAGCAGCGCTCGATGCAGGGTTGATGGGGCCAAGGTACTTTAAACGCGGACGCGCCGGGTGAGGAATAGATGGGAGTGCCGTCGAGCTCGTAGACCTGGATGATGTCGGTGGCTGCAATGGCGATGCTTAGACGGTCGAGTTTCTCGGTCAGCGAGAGGGTCTTATCTTTCTCCGGCCAGGTCTCGATAAAACGCACGAAGCGCTCTTCCCGTGCCTGCATGGTGACTTGCCTTGATGTTTCGAGCGCATAGTTCATGTAAACGTACGAGAAGCAGCCCAGGCAGACCATGGAGATCAGCGCGAAGACGGTGTAGAGTACCGCCAGTTTGAGACGCAGCGATCTCAGTGTGAGCTTCATCGTGACGAGGTCAGCATGTAGCCGAGCGAGCGCGCCGTGCGGATCATGCTCTCCTCTCCCTTGATGTCGATCTTCGAGCGCAGGCTGTGGATGTAGAAGTCGACGTTGCCGTCGCTGACATCGGCATCGAAGGACCAGCCTGCTTCGCGAAGCTGATTACGCGTGACGACCTTATTGGCGCGCCGCATGAGCAGCTCCAGCAGAGCGTATTCCTTGCGCGTGAGCGTGATCTCGTTGTCATCGCGGCGGACGGTGTGGCTGTCGCTGTCGAGATGAAGATTGCCGACGGAGATGATGTTTGATTGCAGCTCGGGGCGCCGCCTTCCCATGGCGCGGACGCGCGCGAGGAAGACGGGGATCTGGAAGGGTTTGGTCAGGTAGTCGTCGGCGCCGAGGTTGAGGCCGTGCACGATGTCGGGCATGGAATCCTTTGCCGTCAACATCAGGATGGGGACAACACATCTGGACGACCGCGCTTCTTTCAGCAAAGAGAAGCCATCGAGCCCTGGGAGCATGACGTCGAGTACGGCGACGTGAAAGGGCGCGCCGAGCAACAGATCGCGGCCTTCGTCACCGCGTTCTGCAATGGTAACCTGGTGGCCGTCTTCCACCAGGCTTTGCCGAAGCACACCGCTCAGACGCCGATTGTCTTCAACTACCAGAACATTCATCGCTGTTTCTTGATTACACCCTCTGCCTGTGTTTAGGGGGCGTGGATGTGTGAATTCCCTGTAACAGAGCGGTGTTTCTAAGGCTGATCTAAGAAGAAGCCGCTTGAATCAGGCTCATCGGCGAACAGAAGAAGAGTTTTGCATGGAGCGGAACGACGCGCTCTGTCTGCCAGCCGACAGGACTATTCCTTTTCATCCCTATTCAGGAGAGCAGAATGCAAACGTTTGTTCGTAAGGCCGTCATCGCTATTGCTTTGGGCGCGGGAGTCTCGTCCGTGTCTGCATTTGCCCAGTCGCAGGATCCCAGCACCTACATGCATGTGCATGCGCCGTTTGCGCAGTCGCTGGTGATGAAGGTGAAGGCAGCGCACGATGCCGACCTGGTGAAGCTCGGTCTGCATGCTACGCCGCCGGGAGAGACCGACAACGTCATCATCGCCAATATCACTGCGTCGAAGGTCGGCAAGAAGTCGTCGGCTGCTGACATGGAGAAGCTTGCAAAGCAGCAACCGATTGCTGTGCGGCTGGACAAGGACAAGACCTTCGACCTTCTGATTCCGATTACCGATGCTAAGGGACGTGACCTGAGTGGCGGTTTTGTGGTGATGGAGGTTCCGTACACCAAGGCGGCGAGTGAAGAAGAGGCAATCAAGATTGGCCTTGCCGTTCGCGATGATATGCAGCGCCAGATTCCCAGCAAGAAGGCTCTTTACCAGTAAAGCGGGCGATGGCCCGCGGAAGGATGAAACGCGATGAAGAGAATGCTGACGTTGTTGCTCCTGTTGCTCCCGGTACTGCGCCTTGCGGCGCAGACCGACCGGGCGACGTTGACCGGTGCGATTACGGATGCTTCGGGTGCGCGGATCGCCGGTGCGAAGATTGTCCTCACGTCTGCCAATACCGAGACGCGGCGTGAGACAGTGACGAACAAGGCCGGTGTGTACACCGTGACCTCACTCTCCACCGGAACGTACACGGTGGAGGTTGAGGCGGGTGGATTCGCGAAGTACCAGGTAGATGATCTGACACTCGATGTAGGCCAGACGCGCACGCTCGATATGAAGCTTGCGGTTGCCGGTGAGTCCACGCAGATTGAGGTGAGCCCTGATTCGGGGCTTTCGAAGTCCTCTGCTGAGATTGGCGGTGTAGTGCATGGCAAGCAGGCGACGGATGTGCCGCTGAATGGCCGGAACTACATTGGTCTGGTCTCGCTGGCGCCGGGTGTGATTGATGGCGGCACGGGCACGCAGCAGGATATGCGGTTTGCCGGTCTGTCGGATGAAGACAACACCTGGCATCTGGATGGCGTGGATAACTCCGGCATCAATCATCAGTACCAGAAGGTGGATCTTCATCTCCAGGTATCCACAGAGGCGATCGCGGAGTTTCGTGCGAACGGCGTTGTCTACAGCGCCGATCAGGGCGGAACCGCAGGCGGCCAGGTTGAGGTGGTCTCGAAGACAGGCGGCGACAAGTTTCATGGAGCGTTGTGGGAGTATCTGCGCAACGATGTCTTCGACGCTGCTCCGTGGGGAGCGAATGGTGTGCTGCCTCCGCTTCGCTTGAATAACTTTGGAGCGAACCTGGGTGGTCCTATCCTTCGAAAGAAGCTTTTCTTCTTTGCAAACTACGATGCATTACGTCAGGTCATTGATCAGACGCTGACCGGTACCGTACCGAGCCGTAGCTATCGTTCGCAGGTGGCGACGCAGCAGCCGGGTCTGGCCGCACTGATCAACGCGTTTCCTTTGGGGCAGAAAAGCATCAGCGCTGTCAGCGACACTTGGTTCGGCAGCGGACGCCAGGTGACGCATGAGGATGCGGGCATTCTGCGCCTGGACTATCACGTCAATGAGCGGATGAATGCGTTTGTCCGTGTCAATACCGATCACTACACGCAGAGTGCGCCGAATGGACTTGCTCCATCGACGGGGTTCAATAACCTGAACACGCCGAATGCAACTATCGGTTTGCAGAACACCTTCACGCCGCGCTTCTATAACGACTTCCGTTATGGATTCAATCGCGCCGAGTTCCTTCAGGGACAGACGACGCCGTTCCCGTTCGCGCTGTCGATCAGTACGTTTACAAGCATTGGCAATCCTGCTGGATCGATCCGTAACGACAACTCGTTTACGGCGCTCGACGATGCGACCTTTCTCTATGGAAGGCATACGTTGAAGGCTGGCATTACTGTGCGCCGCGTGCAGGAGAACAAGGCATCGCCGAACAGTCCGGACGAGACGATTGCCTACGTTGACTACACGACGTTCCTGCAGAACAAGATCGACTCCGATACGTACAACGGCCAGGTGCCTGTGACCGGCCAGCGTATGACCTCGTACTTCGGGTATGTGATGGATCAGTTCAAGCTGAGCCCGACGATCAATCTGAACCTCGGGCTTCGCTATGAGTACTTCGGCGTGAATCATGAGGTGCTGGGCCGTGGACAGCTTGTCGATCCACTGCACTGCGCCGCGGTGATCTGCCCGGCGGGAACGGCTTGGTATGACCCGAATCTTGCCAATTTTTCACCGCGGGTCAGCGGCACATGGTCGCCGGCAGCGCTGCGTGGCAAGTTTGTGGTGCGTGCCGGCTTCGGCATCTACTACGGCTTCGGTCAGTTCGGCGGGTTGAGTGCGCCGATCTCGAACCTGGCTACCAAGTACACCTTGAATCAGAAGCAGGTGCCCGGTCTCAGCTATCCCATTCCTCCGGGGCTGGGTGTGGCAACGGGAAGCGCCAGTCCGTCGGCGTCGTCGATCAAGCGCAGAGATACCGCTGTGAATGAGTGGACGCTGTCGATCCAGCAGGAGATTGCGAAGCAGACGATCTTCCAGGTCGCCTACTTTGGAACCAGCGCGGCGCATACCTTCTCGGACACGACGCTGAACGGCATCAATCCAGCGACGGGCACGCGGCCGTATGCGAACTTCTCCACCATCGACTACCGCGCTACCGATGCACATGCGAGCACGAACGCATTGCAGACGAGTCTGCAGCGCAACATCACGCACGGCCTGCTGGTATCGGCCAACTATCAGTACTCGCACCAGATTGATAATGGCGGTATTGGCGGCGGCGAATCGGATGCTCCGCAGAATGTTGCCTGCCGCGTGTGTGAGCGGGCTTCGGGCGACCAGGACCTGCGGCACTACTTTGCGGCGAGCGCCGTATGGCAGTTGCCCTTCGGTCGTGGCCGGGCGTATCTCAACAGTGTCTCGCGGCTTGGAGATTACTTCATCGGCGGCTGGCAGATGAGCGGTATTGCTTCTGCCCGCAGCGGCCAGCCGTTGAATATTACGGTCAGCCGGAGTGCGACTGCGTTGCCGGATCAGTTGAACAAGGGCCAGCGCCCGAACCGCGTGCCGGGAGTCTCGATGTATGCGAGCCCTCGTACACCGGCGCTGTGGCTCAATCCGAATGCGTTCTCCATGCCTGCAAATGGTACGTGGGGCAACCTGGGACGCAATGCGGCGCGTGGACCTTCGCACTGGCAGATCGATCCTGCGCTGCGTAAGCGCTTCCCGATCAGCGAGCGTGTCGGCCTGGACTTCAAGGCGGAGGCGTTCAACATCTTCAACGTGGCTCAGTACGGCAAACCGGCGACAACATGGTCGCAGCCTACTGGATCGGGTACATCGACTCCAACGAACTTCGGTGTCATCACCAGTTCGTACAACAGCAATCCAACCGGAAGGGGAACACCGCGCGAGCTGCAGTTCAGCCTCAAGATGGAGTTCTAAAAACGTTGGGTGGTTATGTGGCCCCGTTCACGAGGCGGGGCCACATCTTTTTTCTATGAGGGGAATTGCTTTGCGTTGTGTGATTCAGCTTCTGCTCCTTGTGGGGCTTACTACGGTTGCGTTCGCTCAGCAGACGGTCCGCGGAAGCGTGGTCGACTCTGGCGAAGCAGTGGTTCCCGGTCTTACGGTTGAGCTTTCAGCGCAGAACGGAACGACGGTCACTGCAGTAACGAATGAGGCAGGACGGTTTTTCTTCCGCGGTGTCGGAGAGGGAGCATATCACCTGCACCTGGCGGCACAACAGAGCTTCGCGGTGTTCGATACGAAGCTTACGGTTGGACGGCGGCCGGTGGACGAGGTAACGATCCACCTTGTAGTGGCTGAGGTGAAGACCGAGGTCGATGCAGTGGAAGAGGAGGCGGGAGTTTCCACGGCTGCGGAGTCTAACGCCAATCAGGCCGCCGCGGACAGTAAGGCACTGGAGGCGTTGCCGATCTTCGACCAGAACGTACTGGGTGCGTTGATGCCGTTTCTTTCGCAGTCGGCGATTGGGACCAGCGGAATCAGCATCGTGGTGGATGGCGTTGAGATGAAGGGGACGGGAGTGAGTGCGTCGGCGCTGAAGGAGGTGAGGATTAACAACGATCCTTACAGCGCAGAGACCAATCGTCCGGGCAGGGGGCGCATCGAGGTCATCACGAAGGCGCCGGGCGACAAGGTGCATGGCACACTTAACTTCCTGATTCGCGATGCCGCACTGGATGCGAAGAACTATTTTGCGCAGGTTAAGCCGCAGGAGCAGAAGCGGATCTTTGAGGGGTCGGTGCTGGGGCCGCTTTATCGCGGCAGCAGAACGGGCTTTCTGATCTCGGGCTCGCGGCAGGAGGATGATGCGCAGGCGATCGTGCATGCTGTTTCGCCGGCGGGGCCGATTGATGCGAATGTGCCTGCGCCGGTTCATGAGACTGACTTCGCCGTGCGGCTGACGCGGGATCTGAATGCGAACCACAGGGTCTCGCTGCAGTACAACGTAACGGACGTGGTGTCGAGGAACCTTGGTGTCGGGGGACTGGTGACGCAGGATGCCGGAATAAATTCGCAGGCGCGAGAGGAGGATGTCATCTTCAACGACCGGCTGATCCTGTCACCGACGCTTATCAACCAGTTGCAGCTCTTCTATGAGAAAGATCATGACCCCGCGCGCAGTGTAGTGAACGCGCGGAAGCTTGTTGTTGATGGCGGATTCACCGGCGGAGGCGCGCAGGCGGATCAGTACACGACGGAGAACAACCTCAAGATCAACGATATTGTCAGCCTCAGCCGCGGAAAACACTATGTGAAGTTCGGCATCACGATTCCGAATATCAGCCGCCGGGCGTGGGAAGACCATACTAACCGGTTGGGCACGTATAACTTCTCAAGCCTGGGTGACTATGGAGCGGGCCGGCCCACGGCGTTTACGCAGTTGCAGGGCAGTGGGCGTGCGGTCTTCTGGCTGAATGAGCTGGGCATCTTTGTACAGGATCAGGTTCAGATAGCGCCCCGGCTTCAGGCTGTGGTGGGGCTGCGATATGACTGGCAGACATACTTTGAGTCTCCTCACAATGTTTCGCCGCGCGGTTCGCTGGCGTATGCGCTCAAGGATAAGAAGACTGTGATTCGCGGCGGTGCGGGGATGTTTTATGACCGCTCAGGGCCTGCGCCTATCGCCGATCTGAAGCTACTGAATGGTGTGAATCTTCGCTCGTATACGGTCTTTCAGGGAAGTTATCCGAATGCGGCTGTTCCAGCGGGCTATCCATCGAATCTGGTTCGCCGGGCGGACGATACGTATATCCCATGTACAGTGCACTACAGTCTTGCGTTGGAGCGCTCCATTGCTGCGGGGACGACGCTGGCCGTCTCGTATGACGGCCTTCGCGGCTTCCATCTCTTTCGATCGCGGGACGTGAATGCTCCTCTGCCGCCGATATATGGAGTGCGTCCGGATGCGAGTGTGGGTGTACTGCGTCAGATGGAATCGAAGGGGCGGCAGATCTCGAACGCGTTGGAGATCAATGTGCAGACCAAGGCGGGCCCGTGGTTCTCCGGAATGGCGCAGTATGTGTTGAGCAGGACGGAAAACGATACCGGCGGCATCGCGTGGTTTCCCGCGAATCAATACAACCTCGCGGGCGAGTATGGCCGGGCAGACTTTGATCAGCGGCATCGCTTTGAGATGCTGGGCACCTTCCACGAAGAGAGCTGGTGGAATCTTGGCCTGGGTGTGCACGTTGCCAGTGGCCTGCCGTATACCGAAACTGCGGGAATCGATCTCTTTCATACCGGAATGCTGAATGCACGGCCGGCCGGAGTGTCGCGGAATGCGTTGCAGGCGGCCGGCGCGGTGAGTGTGGATGCGCGTTGGGCGCACGATCTCTACTTCAGCCGCGGCAAGCAGAGTGAAAGGCGGCACCTCACCTTCGGTGTGGAGGCGTTCAATCTTACAAACCGCGCGAACTTCGGTGGCTACGTGGGGAATGTGCGGTCGTCGCTCTTTCAGCAACCGACTACGGCACAGCCGGCGAGGCGAATGCAGTTCTCGTTGCGGTACAAGTTCTAAAAGCAGAAGGGGCTTCCTGCTGGAAGCCCCTTTTGAGTTGCGATTACTTCGCCTTGATCTCGAAGGTATCTTTCACTTCCCAGGTAACCTTCTCGGCTTCCGGATCGGCGAGGCGATACATCTTGCCGGTGAGTGTGTCTCCCTTGAGTGTGAACTCAACGAAGTGATAGTTTGGGAACTCGTCGTTCTGATACAGGTCTTCCGGCTTACGTTCGACGCGTACCGGAGAGGCTGCTCCGCCGCCGGAGACGAGATAGGTAACGCCGTTGCGGGAGAAGCGTTCGTAATTATGGATGTGTCCGGCGCTGAGGACGATCTTTGCCTTCATTGTGGGAGCAACGCTCTCAAGGTAGTCGCGCAGCTCAATCTCATTCGGGCGCGGATTGTGACTGACGTTGATGTGCGTCTGGAAGTCGGCTACCGGCGGATGATGCAGGCTGATGAAGACAAAGCGTACGGAAGCGGGCAGATTCGCGAGCTGATTGCTCAGCCATTTTCGCTGGTTGCTGCCTGCCTGGAGTGAGGTGTCGCTGTCCAGAGCGATGGTGTAGATCGACTTGCCGAGCTGCGTGGAGTACCAACGGCGATTACGGAGGTATGGGAAGGCGCTCCACCAGTGATCGAGGGCCTCCTGCGGATCGCCATGAAACTCGTGGTTTCCGAGTGAGGGATAGATATGCAGCTTCTCGTCGCGCCAGATCTTTGTTTCGTCGTGAAAGACCTGGTAGTCATTGACGACGTCTCCGCTGTAGGGAACGTCTCCGTTCATCAGCACAGCGTCTGGGTGCTCTTCGGCGATCTTGCCGACCAGTAGGCGGCGAGCCTGTGGGCTGGTGACCTTGGTGTTGGTGGGGTCGGTAAATCGCTGGTCGCCGTAGACGATGATTCTTGGCGATCGGCTGATATCGTTGTCGGAGACGGTGAAGCTTGGGCCGGGCTGGCTGATGAGAGAGTCGGTTGAGAGGCTTTCGGGCGGAGGGAACTTCCGCTTGCCTTCCTCTTCCTGTGCGTGGAGAGCAAGGGAGAAGATCAGGCTGCACGAAAGCACAGGGATCGCATGTCGCATGAGAATCTGCCTTTCCAGTATGGAATGGTGCAGTTGTATGCGATGGAGCTTAGGAAAGCCTTAGTCAGCGCGATCTGTCACTGAAGTTTCATGCGTCGGCAGGCGAGCAGGCAGAGATCTATAGAGCGGGCCTTCAGCTCTCTCATATCTTGATCCGAAGCGCCAGAGGCGCTTGGTCTTGCTTAAGGGCACGGCTTTTAGCCGTGCCGTAGAAGATGTCTGAGAGACGGCGGCGTTAGCCGCTGAGGTCATAACCCTGTGTACCTCAGCGGCTAAAGCCGCCGTCATAGTAGCGTCTGGAACGGGACGGCTGAAGCGGTCCCGTTAAGCAAGACATTCGCACCTGCGATGCGAAGACAGGGACGCAATCTGCGAAGAGCGCTCGATGAAACAGCCAGGAGATATCTACAAATTCGATTTCGCTGCGGAATTATAGAGCTCGAAAACCTAAAGCGCTGTCCGAGGCTGGTATAGAGCACGCCTTTCCGACTCAATGAACGAGTTCATTGGGGACTCCGGCTTCAGCGTTTAGGGCTATGAGCGGCCCCTGTGTAACGAACCTGTGACAATTCATTACAAAACTGCAGGGTGGTAACACGTTGTCTTCGTGACACACTGCATTCACTCAAAATCAATCGAGCAGTGATGGAAGTAGCTCAGTCCGCTTCCCGGTAGATCCCTATCCGGGGATGCGGCGGACGTGTCTCTTCATGCCGGGTTCCAGACGTACACAACAGATTTCAACTTTGTGAGGCATTTGTTATGCGTCGTCTTTTCTTTGCAGTATTCGTGTCTCTTCTCGCCAGTGTCGGTGTCGCTCAGAGTACATTTCGCGGAGGTATCTCCGGCATTGTTACGGACACGTCCGGAGCTGTGATTCCGGGCGCCACCATTACGGTAAAGAATGAAGCTACCGCGCAGTCGTATGGCACGGTTTCATCCAGCGCCGGTACCTATTCGATCCAGGATCTTCCGCTCGGTGACTACACCGTGACGATTGCCTTTCCCGGCTTCGCCAGCATGAAAGTGGATAAAGTACGCGTCTCCGCCGGATCGATCTTCGATCTGCCGGCGAAGATGACAGTTGCACAGAACACGACGGTGGTGGAAGTAGACGCCGCGTCATTGACGCTCGACACCACTACGCAGGTGCAGACCTACACCATCCCGAAAGAGGAAGTTCAGAACATTCCTTTGAATGGGCGTAGCTTTACGGCGATGGTTAATCTGCTGCCGGGAGCGACGGGCACAAGCAGTGTGAATGGACGCGCGGGCATCAACTACATGATCGAAGGCGTGGACAACAATGACCCGGCAAACAATGGATCGGCCGCGAACCAGGGCGGTGTCGGCGGTATTCCTGGAACCCTGATTCCGATCGATGCGGTGGAAGAGTTTTCGGCGCAGACGCAGGGCGGCGCTGAGTCCGGTAAGTTCGCCGGAGCGTCCGTGAACCTGGTGATCAAGTCGGGCACTAATCAGCTTCATGGAAGCCTGTATTACTACGACCGCAATGAGTTCTTTGCGGCGATGAATCCATTTCTGCGGGCAACGAATATATCGCGGGCGAGTTCCGGCCTGGCGCCGTATGGCAAATCGAAGGTTCGCTTTCATGAGTTCGGCGGATCACTCGGCGGACCGATCTTCAAGGACAAGACCTTCTACTTCCTGACGTATGAGCGGCAGGGCTACATCCTGTCGCAGTCGACTAATACTTTTACCGAGCCCTCGACGGCGTACGTGGCGAAAGCGACGGCGCTGCTGGCGACGAAAAATATCAAACCCAGCCCAATTGCATTGGGGCTGATCAATACGCTGTGGCAGCCCTCGATGCTGACCGGACCTGCAAGCGCAAATAACTATCTGCCCACCAATGCCGCGCAGCATGGTTACAGCAACAACCTCATGCTCAAGCTTGACCAGAGCATCAATGCCAAGAACAAGCTTTCGGCACGCTGGTACTGGGGACAGGGTAGCCAGACAGCGCCGAAGGGAAGCCAGAATCCCTGGTACTACCAGGTGGCTGGTATGCACGTGCATAACATTGCGGTGATTCTGAACTCCCAGGTCAACGCAAAGATGACAAACCAGATCGTTGCCGGCGTGGATTACTTCAACCAGCCGTTCAGCGACGCTAACCCCAACGTCGATGCCTCGAAGGCAGGCTTCATCGTTGGCCTTGGGCCCGGAAATGTTCAGGGTGCGCCTACACTGAGCATCTCCGGGTTCGATGCGACGGGTCAGAGTCCGTTCTCATCGCGTCACGACTTCAGCGGGCACCTTTCAGACATCGTCTCGATGTCGTATGGCAAACATCAGATCCGTACCGGCGGCGAGTATCGTCGCACGCAGATCTACGAAGTAGGTAACGGAGCCGGTGGAAACGGCGGTACACGCGGTAACTTCAGCTTCAGCGGCAATCGCGGATTCGCGGCTGCAAATGGAGCGAACGTAGGTACGGCGTATCCCTCGACCTTTACGTACAATGGCGCCTCCACCGCGGTGGATAGCGGTCTGCGCGCACTGGCGGATTTTCTGCAGCTTCAGTCGAACTCATCCACGCTGGTCAACGGCGTGATGGATCGTATCGCCAGCGTCAACAACTTCAACCTCTATGTGCAGGACGGGTACCAGGTGACAAGCAGCCTGAACCTGACCTTCGGGCTGCGCTGGGACTATCTGTCACCGATCGGGGATAACCAGAAGGACCTGACGGTCTTCAATCCTTCGGTGGCGGCGAATGCGCTTGCGCCCACTGGCGGACTTGCCGTGGTGGGGCAGGATATCTCGGAGCCCTACAAGGCTTCATCGCTGCAACTGGCTCCCCGTGTGGGCTTCTCGTGGCAGGTGCCGATGCTGACGGACACGTTGCTGCGCGGCAGCTTTGGACTGTACTACGACACGCCATCGACGAACACATGGCTTTCGAGCAATGGCCTGCTTGGCAATCCTGCGGGAACGAAGCCGTTGTACAACCAATCGCTGACGAATCCTAACCTTGGCGAGTTGATTGCTTCTTCACAGGGATCGATCTTCCCGACGAGCCCGAAGCTTCCTGGTGCATGCTCGGGCTCGACGGTGGCGACGTGTCCAGTGGCCAGCATTGCGGCGGTGGACCCGAACTTTACGACCTCGAACACGGCAAACTATTCGCTGAACGTGGAGAAGGCGATCGGTAAGAACATGATTGCGCAGGTCGGTTATGTGGGAACGCAGGGTAAGCACCTGTTGAACGCCTACGATCTCAACCAGACACAGTTGGGTGCGGCGCTGAGCACAACGCCGATTGTGAACGGCTTCCTGCCGATCCAGCAGAAGCGGCCCTACATCGGAAAATTCCCGAACTTCGGACAGATCCGCCAGATTGCCAGCGCCGGCGGCGAGAACTTCAACAGCCTGCAGGCGCTGATCAAGACACGTAACTGGCATGGCCTGATCTCGGAGTACTCTTATACGTGGTCGCATAACCTGGGCAGCAATACGGCGCTGCCAACGGACAACACCAATCCGAATCTCGACTATGGCAACCTGGCGAACGATGTCCGCAACCAGTTCAAGGGCTTCTTCACCTATGACATTCCGGGATTGAAGCGCGGACCGAAGTGGCTGACGCATGACTGGCAGGCGAGCAGCCTGTTGTGGATCCGCGGCGGCAAGCCGATTACGGCGAGCAGCTCCGCCAATAACTCCGGTCTGGGGTTGGGTGAGGGGGCCGACCGCGCGAACCTGACGGGCAATCCGCTGACCTGCGATTCGGGCTCGACGTGCATCAGCGGTGGCACCAGCAAGTCGATCGACTATGCACTCAGCAAGGGTGTGGCGTATATCCAGTGGTTCAATCCGCTGGCGATTGTCTCGCCTGCTGCGCTGACGGCGGGAACGACGCGGGTAGGACAGTTCTATGGGCCGGGATATGCTTCGGTGGATCTCTCGATCTTCAAGAACGTTCCTCTGCGCGAGGGCATACGGGCGCAGTTCCGTGGCGAGATGTTCAATGTCTTCAACCGCTACAACTACTCCAATCCGACATTCGCGGCCAACTCCCTGACCTCGAATACGCAAACAACAGGACAGGTCACGGCGACTGCCGGCGGTTCCAGCGCTCCCGGTATCGGAGCGGGCGAGCCGTTCAACGTGCAGCTTGCTTTGAAGATCCTGTTTTAGCAATTCCTGAACTAGCCTTTCAGGGTGCGGCCGCCGCTAGGGGTTGGTGGCGGTCGCACAATTTTTTCGGAGTGTGATGATGAAGTGCTATCGCAACGTACGATTCCTGGTAGTTCTAGCTACTGTCCTGGTTCTCTCTCGTTATTGCAGCGCGCTTGATGTAACGGGAGAGTGGGTAGGGAAGATCAGCGGTCCGTTCGACTCGCAGTACACGGCCCAGTATGCACATGTAACGCTGGCGGCCGAGGGAACGAAGCTGAGCGGAGCCTGGGGAAGTTTTACCGTGCAGGGAACGCTGAACGGCGGCAAGGTCGAGCTTACGTTTCTGGATGCGGGCGGAAAGACGGCCGGCAGTCTGAAGGGCGCTGTCAGCGGAGAGACGTTGACCGGCGACGGCAGTGTGACACTGGCGCGGCGTCCGGGAGGACCGGCACAGCCGCCGATGGATGTAACGTGGTCGCTGACACGGCCGGTGAAGGCTCCCGCCGCGGCGAAGACATACGACTATGAGCCGAAGGTCTTTTACTCAATTTACTCAGCGGCTGAGCCACCGGCGCTGCATATCTTTCCCGGCGATACGGTGAACACGCGCACGATGGATACGGCGGGCCGCGATGCGAATGCGGTGCGACATGGAACCGGCGGCGATGCGAATGTCGGTCCCTTCTATGTTGAGGGAGCGCTGCCCGGCGATACGTTGGTTGTTAAATTCAGCAAGATCCGCGTCAATAAACCGGTCGGCCGTCAGGGAAGCCGCTTCAATCAGCATGCGGTGACGCAGGCATACGCGGTGGCGGCAAAGTACGACGCGAACTTCAACGGCAACTGGAAGCAGGAGCCGGAGAAGGGGACGGCGACATTGCCGGCGACGCCAGGTCTGCCGCATCTGACGATTCCATTGAAGCCGATGCTGGGCTGCATCTCGGTCGCTCCTCCGGGAGAGGAGGCGTATCGCGGCACTGATCTTGGTGTCTTCGGCGGCAACCTCGACTACAACGACAACGTCGAGGGCGTGACGATGTACATGCCGGTCTTCCATCCGGGCGCGCTGCTTGGCTTTGGCGATGCGCATGGAGCGATGGGCGATGGCGAAGTGGTCGGCACGGGCCTTGAGACATCAGTCGACGTGACCTTTACGGTGGATGTGATCAAGGGCTATCAGACGTCACAGGTGCGAGCGGAGACGAAGGACTATCTGGTCTCATTCGGCGTTTCAGGGTCTGTACCGGAGTCGATCCAACTGGCGACGACCCAACTCGCGGATTGGGTGAAGAAGGACTACAAACTTACAGACAGCGAGATCGCGTTGTTCTTCGGCGATGTGCTGAAGTACGACATCACCGAGCTGGTGGATCCGCACTTCGACGTTGTGGCGAAGGTGCCGAAGAGCGCGGTCGCCCTGCTGAATAAGTAATTCCCATTGGCTGCAACAAAAGGAAAGAGGAGTTCGTGATGGCGAAGCAGTGGATGAGGATTGCAGCGGTTGCTGGTGTTTTGTTGTGCGGGCGTATGGCCGTGGCCGCCGATGTCTCCGGTGAGTGGGTCGCCAAGGTGGCAACGCCGGGTGAGCCACAGTATGCGCATGTATTGCTGCAGGTGCAGGGAGACAAGGTGAGCGGAAGCTGGGGCTCGTCGAAGGTGGAGGGAACACTGGCCGGCGACAAGCTGGAATTGTCATTGACTGACGAAGACGGCAAGCCCGCGGGCAAGCTGAGTGCGACCTTGAATGGAGCGAGCTTTGCCGGCAGCGGAACGATGGCTATGCGGAATCGCTTCGGCGCTGGTGGCGGCTTCGGTGGTGGTGGCGGCGGTAGAGGAGCAGCCGAGGCTACGGTGAACTGGACGATGGATCGCGCGGCGACACCGCCGGCTGCTCCGCGCTCGATCAAGTTCGAGCCGAAGGAACTGTATGCGACCTACTCGGCCTCGGTGGCGCCGGCGCTGCATATCTTTTCCGGGGATGTCGTTCACACGTGGACAGCGGATGCCGGCGGCGTAGACGCGAAGGGGATTCGTCATCGCGGCGGCGACTCGAACATCGGCCCCTTTTATGTAGAGGGAGCGCTGCCCGGCGATACGCTGGCGCTGCATCTGCTGAAAGTACGCACGAATCGCGCGACGGCGCGCCAGGGAACCAGGATCAACGCGCATGCGGTGACGGCGGCTTATCTGGTGGGGGCGAAGTACGATCCTGATTTCAGCGGAGAGTGGACGTTGTTGCCGGAGAAGGGAATCGCGGTTCCGGCGCATCCTTCGGAGCATATGAAGAACTACAGTGTGCCGCTGAAGCCGATGTTGGGATGCATCTCAGTGGCTCCTCCGGGAGACGAGCAGTATCGCGGCGGCGACCTGGGACCGTTCGGCGGCAACCTGGATTACAACGACAACGTGGAGGGCACCACGGTCTATCTTCCGGTCTTTCATGCGGGTGCTCTGCTTGGCATGGGCGATGGCCACGCCGCCATGGGTGACGGTGAACTCACAGGAAGCGCGTTGGAGACGTCGATGGATGTTGACTTCTCGGTAGAGGTGATCAAAGGCGATTCAACAGGGCAAGTCCGGGCAGAGACGAAGGAATACCTGATTGCGTTCGGTGTCACGGGATCTGTTCCTGAATCGATCCAGGTGGCGACGTCGCAGCTTGCGACGTGGATCAAGAAACAGTACGGCCTGAGCGACAGCGAGGTGGCGATCCTGTTTGCCTCCACGCTGAAGTACGACATCACGGAGCTGGTGGACGCGAAGTACAACGTTGCGGCAAAGGTGCCGAAGAGCATTCTTTCCACGATGAAGTAAGAAAATGGGTGCGGACTCGCTCGTTTCGAGATACATTAACTTCAATTTCGCTCCCAGAATTGAAAAGAGCCTCCGAAAATCTGGGGATACGTGTACTACACGCCTGGGCCGATGAGCCGTCTTCGCCTGTTTCGAGCCGTGGGCCATTGAAGTTTCTCGACACGCTGTATTGTTCGACTCTCGCAGTTTCGTCCGCGGCGGTTCCCAGGGAACTGTGCGGTGGGCTCTGGAGCAATTCTCCTAATACGGTAGCTTTGGATAAAGCTGCGAATGCCGTTTTCTTCGCAGGAAAACGGCGCAAACAGCCAAGATTCCGCTCTACACCTTTAGGAGCATTGCTCTGTCCGGAAAGATAAATCGGTTCAACCGTTTCAGGAGCGTCTGCTTATGAGACCGGTGTTGATTATTGATGACGACGTGGAGCTGTGTTCCATGCTCCGGGACTATCTCGCAATGCATGGCTTCGACCTGTGCATGGCGCATACAGGCCGGGATGGGCTGGATGCGATTCGCCGTGGCAATCATGATGTTGTGCTGCTGGATATCATGCTGCCGGATATGAATGGGTACAAGGTGCTTTCCGCTTTGCGCGAGTTTTCGACGGTGGGCGTGCTGCTTCTCACCACGTTGAAGGAAGAGGCCGATCGTGTTGCGGGGCTGGAGTGCGGGGCGGACGACTTTGTTCCCAAGCCTTTCAGCACACGTGAGCTGGTGGCGCGCATCCGTGCGATGGTGCGGCGCCAGGAGAGACTGGCGGCGGTGACTATTCCTATCCAGGGGAGCGAAGGTCTGTCGCTCAACCTGTACAAGCGGGTGGTCTCATATCGTGAGAGCCAGCTTGCCCTCACAGATGTTGAGTTTGCTTTGTTGAAGGCGCTCTTTGATGCTCCCGGAGCAGTGCTGAGCCGGGAAGATCTGACGAATCGTGTTCTGGACCGGCCTTTCCATCCTTTTGACCGCAGCGTGGATATGCATATCTCGCGCCTGCGGAAGAAGCTTGAGAGCCTGCATGCTTTGCCGTACACCATCAAGACGGTGCGGAGCTCCGGATACGTGCTGGTTTCAGAGACCGCCGGTCACTAAGTAAGCCAACTTTCTGTAGTCCATTGCGAAGGCCCTGAAGATGAGAAGTCTCATTATTAAAATCTTTCTCGCGTACTGGTTGGCGGCCGGTGTGGTCATTATCATCTCGGACTTCGAGCCGCATCGCCATATCCATAATCCCGAGCTGATCGATGCCTTGAATGCATCGCTGCAGATGAACGGCCGCGAGATGATTGCGCTGCATGAGAAGAACGCCTGCGCAGAGCGCGTGAGCTCTCTGAACAAGTCTGAGGACAGAATGTCGCTGGCGACGGCGGATGGAACGATCGTCTGCGGTAACCAGGATGTTGAAGGCGCCCGCCAGCTTATCTCCGAGACGGTAAAGAGCGGTCAGCGGATGACGGCCAACAATGCTGTCTACCAGGTGATTGCGACGCCGGTACGTTCCGACAGCGGTGTGCCGTATGTGCTTCTCTTCGAGAACCGCTATAAGACGGCGTTGCAGCTGTATGGCCTGCTGCCCGGTTATACGACGATCTGCATCTCCGGTGTGGTGACGCTATTTCTTGCGGTGCTGGTGGTTCTGCCGATCCGGCGGCTGAGGCAGGCGAGCACGCAGATCGCGGAGGGGGCTCTGGATACACGTGTCAGTCAGGGGCGCATCACACGCAAGCTGGTCAGCGTCTTCCATCTGACGGACGACCTCGATGGCCTGATGGTGGACTTCAACAGCATGGCCGACCGCATCCAGTCGCTTGTAGTAGCGCAGCGGATGCTGCTTCGCGATATCTCGCATGAGCTGCGGTCGCCGCTTGCACGGTTGAACCTTGCGTTGGGGCTTGCGCGTGAGGGGCGTAAAGAGAGTATTGATCAGCATCTCGGCCGGATCGAGCTGGAGTCATCGCGTCTGAATACCTTGATCGGGCAGATCCTCTCGCTTGCCTATGTCGAGAACCTCGACAACCTGTCGCCGCGGGAGGTGTTTTCTCTCAGCCACATGGTTGAGGAACTGTTGCCGGATGTGAGCTATGAGGC
The DNA here is from genome assembly GCF_008000815.1 of Terriglobus albidus. NCBI lineage: Bacteria > Pseudomonadati > Acidobacteriota > Terriglobia > Terriglobales > Acidobacteriaceae > Terriglobus > Terriglobus albidus. The sequence goes on along the minus strand of NZ_CP042806.1, from coordinate 5,970,991 downwards.
TGAGGGGATGGGCCGAGGAGTAGAGCTTTTAGTGGAGCAGGACTCGATAGTGACCGGCGATACGGTGCTGCTGCGCCAGGCGTTGGAGAATGTTGTGCGAAATGCGATCCGCTACTCGCCGCCGGGCAAGATGGTGCAGATTGAGCTTACCCGGCAGGAGAGCGCGGGAGGAGTCGTTGCTGTTCTCTGCGTAACGGACAGCGGACCGGGAATTCCGGAGGACCAGTTGGAGACGGTCTTCAAGCCGTTCTATCGGGTAGGCAATCAGCGGCACAACACGCAGGATGGCTATGGGATTGGACTTGCGATCGCAAGCCGCGCAATGGCGCTGCATGCGGGTACGATCTCAGCGCGGAATCTGACAGAGAGACCCGGCTTGTGCGTGACGTTGATGTTGCCTGTGATCGAGAGCCGCGACCTGGCGGCGAAGCAGCGGAGCTTTGAGTATCTGAAGGAAGCTTCGGCGCTGGGGGATTGAGGGCGGAGATTTCTCCGCTACGCTAAAAGCCCCGACGTCAATGTCAGAGGGCTATGATTGGCGCGGAGGTGAGCATGGTAAAAGAGATCGATGCACTCCTGCGAGAGTTTGCCGACGGGCGCACAGACCTTGTGTTTGAGTTGGTGAAAGCAGGCCTCGCTCCAGATGCACAGGATAAGGACGGCGTCTCGCTTCTAAGCTGGTGTGCGTACTACGGCGATGTCAGCGCCATCAGATTCCTGCTTTCGAAAGGAGTTCCATTGGCTTCGCTTGGAACCAACCTCGATCTGAACGGCGCATGCTTTCATGGGCATTGGAGATTGTGCAAGTTCCTGATCGAGCAGGGAGCAGACGTCAACGCCGCTGATAGTGAGACCGGTGAGACGCCTCTTCATAGTGCCCTTTGCACTACGGATCGCGTTTCACACGACTGGGTGCTTGAGGTGCTGCTCTCCTCTGGAGCGAATCCTAATGTAGCCACTAAGAGTGGCGCTGAAACCGGCGGTTTCATGCGGGATGCACGAACCAGAGGGGAGACACCGCTTCATCGTGCTGCTGCGTTCGGAAGCGAAGCGACGATTGAATTGCTTTTGAGGCATGGGGCAAAGCTTGATGCGCGGGATGATCGTGGAGATTCTCCGCTCAGTTGGGGAAGCTGGTATGTGCGCCCTGATTCGATCCTGCGTTTGCTTTGCTATGGGAACTTCAGGATCCGTCCCGATCGGCAATCGATGAGAGCGAATCTGGTGGGGAAACCATAAGCGGAGACTGACCGATACACTGGTGCCCCATTCACGCGTAGTGTGAGTGGGATGTTCGAGCGGAGCTCGAATTGGTGGGAGCCGTGGGCTTTCAGCCCACGGTGTATTGGCTCTCCACGCAAATGGGCTTTAGCCCTGGGCCTTTGTCTTGATATCGAGAAGGGCCCAGGGCTAAAGCCCGTCTTTTTAGAGCCTTTTATCAGCGGGCTAAAGCCCGCTGCTCCCACCCAGTTCCAGCCCTAAATTGTGCTCAAGACGCGATGAATGTATCCCACCCATTGCGTTGTCACCCCAGCGAACGAAATTCGTCGGAGACCCCGATTTGCGATGGATGGGCACCCAGATCCTCGCTGATCCATTCTGTGTATATAGCATCATGCAGTGAACACATAATCAGTATTTGTACTATGTATTGGATTTATAGCAATGGCCGGCGCATTCTCCATTCATAGGCAGCTTCAAACAACGGAGCTGATGGGAGTAGGAGAAGAGTCATGGCGAAGACAGCAATTGTTACCGGAGCATCCCGCGGCATTGGCCGCACGATCGCGAAGCGGCTGGCGGCCGATGGATTTGCGGTGGTGGTGAACTATGCGGGCAATAGTGAACTGGCGCAGGAGGTTGTGAACGAGATCCGCAGTGCCGATGGTGAAGCGCTGGCGGTGAAGGCCGATGTGAGCAATCCCGATGATGTGAAGCAGTTGTTCGATAAGACGATTGAGGCTTATGGACACGTCGATGTGGTGGTGAACAACGCCGGCATCATGCCTCTGTCGTCGATCGCGAAGGGCGATGTGGAGACCTTCGATAAGGTGATCCAGACCAATCTGCGCGGAGCCTTCCTGGTGTTATCGCAAGCGGCGCAGCATGTGGCCGAGGGTGGCCGCATCATCGCCTTCTCGTCGAGTGTGTTGGCGAAGTCGTTCCCGACCTATGGACCGTATATCGCGTCGAAGGCCGGCGTTGAAGGCCTGGTGCCGGTGCTGGCGAATGAACTACGCGGACGCAACATCACGGTGAATGCCGTTGCCCCTGGCCCGACGGGAACCGACCTGTTCTTGAATGGCAAGACGCAGGAGCAGATTGCGCAGCTCAGCAAGCTGGCTCCGCTGGAGCGGTTAGGGCAGCCCGAGGATATCGCTAACGTCGTCGCGTTCCTTGCCGGGCCGGACGGCGGCTGGGTGAATGCACAGGTGCTCCGCGCGAACGGCGGCTTCGCCTGAGACGCGGCCGCAACGCATCGATCATCACCAACGCAACAGAACGGGAAAGGGAACTGCGATGAAAGACGTAATTGTGATCACGGGAGCATCGAGTGGATTTGGAGCGCTGATGGCGCGCGCTCTGGCCAAGGCAGGACACACCGTCTATGCAAGCATGCGTGACACCGCGGGACGCAATGCACCGCAGGTGGAGGCGGCGAAAACGTTCTCCGAAGAGAACAAGGCTGATCTACGGACGATCGAGTTGGATGTCGCCTCGCAGGAGTCAGCCGATGGGGCCATCGCGAAGATCGTGGCGGAAAACGGGCGCCTGGATGTGGTGATCCATAACGCCGGTCATATGGTCTTCGGTCCGGCAGAGGCCTTCACGCCGGAGCAGTTGGCGGAGCTGTATGACGTGAATGTGCTGAGCACGCAACGTGTGAACCGGGCAGCACTGCCCCAGTTGCGCAAGCAGCGGAAGGGGCTGCTGATCTGGATCTCGAGCAGCAGCGCGGCGGGTGGCACGCCACCGTACCTGGCTCCGTACTTTGCGGCGAAGGCCGGGATGGATGCGCTGGCGGTGATCTATGCCCGCGAGCTCACGCGCTGGGGCATCGAGACCTCGATCGTGGTTCCGGGAGCGTTTACGGGCGGAACCAATCACTTCGCGCACTCCGGGCGTCCTGCCGACCATACACGGGTGGCGGAGTATGAGGCGGGGCCTTATAAGAACTTCGGCGAAGAGGTGATGAAGGGTTTCGCGGCTATCGTTCCGGAGGATGCCGATGTCGCCGCGGTGGGCAACGCAGTAGTGAAGATCGTCGATGCGCCCTTCGGGAAGCGTCCGTTCCGGGTGCATGTGGACCCGACCCAGGATGGAGCCGAGGTGGTGAATGGAGTGCTCGACCGCGTGCGGGCGGAGATGCTGCGCAGGGTTGGTCTTGCCGACCTGCTAACTCCGGCCAGGATTGGCTGACGATCGGCGTGCCCCGCTTGGGGTGGAGCGGGGAGGAGCCTGCTGCCACCTCAAGTATTTATGTCATGCATCCGACACAGAGCATGCGCCTTCTTAATTAAGGTGTCGATGGCTTTTGGGACCCCCCTACAAAAAAATGCCCTGGATAGCGAACTATCCAAGGCCCAATGGAAGCTTGTCGATCGGACAATGGGGCTTGCCCGAAGATATGGAGAACGAGGCAGATTGGCTGATCGGACGCGCCGGTGAGCCAAGAGGGGTGGCCGGCGACTGCCGAGCGAATAGGAACGAGTAACGCAGCCCGCCAACCAGCTACACGGTAGCCGCCCTGGTTGCCAGACTTCCAGACAATTCACCGAAACAGGAAATTTGCCTTTTATTTTCAGCGAGATGAAAGATGTTAAATCGCCCAGTGAGAGGCCGATACCTAAGTTGTAGGCGTTCAATTAATGGAGCTGGCGTAGGATAGCGATATCGCCGAACAGGGAAAAGCCGATCGCCTGATACCAGGTCACGAAGCGGTGTCGCCGCTTGCGAAGCGTGAATTGGTCAGCCGGATTATTGCCTCAAAGCACTTCCATCGATCCGAGCGGCTCTCGAGCTTTTTGCTGCACATCTGTGAGCTTGAGATCCAGGGACGGGTCTCGGAGATCAACGAGAAGGACATCGGGCGTACGGTCTTTCAGCTTCCGACCGACTATGACCCGAGCATCGACGGCATTGTGCGTTCCCATGCCAGCCGCCTGCGCCGCAAGCTGGAGATGTATTACCTGAACGAGGGCCGCGAGGAGACGGTGCGCCTGGTAATTCCGCGTGGCGCCTATCAGCCCCGTTTTGAGCCGTGTGTTCCAAACTGCGGCGCCGTCGGTGTGGGGGCGCTGCCCTCCGAGGAACCGGAGGACGAGGACGTATCGGCGGCCGGAGTGGATAACCAGGGCGATACGCAGGAGCAAGTGCAGGCTCCGGACCGGAGAATGCTCTGGGTCGGTGCCGCCGTGTTTGTTCTGTTTGCGCTACTCTCGCTTGCCGGTGTCTGGTTCTACCGGGCCCACCTTGGAGATGTCGCGATGGAGCGCGAGTTCTGGCCGCAGATCTTCAACCGGCAGCGCCCGACGATCCTGGTGCCGAGCGATAGCAGTCTCTCCGTCTGGCAGGAGTTCAAGCATACGAACCTCACTCTGGCGGACTATCTGACCTTTGCCTTTGGAAAAGATGATGGACCTTCCAGCCCGGAGCAACGCCTGGCGGTGACCGTGCTCTCCCGGCGCTATACCTCCGTGGTGGATCTGGAGATCATCCAGAAGCTTTCGCATGTCGCGCGGGCGCAGAACGTTGAACCGTCGGTGCGTTTTGCCCGCGATGTCAGACCAAACGATCTGAAGCAGAGCAATGTCGTGCTGATCGGCAGCAGTGAAACCAATCCCTGGGGTCTGATGTTCCAGGGTGAGATGAACTTCATCCTGAAGAAAGACCAGGACAAGGGAATCTACACGATCGAGAACCGGAAGCCATTGCCGGGAGAGGCGACGGAATGGATCTCCGACCCTAACGAGCGGACACGTACGGTCTACTGCAAGGTTTCGTATCTGGCCAATCCCAGCGGAGCGGGTAACATCCTGATCCTGGAAGGAACCTCCATGGCGGCTACAGCCTGTGCGTGGGAGTTTGTCTCGAACCAGGAGCACCTGAGGCAGTTCTGGCGGCAGGTGAAGCTGACGGGCGGTGGGGCGTCTCACTTTGAGGTTCTGCTTAAGACGAATAATCTTGCCGGCGATGCGGCCGCGAGCTCCGTGGTCGCCTGGCGTGTGAATCCTTAGAGTGACTTGAGTCCCGTAACTCCGACAACAAAAAACGGGACCTCAGCGACTAAAGCCGCTTGCCTTTTCACGCTGATACGGCACGGCTGAAAGCCGTGCCCTTAAGAAAAACCATCTCGTGACGTGGATAATGGTATGCTTCTCCACATTGATCCATCCGTTGCGCGTAAGCAACTATTTCGCACCAAGGGTGCGAATGTCTTGCTTAAGGGGACAGCTTCAGCCGTCCCATATGGGGCCTGAAAGTAACGCGGCTCTGGCCGCTGAAGGCAGAGTAAAGAGGCGGGGGAGAAATCGCTTCTCCGATACTTCACACTCCGGCCAGTAATCGTTTACCAAGCGAACGCGGCTCCAGTAGGACCCTGAATATCCGTCCATGGTTAGTCATTTCAACGAACAAATTCGGCGGTGATTGCTGAATCCGAATTCATTAGCTATCTCTAATCTTCGTTGCAGCAAAAACTGTGCAATGAGGAACTTCACCTTTGGATGTAAGGGCTTTCATTCAAATGGCTTGCGGTCACTTCACCGTGAAACCCAACTATCACAGTGAAATACTTTGCCAATCTATTTTGACCTGCCGATACTCCCTAACACTCGCCTGCAGCGCATGACCGGCAGACCCAGGAGGTCATACATGAACGGAGGAAAGGCAAGACGAATTAGACAGCTTCTCGAGCGCATGGCACTCAACCCGTTGAGTCTGGCATTCCTGAGCGGGAGGCATCTGCTGTCGCACGATATGACCGCAGCGTTTGCAGCGAGCCTGACGGGGCGCGGAGGTGTGAGTGTTACCGATGCGACGGTGACCATGACGCGGAACGGCACCAAAATTGCCAGTGTCCGCCACCATCGTCACAACCTACGGATGCACAACTTTCATCACGCTGCCGAGCGGGAAGTCATTGGTTCCACGCATTTCGCTGCGAAGGATAGTCACCGTTTCCTTCGAGCTGCACTCGAGACAGCGTTCGACATGCAATCGCCACAGTTCAAAGGCAGTACGTTGCTGATGGGCCAGGCGAGGGAGCTCGTCACTTTTCCCGTCCGCAATACGATCGAGGCTACGCCGGCTATCAAGTAAAAGCTCGCGAACCTCAGTTCCTGCACGGCAAGACATAAGTGCACTATAGCGGATACCAATAAATATTTTTCTCATTGTTTCAAATTTGGAAGCGGCCCTATGAACCGAAAGAATAGAACTCGTAAAGTGGCTACCCCCTGGTATGCCAGCGGAAGATCCCCGAAACTAACCCAGATCATGGAGAGACTCCATATCCCGCACGATTACGAACTGCAGATCTTCCATAACGAACGGGTCTTTGCTCACGAAGGCCCGGATGACTGCACTGCATGGATCGTAGAGACGTTGCCGGATGATATCTCTTGCAAGGCAATCTCGAGTTTCGAGACCATCCTTGACACCCTGGAACACAAGCTGGGAATCCCAGATGACTCTCTCATACAGATCATGGATGACTATATGAGATTTGGATGTTCGAGTTTGCGGCTCAAGACCACGCCGGCCAAGCTGCATGACGCGGGGCTTCTCGTCATTCATTAATGGGTGAGCGCTGCAGAGGCGATTGCTTCTTATTTGTCATTTCGTAGCGACCCAGGCAGCATGCTGGGGTGGAGCCCCGGAGAGAGCGGAGAAAATCTGCCTTTGCCGAATCATTCGCACGAGCTCGATACACTCTCCCAATACGCTGAGGTTTCGCGTGGATAGCGCGCTTCGCATTGCCGCTTTCTTATCCGTGGCGCCGATAGAGGCAATTGAGCAACAGCTTCGTATGCAGTTGAAGAAGGAGCGTGGCAGGATCACGTTCTTTCGGATCGATAATGCTGCTTATCCTTCTGGGAATTGATGTCGTTAGAGCATTTTTCCTGTTGCTGGGTATCCCGGGAGGAGCGCGCAGCGGGCGTTTTCATTGAGGAAAACGCCCATAGATGCACAAGCCCTGCTCTACCCCTATAGGAAAGCGGATCCCTTCGGGATGACAAGCCAAAAGTGACGGACTCTTGCTCCCACCCCTATCTCTCCAATAGCGACATCGTTAACGTGGGTGGAGTATAAAGACGTCTGTGATGCGATATCTTCTCCGCAATACTCTTGTTTTTGTTTCTTGTATGTCTGCCGTTCTGTGGGCGCAGAAGGCCTCTGAGATCGATCCCATGCTGGGCGCCGATAGGGGAGGGAATGTCTTCGTCGGACCAACGCTGCCATTTGGTATGGCCAAGCCAGGGCCTGACTATGGAACCAACCAGGGCAATGCCGGATGGGCGGCTACGGGTAATCTGAACGGCTTTTCGCAGCTTCATGTCTCGGGTACGGGCGGCGGGCCAAAGTACGGCAATATCTCGGTGCAGCCGATGCTGGGCAAGGCTGATCCGGCGCACAGCTCGGTGCCGCGCAAGGATGAGCATGCCGAGGTTGGTTATTACGCAGTCGGTCTGGGCGACACGGGTATCCGTGCGGAGATCACGACGGCGCGCCGCACGCCTGTGTACAGGTTTACCTATCCCGATGGGCAGCAGCGCACGCTGCTGGTGGATGTCGGTCATCTACTGATGAAGCTGCATGATTCACCGCACCGCTATGACGAAGGCCAGATCGTGTCTTCGACCCAAGTGCAGGTGCTGTCTCCAACGGAGATCGCAGGGGAGCAGGACTCGGTGATCGGCTGGAATATCCAGACCACGCCAATGCGTGTGTACTTCTACCTGGTGACCGATACACCGGCAGTGACCAGCGGAACCTGGGAGGACGGCAAAGCTCCGCAGGACGGAGCGAAGACGGCGAGCTACAAGATGCCGTTCACGATGCAGACACTGCCCAAGCCTCCGGCGCCGATTGTCAGTACGGGCGCATATCTGACCTTTGCTCCTGGCGCAAAGCCGGTGATGGTGAAGGTGGGCGTCTCGTTTGTCTCGATTGAGCAGGCAAAGAAGAATGCGACGACTGAAGTTGCAGGCTTCGACTTCGAGAGCACGCGCAAGGCAGTAGTTGCGGCCTGGGACAAGGAGCTGTCGACGACTAAGGTTGAAGGCGGTACGGCCGATGAGCGGCAGCAGTTTGCCACCGGTCTGTATCACTCCATGCTGATGCCGGTGGACCGCACCGGCGAGAATCCGCTGTGGAAGAGCACTCTTCCGTACTACGACGACTTCTACTGCATCTGGGATACCTTCCGTTCTTCGACACCATTGCTGACGCTGATCGCGCCGAAGCGCGTGACCGGCATCCTACAGTCGCTGCTGGAGATTCAGGACCACGACGGTTTCTTCGTCGACGGCCGCTCCGGCAACTTCGCGGGAAGAACGCAGGGCGGCTCTGACGCGGAGATGATGTTCACCGATGCTTATCTAAAGCATGTGCCTGGTCTCGACTGGGAGCGTGTCTACAAGGCCATGCGGCATGATGCTGATGTGGAATCGACCGATCCCATTCGCTTCGGCCGCGGCGACATGGACGAGTGGAAGAAGCTCGGGTATCTCTCGATCGAACACTCCGATCCTGCCGGTGGTCCGGATCGTCCAGGCTCGCGCTCAATGGAGTATGCAGCCAACGACTATGCCGTCGCGTTGATGGCGAAGGGGCTGCATCACGATGCCGATGCGAAGCTCTTCGCGGAGCGGTCAAGCAACTGGAAGAAACTATGGTATCCGGAAGCGGTGGATCACACTGAGGGGGGCGACATCAAGGGTTTCATCTGGATGAAGCATGCGGATGGAAGCTGGGAGGAGCTCTTCAATCCGCGCCTGGTGGGCACCTGGTATAAAGACAACTTCTACGAAGCCAGCACCTGGACCTATTCGCTTTATGTGCCACAGGATGTGCGCGAGCTGATCAAGACGATTGGTGGCGATGCTGCCTTCAAGAAGCGGCTCGACCTGTTCTTCTCCGAGGCCGGAGAGCATCGCTTCCGTTATCGCTACGACGTCGGCAATGAGCCCGGTTTCCTGACGCCGTATCTCTATAACTGGATCGGTGAGCAGAGCAGCACGGCGAAGACGATTCATTCGGTGCTCGATGCCAGCTATCACTCGGGCAAAGCCGGGTTGCCAGGTAACGATGACTCGGGCGCGATGGGTTCGTTCTATGTCTTCAACCGCATGGGCTACTTCCCGGTGGCGGCGCAGGATGTCTACCTGATCGGCTCGCCATCGTTCCCGCGTTCGACGATCACGCTGGGCAACGGCAAGCAGTTCTCGGTGGTGGCGGAGAACCTGTCGGCTCGCAATATCTATATTGCGAGCGCGACGTGGAATGGTAAGCCCTATCAGCGTTCGTGGTTCACGCATGAACAGCTCGTTGCGGGTGGGGAGTTGAAGCTGGTGATGACGGATAAGCCGACGCATTGGGATACGGGTGAGGCTCCGCCGTCGATGTCGGATAAGTAGAAAGAGCCAGGGCCGGACGAATGTCCGGCCCTTGTGTTTGTGCGGCATGGATGTTCGGGCGTCTTGAATTTTGACCTCAGCGGCTAAAGCCGCGTGTCTTCTTCGGCGTTATACGGGACGGCTGAAGCCGCCCCCTTAAGCAAGACAATCGCACCTGCGGTGCGAAGTGGTCACGCTGCGCGCAACGGTTCAATAAGTTTCTCGTGGAGCAATACGAAACAAAAGCATTATCTCGCTTCGCGCTTCGCGCGAATGCCTTGCTTAAGGGCATGGCTTTAGCCATGCCGCACAGGATGTAAAGAACAATGCGGCTTTAGCCGCTGAGGGTCTGCGCAGCGGAGAACCAGATTTCTCCGCTGATGCTCCGAAGTGACAGACAAAAATACCATCATCTGACGACGCCACTAACGCATCGCCTGCGCCGGCTCGTCTGCAAGAAACTCGAACTCGGCGTGCGTTGTGTCCGGGCTGACGGTTATCGGATCGTCGAGATGAATCAGCTTCTTCTCCTTGTCATAGCGTGGCCACTTGGGTAAACCGTTACCGTTCGGGTCCCCGGTCTGGGCGAAGTTGGCCCAGTAGGTGACGACTTCATCGCTCAGTTTGCGGTCGGCTGGTTGCCATGTCGCTCCCTGACGGGCATCGAGGGTGCCGAAGACATACTCAAGCTCAGTGGAGTGGAAGGCGTATTTGCCTGTCGGGTGGAGGGGCTCTGCCGGGGCAGGGCGATCGAAGCGAAAGCGATAGACAGGTGATTGTCCTGTCTTACTTTGTGCCTCTGCCCATCTCCATGCTCCCATGGCAATGAAGCCGTTGGTGGTGAAGTCATCCGCGGAGCGAATGGCTTGCTCGTCGGTGTTGGCAGGGAAGGCTGCGAGGAATTCGTCGGCCTTTGCACCGTAGTGCTCTTTGGCATAAGCCTTCCACTTTTCAGCGGTCATGTCTTTGGAGAGCGTGCCGGCGCGTTCGTCACGATTCCAGCCGATGATGGACGGTACGTGTGTCTGCCGGCCTGCGGCGTAGGCGTCCTGTAGAGACTCGGGAAGGAAGGTTCCATCGACGACGGCGGAGAAGCCGATGCCGCGCTGCTTCTGTGTGGCTTCAAGAATTTTTTCAGCGGGTAGAGCACGAAGCTCTTCGAGATTGTTTGCGCCGAGTGCGGTGACGAAAGCCTGATCGCGTTTGGCGCGTTCATTGGCGGCTGTCATTGGAATGGCGCTGCCGAAGAAGGCGCCGCTCTCTCCGATGAACTTGTGAAACAGGCCGCGTGCCGAGGGAGCCACGGTAAGCGCGCTGATGGCAAAGGATCCGGCGCTTTCGCCGAAGATGGTGACGTTGTTGGCATCGCCTCCAAATGCGGCGATGTTTGCCTTCACCCAGCGCAGCGCGGCGACCTCATCCATAAAGCCGTAGTTGCCGGCATGGCCGCCCTGTTCTTTGGCCAGGTCTTCACTGGCGAGGAAACCGAAGACGTTCAGGCGGTAGTTCAGTGTGACGACGATGACGCCCTTCGCAACGAGAGCAGGATTGGTATAGCGCGGCTCGGAGGCAGCGCCGGCGAGGAAGCCTCCGCCGTGAATCCAGACCATGACGGGGAGTTTGCTGCCCTGCTTCGCTGCTGCTGGTGTGTAGACATTGAGGTAAAGGCAGTCTTCGGAGGGACCGGCGTCGGTAAAGATATAGTCGTCCCACACATGCCACTGCTGGCAACGATTGCCGAACTTTGTTGCATCACGTACGCCGCTCCATGCGGAAGGCGGTTGAGGAGCCTTCCAACGAAGATTGCCGACCGGCGGAGCAGCATAGGGCAGGCCGAGGAAGGCTTTCTCATTTCCGTCGCGAATCCACTTGCCCGCGGCTTCGCCCTGCGCTGTTTTCACTTTGGGTGCGGGTGCCTGCGCGTGGAGCCATCCGGCGGAGAGACAAGCGAGAGATATGCCGCTGAGCAAAGCATTACGGATCTTCATATCGTGTCCTTTTTGGGACGGGATCACGATAGCCACTGCCCGTTGAAAGTTGCAAGCCGCATTGGGGGCAAACGATAAAGCGGCCATCAGGGTTCCTTCATGACAAGCCCGGCTGCTTTTCTACGGTCGCTGTCTATCTCCGGCGGCGGTATTTATACGGATTTGGGCGCGGCCGCCTCATCCACCTAACCGAAGGTGGCGGAACGCCGTTCATTGCCGCGGCCAGCTCAATCATGGCGAACAGGCGGAGATCCGGATCTTCAATCCGTTCTAATAACGGTATGGCATCGATACCCAGCCGCTTGCCGGCCTGGTATGCAACAGAGCGAAATGCTCCGGTAGACGGCCAGAATGCTTTCGGTGCGAAGTTCGGTGATGCGGCAGAGGTATCTTCGCGGTACTCTTCGGTGGCGTCTTCGAAGGGAAAGTCGAACTCTCCCGAGCGAATCGCCTCCATGAGCCTGAGCTGTCTCGGAAAATCTTTACGACTGCCTGTGAGAACATAGCCTCCACGGTCACGGGTCGATCCTGCGGCCTTCAGCCGCTCTGCTTCAGCCGCGGCCTCCTGCTCTATCGTTTCGCGCCCGTTTGGATAGCGGTGTACTGCTGCGGCAAGCTGATCGTGCGAGTCGATAAGAGCTCTGGCGCGCGGAGGATCCAGATGCATGAGGATGTGCAGCACCTGGAAGATCGAGTTCTGGCGAAGTGAGCTGAAATGAACGCCGTCGGGGTAGCCGGCGGAGATTCCGTAATCGGGTTCCTGGAGTGCCTCGTCGACGATGGCGTGCACCATCGCGAGAGCTTCCTGCGGAGGAAGCTCCTTCCATGCGCGGCCGAAGATATAGAGGAAGTGTCTGCGATCGCGGTCCGAATTGAAAATATCCGCTCGCCACATCTCGAATGCTTTGCGTAGTATCGCAACGCGCCGGCCGGCATCGGCGGCGTTCATGGGATCGAGCTTATGCAGGACGTTGCCCAGATAGAGGAAGGGAAATGAGTCCGGGGCATCACATGCGAGCAGATAGTTCACCGCTGGATCGATGTGACCGTGTTCGACCATGATCTGGACGGTTCTTTCCGGGAAACCATGATGGGGTGTTTCCGACGGAGTCTGATCTAACATCCTGGGATCGACTGCCGCCGCAACCTCACGCGCTTCGTCGTGGAGATGGTCGCTGCCTCTTTTCGGAAGTTCGTCGAGCAGAGCAAGCCCGTCCATCAAGCTTCGGCGAGCGCTGGAGATGTCTTTGACGGACTCAGCTCGCGCAATACGCAATAGTGCGGCGGCGCGTATGGAGAGATCTGCCTGTTTTGCGTACTGCCGGGCCTTTGCCAGAAGGTCGTCGTTCATCAATTCTGCCCAGCCGCCTTTCAGTAGGTCTAAAAAGCCGAACGAATCAGAGAGGTATATCTTACTGGACACCCCGGCAGGGAAAAGACTTTGAAAACGGGAGAAAATTCCGGCGGATGGGGGCTGCTGTGGAGGGCCTGTGCAGAGAGAGACCGGTGCTGTTTTTATAATCGAGGTTTGAAGACACAGACTCGCAGCAGTTCCGCCAAGACACACGCGCTGGCCGTTGCAACGGGCATTCTGCTCAGCCGTGTCGTCGGCCTGGTCCGCGACCGGATCTTTGCGCATTACTTTGGCAACTCCGATGCCGCCGATGCCTTTCGTGCAGCGTTCCGCATCCCCAACTTCCTTCAAAATCTCTTCGGAGAAGGCGTACTTTCGGCATCGTTTATCCCGGTGTATGCGCGCCTGAATGCCGAGGAGCGGCACGAAGAGGCCTCCGAACTGGCTGAGGCCATCTTTTCTCTGTTGTTCTTCGTGGGAACAATCTTCGTCGTTGCCGGAATTCTGATTACGCCGTGGCTCATCGACCTGATTGCGCCTGGCTTTCATGGTGAGAAACGGCTGCTTACCATTCACCTGGTACAGATTCTCTTTCCCGGCGCAGCGCTGCTGGTGCTCTCTGCATGGTGCCTCGGCATTCTGAACAGTCATCGCCGGTTCCTGTTGTCATACGCTGCTCCGGTGATGTGGAACGTTGCTTTGATTGCAACCCTGATCTGGGGAGGCGGTCATCACTCCGAATCCCGTCTGGCGGTGCTGCTTGCGATCGGCTCGGTCGTTGGCAGCGCGTTGCAGTTTGCTGTACAGCTGCCAACGGTGATTCGCTTGCTGATGCCGTTGCGTCTGCAGCTCAAGCTGGTGACGGTGCATGTTCGCACTGTTGCAAAGAACTTCTTCCCGGTCTTTCTAAGCCGCGGAGTCGTCCAGATCAGCGCCTATATCGACTCCTGGCTGGCCAGCTTTCTCGGCACCGGAGCCGTGGCAGCCCTGGGATATGCGCAAACGCTTTACACTCTGCCGGTCAGCTTGTTCGGAATGGCGGTGTCGGCCGCGGAGCTGCCGGCGATGTCCAGTGCTTTGGGCACGCAGGATGAGATCGCCGAGGCTCTTCGCAACCGCCTGAAGCAGGGGCTGCAGCAGATCGCGTTCTTCGTCATCCCGTCAGCGGTGGCGTTCGTTGTGCTGGGCGATGTCGTTGTGTCGACCATCTACCGCACGGGACACTTTCAGGGCGGTGATGTCCTCTTCGTCTGGGCAATCCTGGCAGGTTCCGCGGTCGGTCTACTTGCCTCTACTTCGGGACGTCTTTATTCCTCTGCCTTTTATGCTCTTCGGAATACGCGCACGCCACTCAGGTTTGCCCTCGTTCGGGTGACGCTTACGCTGGCCCTTGGGTATCTTTGCGCGTTGAAATTGCCGCCTCTGATTGGTATCGATCTGCGTTGGGGCAGCGCGGGCCTGACTCTTTCTGCCGGTGTTGCCGGGTGGCTGGAGTTCCTTTTATTGCGCCGGGCGCTGCACCGTCAGATCGGCGCCGTTCCCTCGTCCAGATCTCGTACCGCTAAGTTATGGCTGGTTGCGATTGTGGCCGCGGTTGCCGGCTGGGGACTTAAGCGGGTTTTACCGTTCCATGCTCCGCTGCTGGTTGGGCCGACTGTGCTGGTGACGTTCGGGGTTATCTACCTGGCGGTGACCCAGTGGATCGGTGTCGGAAATATGGGTGCGGTTAACCGGCTCATCAAGCGTCGCGGATAACTATAGAGCATTTTCCCTGGAGGCGCAGAGTAGGGCCTCCGCATCTATGGGCGTTTTCCGCAATGAAAACGGCGCTGCACCACTTTTCCGGAATACCCAGTTACAGGGAAAATGCTCTAATCAGTGAATGCGACCGCCGAGTCTGTTAAAAGGTCATTCGCTCATCGATGGTTCGCTGGGTCTTGAGCTCGATACGGTATCGCCTCATCCGGTTCACCAAGTACCTACCTACTTCTTCCGCATGATTGATCTCAATACGGGAGTCGAGATTGGGAGAATCAATCTGAGGGCAGGCCTTGGAGAGCACGTCGAACGGTATGCCGGGCACGTTGGCTATTTTGTCGAGCCTGCATATCGCGGTCATCGCTATGCAGCACGCGCCTTGCGCCTCTTAGTGCGTATCGCTCGTGGGTTGGGAATTGATCCGCTGTGGATCACCTGTGACCCGGACAATATTCCATCACGCCGCACCTGTGAGCGTGCGGGAGCGAAGTTCATCGAGATCGTTGACGTTCCGGCCGATTGCGTTATTTATCAGAGCGGCCATCCGAGAAAGTGCCGTTACCGGCTGGATCTGAGGGAGATGGGTAGGAGTCGTACGGAATAGCAGATGACGGAAAATTTGACCTCAGCGGCTAAACAGGCTGCGGAAAGAGGCCCTGGCCGCGGGCAATTTTGTAAGCGTGAAATGTTCGAGCCTCGCTCGAATCGGGCGGGGGCGGCGGGTTCCCGGCCAGCTTTGCTGGCTGGGGTGTTCAGCGGTCCTTCGGGCAGGCACTATAAGCGCTGAAGGCGCGCTCTATACCAGCCTGGGGCAACGCCCCAGGTCTCAGTGCCCACAAGATCTTAAAGGGCTGAAGGCCCGCTCTATAACTCTGCAGTGAAGGCAGATTCGCGCAAGAACATTTCTCCTGTAGATGTAGTGCTGGGCCTTTGCATCTATGCAAAGAAGTTGTGCTTCCTTTTCCTTGATGGGCTTCTTCAGCCATTTGGCATGAGGATTATAGATCGGGCCTTCAGCCTTCAGACTCTTAACAATCCGAGACCTGGGGCGTTGCCCCAGGCTGGTATAGAGCGCGCCTTCAGCGCTTTTATCCGCAGCCTGTAAAGCCGTGCCGTATCGATGTGCTGAACGACATACGGCTTCAGCTGCTGAGGGCGGCGTATTTGGCAATCCCACCACTCTCTTGCGCAACAGTTATTGCCGCGACAAATTTTGTCGATATAAGTCCCAGAGTATGGATCGCTGGCCCGGTGATAACAGTGTGTATCGTTTCGGGACAAAATCCTCAGCTTCTCCTCCTAGATCTCTCATGCCCAAGGGCAAGACAGCCGATCTCCCCCAATAAGAACTGACATTTTCTGGCCGCGGACGAAACTCTCCCGCGAACGAAAAGCCTGAGTCGAGAGCTGGACAGCCCGAGGGGCTGCTACATAGGGGAGTTTCATGATCAGAAAGTCAGCCGTCATCGGCCTGCTAGCGATGTTGTGGATGGTGTGTCTAAGCTGCCGCGCTTACGCATCCCTGGGAGCATCTACAACCCAGAACAACATCACGATTACGCAGAGCTTCAGCAGCGTCTACTACGTCGATACGAAGACCTCGCCCTATCCCACCGGTTTTTATGCTGTCTACAACGTCACCAACAACAGCACGACTGACTTGTCGGACGTGTGGGTTACGGTCGGCAATTTCACCGGGGGCACCGTCTATCTCTCCCTGGGAGGAAACGACACCGGGGTTTCGCACCTCGGATCGCTGGCGGCGGGGGCGACCAAAGCGGCCTATTTTTTTCTGGGTGTGGATTGCTCCAGCTTTACCAGCGGCAACTGCAACATCTCGTCCGCCCAGGGAGTTACGGTTGACGTCTATCTCGGGCCTCCCACGAACAATCTTCTTGCGACGCTGACCACGAACGACATCACGGTCTACGATACGATTGCGGCCAGCGCAAACAAGGTGACCGGTGGAAGCGTTTCGACGACGACACCTTCCGTGGGCAGCACCTTTACCGTGACGGTGAATGGTTCGACGGGAAGTATCGGCGGAAGCAATATCTTCGCCCTGAGCCCTCAGACAAGCACCAGCTTTCCGGCGGATGCCTTCCGGCTCACCAAGACCAGCCTTACTTTCAGCAACGGTGGAACCGGAACATACACCGACATGCTGCAGATCCCCACCTCGGCGATTTCGGCGATTGCCAGTGCCGACTACACGGTGACGTACACCTACCAGGTGACAGGAACGACATCCAGTACGACATCGGTACAGCCGATTGCGTATATCAATAGCGGTTCGCAGATCAAACACACCACGGTCTCGTCGCTGGGAAATATTCCGCCCATTCAGGCCGCCACCAACACGCTGCTGTTGTCCATGTCGGTGACACCGACCTCATTCGGGCTTAGCGGCGGTACCGCTACGTATACGGTGCATATCACCAATTCCGGGTCGGTTGCGGCTTCCCTGGATGAATTCATCGATGCCCTGGCGGCCTCGCCGGACGCGGAGAACTACATCAACGGCAGCTCCACCTTTGCAGGAGCCTCTATCTCCGATCCATCGATCAACGGAAGTACATTGATCTGGTCGGGTACCTTCACTGTCCCCGCGAACGGTTCGGCAGATCTGACCTTCCAGACCGCGATCCCTGCCACTGTGGGAACGTATACCGATTTCTTCTACGGCCTGGTATCCGCCTCGCAGATCGACACGACTCTCAACACCTCGGACGACGCCGAAGCGACTACATCGATAACGGTGTCCTCAAAGCAATCAACGACGATTGCGATCTCGAATCTGCCTGCCAGTGGAACCTATGGCGGCAGCTTTACACCGACATACAGCTACACCGGCGATGGTACGAAATCCGTAAGCTCGAACTCGGCCAGTGTTTGTACCGTGAGCAGCGGCGTGGTGCACTATGTTGGCACGGGCACCTGTTCGCTGACAGCGAGTGCAACGGCTGGGACCAACTACAACGCAACCACGGGTACAGCGCAGACCTTCTCTGTTGGCCAGGCGACGCCGACGATCAGCATCTCAAATGTGCCAGCTAGCGGGACTTATGGCGGCAGCTTTACGCCGACCTTCAGCTATACCGGCGACGGCACAGCTTCGGCGAGCTCGAATTCGACCAGCGTCTGCTCTGTGACCAGCGGTGTAGTGCACTACGTTGGTGTGGGCACATGCTCGATGACAGCGAGTGCGACGGCGGGCACGAACTATGCTGCTGTGACGGGGAGCGTGCAGACTTTCTCCGTTGGCCAGGCGACGCCGACAATCAGTATCTCGAACCTTCCGGCGAGTGGAACTTACGGCGGCAGCTTTACGCCGACCTTCAGCTACACGGGTGATGGCACAGCTTCGGTGAGCTCAAATTCGACCGGCGTCTGCACCGTCACCAGTGGCGTGGTTCATTACGTCGGGGTTGGTACCTGCTCGTTGACCTCAAGCGCGACGGCAGGCACGAACTATGGAGCAGTGACCGGTTCGGCGCAGACCTTCTCCGTTGGCCAGGCGACGCCAACGATCAGCATCTCGAACCTTCCAGCGAGTGGAAGCTACGGCGGCAGCTTCACGCCGACCTTCAGCTACACGGGTGATGGCACAACTTCGGTGAGCTCAAATTCGACCAGCGTCTGCACGGTGACTAGCGGTGTAGTGCACTACGTTGGCACAGGCACCTGCTCGCTGACATCGAGCGCGACAGCGGGTACGAATTACAACACGGTTACAGGTTCAGCACAGACCTTCTCTGTGGGCCAGGGTACGCCGACGATCAGTATCTCGAACCTTCCGGCAAGTGGAACTTATGGCGGCAGCTTTACGCCGACCTTCAGCTATACAGGCGACGGTACAACCTCGGTGAGCTCGAACTCGACCAGCATCTGCACGGTGACCAGCGGTGTAGTGCACTACGTTGGCGTGGGCACCTGCTCATTGACAGCGAGCGCTACGGCGGGCACGAACTATGCGGCTGTGACCAGTACGGCGCAGACCTTCTCCATCGGTCAGGCGACGCCGACAATCAGCGTCTCGAACCTTCCCGCCAGTGGAACTTATGGCGGTAGCTTTACGCCGACCTTCAGCTATACGGGCGACGGTACAACCTCGGTGAGCTCGAACTCGACCAGCGTCTGCACGGTGACCAGCGGCGTGGTGCACTACGTCGGAGTGGGCACATGCTCGCTGACTTCAAGCGCAACGGCTGGAACGAACTACGCAGCGGTAACTGGCACTGCGCAGACCTTCTCTGTGGGTCAGGCGACGCCGACGATCAGCGTCTCGAACCTACCTGCCAGCGGAACTTACGGTGGTAGCTTTACGCCGACCTTCAGCTATTCGGGCGATGGAACGACGTCGGTGAGCTCGAACTCGACCAGTGTCTGTACCGTGACCAGCGGCGTGGTGCACTACGTTGGTGTGGGCACATGCTCGATGACAGCGAGTGCGACGGCGGGCACGAACTATGCTGCTGTGACGGGGAGCGTGCAGACTTTCTCCGTTGGCCAGGCGACGCCGACAATCAGTATCTCGAACCTTCCGGCGAGTGGAACTTACGGCGGCAGCTTTACGCCGACCTTCAGCTACACGGGTGATGGCACAGCTTCGGTGAGCTCAAATTCGACCGGCGTCTGCACCGTCACCAGTGGCGTGGTTCATTACGTCGGGGTTGGTACCTGCTCGTTGACCTCAAGCGCGACGGCAGGCACGAACTATGGAGCAGTGACCGGTTCGGCGCAGACCTTCTCCGTTGGCCAGGCGACGCCAACGATCAGCATCTCGAACCTTCCAGCGAGTGGAAGCTACGGCGGCAGCTTCACGCCGACCTTCAGCTACACGGGTGATGGCACAACTTCGGTGAGCTCAAATTCGACCAGCGTCTGCACGGTGACTAGCGGTGTAGTGCACTACGTTGGCACAGGCACCTGCTCGCTGACATCGAGCGCGACAGCGGGTACGAATTACAACACGGTTACAGGTTCAGCACAGACCTTCTCTGTAGGCCAGGGTACGCCGACGATCAGTATCTCGAACCTTCCGGCAAGTGGAACTTATGGCGGCAGCTTTACGCCGACCTTCAGCTATACAGGCGACGGTACAACCTCGGTGAGCTCGAACTCGACCAGCATCTGCACGGTGACCAGCGGTGTCGTGCACTACGCTGGCGTGGGGACCTGCTCATTGACAGCGAGCGCTACGGCGGGCACGAACTATGCGGCTGTGACCGGTACGGCGCAGACCTTCTCCATCGGTCAGGCGACGCCGACAATCAGCGTCTCGAACCTACCTGCCAGCGGAACTTACGGTGGTAGCTTTACGCCGACCTTCAGCTATACGGGCGACGGTACAACCTCGGTGAGCTCGAACTCGACCAGCGTCTGCACGGTGACCAGCGGCGTGGTGCACTACGTCGGAGTGGGCACATGCTCGCTGACTTCAAGCGCAACGGCTGGAACGAACTACGCAGCGGTAACTGGCACTGCGCAGACCTTCTCTGTGGGTCAGGCGACGCCGACGATCAGCGTCTCGAACCTACCTGCCAGCGGAACTTACGGTGGTAGCTTTACGCCGACCTTCAGCTATTCGGGCGATGGAACGACGTCGGTGAGCTCGAACTCGACCAGTGTCTGTACCGTGACCAGCGGCGTGGTGCACTACGTCGGAGTGGGCACATGCTCGCTGACTTCAAGCGCAACGGCAGGAACGAACTACGCAGCGGTAACTGGCACTGCGCAGACCTTCTCTGTTGGTCAGGCGACGCCGACAATCAGCGTTTCGAATCTTCCGGCCAGCGGAACCTACGGTGGCAGCTTCACGCCGACCTTCAGTTACACCGGCGATGGCACAACGTCGGTGAGCTCGAACTCGAGCAGTGTCTGCACGGTGACGAGTGGTGTAGTGCACTACGTTGGAGTAGGCACCTGCTCGCTGACAGCAAGCGCAACGGCAGGGACGAACTACGTGGCGGTCACGGGTACGGCCCAGACCTTCTCTGTGGGCCAGGCTGCGCCGACGATCAGTATCTCCAATCTTCCGGCCAGCGGGATCTACGGTCACGATTTCATACCTACGTTCGGCTATATCGGTGACGGCACAGCCTCAGTAACTTCAAACTCGACCAGCATCTGCACCGTGACCAGTGGCGTAGTGCGCTACGTTGGAGTAGGTACTTGCTCGCTGACAGCAAGTGCGACAGCAGGCAGCAACTACGCAGCCGTGACCGGCACGGCTCAGATGTTTTCGGTAAGCCAGGCGACTCCGACGATCAGCATTTCAAACCTCCCGGCCAGCGGGACCTACGGTCACGATTTCATACCTACGTTCAGCTATATCGGTGACGGCACAGCCTCAGTAACTTCAAACTCGACCGGCATCTGCACCGTGACCAGTGGCGTAGTGCGCTACGTTGGAGTAGGTACTTGCTCGCTGACAGCAAGTGCAACAGCAGGAACAAACTACGCGGCCGTGACCGGTACCGCGCAGACCTTCGCGGTGAACCAGGCGACGGCGACAGTAACGCTGAGCAATCTGAACCTCACCTACACTGGATCGCCCCAGGCAGGCACGGTGACCACCTCGCCCTCCGGCCTTACGGTGACCACCACCTACAACGGTGGTGCGACTGTTCCTACGGCCGCAGGCAGCTACACCATGGTGGCTACGATCAACGATGCCAACTACAGCGGCACTGCGACCGGCACGGTGGTGATTTCACCGGCCGCGCAGAGCATTACCTTTGCCGCATTGCCGGCGCAGGTGATCTACGGAAGCGGAGCGCTTCTGCTGTCCGCAACCGGCGGAGCATCAGGAAATCCGGTTGTCTTCAGCGTTCTTTCGGGTCCTGGGGCAGTCAGCGGTAGTCGGTTGACGGTTACAGGCGTTGGTCCAGTCGTCGTGGCGGCGAATCAGGCGGGGAATAGCAATTACGTCGCGGCATCACAGGTGACGCAGAGTATCACGAGTATTGGTGCGACACTGAACCTCAGTCTCGCGTCCTTGAACTTCCTCAACCAGCCGGTAGGCACCACCAGCCTGGCGCAGACGCTGATCATTACCAATCCCAATGCTTTCCCGGTAACCATCACCGGCATACAGGCAAACGGTGACTTCCACGCCGCAAGCGCGTGTGCGGTGATTGCAGCGCAGGGTAATTGCAGCGTGAATGTGACCTTTACACCGACAGTCGCTGGATCGCGTGCAGAGACCTTGACCATCACCAACGCACAGTCGAACGTAGCGCAGACTGTGCCGATGACAGGTATAGGCACCGCGCCTGGCATCCAGGTCTCACCGGCTGCACTGGGTTTTGGCAGTGAAGTTGTTTCTACGGCAAGCACGGGCCAGACGCTGACGATCCGCAACACAGGCACGGCTCCGCTCGTGATCTCGAACATCGCGACGACAGGCGATTTCGCAACGACGGGTAAGTGCGCATCGGTGCCGGCAGGCAGCAACTGCAGTTTGACGGTGACCTTTACGCCAACAGCGATCGGCAGCCGTACGGGAACTCTTACGTTGACTGACAATGCGGGCGGCCAGAGCCAGGTGGTGAATCTCTCCGGTACGGGAACAGAGGCAGGCGTGTCGTTGACGCCGGGCGCGCAGGCATTCCCGGCAACGCTGGTCGGATCGGCAAGCCAAACATTGACCGCAACGCTGACCAATACAGGCAGCGCAGCTCTTACCGGAATCGGCTTCGGCATTGTTGGAGACTTCGCACAAACGAATAACTGCGCGGCTTCGCTGGCTGCAGGCGCAAGCTGCACGATCAACGTCGTGTATGCACCGAAGATTGCGGGTGCTGAATCCGGCGTATTGACTGTAAGCGATAGCCAGGGATCGCAGACGATCTCGTTGACGGGCACAGGCCTGGTTCCCGGAGCAACTCTCAGCACGGCTGAGCTGCTCTTTGGAAGCCGGCCGGTCAATACATCCTCGTTGGCACAAACCGTGATCTTTACGAACACCGGTACCGGTCCGGTGACCATCAATTCCGTAACCACGACGGCGAACTTCGCGGATACAACCAACTGCACGGGACAGATCGCGGCAGGCGCCAGCTGCAGCGTCAATGTAACCTTCACGCCAACCTTGACAGGATTGTTGCCGGGCACGGTTACGATCAGTGATACCGCCGGTTCGCAGACGGTGACGCTGCAGGGAGAGGGCACGAATGCAAGCGTTACGATGTCGCCCTCGTTCCTGCTCTTTGGCGCACAGGTGGTCAACACCGTCAGTATGGCGCAGACAGTGACGGCGAAGAACACCGGTACAACACCGCTGACACTGAACCCGATTACCGTGTCGAACAATTTCGTTGAATCAGATCAATGCCCGGCGGTGTTGCCGGTAGGCGGCTCCTGCCTGATCAGCGTGAGCTTTGCGCCGACTGCGACGGGATCCCTGTATGGCTCACTGCAGTTCAGCGATGCATCCGGTCAGGTGTCGACGGTTGTGGCGTTGAGCGGACAGGGAACGCTTCCTGGTATCGCCATCTCGCCTTCGACGGTCTTCTTCGGTAGCTTGGCTGTGGGCACTGCCAGCCAGGCACAGACCGTGACGGTGTGGAATACCGGATCGGCGCCGTTGCAGATCACGGCGATCAATGCGACGGGAGATTTTGCTGAGACGGATACCTGTACGGCGAGCGCTATCCCCGTGGGCGGCTACTGCATCCTGAATGTCACGATGACGCCTACGACGATAGGAACACGCACCGGCGTTATCCAGATCGCGAACAATGTCGATGGCATTCATCTGATCTCGTTGAGCGGCGTTGGCCAGCAGGCGGGTGTCACTGTCTTCCCAACAACGCTGGCGTTCGGAAGCTATCCCTACGTCTCGACCTCGCAGGCTACGGGTACCGCGTTAAGTGTGACGCTGACCAACAGCGGGAATGTCCCGCTGCAGATGAGCGGTTTCAGTACCCAGGGCGACTTTACAGAGACCGACAACTGCGGGGCGACCGTCCCAGTGGGAGGATTCTGCACGCTGACGGCACGTTTCGTGCCGACGGCGTTGGGCCATCGCACGGGAGTGTTGACGATCAACGACAATGCAGGCGGTGGTACGCAACAGGTCTCGCTTGCGGGTGACGGCAGTCCCTATGGTCTGACGCTTACTCCGCCGGTGATGAATTTCGGAGTGCAGACCTTAGGTAAGCATTCCGCCTCGCAGACCGCAACGCTGACGAACAATACCGGCCAGGCGTTGAACAACCTGGTGATTACACCCAGCGGTCAGTTCACTGAGACGGACAACTGCGGTACATCGCTGGCAAACGGCGCCTCCTGCACCGTCGATATCACGGTGACACCGGCAAGCACCGGCGCCATTACCGGAACGGTGACGTTCTCTTCAGGAGCAGGCATTGCGGCGACGGGTGGCAGCATCATGCGTCCGCATACTCAGGCGGTTCAGGCAAACACATCTTCGACATCGTCCTCGACCGTTGGTGTGGTGGCGGTCTCGGCGTCCGCTATTCCGCCGGGGATCGATATCTCGCTTCCCCAGGTGAGCTTCTCCGTGACCTCGGTGGGTACGGGCGCGGTGCAGACGGTGACAATCAGGAACACCGGATCGGCACTTCCGCTGACGCATCTGGCAATCGGTACGACGAATGCGACAGAGTTCCCATTCACTACAACCTGCCCGGCAACCTTGGCCGCGCAGGCAAACTGCACCATCACGATCAACTTCACTCCGATAGGTAATGGGCTGCGTACCGGCATCATGGGCATTACGGCGGATGGCGGTATCTCTGCATTGCTGCCGGAGAGCGGAAGCGCCGCAAAAGGCGCGCCGGGTATCACGCTTACTTCCAGCGTGAATACGAGCATGCTGCAGGGCGATGTCACCTTGACCTCTACCGTCGCCTCCTCAACCACTCAACCTACCGGCAGCATCAGCTTTATGGATGGCAGCACCCTGTTGGGAACGGCGGCTCTGAGCAACGGTGTTGCATCGTTGACTACATCTGCTCTTGCCACTGGAAGTCATGCCATCACCGCTGTCTACAGCGGAGATGCGAACTACGTGGCGGCAACGGCAAACGTCGTAACCCAGAGTGTCGTCGACTTCTCGCTCAAGGCGGTAGGGAACGGCGCTTCGCAGACGGTGGTTCCCGGTAACTCGGCGACGTATCAGGTCGCCATCGCTCCGACGAGCGGAAGCAGCTTCCCGGTTGCAGCGACACTTACGGTCACCGGTCTGCCGCAGGGAGCGACCGCTGAGCTGAGCACGAAGCCGTGGATGCAACTGTCTGCGAACTCGTGGCAGGTTCCTGCGACGACGACGCTGGACAATGTCTCACTCACCTTCCATGTGCCGGGGCAGACGGCCGCTGTGGTTTCTCAACCGACGAACAGCCACAGCAATGGTCTGCCCTCGGTTGCCTGGGCTGCTCTGCTGCTTCCGTTTGCCTACCGGCTCCGCCGCGCACGCAGAAAGCTGATGGGCCATCTGGCAATCATGTTTGTTGTCGTGGGAACACTCGCGGCGTTGGCCGGCTTGACCGGATGCGGATCTAGCAACGGGTTCTTCGGCCAGGCGGCGAAGAATTACACCGTGACTGTTACCGTTACCGCCGGACCGGATTCTCATTCCACCGATCTGGAACTCAACGTGCAATAACCAGACACGCAACGTGCAGTAGCAAGGAGAGATAGTATGCGTTACAACATTCTCGGAGTAGTGCTCGTTGCAGGCTGCATTTTCAGCACAGCACGCGTATGGGCGCAGGCGCGCCCGGAATCCAATGGGCCGAAATACGGCTCGATGGAGATTGCGGCTAACTTTCATGCCGCCCGTGCCAACACGGTTCCCGCGTTCAACTTTTGGATGAAGGGCGGCGGCGTTCAGGTGGAAAGAGCGCTGACGCATCGGTGGAGCCTCGGGGCGGATCTCTCCCGCTTGCATACTGGCAAAATGCCCGGTACGAACGTGGGCTTAGACCTGACAGCGGCGGTCATCGGCCCGCGTTACAGCATCTCCTCTCTCCAGGGACGGCTCAAGGTCTATGGCCAGGCCATGGGAGGGGTGGCGCGCGGAAGCAATAGTCTGTTTCCGAATCCCAATGGCGCAACGTCCAGCGCTAAGGGGGCGGCGCTCATGATCGGCGGAGGCGTGAACTATCGCGTTTCATCGCGTGTCTACGTGCGTGCGATCGAAGCTGACTGGCTAAGGACCTCTCTATCGAATGGCACGACAACGGTGCAGAATAACCTGCGCTTGAGCTCGGGTGTGGTTGTGCGTTTTTGAGCTCTTCGTTTGTCGAGAAGATCAACTTGGATCCATGACGACAGTCGGTGAGTTGAACGGGTGGAGCCGAGGGCTTCAGCCCTGGGTTTAGTAGATCCAGAGAGAGATGGGCTTTAGCCTTGGGCCTTTTGGTTGTTGGATAGAAAAGGCCCAGGGCTAAAGCCCATTTATTTTTTATGCCTTTATCAGCGGGCTGAAGCCCGCTGCTCCCACCCGTTCTCACGCACCACTGTCGTCATCAATTCAAGTCGCTCTTTCGACGACTTTGCTATCGTGGTTCCGTTAGAGGGAACGGCATGCGCAAAGGGATGTGGAAGAGTTCGCAGGCGATAACAGGCCTGTGCGTCGTGACGCTGTTGATGTGCGGTGTCCTACGGGCGCAACCCCCCGAAGCGGCATCGTTGACGTTGCCGAACATGCCGCTGCATGATCCCTGGATACTGGCCAACGAGACTGATAAGACGTACTACCTCTACACGTCGAATGTTCCTGCGGTCTAGGGGATGCAGGGTCCCGGGACGATGGTCTGAGTGAGGGCGAGATGTTAGAGAATGGACTTGCTCCAGTTTCTCTTCCCGTGAAAAGAGGTTCCTGTGATTGACCGATCTGTGCTCGGAGGCATTTCTGCCTTCGCGAACCTGCCTGATGACCAGCTAGAGTGGTTTCTGAGTCACGCAGAAGAGGTGCATCTTGAAGCGGGAGAGCCGTTCGCACGGAAAGGCGATCCTCCGGCCTGGCTATTCGTTCTGCTGGAAGGGCAGTTTCAGTGGCGCGGCGAGTTCGGCGGCGACACTGTCGTACTGCCCTCCCCAGCCGGCGAAGTCACCGGGGTGTATCCGTTCTCGCGGATGAAGGAGTTCACCGTCACGGGTATCGCGCTGAACAAGGCGAGACTGTTGCGGTTTCCTGTTTCGATGTTTCCCGAACTGATTCCGAAGATGCCGGAGTTTACCGCGCGGCTGGTCGCGAAGATGTCTGACCGGATTCGGGAGGGCACCCGCATCGAGCAACAGAGAGACCGGCTATTTTCTCTGGGCAGACTGTCGGCAGGTCTGGCGCATGAACTGAATAATCCAGCATCAGCGGCTGCGCGTGCGGCAAGTCAGTTACAGGAACATCTGGACCGCCTGAAGTTCGCTTCGTTTGAGCTGGGGCGATGCGCCCTCTCCGAGGAGCAGCGACTGGACCTGGTGCACTTTGAAAAACAGCTCCTACCCGATTGCGATCCCGACCCGCTGGCATTGGGTGATTTGGAGGATCAGATCGCATTGGTTCTGCTCTCGCTGGGAGAGCATGAGACCTGGCAATCCTCCTCCGCGTTGGCAAGATGCCAGGTCCAGCCGGAGGCGTTGCGGTCCATCCTGCTCAAGCTTGATCCTGCGGCTGTGCACGCGGCGGTGACACGGCTGGCCGCAACGGCGGAGCTTGGTGTGCTCTCCCGTGCGATTGTGACCAGTACTTCGCGTATCTCGGAGCTGGTGGGCGCCGTTAAGGAATACACCTACCTGGACCAGGCGCCGGTGCAGGATGTCGATATCGTGCGCAGCCTGGAGTCGACTCTGGCGATCTTCGATCACAAGCTCCGGGAAGGGATCACGATTGTACGGGACTATCAACCGGTTCCGTTGCTGGTGAACTCCTTCGGAAGCCAGCTCAACCAGGTTTGGACGAATCTCATCCTCAATGCCATTGAGGCGATGGCCGGCAAAGGAGACCTGCGGCTACGGACATCGCGTCAGGGCGAGATGGCCGTTGTCGAGATTGGCGACAACGGTCCAGGTATCCCGGAGGAGATACGGCCACATATCTTTGAACCGTTCTTCACGACGAAGGGTATCGGTGAGGGAACGGGACTGGGACTCGATACGGCGTTGCGAATTGTCCGGAACCACCAGGGTGAGATCCATGTCGAATCTCGTCCAGGTGATACCTGTTTTCAGGTGTGGCTTCCGTTGGTGTCTGAAAGCGTGCAAGGTGTGACTTAGAGGGAGTGGGGCAATATAAGCGCTGAAGGCGAATTTGACGATGCACCCTAGTCTTGCCCTCAGCGGTTAAAACGGCTTTGTTCGTCGGACAGATATGGGACGGCTGAAAGCCGTCCCCTTAAGCAAGACATTCGCACCTACGGTGAGAAACGGCTGCGCCGCGCGCAACGGCTTCAGAGTAACGTGGCAAAGCCCTCTATCTCTGTCAGGTCGTACCGTGGAGATCGATGCGTGAGGCTAAGTCTCGCGGTGCTTCTTGGGCAAAGCTCCGAAGGAGCTCTGTCTTGCTTAAGGGCACGGCTTTTAGCCGTGCCGTACGGGGCTCAGAAAGCAACGCGGCTTTAGCCGCTGAGGGCAAGGTTTTGAACAGCTTGACTGCAATCGAAACCGTCCGGATTTCGGGAACATCGCTGAAAGCTTGATTTTCACTACGTGAGCGGCGCACAATTACCGCCTCGAAACCGGCTGCTGCTGCTCCTAATCTCGGCCGGGCGGAGATGCTCTCACCGCAAAGGAGACTCTTATGGCGACGACACAGGCTCCTGTCATCAATATGGATCAACTGAACGCCTTCCTGGGAAAGTTCATCGACGACCTGGGTGCTTCCGTGCATGCCGGCATGGTGGTGATCGGTGAAAAACTCGGCTTATACAAGGCCCTCGCCGGTGCACCTGCGACGTCGGCTGAGCTGGCAAAAAAGACGGGAACAGACGAGCGATACCTGCGCGAATGGCTGGCGTCACAGGCAGCAGGCGGATACATCACATACGACGCATCGACTCAGCAGTTCAGCCTCACTCCGGAACAGGCGTTCACGCTTGCCACGGAAGATAGTCCGGCATATCTGCCCGGCGCCTTCGAACTGGCATTGGGCTCGTTGGCTGCCGTGCCGCGAATTGCGGAATCCTTTCGAACCGGGGCTGGCATGGGCTGGGGTGAGCATGTTGAGGGCGTGTTCCATGGGTGCGAGAAGTTCTTTCGGCCCGGTTATGCTGCGAATCTCGTCAGTTCCTGGATCCCTGCACTTCAGGGTGTCCAGGCAAAGCTTGAACAAGGAGCGCGGGTAGCCGACGTTGGATGTGGCACCGGATCATCCACCATCCTGATGGCCAAAGCCTTTCCAAAATCGGAGTTCTTTGGATTCGATTACCACGACAAATCCGTTGAGGCAGCGCGCGAAAAAGCGCAAAAGGAAGGTCTGTCCGATCGGGTTCACTTCGAGGTGGCCAAAGCCAAAGAGTTTCCCGGCAAAGACTATGACTTTGTCGCCGTGTTCGATTGCCTCCACGATATGGGCGACCCCGTCGGGGCAGCCAAACATGTGCGGCAGTCCCTGGCTCCAGGGGGTACCTGGATGATTGTGGAGCCTTTTGCCAACGACGAACTCAAAGACAATTTGAATCCAGTCGGCCGGGTCTATTACTCCTTTTCGACGCTCCTGTGCACACCCTGCTCCCGCTCGCAGGAAGTTGGAATGTGCCTCGGCGCGCAGGCCGGCGAGGCGCGAATTCGCGATGTGGTAACCAACGCAGGGTTCACACATTTCCGGCGGGCCACGGAAACACCTTTTAATATCGTGTACGAGGCAAGAACGTAGGTCGTTCAACGAGTTCCAGTCTAGTGGCGCCGCACGATTAAAAGAGTTACATCATCAGCGGCTGGAGTCGCTCCGCGGAATTGTCCGAGATCGTGCAGTACGGCGTCACACATGGCGTGTGCGCCATGCTGGAACCGTTCTCTGAGGGTCTGGATCAAACGCTCATGCTGGTAGTCGTCTCCCGATGGACTCGTGGCCTCGGTGATGCCATCGGAGTAAAAGACGAGACACTCTCCGTCGCATGGGGTGTGCTGCGTCACCGTGTACTGAGCACTTGGGGAGATACCCAGGGGGAGACCGTTTGAATCCAGCCATTCGGTTCCGTGATGAAGCAGAAGGAGGGGCGGACAGTGCCCGGCGTTGCATATCTCGATTCCGTCCGTGGTAGCTCGACCGCACACCAGGGTTGCATAGTGAGCCGGCCCGGTGCTCTCGCAGAAGAGGCGGTTCGCTCTTGTGACGATCTCTGCAAGTGAAAGGTTCATCGACAGTAAGCTACGAAAGATGGCGCTGAGGTGCATCATCAGCAAGGATGCCGCGACTCCTTTGCCGGCCACATCGCCAACTGCGAAAAAGAGGCGCTGGTTGCCACTGGCGGCGTCACCCTGCAGGCTTACCTCGCAGTAGTCGCCTCCCACGGCCCCTACAGGCTCGTAGCGGTACTGTGCCTCCCATCGTTCCAGTGTGAGATTTCTCGGCGGCAAAAGCTGAAATTGGATCTGTGTTGCCAGATCAAGATCTTTTTGATGCTGTGCCCGTTCCTTGTCGTCCAGGTGGTCGAGACAGAATCGGCAGAGAGGGTCGAGCTCCAGCCGATCTTTTTCAATGGAGTCATTACATGTCTCACACAAGCCGTAACGTCCGACCTCGATCTTCGCGAGAGCAGTATCTACTTCCGCAAGAAGCTCTCGAAGATAGTCGTCAGGAACCGATCCTGAAGCGGCCTGGAGTCGCGCGCGACGCTCGACAAGTTGAGGCCGAATTATGTATGCCGCCGTTGCCATAGCGTATTTCTACCTCGTAGCGGGTAATAGCCAGCAATCGCATCAGACCACGCTTTTGATGCTGCCAGTAAGGGCAAGTACCAGAATTATTTCTGGTTCCAGCTAGTGAGTTTACGTCGGCAAGGCGGTTCCCTGAAAGGGGCTGCGAGGTGTTTTGGACAAACCAGGGCTTCCACGAGGGCGGTATGCCGATGGCGAGCTGTAGCCCGACGCTCGCGATGGATCTGTCGAGTCCCGCCAATGGCAATGTCTAGGAGAACGCAGCAGCGCGTACCCACGGCAGCATCTCCCACCCATCCTGCTTCCGCTGAAGCACAACCCACATCCAGTTTCCGCAGAGCGAGCCGCACCACATGCCTTCCTCCACCAGCGCCAGCGTGTGGTTTGTATTGAAGAAGACCTCAGTAAACTGATGCATGCCTGCACCATGGGCGAGTTCCGCCGGCGGTTTGTTGGGGTTCCGCATATATCTATAACGATCTTCGGTGTTCAGCAGGTGAACCGGGAGTTCGGTTTTGAAATTCTGCCGGTTCAGGCGAACCACATCGTGACAGTGTTGGTCGTAGTCCGCCAAAACCTCGGCCCACTCCGCTTGCCGATCCGCCGGGGCCTCGACGGCCAGATGTGGATTCATCCTAAGCGGGCCGCCTTCGGGCGCCCGGCAAGCAGTACTGAGTGGAGTGGCATTGGTGATTTCTTCGATAAGCCACTGCTGTCTGCTGGCCTCTCGCCATTCAATAGGACCACTCTTGAGCAGTTGCGAATAAATAGCATAGGAATCCTCGGCCCTGTCCTCTGGCATAAACATCGCCTCTGCAAAACGGGTTGTCTGGCCAGGCTGTCCTGAGATCTGGGCCGTGAGTCCCCCAAGAACCACGAGCATTGTAGAGATTCGCATGGCTGTGCCTCGACTATCTGGCGCCTGAGTATCCAGGCGGGAATTGGAGATTCGGTCAGTTAGACACCGGGGATAAAACTTCGTCACCGGAAGTGAGCAAGAAAGGTTGACGATATCTACCGACTTTTCCCATAGGCTTCGTCTTCCTTCCTTACTCTTCCGAAAATGACATATCCTATGTAGCATTCTACTTTTATGGTCGTCAAGCAGGTTTGCTGCGGCAAGGCACGTCGGTATGGAGGAGTTTGGGTGGGAGCAGCGGGCTTCAGCTAGATAAGCGCTGAAGGCGCTCCGTCTTGCTTAAGGGCATGGCTTCAGCCATGCCGTTTGAGCGCATGCAAGACATGTGGCTTTAGCCGCTGAGGTCAAATCTAGTCGCCAAAGTACGACATCTTTTTCGATGCATTGACCTCAGCGGCTAAAGCCGCCTGCCTCTCTGATGTCGATGCGGGACGGCTGAAGCCGTCCCCTTAAGCAATACATTCGCGCTATGCGCGAACGGAGCTTCGCTCAAATATCCCACCCATCGCTATCGCGATGGATGGGGCACCCAGTGTATTGCTCTAATTCTTCGGCAGTTGCAGTGAGTTCCAGCCTCCGCCGATGGCGATCTGCAATCCGACGCTCGCTACGATTCTGTCCGCGACCAGTCCGGCGGCGACACGCTCGTTGGAAAGCTGGATCGTCTGATTGGTCAGTACTTCAAGATAAGGTGCGAGTCCGCGCTTATAACGAAGAATAGAAAGCTCGGTCGAACGTTCAGCGCTGGCGACGGCGCGTTGCTGGACCTGGGCTTCATCCGCCAGGATGCGGAGTGACGAGAGCTGATCTTCCACGTCGCGGAAGGCCGAGAGAACCTGCTGCTGGTAGAGAGCCGCAGCCTGTTCCCGCTGTGCCACTGCCGCCTGTACGTTTGCTTTCCTGCGGCCCGCGTCGAAAAGAATCTCGCTTGCTGACGGGCCTGCATTCCACAGCGTCGAGCCCGTATTCATAAGGTTGGTGATGTCGCTGCTCTCAACACCGCCGTTCGCGCCCAGGGTGATGTTCGGGTAGTACGCTGCTTTCTGAACTCCGATCAGCGCGTTCGCTGCCGCGACACGGCGCTCAGCTGTGGCGATGTCCGGCCGGCGCTGCAAGAGCTCTGAGGGGATACCGACAGGAATCGCGGGCGGGTCGCCGTCCAGTGGCTTTTCGGCGAGCTTGTAGGTTTGAGCAGGAACGGCGATCAGAACAGCAATCGCATGCTCAAGCTTTGCACGCTGTACGCCGAGATCGATCAACTGCGCGCGTGTCTGTTCCAGTTGCGTCTTCGCCTGCTCGACATCGCTCTCCGACGCCAGTCCACCTTTGCGACGGTTCTCTGTCAGACCCAGGGTCTCCGTGTAGGCATCCACGGTCGATTGCAGCAGCTTGGTCTGCAGATCGATCCCGCGGATCTGGAAGTAGGTTGCTGCAAGCGTTCCCTGCAGGCTGAGACGGGTGTTCGCCAGGTCGGCGGCCGAGGCCTGAGCAGTAGCGGAGGCAGACTCAATCTGGCGATGGACACGGCCCCAGATATCGGGCTCCCAGCTTATGGAGAGCGGAATCAGGAAGTCCCAGTAGTAGTTCGGAGCAGTGGTCGGACGCAGCGGCCTGTAGGACGAAATGCGGTTGCGTGTGGCCGAGGCTCCGATCGACACCGAAGGGAAGAGCGCTGAGCGCACACTCTGCACCAGCGCGTGCGACTGCTCGTATGCTTGTGAGGCCGCAGCGATGCTCAGGTTGGCGTTGGCGCACTGTTCTTCCAACTGATCCAAAGTGGCATCGTTATAGACCGTCCACCATTGACCGCGGCTCTTATCGTCAGCGGGAGCGGCGGCACTCCAGTTACCCGTTGGCCCGCCGTTGGCGCCATTCTCGGAATAGGCAGGAGGAGCCTGCACCGCCGGCGCCTTGTACGCAGGGCCGACCTTGCAACCGCCCATACTCAGGGCAGCGCCAACCATCCCTACGGCAGCCAGACTTGCCCTGCGTGTCACTTCGCGCCTCCTGTGTTGTCTTGCTTCGGCGCGACAACCCGAACGGCATCGCCTTCCGCAAGAGAGTCCGAGGGGGTGGCGACAACCTTCTGGTCCTCTGCCAGTCCGCTCAGCACTTCAACGGTGGTGCCAAAATCACGGCCGGTGGTGACTCGAACCATATGGACCTTATTCTGTGCATCGACCGTGGCAACCTGTTGTCCTTCCGCGTTCAGGATCAGGGCGGTTACAGGAATGAGCAGCACCGGCACCTCACCGGTCGACTTAAGGTGAACCTCCGTGTAGCTTCCCGGCAGCAACTCCCCGGTTTTGTTGTCGACATCCACTTCCACAAGCAACGTCCGTGTGCCGGGATCAACGGCGCTGGCAGTGCGTACAAGCTTTCCGGTGAAGGTCTTTCCCGGATACTGAGGCAGTGTCAGTGAGGCGGTCATGCCGACAGCGGCATCGGGTGTGTACATCTGGGGAACGTTCACGAAGACGCGCAGCCTGCGAATGTCTGACAGGTCGAAGACCTGCCGGCTAACAACATTGGTCCCGGCGCCTGCGGTCACGGTGCTTCCCGAGGCGGTAATCAGTTGTCCCACGTCCAGGTTGCGGGCCGTGATGACACCATCGAAGGGCGCGATGATGCGCTCAAAGCCAACCAGCTCCTGCAGCCTGCGAACGTTGGCTTCCGCTGACTGCACAGCGGCGTTGCGCTGCTGGGTTACGCTTACAGCATTGTCGGTGTCCTGCTGCGAGACAGCGTTGCTGCCCACGAGGTCCTGATATCTGTCAGACGTGACCTTCGCGATGCTGGCATTGGTCTTTGCGCTTTCGAGATCTGCCTTCGCCTGTGCAAGCTGCTGGTCAAGCTCCGGCGTCTCGATCACTGCAAGCAGCTCACCCTGCTTTACATGGGAGCCAATGTCATGCGTCCACGAACGAACGTAGCCACTGGTTCTGGCGTAGATAGGGGCCAGGGTGAACGCCTGCATATTGCCCGGAAGAACAATCTCTTTGCCCGCACCCTGTCGCTTGGGAGCGACCAGGTCCACGGTGGGAGCGGCGTTGGCTGCGGTGTATCTCTCCAGCTCTTTATTGTCTTTGCCGCGCGTGAACACACCCGCGACGGCGCCAATCACCAACAGCAGCAGGACAAGGATCAGACCGAGGACGACGTTGCGGGAACTCCCTCGCTGCGGGAGTTGCTCCGGGTGCTGCTGTCCGCCACCTACTTCATTTTTCTTTGATTCGCTCATATCTCACTCTCGTCCGGCGTTGATTCCACAGCGGGCTTATCGTTTCGATGCATGAAGGAGAAGAACATTGGGACGAAGGTCAGTGTTCCGAAGGTCGCCAGCAGCAGGCCGCCGATGACGGCACGGCCAAGAGGTGCGTTTTGCTCGCCACCGTCTCCAAGGCCAAGGGCCATTGGCACCATGCCTATGATCATGGCGAGGGCTGTCATCAGAACCGGCCGAAAGCGTGTGAAGCCTGCCTGCAGCGCCGCGGCGCGCGAGTTCTCTCCCGCAATCATCTGATCCTTGGCGAAGCTGATCATCAGAATCGAGTTGGCCGTCGCGACACCCATGCACATGATCGATCCGGTCAGCGCGGGAACGCTGACATGCGTGTGAGTCAGGAACAGGAACCACACAATGCCGCAAAGAGCGCCGGGCAATGCCGAGATGATGATGAACGGATCGAGCCAGCTCTGGAAGTTGACGACAATCAGCGCATACACAAGAACAACGGAGAAGATCAGGCCGAAGATAAGTCCCTCGAACGAATCCTTCATCGTCTGAATCTGCCCGCGGATAAAGATCTGTGAACCGCGTGGAAGCTCTTTCTGATGATTCGCGACGATCTGGTTGATGCGCTTGGCGACGCTCGCCAGGTCGGTGCCTTCCACCGCGCCGTCGATATCGATGACAGGGCGAGCGTTGTAGTGGCTTACCGTGGCTTGCTCCGTTCCGCGTTCAATCGTGGACAGATTGCCCAGAATCTGCGGGTCCCTGCCGCTGCCATTCAATGCGATGGGGAAGTTCTGCAGGTCCGACAGGTTTTGCACCTTCGATTCCGGCGTTTGTACGGCGATGTTATAGCTGACGTGGTTCTGGGGATTCAGATAGAAGGTCGGCGAGGTCTGGAAGCTTCCGCTCAGGCCGACCAGTACATTCTGGACTACATCGCGTTCGCTGTAGCCAACCTGCTGCGCGCGTGTGCGATCGACATTCAACTTCCAGACAGGAAGATTGAACGGCTGCTGGATGCGAAGATCGGTGGTTCCGGGAATGTGACGGATCTCACGCATCAGCGTTTCGGCAAACTGACGGTTCTGCTCAACCTGCTGTCCGACGACCTGGATATCGAGCTGCGCGGGCAGGCCGAAGTTGAGAATCTGGCTGACCATATCGGTCGGCAGGTAGTAGAACTCAACACCGGGGAACTGCTGCAGCAACTTCTCGCGCAGCCTCCTGGTGTAATCGCCTGTGGGATGATGGTCTTCCGAGAGCGATACCAGGATATCCGCATCGGCCGTACCGACCGGGGCAGAGTTCGAGTAGCTGAGATTTAGTCCTGAGTAGGGGAGTCCGATGTTGTCGATGATTGAGGTGATCTCCGCCGACGGGACCTCCTGGCGGATCAGCTCTTCTACGCGATCGCAGAGCGCCGCGGTGTCTTCGATCCTGGTTCCGGTATGGCCGCGCAGGTGGAGCTTGAACTGGCCCCCATCGACACTGGGGAAGAAGTCCTGTCCCAGGAAGGGATACAGCAGCGCGATCGATATCACCCAGAACGCGACCATACCCAGCATGACAGGGACGCGATGAGCGACACACAGATGCAACAGCTTCATGTAGCCGCTGCGCAGGTGTTCGAATCCCCGTTCGAATGCCTGGGACATCCGTGTGAAGATCGATCCCTTCTTGTGCGCGTTGTGTTCGTGCGGCTTCAGCAGATACTTTGCCATCGTGGGAACGATGGTTCGCGAGAGGAAGTACGACGCCAGCATGGCGAAGACTACCGCCTCAGCAAGGGGAACGAAAAGGTATCTCGCGACTCCGCCGAGGAAGAACATCGGCACAAAGACGATGCAGATGCAGAGCGTGGAGACGAAGGCCGGAACCGCGATCTGGGCGGCGCCGTCGAGAATCGCCTGCTCGACTTCTTTCCCTTCTTCAATATTGCGGTTGATGTTCTCAATCTCTACGGTCGCATCGTCCACCAGGATTCCGACCGCGAGCGCAAGTCCGCCCAGCGTCATGATGTTGATGGTTTCGCCCAGGGCGGCGAGCATCAGCAGGGAACAGATGATGGAGAGCGGGATCGAGACCGCAATGATGATTGTTGAGCGCCAGCTCCCCAGGAAGATGAGGATCATGAGGGCGGTCAGGGCGGCGGCAATGACCGCCTCACGAACGACTCCGCTGATCGCGCCACGGACGAATACCGACTGATCGGCGATCGGCTTGACCTTCAGTTGCGGCGGCAATTGCGCCAGGACTGCCGGCAGGGCGCTCCGGATGTTGGAAATAATATCCAGCGTCGAGCTCTTACCGATCTTCTGGATCGTCATCAGCGACGCACGTTGTCCATCGACACGAACGATATTGGTTTGCGGAGGGAAGCCGTCACGCACGTTGCCGATATCGCGGATGTAGATGGTGGCCCCGTTGGCCGTCTTGATCGGCAGATTGTTCAGCCCCTCGATCGTGGACGGAGCGCTGTTGGTTTCAACCTGGTAGTCCAGGTGCCCCATCTTCACATCGCCGGCCGGAAGAATGATGCTTTGCTGGCCGATCGTGTTCACCACATCCGCGGCAGACACCCCAAACGCCTGCATCTTATGCGTATCGAGATCCACCTGGACCTGGCGCTGTTTTCCGCCATAGGGGAACGGCATCTGCGCGCCCTGCACGGTCGCGAGCTGTGTGCGGATGAAGTTCAGGCCGAAGTCGTTCAGTTGCTGTTCGGTCAGCCCTTGTCCTGAAAGGCCAAGTTGCAGGACAGGAACACTCGACGCGTTGTACTGGATGACGAGCGGAGGAGTTGTGCCCTGCGGAAACTGGCGAAGCGCCGTCTGCGCCACGGCCGTGACCTGTGCTACCGCCTGAGCGATGTTCACATTCGAGTGAAAGAAGATCTTGACGATCGAAACACCGTTCAGCGTCTGCGATTCGGTGTGATCGATATCGTTGACCGTGGTGGTCAGGTTTCGCTCAAACGTGACCACGATGCGATCGCTCAACTGCTCGGGAGAGAGACCGGAGTAGTTCCAGATAACCGAGACCACCGGAATGTCGATATTCGGAAAAATATCGACTGGTGTCCGAAGCATCATGACCGGACCGAGAATAAACAGCAGCAACGACAGCACAACGAAGGTGTACGGTCGTCGAAGCGCTAGGCGAACAATCCACATTGAGGGTCCCTCAAGTTTGCAGTTTATGGGTCACGTCTGGCGGCAGTCTCACAGAATCATGCGACTTTATGCCCGGGCTGCAGTCTCAATGGGAAGACGCATCCGCGTGCCATCTGGTTTTGAGCTAAATTCTTTGGATCAAAACGGGTTATCGGGTCATCTAACGTAGATCGCTTTGGGAAGGAATGGCCGGTCGCCCCATGCTCCAGACGATAACAGCCTCTCATAAATCATTGACGCCCGTCATCGCTCCGGGGCCGGCGAAGGTCCTGTTCACCAGCCGGGAAATCGATTTTCCTGAGCCGGTGTTGATGGAGCGGTATGTCTGTGAGCCGGGAGAGCGGGTCGAAGCCCAACTGGATGCCTATGTCGTCTCCATGCACCTGGCGCGTTCTACGGTGTTCGAGCAACGCACACCATTGGGCCGGTTCAGAAACATCGTAAAGTCAGAGGGCGCAATCACCCTGTTTCCGGCGGGCCGCATTACGGAGGTAAAGGTGAAGGGGGCGGCGGAGTTTGCCTACTGTGCCTTCGCGCCGGAGTACATGCGGGAGGTCATGGAAGAAGAGTTCAGCGGACGTTCAATCCCGCTGCACATTCGCACCAATCTTCACGACATCCGTCTGCGCCAGCTCTTCGAAAGGCTCATCGCGCTGCTGCAAAGTGGCTCTCCCTGCGGCCGGCTTTATGTCGATTCGCTCACGCACGAGCTTGCGATCCGCTCCCTCGAACTGCATGCGGAGCGAGCCTCAGCGTACCGGGAGAAGATCTCTGCATTGCCGCCGTACGCATTCCGTCGCGTTGCGGAGATGCTCGGCGACAACCTGCATGCGCGGATCAGGCTGGGTGATCTGGCATCGCTGTGTGGCTACAGCAGAGCCCATTTCCTCCGCATGTTCCAGGTCACTACCGGCGTTACGCCCTATGAGTACCACATGCAGATGCGCATCCACCATGCGATGACATTGTTGACGTCGTCGACAAGCCCGCTCATCGATATCGCCGCGGCATGTGGCTTCTCCAGCCAGTCGCATCTCGCAAGCGTCTTCCGGAAACGTATTGGAACGACGCCATCAGAGTTCCGGCGTCAGTTGTGAGTGAGTTTTCATCGCCGTCCCGAGTCGCCTCAAGAAACACTTTCGTTGAGGCCCTGAGCGTGGCTAACCCGCAGTAGAGGTTCGGCGACCGGAAACATAAGCGATGAAGGCCGGGGTCCCCAATGAACTTGTTCATTGGGGTGGAAAGGCGCGTTCTATACCAGCCGGGCAACGCCCCAGGTGTCCGGCATCCACAAAGGTGTTAAAGGGCTGAAGGCCCGCTCTATAGTTCATTCGTTGATATCTCCACCAACCTGACCTCAGCGTCTAAAGCCGCGTTGCGTTCAGGCGTCAATGCGGGACGGCTGAAGCCGTCCCCTTAAGCAATACATTCGCGCTATGCGCGAACGGGAGCTGCGCTCGAATCGTTCACTCAACGAACAAGTTCGTTCGGGACCCCGGTCTTCAGCGCTCATAGTGCACCCAATCAGCGATAAACAAACCCCAGCGAATACAGAAACTCCACCATCAACGCATTCGTTTCGGAGAGATACGGCTCCTTCTTATAGAACGAGTGCACCTGTCCGGGATAGATATGCAGTTCGCACCGCACGCCTGCGGCCTTCAACTGTGCTGCGTACCTGCGCAGCACATCCGCATGGATCACCGGATCATCGCTGCCGCTCATGATCAACATCGGCGGAACGTCCTTATTCACATAGCTCATCGGTGACAGCTTCTCGTCGTGGTGAAACAGGTTGCTTGCGTAGTGAACATCGAGAGCAGGGTTCAGCAGCACCAGAGCGCCCGGCCTGGCGGAGACGCGCAGATCATCTTGCGGATCGTCCCATCCCGCTGCGACGGCAGCAAACGCGGCGTTGTATCCACCGGCAGAGCTTCCGCCTGCCGCAATCTTCTTCGCATCGAGATGGAGTTCGGATGCATGCCTGCGAATCCATCGCATCGCGCTCTTCGTATCTTCTACGCAGATGCGCGGTTCCTCGTGCGAGTTGGCAGCAAGCAAACGGTACTGTAATAGAATCGCAACCGCACCATGCGCGGCGACCGCCTTCGCCTGATCGTTGTGCACTCCAGGAGCACCGTTCACCCAGCCGCCGCCGTGAATCAGCAATACAGCGGGGCGTTCCGCGGCGTAGTCCCGGGCGCCGACATCCTTCGGCTCGAGAATCCATAGCCCAAGCTCGCGTCCGTCGACGTTCTTGTAGGTGACACGATGGCCAACCGGCGGGTCCCACGTCTGCGCCGCCGCAGAGACGCTCAACGCCGCAATCCAAACTGCGCACCAGCGAAACATGATCTTGTTCATGCAAAGGAAAGGAGGCCACAATGGTGGCCTCCTCTGCAACCATAATCTTTCGCATTTCACCTTTAGTTAAACGCTTAGTTCTCCGAGTTGACGAGAACGCGGTAGAACACTCCTAATGTGCCAACGTCATCGGAAGCACGTTCTCCATCCTGGATGATTTAAACCGATTAAGGACGCGTTGATCTACTCCGGTGGCGATGGTGTGGATTCCTCTACATCGACACTCACGGCAATGATGGACAATCAGGCTGAGGCCGGCGAAGTCCATGTAGGGAACTTGCCTGAGGTCGAAGATGTGAACCCCACATTCCGTGTTACTCGGTGTTGATTCCAGGATAT
Organism: Terriglobus albidus; assembly: GCF_008000815.1. Lineage (NCBI taxonomy): Bacteria > Pseudomonadati > Acidobacteriota > Terriglobia > Terriglobales > Acidobacteriaceae > Terriglobus > Terriglobus albidus. Next base: position 5,930,392 of record NZ_CP042806.1, on the reverse strand, counting down.
GGTCCAAAGCAACAGGAGAGATAGAACCGTACATGTGCCGTACGGTAAATGGTCCTGACAGTTGGAAGATCACCACGCCAGACGCCGTATCTTCGCGGCGCTGGATGCTGAATCGTACGCTATGGGAAGCCTGATGTTCGATCTTCATACTTCTTCCTTTCAAGACATATTGCAGAGATAAGGACTGGCTGTATTCCCGTTATTCAGATCTCTATGCCACGGCAGGATGGGGGAGTGTGCACGGAAGCCCGGCCGCCTTCCAGGCTTCGAAGCCGCCCATAAGGTTGACCACATTCCTGATCCCCGCGTGACGCAGAATGCTGGCGGCAATTGAGCTGCGATAACCGCTTTTGCAGTGCACGACGATCAGCTTTTCTGAAGGCAACTCTCCAAGACGCGCCTTCAGCTTGCCTAACGGAATATTCTGACTGTCCGGGATTGCGCCGGCTTCCACTTCCGCCATCTCTCGCACATCGAGCACCCTAACCTGATCCGGCTCGTTGTTGAGCAGATCAGCAAGATCCACCACAGCGACCTGCGGAATCGAGTCGAAGTCGAAGCCGCCTTTTGCCCAGCCGGCGATGCCGTCTTCCAGGTATCCTGCGACGGATTCCATACCGACGCGAGCAAGTCGCATCTGCGATTCACGCACGCTCCCGGGGTCTTCGCTCACGATAATGAGCGGCGTGTCCAGGCCGAGAATGCGAGCCGCCCACGAGGCATATTGGCCGGTGAGCGCGATATGGATCGATCCGGGCACGTGCGCCGCGGCAAACTGGGCCGATGGCCGCGTGTCCAATACAACGGCGCCCTCGTTTTGCAGGTGATGAACCTCTGCGGCGGGCAGCGGTGCAAGCCGCGGCAATTGAGAAAGCTGGCTCGCGCCTTTGCGGTTGAGGGTGACTTCACGGGCGAAATACTCAGGCGCCGCAGCGAGATTATCCGTGAGCAGGTGGATGAACTCCTCACTGCTGCGCGCCTGTAACGCGTAGTTGGAATGCCGCTGCTTTCCGATCGTCGAAGAGCTCTCCAGGCTCATGTTGCGCCCGCACAGGGAACCCGCTCCGTGGGCAGGATAGATCTCGGTATCGTCGGGAAGCGTCAGCAGCTTTTTGTGCAGACTCTCATACAGAGCGGCGGCGAGTTGCTGTGGTGTGTGGGTTGGTGAAAGGTCTGGCCTCCCCACGTCACCGACAAATAAGGTATCTCCAGTGAAGACGGCGGCCGGCCTTTCCGGCTGACCGCGATCCTGCATCAAAATGCAGATGCTTTCGAGCGTGTGCCCAGGCGTCTGCAGAAACCGGAGATAGCATTGGCCGAACTCAATACTGTCTCCGTCTTTGACGGCAATGTGAGGAAACTCAGCTCCGGACCCGGCGCCAAGATAGATCTGCGCCCCGGTGTGCTGGGCAAGTTCGAGATGTCCTGAGACAAAGTCGGCGTGAACATGCGTCTCGATGATGTACTCGATCTTCCATCCGTTCTGGGCTGCGGCTTCAAGATAGATATCCACGTCCCGCTGGGGATCGATCACCGCGGCCACGCCTTCGGATGCGACCATGTAGGAGGCGTGGGCGAGACAACCAAGGTAGAAGCGCTCGATCTGTACTGTTTGCATGACGCTGTCTCCTGAATGGTGTGGTTAGGACGGTTGCGCTACGAGACGCAGATAAGGCAACACTGTGTTCCAGCCCGCGGGATACTTCTCCCTGGCCGCTTCATCCGAGACGGCGGGCACGATGATGACATCTTCGCCCTGCTTCCAGTTCACCGGCGTAGCAACCGCGTGTGCCGTCGTGAGCTGCATCGAATCGATCACCCGCAGTACCTCATCGAAGTTGCGTCCGGTGGTCATCGGATAGGCGAGCATTAGCTTGATCTTCTTGTCCGGGCCGATCACGAAGACGGTACGAACCGTGGCGTTGGTGGCTGCTGTGCGGCCGTCACAGGCGTCTCCGGCTTCGGCGGGAAGCATCTCGTAGAGCTTTGCGACTTTCAGGTCAAAGTCGCCGATCATGGGGTAATTCACCGCGTGTCCCTGCGATTTCTCGATGTCCTCGGCCCACTTTTCGTGATTGTTGACCGGATCAATGCTGAGTCCGATAATCTTGCAGTTCCGCCTTTCGAACTCCGGCTTCAGTCCTGCCAGGTAGCCGAGTTCGGTGGTGCACACCGGCGTAAAGTCCTTCGGGTGAGAGAAGAGCACACCCCAGGCGTCGCCGAGCCAGTCGTGGAAATGGATGGTTCCATGTGTGGTTGCGGCTTCAAAATCGGGCGCGATATCATTGATTCTCATGGTCTTACGGCCTCCCAGTCAGTTTTAGGTGTTGGAGTTTCGCCGCTCCGCGGAAGCTCGATGAATCACTTGTACTGCTGTAGCAACGACTTATCCATGCATTCGAGATGAGCAAGAACTGAGATTTCGATGAGTGACTTCGCTAAGACCCTTCGCTTCGATGTCTTTGAACTTGATATGACTTCCGGGGAGCTGCGCCGCAACGGGGACCGGATCAAGCTGCCGCCGCAGCCATTCCGGGTGCTGGCGCTGTTGGTCAGCCGCAGTGGCGAGGTGCTGACGCGCGCGGAGATCCGGGAACGCGTCTGGCGTGACGATACCTTTGTCGACTTTGAGCAGGGCCTGAACTTCTGTATCCGGCAGATCCGCGAGGCAGTGGGTGACACCGCCGGCACGCCTCGTTTTATTGAAACGCTGCCGCGCCGAGGTTACCGGTTTCTTATGCCTGTCGAGACAGCGGCTTCCACGGTACCGAAAAGGCTTACGCGGCTGATCGTTTTGCCATTCCGTATCCTCCGGTCTGATCCGGCGACAGATTTTCTGGCCTTCAGTCTTCCGGACGCGTTGGCGACGTCGCTTTCCACCCTCAAGTCGCTGGTGGTGCGCTCCAGCCTGGCGGCATCGCGATTTTCAGCGGCCGATCCCGATTTCAGGAAGATCGCAGCCGAGGCGGATGTCGATCTGATCGTGACCGGTACGCTGCTCGCCGCAGGCGATGAGATCCGCATTGTCGCCCAGCTGACGGACGCCGCAAGCGGTACGTTATTGTGCTCGCAGTCGATGCAGACCTCGATTGGCAACATCTTCCGTCTGCAGGACGAGATCACGGAGTGCGTTGTGAACGCGCTGGAGCTGCGGCTCTCGGCCACGGAGCAGCGAATTCTGCGGCAGGATGTGCCATCCGATGCAAAGGCCTACGAATATTACCTGCGCGCCAATCAATTCAGTAACGATTCAAAGCAATGGGAAACGGCTCGAGACCTGTATCTGCGCTGCGTGGAGGCCGATCCTTGCTATGCACCGGCGTGGGCGCGGCTGGGAAGAATGCACCACGTCATGGCCAAGTTCATCTCTTCCGAGACCCCTGCGGAGCAACGCCGAGCGGAAGCGGCCTTCCGGCAGGCTCTCGATCTCAATCCCGATCTCGGTATCGCGCATAAGGGGTATGCGCAACTGGAAGTTGATCTGGGTCGTGCAGCCGACGCCATGAAACGTCTTCTCTCCCGCGCCCGGGATGCGGCAGATCCGGAACTGTTTGCCGGCCTGGTGAGCCCTTTGCGCTACTGCGGCTTACTCGACGCCTCCGTGGCGGCACATCGTCGCGCGATCGCTCTTGATCCGAAGATCCGGACCAGCGTCCAGCACACGTGGTTTCTGCAAAGGGACTATCAGCGCGCTGCGAATGCGAAGATCGAAAATGATCCGTACATCGTAGGCCTGTCGTCGGCGGAAGCGGGGCGAAGGGAGGAGGCGATCCACGGGTTGCGCCTGCTTGAGGAGAAGGTCGCGGGCAGGATGGGCCACTTCGCGAGAGCCTCCCGCAGGTTGATCGAAGGCGACGAGGCGGGAAGTATCGCTGCTGTAGAGGCCATCGTCTCCTCGGGGTTCAGCGATCCGGAAGGACTCTATTACCTCACCCGGCACCTGGCTCACCTGAGTCAGACAGACGCCTCCCTCAAGCTGCTCGAGCGCGTTGTTGCGAGCGGTTTCTCCTGCTACCCGGCGATGGTGTCCGATCCCTGGCTGGACTCGATTCGCGCATGTCCGCAATTTTCGGGGCTGCTGGATGTGGTGAAGGATAGAAGCCAGGCAGCGGAGGCCGCGTTCGAGTCGCTCGAAGGCCGTCGAACGTTGCATATGGAATCCTGAGCCGCCGCAGCGGTCAGCGGCACGAGGGCTGAGGCAGAGTAAGAGATTGGTGGCAGGAGATTCCCGCCGTCACTCCATCGGCAACGGCCCACGAGGCATTGTGTCCCGGACGTGCTGCATCGCCCGCTGCGTAGACTCCGTGTACCGTGGTCTGTTTGTCGGCGCCGGTGCGGATGAACGGACCGGACGGGCCTTCGTCAAATTCGCAGCCAAGCTGCTCCGCAAGCGCGCTTGACATGCGAGTGCGAGGATTCGTGAAGATCGCATCGACAGAGGCAACGCGCCCGTCCGCCAGGCGCAACCCGGAGAGACCAGGGGCCGCTCCGACTAAGGCAACCACGGGCGTTGTTTCAACAGACACTCCACGCGCGCCAAGCGCATCCAGTTGCTCATCGTTCAGTGTGAGCACGCCGTTCGTAAAGAGAGCCACGTGCTCGCTCCAGTCCGGCAGCAGCAGTGCTGTCTGCAAAGCCCGGTCGCTGGTCGCGAGTACGCCCAGGCGTTTTCCGGCTACTTCATATCCATGGCAGTAGAAACAGTGAAAAATGCTGATGCCCCAACGCTCCTGCAACCCGGGAAAGCCGGTGAGGTCATCGCTCACTCCCGTGGCAAGAATCAGGCGCGAAGCCGTGTGAATCGTGCCATCGGCCACGGTAACGCCGAATTTTCCTCCCGTCCTGGCTGCGCTGGTTGCCAGGCTTTCGCTGAGCGACACGGTGTCGTACGAGAGCAGTTGCAATCGCCCGTTCGCCAGAATAGCCTGCGGCGGTTGCCCATCGTGGCCGAAAAGGCCATGAGAGAACGGCGCAAACCGGTTTCTCGGCTTTCCGGAATCCAGGAGTAGAACTCGCCTGCGCGCCCGCGCCAGTTGCATCGCTGCAGATAAGCCCGCAAAGCTGCCTCCAACGATGATTGCGTCGTAGTCCATGGCAATTGAGTTTTATGAGCCTTCCCGGCTCGTGATACGGAGACTATCACGTATCGACAAATTTGATAGAGCCCATGCAAGGGGTGCCCCACATGAGAGCACCGGGAGATGATTTACGTTTCATACCGGGGAGAGAGCTTACAAGCCCCTCGCGAAGAAAGCGGCTCTGGTTCTGAATAAAGGCTGGCCAAGCCCGGTCTGAATTAAGAATATCTCCAGCCGTCGAAGCGTTGGGAATGTGGGAATCCCGCAGGGATTTCCAAGAGGAGAGGGAAGGGTGGAAAGCCGGTTTCATGGCTTTCCATGCTTTCCTCTCCTAGTCATTTCCAACGCTTTCCGTCTTTGCAACGATGTCGAAGTCGCGTATTGCCAACTAACGAGAACGGCGTTTCTCGTGACCATTAGCCCTTGTAGCCGTCCATTCTGGAGGACTTCAAATCCCAGTGGTCGTACGAGGTGAAACCACGTGAGAAAACCGAATGGCATGTTCCGAGTGTTGTCCGCTCTAGTTCTTAACCTCATGCTGGGAGTTCTGCTTGCGCAAGCAACCCGTATTGAGGGCTCGAATTCAACGTCTCCGATTTCTGCCGAAGAGGGAGTGTTGAATGCGTTTCAACAGTTCCCTCTTGTCGGCATAGAGGACTGGCATGGGCTCGCTCAGGAAGAGGACTTCTACGTCAAGCTGTTGAAGTACCCCCGTTTTTCCAAAGAGGTCGGGAATGTGGTGGTAGAGTTTGGCGGCGCGGCACAACAGACCACGATTGACCGATATGTTGCCGGAGAGGATGTCCCCTACGAACAGCTGCGAGCGGTTTGGACAGACACACTCGGCTGGCTGCCTACCGTCACAAATATTGGATATCTGAACGTCTTCGCAGAGATCCGAAGAGTGAACAAGGGACAGCCGCCTGCTGAACAGATTCACGTATGGCTTGGGGAACCTTCCATCGACTGGAAACAGATTAGGACTTCAAAGGATTTGCCCCAGTTCGCACAACGCGACCTGCACCCTGCGGAATTGATCAAATCGGAGATACTCGCCAAACACAAGAAGGCTTTAGTGATCTACGGAGGCATCCACTTCCGAGCAGCAGACAAGATGCGGGCGTTGGTCGAAGAAGCTTATCCACAGTCGTTCTTTGTCGTAGAGCCCTATCACGACCGCGCACAAGTGTCTGATGCAGCGGCTCTTGAACGGAGCATCACGCAGGGAAATGACGCCTTATTGCTAATGCGACAAGTGGCTCCTAATGGAGCCAACGCCTTACTTTACCTTGGACCGGTGTCGATTTTGACAGAGTCCCCTCGGACACCTGACCTCTACCTCGATGAAAGTTTTCGGCGTGAGATCAATCGTAGAAGCATGATCCTAACGGGCTCCCCTTTGCCTGAAGGCGTTCCTCCTGCGTCCCCGCAATATCTTGCAAAGTAGAGCCTTCGTTCAGCTTTACAAGTCGGCATATGGCAAGCAATCCATCGCCTCTGAAATCTGAGCGGGATGGAGCCCACAGTCTGGCCCATCCCGCTCCGAGGTCACGGACGAAGCCCTGGACGGAACCGAAGATCGTTGACATCGAACTCGCCTACTTCGAGATTGCAAAAGTAGATTTTGTAGAAGTGGTCTTCAACCTTTTCCAGACCGATGTCTTCCCCACGGAAGACCTCACTGATGAAGACGCGGCTCTTGTGCCAGCTAATATCGCCTGCATCGTTCACCCGTCGCGTCTGGAAATGAGCAGGATAAACGTAGGCCTTTGTGTAGCGTGGCAAGAGCCTTGTGCTTGGAGCGTACAAACTTCCCGGAGTTTCGTGATCGAGTGCTTCGTGTGGCCGTTCGTTGTTGTAGACGTGACGAAACTAATCAAACCGTTTCTGCTGTGCACGGATTGTCTTGGCAGCAGGGTTGGTCGTGTCCTGCTTCAACGTCCGGTGCATCCGTTCATGCCTGCCATTTTGCTGAGGTTTACCCGGCTGAATGCGCTCATGGACGATACCAAGACGTTGCCATTCCAGCGAGAGACGCGAAAGACCGAGAATTCCGGTCCCTGAGAAGGGTGCGCCGTTGTCAGTTCGAATTCGCTCAGGAACTCCGAACTCGCGCATAGCAGACTCGCAGATCGCACGAACATGCGCAGTATCCATGCGAGTAATGGCTTGACAGCGAATCAAGTAACGGCTGTGGGCATCCGTGATCGTAAAGGGATCGCAGCGTTGGCCATCGCCAGTACGGAACCACCCCTTAAAGTCCATGCACCACAGCTGGTTCGGGGCAGTTACCTCAGAGAACGGTTGCGAGTACGGTGTGGTTCTGCGTCTCTTGCGCACGGGATTAGTCAGCCCGGAGCGCCGGAGGATCTCTCCGATAGTGCTCGAAGCAGGCCAGACAACGTTAGGGTTCATGCGCTCCAAGCGTGCTTTCAGTTTGCGCGCTCCCCAGGATGGGAACCGCTTGCGCAAGGCCAGCACCTCGTTCACAAGTTGTTCTGGCGTCGCATGAGAACAACTGTGCGGCCTGCGTGACATGTCCAGCAGGCCCTCCGGCCCGACTTCGTTGTAACGCTTGATCCATTTGTATGCGGTTGGACGTGAGATGCCATACTCATGGCACAAGTCCGTTAGAGACATCTCTTCCTTCTGATAACTCGATAAGAACTGTAAGCGTTGATCCACAACGCGACTCTCTTTCCAGGACATAAACGCATCTTCTTGCGTCTCGGTCCTCGTTGAAGAGCCACTCTTCCCGTATCTGTAAACCTTGTCTCCGGTACTGCGTGTAAACCATGTCCCCGGTACCTACTCACATACGCGAAGCTTATGTGGGAGTCTCGGGGTTCCGGCGAACCGGTTCGTTGGGGTGATGCATCGAGCGCAACCCCGATCCGGGTGGGAGACGCGAGCTTCAGCCCGCGTTTGTTGGTGCAATGAGGAATGTCTTTTACGCCTTTATCAGCGGGCTGAAGCCCGCTGATCACCGCAGCCAGCAAGCTGGCCGGGGACCCCGCTGCTCCCACCAGCGCCTGCAGCGCTCGCTCTGAGAGTTTTACTGTGTGAAACAAACTCATGCTCTTGCAGCAGTGCTGATGACGCTTGTCGAGGAAGAGAGCACGGTTCAAGAAGATCCGCATTGCTGTTGGGAATTGCTTCGATCAAGGAAGCAGGCCCTGCCATGCGGGCAAACGTAGAAAATGAAACGCATTTCGTTGAAGAGATTAGGTGAGGCATCCGTATTGACTCGCCTTTACACCGCACATTAGAAGGCTCGTGGAATTTACAACACCACCGTGCTAAAGCCTTCCGGCCATGAAGAAAAGGCAGAAGGCTTAGGAGATCCCCTATGCCTGCAAAACGAGGTTGGTCAGCATTCTTTGCGATCACCTGTCTCTTCCTGCTGCTGATAAGCGCGACGATCAGCCATGCTCAAGCGAGCTACACAACGACCTGGGTAGGCAACACGTATTCGACTACCCCCACGTATGTAGGCAATGCCATGCGGTCCATGTGGGTAGCGCCTGAGGGCGTTATCTATACCGCTTCCATGTGGGACGAAAGTCAGGGAAGCATCAACATCTACCAGAATGGCCAAAAAACAGGCACCATCGGCGCGCACGGCGAAACCATGGGCGGGTCGATCAGTGGCGATGGCACGTATCTCTTCGCCGCGCTGCAATACAACACCACCCTCGGAGGCAGCGGCTATATTGGCCGTTACAACCGCAGCACCCACGTGCGGGATCTGACATGGTCGGCGAGTACGGATAAGACTGAGCGGCGCGCGGATGTGATCACGGGTATCGCAGACACTGGAACGCTGGTGTATGTCAGCGATCATCCTGACAACCTGGTGCGTTGCTACACGACCGCTGGCGTGTGGCAATCGGATTGGACCCTCACCGATCCCGGCGCGATCGCGGTTGATGGATCGGGGAACGTATGGGTCGCCCAGATGAACGAGGGAACGATCCAGGAGTTCTCCTCGTCGGGGACCGTGTTGAACACCATCAGCCTGGGTTCCAGCGCGAGGCCTTCGGCGATGTACTTTGACAGCGTGAATAACCAGTTGATGGTCGGCGACCAGGGGCCGAACATGAACATCCAGATCTACGGAAACTTGTCGAGCACGCCGACTCTGGTTGGAACCTTTGGTGTGCAGGGCGGATATCTCGACACCACTGCGGGAGTCAAGGGACAGACCGGTAGCCAGCGCTTCACCCGCATCGTTGGTATCGGGAAAGACAGCGCCGGAAACCTGTACGTTCTCAACAATCCCTGGGGAGGAACCTGGGATCTTGGACGCAACGGAAAGACCGATCTTCACGCGTACAACAGTTCCGGCGTACTTCAATACACGCTGCAGGCACTGAACTTTGAAGGCAACGCCGCCTTTGACCCCGGCACCGACGGCGCCTACTTATACGGTGGACAGGACGTTTTCTCGGGTACGGGCGGCGGAGGATACGTTGGCAACAGCGTCGATGCGCTCGACTATCCGACAGATCCGCGCGTGGATGTGACCAACAACAGCCGCGGCTTCGACTTCGGCATCATGACCAGCGTCAACGGCCATCGCATCCTCGCGGCCACCGGTCAGAACCCTGACCTCTTCATCTTTTCTTATTTCCCCACCGGCCAGTACGCTTCGGTTCCTTTCGGCACTTTGCCGGGCCAGACCAGTCCGGCGGGCTATACCAACTACTTCAATACCCTGGCCCGTGTCCGAAACGGGTTCTGCCTCGACACGAATGGTGATATCTGGGTTGGGCTGGATAAGACCAATGCGATCACGCATTACCCGCTGACGGGCTTCGATGCCAATGGCAAACCGATCTACGGAACACCAACAACCACACCGACTCCGTCGACCATCGCGCCGCTGGCAGGCATCGAGTACATTCCATCTACCGACACGATGGTCCTGATGAACGGGAACGGCACCGATTGGACCTCGCTGGGCGGCCGCGTTGAGGTGTACCACGGCTGGATGGCGGGCAACACCACCACTCCCAACCAGGTCATCAACCTGAAGACCACGCAGAACCCCAAAGGACGCGCCGCGGCGGGCAACTATCTGTTCATCTCGTATGTCCATACCGTGCCCGATATTGATGCTTACAACCTGACGACCGGCGCCAATGACCTGACGATGACCACTGCCAACTCCAACGTGGCGGTGGGCAACGATGTGGATTCGATGTATGGCATTCGGGCTTACCAGGCGAGCAATGGCGACTACCTGGTCAGCAAAGACAATTACAACAACAACTCGATCGTCATCCACAGGATGACTGTCGGTACTCCGACGCCTGACTTCAGCATCTCGGATACACCGAGTTCGCAGACGGTGACGCAGGGCAACAGCACCACCTATACAACGACGGTCAGCGCACTGAATGGCTTCACCGACACGGTGAATCTGAGTGTGAGTGGATTGCCAACCGGAGCTACCGCCAGCCTCAGTCCGACGTCGGTCTCCGGCTCGGGAAGCTCAACGCTGTCAGTTACGACGGCAACGACAACTCCAGCAGGCACGTATACGCTGACGATCACAGGCACCAACGGCACCGTGACGCACACCGGGACAGTGACGCTGATCGTGCAGGGACCGGCGGACTTCAGCATCTCGGCAAGTCCTAGCTCGCGGACGGTTACGCAAGGCAGCAACGCCACCTACACGACATCGATCAGCGCTGTGAATGGCTTCACCGGTACGACGAGTCTGAGCGTGAGCGGCTTGCCTACCGGTGCCTCCGCGAGCTTCAGCCCAACGTCAGTCGCGGGTTCAGGTAGCTCGACGCTGACAGTCTCGACCGCAACGACAACTCCAGTGGGTACCTACACCCTGACGATCACGGGCGCCAGCGGTACCCTGACGCACTCGGCGACAGTGACGCTGGCTGTACAAGGACCGGCGGACTTCAGTATCTCGGCCACACCGAGTTCGCAGACGGTGACGCAGGGCAACGGCACCACCTACACAACAACGATCGGCGCGCTGAACGGCTTCGCCGATACGGTGAGCCTGAGCGTGAGCGGGCTGCCCACCGGAGCCACGGGCAGCTTCAGCCCAACGTCGGTCACTGGTTCGGGAAGCTCGACGCTAACCGTTTCGACAACGACAGCAACTCCTGCGGGTACCTACACACTGACGATCACGGGCGTTGACGGCAGTCTGTCACACTCGGCGACAGTCACCCTGGTGGTGAATACGGCTACAGGTCTTCCGACGGGTTGGACCGATCAGGACATCGGCAGCGTGAGCCTTGCCGGTAGCGCCAGCTACAGCGGTGGCACGTATACGGTGACCGGTTCGGGCAGCAGCATCACCGGCACCGCCGATCAGTTCAACTATGCATACCAGACCGCGGGCACCAGCTACACCATCACGGCCAGGGTGGTCAGCATGACCAACACCAACAGCGGAGCGCAGGCAGGCGTGATGATCCGCGAGACGCTCGCCACCGGCTCGACGATGGCGAACATCAACGTCACACCTGCGAACGGTGTCACCTGGGTCACTCGTACGACGACAGGCAGCGCTACGAGCGGCAGCAGAACCGCCGGCCTCGTGGCTCCCTACTGGGTTCGCGTCGTTCGCAACGGCAGCACCTTTACCGGCTACTACTCCTCGGACGGTGTGACCTGGACCCAGCAGGGCACGGTCACCATTTCGATGGCGAGTAGTGCATACATCGGATTGGTAGTCAGCAGCAGGAATAACGCCCAGTTGTGCACCGCAACCTTCGACAATGTGTCCATCACTACGCCTTAGCTGAGGGAAGGCAAGGCAGAACCACCGAGATCTCGCCCGCATGGGCGAGATCTCAGCGTTTAAGGGTTACTGGGGCGTATCGACAAATTCGACTTGAGTATTGAGCGCTGAAGGCCGGGGTCCCCGATGAACTTGTTCATTGGGGTGGAAACGCGCGCTCTATACCAGCCTGAGCAACGCCCCAGGTACCCGGCAGATTTGAAGTTAAAGAGCTGAAGGCCCGCTCCATAATTCTGAAGGTGAATTTGTCGATACTTCCTTGCCTTGCCCTCAGCGGCTAAAGCCGCACTACTTTTGCACCTTGTGTACGACACGGCTGAAGCCGTGTCCTTAAGCAAGGCATTCACGCTATGCGCGAAAGAGAGCTTCGCTCGAATCTCCCACCCAATGCATGGGCTCTATCGTCCATACGGTCTAAGGCAACGTAACGAACCGCGCCGCCTGATCGGCAAGGGAACTGCCGCCGATGAAGACCGTATACTCCGCGGGTTCGATCACCTGCTGGCTCTTCGCGTTGTAAAACGAAAGCTCGTCAAAGCCGAGGGGAAATTCGACCTTTCTGGACTCTCCCGGCTTGAGCGTTACACGGGCGAACCCTTGCAGGCTGCGTACCGGTTGTTCCGTGCTTGCTCCACGAATGTTGATGTAGCACTGAACGACTTCAGAGCCTTCACGCTCGCCCGTGTTCGTGATGATGGCTGACGCAATCAACGGGTTGGCTTTTCTGTCCTTCATCAATGCGGAAGCGTTCACGCGTTGGGCAGAAACAGAAACGTCCTTATAAGCAAAGGCGGTGTAGGTCAGGCCATGACCGAAGGGGAAGAGAGGATCGTTCGACTCATCCAGGTAGCGGGAGACATACTTCTTCTCAACGTAGGCATCTGGGTGCGCCGGATCCGGGTATTGAATCGGACGGCCCGTCGGCAGGCGGTTGTAATAGATCGGTACTTGTCCTACTGATTGCGGGAAGCTCATGGTGAGCTTCCCTGAAGGTGCGGTCTTGCCGAAGAGCACGTTGGTGATGGCCGGGCCGGTCTCCATGCCAGGGAACCAGACCTCCATTACGGCGGGAACATGTTCGCTGGCCCACTTCAGCACAAGCGGCCGGCCGGAGAAGATCAGAAGCACGATCGGCTTACCGGTCGCCTGTACGGCTTCCAGTAATGCCTGCTGGTTGCCAGGAAGATCAAGGTGAGTACGCGAAGCCGCCTCGCCGCTCATGTCACTGGATTCTCCCAGCGCCATGACCACGACATCTGCCTCCTCGGCTGCCGCAACTGCCGCCTCAAAACCTGCGTTGGAGTTGCCCGAGATATCGGTGCCTTTCGCATAGGCCAGGGCGAACCCTTCCTGCTGTGCTGCTTCGGTAAAGCTTTGGCGCAGCGTGTGGACGTCCTCGAAGTTATTCGCACCGGACCACGCACCCACCATGTCAGGGGCATCATCTGCCAGCGGTCCAATAAGGGCGATATTGCGCCCATTTCCCGTCAGCGGTAGAAGCGGCTTTCCATTGACGGGCTTATTCTGCAGCAGGACGAAAGACTCTTCCGCCGCGCGGCGAGCCAGCGGTCTGTGCTCTGGCACGGCTCTTGTAACCTCAGGCCCTTCGGTGAAGGGATGTTCGAAGAGTCCGAGAGCGAACTTCACCCGCAGAATGCGGCGCACTGCCTCATCGACAACGGCCATCGGAACCTTGCCTGAGTTCACCAGCGCGGGAAGTTCCTTGTCATAGAAGTGCGCGTTCATGTCGATGTCCACACCGGCCTTGAGAGCCTTTTCCGTGGCGCTGGCGGCATCCAGCGCGATGCCATGCCGGATCAGCTCCATCACTGCGGTGTAGTCGGAGACGATGAAGCCGTTGAAGCCCCACTCCTCGCGCAGGATCGTCTGCATCAGGTAAGGGTTGGCGCTGGCTGGCACACCATTGAGCGAGTTGAAGGCCGACATGAATGTCGCTGCACCTTCCTGTGCCGCCGCGCGATAGGGCGCAAGGTACACCTGGCGCAGCAACAGGTCGCTCATGTCTGTCGTGTTGTAGTCGCGCCCGGCCTCCGCCGCTCCATAGGCTGCGTAGTGTTTGACTGAGGCGGCGACGGAGTTGCGATCACCCAGACTCTTGCCCTGATAGCCACGGATGTAGGCACGAGCGATGACGGAGCCCAGATACGGATCCTCTCCCGCTCCTTCGGTGCATCGACCCCATCGCGGATCGCGTGCGATATCGACCATGGGAGAGTAGAACCAGTTCACGCCTGCGGTACGGGCTTCAATTGCTGCCGTTCGGCCCATCTCGGTGATGAGATCAGGATCCCAGCTCGAAGCGGTTGCCAGCGGCACCGGGAAGATCGTACGAAAGCCGTGCACAACATCCGCCCCGAACAGAAGCGGGATGTGCAGCCGCGTCTGATCCACCGCCGCATGCTGAAAGTGATTCGTCAGATCCTGGCCGACGGCGTTCAGCATGGAACCCAGTTCGCCTTTCTGCGCCAGCTCATAGCTGTCAACCCCACCCGGACCGGGCGGGTTGACGTTCAGCGCAGCCGTCGATTTCTTCTCAGTCCCTGCAGGGTGCGATTGTGTGGCGTTGTACTGGACAAGCTGCCCGATCTTCTCCGTCAGCGTCATCTGACGGAGCAAGGCATCCACTCTCCGTTCGATCTGGGGACTGGCCAGCTCTTTATTCGATGGAAGGGGACGTTGGGCGTACGAACCCGCGACGAGGCCACAGAAGACACAACCGAGGAACAGGGGAAGGTAGAGACGAATCATCGATGGAATCCCTTCGATGCAGAATCGACCTTATTCTACGCAGTTTGTTCGGGTCTGTGGTTTCGGCAGGGAAGGAGAATTGTTACAGCGTGAAACCGGCTGCGGCGAGGAGAAGCACGCTTATCGCACCTGGTTAAGTTGCCAATCACTTTCCCTTTCATATATTCTACACCTCAATCATTGAGGTGAGAGGATGACGAAGTCCAACGAACTACTGCAGGGCACACTTGATCTTCTGATTCTCAAAGTGCTCACGCCTGGGCCAATGCACGGCCTCGCCATTGCCGACCGCGTTCGTCAGCTCTCCAACGATGTTCTGCGTGTTAACCAAAGCGCACTCTATCCCGCACTTCACCGCCTTGAACATCAGGCCTGGATTACGGCCGAGTGGGGTGAGTCAGAAAATAACCGGCGCGCCAAGTTTTACTCGCTGACCAAAGCAGGTCGAGCCCGACTGAAGTCTGAAGAGGCCTCCTGGGATCGTCTCTCTTCTGCTGTCTACGGCGTACTTCGCTCTGTATAAACCGAGGTGTCCTATGCGATTCATCGATAGTCTTCGCCACCGTCTTCATTCACTGTTCCATCGCGATGCCGCCAACGCGGAGCTGAACGACGAGCTTCGCTTTCACCTCGACACCCTGATCGAGCGCAATATCGCGAGAGGCATGTCGCCGCGGCAGGCACGTACGGCTGCACAGAAGGAGTTCGGCAGTTTTGCCGAAGCGACACAGTCCACTTACGAATCTCGGGGAACCGCACTGCTCGAGGACCTCGCGCAAGATGTCCGCTACGGCGTGCGCTCTCTGCGGCGGCAGCCCGGATTTACCGCGGTCACGGTGCTTACCCTTGCGATTGGCATCGGCGCGTGTACGGCGATCTTCTCTCTGGTCAACGCCGTTCTGTTGCGCTCGCTGCCCTACGGCGATGCAAGCCGCCTGGTCTATCTCTACACGCCAAATCCGCATCTGAAGGAGATTCCACAGGAGGCGACGGGTCCCAGCAACGCCGACTTTTTTGAAATTCGCGCACAGGTCCGCTCCTTTGCATCGATGACCATGTTCGATCAGAAGAGCATGAACCTCAATACCGGCGATCAGCCTGAGCGTGTTGGCGTCGCACGGGTCGATTCGAGTTTCTTCCACACACTTGAAGCTGCGCCGCTCATCGGCCGTGAATTCCGAGATGCAGACCAGGAACCCGGAAACAGCCGCTCCGTTGTCCTCAGCTACTCGCTCTGGCAGTCACTCTTCGCCGGCTCCGATGATGTTTTGAGTCGCAATATCACGCTCGACGGTGAAACCTATCACGTTGTCGGCGTCATGCCTTCCGGCTTCGGCTATCCACACAAAACGGATCTCGCCTTCGGCAATGGAAACATCGCGGACACCCAATTGTGGGTTCCCATTGCGCTTACGGCGCAAGAACGCGCAAGCCGTGACCCAAGCAGCATAAATGCTCTCGCTCGCCTCGCTCCAGGTGTGTCAGTAAAAGATGCTCAGGCCGAGATGAGTCCACTCGTCGCTCGCCTCCAGCCGTTGCATCACGATCTCATCTTCAGCGGCGGTATGATCGCATTGGTCAAACCGCTTACCCAGACGGTTCTCGGCGGTGCGCGTCCGCTGATGCTGCTTCTGCTTGGGGCGGTTGGCTCTGTTCTGTTGATTGCCTGCGCAAACGCCGCGAATCTCCTGCTGGCGCGCGCAGCTGGCCGTCGCCACGAATTGGGAGTACGCACTACCCTCGGCGCCAGTCGCGGCCGCCTTGTGCGCCAGATGCTTACAGAATCGCTTTTGCTCGCCAGCGCCGCCGGCATCATCGGCGTGGGGCTTGCCCTGTTCTTCATTCGAGCCCTCATAAAACTCAATCCTGGCAACATCCCGCATATGGAGACCACCTCGCTCGATCTCCGCACGATGGTCTTTCTCATCCTTATCAGCTTTGTCACCAGCATCCTTTTCGGCACGCTTCCGGCACTCTCAGGGACACGGATCAATGTCGCGGACTTTTTGTCCAGTGCGGGCACACGCCTCATCGTCGATCGTCGGCGCCTTCGTCGCGGTCTGGTCGTCGCGCAGGTCGCGCTCGTCGTTGTGTTGTTGACTGGTGCAGGGCTCTTCCTTCGCAGCTATCGGAAGGTGCTCTCCGTCCAGGCGGGCTTCTCCCCCTCCACGTTGACGGCCGGCCTTCCCGTGAGCACATCGGCTGACACTGAGGACAAGCGCCGCGCCTTCTATGCATCGGTCCTCGAAGGAGTTTCCTCGCAGCCGGGTTTGAGTGCTGCGGGCCTGGTTAACTATCTTCCTCTCTCAGACTCGGAAAGCATAACCACACTGTGGGTCGATGGTTATCCGAATCAAAAGAACCAATGGGTGGAGTCTCGCGACGTCTCTTCCGGCTACTTCACTGCGATGCAGATTCCCCTGCTGAGAGGGCGTTACTTCACCGCGGAAGAAGACACATCTGCACCGCGCTTTGTCGTCATCATCAACCAGACCTTCGCCAATACGTACCTCGCAGGCAAAGACCCCATTGGTCATCGGCTTCGGACTAACTCGGATGATCCCTGGGCCACGATCGTCGGAGTTGTTCAGGATATCCGGAACGAAAGTATTGAGACCGCAGCCGTCCCGCAGATCTATACTCCCTTCTTTTCTTCGTTTGCGCCTCCGATCGGCGTCACGGTGGCAGTGCGTTCTTCGTTGCCTCAGAGCGCGACTATCGCCGCACTACGCTCGGCCGTCCGCTCCATCGATCCAAACCTTCCCCTCTCTCACATCCGGCTTATGAGCGAGCTTACCGCACATGCTACCGCGCCCCGGCGCTTTCAGACGACGCTGCTCTCCGTCTTTTCCGGCATAGCCCTCTTCCTCGCGATCGTCGGTGTCTATGGTCTGCTTGCCTATACCGTACGTCAGCGCACCGGCGAGATCGGCCTGCGCATGGCGCTCGGTTCTTCCCGCGCCCACATTGCCAGGCTCATTCTGAACGAGGGTCTCTCGCTGCTGCTTGCTGGACTGGGTATTGGCATTGTCGGTGGCATTGCCTTCGCGCACCTTCTGCGTAGTTTTCTCTACCAGGTACCTGCCCTCGATCCGCTCACGTTCGTGCTGGTGCCTGTCCTGCTGTTGATCGCGACACTCGTCGCCTGCCTCGTTCCGAGTATTCGAGCTGCAGCCATCGATCCCATGGTGGCTCTTCGCCATGAGTGATGGAGTCAATTTGAATCGGCGACGAGAGAGTGAAGTTAACTATCGTGCCCGCTCTGCTTCCAGGGGCGTAAGCACGGAATCCATCGGTGGACATTGACGCAAAAGACGTCGTACTCAGCGCCGTAGGTATTTCTCAGGGTGGGCTCCTCGTAGAGCAGCACAAACAAATGGAAGGCCACCCAGATTGCAATGCCGTATTCAAGAACGCGGAGATCGCCAAAGAACAACCCCTGTCCCAGAATCAACGACACGACCGCCACATACATGGGGTTTCGGACGTAGCGATAGAGGCCGCTGACGACGAGCTGGCGCGTTGGAAAGACTGGCGCGGGAGTACCGAAACCCTGAATCGCGAAGCGTGCGAAGGAATCCAGCAGGACAGGCAGACCTGCGACCATCAGCAATAATCCGAGAATGCGAAACGCGAAGATTCCGGCCAGTGGCGCTTGCACTTGCCACCGGCAGATTCGCCAGGGGATGTACCCCGCAATCGTTCCCGGCGCAATGACCAGGAAGATTGCTGAGCCGACAATAGCGAAGATCTGCCTCATCGGAGGGAATTCTACAACTCTGTCGGGGCTGGACGTTTCGCCGATGCACTCATTCGGAGCGCAGTGCCTGAACCGGATCGACCGAAGCGGCTCGCCGAGCAGGAATATAGCTGGCGAGCAGTGCCGAAGCCGCAAGCACCGCTGTCACAGTGGCGAGCGTGCCTGCGTCCCACGGCGCTGTACCGAAGAGCAGTTTTCGCATCATGCTGGCTGTGATCACCGAGCAGATTGCTCCACTTAGAACGCCGAAGGCTATCACCCTGCCCGCGTCTTTCATAATCAACTGGTAGACGGAGCTGCGTTGTGCGCCCAAAGCCATGCGCACTCCAATCTCCCTGGTCCGCTGACTTACCGAGTAGGCGATTACACCGTACAGACCGACAACGCCCAGCAACAGCGCCATCGCCGCGAATCCACTTACAAGCCATGCAGAGGAGCGATGAAGATAGGTCGACTGCAGGTTATGGATGCGGTCCTCTGCCGTCTCGGCGTTGAAGGCCAAAATGTCAGGATCGATCCCGTGCACCGTTCCTTCCAGCGACTTCAACAGCTCCTGCGGCGCATGAACCGTCCTGACGACGATACAGAAGGAGTTGGCCGGCTCCTGGTTGAACGGCGTATACAGCACCGGCTGCAATTCCGCATCGAGAGGTCCTTCCTTGATGTCTTCGACGATGCCGACGATCTCGATCACAGGGGACGATGCGTCGTACCGGATATGCTTTCCAATCGCATCTTCTCCGGGAAAGTACTTTCGCGCAAAGGTCTGGTTGACGATCATCACACGGGGCTTCGAAGCGTCGTCTGTTTCGGTGAAGTAGCGTCCTTGCGCCAGCCTCGCCCGTATTGTGGTGAAGTAACTCCCACCCACCTGGCGATTGACCGCTTCATAGGCCGTCCCATGTTGCGGCCTGCCGATGATCTCGAAGGCCGTATTTCCTCCAGCTACATTTGCCACGGGCGCCTGTTGCGCCACTGCCACTGATCGCACTCCAGGCAGTCTGTTCGCCTGCTCCATCACACGCTGCGTCAAGGCAACCATCTGCTCGGGTTTTGCATAGCGGAGGTGTGGTGATCGCAGTCCGATCATCGCCAGGTGATCCGGCTGAAGGCCGATATCGACGTGCAGCAGCTGATAGAAGCTCTTGCCCAGCAAGCCTGCACCTACCAGCAATACCATCGCGGTGCATAGTTCCAGTACCACAAGGTTCGCCCCCAGATGCTTCCACGTCGCTTTGGCGCCACCACGGCCCCCCTCCACCAAGCCGGAACGCAGGTCACTCAACGACAGGCGAAGGGAGGGCGTGAGAGAAAAAAGAATTGCCATCACCAGGCCAGTCGCTACGGCAAAGCCTGTAACGTGCAGGTTCAGCCCGAGTCCACGCAGATAAGGCATGTCTTCCAGCATCTTCGCCGGTACAAGTTTCAACAGGAGATGGATGACTCCATAAGCTGCGCCGGCGCCCATGGCACTTCCCGCCGCGGCGAGCAAAACTCCTTCCGTCACGAACTGCCGGAAGAGCCTCATGCGCGAGGCGCCCAACGCGCCGCGGACTGCGATCTCGTGTCGGCGATTCTCGGAGCGAACCAGCATCAGGCCGGAGACATTCACACAGGCAATCAACAGTAGCAACACCGCTCCGCTCAACAGCAGCAACAGAATCGGACGGAGGTTGCCGACGATCACCTCAGATAACGGAAAGACAGTTGCACCTCGCCCACCATCGGAATCCGGATACTGTCTCGCCAGTTGCTCTGCGATCGAACTCATGTCGGCCGAGGCCGTGTCCAGCGTCATTCCGTCTTTCAGGCGTGCAATCGCCCACAGTCCGTGGGATCCGCGATTGTTGGGATCAGAGGACTCATGAAGCGATGTCCAGAACTCCGACGGCCCCGCGGGTGCGAAGTGAAACTCCCGCGGCAGAACTCCGATGATGACATACGGAACGCCCTCCAGCGTGACCGTCTGACCCAGCACATCCTCACGCTTGCCGTAGCGGTTCTGCCACGCGGCATAGCTCAGAATCACAGTACGCGGAGCACTCGGAGTGTCCTCGCCTTCGTGAAAGTCACGTCCAAGGATGGGGGCAATGCCAAGCGTACGAAAGAAACCGGCACTTACGGTGGCGCCTGGTACCCGCTGTGTCCCCGTCCTTGTGCTCTGCGCAAAAAACAGATTGTCGTACGCTTCCAGCGAATCGAAGACCTTGTTCTGTCGCTTCCAGTCCAGGTAGTCGAGATACGAGAGATGAAAACGAGGTCCCAGTGATGTGCTCTCGAACAACGCAACCAGCCGCGAGGGACTCTGATACGGTAACGGCCGGATCAGGACGGCATCGACAAACGCAAAGATCGCGATACTGGCGCACATTCCCAGCGCCAATACCAGAATGGCTGTCGAGGAGAATCCGGGATTCTTCCGCAACTGCCGGCACGCATGCCGTATATCCGACCAGACGCTATAGAGCGTCAACGCCGCATCGGCTCCAGTGACATGCTCCTTCGTGCTCGACAGATTGCCGAAGCGCAGCAGTGCGTCGCGCCGTGCCTCTTCTTCCGGCATGCCGTTCGCCATGTTCTCGTCGATCCGCATCTCGATGTGGAAACGAAGCTCGGCGTCAATCTCCCGATCCACCTTCGATCGAGAGAAGAGATTCGCAATACGTCGAAGCAGCGACATGGCTTCACCTCACGCGTAGCGCAGAATGGCGCGTACGCCTTTTACCAGATGCTCAAAGTTTTTCTCTTCTTCCTGTAGGCGCTTTCGTCCCGCAGCGGTCAGTTTGTAATACTTCGCCTTGCGGTTTGTTTCGGTCATGGCCCAGTCCGCGGCGATCCATCCCTGTTGCTCCATCCGATGCAGCGCCGGGTACAACGACCCTTCCTCAACGCGAAGCAGATCGTCCGATGCCTGTTGAATGTGAGCCACAATTCCGTAGCCATGCATCTCTCTCACCTGTGAGAGAGTCTTGAGGACCAGCAGATCCAGCGTCCCTTGCAAGTCGTTCTTCGCCACGCCGCCTCCCCTAAGCAACTAGGTATGGGAAGTACGTTAAGCCTAGATGTTTAGGGGTGTCAAGCGGGGAATGCACTGTCTTTGACCTTCCGGAGCCGGAAGTTCTCTGACTACTGCTTCAGATCGAGCGTCCAGGTCTGGCCGACCAGGTCTTTGCCGAAGGAGTGGTGACGGTTTTCTTCCTGCAGGGTGAAGCCCGCTGCCTGATAGATCTTGCGGGCGGAGACCAGGATGTCGTTGGTCCAAAGTGTGAGTTTGCGGTATCCCAGCTCGCGCGCGCGCTCGATGCAGGCATTCACCAGTCGCGAGCCGACACCCAGACCCCTGGCTGCCGGGTCGACATAAAGCAACCGCAGCTTCGCGACCTGAGGATCGTCGGTCTTCATCAGGAACACGGAGCCAACAACCTGATCGTCCAGTTCCGCGATCCATGCATCCTCGCGCGTTGCGTCGAAGTTGGCGGCGAAGATGCCGAGGATCTGGGCCACCAGGCCTTCGTAGGTCCAGTCCCAGCCATACTCCTGCGTATAGAGAACCCCCTGACGATGCGTGATCCAGCCCAGGTCGCCCACCTTCAGCGGGCGAAGCCGCACGTCCGCTGCCGATGGTGGCTTTGGTTGAAGAAGAGAAGATTGGATCTCCTGCATACCCTTTGCCAGGCGCCGGCGATTCTCGGACGTGAGCGGCGCGAGCAGCGTCTCGATCTGCGCTTCGGTGCCGTCGTTCATCCGCTTGAAGGTTCGTTTCCCGGCGGCGGTCAGCGAGAGCAGTTTGTGCTTGCCGTGCTCCGGGCTGATGCGGCTTTTCACCAGACCGGCTGCCCGAAAGCGGGCGGTGATGCGGCTGACGTGGGCCTTGTCCATTCCGAGCGTGCGGATAATGTCCGCCGCAGTCTGCTCGCCCGCCTGTGCCAGCTCGTAGAGCACGCGTGCTTCGGCGAGGGAGAACTCGCTCGCCGGAAGGTGTTCGGCCAGCAGGCCAATCTCACGGGTATAGAACCGGTTGAAGCTTCGCACTTCTCCAACAAGAGACATCCGCACCTCCGCAAACATGTGTTGTCACTGACAACATAGCTCGAATGGGCGGTTTTGTGCAACTCGGAAGGGCGGGCAGATGGGTTGCGTCTGTGCAGAGCGATCTGTAGGCTTCCATGCACGAAGGCTCGAAAGGGAAGTGACCTCTTCATGTTGAAATGCAACGTGATTGCAATGCTCGCGCTGGTGGCATTAGGAAGCATTTCGGGTTCATGCCAGGACAGGAAGCCGTATGCAGAACCGTACCGTCCGCAGGTTCACTTTTCTCCGCGGCAGAACTGGACCAACGATCCGAATGGCCTTGTTCACTTCGACGGCGAGTATCACCTGTTCTTTCAATACAACCCCTTCGGCGACAAATGGGGACACATGAGCTGGGGCCACGCGGTAAGCAGCGATCTGCTCCACTGGAAAGAGCTTCCGGTGGCATTGCCCGAGCACGATGGAGAGATGATCTTCACCGGCAGCGTTGTGGTGGACGAACACAACACCAGCGGCCTGTGCAAGGATGGCAAGCCTTGCATGGTCGCCATCTACACAAGTCATCGCCCTGGCAATGGACGTGAACAGCGGGAGAGCCAGAGCATCGCCTCCAGCCAGGATCGCGGACGCACCTGGCAGTTCTACGCGGGCAATCCAGTGCTCGATCTAGATATGGCTGACTTTCGCGATCCGAACGTGAGCTGGAACGACCAGATCCATCGCTGGGTGATGGCGGTGGCACTGCCCAACGAACATAAGGTTGCGTTCTATACCTCCACCGATCTGAAGCAGTGGGCGAAGGTCTCAACGTTTGGTCCGGAAGGCGCGACAGGTGGGCAGTGGGAGTGCCCTGATCTGCTTCAAGTACCCGCTGATGGTGGCAGGAAAATCTGGGCGCTGAAGGTCGGCATCAATCCCGGGGCGTTGCAGGGAGGCTCAGGGGAACAGTATTTCCTCGGCAACTTCGATGGGCGGGAATTTCATTCGCTCCCAGGAACCCCGGTGCGCTGGACCGATTACGGTAAGGACAGCTACTGCGCGATCAGCTTTAACCACCTGCCGCCGGGAGAAAAGCCCACGCTGCTGGGATGGATGAGTAACTGGCAGTACGCCGATAAGCTTCCAACCCAGCCCTGGCGTGGTCAGATGACCTTGCCCAGGCGTGTCGTCGCTGTGAAGGATGGCGACTCGTTTGTGCTCAGCGAAGACCCAGTCACCGCTCCCTTGCATGACGGTGCGGCGCGACCGATCCGCAAGCAGCTTGCTGCAAAGCAGGAAATAGCCGAGCTTCTTTCGTTGGAGTCCCCGATGGAGATGCAGCTTACGTTTGCTCCGACAGATGCGGAGAGTTTTGGTGTCCGCCTTTACTCCGACGACAGCCATTGGACTGAGATCGGCTTTGATACGGCAGGTCATGTCGTCTATGCCGACCGCATCCACGCGGGTGTATCTCCCGGGGAGAACTTTCTTGTCAGGACCGATGCTCGCACGGTTGCGACACGGCCGTGGAATCTGAAGATTGTGGTGGATCGTTCCTCGGTGGAGGTCTTCGCGCAGGATGGGACGATTGCGATGACCAATCTTGTGCTTCCGCCAACCAGCAATGTGAAAGCTGTTGTCTTTCGTGAGGGAGGGACGAAGGCGATTGCGGTGTCAGGGAGAAGTTGGCGGTTGAAGTCGATTTGGGGGACGGCGCGGTAAGGATCTCGGAGTATATCGACAAATTGTTCCTGTGTTTGGGTAGCGGACACGTCGCCATCGGGGCGTGGATCGGCCAGCAGCCAGGCGCCGAGCCCGAAGCGATTGTTCCGTTGTACTGGGAGCTCCATACACAACGGGACCATGTCGAGAAGGTTTTCTTTGCCGAGGCGACTTCGAAATGACAAGGCGGGGATTCTGAGAGTATTGCCCTCAGCGGCTAAAGCCGCCAACTCTTTCTAGTCTGTACGACACGGCTAAAGCCGTGTCCTTAAGCAAGACATTCGCGCGGTGCGCGAAGGAGAGGCAAGCTTTGTTTGTCGAGCGTCTCTCTTGTGTTCTGTCCTCAGGACACGGTGAAGTTGATAGAGCGTGTGACGGCAGAATAGATCTTCACTATATTGCTCGATCATCGTTGCGCTTGGCGCAACTGTTTCGCGCCAAAGGTGCGAATGCCTTGCTTAAGGGGACGGCTTTAGCCGTCCCGTATAGAAGCTCAGAAAGAGGCGGCTTTAGCCGCTGAGGTACCGATCTTTCAAAACCCAGTGCGTGGCTTACCCGAGCTCTTCACCAGTCAACAACGCAGCTACTTCTTTCGGATTCGCTGCATCGCCCGCAAACGTAAAAGTTCCCGCCCCAGCCATCTCATGCGCTGCGCGCAGAAACGCGCCGAGCGCTGTGCGATAAAGCGAACTCCCCACGCTGATGCGTTTCACGCCGAGTTTGGCTAACTCCTCGCGGCTGAGTTGCACCCCTTGCAATCCCATCACGACATTCACCGGCCGATCGACAGACGATACCACCGCAGCGATGTCGTCCTTGGTGCGAAGGCCCGGTGCATACAGCACATCCGCGCCGGCTTCCTGATACGCCTGCAGTCGCGCGATGGTATCGGCCAGGTCCGGCCGCCCGTGCAGATAGTTCTCTGCGCGTGCCGTGAGGACGAATCCGCCGGGAACATTGCGTGCTGCTTCTACAGCCGCTCGCACGCGTTCTGTCGCGAACTCGCGTGCATAGATGGGATTCGCTGCATCTCCGGTCGCATCTTCAATTGAACCGCCGGAGACACCGGCTTCGGCAGCCAGGCGTATGGTCTCTGCCGCCACCTCCGGTGCGTCACCGAAGCAGTTCTCCAGATCGGCATTGACCGGCAGATCGGTAGCCGCGGCAATGGCGGCGATATGAGAGATCGCCTGTTCGCGGCTCAGCGTGTTGTCTTTCTGTCCGACCGAAAAGGCGTAACCCATGCTGGTGGTCGCCAGCGCTTCGAAGCCGAGATGCGTCAGCAGACGTGTGGTGCCAACATCCCATGGGTTCGGAATGATGAAGGCTCCAGGCCGTACGTGCAGGTTGCGGAACTTCTCTACCTTCGCGCGACGATCTGGAGCCATAATTTTCCTCCGTGTTTCCTATGATCGCTAGTTCACCAGCTCCAGCGCGATCTTCTTCGTGGAGGCGTCCATCGTAGCGATGGTGAACTTGCGCACCTGTCCTACTTGAAGCGGTTGTGCCTGTGAGGTAGATGCTTTCGCATCGCCCTTCCAGCGTGCATTCAGCATGGAGCTCAAGGCTGAAAGATCGAGTGCGGGAGCAGCCGCGCTCGATGTGGCGGTTTCAGCTTTCCCAGAGATGGTGCAGTCAGCAAGAATGCCTTCGCCAAGCTCCACGACGGCATGATCTCCGCTCTGCTGGATCACGCGGCCCGATACGGTGTCACCGGTGGAATGCTCGGCAAGGAACTCGTCCAGGTGTGTCGGAACAAGCTGCTTGATGCTCAGCTTGATCTGCCGCTTCTCCATATCGACGGCGAGCACCTGGGCTTTGACCACCTCCCCTACCTTCAGCACATCCTGCGGATGGTTGATGCGCTTCTCCGCATCGATCTCGCTGATATGCACCAGACCTTCCACGCCTTCAGCCAGTTGCACAAAAGCGCCGAACTTCGTCAGCCGCATGACCGGTCCTTCAATCACGGAACCTGCAGGATACTTCTGCGGAACGGCGGCCCACGGATCGCCGAGCGCCTGCTTCAATCCAAGGGAGAGACGGCGCTCCGCCGGGCTAATGCCGAGGACAACCGCTTCCACCGTGTCATGCAGCTTGAGCAGATCGCTGACCTTGCGTACCTTGTTGACCCACGACATCTCAGAGATATGGATCAGGCCTTCGATGCCGGGCTCTACCTCGACAAAGGCGCCAAAGTCGGCAATGCGCTTCACGGTACCGCTGACGCGCTGGCCAAGGGGATAGCGTTCTCCCGCCGTGTCCCAGGGCTCGGGCTGCAATTGCTTCATGCCAAGCGAGATGCGCTTGCTGTCGGCATCGACCTTCAGAACCTTGACCTGCACCTGCTGGCCGACCTGAAGAACTTCTTCGGGGCTGCTGATGCGCTGCCAGGTGATATCGCTGACGTGCAGCAGGCCATCCACGCCACCCAGGTCGACAAATGCGCCGTAGCTGGCAAGGCTGCGAACCTGGCCGGTGACGATGTCTCCTTCACGTACTTCGGAGTATCGCTGCTGCTGAAGCTGACGGGCCTGATCTTCAAGGATGACGCGGCGGTCCACGACGACGTCTTCGTCGGCCGCGTCCACTTTAGTGAGGCGGCAGGTGATCTCCTGGCCGACAAGCTTCTCCAACTCGGCGGCATCGCGGGTGCCGCTCCGCGAGGCAGGCAGAAAGGCACGAACACCGACATCGACCGTCAGGCCGCCCTTCACAACGCCGGTCACGATACCAACCACAGGCGTCTTCTGCGCAAAGGCTGCTTCCAGCGAAGCCCAGTCTGTCGGTTGTGCAATCTTCAAACGCGAGAGCGCGTAGTAGCCCTCTTCGTTGCGTCCCTTGACCGAGACAGGAAAGCGGTCTCCCACAGCGACGCCATCGGCGTTGTTCTCAAAGGCCGAACGAGGCAGCACGCCTTCAACCTTGAAGCCTATATCCAGAAACACAGACTCCGGCGAGATCGATACCACGATGCCTTCCTTCTGGGAGGGCTCTGACTTCGATCGATCGGAATGTTCCTTCTCAAACTGTGAGAGAAGCGCGCCGAAGGACTCCGTGGAGTCGTCAGCGGTTTCGGGTGTGTTGGTGGGGTCGGGAGTGGTGTTCCGGATGTCTTCGTTTGCCATAAACAGTTCCCTCCATTGTAGTCACGTTCGCAAGGACTGATGGGGCCGGCACAGATCGCCGCACAGGATGATTAGAATGTGTGCTGGCACGTGACCTCCCCCTAAGGAGAAGCGAATGGTCCACGATCCTCGCCTCACTCCCGCAACAGAGCTTGCGGCAAAGAACCAAATGCACTTTCCCAACGAAAGCCAGGAATATCGCCGGGCCCGTAATGCACTCCTCGCTGAGGAGATTGACCTTCGGCGCAACATCGAACGGGTTGCTGAGCTCCGCCGCGCTCTGCCCCTCGGAGGCAGGATTCCGGAAGACTATACCTTCCAGGGGCCGAACGGCCAGGTGCATTTCTCACAGCTCTTCGGCGATAAAGACACCCTGGTTAAGCGAACCGTTGCGCGTTAGCGCAACCATTTCGCGCCGTTGGCGCGAATGCCTCGCTTAAGGGGACGGCTTCAGCCGTCCCATACAGAGTTCCATAGGGAAGGCGGCTTTTAGCCGCTGAGGTCTGTGATGGGAGTACCGATTATCCTCGAGTATTATCCCGAAACTCCCGCAGCCGAAGGCGGATCGGGGTCTTCGGACGAAGTGTAATCCATGCACTGAACTCCGGAGCTGCTTTGGCGGTTGCTTCTACCCGGAACCTGCTGAGGATTGCGGCGAGTCCGATGATGGACTCCATCATCGCGAAGTGTTGTCCGATACAGACCCGTGGTCCGATACCGAAGGGAAGATAAGTGAAGCTGCGGGGAGGCGGCGCGTCGATCCATCTTTCCGGTTCGAAGGTATGCGGATCGGGATACCAGCGCGGGTCCCGATGAAGCCGATAGACGCAGATCCAGATGTCAGTTCCGTTCTCTACCGGAGCACTCTCGAGCTCGGTATTCGCGACCGCTCTTCGTCCCATGCTCCATACCGGCGGATAGAGACGTAGTGCTTCTTTCACCACGGCCGTTGTCCATGGCAGCTTCGTGAAGGACTCAGCGAGAGAGCCGCCGTCGTTCAGAAGTGCGGTTACTTCTTCAGTCACCTTCTGCTGTACCGCCGGATGTTGTGCCAGCAGATGCAGTGCCCAGGTCAGACCGAGAGCGGCGGTCTCGTGGCCTGCAAGAAAGAAGGTCAGAATCTCATCGCGCAACTGCTCATCTGACATGGTGTAGCCATCCGCCGTGCTGGCATGCATCAGCAGGTCAAGCAGGTCGCTTCCCGATGGCGGCAGATTTCGCCGCTGGCCGATCGCGGTTCGAATAGAGCGGTCGAGAACAGCGACGGCCTGATTCCAGGAACGGCTGCGTTTGAATGGCAGTCTTCTCCATAACGGGAGATAGAGAATCTCGCTTCGCAGGTCGCCGAAGACGGTGGTGACAGCCTCGCCAAGCTGCTGCTGTTCTCCGGCAACCGGATCGCCGAAGAGTACCGCGCAGATCACCTCGCGGGTGTACTGCATCATGGCGGGATGCACATCGAGCACGGCATCATCGTTCCACGTGCCCATCAGCCTCGCGATAGTCTTGTGCATCTGCGCGGCATATTCCTTCAGGGCGGCGTGCCCGAAGTTCGGCTGTAGCAGAGACCTTTGCTTACGCCACAGATCTCCATCGCTGGCGAGCAGTCCTTTGCCGAAGATTGGTTGCAGTTTCAGGATCTCCGCCGATCGCCCGTACTCGTCCCGGCGGCGTACAAGCACCTCTTCGATGTCCTGCGGATGGCTCAGCAGCAGAACGGTGCGACCGAAGACGCGCATGCGAACGCGGTCCGCGTCCTGCAAAGACGTGGTGAAGAGAGACAAGGCATCGCGGCTTAGCGGGATCGCAGAGCCGAGAAAGGGAAGTCCCTTCAATGTCGTTTCGGTCAAAGGCATGTCGCTCATCGCGTGTCGCGCTTCACTGATGCTATATGGAATGGCCGGTAATATTGAGGCGAAGGCGAATGGAGCAGCAATGAAGGCGGAGATACTACGATTCGATGGCGCCGTGGAACGCGATCCTGCCATCGATGCATGGATGGACGAACATCGCGGAGAGTTAGGTTCCATCGCACAGGCGTGGTTTGAAGTGATGCGGCGATGCGGGGACGAAGTGCGGGAGCTTCTGCATGACGGCTGTCCGGTTGTGTGTCTGGGCGACGCTCCCTTCGGCTACGTCAATGTCTTCACCGCCCACGTCAACGTTGGGTTCTTTCACGGCGCAGCCCTGCCAGATCCAGCGCGACTATTGCAAGGCACGGGTAGGTTCATGCGGCATGTGAAGCTGAAGCCAGGGATGGAAGCGAACACCAGTGCATTGAACAGGCTGATCGAGGCGGCGTATGCGGATATCAAGGCGCGCGTCGAACACGGTTAGGTATGTCGATAAATTCGAGCTGTGCGGAACCGCTTTTTTGTTTGTCATCCCGCAGGGATCTTCTTTCCTACCCTCTACGTACTTGACCTCAGAGGCTAAAGCCGCTTTTCTCCAGGGCGTAATACGGGACGGCTGAAGCCGTCCCCTTAAGCAATACATTCGCGCTACGCGCGAACAACCTACGACTGCGGCCAGTAGCTCATGTCTCTGCGAAAGCGGGCGAGTTCCAGTCGTGTGTCGATGACGGCATCTTGCGGCATGGCTGCAACCAGCCGGCGGAAGATCTCTGCGTTCTCCGGCAGGTCAATGCTGTTGCGTGCCGGCAGCAACAGAAGATAGTCCGTTGCCCCGGTAACCGGACGCAGGATAGCGTGCGGCCCACCGATGCTGCGCATCACGCCGATAGCCGCGTGTTCGAAGGCGCTTTCAGCGCCGGGACGCAGGCGTAGCGTGAAGAAGCTCATCAGCGGATAGGATTCGATGTCCTGCGGCCGGAAGACGGTGAGTGGCGACATGACCTCATAACTGACAACGGAGCGGATCTGCGCATGCGGAAACACGTTCATGGCGTTGTCGGCGGCGTCTTCCGCCGGCTTGACCGGGTTGTCGAAGTCGGGCCACTGGTGAAACATGGTGGCATCGATGAAGGTTCCATAGCGGTCGCCGGAGATAATGGTCCAGCCATACCAGGTCCACGGATCAGACGCGGAACGATGCCATGCGAGGTGGCGCTTATAGCCGTCTTCAAAGGCGGAAACATCCATCGGCTGCCAGGTGACGAAGCGGGCAGCGTTCTCGCGTATCTGTGAGAACGCTGTTGTGGCAAGCAGAAGGACAGCAGCGAGATAGCAGCGATTCATTCGTTACTCCGAAGGCCCCGGCGATTTGACGTGCGCAAACCTTAGAAGGATATCGCGTGGACGTCTTTTATGACGCCGGGATCTTCGGTAAGCCGTCGCTCGAGGCGCCCTAAATCTTTCCCTCTCTCACCAGCGTTCGTGTACGCGCCAGCGTCGACAGCAGGGCGCTCTTATAACCTTTGTCCTCGCTGCTCATGCGAGCTTTCTCCTGCTGCTCCTCCGGGCCGTCCGGTGTAATGCCTCTCAAGCCGAGCAGGCAATAGAAGCGCAGATGGAGCGCTCCACCGGCATCGTCGATCAGCTCGTTGACGATGACGCCCTCCCGGGGCCCTTTGAACTGATGGAATGAGACCTTGGTCATTGGCTCAAAGGTGACAATCTCGGTCAGGCTCTCCTTAAAGATGATGGCTTCGCGCACGATGAAATCTTTGCCTTCCTGAACGACCTCGCACTTATCGCAGAAGCCGGGCGGCAGAAATTGGGTCGCATTCCGCGCCTTCAACACGAGTCCCTTCCATACCTGCTCTCTGGTGAGTGGTTCTTCTCCCGCGGGGTTCACGGGTACAGTAGCGGTTGCGTAGATCATGTTTCCTCACTCGTATGGCGTGTCGTTGATGGGATGGTTGCACTGTGAACCGATTCAATCCAGATCAGGCATCGAATCCAACGATATTTCCGCTGAACATACCTTGCTTGAATACAGGTGCTGACGGGTCTGTTGTGAAGAGCACCAGGTCGCTGTCTTCCTGTGCCGCAATCTGGAGGTCCTCGTCGTTGAGCAGGATGCTCTCACCGGCTGCAAGGATAGTTCCGGCAACGGCAATTCGCCCCGCGAAAACATACAGGATTCTTGAGACTTCGCCTGTAGGGAAAGGTGGAAGTGTTGCAGTGTGTCCTGTGGTCAGTCGAATGTCATGGACCCAGACCTGTGCCCGGAATTTGAGCGGCGCATCCTCATTCGGTCCGGCGACGAGCCGCCAGTCATTTTCACTGAACGCCGCTGCGAAATCGTGAAACTGCACGACAGGCTCCAGGTCCTTCTCGCTGGGACGAATGAAGATCTGGAGCGCCTCTAACGCACCGCCATCTGCCGGCACCCGTTCTTCGTGTTGAAAGGTGTGGCCGGCGTTCATCAGCATCAGGCGCGTGTTTGAGAGTTCTTCCACGTGGCCGACACTGTCACGATGTTGCAGCCGTCCGCTCCGTAGATAGGTCAGAATCTCGTCGTTCCGATGCGGATGCATGGCAATGAAGGCACCGGGCTGGAGCCATGCCTGGTCGATCCGGCCAATGGCTCCAATGCCGCTATCGTCTTCTTCGAGAACAAGCCCGGGATACAGAATGTCGATTCCGAAAGCGCTCGATCCATGGCGACGCTTCATCGAGCGGTCGAGTTTTGTTAGTACAGCCATGATGTTCCTTTTCTCCTTGGTGATATCGCAAAAATGCAGATCGGCACAGGGCGCGGAAAACATCGTGTTGCTTGCCTGTCTTCCAACGCCCCGTGTATCTGATGGCGGATTTACTTCATCCCAGCCCCGATGGCGGGAAAGACATCGCTGAAGAGCAGGCCGATCAGTTGCTGGCCATGCGGCGTGGACCAGTCCTGCGCCAGCTCGGCAATCAACGTATTTGTGGCGGTCAGGACGACGCCGGCGTCGTGCATCCGCTGCCTTGCGAACTCTTCGGACAAGTCGCTTGGCGAGCCGGAGGCATCGATCACTGCCTGCACGCCATAGCCATCCGTCGCGGCATCGATCGCCGGGAATATCAGGCAGATGTCTGTGGTGACGCCTGCCATGATGAGGTTCTTTCTGCCGGTAGCTTCCACGGCCGCCTTGAAGGCGGGATACGCCCAGGCATTCACGACACCGGGCCGCTTGATGCGTGCCTCATAAGCCTCCGGCAGGATACGGGCAATCTCCGGAAGGATAGGGCCCTGCGCATGATCTTCCTGGCTTGAGGTTACGACCGTTGGAATGTTGAGAATCTTTGCCATCTTGGCAAGGGCGACGGTTTGCTTCTTTGCGAGCTCCTGGTCGATGTTCTTGATGAGCTGCATGGTCCCCACCTGGTGGTCGATCAGGAGGAGAACGGTATTTTGCGAAGTGAAGGGCTGCATGGTGATTTTTCCTTTCCGGGTATTGGATGTGCAGCGTCAGAGTGGGATCGATCGTTGTGGAGGAACCGATTGTTTCCAATAGTTGACAATCACTGGATCCGGACACATGATCAGGGCATGGCCGATCTGAACTACATGCGCTGGTTCACCGTGATCGTGGAGGAGGGAAGTTTCACCCGTGCCGCTTCCCGGCTGGGTTTGACCAAGAGCGCGGTCAGCAAAGGTATCGCCGAGTTGGAGACGCATCTGGGGACGCGCCTGTTGCAGCGTACGACCCGCCGTGTGACGCCCACGGCGGCCGGCCGGGCTTTGTATGAGAACGTATCCGAGGCTATTCAGAAACTGGAGCTTGCGGAGCTGGACGTGAGTGGACGATCACGAAAGGCGGGCGGGCTGCTTCGAGTCGCCGCGCCGGTTACGTTTACACGCGCATTTCTTCATGCCGTGATTCCACAGTTCCTGTCGACGTATCCAGATGTCCAACTACAACTGATTCCGATCTCGGGTCAGTACGATCCCGTGCAGGTGGATGCAGATCTGCTGATCCAGACGGGGCCGCTCGCCGACTCCTCCGCGGGATTTGCGAAGCTTGGATCGGTGCCGCAAGGAATCTTTGCGTCAAAAGAGTTCCGCGCCAGGCACGGCCGCTTCGAACGGCCGGAAGAGTTAGAGGGGCTGGTCAGCGCAGGGATATCCGGTAAGCCGGGCCCTACGGTATGGGAGCTGACTCGGAACAAAGAGAGAGTGTGGGTCAAGGTGCTGGCCCGTTTGATAGTGCCTGACCCAGTCCTGCATCTGGCGTTCGCATCCGCGGGCCTTGGTGTGGTGATCGCACCTGCTTTTCTGGCGAACGAGCTTACCGGGAGAGGAAAGCTCGTCGCGCTGCTCCCGGATTGGTCTCCGCCGGAGGTGCCGCTGTTCGGCCTCTATCCGGAGCGGACTCGTCCATCGGTAAACGTCAGCTTGTTTCTGGAGGTTGTGCGACGGCATCTGAAGGAACTGCGCCTTCAGGGGTGACGAGGGATAATGCGGAAGTTCCGGACTACACCCGCAGGGGAGAATGCTCTACTGATTCGTCTCGTGCCACTCAGAGGCGTGGCTGGCGATGGCGCGCACACCGTAGATGCTGTTGCCGTCTTTCAGCATGCAGCGCACGATGGCTTGAATCACCGGGGCCGTCTGCTTCCCGTTCTTAGTGGTCTTCCCAGCCTGCTGTAACAGCGCCGCGCCTTCTTCCGAGGTGGCGAACTTGGTCGCGCCGGCCGTACCAGTGGTGTCCAAACCGCCAAGGATCACGATGTGACGGCCGGCGCTGAGGCCAGGCTGAAAGGAGACCAGGCCGTAGTCAACGCGGAGAACTCCGCTAACCGGATCACGCTCCGTGCGATAGATGCGGCCTTCGCCCTGCGCAGGTTTGCTATTCTCCAGCTCGCCATCCCATAGCTCATGACGAGGTCCTGCCTTCACAAAGCGGAAGTCGCCCTGACGCGGCAATTCGTCGACAGCTTTGTTCTGAAAGCTGGAACCGAGCAGGACGACGTTGTGGTTCTGCAGATCTTCGATGGTGATATCGCGGCTACGCTTGATCTCGGCATGTGCGCCTAATTGGCGGAAGAGGGAAGTAAGCGTTGCTGCGCTCTCAATCTCTCCAGTTCCGGTATAGCCATCTTCGTAATAAAGAGGACCGGCGCGCCGTACCAGCTCTGGGTTGGAAGCAAACGATTCGGCAAGATGGCTCTCCACCTTCGAGCCGCGCTGTCCGGCTGCCCCCGAGGGATAGCGGAGTAAATCGTTTGTCTCATCGATCAAAAAAACCGCATCCGGATAGCCGATGATGGGCTGCTTGTCTCCGTTGAGGAAAGAGCTCCAAAGCGATGCGACCGCGGGTGTGAGGTCATTCTCGCCCGTATTTTTCGGAGCAGCGCGGAGACCGATGAAGACGCCGGCGGCCAGCCCTGCGATCGCGAGCGTGATAGCCAGCCAGGAGCGCCGCAGGAATCCAGAACGGCGCAGGAATCCAGGCTGCGATACCGTGAGCTCCGGTGGAGTGGGATCATCCATCGGCGGGATGGTCTCCTCGACGGTGGCGCCTTCTTGCGCCGCTCCGCTCGGGGCCTTAAGGAAGACGGCGCCATAGTGGCCTCGGGGAATCGTGATCAGCACATCATCCTCCCGTCCCTCATCCAGGTAGTAACGGGAGAGCTTCTCGCGGAGGCGGTGGATATGGACACGGACAAGTGTGTCGGTCTTGGGATCGAAGTCCGCGGCGCGGTCCAATGCTTCCACGCCGATGGTGTATTCCTTCAGATCCTCGGCACGGCCATCGGCACTGCGGGTGCCGATGTACTCGAGCAGCCGCCGAAGCATGGCGGCACTTTTGAACGTCTCAGACTGCAAAACATGGTTCAGGCACTCTAGGGCATCTTTGGGCGAAACAGTCTGCCGTGGGTACCCTTCGAAAGGCTCCGCTGTACCAGAAACGCCGGTCTCGTCCTCTCGGTTTGCCATGTAACGTCAGGTGTAACGTTGCCAATCATGCAGCATTTCCAGCAGATTTGTCTACTCTTTGCGCCTGTAGCGCTGTGACATAGCCCCATTTAGCTCTACGACCGATATTCGAACTCAATAGCTTTCTCTTCGTTCGAAATACAGATGACGCTGAGGTTCTGTACTTGAGATCGATTTGGAGGCCAACATGCAATCCCATATAGAAGGTGTAGCCCGACGGGTACAAGCCCCACGGGTGCAACGAATACTTCCGCTTTTCCTCATCCTTGCGATTCTCCTCACCTTTGCTCCACTCTCCCAGGGACAGTCCAGTTCGGGACGTCTCTCCGGGATGGTGACAGATCCGACTGGGGCAGTGGTTGCCAATGCCGCCGTCACGGCGACGAATACCGAGACCGGCTTCGCGCGCAGAGCGCAGACGTCGGAGGGTGGTCAGTTCGTTCTGGACGCTCTGCCCATCGGGTCCTACACGCTGGATATCCAGGCCGATGGATTTCAGACGGCACACCTTGTCGGTCTAACCATCTCTGCCGACAGCATTCTGCGGCAAGACGCAAAGCTGGTGGTCGGGTCGTCGATGCAGCGCGTCGAGGTGACGACGGCGCCTCCCCTGGTGGATACTTCGACCTCGTCGATGGGGGAGCAACTGGCGCCGAAGCAGATTCAAGCGCTGCCGCTGAACGGCCGCATCTTCTCGCAGCTGGTGCAGACCGTTCCGGGTTCGGTGGCCGCAGGCTTTGGCGCTGCGCCGGAGTCGGCTTCAGGCGTCGGCGCCCAGACCTCGATCACGGCCAGCGTCAACGGCATGCCATGGGGTGGCACGACCTACACCCTGGACGGCGTCTCGAATATGGAGCTGTTGAATGCATTTATGAACGTGGTGCCGCCGCTCGATGCTATCCAGGAGGTGAAGATCTCCACCAGTAACGCCGCAGCGACCGTAGGCACCTACGGCGGAGCCCAGGTGAACGCCATTATTAAGTCGGGCACGAATGCATGGCACGGCTCGGCGTTCGAGTTCTACCGCGGCGATGCGTTGAATGCCACCCGCTGGGAGGCAAAGACGAAGGCTCCGTATAAGGCAAATCAGTTCGGGGGATCCTTTGGCGGACCGATTCTTAAGGACCGTCTCTTCTTCTTCGCGGACTACCAGGGCATCTTCCTTAATAACGGAGTGAGCTATAACCTTACGGTGCCGACCTCGCTGATGAAGCAGGGCTACTTCCTCACCAGCCAGTTCGGGCCGATCTACGATCCGCAGACGAAGGCTCCGTTTCCGATTGTGAACTCGCCTGGCGGACCGGCGTATCAAATTCCAACCAACCGTTTCGATAGTGTTGCCGCGAAGATGGTGGCGGATAACAGCATCTGGCCTGGAGCCAACATCGCCAACGCCAACATCAACAACTTCAATGCCAACGTGACTGAGACAGATCGTCTGCACACGGCGGATATCAAGGTCGACTACCAGTTGCAGAACGGCGATCGCATCTTCGCCCGCGAATCGTATCAGCATCGCGACCTTACGGCTCCTTCGCCGGGAACACGGTTTATCCAGATCAATGATGTGAACTCCAATCCGCGCGACCATAACGCAGCCATCGGCTATGACCACACCTTCAGCGCTCGCAGAATCAACAGCCTCAGACTTGGGTTTAACCGCTTCTATACCGTCGATTCCGGCAATGACATCAACAGCAACACGAACCAGACGCTGGGGATTCCGAACAGTGTCTATGCCAACTATCCGGCAACGACCGGCATTGCCAACTTCAACTTCGGCGGTGGCAATACGAATGTTGCAACCACCGGATCGCAGGGATGGACCAATGCGCACCGCATCACCAACGTCTACCAGTTGACCGACAACTTTACCCAGGTCTTCGGGGCGCATACGGTGGTGGTTGGCGGAGACTATCGCCGCTTGCAGGCATCGCTTACCAACGCAGACCGTAACCAGTCCGGCGAGTTCGACTTCAGCCCCGACTACACCAGCAGTTGCACCAACCAGCCCGGCTGCTCCAGCCCGACGGGCGGAGACAAGTTCGCCTCCTTCCTGCTGGGCAATCCCTCGCAGATCTCGCGTGGATTTGTGAATGCATCCCCGGCGACGCGCGCTAACCTGTTGGCCCTGTATGGCCAGGATGACTGGCATCTATCGCAGAGCCTGACGCTGAACCTTGCGCTACGGTGGGACCTGATCACGCCGCCGATCGATAAGGCGAACCGCCAGGCAAACTTCAACCTGGGCAATGGACTGCTCGACGTTGCCCGCGACGGCAATCGCGCGCCGAATGTCGATACCTACTATGGTGGTTTCTCGCCGCGGGTCGGCTTTGCCTATACGCCGAACCACGGCAGCACCGTCGTTCACGGAGCGTATGGCATCACGCACTTCCCCGGTAACTTTGGCGGCATGGGTGGAGCCCTGGAGAGAAACTATCCGTTCTTCCAGCAGTTCGTCGTCAATCCGGCGGTGCAGTACACGCCGTCGCTGACTATTTCGGGTACAGGCCTGCCGGCTCTAACCAATCCGGTCATCAGCAACAATACGGTTGCGCCACCTGCGAATACATCGGTGACGAACATGCCGCGCAACTTCCAGGTGGACGTGGCGACGGCATGGAACTTCGGCGTGCAGCAGCAGCTGACGTCGACATCGGCGATCTCTTTGACGTATGTCGGCACCAAGGGAACGCATCTTTATCGCGGCCGCAATATCGATGTGGCGCAGCCCGGCGCCGGAAGTCTGACGTCGCGGCGTATCTACGCCGGTATCGCTCCACAGTTGAGCGATATCGAGTATCGCGCCTCCGACGGCAAGTCGCTCTATCATGCGCTTCAGGTCGAAGCGAAGAAGACGACCTCGTTTGGCATCGAAGGACGCGTCTCGTACACGTGGTCGAAGGAGATCGATAACACCAGCATCTGGAATCCGCTGGTCGACTCACTCAACTACGGTCGTGGCACCAACCAGGCGCCGGATGTTCCTAATAACTTCATTGCGACGGCGATCTACCAGTTGCCATTCGGCCGCAAACACTATCTGCTGGGTGGCGTGAACGGAATTGGGAATGCTATTGTCGGCGGATGGCAGTTTGCCACTACGACGATGGTGCAGTCGGGTACGCCGCTCACTTTCAACGCGGGCTTCGATAACTTGAATGCCGGATTCACCAACCGGGCATCGATCACCTGCAGCAGTCTGCAGCCGAACCGCTCTCTCAATGCGTGGTTCGATAAGAGCTGTTTCACAACACCGGCGCCCTATGTCTATGGCAACTCAGGTTATGGACGGGTACGTGGACCGGCCTATGTAAACTCCGATCTGTCGCTGTCAAAGAGCTTCGATCTCGCGGAGAAGGCAAAGGTGCAGGTCCAGATGGATGCCTTCAACCTGACGAACACTCCTCACTACTCCAACCCGAGGACCAGCTTGAGCGATGGTGGCTTCGGAAGAATTACCGGAACCAATGGCAACCCGCGGCAACTGCAACTGGGTGCTCATCTTACGTTCTAACGCTCGTACGAGATCAACCCAACCCGAAGGAGAGAGTACGTGTTTCAAACGTTGAAATATTCTGTTGGACTTCTGCTGGCTGCGTCATGCGTTTGCATGGCGCAGCAGGCCTCCGTTGCAGCAACCTCGCCAATGGGCTGGAATAGCTGGAACCATTTTGCGGAGCGTGTGACCGATGCGGATGTGCGTGCCGCGGCAGACGCTCTGGTTGCATCCGGCATGCGCGATGCCGGCTATATCTACGTAAATATCGATGACACCTGGGAAGGCAAGCGCGACGCCGATGGCGTGATCCATACCAATGAGAAGTTCCCCGACATGAAAGCGCTCGCGGACTATGTCCATTCCAAGGGATTGAAGCTGGGCATCTATTCCTCGCCTGGGCCAAAGACCTGTGCCGGATATGAAGGCAGCCTGGGCCACGAGGCGCAGGATGCGAAGACCTATGCCGAGTGGGGCATCGACTATCTGAAGTATGACCAGTGCAGCTTCGGCGACGTCATTAAGCAGGAAGCAGGCGACGATCTGTCGAAAGCAGCAGCCATGCAGCGCGAAGCCTACGAGAAAATGCACAAGGCGATCCAATCGACAGGCAGGCCAATGGTCTACAGCTACTGCCAGTATGGTCTGTATGCGGTTTGGAAGTGGGCTCCGGAGGCAGGAGGCAATCTCTGGCGGACGACTGGAGACATCAGTGACAACTGGGACCGCATGACGTTGATCGGCTTCTCGCAGGCAGGTCTGGAGAAGTATGCAGGGCCGGGTCATTGGAACGACCCCGACATGCTGGAGGTCGGTAACGGCGGCATGAAGAAGTCAGAGTACGAGGTGCACATGAGCCTGTGGGCCATGCTCGCCGCGCCTCTGCTGGCAGGCAACGACCTGAGCAAGATGTCGGATGAGACCAGGGAGATCCTGATGAATAAGGACGCAATCGCCATCGATCAGGACAAGCTCGGCAAACAGGGAAGCCGCATCTGGGCGGAGGGTCCGCTCGAGATCTGGAGCAAAGACCTGAGCGGAGGCAAGCACGCCATCGCGCTCTTCAACCGTGGCGAATCGGCACTCTCGTTTGAGTCCGCACAGCAGACACTCTCACAGTTCAAGGCTCTGCGCTTCCGTAATGTGTGGACGCACGCTGAGGCACGG
This sequence comes from Terriglobus albidus, assembly GCF_008000815.1. Classification (NCBI taxonomy): domain Bacteria; kingdom Pseudomonadati; phylum Acidobacteriota; class Terriglobia; order Terriglobales; family Acidobacteriaceae; genus Terriglobus; species Terriglobus albidus. The sequence goes on along the minus strand of NZ_CP042806.1, from coordinate 5,890,647 downwards.
TTCGACGGGAAGAACATTACGATTCCATCCCATGGCGTCATGCTGCTGAAGGAGTATTGATGCGGCGGGCCTGGATTACGTGTTTAGGTGTCCCACTTTCTGTGCTGGCGATCTGTATCGCCACAGCACAGGCACAGCAAACCGCAGCGTCTTCCACGACGCTGCGGTTTACCTCCTCCAATCCATCTTTGGAAAAGTCGTTTGCATGGGCGGTGCCGCAGGCGCTTGCTTACAGCCACAACATGACCTCGGACGCAGCGGAACCATGGTATGAGGCGGCTCTTCCGGGCCGGGATGCGTTCTGCATGCGAGATGTCTCGCATCAGGCACGTGGAGCGGCAGCGCTCGGTCTGGATAAGGCTAACTTGAATATGCTGTCTCGTTTTGCCGCGGCGATTGCACCGGAGCGCGACTGGGCTGGCTATTGGGAGATCGATAAAGATGGCAAGCCATCGACCGCTGACTATGTGAGCGATGAGGACTTTTGGTACAACCTGCCGGCGAACTTCGACATGCTGGACGCGATCGTCCGCATGTGGGACTGGACCGGGGACAACCGATACGTCGATCAGCCGGAGATGAAGCGCTTCTTTCAGAAGACTGCTAACGAGTATGTCGCTGCCTGGGACCTGCAAACAGACAAGCTGCTGCAGCGTGACCGCATCATGCATCGGCGAAAGGCTCAGGGTAAGTTCGTCGACGCGCGCGGCATTCCCAGCTATACCGAGGGACGGAAAGACTTCAACCTGGGCGTGGACCTGCTCGCCGCGAAGTATCGCGCGTTTCTGGATCTGAGCCTGTTAGCCGCGCACTATGGGCAGAAGCAGCAGGGCGAATCCTACCGGAAGATCGCGGAGGAGACGCGGCATCTGATCGACGAGCACACCTGGCTGCAGGATAGCCGGCACTACGCCGGGTTCCTGTCACCGGAGAGCAAGCCGAAGGGCTCCGGCGATATGTTTCTGCTTTACTTCGGCGTGCTGAAAGATAGTGAAGCGAAGAGTGGAGCGCTCCGGTATCTCGGCTCGCAGGAGTATCTCAACAGCATCGGCATCGAAGAGGAGTCTTATCTCCCGGACGTGTTTTTTCGCTATGGTCGCATCGATGCGGCATATGATCGCATTGCCGATCTGACACGCGAGACCAGGGAACGCCGGGAGTATCCCGAAGTCTCTTATGGAGTGATCGATTCATTCGTCCATGGGCTCATGGGCATCGATGTCTCTTCTGCGGCTGTAACAACACTCTCACGCAGCAAGGGCGAAGAGGAGGATGCCATCTACGGCGTGCATCTGCTGGGAGGAACGATTGACGTCAAACATGTGGGACATCGGTCTACAACACTGACCAACCATACGGAGCATGCCATCGTGTGGCGCGCGGCCTTCTCCGGACCGAAAACAAATCTGGCAGTCGATGGGAAGGCACAAGCGTCCAGGACGACAACGACGGAGGGCGGCGAAGCAATTCGCTATGTGCTGGTGCGAGTGTCTCGCGGGCAATCGCTGACGGTGAATATGCGCTGATATCTTGTTCGTTGGAGCTTAGCGTGGGGTATCGCGCTAAGCGCGATTTTCTTTTGGGTGGGAGCAGCGGGCTTTAGCCCGCTGACTTAGGCCTGATAATACGTCGGGCTTTAGCCCTGGGCCTTACTATTCGAGACGCAAGGCCCAGGGCTAAAGCCCATTTTTTATTGACCCCAATAACGGCGGGCTGAAGCCCACCGCTCCCACCCAATTCGAGCTTCGCTCGAACAACCCACGTCCGCGAGGGACACTACCTCCAACAAACGAGTTCGTTGGGAACCTCGGTGCATGGGCTATCCCGAATTTGTCGATACCTACCCATCAACCCAACCGATAGAACTTGGCAGCATTGTTATAGAAGATATCCCGTTTCTCGATTGCACTGAGAAACGGAGCAGACTCTACCGCATCTACCGCCATGGCAATACCCTCTGGCCAATACATCTGATCCGTGCCGAACATCAGCCGCTTGCCGAAACCGGCTCGCATCAGCGCCTGCAGGTAGTGGTAGAACTCCGCCCGCGGCAGCAGCCAGTCGATCGCGCCTAGATCAGCGTTGACCTGCGGATAGTGAAATAAGGTGGAGATGGTGTCATCGAGATACGGCCAGCCCGCATGCATCAGGTTCAGCCGAAGCTTGGGATAGCGGTTTAGCGCCTCTTCCACCAGAATGGGATCGCCGAGGCGTGCACGAGCGGTGCGGCAGCACGGATCGAAGGACATTCCCGGGGGCATCGTTCCGGTATGCAGCGCCACCGGGATATCCAGCTCTTCAGCCAGTGCCAGATAGGCAGCGTACTTGGGATCGTCGAGCGTAATTCCCGCGTACTGTGTAGTGACTTCGCCCAGCACGCGCAGGCGACCGTCCTTGAACGCACTGCGGAGTACATTCAGCTCCGGCAGGGGAGTATCCGCGGAGCCACGTACGCCGGCGCCGGCAATGATCTTGCTCGGCTCCGCGTTGCACCAGGAATAAGCAGCGGCAAGGCGATCGCCGTCTCCTCCGCTAACAACTGCCTTAACGATGTTCAGGCGTTTCATCTCAGCCAGACAGGCAGCACGGTGAGCCGCTCCATCCTTGAGCTGTACGGCCTTGCCGGTAGCAGGGTTAACCGCGGCAGGGATAGGCTGGTCGTCCGGATAGGCGTGCAGGTGCACGTCGATGATGGGTTGTTGTGGCTGCGTGATCTTTCCCAGGGCAGAAGGAACCAGGCTGATAGCTGCCGAGCTTGAGCTGATCTGCAGAAATCGCCGGCGGTTAATGATCATAGGAAATGCTCCTCATGAGAGAAGTACCGGAGCGGAGGTAATGATGGCAATTACCTCAGAGGTAAAGTAGTTACGTCAGCGCTGGCATAAGATGGCACAATGCTATCTGAGCAGCGCCGCCAGCCGTCCACAAATTCCTTCGACACTGTGAGTAGAATCGGCGAGCTCGTTCGCCAATGGCGTACCCTTCGCCACCTCACCCAGCTTGAGCTTGCGCTCGAAGCTGGCATCTCTGCCCGCCACCTCAGCTTCATCGAAAGCGGCAAGGCTCTGCCCAGCCGGGAGATGGTGACGCAGCTTGCCGAGGCGCTTGCCATTCCACTCAGGGAGCGCAACGCTCTGTTCCTCGCCGCGGGATTTGCTCCCACACATCGCGAGACCGGCCTGGCGCAGCCGGAGATGGCGTTGATCAATCGAGCGATCGAGTTCATCCTCAAACAGCAGGAGCCCTATCCGGCCCTGGTCCTCAACCGCCACTGGGACATTACGCGGGCGAATGAAGGTGCAGCCGCATTCATGAACTTCGTCTTCGACACACCGCCCGATGACCCCAACATGATCCGGCAGATCTTTAGCGATCACCTGCTGCGGCCCTTCATCGCCAACTGGGATGAGGTGGCGTCTGACCTTATCCGTCGCCTGCATCACGAGATCGATTGGGCGCCGACGGACGAAAAGCTGCGTGCGCTGCTGGAGTTCGCTCTGGCGAATCCCCATGTGCCGGAGAAGTCGAAGGTGCGGCCGATGGAAGTTCCGATGTCGCCGACATTAAACTTCGTCATCCGCAAGAATGGTGTGGAGCTCAGCTTCTTTTCAACCTGGACCAGCTTCGCCGCACCGCACGACGTAACGCTTGATGAACTGCGCATCGAGTCCTCATTTCCCGCGGATGATGCGAGCGCGCGGTTGTGGGAGAGGATCATCGCCGGTGAGTTCACGCGGTGAGTTTATCGAATGCTCTTTGTATAGCTTTGGATTGGCGATGTTGTTGAATGGCAAGAGATCCTTGTTTACGCAAGGACCTCCGCTTCGCACCGCAGGTGCGAATGTTTTGCTTAAGGGGACGGCTTTAGCCGTCCCGTATCAGTGTCGAGCGGCGCGCGGCTTTAGCCGCTGAGGTTCGTTTCAAGTGAGCCGCTGAGGTTCGTTTCAAGTGTGAAGTACAGCATTCTGAGGTTCTCCTGATACATCGCCCTCAGCGGCTAAAGCCGCCACTTTTTGCGAGCGTCGTACGGCATGGCTAAAGCCATGCCCTTAACAAGACGTTCGCACCTGCAGTGCGAAATGGTTGTTCTAAGCGCAACGATGGAGTGTGGAGTGGGAGTATGAGGGACGACGTTTGAAGGCTTCCGTATCCGTGTTTTCAATTAACTCAGCTTTGACTCAGTATCCATTGACAATCACCACCCCTATCGCTACTCTTCAAGCCTGATATCTTCTTCCACGCTGAGTTGTACTAAGAAGAAGAACATCAATGCAGTCAGTACATTGCCGTCTTGGCTAGGTTTTCCCATGGGTGTGCTGTGTCGTTAAGACACGCGAGGAGAACCTATGAATGCGGCAAGAAATTCGCACCCACTGCCCTAGCCGACCCAGGACTACCTTATCTCGTCCCCATTCCGCGGAATGTTTGCCATTCTGCGCGCAGCGCGATCATTTGTCTGATCGCATGTGAAGTAGCATCCGGGCCATGGAGCATGTTCCCTGTAGGTGTAGAGTCGGGTTTCTGCATCTATGGGCGTTTTCCGCAATGAAAACGCCGCTGCACTCCTCTTTCGGGATACCCGGCAACAGGGAAAATGCTCTACTCGGTCCCCCCACATTCGTATTCGCTCCAGGAGGTATACGCTCATGTCGACCACTGCCTATGCACCGGCTTCACTTTCCTCTAAGGGAACAGCACAATGTCAAGCAAGCACGAACCCACCTGCACTGCCTCAATTAGTCCCACCAAACTTTGATGCTCAGCTCGCGTATGTTCTTGGCTTGTGCTGCAACGCGGCGAATGATCAATACACGAAATATGTAACCAACACGCCCTTGGATCCTAGTAACCGGTTTGGCCCTAAGAGCTGGCAGATCCAATCCGTTGCGCCCACCCCCTGGGACCCTGATTTTTCCCAGATCGTCGCGCAGGGATACAAACCCAATCCAACACATACCAACTTGTCAGTCTATGAAACAGATATAAACGGTAACTCCGTGAAGATCCCGGCGGGATTTATCGCGCGGCTTGAGCCGACAGACACGGACAAGAGCAGCATCATCGTCGTGTCCTTCCACGGTACTCAGAACAGCTACGAGGTGAACACGGTTGACAATTACATCGTCCCTGCTGTGTTTGGGAATCTGGGATCGGTGCACGGAGGCTTTTATAACCAGTACACCACCGGCTCCACGGGACAGGGCGATTTGAGCCATCGAGCCGACGGTTCACTCGCGCAGCAGATCTCCCAGTATTTCGATGACAACGAAGATCCAACTCTGTCGGTGAAGGTCACGGGACATAGCCTGGGTGGAGCGTTGGCTACACTGTGCGCCCTGGATATCGCTCTCAACTTAGAGTCCAAATTTGACGCGATCTCGATGTACAGTCTGGCAAGTCCACGTGTGGCTGACACATTGGTAGTAATTCCGGCGGCCGCCGAAACGTTCGTTTCGAATTACCAGGAGTATGTCCCCGACAGCTATCGCATCGTTAACCAGTTGGATTCGATACCGCAACTTCCTTACCCTGTCACTCCACCAATTCCACCGCTGAATTATTGCGCCCACGTCCTTGGCGACCTGGACGCGATACTCTTTGGAATCGTCAAGCCCTCCCTGCTCGACCTAAACGTCATCAGCTTCCAGGATAAGAATGATCAGAATACTGATTCGCCTCCGGCTTGTCAGGGAGCCCATTCCTGTCCTGCTGTGTACGTACCTTTCCTGAAGAGACTCGCAGCCCAGTTCGCGTAACTTGACGTTCGTAGATAGCAATGTCTCGAATCGCGTTGATAGAACGAGAGCCAATCGGGCGAGGCATGGAAGAAATCTTTCGTGCCTCGTTCGAATGTGTCCGTGGGGCGCACAACGGACGCACCTTTGCGGCATTTGGTTGTGTCCCCTTACCTGGACTAAAAACGCGAAGCCAGTTGAGTTCTCACGCGATGTGAGGTGTTAGTTCTCAGAAGGCCGATGCGCCGCATCAATCACAACTGTCCCAACAACATCCCTCGCACGAACCAACTTCACCCCCAACTGTTCTTCGAGAGCAGTAAACAACGTCGGCCCCTCACTCTGCACCGACACTGGCACATACCGCAGCGACATCGCGAACTCGCCCTGAAATCCCGTTCGGTCCACTACAGGCAGTCCATCCGCCTCCGGGAGATTGACCAGTAAATCCGCCAAATCTTTCATCGTTGCGTTGGTGGCATCTGCGCGGCCGGGTGACGACCAGATGCCACGCAGCGTGTGTTCTCCCATCTCTCCCGGGCTCTTCAGCTTCAGTCCGCCTTTGGTCACCATGAGAGCAATCACTCGTTGTTCCTGCTCCTGCTGCCGCACCTCCAGGCCAAACCTCTCATGAAGCAAAGTCCGCATCATTAGCCGCAACTTTGCCAGCCGTTCCTCTTGAGATAGCGAGGCCATCGAAGAAGCAGTCGGCTCTCCAACTCTTGCATCTAGTTCAAAGCGCTCGTCCGCCATCCATCGTTCGTGAGCCTGCACTTGTTCGTTTTTCTGAAGTCCATAAGCCCAGCGCACCAGAGATACGAGTGAGTCGCGTGCAAAGACACGTCGCTCAGACGGAGCAACTCCCTGTGTCATTCCCGGGACCTTCATGTCCGGATTATTGAGCTTTATAGTCGCTACCTCAAAGGTGGGAGGAACTTCAGCACTTTGGCCGAATGTAGCCTGAAGGCAAAATGCAAGAGAAGCCGCGAAGATACTCAGTTTGGATCGCATTGCCAGCAAATGTGTGTCTCTGCGCCAGTTTACGCAGACTATGATTCAAAGCCGCGGATGTAGGGAGTATTCGGCGGCCGTGGCCCGGTTTCAAAGAGCGGACCGTGTGTCGAGCGATATCTCATGTTCATATAAGGTGTTTCGACGCGGCGTCCGACGGCAGAGTAGCGTCCGTTCTCCCAGTTCGATTCCATGTAGTGGTTCACAATGCCGGTCGATAGAAGCAGCCGTTCCGCATTGAAGGGTTCTTTGCGGGTCAGCATCATCTCGATGAGCCAATGATCGAAAGCATTGGCAGCGTGATACTGCGAGACGGGTCCGGGCCAGCCAAGCATGGAGATGATTGTTGGATCCTTCTGTCCCTCGATCTCGCCGGCATAGGTCCAGCCCACACCCTCGCCCGAAATTACGGCCCCATGAGTGCCATCGTTGTACTCCACAATGCAGACGGCTGGCCGGTTGCTCTCTTGAAAATGTCCCGGCTTCAGGTCGAAGTTCTTTCGCACTGCTTCCAGCAGGTTGCCGGCCCAGGGAGTGCGTTCGACCCACTTCCAGGTTTCAGGTCCGCGAATGGACTGCACCGACCTGACGCCCGTCTCGCCACCTTTGCGGCGATCGACAAAGGACTGAAGCACGTCGATGCAATGGAAGATAGCTCCCTCATCTGGTGCGCTACCGACCACGATCGAGTTCTTAAGCGGCGTATCTGCGGCAAGATCGATCTCAGGCTTGCGGAAGTAAGTCGGTATGGAAGAGCCGCCGGTTAAGGGAAAGTTGAGTTCGCGCGACTTATCGAACATCCACTTGGCGTCATCCCAGCTGTAGGAGAGATGCTTATCGTTAAACACCGGCACAGACCGATTGCTCTGCTCGAAGACCTTGATGACCTGCTGATAGATCCACCAGCGCGGCAATAGCCAATGTCCCTTGAGATCGGTTGGATAATTCCCGTGTTCTGCGACGATAACGACCCCATCCACCGCAAGGTCTTTGCCGCCAAGGGTGACGGCTTCGCCTGGCGTTTTAAAGATGGGGATATTCTTTGCCTTGCACACCTTTTGGCCCAGCAAGCTCGTGTCGAACTGATGGATGTAAACGGAGACCACATCCACCTGTGAAGCAGTGTGGGCGCCCTGCCACCAATAGCCGTCCAACAGCTTGTTTACGATCCAGTCTGCATGGGATGTCGGCAGACCCCAATAGCTGACGAGACAGGCAATACGAGGCCGTCTTCCGCTGGTTTGCGCAACGGCGCCGGGCACGAAACCTGTCAAACCGGCTAAACCCGCCATGCCGGCCATTCCCAGTACTTCACGCCGCGTGAGGAGAGAGTTCGATCCAGTTTGCCCAGTGTTAAAAGATGTATCCGCCGCCGTGGCTGCAATTTCAAGATGTCTCTTTTTCATAGTCCGATACGATTGCGTACAAACCAGCTTTGGTCAGTGCTGTCATCGTACTACCGGCGTTGACCGCTGAGTGACCCTATTACGGAGGCAATCTATACAGCCATCCCGTTCGCACGCACGTGCGAATGTTTTGCGCGGGGTCCCGGCCAGCTTCGCTGGCTGGGCAAAGCGCCGAAGGCGCTCCGTTTTGCTTAAGGGGACGGCTTTATTAATAGCCGTCCCGTATCAGCGCTGACGGCACGCGGCTTCAGCCGCTGAGGGCAAATGCGAAGGACGACATCCTAAGGTTCTCCGGCACATCGCCCTCAGCGGCTAAAGCCGCCACTTTGCGGAGTCTGTATGGCATGGCTAAAGCCATGCCCTTAACAAGACCTTCGCGTCTGTAGCGCGAAATGGATGCGCTACGCGCATCAGATAAGACCTATCACGCCTATCAACGTGTCTGTTACCCCTGCGCCTGGACTTCAGAGACTTGCGAGAGCTTTCGGCTCAGCAGAACTCCGCCGATAAGGAAGTAAATCGCGCCGAAGATGGCATACCCTCCAAGATCCTTCGCATGTAGCTTTCCGCTAAGGCCGCCCAGTAAAAATGCAACGCCTGCGGCAGTCGATTGTGCTCCGCTCAGGATCATCGCCCATTGTCCGCCGAGTTGCTTGCGGCGGATCAGCCCGGCAATGAGCTGCAGCAGTCCGGCTCCGAGTGCCCATGCTCCGAAGATCGCGATGGAAGTTGCCTCTTTGCTGAACACCGTCACGGCTATCCCGACAGCAGTCGCAGTGCCCAGCAGTGCATTGATGACCTGCGATGTGCATGCGCTACCGGTGGGCCGGGAAGCGCTGAGATCGTACAGCGTGCAGGCAACATCCCACAGCGGGTAGACGATCAGCAGGACGGAAGCGAAGCTTGGCTGCGTAAGCGCCGCCGAAATCACGGCTCCAGCCCATAGCAACTGGAACACTGCCCGGACGAGATAGAGGTTGCGCAGCGAGCGAGCCGATTCAAGAGAGTTGGTTTGCATTTGAGTGCCTTTCTACCATCTAGTTGGTAGGTAATTAAGTGAGGCGAAACCAGATGCAGGTTCCGCGCGGTTTAGTGTTTCGGGGCAGCGATCCGCTTGAGCGCCGCTCCTGTAACTTGCTTGAAGACATCGCACTTGCCGGTGGCGCGCGCCGAGAGCATCGCCCCGTGGACCACCGCCATCAGCGTCTGAGCTTCCGTTGCTGCTGAATCCTGCAACTTAATGACGCCTGCTTTCACGCCGGCCTTCAGGGTTCGTTCCAGCCACTCCCCCAGCGCACTGAAGTGCAGGCGTACCTCGGCTTGCACTTCCTCTGGCAGGGATGGAAGTTCCGCTCCCATCAGGGCAGCCACGCAGAAGGGGACCGTCCGTCCTCGGATACACCCCTCCCAGTACTGGACATAGGCATGAAGGCGCTTCCACGGATCTTCGATCTGCCTGTCGAGCTGTTCGGTCCCTTCGATGGTCTTTTCGCGATGCGCTTTGAGAACAGCCGCGACCAGACCAGCCTTGGTCGGGAAGTGATGATGGATGCTCGGCTTTTTGATCTCCACCGCTTCGGAGATGTCGGCATAACTGAAGGCCGAGTATCCCCTCTCGATCATCAGGACCTCCGCTGCCTTCAGAATGCGTTCTGCCATTTCCCCTTGCATACAAAGGTAGACTACCAACTAGTCGGTTTGGTTACAAAAATCTTTTGCTGGCTCCGGCACCCGCGGGTTGGAGGGGGAAAATAGGTGACAGGAGAGTTGCATGGCAGACACGAAGACCCTGATTGAGCAAGCGTACTCTGCATTCAACAAGCGTGACATCAACGGTGTCTTAGCCCTGATGACGCACGACGTGAACTGGCCCAAGGTTTCGGAGGGCGGTAGAGCTGTAGGCAAGGAAGAGGTCCGCGCCTACTGGACCCGGCAATGGGGAGAGTTCGATCCCCATGTCGAGCCACTGGAAATCACCGAGGAAGACGGAGGTAGGATCCGCGTCAGAGTGCACCAACTCGTCAAGAACCTTCAAGGGGATGTTCTATCGGACAGCGAAGTTCTCCATGTGTTCACGGTGAAGGCCGGCCTGATTGCAGCTATGGATATTGGAGATGAAGCGGACGCGGCTTCTGCTCCATCTGCCGCATTCGCACATCGATCCTGATGCGCCCTCTAGTTCGGCAACGATTCCACGAAATTCGAAAAACGAAAACAATACATCGCGTTTCGCACCGCAGGTGCGAATGCCTTGCTTAAGGGGACGGCTTCAGCCGTCCCGTATCGGCCTAGCACCACACGCGGCTTTAGCCGCTGAGGTCAGATCCAAATGCGAAACGCAGCATTTTGAGGTTCTCAGATACATCGCCCTCAGCGGCTAAAGCCGCCACTTTGCAGGTCTGATACGGCATGGCTAAAGCCATGCCCTTAAGCAAGACGTTCGCACTTGCAGTGCGAATAATTGTGCCGAGTTCAACGGATGATAGCCAATGCTCCGTTGTCTCTGAAGACTGCAGAGACAACGGAGCCTCCATCTGCGTTACGGCTGATGCGAAGGAGATGGCTCCTTCGTCCTCACCCCCGGCTCCAGCAGTTCGTCTTTGCATCCTGTGGGTGCGTTTACCGGATTGCAGCGCGCTGGCACACCACCAGGAAGACCGACGGTGTAGCCCGTCCACGGAGCGGGTTCTGAGACTAGGAAATCTGTGCTGACCATCTGCGCTCCGCTTGCCAGTGTCAGGTCACGTCGGGTGGTATCGTTCGTGCGGCCCTGGTCAGTATTGAAGTCTGCACGTGTGCGTACAAGATAGCCGCTCTTCACCAGCGCGCGGATCTCATCCTGCGAACCCTTGTCGCGCTCTACAAATGCAGCGTCGGGTTTGCCAGGCTCAGAGTTGGTAAAGAGCACGCGTCCCTGAAGCAGCGGATGACCTTCTAAATAAGCGGGAGCAGACGGCCGGTTATACAGAAGAAAGAGAACCTTGCCGCGCGACTCCGCCAGTGTCGGCCACGCGCCGGCGAGTACGGCAGCTTCCAGCGTTGGATACTTGCCCCGCACTTTGTCCGGAGTGATGAGCTCCCGGGCTGGAAAGACAGAGCGGATCTCCGCATCCAGCGCGTTCCATGTCTCTGCCGTCCACGGCTCGGCGGTGGTGGCTCCTGGAAGCTGGCTTAAACGTCCCTGCTTGTCTTCAATCAACAACAGAATCGGCACATGTTTGGGATGTGCCTTCGACCATCCGCGAATGTCTTGCAGGCAGTGCACAAAGGTCTGGCAACTGCTGCGCTGGTTGACGTCGCCCAGATGAATAACCTTGAAGCCGGGCTTATCCAGCTCGTGCTGCGGATCGAAGTCAGGATCGGCGGGAAGGCCGGCTTCCTTCGTCAGTCCAACGATCTTCGGATGCGAGAAGCGGCCGCCCGCGGGATCGGTAACAATATCCAGCTCCAGTTGACGGACTCCGGCATCAAGCTGTTTCGGCAGCGGCTGGTGATGATAGTCCACGCCGTGAAAGGCGTCAGGAAAATGCCCGGAGAAGTACTTCTCTTCGCTGGGCGCGAAGCCGGTGTTGTAGCTGTTGTGTGAGCCCACCACCTGGATCTGGTTCAGATGAAGAAGCTTGTCCTGCTTATTGCTCGTCTGTGCGGCGGCGGCCACCGCCGCCAGCGCAAGCAGACCCGTACCTAACCTGGAAGATGTCATTCCGTATCAAATCCCTTCATCTGCGCCAGAGTATGTGTGTCTAGCATTTTCCCTGTTGCTGGGTATTCCGAAAAGGGAGTGCCGCGGCGTTTTCATTGCGGAAAACGCCCATAGATGCGGAAGCCCTACTCTACACCTACAGGGAAAATGCTCTAGCTCTGAGGGTATAGATCAGCAGGCATGAATCAATAGGCCTCATGCCCTACGAGCAGGATCAAGCGCCGAAGCAATTCGCTTCAATCGGGCTTTGGCCAGACCCCGTGATAAAAGTACTGTCCCAAACCCACGGTGAACAGCCAGCAGCCATACAGGGCATGTTCAATGCTGGAGACAAACAGAGAGCCCGTGTGCTGATATCGCCAGGCAAACAGCAGGCCTCCGAGGAACGTCAGCGCGACCGCCAGATTGTTGCGGAAGACAATATGCATCCCGCCGAAGACAGCCGCGCTTGCAAAGACCAGCATCAGTCCGCCCGCAGGTGTCGCCGGAAATAGCCCGGCATAGCGATGCATGAAGAAAGCTCGATAGAGAAACGCCTGTGGATAGACAGAGAGAACCGGATACAGCAGCATCACCATCGCCCAGAAGCGTGTGTGCCGGCGCGCGAAGCTCCACTCCAGATTGGGCGCCAGCCAGTGCACGCCTGCCCACTGCAGTGCCGCTACGACAAGGAAGATCGTCAGAATGCTGACCAGGTTACTTCCCAGCGGAGCCGGGTTCCATAGCTGCCTGCGATCGAAGCCAGGATCGCGAGCCAGTTGCCACCATGCATACCCGGCCGCCAGCCAAAGTACCGGCAAGGCCGGAATACGTACCGGCGAAAGCCGGTATGCCGCCGGTACTCCGATAAATAGAACCATCAACTCAAACAGCAGCCCCGCGTGCGCCATCCCGGGTAGAGTACCTCCCGCCACATGACGTGCTCGTGAATTATGCCGCAGTTACGGCCGGGTAAGCCGGATAATCTCCGCCAACTCCTGCTCCAGGACCTTCGCGACATCGGACTCGTTCGTCGTAGGGGCGATGGGAACCGTAATGATGACGGCGCTGCCACCCAGCGGGCGAGGTGTTACACGGATGTAAGCGCCGCCCCGCCTGTGGTCAGCCATCTCCCGGATGTAGTCGACGGCGAGAGCTGCCGGATGCAGGAAGAGCTCCATGTCGAAACTGTCGCCGTTTTTGGTGACACGGAAGTGAGTTTTATCGGTGGACTCAATCGAATCGGCAAAGGCGGGCGCCCATCTGGGGAGATTGCTGACGTCAGCGAGAACCTTGTAGATCTCGATGGGCTCAAGGTCGGACTCGGCGGCGCGCGTTACGGTTTGGAGGGACATAGCCGGTTAGATGAGGCGGGCGGCGGTGGCGTTCCACGGAAACCCAACTTCATTCCGGCCCGTTTTTTGGCAAAATTAAGAACGATATGTCAAAGCAGCAATTTCAGACTGAAGTCTCTCAGCTCCTGCACCTGATCGTTCACTCGCTTTACTCACACCCGGAGATCTTTCTCCGCGAGCTCATCTCCAACTCCTCCGATGCGCTCGACAAGCTGCGTCACCTCAGCTTGACCGACGAGACCTACAAGGCCCTCGTCGGCAACGGCATCGACTCACCGCGCATCGACCTCGACCTCGACGAGGCCAGCAAGACCCTGTCTCTCTCCGACACCGGCATCGGTATGAGCGAGGAAGACCTGATCTCGCACCTCGGCACCATCGCCCGCTCCGGCACGAAGAACTTCCTGTCGCAGCTCTCCGGCGATGACCGTAAGGACTCCAACCTTATCGGCCAGTTCGGCGTCGGCTTCTACTCCGTCTTCATGGTCGCCGACAAGGTTGAGGTCGTCTCGCGCAAGGCCAGGGAAGAGAAGACCTATCGCTGGATCAGCGACGGCAAGACCGGCTTCGAGATTGAAGAGGTGACCGGCGATGCCGCACGCAAGGCTGCCGGAACCACGATCCTGATCCACTTCAACGACGAGGGCGCGCAGTACGCCAACGGCTGGCGCCTGCAGGAGATCGTCAAGAAGTACTCCAACCACATCGCCTTCCCCATCTTCCTGACCTATGAGAAGAGTGAGTGGGATGAAGAGAAGAAGGAGTCGATCAAGACCCGCACTACCGAGCAGGTCAACGCTGCCAGCGCCATGTGGCGCCGGTCGAAGTCTGAGCTCACGGATGACGATTACAAAGAGCTCTACAAGTCGATCGCCGGCGACTGGGAGGACCCGCTCTTCTGGTTCCACACCCGCGCCGAGGGCACGCTCGAGTACACCACATTGTTCTACATCCCGGCCAAGGCTCCGCTTGATCTTTACCAGGCGGACTACAAGGGCGGCGTCAAGCTGTACGTCAAGCGCGTCTTCATCATGGACGACTCCCGGGATCTGCTGCCGCAGTATCTGCGCTTCGTCCGTGGCATCATCGACTCCGAAGATCTGCCGCTGAATGTCTCGCGCGAGATCCTGCAGCAGAACAAGGTGCTGACCAGCATCAAGACCGCCAGCGTCAAGAAGATCCTCTCTGAGCTCAAGACGATTGCGACCAACGATCCTGAAAAGTACGCGAAGTTCATCGCCGAGTACAACCGTCCTCTCAAGGAAGGCCTCTACGGTGACTTCGCCAATCGCGAGACGCTGCTGGAGCTGATCCGCTTCAAGTCGTCGAAGGTTGCAGGACTCACCTCGTTTGCTGAGGCGAAGGATCGTATGCAGCCGGAGCAGAAAGCCCTCTACTACATCACCGGCGGCACCGAGTCGATGCTGCGCAACTCACCGCTGCTCGAGATCTACAAGAAGAAGGGCATTGAGGTTCTGATCCTTGACGACGACGTTGACGAGATCGTCTTCTCGACGGTCGCGAAGTATGGCGACATCGATCTCAAGGCCGTCAACAAGTCGTCTACCTCGGGAGATCTCAAAGACGAGGCCGCACCGGAGAAGGCCGAAGAGCTGAAGCCGCTGTTGGAGAAGATCAAGGCCACGCTCGGCGATGCGGTGAAAGAGGTACGTGCTTCCTCACGGCTCGCCGACAGTCCCTCGGTCATCGTCTCCGACGAGGACGAGCCCTCAGCCCGCATGCGCCAGATGATGCAGGCGATGGGACAGACAAACCTGCCGGAGCTGCAGCCAACGCTCGAGATCAATCCCGATCACGAGATCATCCGCAAGCTGCTGTCCGATACCAGCAACGGCAAGGTAGAAGACGCCGCCTGGCTGCTCTTCGACCAGGCACTGTTGTTGGAAGGTGTGCCGCTGAAAGATCCGGCTACCTTTGTGCAGCGGTTGAACCGGGTGTTGAATCAATCGATCTAGAACAAGCAGTTGACCAAAACGCCTCCGAAAGGAGGCGTTTTGTATTGTTGGCTGTGATGAAGAGTATGGGAAAAATCGGTTCCCGACAGATCGCCCTCAGCGGCTGAAGCCGCTTACTTGCCGCATCTTTTACGGCACGGCTGAAGCTGTTCAGTTCCATGACATCCTTTACACTTTTGTGCCGGAAGTCCTGTGAGGTCAACAGAGGCCAGGAAAAGGCGGTTGCTGCGCAACCTTGGAAAAAGAAAGGCCTTTTCCCACTTTCCCTAGCCACTACGACCGCTCTTTATAGGGAATTGCGAGCAAATCGACTGTAAAGGATGTCTGGAGACTTAACAGCTGAAGCCGTGCCCTTAAGCAAAACATTCGCGCGATGCGCGAACGGAAGACAGCTTGTTTGCTTGGTGTCTCTTCTATATTTTTGTCCGCCCGGATCGTTGCGCCCTCGCGCAACCATTTCGCACCCAAGGTGCGAATGCCTTGCTCCGGGGTCCCCGGCCAGCTCTGCTGGCTGGGGTGGTTAAGCGCACGGCTTCAGCCGTGCGATAACAAGCCACAAAATACGGCGGCTTTAGCCGCTGAGGGCAAATCCACTTCCGAAGTATGGCTTAGAGTTTGTCGACATCGTCCAACGCGCAGTGGCTCGCTCCACGGCGCTGCGACTAGACTGTTGCGGCAGCATTCTTGCGCTGTGTTGTGGAGGCAGATTTGTTCTCTCGTTTCCGTCCAAACCTAAGCCGCCGTCAGTTCATGAAGTATGCGGGACTCGCGTCGGCATCACCAGTTTTTGATTCGTCATTTGACTGGCTAGGCGATCCAGCGAAGTCCGTACGCACCGGCGAATTCCAGTTGCTTCCGCTGGGAAGCGTTCAGCCGAAGGGATGGCTCAGACGCCAACTGGAGATTCAGGCGAACGGGCTTAGCGGGCATCTGGATGAGACCTGGCCTGACGTTGGCCCCAAGAGCGGCTGGCTCGGCGGCACCGGAGAATCATGGGAGCGCGGACCGTATTTTCTGGATGGCCTAATCCCGCTGGCGTATCTGCTCGGTGATGAACGCCTCAAGGCGAAGGCGCAGCGGTTCGTGGATTGGACACTCAAGAGTCAGACTGCGGATGGCATGTTCGGACCGGCCTCGAATAACGACTGGTGGCCACGCATGGTCATGCTGAAGGCGCTTGCTCAGTATCAGGAGGCTACTGCCGATCCACGCGTCGTTCCCATGATGCAGCGTTACTTCAAGTACCAGCTCGCAGCGCTGCCGAATCGGCCGCTCACATCATGGGGAAGATTTCGCTGGCAGGACCAGGTCCTGACCGTGCTGTGGCTCTACGATCGCGCGCCTGATCCGGCGTTGCTCGATCTTGCAAAGCTTCTGCGCGCACAGGGATACGACTGGATGGCGCAGTACGAGAACTTTCAATACAAAGAGAAGATGTCGTCTGCCCATCTCGATCAGATGGAGAAGATGCCGGGCTTCAAAGACATCAAGCTCGCGACGCACGGCGTGAACAACGGGCAGGCCGTGAAGACAGGAGCCATCTGGTCGCGCGTCTCCGGTGCGGACTCTGACCGGCAGGCTGTATTGAAGATGATCGCGGAACTCGATCGCTACCATGGCCTGCCTAACGGTATGTTTTCCTGCGACGAACATCTCGCAGGTCGGAGCCCATCGCAGGGATCGGAGCTCTGCACCGTGGTGGAGTACATGTACTCGCTGGAACAGTCGCTGGCTGTCTTGGGCGATGCCTCGCTTGCAGACCGGCTCGAGAAGCTGGCCTTCAATGCATTACCCGGAACCATGACGGACGACATGTGGGCACATCAGTATGATCAGCAGCCCAACCAGGTCGAATGCAGCCTGCACAAGGAGCCATGGTCGACCAATGGTCCGGAATCGAATTTATATGGATTAGAACCTCACTTCGGTTGCTGCACCGCGAACTTCAGCCAGGGATGGCCGAAGTTCGCAGCCAATCTATTCATGACCTCAGCGCAAGGCGCAGTTGTGGCTGCTGCGTACAGTCCGTGCGAAGCGCAGCTCAAGCTGCAGGGAACTAACGTCCACATCGCCCAGGAGACGGAGTACCCCTTTCGCGGCAGTATCCGCATGGCCGTCAATCCATCGAAGCCAGTGAAGTTTCCATTCCTGTTGCGGATTCCCGGCTGGGCAGATGGTGCGGAGATCGCGGTGAATGGCCGCAAGGAAAACGCACCGAGCGCCGGCACCTTCGCGCGTGTGGATCGAGAATGGAAGCAGGGAGACGTCATCACCATCAGCTTCCCCATGCAGCCTCGCGTGATCACGGGCTTCAACAACTCGGTCTCGGTAGAGCGCGGCCCGCTGGTCTTCTCCTACAACATCGGGCAGGACTGGCTGAAGCTGCGCGACCGTGGAATGACTGCGGACTGGCAGGTCTATCCCAGCTCGCGCTGGAACTATGCGCTTGCGGTCGATCCTGCAGGCTCATCGCAGAAGATTACGGTCACGGAACGTGCATTGGGAGACCGGCCATTCGCAGCCGAAGGAACTCCAACGCAATTGCAGGTTAAGGCAAAGCTGTTGCCTTCGTGGATGGCGAATGAAGGGACAGCCGCAGTTGTGCCGGAGAGCCCGGTCGAGAGTGCGGAGAAGGAAGAGACGATTGCACTGGTTCCGTATGCGGCAGCCAAGCTCCGCATTACGTCCTTTCCGCGTTTGAAAGAGAGCAGTTAGAGCGCATCGACATATTTGAGATAGCCCATGTACAGGGTGCCCCTCGATAAGGAAGAAGACTGTGTCAAGGGGTAAAAAGAGCGTACGTCATTATTCGATGCGGGAGCACCGTTTGAGAGTCCAGAGGCAAGGGGTTAGAGGACCGGTGTCTTCTGGGGTAACTCAACGCTGCATCACATCTCTGTGGGGCCTAGCCCCACCAACCATCGATTCGACCATATACAACAGGCCATGATGCTTCTATGCGGACATCCAGCCTGTGCTGGATGCGAAAGCGCTCACTCAACGTCACGACCATGGATGGCCAGGGGCACCCCCGAGCTGCTCTCGATATGGGCGATCTCTGGATAGCGTTTGTTCAGCCTGAGCATCCAGTAGAGCCGCACTGCTAACCTCCTTGCTGCCGCCACCTTGGCCACTGCTTTCGGCTTGTGGTGGCAGCGAGCCTGATACTGCTTTCGAAATCCTTCATCCAGCCGGCAGGCCGTCTGAGCTGCTTCGACCAGCAACTGGCGCATGAACCGGTTGCCCTGCTTGCTGATGGCTCCCAGTTTGCGCTTGCCGCCCGAGGTGTATTCGCTGGGGATCAGGCCCAGATAGCTGGCGACCTTCCCGCTGTACTCGAACCGGCTCACATCGCCGATCGTCAGTACGAAGGCCATCGCCGTGATCGGACCGACTCCCGGCTGGCTCATCAACAGCTCCGCCTTCGCATCCTCCCTGGCCGCCTGCACGACTGCCTCATCCAGCTCCTTGATCTGCTGATCCAGACCCTTCATCAGCTCCAGCAGATCCTCCCGTCGCCGGGCACTCCAGCCCTCCAGAGGAAGCTTTTCCAACTCAGCCCTCCCCCGAACGCTCCACAGCCGCGACTGCTTCTGTACGCCACGGTTCATCGCCAGGTGCTGCAGCCCGTTCTTCACCCGGGTCCGGATCTCCACCAGCTTGTGTCGGTGGATCAGCAGCTGACGAAGATCCCGCTGCTTGGCTGAAGGCGTCCACAACCGCGGAAACCGGTCCTCCACCAGCAGCTTCAGGATATGGTCCGCATCCCGGCGGTCCGTCTTCTGCTTCCGTACATAGCTGGCTCGGATCTTCGCCGCATCTCCGACCCACACCGTGTGACCCAGACTGCCTAGCAGATCAATAAACCACTGCGCGTTGCCGCACGACTCGATCCCTACAAGCGCTCCTGGAGACAACGACCGGTAGAACCGCTCCGCCTCCCCGTCCCCGTTGACCAGCTTCGCTTCCCGGTACTCGCCAGTCTCCTGATCTAAAAATGAAACCTGCTGCCACTGCGGATGGAAATCACAACCTACAATCTGCATAAGAAGGCTTCTCCTGATCTTCCCGATAGGTCAGTCCTCTAACCCTTACCTATCTCGATCTTCGCTGAAGCCTTCTTCCTTATCCCATCAATGTCCGGGGTCCCCAACGAACTTGTTCGTTGGGGTGGTGTCCCTCGGGGACATGGGCTCGGCTTCAGTATCCCGAGCACTCGTATCACATCATGAAGAGCACCGTCCGAAGCGTTGAAAAAGCAGGTCCTTCACTTCGCTCAGGATGACAACACTTATGACAAGAACTTCTGAGGCACCATACTAGACGGACTGGTCCGCCCTCCTGCGAAGGCGCCAGGCATCGATCGACCACGGACCGGAACCAGCCATCACAAGAGCCACGATACAAGCGATATAGATCAGATTGCACTCGTACCCCGGAGGGCCGAACTGAGCGCGGCCATCGACGATCTTTATCAGTTTGATGGAGGTGAAGCCATACGGCAGATGAACGGTCAGAATCGCGACGACTAACAGGCCAATCGCCGGAAGAGCCACCAGGTTCACGAAAGCGCCGCACAGTACCGCGATTCCACCGAAGACTTCGATGAATATGGTGAGCCAGGCCATCAGGTGAGGCGCAGGGACATGCGCCATCGTGAGAATGGCCGCGAATGTCTCCGGTCCCTTGCTCCATTTGGCGATTCCATGGGCAAGAAAACCATATCCCACGATCAGCCGCAGGGGAATGGTGGCGTACGGTTTCAACGTCTCTTGTGCACGATGCCACAACGGCAGGGCCTGGCTCATCGCTGTTCTCCCGGCAGTAGGACGCTATGGCGTCCCAGGAGTTACAGAAAATAATCTCCCGGTGAACTGGAAATGTGGGTTGCTGGGCTCTAGGCAGTCCGGACCAATTGCCCGTCCTTCATGTGAACCCTGCGGTGCGCATATGAGGCTGCCTCTTCATCATGCGTGATCATCAAGATAGTCTGACCGAGACGCTCGTTCAGGTCCTTGAGTAGCTTGAGCACTGCTATCGAGTTCTGGCTGTCGAGGTTTCCCGTCGGCTCATCTGCGAGCAAAATGGCGGGTCGGTTCACGATGGCGCGGGCAATCGCAACTCGCTGCTGCTGCCCACCCGACAGCGCCCGGGGCTTGTGTTTGAGCCTCTCCGCGATTCCAAGTAGATGAAGAACGTCCTGGAAGGGGGAATCAAGATCTGTCCCATTTCCGCCGATGTATTTCACAATCTTGATGTTGTCTTCTGCTGAAAGAGTTGGCAGCAAGTTGTACTTCTGAAATACAAAACCCACCGTGTTCTTACGCATGTTCGTCCGTTCGGCATTCGTCATGTGAGACAAATCCTTGCCTCCAATATGGATGCTTCCGGTCGAAGGAGGAGTTAGCCCTCCCAGGATATTGAAGAGAGTGGACTTGCCTGATCCAGACGACCCAACGACCGCGATGAACTCGCCTTTGGCAACGTCGAGATCCATCCCGCGTAGGGCATGCACATCCACATCGCCTACCCGGTATGTCTTGGTCAGCTTGCGAACCTGAATGAAGGGCATTTTACTCATAAGAGAGAGCCTCCGTCGCGTCCTGACGGACCGCTTTCAGGCCCGGAACAATTGCGCCGGCCAGAGATCCAACAATGGCGATTGCCCCGGTAATGGGCCACCATGCGTACACTGTCTCCTGCGTCATTCCACCTGGAGCAAAGTGAACGATCAGCCATTGAGTGACATACGTCAGTAGAATGCCGACGATGGTCCCTATGACTGCCAGCAGCAAAGTCTCGCGTAAGAGCATGTTGAGGATCATGCCTGAGGAACTGCCGACTGCCTTAAGAATGCCGATCTCCCTTGTTCGTTCAAGAACGGCCGTATACATGGCCATGAAGACGACAATGAATCCGACGATCATGGCAACGCCAATCACGACATAGGTGAAATTGCGCAGGAGCCCTACACTGCTTACCTGAAGCAGCGAGGTGTAGTACTCCATGGTGTAGATCGGATATTCCGGGTAGGTCTTCCGCAGGGCATCGACAATGCTCTGTGCCTTACCGGAATCGTCGACCTTGAGATACACCTGGCTCAAGCGGCCAGGATTTCCCGTAACGCGCTGCAGCACGGGTAATTTGACGCAGATACGAGCCAGCTTCCCGGGCTCGTAGATTCCGGAGATAGTCCACTTCTGTGTCAGCAGCGTGACGGTGCTGCCAACGTGCAGATGCTTTTCACGGGCATAGGGTTCGTCCACGATCATGTCCATGTCGTTAACCGGAGGCCCACCCTGCGTGAAGCGGAAGCCTCCGCTCATACGGGTGAACTGATACAGATCGATGCCGGTGATCGTATCGAAGAGTTCGAGCGGCTGCACCATCGTTCCAGTCGCCAACACAATATGCGGTTCCTGCCGAAGAATGTTGACGAACTTGTCGCTCATCGGGGAGGAACTCAGCGTCAGTGCCGACGAGGCGCCGGGTGCGCGTACCAGAATGTCTGCTCCACTTCCACGCGCACGGCGAGCTGATTCATGCAAAGTGCCATTGCTCACTCCAACGAGGGTGAGGATCATGGTTACTTCAACCGCGATGGCCAGGATGCTAAGCAGCGTTCGAACAGGACGGTGCGCAAGATTGGCAAATGTAAGCTTGGTAAGCAATATTGAAATTCTAGAGTATTTTTCCTGTTGCTGGGTATCCCGGGAGGAGCTTGCAGCGGCGTTTTCATCGCGGAAAACGCCCATAGATGCACAAGCTCTGCACGACACCTACAGGAAAAATGCTCTATCGGATTGACACTTTTTCCGGTTGGACGAAGGGCAGGCCGATCGGGGGCTCCTAGGGGCAGCGCTTGAACAGAACGAACTTATCGATACGCCCTTAAGCTGCCTTCTTTCGCCTGCTGCTCTTTTTCGCCTTCGTCCGCTTTGGCTTCTTCGTCTCCGCAAGGCTGTTGC
This sequence comes from Terriglobus albidus, assembly GCF_008000815.1. Classification (NCBI taxonomy): domain Bacteria; kingdom Pseudomonadati; phylum Acidobacteriota; class Terriglobia; order Terriglobales; family Acidobacteriaceae; genus Terriglobus; species Terriglobus albidus. The sequence goes on along the minus strand of NZ_CP042806.1, from coordinate 5,868,514 downwards.
GCAGCGCATCCATGATGTTGACGACTTTGGGTTTCGCCGGCTGCGGCTCTTCTTCAGGAAGAGGTTTGCCTTTGCGCTTTGCCTCCACCAGTTTCTTGACGGCGGCATCGTAGTCATCTTTATAAGCGCTGAGATCGAACTTTGAGGTGCTTCCGTTGATGAGCTGCTTTGCCAGAGACAGCTCATCCGCATCCACCGCTACATCTTTCGCCCCAGTCAGCGCCGATTTGGAGTCGCGAAGCTACCGGTCGATCTGATGGAACTCGACCTGGCGTGCAGGATTGGTCGCCGGAAAGATCTTAACTGCGATGGAAACGAGCGAAATCTGAAGCGATCCCGACCACGTAGGACGACCTGGCATAACTGAGCGACTCCTTAAAGATCTCGCTCATTCGATGCCAGATCTGCCAATAAATGTCGCTCAACTTCTGTAGCCACTGACCGGCTTGCGAAGGCAGTCAGCCGGCTTTAGATGTGCGTGACAACAGCCAGGAAAACGGCTGCGAGAAGCGCAATGGCTCCCAGCAGAAGTCCGGTGATGTAACGTGCGGCAAAGCGCTCGCTGCCTGGCTTCGGGCGGGTGACGCCTACGCCCCAGATGAATGATTCGCTGACCCACTCCGTAAACTTGCCCATGGTAGCCTCCCCGATCCAACTTTCGATCCGTACTTAGGATGTCGCTGCCCGGGTCCCGGAGTATGCAAATCTTGCTGGAATGAGGAGCGTACTCTTAAAACATGAGCTCGGCCGACCGCATTCTGGTGATCCGCAACCGGGACCTTGTCCCTCTGTTGCCGGAGCCGGTCCAGGCGGCGGAGCAGCCATGGTCGGGTGTGGTGCTGGAGCGCCACTCCGTCAAGCCCATGGAGATCCCCGAACATGAGCACGGAGATCTGTGTCTCCACCTGCAGCTCAGCGGCGATTCGGACTTCGAGTGGTGGACAGAAGGGAAGAACCGGGTCGAGACCACTGCGCCGGGATCGATGATCGTGCTGCCGGCGGGCACCCGCGACCGGCTGCGCTGGACTGGGCCCTCGGATCGCCTGCTGCTCTCGCTGAAGTCGAACGAGATCGCCAGATTGGCGGAGGAGACGACAGGCTCGCCGGAGGTGAACTTCTCCCCGCAATGGTCGGCGACCGACAGCGGCCTGCGCAATCTGTTGATGGAGATGGGCAGACAGGTACACGACGGCTGGCCACTGGGAAGCCTGTATGCCAACCTGCTGTCGCTTGACCTGCAGCATCATCTGCTTCGGAAGTATGCGGGCGGAGCTTATAAGTCCCCGGTGATCAAGGGCGGGCTGCCACGGCCCCAGCTGCGCCGGGCGATGGAGTTCATGAACGAACACCTCACCACGGACCTGCGCCTGGACGAGATCGCCGAGGAGCTGGAGATCAGCCCCTTCCACTTCGCGCGCGCCTTCCGTAGCAGCACCGGGCAGACTCCGCATCAGTATCTGTTGGACCGGAGGATGGATGAGGCGAAGGCGTTGCTGAGGCATTCTGCGGCGTCTGTTGGAGAGATCGCAGTTCGTTGCGGCTTCAACTCGCCGGTGAACTTCACCCGCGCCTTCCGCGAGCGTGTCGGATGTACCCCGACGGAGTGGCGGCTGCAGGCGAGTTGATAGGGGAAAGTCTTCCTACGGGCACGAATGGGTGGGAGCAGCGGGCTTCAGCCCGCTGATAGAAGCTCTTAAATAAATTGGGCTTTAGCCCTGGGCCTCTTCTGTCGGGCAGAAGAAAAGCCCAGGGCTAAAGCCCAATCCTTATGTTGCTGCTAAACCGTGGGCTGAAGCCCACGGCTCCCACCCATTAGAAAAACCAACTACTCTTTCTCACCCGAATTGAGCTGCGGCATCTCGGTGCCCTGGCTCAGCTTGATCAGGCCCGACTTGGCGTAGGTCAGCAGCTTCTCGCGCGTGTCGATGATGTCGAGGTTGCGCATGGTGAGCTGGCCGATACGGTCGCGGGGTGAGAAGGTGCTCTCGCCCTTCTCCATGGTCAGGCGCTCGGGCTTGAAGGTCAGGTTGGGCGAGTCGGTGTTCAGGATCGAGTAGTCATTGCCGCGGCGCAGCTCCAGCGTAACCTCGCCGGTGATCGGCTTGGCAACCCAGCGGGTTGCAGCTTCGCGCAGCATGATGGCCTGCGAGTCGAACCAGCGGCCCTGGTAGAGCAGGCGGCCCAGCTTGCGGCCGTTGTCGCGGTACTGCTCGATGGTGTCTTCGTTGTGGATGCCGGTGATCAGACGCTCGTAGGCGGCGAAGATCAGCGCCATGCCCGGAGCCTCGTAGATGCCGCGGCTCTTGGCCTCGATGATGCGGTTCTCGATCTGGTCGCTCATGCCCAGGCCATGACGGCCGCCGATGCGATTAGCCTCGAGCATCAGCTCGACCGGATCGGTGTACTCAGTACCATTCAGCGCGACCGGGAAACCCTCTTCAAAGCGGATGGTGATCTCTTCGGCTTTGACCGGAACATCGTCGCGCCAGAAGGCGACGCCCATGATCGGCTGCACGATGCGGAAGGACGAGCTCAGCAGCTCCAGGTCCTTGGCCTCGTGGGTTGCGCCCAGAATGTTGGAGTCGGTCGAGTAGGCCTTCTCCGCCGACATCTTGTAGGCGAAGCCCGAGCGCTGCATGAACTCCGACATCTCGGCGCGTCCGCCCAGCTCGTCGATAAAGGTGGAGTCGAGCCACGGCTTATAGACCTTCAGGTCGGGGTTGACCAGCAGGCCGTAGCGATAGAAGCGCTCGATGTCATTGCCCTTGAAGGTCGAGCCGTCGCCCCAGATGTTGACGCCGTCTTCCTTCATCGCGGTCACCAGCATGGTGCCGGTTACGGCACGGCCGATGGGGGTGGTGTTGAAGTAGGTCACGCCGGCGGTAGTGATGTGGAAGGCGCCGGCCTGCAGGGCGGCGATGCCCTCGCGGACAAGCTGCGCGCGGCAGTCGATCAGAACAGCCTTCTCCGCGCCGTACTCCAGTGCCTTGCGCGGAATGGCGTCGTAGTCGGCCTCATCGGGCTGGCCGAGATTGGCCGTATAGGCGTACGGAATCGCACCCTTCTGTTTCATCCAGTGCAGGGCGGCGGAGGTGTCCAGGCCGCCGGAGAAGGCGATTCCGACCTTCTGGCCGGTAGGTAGGTGTTCCAGGATGACCGACATTCAAACCTCAAGGTCCTAGCAAGAGTGCTGGACGTTTTTCTTTTATTTTACGTGCCGTGGTACGGGAAGCCGGATTGGGCTCTACTTCGCCGGCCGGGAATTCACGATATGTTTCATCAGATCGCGCAGGGCCGGGTCTTTTTCCGTATCCATGGCCTGCTCCAGGGCCTTCTGCGCCTCGGCGGAGCGGTCGCGGCTGAGCCACTCGATCGCGGCAATACGCCGGCCGAACTCCTGCCCGGCCAGGAAGCCGATGGACAGCTTGCGCAGGCGCACCACGGTCTCTTCGTCGAGCTTCGATTGCAGCGAGGCCAGTGCGGTGAGCGCGTTGGCGGCATCGTCCGGGTTAGGGGAATTCTTCGTTACCCACGCTTCTAAGGTTGGAGCGCATGCACGGGCGGCCTGAGCTACATCCAGTGTGGTGAGTGCGTTGGCGACGGCGAGATTGACCTGGATACCCAGCGCAGGGTCCTGGCAGAGCCCGGCGACATAGGACTCTCCCGACCGCGGCGCCAGCCGAAACAGGGAGCCCATCATGCTGAGGGTGACGCCCGAGTCGGTCTCTTTCTGCAGTGCCGATTTCAGCGCCGGTGTCGCACTGCGTACGTTGTCCGTCCCCAGCCGCATGGCGGCCAGACGCCGCACCTCTGGATCGGAGTGCGAGAGCGCCTTCATCAAGGAGTCAGGATCGACGCCGACACCGCGCTCCTGCAGAGCTTCGCGGGAGGACTTGGGCGTGCGATGTTCTGATGTCGTGGCCGCCGGAGCTTGCGGCGATGCAGTCTGTGTCTTCGCCGTGGCCGTGAACGCCACAAAAATGCCAAACCACCGCAGCCAGCTCGATCCCCACCGCGGCCGGCTCGATTTCACAGATCGGTACATCTCGATACAACTCCTCTTAAAAGTCTAGACCTGCCGCGGCTTCGCTATCGCTATGACCGTGCGAACGCCAGCAGCGGTTCGATGTCGTTCTTGTCAGCAGCTCGCAAAGCATCGATATAGCCTCGCCGGATATTCCCTTGGGCTACGATGTCAGCGCCACCCCAGGTAAAGTCGGGGCGGCCTGATAGTTTGGCCAAAACATCAGCCATCAGCCGCGCGTGTCTTCCATTCCCATTGGCGAAGGGATGGATGAAGACGAGCCGATGATGGAAGCGTATTGCTATCCGATCGGGTGGGAATGTCTTGTGTTCGATCCAATAACGCGTGTTTCCGATAAGAACCGCCAGCTGCTCTCGAATCTGGTGATGAGGAATGCCGATGTTCTTTTCGGTCGTGCGATACATGCCGGCCCATCTCCATGTCTCATTGAACATGCGGCGATGGAGTTCACGAAGATAAGGCTCCGACAACGCATCCTGTTTTGCGAGCGTCTTCCGATCGAGCGCCCATGAGTATGCTACGACGATGTTCTCTCGCTCCCATTGGTTCAACTCCTCTTTGGTTGCGAGATTGGGAATGAGGTCGGCCTGTTCGTCGGGCGAGAGAGGTGTGTTTCCTTCTCCAGTCGTGAACAGCGTCATCGGCTCGGTCCACTGTGTTTCACACGCCGCGTCTGAGCTTCGATCGCTAGCTCCACATTGCCGCTTGCCTGGTCTTCCAGCGCCATGGAGTGTTCTACGCGACGAACGGTGAGAGAGGCCGCGGCGTGCGCACGTGCCGCTAACGTCTCCTCGATCGTGGCGCCACGGGGAACGAAGGCATAGACAAGATCGCAGTCGAGCGCATTCGCACATGCGCGCAGACTTCGAAGCGTGATTCGATCGCCAACCTCCGCTTTCTCCTGTTGCGAAGCCAGAGAGCGGTTCGCTTTGAGGCGACGCGCCAACTCGCTGGAGGACACTCCCATTGCCTCCCGAAGAGCGCGGATCCACCCTCTTGGGGGGCGAGGCAACGACACCGACCGAAGAGGCTGCACCATTCTGTCGATCTGCTGAGCACGAAGCCGCCGAAAGTTCTCCTTCATGATGACTCTCCTTGACTATCCATAGATCAACAAAATTCAGAATTATGACTATTCAAAGATAGACAAATTTTTGATATACGTCTATTTATAAATAACCATATTAAAGTATTTGTCTATTTATAGATAGATGAACCTGGGCGCACCCTCGTTCACCCCAACGAACTATGTTCGTTGGGGTGAACGCTCGCAACGCCAGGGTGGGTTGGGAATACCCTAAATTTCCTAAACACAAATCGAATTTGTCGATACACCCAGCGCGGAAAGGGTCACACGCCGAACTGCCGCAGGTGGTGATCGAGATGAATGTACTGAAAAGCGGCCCATTCCTCCGGCGTAAGCTTGCCAAAGAAAAAGTGAGGATGGCGGGTGCAGCCGGCGGGACCGTCTGCCTGGAAGCTATCGAGCCGATGGAGGAGGTTCTGGCGCTCGGTTTCCAGATCGCGCTCGTCTGTCACCTGCGCGGTGGGGTGACCGGCAGCATTACGGCCCATCGGTTTTCCCTGAAATAAGGAGTTGATCGCGGCCCGGCCGAAGACGCGGCCCAGGAGAGATCGCGGTGGGGTCAGCTCACCGGCAGCCATACTCAGGGCGATTCCGCAGTGCGCCAGCGCTTGAGCGGCATTCATCCTGCCCCATTGCGGCCTGCTCTCCGGCGTCAGCTCCGCCATGCGCTGCTTCACCTCCGCAATGGTGGCGGCCTCAAACAAGTTCTTCATGCACGTTCTCCCTGTCGCGATGCCGCGCCCCACTAACCAATGGAGCGCGGCGCCACATTTTATTGCTGATGGACTGCACAGCCGCAGGCCGGCTGATGGTAGCGCCCGTTGGCTTCGACCGTACCGCCTTTGCCGTACATATTGTGTGGCCGCACCCAGTCCGTAAGGCTGCGGAAGGGGCCGTTCTCTTCGCGTCCCTTGGGAGTGACCTCGATGATCCGGTAGGCGCCGAGGAACTCTTCGCCACCGCGGCCGAAGGTGGCATAGGTCAGATAGATATCCCCCTTGTCGTCTTTGAAGAAGACACTGTCGCCGGAGAGATCTTCGATCCCGGCAGCCCAGCCGGGCGCCGCCTGGAAGTTGTACAGAGCCTCGCCTGAGGCTACCTGTTCGGGCGTGAAGGAGACGTTGAAGTCGTAATTGAAATCGGAGCCGAAGGACGAGACCCAGGGAAAGTGCCAGTCCATGCGCTCGCGCACCGCCTCAATCTCCTCGATCGGCGCACGCGCAACGGCGGCGTAGGTGATGTCGTGGTTGCGCAGGTGTTCCAGGATGCCGGCGACGTGATCGACCTCGAGGGAGCAGCCGACGCATTGCGTGGTCGCGCCCGGGCCCATCATGAAGTGCTTGATGAAGAGCTGGCTGCGGCCGTCGAAAAGCTGGCTTAGCGTGACCTTGCCTTTGGGGCCGTCGAAGACATACTCCTTTTCGATCTTGACCCAGGGCAGTCCACGCCGCTCTTCGCTAAGGGCGTCGCGCTGGCGGGTGAGGGCCTTCTCTTTGACGAGAAGGTTTCTGCGAGCCTCGATCCAGGCTTCGCGCGAGACGACATTCGGATTCTCAATGGTAGGCAACGGCATGGTGCTATCTCCTCTGGTCCGCGCCGGGCCCGGGTGGTTGCGGGTTCTGCCTGCGGGATGCTTTTGCGATGAGCGCCGCAACCCCGCCACCGGCGGCGGTGCTGACGACGATCATTCCCAGGGTGGAAAAGCAGAAGGGGCACATAGGTGTTCTCCGTGGGCTTTCTAGAGAGGTGACACGCGGAGGAGAGAGTTTTCGACAGGCGAAGGAAAAATCAGCGGAGTTTTTCGAGGAGGAAGTTCCGCACAGCCGGATCTTCCGAGAGACCGATGGCGCGTTCGAAGGCGTGATGGGCTTCTTCGGCCTTCCCGAGCCGCTGCAGCAGATGCGCCCGCACCGCCCAGTAGGGTTGATAGGCCGAGACGCTCTTGAGATCGATGGCGTCGAGCAACTGCAACGCTGCCGCAGGGCCGGACGCTTCGGCAACAGCTGCGGCATGGCTGGTCCTGGTGCCGAGCGTGGGCGCGATGCGCATGAGTTGTTCGTAGAAGAAGACGATGGCGGGCCACTCGGTGCGCCCGCTGTGCGCGCGTTCCGCGTGGACGGATTGGATGGCCGCCTCAAGCTGAAACCGGCCCGGGCGTAGCACCTTAGCCGCGATAGCCAGGTGTTGTTCTGCCTCTTCAAGATGAGCTTGCGACCACAGCCGAGGATCCTGTTCGGAGAGCGGAACATAGCGGCCGGCGGAATCTCTGCGTGCCCGGCGGCGGGCTTCGCAGTGGAGCATCAGCGCGAGCAGGCCGCGGGCCTCCGGTTCTTCGGGCATCAGCGCAAGCAGCACGCGCGCAAGCCACAACGCCTCTTCCGCAAGATCTTTGCCGCGATGGTCGATGCCCATCATGTCGTCCCAGCCGATTCCATAGGCTGCGTAGATGCCTTCCAGCACGGCATTCAAACGCTCCGGCAGCTCGCGCTCCTCGGGTACCCGGAAGGGGATGCCGCCATAGTTGATCTTGGTCTTTGCGCGCACCAGCCGCTGGCTCATGGTGGATGGCGAGACCAGAAAGGCCGGTGCGATGCGTGCGGCATCAAGACCAAGCACCGTCTGCAGCATCAGCGGCGTGTGCATCGCTGGATCGATAGCGGGGTGCGCACAGACGAAGAGCAGCTTCAGCCGCTCGTCAGGAAACGGAGTCGACGCGGCTGGATCGAAGCGGCTTTCCTCTAAAGCGAGAATGGTAGATTCGTTAGCCGCGATGACCTTCTGATGGCGGATGACGTTGAACAGCGAACGCCGTGCGGCAGTGAGCAGCCAGGCCTCGGGACTGTGCGGCACACCATCGCGCTGCCATGTGTTCAGCGCAGCAACCAGAGCCTCGCTCAACGCATCTTCCGCGCTGGCCAGGTCGCGTGTATGCGCAGAGAGATAGGCGATCAGCCGGCCATACGACTCGCGCGCCACGCGTTCGATGGTGCGATCGATCTCGTTGCGGCCGCCTGAACTCATGCAGTGATCCGCTGTTTGGACTCAGGCGAGAGCGGCCGCGCCTCTACGGCTCCTCCTTCTGCTGCGGGGCACCGCGCAGCCCAGTCCAATGCAGTATCGATGGAGGGAAGCTCCAGGATGATGAAGCCGGCGAGCTGTTCTTTCGTATCGGCGAAGGGGCCGTCCTGTAACCGGCGATGACCGTCCTGCAGACGCACGGTGGTTGCAGTCTCCGGAACTTCAAGAGGATCGCCGCCGACGTGGATGCCGGCCTCGACCATGGCGGTGAAGTACGATCTCCAGGCGGCGATGTACGGATCATCTGGGCCGTTCCTGCGTTTGGAAAACTGCTCCGGCGTTTCGTAGATCATCAGTGCGAATTGCATCGCTGTCTCTCCTCAGTGAAAGGCTCGAGCATTTTTCCTGCAGGTGTCGTGTAGAGCTTCCGCATCTATGGGCGTTTTCCGCAATGAAAACGCCGCTGCACTCCTCTTCCGGGATACCCAGCAACAGGAATAATGCTCTTAATCCCTTATACATATGACACCCGAGGCGGAGTTGATTCGACACCTTGCGGGAACAAAGATGGATGCGACAGTGTCTAGAGCAGTGGCGCGGGTCGAGGTGACGAGCCGGTGATATGAAAACGATGTGGTCCAGAGCAGTCTTCGCATTCATTCTCGCCCCGATGTTGGGATCCCGGCCCGCACCCGCGCAACGTGGAACATTACCATTCAAGCTGCATCGCGGAGGACCGCAAAAGTGACACCGGCGAACGCCATTCTCGAATCACGGCTCACGTGTCCGCAGTGTGGGCACACAACGGTGGAGACAATGCCTACGGACTCCTGCCAGTTCTTCCATGAGTGTGTCCAGTGCCACACGGTGCTCCGCCCGAAAGCAGGAGATTGCTGTGTCTTCTGTTCTTTCGGCTCCGTGAAGTGTCCGCCTGTCCAGTTGCAGGGACGCTGCTGTGGTTCGTGAGATTGGATCTGAAGGCTGCTGATCCTGGTGTGCGGGAGGCGTTCCGGGCATCGCGAAAAGCGCTGAAGGCGCGCCCGATACCAGCCTGGGGCAACGCCCCAGGTTTCAGTGCCCACAAGATGTTAAAGGGCTGAAGGCCCGCTCTATAATCCGGCAATGCCACAATCTCTATCGCTGCTGTTGGTTCATGTGGTGTTCAGCACGAAAGAACGATACCCATTCCTGAATGAAAATGTTCGTGAACCGTTGTATGCCTATATGGCTGCTGCCGTCCGCAATGCCGGATGTGAGTGTTATCGGATCGGTGGCGTCGCGGATCATGTTCATCTGGCCATTCGTCTGTCCAGGACAACAAGCGTATCTGAGTTGATTGAGTTATTGAAGACATCTTCATCCAAATGGCTCAAGGAGCAGTCAATTAAGAAATTTGCATGGCAACGCGGATACGCCGTTTTCTCCGTTGGGCCAGATGACCGCGATGCATTGTTGACGTATATCGATTCCCAGGCGGAGCATCACCGCAAGATATCGTTCCAGGATGAATTCCGCGCCTTTCTCACAAGATATGGAATCGCGTTTGATGAACGATACGTATGGGATTAAATGCGTGATTATAGGTCGGGCCTTCAGCCCTCTTACCGTTTGCTATCCATAAACCTGGGGCGTTGCCCCAGGCTGGTATAGGGCGCGCCTTCAGCGCTTTTCTTCGGTGGTCTGGTCTGCATAGCCTTTCCATCGCCCTTCCCGGGACATGCTTTGCGTGCCTGTCTCTACTTACCCACCCATTGAGCCTTCCAATCGACCAACTCCAATCCTCCACGCAATAACGGTCAATGCGAGAAAGACACCGATCACCAGAAGGTTGGGATAGAAGACCATTCCATGGAAGTGCGGCTCATGCCCCGGGATTCCCGCCCAATAGGACGAGCCAGGCAATAGATAGGGAATAAAGAAAAAGGGCGTCCAGTAGGAGGCGGAGAGTGCGGCTGCCGCCGTAATAGCAACCTTTGGTTCGGCGGACTCGCGCCAGAGTAGCCATACCCCGGTAACGGCGACCCCAGCGAAGAAGAAGAGCAGAACCGCACCGTGGAATTTTGCGTGTGGATGCCACAGCGGATTAAGAAGGTGGTTTTTGCTCCAGTCCAAGGCAAAGGACATGGCGCTGCCGAAGACCAGCAGAAAGGTGAGAAGCACTTTGCTGAAAAGCGTGCTGTTCATGATTGGCTCCCTACATAGTGAGTGAGCGCTCACTATGAGAGTTGTACTATACTCCAGAGCAAGGGGAAATGTTTCTTTTCTCCCGCGATAGATGGTGCATGCAGCGTAAGACGGAACGAGAACCAAAGAGAAACCGCAAGGCCGAGATCGTGGAGGCCGCCGATCGACTGCTCCGCGAGCGTGGCCTCAGCGGGGTGACGACGCGGGCGATTGCCGAAGCGGTGCCATGCTCGGAGGGCGCAATCTACGTGCATTTCTCCGGGCGAGTCGAGCTTCTGCTCGCCGTACTGGAGCAGAGCCTGCCGCAGATGCTGATACCGCTGCATGCCCTGGAAGAAAACATTGGGAAGCAGACACCGGAACGGAACCTGCTGACGGCACTGCAAGGCTTACAACGTTTCCACGAACGGATCGGCCCCATGCTGTCGTCTCTGTTTGCCGAGCCTCTCCTTCTGGAGAGTTTCCGTAAGATGCTCGACAGCCGCGCCAAAGGGCCGCGTGGAGGTATCTCGCGAATCGCACGTTATATCGAGGAAGAACAGAAACTCGGTCGGATTCCAGAAGACCGGAACGCTGAGGTGATCGCATCGATCCTGATGTCGGCTTCGTTTTTCCGCAGCTTCAGTACGGCCCTTACCGGACAAGCCATTCCAGGGCTAAATCCTCGCGACCTGGTGAAAAGTTTGTTGGGATAGCAGCAACAAATTTATTCCGTCTGTGGTCTGGGTGGGAGCCGAGGTGTTGTTTCAAGCGCTGAAGGCGCGCCCTATACCAGCCTGGGGCAACGCCCCAGGTTTACGGATAGCAAACGGTAAGAGGGCTGAAGGCCCGACCTATATTCCCGCAATGTCACAATCTCGATCGTTGTTATTTCCCGCCTTCACGCGAAGTGCGAACTACATTCGATGAACGATACGTATGGGATTGAAGGCGCGACTATAGAGCGGGCCTTCAGCCCTTTAACCACTCTTGCCACCTAAACCTGGGGCGTTGCCCCAGGCTGGTATGGAGCGCGCCTTCAGCGCTCCTCTTTTCCGGCGGCTCGTTAATGCGTGCCTGACCCTCGCGTGATCTGGGGGCTACTCCTCACACGCATCAACACACTCACAATCATTACAGAAGGTGTGATTCAACCTGTGGGCGGAGATCATCAATACGCTGCCAAGGATCGTGACACCCACTTCGGCAACGTGGCCCGGAAGTCTGTCACCCTGAAATGCCGCAAAGAAGACGCATCCCAGGCCCCCGGTCATCAGGCCAATGACGCGCCGCTTGCGATGAAGGCGGAAGCCCCGCACCAGGGCAATCGCGCCGAGAAAGGCGATAAAGACGGCTAGCGAACGGTGCACCCACTCATCAGAGGGAAGAACGTGAGCGAAGACCGCAGAGGCCGAGAGAAGCACCGGTGTCAAAAGGCAGTGGATGACGCACAGACCCGAGGTCCAGATGCCGAGGTTATCGATGGGGGAGGGGGCGGTCTTCGCCGCTCTGCTTTGAGGTTCCTGCATCGTTTCATGCTAGAGCATTTCTCCTGTTGCTGGGTGTCCCGTGAGGAGTGTGCCGAGGCGTTTTCATTGAGGAAAACGCCCATAGATGCACAAGCCCTGCTCTACACCTACAGGAGAAATGCTCTATCGGAAGATTAAGAAACTCTAACTTTCCCATAGTGGGTCAAGAACGGAAGAATGTCCTACGAAGTCTTTCAAGTTGTAACCGAGCCCAAGCCAAACTGAACAAGTAGGGAGGGCGTTCGGTTTGCAAAAGAACACGCGTAGATCTGGATTGCACGGCATCGGAATCGCGGTCGTGATGATCCTTTGGATCTTTGGTACGGCAGGGTACGCAATAAGTCCCAGCACTCAAAACGGAGCACGAGGAGCCGAGCCTCTTCCCCGCGTGATCGATTGGACTCCAACGAATCCTCTTCCAGACGACCTTGTCTTTGTGAACCACCTCGGACCCGGCAACAAGGGTGTGACCTTCCTGGTCACACTTGAGGCCGATGGCAGGGTGAGCGAAGTACAACCGATCGGAGGCTTCAGCCTCTATCTCAGCAGATTGACTCCTCAGATCAAGCAGGCAACCTTCGATCCGAAGCAGACCGGGCGCGTCTTCGTGCTCAGGCTCAAAGAGGATCCGCAGCAGAAGTCTCTTGCAGCGTGGGAGACCTATTCCGGGCAGACCTGCACACCGAGAACGGCGCTGTCAGTCATGTATCGCGTGGCCGAACTCAGGATAGGCAGCGACGACAATGCCGCTTCGCACTGCTACAAGTACATTCTGGATAAGAACCCATCATCCCTGGCTGCACGCTATGGCGTTGCACGGCAATGTCTGGATCGGGAAGACCTTTGCGCTGAATGGTATCTGGAGAGCCTGGTAAACAGCGATCCGGACTTTTTAGAAGCCCGAGTAGGCCTGGCCTCTCTTCGCTCTTGGTCTGACGGTGAGATGGCCCACGTTGCCGCATACGAAGAGATGCTGAAGCTCCAACTGCCTCTGGCTACGCGTGAGTCGCTGCTGAACTCAGAAGTATTCACGCTGGAACATGCGCGTCACCTTGATCAGGCCGTTGAGGCCACGGAACGTTGGAATACCGCGTTGACGCGCCTACTGGCTGTTTACCCGCGACAGGTTCTGTTTCGTTATACCGAAGCCATTGACCACGCCTTGCTGGAAGAGGCAGCCGGGAAGTTTCAGGATGCGGCGGTAACGTATCAGTTGGCTACGTCGATCGTCCGGCAGAATCAGGCTGCTTCCGAATTCTCCGCGTATCTGATTGATCTTGGGCTTGCGCGATCGCTTACACATCTCGCCCGCCCGGCTGAGGCTAAGGTTCTTTGCGATCGCTGGAAAGGCCGGTCGAAGCAGTTGGCAGGTCATTCGTCACGCAGCTCCGCCGGACGGTCGGCTGATGATGTGATGGAGCTGGAAGCAAGATGGGAGTTCTCCTGCGGCGCTCCTCAGAGAGGCGAGGAACTGATCAAGAGCGCCATCGCGAAGTACCCCGAATCGGATGCTCCCTATAACGCATTGTCTGAGTTCTACTATTCGATCGGCCAGATCGACCAGGCACGCACCGCGAAAGCGAAAGCAGCGGAGCTTCGTGAAGCATCCGCAGAAAAGCTACGCGAGGCAGAGGACCAGAGAATCGGGTTAGCGAATTAGCGCGGATCCTGGTGTATCGGCGGTTGATGTTTTAGGTTGGCGTTTCAAGGTGGCGATTCAAGGCCGTTCCTGTTTTGCTTAAGGGCACGGCTTTACAGGCTGCGGAAAAACTCTATATGAGGGGATAATCGGGTCAAATTTGGGGATAGAAAATCATCACCCAATGTCCCCGGATCGCTTATAGGTCATTCTGACGCGATCGTTTTTTTTGCGCTTCTCGAAAATCGAGTTTTTCCGCAGCCTGTTTAGCCGTGCCGTAGCAGGTCGGAAGGAAACGCGGCTTTAGCCGCTGAGGTCATAGCTTGGTACCTCAGCGGCTAAAGCCGCATATCTTCGGGACTCAGTACGGGACGGCTGAAGCCGTCCCCTTAAGCAAGGCATTCGCGCCTGCGGCGCGAACCGGCTGCGCCTTGTGCAACGCCTTCAGCGCTTTTATATCCTTACTGCAACGGTCCGCCTTCGTGAATCTCATCGGTTGTCGGCTTCACCACTGCGTCGCCACCTTCAATCACCGCAATGCAACGATCTCTAAACGAAACGGTTCGTGAACCGTTGCATACCCATCAAAACGATGCGCATGGCATTGAAGGCCGTTCCTGTTTTGCTTAAGGGCACGGCTTTTTAGCCGTGCCGTAGCAGGTCGGAAGGAAACGCGGCTTTAGCCGCTGAGGTCATAGCTTGGTACCTCAGCGGCTAAACAGTTTGCGGAAAAACGCGTCTTTTCGCCTGCGGGTCAGTCTGTTGTGAGGGATCGGTGAGTTGTTTTGGTTCTCTATGGCACGTTGTTATGCGGTTTGGGTGGGTTTAGAGGGTGTTTAGACACACTACGGCCGTGTCATGACTGTGCTGGGATGGGAGGTATCAGCTTCACCAGCCGCAGCAGATTATGGGCTGCGGCCATGAGCTGTACCATCCAGTCCACCTTGCGTAGCCCACGCAGCTTGGTCTGTCGCATCGAACGGTCCAGCTTCATCCAACCGAAGACCTTCTCAACCAGTTTGCGTTTCCTCTGACTGATCGCATATCCCGGCTCGCTGCGTTCCTTGCTGTTGAGCCAGTTGGGCCATTTGGGGTTCGGCTCATACTCGGCCACGTGCGGCCTGACCTTGCGACGGCGCAGGGCCTTGATGAACTTCTCGTACTGATAGCCCTTGTCGGCTCCCAGCGTGATCCGCTTTTTACGCTTGATCCGCTTCAACATCTTCAGAGCCGCTGCACGTTCCTCTGTCGTCCCGGCCTGTGTGGCCATGGCCGCCACCACCAGACCGTTGCGGTTCTCGGTGATCACATGGCCCAGATAGCTGGGAACCGATGCTCCGCTGGAGCTCTTGCGATACAGCCGCGCTTCCGGATCGGTAGAGGACTCATGAGTATCACGCAGTAGCTTCTTACCACCCGCTCCCGTCCCACGGTCCGGAGGATCGGCCTTCTCATGGAAGCTGCGCCGGTTGGCCCATGCCTGGATCAGCGTGCCGTCCACCGTGAAGTGTTCTTCGCTGAGCAGCTTGTGCTGGCTAGCTTCCTCCAGCACCGCCAGCAGAAGCTTCTGGCTGGCTTCGCCGGCGATCAGACGCTCCCGGTTCTTGGTAAATACCGTCACGTCCCACACCGGATCGTCAATCTCCATGCCCACGAACCAGCGGAACAACAGGTTATAGTTCAGCTGCTCCATCAACTGCCGTTCCGAGCGAATCGAGTACAGCACCATCAGCAACTGCGCACGCAGCAGACGTTCCGGCGCGATCGATGGTCGCCCTGTCGCCGCGTAAAGCTGCGACAACTCACCATCCATCCGCTTCAGTGCCGCATCCACCATAGTCCGGATCCTCCGCACCGGATGATCCGATGCGATCCGCTGCTCCATCGTTACGTAACTGAACATCCCGCTCTGCTTCGCTTCTTCTCCCCGCATACCTCTCTCTTACGACAATCCCCGAAAAACGAAAAGAGTTTTTCCGCAAACTGTAAAGCCGCATATCTTCGGGACTCAGTACGGGACGGCTAAACAGTTTGCGGAAAAACGCGTCTTTTCGCCTGCGGGTCAGTCTGTTGTGAGGGATCGGTGAGTTGTTTTGGTTCTCTATGGCACGTTGTTATGCGGTTTGGGTGGGTTTAGAGGGTGTTTAGACACACTACGGCCGTGTCATGACTGTGCTGGGATGGGAGGTATCAGCTTCACCAGCCGCAGGAGATTATGGGCTGCGGCCATGAGCTGTACCATCCAGTCCACCTTGCGTAGCCCACGCAGCTTGGTCTGTCGCATCGAACGGTCCAGCTTCATCCAACCGAAGACCTTCTCAACCAGTTTGCGTTTCCTCTGACTGATCGCATATCCCGGCTCGCTGCGTTCCTTGCTGTTGAGCCAGTTGGGCCATTTGGGGTTCGGCTCATACTCGGCCACGTGCGGCCTGACCTTGCGACGGCGCAGGGCCTTGATGAACTTCTCGTACTGATAGCCCTTGTCGGCTCCCAGCGTGATCCGCTTTTTACGCTTGATCCGCTTCAACATCTTCAGAGCCGCTGCACGTTCCTCTGTCGTCCCGGCCTGTGTGGCCATGGCCGCCACCACCAGACCGTTGCGGTTCTCGGTGATCACATGGCCCAGATAGCTGGGAACCGATGCTCCGCTGGAGCTCTTGCGATACAGCCGCGCTTCCGGATCGGTAGAGGACTCATGAGTATCACGCAGTAGCTTCTTACCACCCGCTCCCGTCCCACGGTCCGGAGGATCGGCCTTCTCATGGAAGCTGCGCCGGTTGGCCCATGCCTGGATCAGCGTGCCGTCCACCGTGAAGTGTTCTTCGCTGAGCAGCTTGTGCTGGCTAGCTTCCTCCAGCACCGCCAGCAGAAGCTTCTGGCTGGCTTCGCCGGCGATCAGACGCTCCCGGTTCTTGGTAAATACCGTCACGTCCCACACCGGATCGTCAATCTCCATGCCCACGAACCAGCGGAACAACAGGTTATAGTTCAGCTGCTCCATCAACTGCCGTTCCGAGCGAATCGAGTACAGCACCATCAGCAACTGCGCACGCAGCAGACGTTCCGGCGCGATCGATGGTCGCCCTGTCGCCGCGTAAAGCTGCGACAACTCACCATCCATCCGCTTCAGTGCCGCATCCACCATAGTCCGGATCCTCCGCACCGGATGATCCGATGCGATCCGCTGCTCCATCGTTACGTAACTGAACATCCCGCTCTGCTTCGCTTCTTCTCCCCGCATACCTCTCTCTTACGACAATCCCCGAAAAACGAAAAGAGTTTTTCCGCAAACTGTAAAGCCGTCCCCTTAAGCAAGGCTTTCGCGCCTGCGGCGCGAACCGGCCGCGCCTTGTGCAACGCCTTCAGCGCTTTTATATCGTTACTGCAACGGTCCGCCTTCGTGAATCTCATCGGTTGTCGGCTTCACCACTGCGTCGCCATCTTCAATCACCGCAATGCAACGATCTCTAAACGAAACGGTTCGTGAACCGTTGCATACCCATCAAAACGATGCGCATGGCATTGAAGTCCGCTCCTGTTTTGCTTAAGGGCACGGCTTTTAGCCGTGCCGTAGCAGGTCGGAAGGAAACGCGGCTTTAGCCGCTGAGGTCATAGCTTGGTACCTCAGCGGCTAAAGCCGCATATCTTCGGGACTCAGTACGGGACGGCTGAAGCCGTCCCCTTAAGCAAGGCATTCGCGCCTGCGGCGCGAACCGGCCGCGCCTTGTGCAACGCCTTCAGCGCTTTTATATCCTTACCGCAACGGTGCGCCTTCGTGAATCCTCATCGGTTGTCGGCTTCACCACTGCGTCGCCATCTTCAACTCTCCATGAAAGACCTGATCGTCATATGGCGCCTTCGCTATTGCGGGCAGGCGGCGCCGGATTTTGCCCAGGCCTCCACCAGCTCGCCGGCCTGCTGCTGTGTTCCTGGGGCGGGTTTGCGGCCGTAGCCGGGGTTCCATGCCCAACCGACAAGGGCGTCTTTGCCGATGTGATCGATGAGGTCGTTCAGTGAGCGGTTGCCGTTACGCTTTGGGTCTTTGATCTGCCGGCATATCTCTGCGGGCGTTTTGCCCTCCCAAGCCATCTCGGCCGGCGCAAGGTGCCAGTGGGGATTGCCGGGGATGCGGCCCTGGTCGAAGTTGGCATTGGTGTGGCAGGTGCCGCAGCGCATATTCTCGCGGCCGTAGCCGTCAACGCCGCGAACGACCAGAGGTTGATGCAGGCGGCGGCTATCTCCCTGGCGTGGGCTCTCGCCCGAGGGATGGCAGTTGACGCAACGCTGGTGTGTGAGCACCTTGCTCAGTTCGGTGAAGTATGCGGCTGAACGCTTCTGCGGATCGGCAATAGAGGCGAAGCTCTTCGGAGAGGCAAGTGTATTGGGATCGCTTGCAGCCGCGGGTTTGTCGGCTGCCGCGGCGGAGGATCTCACGATACCGATGAGTGTCAATGTGATAACGATTGCGAGAAGGCGCCAGTCGATCTTCATTGAGCACCGTCTTTCAGGAAGCGGGTAGGCTCCGCCAGAACCGCGGCGCGGACGGCCTCGTGATACTTCACATAGCCGGTACACCGGCAAAGATGCCCGTCGAGGGCTTCGCCGATCGTGGTATCGAGATCGGCGTGGGCTACAGGAGTCTTTTCGAGCCGTTCGAGAAGCACCTGGCCCTCGTTGAGAAATCCTGGCGTACAGTAGCCGCACTGAAAGGCGAAGTGCTCAATGAAGGTCTTCTGCAGGATGGTGAGCTCGCCGTTCTTCGCGTGACCTTCAATCGTGCGTATCGTTTTGCCATTGAAGCTGGAGGCGGGAACGATGCAGGTGGGATTGGTGTGGCTGGTGCCGTCGGGCCTGTCGACGATGACGGCGCAGCTCAGGCACTGTGCAGCGCCGCAGCCGTACTTCGTGCCGGTCATGCCAAGGTATTCGCGCAGGAAGTCGTTCATGGTCAGGTCGTCGCGTACCTCGATGGGACCATAAGCGCGGCCATTGATCGTAAGGGCGAGAGTTGTCATGCGAGGGCATCCTTGATCATGGTTTGGGTGACCGGCAGCGAGCGGAAGCGATGGCCGGTTGCATCGAAGATTGCGTTCAGGAGCGCGGCAACGACCGGAATCATGACGACCTCGGCCATTCCTTTCGGCGGCTCTTTGGGAAGCGGCGGAAGAACTTCGATCTCGAGATCGTGCAGGGGAAGATCCGATCCGCGAGCGATGCGGTATTGACCAAGGTTCCACTGCCCGTTGCCCGGTCCATCTTCAAACGGAGGCAGCGTCTCCAGAAGGGCGTATCCGACGCCCATGGCGAAGCCTCCCTGCGATTGTCCGACGACGACCTCGGGGACCAGGGCCTGACCGCACTCAAGAGCGCTATAAGCTTTGGCGATGCGCAGCTTGCCCGTGGCGCGTTCGATCTCGACGCGAACAAGAGTTCCACAGCGTGAGGAGAAGGCAACGCCAATGCGGTTGTAGTCGGTCGGCGGAAAGGCAACGGAGCTGCGGCTGAGACGGGTGAAGCCGTCATCGCCATAACGAACGGCAAGGGCGTCGATATCGGCCGTCCAGCTTTCACCGTGGATTGCAAAGGTGGCCTGAGCCCACGCCCAGCGAGAGAAAGCGTGCGCCATAACGCCGGTGACGAGCTTCATTGCATGCGCTTTGGCCGCAATCTTCTTGAGTGGCAGAGGATCAAGACCGGTCATGATGAGGATGTCGTCCTGCCAGTAGGCCTCGTCGGACTGCTTTGCCCGCGGATCATGGGGAGCGATACCCCACAGCGCGATGGCCGCGGGCCACAGGCCGAAGCGGAAGAGGATACGTGCGGCTTCAGCGGCTGCCTGTGTGCCCACGTGTGCTCCGATCGAGGCGCTGGTCGGGGAGCTGATCTCCGGAACCCATCGCGGGTTCTTCTCGCCTTCGTCCTGGGCGGCCTGGGCCATGGTGAAGGGGTCACCGGTCTTTACCAGCTCCAGAGCGTCAAAGGCATCGACCTGTGCGACCGTGACCTCGTCGGCGCGCCCGCCGAGATGCAGGGCGACGCGATTCGCCAGCGCTGTTCCGATGCCATTGCCCATCTCGACGGCATCGCAGTGGATGGAGATGCGGCCCTCGGGGCTGATCTCCACGCGTCCGAGAGAACAGTCAGCACCCGATCCGTAGTCTTTGGTGGCAATGGCGACTCCTGTACCGACCAGGAAACCTGGCTTCGCCTGTCCTTTCTCAGCGGCGCGCCTGCGCCAGATGGGGTGCTTTTCCAGCTTGCTGAGGATCTCTTTGGTGCGTGTGGAAACAGAGAAGGCATGACCGGTCATGATGCGTCCGCCGGGCGGAAGAGCATTGCGGCGGCGGAACTCGATAGGATCCATGGGAAGAGCGCAGGCAACCTCATCGATCAGAGTTTCGAGCGCCGTCATCGTCTGCAGCGTTCCATAGCCGCGCATGGAGCCGGCGGTGACGCCGCGGGTGTGCATGGCGACGGTGGTAACGTCGACCTTCGGCACGTCATAGATGCCCAGGGCTCCGGTTGCGCCGACGGTGGCGACGCTGGGGGAGTAGTTCATCATGCCGCCGCCGTCGAGGACATGATCGGCGGCGAAGGCCGTGATCTTCCCGGTAGCGCGATCGATGCCGATCTGCGAGCGCATCTTGAACGCGTGGCGTTTGATGCCTCCCTGAAACTGCTGGAAGCGGTCATGGGCGAGACGTACAGCGTGGCCGGGATAGAACATGCCGGCGAGTGTGACGTAGAGCGGGAACGGCGTGTGATCGCGGCCACCGAAGCCTCCGCCGACGTAGGCGAACTGGGCATCGATGACCCTGGGCTTGAACGCGGGGCTCGCTTCACCGAGAAGAAACGCGAGCGATTCGGTGGTCTCAAAGGGAGACTGCACGCCAAGCACTGTTTCCAGCTTTTGAGTGGAGCTGTCGTACCAGGCAAGGCCGCACTCCGGCTCAAGGAACACGGGATCGACGGACTGTGTCTCGAACTCACGGTCCAGCACGAGCAAGCCGGCGTCTTTGTTGGCAAGCCCTTTGCGGATCTCTTCGCCGAAGGTCGCGCCTTTGACGTATTCACCGCCTTTGGCGACGGGCAGAGGTTTCCAGATGGGACGGCCGGAGCTTTCGAGGAAGCCTGGACTGATCCAGCCTGCCTGCATGGGGGAGTAGACGTCCGGATCGTCGGGTGTGGGACCGGCAACCCGGGTAAAGCGGAAGGCTCCATAGTTGGAACCCTCGACAGGGCCGGTCTCCTTGCCGAACCTGAGGAATTGACCATCGCGCAGGGCGAGGCGCGCCTGGTCGAAGGCGTCGAACTTCTCGAAGATGAGCAGCGCGACCGGCTGGCCCAGATAGGTGGGTGTCTTGCCGGCAGGGCAGAAGAGATCGCCTTCGTAGAAGGCAGGCACGCGGATTTTGGCGCGTTTCACGTCGTCAGCGGTAACCACGACGGTCGGCCTGGCGATCTTGCTCAGGCGGGCGAGATCGAAACCTTCATAGATATGCGTTGCATCGGCACAACGGACCAGCAGGGCATGCGATGTCTCAGAGGGCCAGCCGGGAAGGTCGGCTGCGCGAAAGTCTGAGGCGTAGAGCTTTGCACCGGTAGCCTTGGCCACGCCGTCGATGCGCCCGAACTCCGGCGTCCACTTGCCGCGTCCCGGTAAGGTCTCGTGCGCCGTGAAGCCGGGCGGAGTTACCGCTGTCTGGCCTGCTCCGATGCGCGAAACGCCGAGCGTGATGCCGCTTGCCACGGCCCACTCCACGAATTCCCGTCGAGTTGCCTTCATTCGTTTCGTCCTTCTCAGTGTGTTGGTCGAACTGAGGTCTCTGTTTTTGATGTGTCTCTTGATGCGCGTCAGTCGCCGGCCAGAACAATCGGTCGTGTTCCTGCTGTGGGAGCAATTTCGCCAAGCGGAAGCGGCTTCAGCGTATTTGCTTTTGCGTCCGCACGTTCAAAGTCAAACTTCAGAACGCGTGTTCCCTGTGATGTGGCGCCGCTGACCAGAAGGTTAGCGCCTGTGGTGGTGCTGGTGGTTGCTACCTGAGCTCCGGAACCGGGAAATGGATTGAAGCTCGCAATCTCACGGAAGGTGGCGCCGTGAATATGCTCTTCCGGGTTGTGGAGATACATCTCGGGACCGCCGTCCAGCGCCGATCCATTGGAGAAGACTTTGACGGTGCCCTTGTCTGTAAGCTGACTGACGATGATGCGCTGGGCTCCGCCGAGTGAACCGGCGAGCCATCCGGCGCCAAGGGAGACGCCTCCCGTGTAGTTCTTGCCGAAGGGGAAAAAGGCTGCGGTCTGCGCGGGCTGATCCATGGCAGGCATCTTCATCCCCGCGTGGCTTCCGCCGGCGATCGGCGACAGCAGCGAGAAGACGAAGACCTTGACCTCGGCTGTCTTGCCGGCTCCGGGAGCGGTGACGATGCTGTTGCGGCCGGTCGTGAAGTCGACGATGCCCGCTGCGAGCGTGACGCCGGAGGTGTCGTCTCCATAGGGTTTGAAGCTGGAGAAGAGTGTGGGGGCCGTACCGTGTGAAGAGGGAAGCCTGGTGCTGAAGACTTTGACCTCGCTCGGCATGCCGGGGCCGGAGCCGACGATGATGTTGTCGGCGGTGGTTCCGTCGATCTGCGCCGCGGCGACGGTGACACCATTGCCCGCATTGGAGGCGAAGGGCTGAAATCGCGCCAGCTCTGTGCCGAACGGTCCCCTGGCCAGGTTGCCGCCCGCGTAGGCGACGACTTCGGGTACGTGATTTCTGCCGGAGCCTACGATCAGGTCGAGAACACCGTCTCCATCGACGTCACCCATCGCTACACTGACGCTCTCCTGGTAGCCGGGGAAGGGAATGACGGTGGAGATCTGCTTGTCGTCTTTGGCGTCGAAGATGCGTACTTCGGTCGGCGCGCCTCCTGTTCCGGGAATGGCGACCGCGTAGGTGGAGACTGCGGGAATGACATTCACGAGGGCCATCAGGCCGTTATCTTCGTGATTGAGGCGGTGACAGTGCATGACGAAGAGGCCGGCGTAGTCGTCAAAGCGCGTGCGGAAAGAGAGAATGCCGGGTTGAATGACGGTCTCGTCAACCTGCATGGTCGGCGCTGGGACGTTGACGTTATCCAGGCCCCAGGGCTGTGGGCCGGTGCGCAGGCCGGTTGTCGGATCGTAGTACTCCATCACCTGGAAGTCGTTGACGTGGATGTGAATGGGATGTTCGTCGTTGTTGTTATTGATGAACTTCCACTCTTCCACTGAGTTCAGACGGGGTTGAATCAGCGGCATGTTGGGAAATGCCGCGCCATCGAAGACGTAGGTGAAGGCTTTGGGATCGGCGTTGCTCGCAAGAGTATCCAGGAAGCCGCCGGAGATGACAATCTCACGTTTGAAATCAGGCCTGGCATCGGTGAGATCGACGAAGGAGTTATAGCCGCCGAGCTTCTGTCCTTCGACAAAGGCCGTGGTCTCTCCCTTGCCTTCCGAGGGAACGGCCTTCAGCAGCACCTGGGTGGGAAAGGCAAAGAAACCATCGACGTAGCTTACGGCCGAAGGCCCTACACTGAGGCTGCCAAGGACAGCAGGCGGATTCTCGGTGCCGTTGCTGGTATACAGAACACCGGGGACATTGATGGTCTTTGTGCCGCTGCCGCGGGGAGGCATCTCGAGGATGAGGTCGCCCTTCTCCGGCATGGTGACAGCGATGGCGGCGCGGCTGGCAGGTGGAATCAACAGGCGTGTGCCCTCGTCGGTGACCGGATAATGAACGGCGGGAAAAGGATTCCCATCTTCACCGATGATGGCGATCTTCGGGTGGCGGCCGGTCGCGGTCTCTGTGAGCTGAAGATTGATGTAGGCGAAGTCACTGATATTAGCCAGGACCCAGATCTCTGTCTGTCCTGCCTTGCTCTTGAGCGTGGGTTCGAACTGGCCGTTTACGGTGAACTGCACATCGCGCTTGTCATCGGGCAGCGATGGGTCGGCCGGTATCGTTTTGCCGGTTTTCGGATCGGCTGGGATGAATGTCTGCAGGCTACTTGGGATGGTTTGCAACAGGCCACGATCGTTGCGGACAGAGAGCGGGCCTGCATACCAGACGGTGAAATAGGTAGTTCCCGGTTTCGATCTGGTGAAGTTGGTCGGTGTGAGCAAGGGACGATAGGTGCCTTTGGCGAGCTCGTCGCCTTTCGGCGGTGTAGCCGTATTGACATACTGCGCCCAGTTCACATTGTTCAGAACGGCAGCTCCATTGGAGCGGTCGAAGACGCCGTTGTACTGCAGCAGCATGTTGCGAACGGGGATCTTCTTTTCGGTCACAAGTTGCAGGCCTCCATCGGTTCGGCCGATGGAAAGCAGTCCGGCGAGTCCGGCATAGGTCTGCGGCCCGGTCAGCGTGTGCAGATGCGAGTGATACCAGTACGCTCCCTGTGGCATATTCCTGGGAATCTCGTAGGTATAGGTGTTCGACATGCCGGCGGGGATATGGACCATGACGTTGTCTGCATTGCCCTTTGGGCTGACATGTACGCCATGTACGTGCAGGTTCAGGGGCGACGACTTCATCTGAATGGGATAGAGAGGGATTTCTCCGCCGGTCTTTGTGTACTGGGGGCTGAAGTAGTCATCGATCGCGAGGCCGGTCAGAGCGTTGTCGAGATGGACGATTAGCTTCTCACCGGGATAGACCTGCAGCGTCGGCGCGGGATACAGGCCGCGTCCGGTCGTCTTGCCGTTAGAGGCGGTACCGCGGAGGAGCTCGTAGTCAAAGAGAAGAAAGTTCTCTACCGGTTTGGCCGAGGTATCGAGCGTTGCCGCACCCTGGCGCGCGGTCAGGCGGACCTCCAGCACACCGTCTTTGGTGGCGAGGGTGACCGGTTCGCGAAATTCAGGAGAGACGCGGTTGCCGGGCGTGCTTTGTGCGACGGCGGTACGGAAGGCGGGAAGAAACGCGGTTGAGGTGAGGGCGATCGTGCTCAGAAAGAGTGTGTAAAACACGTGGGAATGCCCACGCTCGTATCGACGAACGCGCATGATTCCTCCGGCAGGGAAAGTACCGCAAAAAAGAAGGTAACGAAAGTAATGCAGCCGACGTAATCGTAGAGTCAGGGGGCAAAAAACGCCAGACTTATTTGTGCGGGTGATGAAGACGCAAAGGAACGCGAGGTTTTGCCGTGATCAGATCTCCGGTCTTAGCAAAACTGCTTGCTCCTAAATACGGCACGGCTAAAAGCCGTGCCCTTAAGCAGGACATCGCGCTTCGCGCGACCGGATACACGACGGATCGTGCTCAGCTCCATTCTTCCGTTGCGCGTAGCGCAACCATTTCGCACCGAAAGTGCGAATGCCTTGCTCCGGGGTCCCCGGCCAGCTTCGCTGGCTGGGGTGGTTAAGGGCACGGCTTTTAGCCGTGCCGTATCAGAGCAAGAACGAATGCGGCTTTAGCCGCTGAGGTACGTGCTTAGAGCGTTTTCCCTGTTGCTGGTATCCCGGAAATAGTGTGCAGCGGCGTTTTCAGTGCGGAAAACGCCGCCCATAGATGCGAAAGCCCTACGTTACACCCTCAGGGAAAATGCCCTAAGGCAACGGTGCGCCTTCCCGGATCTCGTCCGTAGCTTGCTTTACGACGACATCCCCCGGTTTCAGCTCCCCCCGGATGGAGACCTGATCGCCTGAGGCAGGGCCTTTGCGAACATCTACCCAGTGGGCATGTCCGCCGCGTGCCGCGATGACAAATGTCCGCTGCGTCGTGGTCACGACGCTGGTCGCAGGAACGAACAACAGGTTGTCACTGGAAGCCACCGGCCAATCCACCGTGGGATACATGCCGGGCGAGAGCGATGCGTCGGCATTGGCGACATCAAGCTCCACCATCATGGCGCGGCTCTGCGGGTCGAGCGAGTTGGGAATGCGCGCGACCTTGCCGGTATAGTTCTTGCCTGGATGCGCCGGCACGTGAAAGATGACCTGTTTACCCTGGGCGATGTTGCCGGAGTAGTTCTCAGGCACAGGCACTACCAGGCGAAGGTGGGAGACCTGCTGCAGTCGCAACAGCGCCTGATGACTCCCTGCTGCGACCATCATGCCGGGGTGGACAAGTCTCTCGGTGACGATGCCGTCGAAGGGAGCGGTCACACGAAGATATCCCTCCATCTCCTTCGTGGAGGTCAGCTGGCTCCCTGCCGACTTCACCGAAGCTTCGCGGGCCTGCACGATGGCCTCGGCGGCCTCTTTCTGCTTCTGTGCCTGGATCAGTTCATTGCCGGCAACAGCGCCGGGAGTCTTCGCTGCCTCCAGCAGGCGTTCATAGGTACTGGCTGCCGCTGCTGCGGATGCTTTAGCCTGCGCCGCTTCAGCTTCGGCCTGATGCAGGCCGCCCTCGGAGGCCGAAGTCTGCGAGCCCATCTCCGGAGCAGAGAGAACGACGAGCAACTGGCCGCGACGTACCTTGCTTCCGCGATCGACGAGAACCTTCTCCACATAGCCGGGAACGCGGGCTTCGATGTCGGTCTGCAGATAGGGTGTCAGCTCCGCTGTCAGCGGCACGGTGCGGGAGAGGCTACGGCTTTCCACCTTCACCAATGCGGTCTTCGGCGCGCTCTGCGCCACGGCAAGAGAGATGCTGACGAACGGCAGAAGGACGGCGGCGTGTCTAAACGTGTTCATAGTAGCGGCTCGTAGGATCTTCCGGATTAAGTGAGTTGGACTCGTGTTTGGCTTTGCGCTGCAACGCGGCATAGATGGTGGGCAGAACGGTCAGAGTCGTCAGCGTGGAGAAGATCAGGCCGCCGACCACGGCGCGTCCCAGCGGAGCAGTCTGCGCGCCACTCTCGCCCAGACCGATGGCCATAGGAATCATGCCGCAGATCATCGCCGTGGCTGTCATCAGGATGGCCCGCATCCGGCCGGTAGCGCCTTCAAAGGCCGCGGCTTCGACATCCTTGTTCTCGCGTCTGGCGTGCTCTGCAAAGCTGATCAGCAGGATGGAGTTCGCTACCGAGATGCCGACCGCCATGATGGCTCCCATGAAGGACTGAATGTTCAGCGTAGTGCGCGTGATCAGCAGCATCAACACCACACCCACCAGCACACCGGGGATGGTCGAGAGCACCGCCAGCGGCAGACGAAGCGACTGGAAGTTAGCCATCAACAGCAGGAAGATGGCTGCGATGGCAATTAGCAGACCGATGCGCAAACCGGAGATGGTTTCTTCGAGCGCCGGAACCTGGCCGCGCACGACGACGGTCACTCCTTTGGGAGGCGCAGCGAGATGCTGTAAGACGTTGTTGATCTTTCCGCGCGCGTCGCCGAGCGCAATGCCGTGAAGATTGGCAGTGACGCTGACGATCCGCTGTCCGCTGAAGCGCTCAATCATCTCCGGCATGGTGCCGTACTTCAGGCTTGCCACCTGATCGAGCTGCGGCTGCGCCTGGCCTTCGCGCATCAGGGGAAGGGTCGACAGCGCTCCCAGTCCCTGCACGCGGTTGGAAGGGAGCTGCACCTGGATCTGGAAGGCATTGCCGGTCCGCGGATCGCGCCAGTAGTTCGGTGCGATAAAGCGCGACGATCCGGTCGCCGGTATCAGCGAGGTGGTGACGTCGGCCATGGTCAGGCCGAACTGCCCGGCGTAGTCGCGGTCGATCTTGATCTCAGCCGTGGGATACTGCTGTTCCTGCGGAATGGAGATATCCCGCAGGAAGCTCAGCTTCTTCATCTCGGCTTCGATCTTTGCCAGGTAGGCGTAGTCCTGATCGAGGTCGACACCTTGCACATCGATCTGGATCGGCGTGGGCGAGCCGAAGCTCATCACCTGCGAGACGATGTCTCCGCCTTCGAACGCAACGTTCAGGTTGGGCATCTGCTTCTGGAAGGCTGCACGGAGCTCTTCGCGCAGCTTCTCATCCTGCGGATGGCCGGGCGCGAGCTGCACCTGCACGATCGCCTCTTCCGGCCCGGCGGTGAACAGGTGGATCAGGTTGACCGGATAGCTGGAGGGCTGCACGCCGACGTAGTCCGAGGTGATGGCAACGTTGTGCTCGCCCGCGGTCTTGCGGATGAGATCAAGCGCCTGCAGAACCTGGGGCTCGGTCTCTTCAATCCGTGTCCCGACAGGCGCCTTGATGCGCAGGCGCAGCACCGGGCCGTTGGCGTCAGGAAAGATCTCTGTGCCCAGCGTTGGCGCCAGCAGGAAGAGCAGCAGTGCGCAGACACCGAAGTAGCCAAGATAGATCAGCCGTCCGCGCTTGAGGATGCGCTGCAGGTAGCCTTCGTACCAGGTGCGCAGCCGGCCGAAGCGTCCTTCATGTTCTTCGCCGCGATGCGTCTCCGACATGATCCATACGGCGAAGACCGGCACCAGCGTGCTGGAGAGCAGGTACGACGCAATCATCGCAAAGCCCACAGCCAGCGAGAGCGGCGTAAAGAGCTGGCGGCCGACACCCTGCATGAAGAACGAGGGAACAAAGACGGCGAGCACACAGAGCATCGAGAGCAACCGCGCGATGATGGTGCGGCGGCAGGCCTCCAGCACTGCCTTCGCGCGCGAGACCCCAGGCATCAGTTGCGTGTGGATGTTCTCGATCTCGACCGTGGCTTCATCGACCAGCACACCGACGGCCAAGGCCAGGCCGCCCAGCGTCATGATGTTGATGGTCTGTCCCGTGGCCCACAGCGCGACGACCGCAGTAAAGAGCGCAAAGGGAATATTGGCGACGACAATCAGCGCTCCACGCCAGTCGCGCAGGAAGAGCAAGACGACAAGGCCGGTCAGCACCGCACCCAGCAGGGCCTCGCGGACCAGCCCGCTGATGGCGTTGGAGACATAACCGGACTGGTCGAAGGCGAGCTTCACATCGACGTCGTCGGGAATGGCCTTCTTGAAGCTGGGGATGGCGGCTTTGACGGCGGCGATCACAGCCAGCGTCGAGGCGTCGGAACGTTTGGTGACCGGAATATAGACCGTGCGCTTGCCGTCGACGTGGGCATACGCCGTGACGATATCGGTCCCATTCTCGACGGTGCCGATATCGCGCAGATAGATGTTGGCTCCGGAGCGCGGATGGATGGGCGCGCTCATCAGCTCCGCAAGATCGGGCCCCAGGGCGGAGTTGGTGCGGACGATGCGGTTGAGCGTGCCGTCGTAGAGATTGCCGGTGGGGGCAACAACCGATCCGTTACTGACGGCGGAGATAGCCTGTTCCGGCGAGACTCCGTACTGCTTCAGTTTGTCCGGATCGAGCGTGACCACGATGGTGCGCTGGTTGCCGCCGAACGGCGGCGGCGCGGAGACGCCGGGAAGCGTAGCGAAGAGCGGACGCACCTGATTGAGCGCGAAGTTCTGCAACTCGCCCTGCGAGTGGGTATTGCTGGAGAAGAGCAGCAGGCCGACGGCGACGCTGCCTGGGTCGAAACGCGTGATGAAGGGTGGCACCGTTCCCGGCGGCATGAAGGCGCGGGCACGATTGACATAGCCGACGGTCTCCGCCATCGCCTGCTGCATATCGGTGCCTTCGCGGAAGGTCAGCTTCATCAGGGCTGCACCCTGGACGCTCTTACTGTCGACCGATTGAATGCCAGTGATATAGAGGAAGTGGTACTCGTAGTAGTAGGTGAGGTAGCCCTCCATCTGCGCGGGGTTCATACCGCCGTAGGGCTGGGCAACGTAGATGACCGGATTACCGACCTGCGGGAAGATATCCATCCGCATGCGTCCGACGGCCATAAAGAAGCCGGCGACGATCGCGAGCAGCGCGACGATCACGGTGAGCGGACGGCTGAGTGCTGCGAGGACAAGGCGCATGACGAGTCGGTTCCTTTAGCGGTTCGCTTCCTGCAGAAAGGGCTGCAGATCGCCCCGGAGATACTGCAATTTCAGAAAGGCGCGCCAGACGTTCAGCCGGGCGATGGCGTTGTCGATCTCTGCCTGCACCTGCAGCCGCTGCGCCTGGGCGACATCATCCACCGGAACAAGGCCGGCCTTATAACGGGCAGTGGCTTGATTCAATGCTGTCTGCGCGGCCTCAAGCTGAGTGGGTGTGTTCTGTGCGATGGTCTCGGAGGCGCGAAGCTCGGCCTGCGCCTGGGCAAACTGTTCCTGCAGGTTGCGTGCGGTTAGATCTTCATTCGCGCGGGCGGCTCGCAGCGTAGCCGATTGCGCGGCGGCCTTCGCATGCATGCTGGCAAAGTCCAGCACTGGGAACGTGATGTTGACACCGGCGACGTAGTTGCCGATGTTCGGCGCCAGACCGTTGGTTCCGGTCAAACGGCGACCGTCGGTCTCCGCTCCGGTGCCACGGCCATAGGCGGCGCCTTCGAGGTTGAACTGCGGCGCCCAGCTTCGTTCGATGGCATGGAGCTGCGCCGCGTTCTCGGCAGTCGTTGCCTTACGCTCGGCCATGATGGGGTTTTCTGAGACGGCGAGCGGATTCTCCGCCCCGTTAGCCGTGGGCACGCTGCTCAGCAGCTTTGTCTGCGGTGTCACGCCGGCAACAGGCGCGCTCTGGAACTTGTGAAGCGTTGCGACCGACATGTCGGCCGCTTGCTGCGCCAGCGCAAGCTGATTGGCGGCGGCGGCCTTCTCGGCGTTGACGCGCGACTCGTCGGCCCCGGGCCGAAGCTCAGCGGAGGCCAGGGCATGGATGCTCTGCCGTAGCGTCTCCCAGTTGTCGACTGCTGTTTGCGCCGCTTTCATCGCCTGCGTGGAGGCGAGCACGGAGAGATAGGCGTCGGCGGATGCTGTTTCCACCTCGAGCTGAGTGCGAAGATTGGCGGCTGCGGCACGATCGCGCGCGGCTTCTGCGGCGTGAACATTGGCGCTGCGTGTACCGAAGTCGAAGGGCTGCCAGTTGATGAGCACTCCAGCCGCACTGCCCCACACCGAACCCCCGTTGTTGGTGCCGATCACCGGTCCCGACATGGGAGGGATGATGCTCTGCGGCAGCAGACTTCCGAAGACGTTATTGCGGGTTCCGCGATTGAACTGGGCGGTGGCGTCGAGACGAGGAAGATAGGCGGTGCGGGCCAGCTGAATGCGGGCGACGGAGGCGTTCAGCTCTTCCTGCGAGATGCGGATGGCGGGATAGTTCTTCGCGGCATCGTCAACGACGGCAGCCAGGGTGAGCGGAGAGGCGGCCTCCTGGGCGCGCACACCAGAGGACGCAACAGAGACAAGCATTCCCAGGGACGCGAAGCAGGAGATCCGAATCAGGTTCATCGATAAGACGTCCTTGTCTTTTCCTATGAAGACGCTATATCGAATTTCGATACTTAGGCAACTATCGGCCGCATTTCATCGCACAGTTCTGATGATCTTAATGGGGGCTTAATGTGTTGGTGGTGTGCGGAGGATCAGAGACGCAGTGGACACTATATCTGTGTGGTTGGAGTCCGTGGTTGAAAGACCACGGACTTGTTTTGCTTAAGGGCATGGCTTCAGCCGTGCCGTAAAAGCCCTGCAAATATGCGGCTTTAGCCGCTGAGGTACCAAGAGCTATGACCTCAGCGGCTAAAGCCGCATATCCTTCGGGTTCTGTACGGGACGGCTGAAGCCGTCCCCTTAAGCACGACAAATTCGAGCTTTGCTCGAATTACCAGCGAACGCGTTCGCTGGATACGAAAGCTCAATTGCACTTTGTTTGTCATTTCGTAGCGCAAGCGGAGAAATCTGCTTCTGACAAAGGCTCCGCAACTGAGCTCCTAATCCTCATCCATCTCCCGCAGTAACTCCCGGACCTTCTCGTGTCCCTCTTGCAAAGCCCTTCTACCTGCAGCAGTAGCAGTGTAGACACGCCGCAGCCGGCCGGAACCATTCGTCATCTTCGATCGCAGAAGCCCACTCGCTTCCATGCCGTGCAGCAGAGGATAGAGCGTACCTGGGCCGAGACCGTAGCCGTGATGACGAAGCTCGCGCATCATCTCCAGACCATAGATCGGTTCACGGCTTGCATGATGAAGCACATGCAGCCGGACCAGACCTGAGTAGATATCGCGATATGTCTTCGGCACTCACCCAGCGTAGCGCAAGCTTAGGCAATGCGTATGAAATCGCACACACCGGGCATCGTTTTGGGGCGAGTCCATCATCTGATAACTTCACGGAGGTTTTCATGAGCCACCGCGTCACCTACGGCGAAGATGATCCGCGCCGCCACACTGCGAAGCTGAAAGCAATGTTGTCTGGTGTTGCCGACTATGCCTGGCATGACGTCGGCAAGGTCAACGATCCCAGGGCTCGCGCGCTATTGAAAACAACCGCTGAAATCCTTCTCGGTCTGCGAAAGGCCTACGACGAGTTCGAGCAGGAAGGCGAGATGATCTGGCGGAAAGCCAGTTAGCGCGTTCGAACTCACTCCGTTTCAGGTTTCAGGTAGAGCCAGAGAAGGGGTAAGACCGGTGGGAGCCATGGGCTTCACAGGCTGCGGAAAAACTCTATATGAGGGGATAATCGGGTCAAATTTGGGGATAGAAAATCATCACCCAATGTCCCCGGATCGCTTATAGGTCATTCTGACGCGATCGTTTTTTTGCGCTTCTCGAAAATCGAGTTTTTCCGCAGCCTGTGAAGCCGTCCCCTTAAGCACAACATTCGCACCTTCGGTGCGAACTGGTTGCGCGACGCGCAACTGAGCGATCTAGCGGCTCTACCGCCAGTATTCGTCATCGACTTCGTGGGATGGGATAGTCAGGCAAGAGGGGAAATAGCGTTCCAGATACGGGACTATGTCTTTAGCCTGTCTTTTGTTTCGCGCATAGCGCGAATGCCTTGCTTAAGGGCACGGCTTCAGCCGTGCTGCACAAAGCCCCGCAAGGAACGCGGCTTTAGCCGCTGAGGGCGATGTATGAGAAGCAGATTTTCTTCGCAGCGCAACGAAATGACAAACAAAAAGAAGGATCGAGCATAGCTCGATCCTCTATCCAACGCGTACTTAGCCAACACGCTAGTCATCAGCATCCTTCCCATGCTTCGGCGACTCACTCGCATCGGCCAGCGGACGGAAGCGATGGACCGGAGCCGGCATCGCCGAATCAGCTCCGCGAATGCTCTTCCACAGAATTTCATTCAGCGCATACATCGGAGCGAGATCGACATCTTTGAAGTTCATCCTGCTGCTCTGCTTCGCGCCGTAGGAGTCCTTCGTGTTCTTTACGTTGACATCGATCATCGGTTGGATGACATCGAAGGGCGTATCCTCCGCCGTCGCACCGAACGCGGCATACATTGGCATCGCCGCGGCATCGTACTGGCTCATCGGCGGCAGGCCCAGCAGCAGCTCCATCGACCGCACCATAGAACTGGTCGTGTAGAGCGTGCTGTCAACGATGCCACGCTTTACGTACGGGCTAATCACCAGGCCCACCGTGCGGCGGCCATCGACGTGGTCGGCGCCGTCCTGGGCATCGTCTTCGATGATGAAGATGGCGGTGCTGGACCAGTAGCTGCTGTGGCTGACGGCATCGACAAGCTGGCCGATGGCGTAGTCGTTGTTGGCGACCATGGCCTGCGGTGTGAACGCTCCCGGCGTGGTGCCGCGGGTGTGGTCTTCCGGCATGCTCATCACGATGTAGTTGGGCATGCGCTTTTCAGGATCGTTGCTGTCGTAGTTGGCTTCGAACTCTTTGAAGTCCTTCAGGAAGACCGCGACCTTATCCGTATCGCGGACGTTGAGCCCAAGACCGTACTCCTTGGATACATGGCCGACCAGGCCGTCAGCTCCGGGAGCCGCTTCCATACTGGTACCGGTGCTGGCGCGCGCGGCGTTCTCACCATACGAGCGATAGGTCAGGCCCTTGCGCCGGGCGAGATCCCAGAGATGTCCTGCGGAAGGAACCATGGCGCGCACGCTATATGCGGCGGCGCTATGTGAACCGTACTCAGCCGGCCACTGCTTCTCATTGAAGTCCGTTGCGTAGGAGGAGTTCGACCACGAGTGCCCATCGACGCTGACCTCGCCATCGCAGTACAGGTTATCGAGAACTACATACTGCTTCGCCAGCGCGTGCTGGTTGGGTGTGACCTGGGCGCCGAAGAGCACCAGCTTGGGATCACCGTTGGCATTCGGAATATCGCCAAACTCCTGATCGTAGGTACGGTTCTCTTTGATGATGTAGATCACGTGCTTGATGGGGCTGGCTTCGCCCACGTGCTGCGGAATCACGCTCGGCTCCTGCGGCGTGCGCGCCTCCGAAAGCATGGAGTCGCGATAGGGCGTGTTCTCTGAGACCTGGCGCGTCCACTTCACGAGATTGTCCTTCAGGTTCGTGACCGGCAGAACCTCAAGGCTGCTCTTCTGGAGTGTCTTGTCACTCTCCTTGCCGAAGTGCGGGCCGTCCGGATCAGGATGGCCACCCTCGCCCTTGGCGTTGCCGATATAGAGGGTCTGATTCTTGTCGGTGAGCAGCAGAGCCGAGGGGTACCAGCCGGTAGGAACAAAGCCGACGACCGTGCTGTGTTCGCGGTTCTCAATATGTGCGACCGCAATGGAGTTGTTGTCGGCGTTGGCGATGTAGAGCAGCTTGCGCTCATCGTCGATAGCCAGGGCATCGGGCGTCGAGCCCTCCGGAGCAAGCGGAGTCTGTGTCGTCGAAAGCCGTTCCAGCACCTGCAACGAGCGCGTATCGATCACGTAGACGGTGTTGTCATTCGAGCAGGCGACGAAGAGCCGTCCGTCGGCGGAGAGCTTCATGTCGTTCGGGTTCATGCCGACACGCACAGTGCGAACGACCTTGTTGCTCGCGGTGTCGATCACGCTGACCGACTCACTCGACCAGTTGGAGACGAAAAGCAGCTTGCCGTCCGAGGTCAGTGCAGCCTGGTAGGGAGTGGTTTCAACCGCAATACGGGTGACGATCCCGCGTGTCTTCGCGTCGAAGACGACGACGTCGCCGGGGCCGGAGCCGGTACCGCGATTCACCGCATAGAGCTGATGCTTGCTCGGCAGATAGGCAACGCCAGACCACCACACCAGCTTGGGATCGATGCTTTCTATCAACTTGCCCGTGGGCTGCTCGCTCAACCGGCCATCCTTATAGGTGAACTCATAGACCGGAGCGATGGGGTTCTCCTTGTTCTTCGGTCCCGATGCGTTGCCGCCTGCGACGTAGAGCGTATGACCGTCGGAGGACCAGGTCATCCCCAGTCACGCCGATGGCAGCTCGATATGCTGAACCTTCTTCTGTGCCTTGGTGTCGAAGACATCGAGGCCGTGCGGCAGAAAGCCCGAGTTGATGGAGATCACCGCCTTGCCGTCCGGCGCGGAGGTGAGGTTCATCACCAGATCGCCCATCTCGCCGATCGCCTTGCCCGCAGGGGTAATGCGCCACCCGTTGGGAAGATCGGAACCATCGGAGAAGTTGGTCGGCAGCCGTTTCGTCTGTTCCCCCAGAGGATGATCGTGTACGGACGGCGTCTGGCTGGAGGCGGTGCCGCTTGTGGACAACGCAAACAGACATGCGCATACGGCAAATGGCGAAGACTTAAATCTGGTAGGCATCTGATTCCCCGATCGTTCAGTTGTACGGTTGATTGGGTGTGCCCGCAGCGAACTCTTCGGACACCAATTCTGTGGCGCAATATAGCACCCGCGTGCAATGAGACGATAAACGGATGGTTTTGCTTAAGCGGAGCTTAAGGTGATGAGGGCGATGTATCAGAGGGCTCTGGGATTTCGACCTCAGCGGCTAAAGCCGCGTGCCGTTCAGTTTCTGTGCGGCATGGCTAAAGCCATGCCCTTAAGCAAGGCATTCGCACCTTGCGGTGCGAACTGGTTGCGCTACGCGCAACGGCGGGTTGACTCTTCGGCGGTATCCTTTATCTCGGTCAGGTTGTGCCGTAGAGATCGACGCGTGAGGCTAAGTGTCGCGATGTTCTGGCAAGCGCCGAAGGCGCTTCGTTTTGCTTAAGGGCACGGCTTCAGCTGTTCAGTTCCATGACATCCTTTACACCTTGTCTCCAGACATCCTTTACAGGTTTATGCCTGTTTAGGGGTGTTTTTGGATGGCATGGAGGAAGGTGGAAGTGGAAGCGCAGCGATTGCGGTTTGTGGAGGCGGCGATGATTGGAGAGCGATCGTTTTCGTCTCTGTGTGTGGAGTACGAGATTAGCCGTCCGACGGGTTATCTGTGGCTGAAGCGATACCGTGAGCATGGAGCGGCCGGCATGCAGGAAGCCAGCCGCAGGCCTCTGCTGAGTCCCCGTCAGAGCCCTGCCGAGTTGGAAGAGCAGATCGTGTCTTTACGGCGCCAGCATCCTGACTGGGGTGCACGTAAGCTTCGCGTTCTGCTCGGCCGATCTGGGGTGAAGGTGCCATCGTCGACCGTACATCGAGTGTTGCGTCGGCACGGTCTGATCCACCGGCTGGACAGCCATCCACAGGCCACTGGCAGCTTCTGTCGCGAGGCGCCTAATCAGCTCTGGCAGATGGATTTCAAAAGCCCTAAGGGATGGAACGCGCATCTTGGCCCCTTATCCGTGTTGGATGACCACAGCCGCTATGCCTTGGTGTTGGAGCAACTGTCCTCGGGTGAAGGTCTCGTCGTCCAACAGAGGCTGGATAAGGCGTTCTCTGACTGTGGGTTGCCCGAGGCCATGCTGATGGATCACGGCCAGCCCTGGTGGAACGCGCAGTCACCAGGAGGATGGACGCAGCTATCCGTGTGGCTGATGCGGCTGGGCATCCGGCTGTACTTCTCCGGAGTCCGCCACCCGCAGACCCAGGGTAAGGTGGAACGCTTCCACGGTGCCCTGGAGCGGGCACGGAGAAGGTGCGGGCCGATGGATACGCCGCCTGGCCAGTCATGGCTGGACCGCTTCCGGGAAGAGTACAACCATGTTCGTCCCCATGAAGCGCTGGACATGGAAACGCCAGCAGACCACTGGCACCCCAGCCAGCGAGAGTACACCGAACCACGTAACCCCGCGTATGCCCCGGATGCCGAAGTGCGCGAGCTCAACAGCAACGGAGCGCTCTGGCTGGACGGACGCAGCTGGCAGGTAGCCGGAGCCCTGGCTCATCAGCCTGTCCGTCTCGCTCGCATCGATCAACGCATCCTGATCTTCTACGGTGACACGCCCATCCGGGAACTCGACCTCACGGGGCAGGGTTCCACGATCGTGGAACCCTGCCCCGCAAACTCACTCAATCTGTAAAGGATGTGTGGAGACAAACTGTAAACCATCTCTGGAGACTAGACAGCTTTAGCCATGCCGCATCGAAGCAGAGAGGACACGCGGCTTTAGCCGCTGAGGTACGGTGTCGATCGAATCGCTCACCCTGAATCTCCCACCCAAAGCTGTACATATTTAGAACGCATACCTCAGCCCCGCCTCCACACGACGGCCGTTATCCGCGGCGTAAGGCACCCCAAACAGCGGCGAGCCCAGCACGCCGCCGACCGAGGTGACGTTCCTGTGGTTGATCATGTTGGCCGAACGCACGTTGAGTGTCAGCGTCTGCGGGTGCTCTGCCTTGGCGTTGTGTGTCAGTTTGAAGGCGCGCTGCAGGTTGGTGTCGAGATACAGCGTCCAGGGCAAGGTGCCTGCGTTGCGCTGGAAGGCACCGGTTCCTCCCGAGGCAACGAGCCAGCCCCATTGCGTGGAGACTGCGCCCGGCGTACCTGCAGTGGCGTACTGCGGGCGGTCGTTGAAGTTGCCGTCGCCGTTGTTATCGAAGCCGGTGGTGACGTTGTAGTGGCTGCCGCCGTGGCCGTTGAAGGTGCTGCTCAGCTCAAGCTTCTCGGGCAGCTTGAGTGTGCCGTTGGCGAAGACGTTCCATAGCGGCTGGCCAGTGCGCCGCGCCAGCTCACCCGCATTGGTGCGCGAGCTCTGCGGGCTGGAGAACTCGTTATCGTCAGTATCGTCGACGAGATTGACGCGCACACCGCCGAAGGAGAACTGCACCTTTTTA
This sequence comes from Terriglobus albidus, assembly GCF_008000815.1. Taxonomy (NCBI): domain Bacteria; kingdom Pseudomonadati; phylum Acidobacteriota; class Terriglobia; order Terriglobales; family Acidobacteriaceae; genus Terriglobus; species Terriglobus albidus. The sequence continues at coordinate 5,831,142 of NZ_CP042806.1, read as the reverse complement.
TACGAGTGCTGGTCGACGCCGATGAAGACAACATTGGCTCTGCCCTGTCCGCTGGCCTGCATCTCGAAGATGTTCAGGTTGGCAGGACCGGGACGCGGTCCAGTGGGCTGGTTGTTGAGCGGCGAGTTGATGTTGAGCGAGCGTGTGTAGTTCCAGATGCGCGCGAGGAAGTAGTCGATGGAGAGATTCCATCCATGCGGCAGCGTGCGGGTTCCGCCGATGTTCTCCGCCGCCCAGGTCAGGTTAGAGAGATGCGGGTTATAGCTGCGGATGCTGTGGATCGGCGTTGCGCCACTGAACGGATTGCCGTAGACCGGGCTATAGATGGTGCTGGTGATACGGTCGATGCCGTTCATGCGCTGCACCTCGGACTGATCGCCCTTGTTGAAGCGGCCCGCGAACATACCGAAGTGCCCATGCAGCGTCCAGGTGCCCTTCGCATTCGGAGACCACAGGATGCCGATTCGCGGTGTGATGGAGCTGAAGGTATCGGGATTGTTCTGCAGATAGTAGCGCACGCCGGATGCGATGTGAACTCCGTGGCCGACGTTCCAGTCATCCTGAATAAATAGCGCGTCCTGCACGAGCGTGAAGTTCACCACGGGCGAACCGGCAACATTGCTGTATGCGGTGGGCGTTCCTCCCGGCAGGCCAAGTAGCGCGCGCCGGTACTGCTCCAAACCGGTGATGGTCGTGGTCTGTCCCGGTACGGCACTGCCGCCGGCACTCAGCACCGGAGCGCTGCCGCCGCCGAAGGTGTAGGTACCGTTGAAGTTGGTTGTCAGCCGCTGACGCTCGCGATAGATCATCAACTGCGTGCCCATCTTCAGGGTGTGATTCTTCGTCGTGAGGATGGCATCGTCGAGGATCTCCATATTGAGCTCGCGCCGATGCTGCGGGCCCAGCGTGTTGCCTCCACCGGTAAATGCGCCTGCTACCTGCACGGCAACTGCATTGGAGGCGGGCGTGTCGTTCTCGCCGTTCCAACGCAGGCTCACACGGGCCTCGTGCATCAGATGAACCGAAGCAGTGGTGATATTGCTGAAGCGCAGCATGTGTTCAGACTGCTGGCTGTCGTAGCCAACCTCGGCCAGTGAGGTTCCGCCGGCGCCCAGGTTCTGCAGATGATTGACGTTGGCGTTGTAGCTGGCGATGAAGGTGTTCTTCGGTCCGAGCTGCCAGTCGACCTTGGCGCTACCAATCCACAGACGTTGCGGTGTGGCGACGTTGCCTACCGTCCTGACCGGGCTGCCTGTACTGTCGAGCGTCACGGCGTTCACGACGGCGAAGTTGTCAATGCTGCGATGCTCCAGCGCGAGTACAAAGTCGCTGCCCTTCTGGCGGATCGGCCCTGTCAGCTCAAAGCCGTAGCGCTGCTTTCCGAGAGAAGCCTTGCTCGTCGAGAAGGGATCGCGCGCGTTCATCCACGGGCTGCCGTTGGTCGCGAACAGCGCTCCGTGATAGGCGCTCTGACCGGGTTTGGTGTAGACCTCGACGCGGCCGCCGCCGAAGGGAGGCTCGCGATACTCCGCCGAGAAGAGATCGGGGTTCACCTTGATATAGGCGATGGTGCTTTTAGGCGGAAGCTTGCTGCCATCCTGAAAGCCATCGACAGCGATTACGGTGTTTGCGGGGCTTCCACCCGCTGCGGCGGCGAGTTGCTGAAGCTGGCGCGTGAGGTCATCGGGATCGTCGGCGAGCGCATGCAGCCGGTCGCCGGAGATGGTCTGCGTAGGCCCGCTCGAGGTTGTACTGGTGGCGGGAGTGTCGTCGTCTCCACTGACGTCCACATTGGTCTCCACCTCTTCTACCTTCAGCAACAGATCGAGTGAGGCGGGGTGCGGGGACCGCAGCGTTACGGTCTGCGTGGCGAAGCCCGGTGCGGCGACAACGAGACGATGGGAGCCTTCGGGAACGCAGGCAAAGCGGAAGTGTCCATCGGAGCTGCTGGTGGCGGCAGGTCCGCTGTCGAGCGTCAGCAATGCTCCGGGAATGATGGCCTGTGTGCTGTCATGGACCACGCCGGTGAGCGGCGTTCCCGTGCATGCGGTCTGTGCCAAAACATGCGGGAGCGCAAGCGCAGCAAAGGCTGCGGCAGCCAGAAACTTCATAGGACACCTCGATGGTTGCGGGTTGTATGGGCGCGTCGGTGCAGACTTACGGCCACGCTCGCAGCGTGACCGGCAGCGTCCGTCTGAAGAGCAACTACGAGGGTTGTTGGGTAAAAGTTCCGGGAAATTTCAGAAACGGAAACGAGTACAGATCGACAAATTCGATTTTGTATCTTTTAGAGATTTCGTTGCGCCTGGCGCAACTGTTTCGCACTGCAGGTGCGAATGCCTTGCTTAAGGGGACGGCTTTTAGCCGTCCCGTACAAATGCTACACAGACGGCGGCTTTAGCCGCTGAGGTCAAGAGTTCAACCTGTCACGCCGTAACAGCGGAGAAACCTGTTTCTCAGACACATTGCCCTCAGCGGCTAAAGCCGCCTCCTCGCGGGCTTTGTGCGGCACGGCTAAAGCCGTGCCCTTAAGCAAGACAATGAAGGAAACCTGAACATATCGACATACTGAGTATCGCTTCTATATCCCGAGCGATCTAGCGAACTGCTCCACCCACTTCATCTGTTGCAGCGTCTCGGGTACAGGAAATCCGCGAGCCGTTCCCAGACGCAGGAATGCGTCATGTGGGGTAGTACCCTGCGCACACATGAGGGAAGCCATGAGAACAGACGATCTGCCGATGCAGGCAAAACAGTGAGCTCCAATATGCTTGCCGTCATCGAGCTTCTTCTGAAGCTGTTCGACAAGGAGAGCAAATTCCTGGTGCGATGCTGGAAGCCCATGATCCGTGATCGGGAAGTTCATATATTCGATACCGACCTTCTCACACGTTTCGCCCTCGAGCGAGAGACCGAGATCCTGCTGCTCCGTCGTTGTCAGCAGAGAGACCAGGACATCGATCCCCTCGCGGCGCATGGCGAGCAACTCGTCTTCCAACGAGCCATTTCCCCGGGGACGCGCAACGATGGCCATCGATTTCGGTACGGCGGATTCAACCCAATAGATATTCATTGCCTACTCCGTAATTCGAGGCGTGCAGAGCGTATCGATAGTACAGGTCGGGAGAAATTTTATCGAACGACCCGAAACATGGCCCTCAGCGGCTAAAGCCGAGTCCTTCTCGGGCTCTGTACGGCACGGCTGAAGCTGTCTAGTCTCCAGAGATGGTTTACAGTTTGTCTCCACACATCCTTTACAGATTGAGTGAGTTTGCGGGGCAGGGTTCCACGATCGTGGAACCCTGCCCCGTGAGGTCGAGTTCCCGGATGGGCGTGTCACCGTAGAAGATCAGGATGCGTTGATCGATGCGAGCGAGACGGACAGGCTGATGAGCCAGGGCTCCGGCTACCTGCCAGCTGCGTCCGTCCAGCCAGAGCGCTCCGTTGCTGTTGAGCTCGCGCACTTCGGCATCCGGGGCATACGCGGGGTTACGTGGTTCGGTGTACTCTCGCTGGCTGGGGTGCCAGTGGTCTGCTGGCGTTTCCATGTCCAGCGCTTCATGGGGACGAACATGGTTGTACTCTTCCCGGAAGCGGTCCAGCCATGACTGGCCAGGCGGCGTATCCATCGGCCCGCACCTTCTCCGTGCCCGCTCCAGGGCACCGTGGAAGCGTTCCACCTTACCCTGGGTCTGCGGGTGGCGGACTCCGGAGAAGTACAGCCGGATGCCCAGCCGCATCAGCCACACGGATAGCTGCGTCCATCCTCCTGGTGACTGCGCGTTCCACCAGGGCTGGCCGTGATCCATCAGCATGGCCTCGGGCAACCCACAGTCAGAGAACGCCTTATCCAGCCTCTGTTGGACGACGAGACCTTCACCCGAGGACAGTTGCTCCAACACCAAGGCATAGCGGCTGTGGTCATCCAACACGGATAAGGGGCCAAGATGCGCGTTCCATCCCTTAGGGCTTTTGAAATCCATCTGCCAGAGCTGATTAGGCGCCTCGCGACAGAAGCTGCCAGTGGCCTGTGGATGGCTGTCCAGCCGGTGGATCAGACCGTGCCGACGCAACACTCGATGTACGGTCGACGATGGCACCTTCACCCCAGATCGGCCGAGCAGAACGCGAAGCTTACGTGCACCCCAGTCAGGATGCTGGCGCCGTAAAGACACGATCTGCTCTTCCAACTCGGCAGGGCTCTGACGGGGACTCAGCAGAGGCCTGCGGCTGGCTTCCTGCATGCCGGCCGCTCCATGCTCACGGTATCGCTTCAGCCACAGATAACCCGTCGGACGGCTAATCTCGTACTCCATACACAGAGACGAAAACGATCGCTCTCCAATCATCGCCGCCTCCACAAACCGCAATCGCTGCGCTTCCACTTCCACCTTCCTCCATGCCATCCAAAAACACCCCTAAACAGGCATAAACCTGTAAAGGATGTCTGGAGACAAGGTGTAAAGGATGTCATGGAACTGAACAGCTTCAGCCGTGCCGTACAGAGCCCGCGAGGAGGCGGCTTTAGCCGCTGAGGTCAATGTTTCGGAGAAGCAGCTTCCTCCGCCTTGCTGCGAAATGACGAAAAAGACACCCCTGACAAACCCGTGACAACTCATCACGCCTTCGTCATCCATCATGGGACGTGCGCATAGCGAGAACAGCGCCGTACTCTGTCTGGATAGAACGCAGCATCCTCCTGCTCGCCTTGCTGTACTTCTCACTCCACACACTGCCGCACGCCTGGAAGCAGCTCAATACCGACTTTCCAAACTACTACCTCACGGCAAAACTAGTCGGCGAGCATACCGACATGGCGCGCGCGCAGGAATGGGTATGGCTGCAGCGGCAGAAGGATCTTCACGCCATCCCCAACGCGCTGATTGCGCTTGTGCCCATCACGCCCTTCTCCACGCTCATTCTGTATCCGTTCACCGGCCTCGAGCCGCTTGCGGCGAAGCATGTCTGGATCGTCTGTAATCTGCTGCTGCTCATCCCCATCGCCTGGTTTCTGCGACGTCTGACTCAGCTTTCGTACAGACGCATAGCGCTGGCGTTCGCACTGTCACTGCCGCTGCATCGCAATCTGCTCGATGGCCAGTTCTATATCCTGCTTCTCCTGCTGATCGTGGCTGCGCTCTGGTCGTATGTGGAAGGCAACGACGCCGCAGCAGGAGCCCTGGTTGGCCTGGCGGCAGCATGCAAGATCTTTCCAGCTGTCCTGTTCATCTTCTTCTGGAAACGGCGTGCCTGGAAGGCGCTCGCTTCCGGCTTGCTTACTTCTGCCGTCTGTGTCGCCTTTGCTGTCGCGGTCTTCGGCACACAGATTCACCACGTCTATCTGCGTGAGGTGCTGCCGGCAACGCTTCGCGGTGACGCACTGCCGCCGTATGCCACGGCAAGCGGATCGATCACGTCACTGCTGCACTATCTCTTTCTCGCCGAGCCGGAGTGGAACCCACATCCGTGGCACGCATCAGTCACGGCATACGCTGTCCTGCTGCCGCTGCTGCAGATGTTAATCATGGCTCCTGTCGTTCTGCTGCTGGCATCCCGCAGAGAGAGCAGAGAGGCCGTCGTTCTGGAGTGGTGCGCTCTGCTGACGGCCGCACTGACCGTCTCAACTATTCCGGCTTCGTACAACTTCGTCCTGATCGTGTTGCCGCTCTGCGTCTTGGCTGCACGCACCCTGGTACAGCAACGGTGCAGATGGCTGTTCGTCTTGCTGCTGGCCTTTGCTGTGATCGGAGCGCCCTTTCCGTCAGCCGGGCCGGGGCGTGGGCTCTCGATCCTGTTCTTCATGCCGCGCCTTCCCATGATGATGGCGGCCACTATGGCGATTGCATTTCTGTTATGGCGGGAAAGAGAACCCTCCAGCCGCCGCTGGACACTGGAGAACCGCGCCTTCGCAGGGCTCTTCCTGCTCAGCGCCGGATTGACCATGATGCGTACTCTCAAGCTGGAGACGCTCACCCGCACGGAGATGGCATACCGTCTACCGGCCGATCATGCGATGAGCTATCTGCGTTCTTCACCGCAGAGTTCAGATGGCAAACTTCGATACATCGCGATGATGCCGATGGGCTATCGTCTGGTGACCGAAGATGGCACTACGCGCACTCGGGATGAAGCAGGGATCGATGACCTCTCGTTCGCGGTGAATGGAAACGATGTCTGGGTGGAACGGGCGCAGGCGCGGCAGTCTGTGATTGTGAGGCAGTCCGATGTGCGCCCGCTGGTTACCGGCGCACACGATCCGGCTTTCTCCACGACCTCCGGAGCGGTCTACCTGCGCGATCATCTTGGTTGTGGACAACTATGGCTTGCAGGTTCATCGCAACCTCTTACCCCGGATTCGCTCAACATCTACGAGGCCGCATTTCACTCACGCGATCTGTATGCCGTTTCCGCGTCTCTCAATGGAGGAGCGCCTGCACTCTATCTACGATCTGCTGATAGCGCGCTTAAGATGCTGCCCGTTGGAGAAGCTCGTTATCCTGCAATCTCGCCCGATGGGAAGTGGCTTGCCTATAGCCGCTTTGAAGACGGATTCTGGAACCTGTGGCTGCGCGACCTGTCGAGCGGTGCAACGCAGCGAATCACAGAGCTTCCATGTAACCAGATCCAGCCCTCGTGGGAACAGGACTCCAGACACATCGTCTACGGAAGCGACTGCGGACGCGCGTTGTGGTTTACAGCGGTATCGCGGCGTCAGATAGTACCGTAAGCAAGGGGCACCCGGTGCATGGGCTCTTTCAGCCCTCGATGCATCAAAGCTGCTTGCGTGGTCTCGTCTTATGCGCACTGCATAGACGCATCCTTCAGTGAATTTCACGTGAAATCACGGGAGCTCCCATCTCCTCTTAAGTTTGAGTTAAGTAGCGCCCGCCTACGCTGAAACTAAGTTAGTGCCCCCAACGACTCACCACATCGTAGAGACCTCTCCCCCTTGCATGTAAAGAGGCCGGCGATGTTGGGAATCCATTCACTCCAACCCGGGTCTTTCAAAGGGATAAGAGCGTATGCGCAAGCTTTTCTGGCAAAGTTTTGTTCTTCTATTTGTCTGTCTATGGGCGGATAGATCTCTCGTTGCACAAACAGTCTCCGGTGGAATCGCAGGAAACGTGCGCGATGCCGCAGGAGCTGTTCTCGTCAGTGCAAAGGTGGTTCTTGAGCCATCGCAACGTCAGGTAGCGACCGACAACCATGGAGAGTTTCGTTTCCCCAACCTCGCTCCGGGGACATACACACTTACCGCGTCGTATGTAGGTTTTAAACAGTTCGTCACGACCGTCAATGTCGTCTCGAATCAGACACAGAATGTTGCGGCAATGCTGGAGGTCGCGTCCGATAGCGATACGGTGATCGTTACAGCGCCTCGCCTGCGCGGCGATGCCGAAGCCATCAACATTGAGCGTATGTCGGCCGAGATCGTTCAGGTTGCTCCGGCGGGTGTGATCACCAGTCTCCCTAATACGAATATCGCCGATGCTATCGGCCGTTTGCCCAGTGTGTCGCTGGAACGAGATGAGGGCGAAGGGAAGTACGTGCAGATCCGTGGAACGGAGCCGCGGCTTTCCAACCTGACCATCAACGGTGTCAATGTTCCATCGGTGGAAGTGACGGTACGCAACGTCAAGATGGATGCGATTCCATCCAACGGGATCGACCGCATCGAGGTCTACAAAACTCTCGCTGCCGATCAGGATGCTGATGGCGTAGGCGGAACTGTGAATCTGGTAACACCCACGGCGCAGGATAAGCCAACCTATTCGCTTAACGGAACCGCGGGCTACAACCCTCTGCAGAATGGCTTCTGGCGCGGGGGATTTGATGGGACCTTCGGCAAGCGCTTTGGCCCGGGAAAGAAGTTCGGGTTTCTGCTGGGGGGAAACTGGGACCGCACCAATCGTGGCATCGACGACCTTGAACCCAGCCAGGGAGTTGGAGTGCTTCCCAACGGGACCAACATCGCTTATGTCAACAGCGAAGACATGCGTTCCTACGAGTACTACCGCACTCGCTACGGCTTTGTGACCGGCATCGACTACAAGGTCAACCCCAACACCTCCGTATACTTCAAGGGACTCTACGCCGACTTCCATGACTTCGGCGAGACGCGTGTCTATACCCCCAATGCGGGAAACATCGTTGGTGGAAGCGGCTCCCAGGTCGTCTTCGACAATACGGGCTCATGGCAGTATCGCCACTACATCCGCCGCCCTGACCAGCAGGTCTTCAGTATGCTGGTGGGTGCAAGTCATGGTATCTCCAAAGATGTGCTGACGTATGACTTCGCTGCTTCGCGTGGCCATAACATCGGCGGACAGGTCTTTCCCAGCACCTATTTCAGCGGCCCCAGCAATGTCGCTTTTACTGAGGATCTGAGCAATCCGAACCGGCCGAAGTTTTCTGCGACTGATGGTACCAACGGCTTTGATGCGACGCAGTACACCGTCAACGAGTCCGACGGAGGCAGCTATCACGCGACGCAGCTCAATATTCAGGGCGCCGCATCCTATGCGCACAACTACAACGCGGGCGGTCATCCCAGTACCTTCTCCTTCGGTGTCAAGATACGCAACTCGTACTCGACCCAGCGGGAGAACGACAATCACCTTGCATACACTGGCGCCACGCCGTTTACGCTTGCCAGCGTCGTGGGCAGCTACACCAATCCGACGTATTACAACAACAGCTTCGCGATCAACGGACAGGCGTATGGCCCTGCGTCCTCCTATGGCGGCATTCTGCGCGCGGTGGCAGCCAATGCCGGTGGCTTTACCGAAGATGTTGTGGGCGATTCTGTCACATACGCGCAGGCCTTCTTCAATGCCGATGAGCGTATTACTGCGGGGTATCTGCAGGATGTAATCTTCATCGGCAATCTGCGCCTGGAAGGCGGCCTTCGCTTCGATGCGGGCAGCACGCACTTCCTTGCCAACACCATCAACAATGCGACCACAGGCCCATGCTTCAAGGATCCGACGCAGGTGTGCCCCGGTGTAACACCAACCCGGCAGGATGCCAGTTACTTCAATCCGCTTCCCAGTGCGGCACTGCAGTGGCAGTTCCAGAAAGACAGCAACCTGCGCTTCGTCTATAGCCGCGGATTGGCGCGGCCAAACATCGGCGATCTTGTGCCGGCGACGGTCGTCGATCCCAATCAGACGCCATATCCAACCGTATCAACCGGCAACCCAAACCTGGTGCCTACCTTGTCGGACAACTTCGACATCCTTGCCGAGCACTACTTCCAGCCCTTGGGTATCGTGCAGGCCGGTTACTTCTTCAAGGAGCTGCATAACCCTATCTATCCAGTCGCCAATCTGATCAACAACTACAACGGCACCGGCAGAACCTATCAGGAAACGCTCTCGATCAACGGCCCGAATGCGCATCTGCAGGGAGTCGAGCTGCAATGGCAGCAGCGCTTCTCCTTCCTCCCCGGCATGTTGAATGGCCTCGGTGTCAATGCGAACTATAGCTATGCAACCTCGCAGGTAACCTTCCCGACGGGCTTCGACGGCGACCGCGGCGATCATCCTGCGCTGGACCGCACCTCACCCAACAACTACAACTTCAATCTCACCTACGATAAGAGCCGCTTTTCAGGCCGCTTTGCGATCAGTCATAACGATGCGAGCATCGCAGCCTATCAGTGGAACGCGGGCACAGGAGCGGCCAACGATCCGATCCTCGGATTGAAAGGACCCACCGGAGACAACTACTTCTACGCACACACACAGTTCGATGTGCAGGGAAGTTATCGCGTTCACAAAGGATGGCAGATAGTCGCCTCGGGATTGAATCTCAGCAATGAGGTCTTCGGCTTCTACAACGGAAGCACCATCTATCCGGTACAGCGCGAGTACTATCGTCCAACGGTTTCATTCGGTATGCGTTGGACACTGGCAAGTGAGTAATAGATGCAATCGCTTGGGTGTTCCACTCATCGCGTTCGCGATGAGTGGGACATTCGAGTCGGGTAGTCGACACGGTACCTCAGCGGCTAAAGCCGCTCGTCCTTTTGAAGCTTCATACGGCATGGCTAAAGCCATGCCCTTAAGCAAGGCATTCGCACCTGCGGTGCGAAATGTTGCGCGAAGCGCAACGCAGCAAAGCGCTCTATCCGCCAGCGTCCTTATGAATTTCACGGTATCTGATGCGCTTGAGCAAATCGGGATATAGGGTTCCAGATACAGGCTCTACCCGTAGTTTGTCTCTCGTTTCGCGCGCAGCGCGAATGCCTTGCTTAAGGGCACGGCTTCAGCTGTTCAGTTCCATGACATCCTTTACACTTTTGTGCCGGAAGTCCTGTGAGGTCAACAGAGGCCAGGAAAAGGCGGTTGCTGCGCAACCTTGGAAAAAGAAAGGCCTTTTCCCACTTTCCCTAGCCACTACGACCGCTCTTTATAGGGAATTGCGAGCAAATCGACTGTAAAGGATGTCTGGAGACTTAACAGCTTCAGCCGTGCCGTACAAAGCTGAAAGGAAGCGCGGCTTTAGCCGCTGAGGTACACAAACAGAAAAGCCGCCTCACGGGCGGCTTTTCTGTCAATCCAGATAAGACATCAGATCGTATACCCAGCCCGTTTGAAAGGCATCGTCCGCACACGTTCGCCTGTCGCAGCAAACAGCGCATTGCCGAGCGCGGCCGCAAGCGGCGGCAGGCACGGCTCACCCAGACCAGAAGGACGGAAGTCCGACTGGATAAAGTGAGCTTCCACCGGTGGAGCACTGCGCATACGCAGGATCGGGTAATCGCCGAAGTTTGTCTGTTGAATACGGCCCTGTTCTACACCGATCTCCAGGCCCATCGCGGTCGACAGACCATCGATAGCGCCACCTTGTGCCTGGTTCTCGGCGCTGCTCAAGTTGATGACCGGACCGATATCCGCGGCCACCGTGATCTTGTGTACGGTGATGTGTTTCTTGGCATCGACGCTCAGCTCCACCGCTTCGGCGATGTGTCCGCCGTAGGAGAAGCCAAACGCCAGGCCCAGACCATGACCGGCAGGCAGCGGCTTGCCCCAACCGGATTTCTCCGCGGCGAGCTTCACCACACCCGCGGCACGCGTGGGATTGAAGGTGCGGCTCAGATCCGGCGGCGGACCACTGCTCGGCGGAGCAGCCAGCGGACGCGCCAGCCAGTCGAGAAGGAAGGTGACGTGGTCGCAATTGGCAGCGACTGAAAGCTCATGCAGGAAGCTGCCGATTACGAACATCTGCGTGTTGTCCGTAGGCGCGCGCCACGGGCCGCAGGGAATCTGCAGCGGCATCAGGCTGACGGCATAACGAACATTCGGAGCGATATCGGTGGGGAAGCTGTTATTGCTGCGCGCACCGCCGGAGACCGGACGGCTGCCATCAGCAGAGAAGGTAACGAGATGCTGCTGGAAGGCAGTAAGCTTGCCGTCCTTCACCGCTCCCTTCAGGAAGTGGTAGCCGCCCACGCGGAACATGTCGTGAGCAAAGTCATCTTCGCGCTTCCACTGCAGCTTGACCGGAGCGTTGACCTTCATGGCGATGGCCGCAGCCTCGCACATGTAGTCATTGGCCAGCCTGCGGCCAAAGCCGCCACCGGCGCGGGTCTGGTGCACGACTACCTTGTCTTCCGGCAGGTTCAACATCTTGATGACCTGGCTGAGACCGCGGTCGGATTGCTGGCTGGGTGTCCACAGCTCCATGGTTCCGTCATGCCACCAGCCGGTGGTGACCTCCGGCTCAAGCTGCTGGTGCGAGACCATGGCGTAGTCGTAGGCAGCCTCCACCACCTTGCCTGCGGCAAAGGCAGCATCGACGTCGCCGACATTCGTCGCAGGTGTTGGCAAGTTCGGCCCAAGCTCTTTGGCCTTGGCCGCAGCCTGCGTCAAAGAATCCTTCGAGGCCGAGCTCTCATCCCACTCGACCTTGAGGGCAGCCTTGGCTTTGAAAGCCTCCCAGGTGGTCTTGGCGATGATGGCGACGCCGGGCATCACCTCGGCGGGGCTTCCGGTACCCTCCAGCACGAAGGCGTCGAGCACACCCGGCAGCTTCTTGATCTCATCCAGGTTGGCGGACTTTACCTTGCCGCCGACTGCGGGGCACTTGGTGTAGTTGGCATACACCATGCCCGGCATAGTGACATCGATGCCGAAGAGCGGCTGGCCGGTCACTACTTTAAGGTTGTCGACTCCGGTGTAGCGCTTGCCCAGCAGCTTGTAGTCGGCGCGGGTCTTCAGCGGAACCTTCGCAACATCGGGAACCGGCTGTGCCGCTGCGGCCTTTGCCAGCTCACCATAGGTCAGCTTGCGTTTTGAAGGAGCATGGATGACCGTGCTCTCTGAGGCGGTGCACTCGCTTACCGGAACGTTCCACTGTTTCGCGGCAGCGGCAATCAGCATGGCGCGCGCCGTCGCTCCGGCCTGGCGCAACTGGTCCCATCCGCGCGGAATCGAGGTGGACCCACCCGCACCCTGATAGCCGTAGACCTTGGGATTGATCGCAGCCTGGTCGACCTTCACCGTCTTCCAGTCGGCGTCGAGCTCTTCGGCGATAATCAGGCCGAAGGCTGTCTTAATCCCCTGGCCGATCTCCGGTCCCTTGGAGTAGACGGTTACGGTGTTGTCCGGAGCGATGCGGACAAACGCATTCATCTCCGTGGTGGCCGCGTCTGGCGTTGCTGCCATCTCGGCTTTGGCGGAGCGAGTATCGAGGTTGAAGGCGAGCACCAGACCGCCGCCGGCCAGTCCGGCCAGCTTCAGGAAAGAACGCCGGCCTATCGTGGTAACTACGGAGGGCGAGATGGTCTCGACCTCAGTGATCAGAGCCTGCATCTCAGCGTCGTATTGCGCGAACTTCTCAAGCACCGGCATGGCTGCCTCCTTCCTTGGTGGCGGAGTCTCCGGCGGCCTGATGAATCGCCGCACGGATACGGTTGTAAGTGGCGCAGCGGCAGATATTGCCGGTCATCGCCGAGCTGATGTCGGCGTCGCTGGGGTGCGGGTTCTTCGCCAGCAGGGACGCCGCGCTCAGAATCTGTCCGCCCTGGCAGTAGCCGCACTGGGCTACATCCAGGTCGATCCACGCCTTTTGCAGCGGATGCAGCTTGCCGTCCTCCGCCAGGCCCTCAATGGTGGTGATATTGCCTTTCACTGCGGAGACCGGGATCTGGCAGGAACGCACCGCCTCTCCGTTCATCAGGACCGTGCAGGCGCCGCACGCCCCGATCCCGCAGCCATATTTGGCGCCCTTCAGGTCAAGGACGTCGCGCAGAACCCAGAGCAACGGCATATCGGCCGGTGCGTCGACCGATCTGGGCTTCCGATTGATAGTGAGCTGGAATGGCATGAGATTCACCTCGCAACAGGCTTGTACCGTAACTCATCGAAGCTGGCCCGGAAGAGCCATGATAGCTGACAAACTATAAGGCCAACTATAAGGCCTGCATCGGGAGGGGCGTTCCTGCATCCGCTCGCCGTATAACGCCGTTGCACGTTAGCCTCAAAATTGAACAAAACATAGTATTTTCCTCGCCTCCGGGGCGACTGTCTATGAATTTGGAAGCTTAGCTGGATGGACGATGAGCGCCAAAGGCGCTTTGTTTTGCTTAAGGGCATGACTTTACAGGCCGTTGCGCATAGCGCAACCATTTCGCACGGCAGGTGCGAATGTCTTGCTTAAGGGCACGGCTGAAGCTGTTCAGTTCCATGACATCCTTTACACCTTGTCTCCAGACATCCTTTACAGGTTTATGCCTGTTTAGGGGTGTTTTTGGATGGCATGGAGGAAGGTGGAAGTGGAAGCGCAGCGATTGCGGTTTGTGGAGGCGGCGATGATTGGAGAGCGATCGTTTTCGTCTCTGTGTGTGGAGTACGAGATTAGCCGTCCGACGGGTTATCTGTGGCTGAAGCGATACCGTGAGCATGGAGCGGCCGGCATGCAGGAAGCCAGCCGCAGGCCTCTGCTGAGTCCCCGTCAGAGCCCTGCCGAGTTGGAAGAGCAGATCGTGTCTTTACGGCGCCAGCATCCTGACTGGGGTGCACGTAAGCTTCGCGTTCTGCTCGGCCGATCTGGGGTGAAGGTGCCATCGTCGACCGTACATCGAGTGTTGCGTCGGCACGGTCTGATCCACCGGCTGGACAGCCATCCACAGGCCACTGGCAGCTTCTGTCGCGAGGCGCCTAATCAGCTCTGGCAGATGGATTTCAAAAGCCCTAAGGGATGGAACGCGCATCTTGGCCCCTTATCCGTGTTGGATGACCACAGCCGCTATGCCTTGGTGTTGGAGCAACTGTCCTCGGGTGAAGGTCTCGTCGTCCAACAGAGGCTGGATAAGGCGTTCTCTGACTGTGGGTTGCCCGAGGCCATGCTGATGGATCACGGCCAGCCCTGGTGGAACGCGCAGTCACCAGGAGGATGGACGCAGCTATCCGTGTGGCTGATGCGGCTGGGCATCCGGCTGTACTTCTCCGGAGTCCGCCACCCGCAGACCCAGGGTAAGGTGGAACGCTTCCACGGTGCCCTGGAGCGGGCACGGAGAAGGTGCGGGCCGATGGATACGCCGCCTGGCCAGTCATGGCTGGACCGCTTCCGGGAAGAGTACAACCATGTTCGTCCCCATGAAGCGCTGGACATGGAAACGCCAGCAGACCACTGGCACCCCAGCCAGCGAGAGTACACCGAACCACGTAACCCCGCGTATGCCCCGGATGCCGAAGTGCGCGAGCTCAACAGCAACGGAGCGCTCTGGCTGGACGGACGCAGCTGGCAGGTAGCCGGAGCCCTGGCTCATCAGCCTGTCCGTCTCGCTCGCATCGATCAACGCATCCTGATCTTCTACGGTGACACGCCCATCCGGGAACTCGACCTCACGGGGCAGGGTTCCACGATCGTGGAACCCTGCCCCGCAAACTCACTCAATCTGTAAAGGATGTGTGGAGACAAACTGTAAACCATCTCTGGAGACTAGACAGCTAAAAGCCGTGCCCTTAAGCAAAACAAACCGCGGGCTAAAACAGGCTGCGGAAAAAGCACCTCTCCGCCACTTTTCCGCGGCCTGTAAAAGCCGTTCCCTTAAGCAAGTTCTTCGCAACTGCGGTGCGAAGAGCTCTCGCGGAAACACCAGAGCTCTTCAGGAGTTATGTCGCGAATTTTAGATTCAGTACCCTAGGTGATTTCATCCACGGGCCGCTACAGATTGCTTTGCCAGCGGGAAGAGAAGTCATTTTTCCAATTTTTTTTGCGATACCGCTAAAGATTCACCTGGTTTTGCCGAAAAGCTCTTTCAGAGTTGAAAAATGCCGAAGATTCTCGATCTCGATGGAACATTGGCGGCTCAGTTGTTGGAATCAGCGCGGTTGGCGGCCCTGCATGCCAGTGGACTGCTGGATAGCGATCCGGAAGAGTCATTTGATGACATTACCGCGCTGGTGACCCGGTTCTGCGAAGTGCCCATCGCTCTTGTTTCTCTGGTAGATACCGATCGCCAATGGTTCAAATCGGTGCAGGGACTGGCATGCCGGCAGACGGTGCGCGACGGATCCATGTGCACCTATACCATCCGGCAGACCGTTCCTCTGGTTGTGCCCGATCTCACGGCAGACGAAAGGTTTAGTGCGAGTCCTTTTGTTATGGGCAAACCGCACCTGCGGGCCTACGCGGGTGTGCCGCTGCGCGATCTCAATGGCTTCTGCTTTGGCGCGCTATGCGCCGTCGACCTGGTTCCACGTCCATTCAGTGCGGAACAGATTGAGACACTGCGGATGCTGGCAAAACAGGTAGAGGCACAGATTGCCCTGCGGCAGCGTATGCAGCAGGTGCAGCAGCTTGTTGAGAACACTGAGGCGCTCACGAAAGATCTGCTCTCCAGCAATGAGCGCTTCTGCGCATTCATGGACCATAGTCCCATCGTCGCCTTCATCAAGGATGCGGACGGCCGTATGCGCTTCTACAACCGGCGGCTCGCTGCGCTGTACGGCGTGACCAACAAGGAATGGCTCAATAAGACAGATCACGAGATCTGGCCTGCGCATCTGGCGGACGAATATCGCGCTACCGACCTCGCTGTTCTAAACAGTAACCACGCTGTGGAGCAGGAAGAACGGTCTCCCGGTCCGCGCGGAGAGTACATCTACTGGAAGAGCTATAAGTTTCCGTTCACCGACGCGCGCGGCGAGCGCTTTCTCGCCGGCATCGCAATCGATGTAACCCGTGAGAGGCTCTACGAAGAAGAGCTGGAACGTAAGAAGGAAGAGCTGACGGCGGCGACTATCGAGCTCGGCAAGCTCAGCATTACCGATACGCTGACCGGACTTCCGAACCGCAGATGTTTTGACCAGTGGCTGGAACAGTGCGTCTCTTACGCCGCGCGAAGCAGGCGGTCTCTCTCGTTGATCATGCTCGATATCGACCACTTCAAGGCGATCAACGATACCAAGGGCCATCTCTTCGGAGACGAGGTATTGCGCGAGTTCGGGATGGTGCTGCCCCGATTGTTCCGCGGTTCAGATCACATATGCCGCTATGGCGGAGAAGAATTCGCCATCCTGCTTCCCGATACCTCGCCCGAAAACGCCCTGATGCTTGCGACACGCATCTGCAACGCCATTCCGATGCTCGAGGGCGCTCTACACGGAGTGACGATCAGCGTCGGTGTGGCACGGTGGCAGGTTGGAATGACAACATCCACTCTGCTTGCGGTCGCCGATGCCGGCTTGTACGAGGCAAAGCGAAACGGACGCAATCAGGCCGCATTCAGCTCAGTGCAGCGGTCGTACGCTTCAGAAGAAGCATTGCGGTCCGCAGTCCCGCCGACGCGGTGTATTCAGTAGAGCTACGGGCCAATAAGTGAGGTACATCTTCCTCTGGTTGGGCAAGCAGAACCACTACAGGTGATACAACACATTGCCCTCAGC
Organism: Terriglobus albidus; assembly: GCF_008000815.1. Classification (NCBI taxonomy): domain Bacteria; kingdom Pseudomonadati; phylum Acidobacteriota; class Terriglobia; order Terriglobales; family Acidobacteriaceae; genus Terriglobus; species Terriglobus albidus. The sequence continues at coordinate 5,814,244 of NZ_CP042806.1, read as the reverse complement.
GGCTAAAAGCCGCATTTCTTCTCAGGCTTCGTGCGGCACGGCTGAAGCTGTTCAGTTCCATGACATCCTTTACACCTTGTCTCCAGACATCCTTTACAGGTTTATGCCTGTTTAGGGGTGTTTTTGGATGGCATGGAGGAAGGTGGAAGTGGAAGCGCAGCGATTGCGGTTTGTGGAGGCGGCGATGATTGGAGAGCGATCGTTTTCGTCTCTGTGTGTGGAGTACGAGATTAGCCGTCCGACGGGTTATCTGTGGCTGAAGCGATACCGTGAGCATGGAGCGGCCGGCATGCAGGAAGCCAGCCGCAGGCCTCTGCTGAGTCCCCGTCAGAGCCCTGCCGAGTTGGAAGAGCAGATCGTGTCTTTACGGCGCCAGCATCCTGACTGGGGTGCACGTAAGCTTCGCGTTCTGCTCGGCCGATCTGGGGTGAAGGTGCCATCGTCGACCGTACATCGAGTGTTGCGTCGGCACGGTCTGATCCACCGGCTGGACAGCCATCCACAGGCCACTGGCAGCTTCTGTCGCGAGGCGCCTAATCAGCTCTGGCAGATGGATTTCAAAAGCCCTAAGGGATGGAACGCGCATCTTGGCCCCTTATCCGTGTTGGATGACCACAGCCGCTATGCCTTGGTGTTGGAGCAACTGTCCTCGGGTGAAGGTCTCGTCGTCCAACAGAGGCTGGATAAGGCGTTCTCTGACTGTGGGTTGCCCGAGGCCATGCTGATGGATCACGGCCAGCCCTGGTGGAACGCGCAGTCACCAGGAGGATGGACGCAGCTATCCGTGTGGCTGATGCGGCTGGGCATCCGGCTGTACTTCTCCGGAGTCCGCCACCCGCAGACCCAGGGTAAGGTGGAACGCTTCCACGGTGCCCTGGAGCGGGCACGGAGAAGGTGCGGGCCGATGGATACGCCGCCTGGCCAGTCATGGCTGGACCGCTTCCGGGAAGAGTACAACCATGTTCGTCCCCATGAAGCGCTGGACATGGAAACGCCAGCAGACCACTGGCACCCCAGCCAGCGAGAGTACACCGAACCACGTAACCCCGCGTATGCCCCGGATGCCGAAGTGCGCGAGCTCAACAGCAACGGAGCGCTCTGGCTGGACGGACGCAGCTGGCAGGTAGCCGGAGCCCTGGCTCATCAGCCTGTCCGTCTCGCTCGCATCGATCAACGCATCCTGATCTTCTACGGTGACACGCCCATCCGGGAACTCGACCTCACGGGGCAGGGTTCCACGATCGTGGAACCCTGCCCCGCAAACTCACTCAATCTGTAAAGGATGTGTGGAGACAAACTGTAAACCATCTCTGGAGACTAGACAGCTAAAGCCATGCCCTTAAGCAAAACATCGCGCTACGCGCGAACGGATGCGCTCATAGCACTTCGCCAGGTTGCTCCGTTGGGCGTAGTGTAACCATTTCGCACCGAAGGTGCGAATGTCTTGCTTAAGGGTCCCCGGCCAGCTTCGCTGGCTGGGGTGGTTAAGGGCATGGCTTTAGCCATGCCGTACAGAAGCTCTCAATGATTGCGGCTTTAGCCGCTGAGGTATGGTTCTTTCCCGTGCGTACGCTTCAGAAGAAGCATTGCGGTCCGCAGTCCCGCCGACACGGTGCATTCAGTAAAGCTACGGCAGGTCTTCGCATCGCATGCAGTAGTTCTACGGAAAGTTCCAGATCAAACGTCGCAGGCCGGCAATATCAGGTGCTGGAACGCTTGACTTAGTTCGATACCCTTCGTAAAGTACATCTAATTCGTTTCACAATTCAGCCAGTTTGGACTGCCCTTTGCGAACCAACGGTCAACACACGTTCGCTCTGCATCTTTGTCGATGTCTTTAAAGAGCGCCTGAATGCGTCCTCCGGCGCAGACAGGATACGTGTCTCTGTACGGGCTCAGCTGTCTAGAACACACACACACCGTAGTTCCGGTAAACCCAAAATTTGCTGTCTTTTTGGAGGTACGATGCGACGTCTTCTTTGGATACTTCTCTTTCTCATTCCCATATCGGCGGTAGGACAGACCTTCCGCGGTACGCTCTCAGGCAATGTCACGGACGCTCAGGGCGCTGTGCTGACGAATGTCAAAGTTGTTCTTACCAATCCTGCGACCGGCACGGTACTGAATTCCACCACGACGGGTACTGGAGATTTCAGCTTCACGGAACTGCCTGTCGGCAAGTATTCGCTCAGTGTCAGCAGCGCCGGTTTTGCTTCCAAGAAAATCGATGACATTGATATCGCCGTCTCGAAGACGACGACACTTCGTGTCGAACTGGCGGTCGGTTCACAGGACACCATCGTTGACGTCGCGGCTGACGCCATTCAGGCCGATACCACCTCCAGCGCTCTGGTCGCGGTGATCGATTCTAAGTCGGTGCAGGAGATGCCGATGAATGGACGTAACTTCACGCAGATGGTGAAGTTCGTTCCCGGCGCCAGCGCTCTCACCACCTCCGTCAACGGCTCGCGTATCACCAGCATCAACTTCCAGGTGGACGGCGCCGACAACGTCGATCCGTGGCTCGGCTACGTTGCCTCCAACCAGGGTGGCATCGCCGGTATTGCCGGCGGCCTGATTCCGATTGAGGCGATCGACCAGTTCTCCATGCAGTCAGGCGGCGAGGCCGACCAGGGCCGTAACGCCGGCGCGAACTCGAACATGGTGATCAAGTCGGGAACCAACAACCTGCATGGCGATATGTTCTATTTCGACCGCAATGAGTACTTCGCTGCGATCTCCCCGGTGGCCGCTGTCGGTAGCAAGAAGCCGCTGATCCGTAATCATCAGGGCGGCTTTACGGTCGGCGGACCGATCTGGAGAGACCGTACCTTCTTCTTCATCGCCGGTGAAGTGCAGATTGCCAAGGCAAATACCGCCATCGTCGATACGGTTGTGTCCGATCCATGGATTACGGCTGCGACGGCCAATATCGCCAAGTACACCGATCCGACGACGAACGCTCCCTATGCCGCGAACCAGCTCAGCCTGAATCTGTACAAGGTGCTGTATCCCGCCAATACGAAGTCCGCCGCCGCTACGGCGAACAACATCATCATGAACAACACGGCGAACTACAACAGCTTCAACGGCATTCTCAAGATCGATCATCACTTCAGCGATGCCCATACGCTGTCGGCCCGCTACCTGGGAACCACCGGCAAGCAGACGGCTCCGGTGACGTCGTCGTACTACGCGGACTACTTCCAGACCGCGCCGATGCACATCCACAACTTCTCGGTCGTGGACACCTACACCATCACGCCGCACGTGTTGAACCAGGTTACCCTGGCTACCAACTACTTTCTGCAGACCTTCAACGACGCCAACCAGGGCTTCTATCCACAGCAAAACGCCGGCCTGAATCTTGGCCTGTCGGGAATTATCGCTGCCGGTTCGCCCACCATCACGATGTCGCAGTTTGATGGCGTCGGCGCCACGCAGCCCTCGGGCCGTACCGACGTCACCGGCCACGTAACGGATAACCTGCACTGGACCCTCGGCCGTCACGACATGAAGTTCGGCGGCGAATTCCGTCACTCCAACGTCAACCAGCTCTACTTCTCCAGCGCCCGCGGCACCTTTGCCTTTGACGGTACGCGTGGTCCGTGGGGAGGCTCCGGTACGGCGCTTGGCGCATTGTCAGACTTCCTGGCCGGCATGCCTTCCAACTCCTCGGGCGCCCGTCTGCTGCAGGGCAACGCACAGCGTGTGTGGACTCTGAATACGGAAGATCTGTGGGCACAGGACAACATCAAACTCAACAAGCGGCTGAACCTCAATCTTGGTGTGCGCTACACCGTTCCCGGTGTGATCAATGCCGAGGCTGACGATATCTATATGTTCGTTCCCGGCTCCACGTCCGGCTCCGCTCCTGGCTTCAACAAGGGCTACTACCCGAACTACTTCTCCGGCGCCGCTCCGCGTGTCGGCTTCTCCTACTCGCCGTTCGACAACGACCGCACCGTCATTCGCGGTTCGTATGGCTTGTTCTACGATTTCCCGGCGATGAACAGCTGGATCGCCGGCATTACCACTAACGGTGGAGCCGCATACGCGCAGAACAATCCTGCCGGGGACGATGCCGCGGTAATCTACAACCAGACCAATGTCCGCTGGGCGGTGAACGTGAATCCGTTTGCCAGCTCCACGGCTCCGCAGGTTGGAGCATACGGCGTCAATCAGAACTTCAAGATGCCGCGCTCTTCGACGGTAAGCTTCAATATCGAACAGCAGCTTTCGCGTACGACACTGTTCACCATCGGCTATGTCGGGACCTTCGGACGTCATCTGGAAGTGCTCTACAACATCAACCAGCCGAAGGTCAGCGACCTGGCGGCCGGCGTATCTCTTGCGAATGCGCGTCCGTACCAGCAGACCAGCTTCCAGGGCATGAACTCGAAGTTCAACCAGAAGCTGCTGGCAATCAACCAGTTGAACTTCGCTGCAAACTCAAACTTCCACTCGCTGCAGACCACGATCAAGCAGGCAGCATGGAAGGGGCTGATCACGACCTTCAACTACACCTGGTCGAAGTCGCTGGACTATGCGTCGAGCAATACAACGCCGATGAACAGCTATGACCTGAAGGCGGACTACGGTCCAAGCACTTTTGACAATCGCCACGTACTGAACGGGTTTGCCTACTACACGCTGCCCAAGTTCACTGATAAGGCTAAGCGGATCACGCAAGGCTACCAGGTGAATGCGCTGGTGCAGTTCACCTCAGGAACGCCCATCAACCCGCAGTATTCCACCAACGTGGATGGAACCGGCGAGCTGAAGAATCGTCCGAACTGGAACGGCGTAAGCCCGTATGTAGGCGGCGCGCAGCTTGCTACCAGCTCGTCCTCCGGCCGTACGTATCGCTACCTGCAACCTGCAAGCGTCACGTTCAGCACACCGGCAAACTTTACCTACGGCAACCTGCGGCGCGATGCCTTCACGGGACCAATCTTCCACACGGTCGATTTTTCCCTGATCAAGCGTACGCCGGTGACCGAGAGGGTAATGAGCGAGTTCCGCGCAGAAATCTTCAACGTCTTCAACCTGAACAACTTCGCCAATCCAACGGTGACACCGACCTCAAGCTCCTACGGTCTGATCACCAACACGCGTAATGCCTCTTCAGCGCCGGGTCTCGGCGTCGGCGAGCCGTTCAATATCCAATTCGCTGTGAAGCTCAGCTTCTAAAAGGAAGTGGTTACGACGATGAAAAGAAGTCTCATCGCCCTTGGCCTGCTGGTGGCAATGCCACTGGCAGGCCAGCAGTCTTCTGAGCCCATTGATCTCGGCGTCCTGAACCAGATCAAGTGGCAGGCCTTCAACAACTCGCAGGTCATGGAGCATCTCTTCTATCTGAGCGATGTTTATGGTCCTCGCGTGAACGGATCTCCAAATCACCGCGCTGCTGCTGAGTGGATCGTAAAGCGGCTTGAATCTTACGGGCTGAAGAATGTTCACCTCGAGCCCTGGGGACCTTTCGGCAACTCCTGGCAGTACAGGAAGTTTTACGGCGCCCTGGTCGAACCGAACTACGCTCCGCTGATCGGTTTCCCGCTGGCCTGGACTCCCGGAACCAATGGGCCTGTGACTGGCGAAGCCATTCTCGCGCCGATCCACTCGCAGGCCGACTTCGCCAAATACAAGGGCAAGCTGAAGGGCAAGGTGGTGCTCATTGCCGATCCCAAGGTGGTTGCGATGCACACCGAGGCCGAAGCACATCGCCTTACGGACGAAGAGATCGCGGCCCGCACGCGTGTTCCCGATCCTTCCCGTATGGGCGGGTTCGGCGGAGCGCCTGCACGCGGGCCGGCTCCTGTGCCTGTCGATCGCAACGCTGCTTTGAAGCTGCGCAACGACACCAGCAAGTTCCTCAGCGATGAGGGCGCTCTGGTCGCCGTGAACTACGGCACCAACGGCGACGGCGGCACAGTCTTCGCCACCTGGGGCGGCTCACAGGACCCCAACGATCCGGTTCCTCCGCCGATGGTGGCCATCACGCCGGAGCATTACAACCGCGTTGTCCGTCTGCTGCAGCATGGCATGACGCCCAAACTGACCTTCGATATCGAGACCACCACCTATAAGGACAACCAGATGGGCTTCAATGTCGTTGGTGAGATTCCCGGCACGTCGAAGTCCGACGAGGTTGTGATGCTGGGCGGCCACCTCGACTCCTGGCAGGGAGGCACCGGAGCCACCGACAACGGCACCGGATCCTCGGTCGCCATTGAGGCCATCCGTATTCTCACTTCGCTGCACAAGCCGATGGCTCGCACCGTGCGCATCGCCTTGTGGGGCGGGGAAGAGGAGGGTCTGCTGGGATCGAAGTTCTATGTCCAGCAACACTTCGCTCCGCGCAACACCATGAAGCTGACGCCGGAGTATGCAAAGCTCGACGCGTATTACAACGACGACTCGGGCAGCGGACGTTTCCGCGGCATCTCCGCCAACGGCAACCTGCTGACCAAGGAAATCTTCGAACAGTGGATCGCTCCGCTGAAGGATCTCGAGATCACTACGGTCATCGGCGCCACCGCTCCGCCCACCCGCGAGCCCGGCGGCACCGACTCAACCTCCTTCAGTTGGATCGGCCTCAACGGATACGGCTTCATGCAGGATCCATTGGAGTACGGTACCCGCACGCACCACTCCAACATGGATCTTTACGACCGAGTGCAGCAGGGCGATGTCATGCAGGGAGCGGCGGTTGAAGCCTGGTTCGTGTACAACACGGCAACGCGCGCCGAGATGCTGCCGCGCAATCCAACTCCTGAACCGGCAACCAAGTAAACAACAATACAAGTAAGGCCCGGCATCCTTTGCCGGGCCTTTTCTTGTTTAAGCACTTTCGCAATCGCGAAAATACAGGCAAGATGGGAGCGCTCGTGATTTCCGTTCTGAGGGCTTACCGATGTTCACGCGCTCCAACCAGATCTCATCGCCCATGCTGCTGCCGCTCATCGGCAGCATTCTTGCCACCAGCGTCGCAGTCACGCTGATCCTGGCGCCTCCGTCGCGGCCCAGTCTCAGTTTGGCCCAACTCTTCCTGCGTGCTGCCATCGATCTTACGATTGCCGCATGTATTCACCTGGCGACCGTCTGGGCGATCTGGCGGCTCATCCGTGAGTATCTGCATGCGCCGGTTGGCCTGCTCATGCTGCATATCTGGGCTGCGATTGTCTGGTTGCCGCTGGTCTCGCTGCTGAATGCGGAACACTCGCTCTGGCTCTGCTGCATCGTGCCCTGGGCATGCGCGAACGCCATCATTTATCTCGCACTTTGGAATGATCGTTTCGAGAAGCCGGAACAGGAAGATCCCACCGCCCGCTCCGCCCGGCCGCTCTTCCAGGTCGAGACGGTCGTGCCGTTGTGGCGTACGCTCCTGCCGTACGTAGTCGTCGTTGTCGCCGTACAGTCAGGGGCCGCACTGCTGATGAACGGCAGCCCATGGATGGCCGCGGGCCTGTTCTCCATCTGCCTGCTGATTCTGCTGCTGCGTCATCCCATCGTTCGTCCCGACCGCCTGCGCCGTCAGCGCCGCCGTTTCTCCAAAGCAGCCTTCGTACAGACCGCGACGGCCTTCTTCCTGCTGGCGACTGCACTTACGCCCTTTCTGCAGCGCGCCTATGGCGTGCAGTCGTTGAGCGGACTGCTCGCCATCCGCCCGCCAGTCGTTCAATCCGTCCACGCGAGCGTACCCAGCAGTGGATACTCCGGCGTCATCCTGATGCTGCCGCCAAAGCCGCATCCGCGTATTGTGCCGCCGACCAAGGGCGAACAGACATCTTTCTCCGCTGCAATTGCGGAGCCGGTCGTGATTCCATTCGATGGCGTCTACTGGTACTTCAAGCATCCTGACCTGCAGCCAAGGCGGGATGCCAGGGTGCAGCACGGCGATCCCATCAAGGCCAACGTCCGCTCGACAGACGAATACCCCCTCCAGATGGAGGCGCACCAGCTCCTGCCCAACCCCATCAGTCTGGACTGCTGCCATGCACTGCGGGTGGACTTGCTGAACGGCGACGCCCGCCCGGGAATCATTCGTCTCGAAGTACGGTTGAAAGATACTTCGCTCAAGACCCGGCAATCGATCTCGCTCGGCAGCATCGTGATTCCATCAAGCCAGGTCAAACACATCTCACTGACGCGGCCGCCGGTACATGAATCAATGCGCTTCGAACTACCCGCAGCGGCACGGCATCACCAGTTCGACGAGATCACACTGGTGATTGCTCCCGATAAAGAGCGTGCTCGCGGAGGCTCAAAGATCGCGATTCAAAACTTTGTCTTGATGCCGTAGCGTGTTGTGCGACAGATAGCCCTCAGCGGCTAAAGCCGCAGTCTCTTTCTAACTCTGTACGGCATGGCTAAAGCTGTTCAGTTCCATGACATCCTTTACACCTTGTCTCCAGACATCCTTTACAGGTTTATGCCTGTTTAGGGGTGTTTTTGGATGGCATGGAGGAAGGTGGAAGTGGAAGCGCAGCGATTGCGGTTTGTGGAGGCGGCGATGATTGGAGAGCGATCGTTTTCGTCTCTGTGTGTGGAGTACGAGATTAGCCGTCCGACGGGTTATCTGTGGCTGAAGCGATACCGTGAGCATGGAGCGGCCGGCATGCAGGAAGCCAGCCGCAGGCCTCTGCTGAGTCCCCGTCAGAGCCCTGCCGAGTTGGAAGAGCAGATCGTGTCTTTACGGCGCCAGCATCCTGACTGGGGTGCACGTAAGCTTCGCGTTCTGCTCGGCCGATCTGGGGTGAAGGTGCCATCGTCGACCGTACATCGAGTGTTGCGTCGGCACGGTCTGATCCACCGGCTGGACAGCCATCCACAGGCCACTGGCAGCTTCTGTCGCGAGGCGCCTAATCAGCTCTGGCAGATGGATTTCAAAAGCCCTAAGGGATGGAACGCGCATCTTGGCCCCTTATCCGTGTTGGATGACCACAGCCGCTATGCCTTGGTGTTGGAGCAACTGTCCTCGGGTGAAGGTCTCGTCGTCCAACAGAGGCTGGATAAGGCGTTCTCTGACTGTGGGTTGCCCGAGGCCATGCTGATGGATCACGGCCAGCCCTGGTGGAACGCGCAGTCACCAGGAGGATGGACGCAGCTATCCGTGTGGCTGATGCGGCTGGGCATCCGGCTGTACTTCTCCGGAGTCCGCCACCCGCAGACCCAGGGTAAGGTGGAACGCTTCCACGGTGCCCTGGAGCGGGCACGGAGAAGGTGCGGGCCGATGGATACGCCGCCTGGCCAGTCATGGCTGGACCGCTTCCGGGAAGAGTACAACCATGTTCGTCCCCATGAAGCGCTGGACATGGAAACGCCAGCAGACCACTGGCACCCCAGCCAGCGAGAGTACACCGAACCACGTAACCCCGCGTATGCCCCGGATGCCGAAGTGCGCGAGCTCAACAGCAACGGAGCGCTCTGGCTGGACGGACGCAGCTGGCAGGTAGCCGGAGCCCTGGCTCATCAGCCTGTCCGTCTCGCTCGCATCGATCAACGCATCCTGATCTTCTACGGTGACACGCCCATCCGGGAACTCGACCTCACGGGGCAGGGTTCCACGATCGTGGAACCCTGCCCCGCAAACTCACTCAATCTGTAAAGGATGTGTGGAGACAAACTGTAAACCATCTCTGGAGACTAGACAGCTAAAGCCATGCCCTTAAGCAAAACATCGCGCTACGCGCGAACGAAGGCATGCCTTGTCGCCGACGGATCGCACTTGCATTGTTCTGTTGCACGCAGCGCAACCATTTCGCACCAAAAGTGCGAATGCCTTGCTTAAAGGCACGGCTTCAGCCGTGCCGTACGGCAAACATCGCGCGCGAATGAGAGATATGCTTTTGTTTGCTAACGAATCGTACTTAGCTGCTTTACTCCGTTGCGCGCAGCGCAACCATTTCGCACCAAAGGTGCGAATGCCTTGCTTAAGGGCACGGCTTCAGCCGTGCCGTACAAAAGTCTGAGAAAAAACGCGGCTTTAGCCGCTGAGGTACGGTTCTTATCCGGCATACGTACGTCGACCAAATAAGTTCGTTGGGAAGCAGCACTGCTTCTACAACGATTGCCCCAACCGCTTCTCCAACTCCGCCCGATACGTCCGGCTCACACGAGAACGATGGCCATCCTTCAACACCAGCTCAAACTCACCATGCGACATCGAGTGCAGCTCAAGAATGCTATCGATGTTCACAATCGCCGACCGATGGACACGGATAAACCGCATCGCATCCAGACTCTCCGCAAGTTCGTTCAGACTGGCACGATAGAGAATCTCTTTCCCGCCCACATGCAGATTGGCATACACCCCCGCCGCTTCAATCCAGTCAATCTCAACGACACGAAGAAAACGCGTTACTCCCGCGGACTTCACCACCAGGCGATCGATGCTGCGTCCTGATGGCCCAGCGGCGGCGACCATACGCAGCATGCCCATTCCCAGTGCCTGCATATTGCGTTCCAGGTGACGAGTCTTTGCGCGGCAGACCGCCGCTTCCAGACGTTCATCGCTGAATGGTTTGAGCAGATAGTCGAGAGCGTTGGCCTCAAAGGCGCGGATCGCGTGCTGATCGTATGCCGTGACAAAGATGGTGAGCGGCATACGCTCCGCGCCGATCGCTTCGATCACGCCGAGCCCATCGAGCTCCGGCATCTGCACATCGAGGAAGACGAGATCGAGCGCCTCGCGTTCGATTGCCTCTACCGCTGCCAGGCCATCACCTGCCTCAAGCACCGCTTCGATCTGCGCATCTTTCTTCAGCAGATCGACAATGCGCTGGCGCGCGGGAGCCTCATCGTCGACGACAAGCACGCGAAGCCGTTCCGAAGGCTGTGACGTCATCCGTTCCCTCGTTCGTTCCCATCCACCGACCGGAGCGGAAGCACGATCTCTACTTCGGTTCCGCCGGTGGGACGGCGCGTCACGGAAAAACTGCTGGCTCCGTTATGCAGCGTTGTAATGCGTTCGCGGGTGACGGAGAGCCCCAGGCCTTCGCAGGTCTCCAGCGACCACTCCGGCGGCAGACCGACGCCATCATCGGCGATGCGGATCTCAACCTGCTCTGCACGGCGTTGTGCAATCACCGTTACGGAACCGCCCGACCACGAGCTTCACATGATTGATTCCAGCCTTCCTGCTGCAACGGCGCCGGCCCCTGGTACTGCGGAAAGACATCCCACAGCAGAGCGCCTTTCGTCTCGGGAGCGTATTGAATGCAGTCCGGAGCATCCTCACACTTCGGACGCGGACGAAGGTAGAACATCTCGTAGTTATCTTTATCGGAGCGGCGGAAGACGAAGCCCGCACCCATGCCTCCGCTGGCGATGACGTCGTACTCAATGGTGCCGTTGTGGAAGTTGACTGACTTCAGCACCGCCGCTCCGGTAGGGATGTGCTTGGCAAAGTTGCCGGCCTTCAGGGAGATCGCTGGACGGCCCATGTACTCGACGAAGTCTACGGTGCCCGCCGTAACTGTCCAACCGTCATTGGTCATGGGGACCTTGATGGTGTCGGCCGCGTAAGCAAGTTGCCCGGCGGCCAGGGCAAAGAGCGTTAGAAGTATCCAGAGAGAGAACCGGCGGCGATACGACGAGCCGCATTCCGAAAGGAGCGCTGGCGAATGAGTTTGCATGCGCCCGAGCCTATGCGGGAGTTACGAACGCGTCTTCTGAAATGTTGCAGACCGGACAGGCAAGTTGCGAAACGGATCAAGGGTGCAACGTAGTTTGTCATCCTGAGCGGACGGGGTCCCCGGCCAGCTTCGCTGGCTGGGGTGGGTAAGCGAAGGACCTGCTTTTGGAGTTACTACGAAACCGGGTTCCCCATCCATCGCGTATCGGGGTCCCTAACGAACTCGTTCGTTGGGGTGGTATCGCGATGGGTGGGATGTTCGAGCAACACGCGAATTGTCTTTTGGGTGGGAGCAGCGGGCTTCAGCCCGCTGATTTAGACCTAAGAATACGTCGGGCTTTAGCCCTGGGCCTTTTGCTTTGACAATCAGAAAAGCCCAGGGCTGAAGCCCACCGCTCCCACCAACTCGCGCGTTGCTCAAACGTCCATTCACGCTTCGCGTGAATGGGGCACCCAGTGTATGGGTAGTCTCAACAATCACCGATAAACCAAACACCCACGCGCTTCCAGATCACTCAACCACGCAGGTTCTTCAATCGTCACCCATCGCAGATCCAGCTTTTCCAATTTAGGAAGTTGCACAATCGCATCCGGAAGAGCTTCAATCGGATTCCCGCGAAGATCGATCTGCCGCAGCTCCGAGCAACCAGCAATCTCCTCCGGAAGCGTGCGCAGCCGGTTATTCCTCAGATGAAGCTCCCGCAGTTGCGTCATTCTACCGATCGACGTCGGGAGTTGCGAGAGCTGATTGTCTGTCACTCGTAGTTCCAGCAAGCCGGACATCCGACAGATGCTCTCGGGAAATACCGTGAGCTGATTCTCACTGATGTTCAGATAGCGCAGTCGAGCAAGCGCAGCAATCGAAGACGGCAAAGACGTCAGCCGGTTGTCGTGAAGATAGAGAAAGTCGGAAAGCCCGGCGAGTTCTCCGATCTCTTCCGGTAATGATGCAAGCTGGTTGTGCCCAAGGTCCAACGTTCGCAGACGCTGCATGCCGCCGATGCGCGACGAGATCTCTGTCAGATCGTTGTCGGCCAGAATCAACACGGTAGTATCCGTCTGTTCCCATATGGCTATCGGGACGGCGCCAAGGTGCTGCTTCCAGAGATTGATCGTGATGTCTGCGGGCATAACGAAATCTTAAACTCACCGCAGCGAGACACGTTCCACATGCCAGACGAACTCGGTAATCTGTGCGGCCAGCTGCAGCCGCAGCCCCGGCGGAAGATTATGTCCCATCCCTTCGATCAGAACGAGCTTTGCCCCCGAGATAGCATCGGCGGTGGCGCGCCCTCCGCTGACGTCGCACATACGATCGGCCGGGCCGTGAATCACCAGCGCCGGAACCTGGAGCAGCCGCAGCCGCTCTGTCCTGTCTCCCGAGGCAACGGTCGCCACCGCCTGACGTGCGGTGGCAACTCGATCGTGTGAGCGGTCATAGGCCAGGCCTGCACGCGCGGCCACCTCGCCTTCGTCGACTGGATATCCCGGCGAGCCGACGATGCGCATCGCCCGCAGATACTGCTCGATGACCTGCTCGCGCGTCTCCGCCGGAGCTCCGGAGAACAGATCTCGCAACACCTCCGGAGCGGGCTGGCCTACGGCCATGTTGCCGGTCGTCGACATCATCGAACACAGCGAGTGGACACGCTGGGGATGCTCAATCGCCATCGTCTGCGCAATTTGTCCGCCCATTGAAGCACCCACGACATGCGCCTTCTCGATATCCAGTACGTCGAGCAGGCCTATCGCATCGGCGGCCATATCGGAGAGTGTGTAGGACACCGACGACAGATCTCCGGCAAGCACCGCGGGAAGATCGGGAACCGCCGCGTCGCTGAAGTGTGTCGAGAGCCCGGCATCGCGGTTGTCGAAACGGATCACCTGCAGCCCGCAATCGAGCAGGGCATTGCAGAAGCCATCCGGCCAGTGGATGGACTGTGCCGCAACTCCCATGATCAGCAGCACCGCAGGCGCCAGCGGATCGCCGAGCCGCTGGTAGGCGATATCGATGCCCGCCGGTCCAACCTGCTTTGCGATCGCATCCACCGTGGAAGCCCCGAACCTGTTCGCCGCAACTAGCATATTGTTCCCCCTCCCGTTTGGGCGATGAAGGACGCCGCGCGCCTGCGCGTTCCTCCAGCCCGAGGGTTGAACGTATCCGGAAACGAGGCCGAAAAACAGTCTGTTTCTGAAAAGGCAGGCTTGCTATCCTAAGAATGGGAAGAGCGCCTGAAATTCTGGCTGGACACTCCCCGCTCCCGGATATCAAATTTGCATCATGAGGCCACGGGCTGAAGACCTCCAGCGTCTAACTTTTAAGGGGAAGACGGCGCGACAAGGACACAGGCATTGGCTAGCCTGTCCGCCTGCCTCCGGTGACATCACCGGATGGCGCGGATTTCGTGTGTCGGCAACCTTTCATCGCCTGATTCTGTGAGCCGCCAACCCGTCAGGGGGAAATCACATGGCAAAAGTTGATACCGCTCAAACCAAGGCTGGCCACCTGGCCACAAAGATTCTTGTCGATGGCGGCGATCCGGCGGAGACGATGCGGGTCAAAGAGGCGCTCGGATACGTCGACGGCCAGACTACCAATCCATCCCTGATCGCCAAAAACCCCGAGGTGAAAAAGCGGGTCGAGTCCGGCCGCTCGCTCTCAGAAGCCGAGGAGAGCGCCGCCTACCGCAAGATCGTGCAGGAGATCTCGCCCATGGTCGGAAGCGCCGGAGTCTCGATCGAGGTCTTCGCCGACTTCGACACAACGGCCGACCGGATGGTGAAGCAGGGCCAGGAGATGTTTACCTGGATCCCCAACGCCTACATCAAATATCCCTGCACGCCCGAAGGCCTGAAGGCTGCGCAGCGCTCCGTTGCCCAGGGAATGCGCGTGAACATGACTCTGTGCTTCTCGCAGGAGCAGGCCGCGGCAGTCTATGCGGCGACCAAAGGATCGAAGGCCCCGGTCTATGTTTCGCCTTTTGTCGGACGTCTCGACGACATCGGATGGAACGGCATGGACCTGCTGGCGAACATCAAGCGCATGTTCACCACCGGCGACGGCCATGTCCATATTCTCGGCGCAAGCATCCGCAGTCTGCCGCACCTGATGCGTTGTTTCCAGATCGGTGTGGACCTGGTTACTGTTCCCGCGAAGGTGATTCTGGAATGGGTGACAGCCGGCCGTCCGATGCCGGATGCGAACTTCCGCTACCAGTTCAACGGTAAGCCGATGGAGTATCGCCAGATCGATCTGAACCAGCCGTGGCAAAACTTCAACATCAAACACGAGCTCACAGACAAAGGCATCCGCAAGTTCGTCGAAGACTACCGCTCGACCCTGCGCAAGGCGTCGTAACGAGAAGGTTTCAACATAGTCCGGATCTACCGATACACTCGTTGCCCCATTCTTCGCGACTTGTCGCGAAGGGTGGGGTCCCCGGAGAAGTTCTTGGCGACAGCCGTGAGGCATTCGAATCCAGATCAATGCCTCTCCGTTCGCGCGACGCGCGAATGTCTTGCTTAAGGGGACGGCTTTACAGTTTGCGGAAAAACTCTTTTCGTTTTTCGGGGATTGTCGTAAGAGAGAGGTATGCGGGGAGAAGAAGCGAAGCAGAGCGGGATGTTCAGTTACGTAACGATGGAGCAGCGGATCGCATCGGATCATCCGGTGCGGAGGATCCGGACTATGGTGGATGCGGCACTGAAGCGGATGGATGGTGAGTTGTCGCAGCTTTACGCGGCGACAGGGCGACCATCGATCGCGCCGGAACGTCTGCTGCGTGCGCAGTTGCTGATGGTGCTGTACTCGATTCGCTCGGAACGGCAGTTGATGGAGCAGCTGAACTATAACCTGTTGTTCCGCTGGTTCGTGGGCATGGAGATTGACGATCCGGTGTGGGACGTGACGGTATTTACCAAGAACCGGGAGCGTCTGATCGCCGGCGAAGCCAGCCAGAAGCTTCTGCTGGCGGTGCTGGAGGAAGCTAGCCAGCACAAGCTGCTCAGCGAAGAACACTTCACGGTGGACGGCACGCTGATCCAGGCATGGGCCAACCGGCGCAGCTTCCATGAGAAGGCCGATCCTCCGGACCGTGGGACGGGAGCGGGTGGTAAGAAGCTACTGCGTGATACTCATGAGTCCTCTACCGATCCGGAAGCGCGGCTGTATCGCAAGAGCTCCAGCGGAGCATCGGTTCCCAGCTATCTGGGCCATGTGATCACCGAGAACCGCAACGGTCTGGTGGTGGCGGCCATGGCCACACAGGCCGGGACGACAGAGGAACGTGCAGCGGCTCTGAAGATGTTGAAGCGGATCAAGCGTAAAAAGCGGATCACGCTGGGAGCCGACAAGGGCTATCAGTACGAGAAGTTCATCAAGGCCCTGCGCCGTCGCAAGGTCAGGCCGCACGTGGCCGAGTATGAGCCGAACCCCAAATGGCCCAACTGGCTCAACAGCAAGGAACGCAGCGAGCCGGGATATGCGATCAGTCAGAGGAAACGCAAACTGGTTGAGAAGGTCTTCGGTTGGATGAAGCTGGACCGTTCGATGCGACAGACCAAGCTGCGTGGGCTACGCAAGGTGGACTGGATGGTACAGCTCATGGCCGCAGCCCATAATCTGCTGCGGCTGGTGAAGCTGATACCTCCCATCCCAGCACAGTCATGACACGGCCGTAGTGTGTCTAAACACCCTCTAAACCCACCCAAACCGCATAACAACGTGCCATAGAGAACCAAAACAACTCACCGATCCCTCACAACAGACTGACCCGCAGGCGAAAAGACGCGTTTTTCCGCAAACTGTTTAGCCGTCCCGTAGAGAGCAAGAGAGAAACGCGGCTTTAGCCGCTGAGGTACTCGTCCAGCCGAATCGTTGGCCTTACGGAAGAATACGGATATTCTTCAGCAGTTGCACATAACCTCGCTCGCACAGGGTTCCGAGCGATGTATTCAAGGCGCGTTGCATAGTCCTCTGCATTCCGAATCCGATGGTCCGTAAATCCTCGCTGCCATACGGGTTGCGATGCATGAAAGCGATGAGAGAACCCTCCTTTGATCAATTGCATCGCTCGTTCAAGCGTGATTTGTGTTGGAGTCAGTAGCAGATGGATGTGGTCGGGCATCACGACATAGGCGTGTAGGAGATAGTTCTCGCGATAATGATCCAAGGTTTCAAGAAGCAGCTCGGCATTGCGCGTAACTTGAAAGACTCTACATCGATTAGCTACTAGGGATGTGACGAAGTACGTCCCGGGTCTCGCAGTACGTGTCGGGATGGCCATAATATGGATGGTATTTGACGTGGACGATTAGCCCTCAGCGGCTAAAGCCGCATGTCTTGCGGTCTCCCTACGGGACGGCTGAAGCCGTCCCCTTAAGCAAGACAATCGCGCGACGCACGATGGATCGAACGAACAAGTTCGTTCGATGATTAGCATGAAATGGTGCACCCAGTGTATGGGTGTTCGTCGCGTTCAATACACCCAAGACTTCGTATCCGCATCCTTCGGCGCGGTCTCCAGCATGTGACGGGTCATCAACGGCAGCACACGCTGATTCATGTCAGCACCCTGACTCTCATCCCACTCCGGCAGCGCGCCGGTATAGCAGTGCGGCTTGCGCGGACCGAAGTCGAAGGTCGCATCCGAATGCGGATTGCGCGTGCTCTTGAGATCGGCCTCCAGCAGATAGACAGCGTTATTCAGGTAGTAGGTATCGGAGTCGCCGACGGCGATGTGCAGCTTGCCTTCGAGCTTCGGCCCAAGCGTCGTCCAGTCGCGCATCAGAATGGCGTCCAGATCGTAATGATCATGCCAGTACTTCACCACCTCTTTGTCGATGGCGCCGGTGTCCTTGTCATAGACCGGAGCGGGCAAACCGTCAGCGCCCTGCGGCGAGAAGACAGCCTGCCAGATGTCATACTGTTCGCCCGAGCGGCCATGCGATCCGAGAGCGAGCTCATAGTGATTCACCTGCGCCATCTGGGCGGTAATGTGCGAGTCGCCGCGACGGTCGGACGGAATGTCGATGGTCTCAAAGGGGCCCGTGCGTGTGTAGGCATTGGTGTCGGTGTAAAGATCGGCGCCCTGGTAGGCGTGGAAGCTGACCGGATCGGGACAGAACGACCAGGTGCCGTTGTAGAACTCCGGATAGAAGACCTGCGACGCCAGCGCCTCCCAGCCTCCGGTCGAGCCGCCATAGGTCGCACGCGCCCATCCCTGGCCGATGCCGCGAAACTGCTTCTCCACGGCCGGAATCAGCTCCTGCGTAATGGCATCGCCATACGGTCCAATGCTGGCTGAGTTCACCGCATACGAGTCGTCGTAGTACGGATTGGCATGCTGCGGCTCAACGATCAGAACATGCGGCAGGGTTCCGTTGGTCCATGCCTGGTAAAAGGCATACTGCCACTTGGCGCGGACGGCTTCGCGTCCCTGCAGATCCGATGGAGGCGGCGTCTCGCGCCAGCCAATGGCGCTGAAGTTGGGATGAAAGTGATCCTGATAGACGACCGTGGGATAGTGCGCATCGGGATGGCTGTCGAAGCCCTCCGGCAGAAGCACAATGGCCGAGACGAACATCTCGCGTCCCCAGAACTTCGAGAGCAGCTCACTGCGGATACGCACGTGACGGATGTACTTCGTATCGGGCGCCGGGGCCGGAGGCTCGGGAATCATTGCATCCGCCGTAATCGTTACAGCCCCATTCTTCGCGAAGGTCAGCTTGACGGGCTTGCTCATCGGGTTGCCGGGCTTGGTGTTCCAGTGCTGTCCCTCACCTTTGTCAGGCGGCAGCAGGACGGTCTTGCCATTGGCAAGATGGAATTCTTCGTAACGATTGAAGACGGCCTGCACGGTGTACTCGCCAGCAGGCAGATCGGCGAGATGCCGAATGGGATAGCCATACGCACTGGCGTCATCGAGCACAATCGGCGTGCCAGGGGCAGCGCCGGTGACGTCCATGCCAAAGACCTGCTGCGACTCATACGATTCATCGATCTGATTGCGCGGTTCTCCCGTGGCGGCCTTCGAGATGGCGACAAGAATCCGCCCGGTCAGCGGAGCGCTACCAGCAGCCGTCGGTGTAACGGTGACCTCGATACGTGGTCCGGCAGCATGTTTTACAGGTGCAGCGAAGGCGAAGGAGCTGACAAGGAGAGAGCAGAGAAGGGCAGCGTGTCGCATGTGCAAGCTATGGTATCGCGGGATCGCCCTCGATCTTTATTTTTGTCATCCCGTAGGGATCTGCTTTTTAAAGCGCTGAAGGCCCGTTCTATAAAACGGTCCTCCATTTCACGGGTATGTATAGAGTGAAGCCCGATCCGTTTTTTGTTTGTCGTCCCGTAGCGATCAGCTTTAAAGCGCTGAAGGCGCGTTCTATACCAGCCTGGGGCAACGCCCCAGGACTCCGGGTAACCAGGCGAGGAAGGGCTGAAGGCCCGCTCTATAAAACAGTACTCCATGTCACGGGTGATGTATCGAGCGAAGCTCGATCCTTTTTTGTCATTTCGTAGCGTAGCGGAGAAATCTGCTTTTCCACCAATGCTTCTATCCTGGCCAGACAGAAAGCAGATCCCTGCGGGATGACAAATCAGATAAGCTCAAACATCATACGCATCGCATCGAGGCGACCTTGGAAGATCACTCGCACCTGAAAGCCACCCTGAACACCTGGCAGCTTTGGGGAATCGCTGTCGGCCTTGTCATCTCCGGCGAATACTTCGGCTGGAGCTACGGCTGGGCCAGCGCCGGTACCCTCGGTTTTCTTCTGGTCACCGTCCTGGTAGCGACGATGTACGCGGCCTTCATCTTCAGCTTCACCGAACTCACCACGGCGATCCCGCACGCCGGCGGTCCGTTTGCCTATGCACAACGTGCCTTCGGAGACACCGGTGGCTACATCGCTGCTGCGGCTACGCTGGTCGAGTTCGTCTTCGCTCCGCCCGCGATCGCATTGGCCATCGGAGCATACCTTCATGTGCAGTTCCCCGGGCTCGCTCCAAAGCATGCCGCCGTACTCGCCTACCTGCTCTTCATGGCGATCAACATCCTCGGCGTGCACGTGGCAGCCAGCTTTGAGCTGATGGTGACGGTGCTCGCCATCGTGGAGCTGCTGGTCTTCATGGCAGTCGTCGCGCCCGGCTTCCGGCTCACGAACTTCCTTGCCCACGGATGGGCAGGACACGATCACCTTTCACCGCACACCGCAGTTGGGATGTTTGCCGCAGTACCGTTTGCCATCTGGTTCTTTCTTGCCATTGAAGGTGTCGCGATGGCGGCCGAAGAAGTGAAGCGCCCGGCGCGTTCTATCCCCATCGCCTACATCGGCGGCATCATCACGCTTCTGATCCTTGCGCTGGGTGTCATGGTCTTTGCCGGCGGAGTCGGTGATTGGAGCGTACTGGCCAACATCAACGATCCGCTGCCGCAAGCCATGAAGATCGTGGTTGGCGGCAGCAGCGGATGGCTGCACATGCTGGTCTGGCTCGGGCTCTTTGGCCTGGTGGCTTCGTTGCACGGCATCGTCTTCGGCTACTCTCGCCAGATCTTCGCGCTGGCCCGCGCCGGCTATCTCCCCGCACTCCTCGGCAAGATCCATCCACGCTTCCGCACACCGCACATTGCCATCCTCGCCGGCGGGGTCGTTGGTATTGCGGCCATCTATAGTGACAATTGGATCCAGTTCGGCGGCCAACCGCTGACCGCCAACATCGTCACCATGTCGGTGCTGGGAGCGCTGGTGATGTACATCGTCAGCATGCTGGCACTCTTCCGTCTGCGAAAGAGCGAACCCGCGATGGCCCGCCCCTTCCGCGCTCCGCTCTATCCATTGCTGCCCATCTGGACCCTGATCGCGGCAGGCATCTGCCTGGCAAGCCTGGTCTATTACAACCGCCTGATCGCAATGCTCTTCGCCGCTCTATTGGTTGTGGGCTACCTTGGCCTCCGCCTGGGATGGTCGAATAGAGCGAAGCGCGAAAGCCGCGCACGAGTCATGCAGGAGAGGTAAGCTTCATAATCAAAAGCCCGCCGACGATCCATCAGCGCAGCGACGATCCGCACCGCTGTCGAGTTAAGGTCTTTGAGCGCTGAAGGCGCGTTCTATACCAGCCTGGGGCAACGCCCCAGGTTGTGAGTAGGGAAAGGGACCAAGGGCTGAAGGCCCGCTCTATAGGAGCGGTCTATCGAGCGAGCCCAATATTTTTCGAACCGCGATCATTGTTCTATGCATCACCGATCGATCTGCAACATCTGGCGAAACAACTATGGAACGCGCCTTCAGCGCTCTATCGTTCTTGGGTGCCTCATACCTGGGGCGTTGCCCCAGGCTGGTATAGAGAGCGCCTTCAGCGTTCTAAGACCTCATCTACACGATCGCAACGCAAACACACCCACTATGCAATCCGTGCAGGTCGCTGCCGGATGATGTTCTCGTGTCCTTGCTGTACAGATCAAAGCGCGTATCATCATCCCGATCGCTCCTGTTGAGGTGTTATGCGAATCCTATCTCTGTTTGCTCTTGTCCCGTTCTTTGCATCCACTGCCGGCGGCTCAGCCGTGTTGAGACTGGATTCTGATCCCAACAACCGCTGTATGAAAGCAAAAGAAGGTGGCATGTGGGTGCTGCAGAATCCGCAGCCACTGCCATTGGGCCGAAACAGTCAGCCAAGCACAGTTGTGGTGACGCTCCTGCGATCGGATAACTCAACCAATCCTCCCCGGCAGGTTGTTTACACACTGTCAAACGGACAAACAGTCGAGCTCGAATGTGCCCAGGGCAAGAATCCTGTTACTTATCAGATCGTTGACCAGAGGTAATTCAACCTTACACATGGGACCTCGACGTATTTCAACGTTGCTTCAGCGCTTTTGTGCGCTGCAACTAAATCCTTGTACCTCTTACCGCAAAGCAACACACAACGAATTCTTCCTACGCCGAACTACTTCGCCGAGTCCGCATTCACCAGATGAACTCCATTGAAATAAGCAACGCATCCGGCGATGCCGGTCGGATGCCAGCTCGTTCCATCGGTAAAGCGAATCTCCGTAATCTCGGCCGTGCGCAACGAGGTAATGCCGGAGTTTCGAGTAACCAGACATGGAAGGGCTGAAGGCCAGTTCCATAGCTGTTTCGTCAGATGCTGTAGATCGATCACGGCCGGAAAACCGGTCGCGCGATTTATACACATTAGCCCGCTCGGGTAGAGATTCATATCAAGGCGTTACATCAACCGCAAGACCTGTTATCGACAGCCTCCGGTCTCCTTTCTTGAGTTTCGGCACAACCTGATAATGTCCCACGGGGAGTGTGTACATCGAGGGGAGGTTCACTACGAAACCGGAGCCATGGTAATCGAGATTGCCGTGGATGCAACTATGCGACGCGATGCTGATGGGAAAGTCTCTGGTGCACACTATGATGTCACGCCAAGGTTTTACTTCCTGCTTGGTGAGCACTCGATTTCCGCTTTGGTCGAGAACATCAAACCTTTCGAGGAAGAGCTCATTGATGTCCGCGCATGCTTTTGTGAGTTCGACATCATTGTCAGTAGGGTTGTAGGCCCAGATTGCCAGTGGTGCGTTGTCGTGGAACGCGCTGGATCGGGACGAAAGACCGAACTGGACTGCGCCATCTGGTGCAAACATAACAGGACGGCCAGTCGAAGGCGTGACATCCTTGGCGCATTTGTCGGGTAGATCCAAGGGTTTGTCAGAGCTTGGTTTCGAGCTCACATAATGGAGGTTCAGTGGGTCATCGTCGTAGGCGCCGTCGCGCCAGGCGGAGACATCAATCCCTTCGCATGCCGGAAGCCCATAGTCGAGTTCGATCGTTCCCCCCATATTCGCCAGAAAAAGCTTCGACCAGAAAGCGCATGGGAGGTGATAAATGCCGTATACAGGTTTTCCGGTCACAATAAAGTGTGCTGACTGTGTTGGCTCCAATGTGATCCAGTGTTGGCTGCGCCCGGCAAACAAGGCGTCAGTACAATTGCGGCAAACGCCCAGGCCAACCTTTTTCCCTGAAGATTCGGGCAACACTGGAACTTGCAGATCAGGCGTGCCACCGATAAGACAGGTCTCCTGCGAGGCGTTGGTGAAGGTATAAGCGCGCCCCGCTCGGGGCACGTTGGCGAAAGGGGAAGAATCATGGACGTCGATCGCATCGCCAAGCTCGACTGTGGCTTGCAGAGCGAGTTGGTTCGCACGACACGGCTTGAGATCGGTCTCGATTGCTGGGAGCATTGGATCGGTCGGGTCGCGAATCTCAACGGTGGTAATCCCAATTGCAGTAGCAGGTTTTCCATTCTGGGTCAGTTCGGCGGTCGTTTCGTAGTCCACACGGCCAATGCGCTCAGGAAGCATTTTGTAATCGCGGAGCGCGAATTGGGAGAATCGCTTTGAGCTTTCGGAAGTCTTTGCTTTGACAGGCGGGCAGTGATTGACGACGATGGTCGTCCGTCCATCTGCTTCCCGCCTGCGCAGCGTCCGAAATGCGCATGATCCTGTAGCACCATGCAGGCGTTCAAGCCAGAGCGCAAACCAGCCGCTGTAGCCGGACTCAAACGTGCTCTTGACGTATTGAATTGAATCAAAGCTGCCGAGCCTGGTCGGCACAATGGACGACGGCGGCTCTACGATGTCGCTTCGATGCATTCCGTAACGGGCTAACCATTCCGCAGATAATTCCTCACCAGGCACGAAGGGGCCGGCTCGCATGGCAGAAATCAAGGCCTGCCCGCACTGCTCCAGCCACAGATGTTCAACTGTCAGAATTTGTTGGTTGGCAAGAGTCGCAGTGGTGAAGCCCTCGTATGAGCGGCAGTCATCGTATGCAGATTGCTCCTGCATTTGAGGGACGGATGACCATGCGATTACCCTGTGAGCCTCATCACCGGGCGCCATGTGAAATTGGGCGTCAGCAAATTTCTTGGCAGCCGGACTGTGGTCCGTTTCGCCGCCAAAACGGAAGCCGGAACCGTCTTCAATAGGAAGGTGAACATCAAAACTGTTCAGGCTACAGGTCCCCGTCCCGCGATTCTGCAGATCGACTACAAGTAGATGCGCCGAGTCGGAGTGATTCGATGACTCGGGCGGGAGAAACAGACGCACATCCAGCATCTCTGCTGTGCACCACGGTACAGATGTCTGAGCGTGCAAGCCGCCGCAGAAGGTGAAGATTAACAGCAGGAATACATAAAATCTGGGATGCATTTGGAGCAACTCTTTCTGGATATACTCGCTGCATTTTCGACCTGAAACTTGTGGAGGCTGCGCGTAGCTACTTCGCCGCACTCGCATTCACCAGATGAATTCCATTGAAATAAGCAAAGCATCCGGCGACGCCGGTCGGATGCCAGCTCGTTCCATCGGTAAAGCGGATCTCCGTAACCTCAGCCGTGCGCAACGAGGTGATGCCGGAGACTGAGAGATCGCTCTGCGTGAATCCATTCGATCCCGCACGTGACTCGATGTGGAAGGTACGTTCCTGCTTCTCTTCCGAATCGCTGCCGGTCTTGAGATAAAGATGTGACTGCGTCACGCCGCGAATCGTAACGGTCGCGCTGTCGACGGCGCGGCCATCCCTGCTGCCGAACTGAAGCGAGACGGTCCGCACCGGCGCTGAGCTTCCGTCTGTCGTGAGCGTGAAGAGTGGGGCGGCATTGGCCTGCGCTCCAAAGACAACCGGACAGATCGGATTGAGTGTGTGCCACCGCCGCGGATTGAACTGTAGCTCGGGTCCATGTGGCTGCTGTGCGCATATAACCGATGGAAGCAGAGCCGTAAGTATGGAAAGGATAGTGATCTTCATCATTCGCTCCTATCTCGCCGTAACTTCCAGTTGTGCCGGTTTGGCCGAACCCTTCACCGCCGGATCGTAGTACTCGTACACATGCGACGCGAAGCTGGCGGCGCGGATGGGATACTTCGCACGCAGCCGGAACTTCAGCGTCATCGTCTCGCCCGCGCCGAGAGCGTTGAAGTAGAGAATCGCCTGGGTGGCTGTGAGACTGAACTTCTCCAGCCGCCCGGTCTGTTTGTTCGCGGTCTTCTCCACCATCTGCTGCAGATCTTCACTCTGAAGATCGAAGCCCGGAGGAATCCCAAGATCGACCATCACCATGTTGGCCCGTTTGTCGAGATTGCTATGCACTGTGGCGGTTGCCGTCACAACATCGTTTTGCGCCAGACGCGTGCGGTCGTACGCGACGTCGATGGAGAGTGCAGGCACATCTTTCTTTACTGGCCAGGGAGTAAAGTAACGGCCGGCGATCTGGTAGGCCATGCTGCCTGAGCCGGTGAAGCGCAGCTCCACCATATTCTCCGCACTGGTCGCCGTCTGCGGCAGCACAAACTGGTGCAGCAGATCGTTATTGTCTGCACCAAGGTTCAGGGTCTGCACCGTCTCGCCGTTCAGCAGCACCTGCACCTTGCCGCTTGCATCGCCACCACTCGCCCCTGAGGCCAGCAGCAGAGCGCGCAGAGCCATGATAGTGGCCTGAGTCGAACCCCAGTTGCCGTAGCTGTTCTTCTTGCTGAGGATCCATGCCAGCGCGCGGCGTGCAATCTCGGGATATCCTCCGGAGTGGAGCAGAGCCTGCACCGCCAGCCCCGTGGTCTCCACCGCTGCGGAGTCTCCGGTAGCGTAGAGGCCCGTTTCGGTGCTGCTCCACCATGCCTGCTCTCCCTTTTCGGTGCGGGCATCCGCCAGCAGTTGCAGGACGCGGTGTGTCAGCTCGGAGTGTTTGTCCTCGCTCACGGCAAAGTTGGCCAGCACCGCCAGCGTGTATGCATCCGCCTTGCCAGCGGCGAGAGCATCCAGATGTGACGCAATGTAGCCCTTTGCTTTTTCCACGGCTGCACGTTGCCCGTCATCTCCTTCCAGCGCCCATGCGAGATACGCCGTAATGCGCAGCACATCTGAGTTGTAGCGGTTGGTCGCGCCCTCGTTGATGAACTGCGTATCTGGCTTCCAGCTTCCATCGCGCTGCTGTTGTGACGCCAGCCACGCTGCCGTTCGCTCGATCAAACGCGGATCGACATCGTAGACATGCGACATATCGCGGAACTCCATCAGGCCATAAGCCGTCAGGATCTTGTTCGCCGGCGCCTGGCCGAACCATGAGAACCCTCCGCCGGGAACCTCGAAGGTAAGCAGACGCTGATATCCGTTGGCGATATATCCCTCGGCCTTTGCATGGATCTCAGGTGTCAGCTTCTTAGTGTGCTTCATGTAGTCCAGCGCCAGCACATTCGGATAGGTGCTCGATGAGGTCTGCTCGAAGCAGCCGCCCGGCATCTGGAGAATGCCGTCCATCCCTTCAATCACCTGGCTGAGAGGACCTGGGTACAGCCGTACGAACAACTTGCTGGCATCGGGAAGCGCATTCTGCGGGAAGCGCACGGTGTGTTGTGCCGCAGACTCCAGGCGTCCGTTGAAGACCGTCTCCTGCTGCTGCCCGTTCGGCACAACCTCAATCTCGCGAACGACGGTATCCTTGCGGTCTGATTCGCCGTTCAGATGAGCGGCAAGCGTCAGTTTGAACTTTCCCAGACGCTTCACCTGCAGCGTGAACTGTTCACCGCCGACTTTGCCCGCATCGACACGAACGTGTTTCTCCGCGTCGTCATCAACCAGGTCGAACCAGTCCTCATGCTGCAGTGAAAGCGTTACCTCGCCTCGGCCCGAGGTGTAGTTGTACACGGCAACGGGAATCGAGACGCGATCTCCCTGCGTCAAAGTCACCGGCAGATCGAGATCTACGAAGAAATCCTGAAAGACCTTCAGGCTGGAGACACCGCTGCCCAAGGCCCCTGCTTTGGTAGAGGCAAACATCGCCATGCGCCAGGTCGTAATGGAGTCGGCGATCGGAATGCCGATGCTGGCGTTGCCGCGTCCATCGGTAATGATCTCCGGATTGATGTACAGGGCTTCCGGAAAGTAAGAGCGAACGTGATCGGCATTGCCTTCAGAGGCAGGAGCCTTCGCGCTGCTATCCGCATACTTCAATGCGGCCCCCGGAGTCATTCGTGCCAGTTGTGCCACCGCGCGCGTACTCACCGGCAAATTCGTGACGGAGACCGACTCGGTCTGGAGCATCACCGGCGCCGCGACATCGATTGACGCGTTGACCTCGCCAACCTCAAGCGAGCAGGTGAGGATTGCGCGATCACGCGGCCGCAATGACAGTTCACGCAGCGCAAAACGAAAGCCCGGTGACGTGATCTCGATGCGATAGCGACCGGCAGCGAGTGCTGAGAGCCGGAACGAACCATCCTCTGCGGAGACAGTACGCTGTGCTCCATCAACGCCCACGTGCCGTAGCTGGATGGAAGCATTGGGAACGACGGCGCCGCTTGCATCTGTGACCATACCGGTAATCTCCGCGCGGCCATTCCACGGCCCGCGATCATGCTCGAGTTGCAGTTTGATCGTTCCAGTTTCGTATTCCGGAAAGGTGTCTCCCGAGCTGGTCAGCATCATTGAGAGATCATCCTGCGTGCCGAAGGTGTGGTCGGGGCCGGCGCTGCGGATGGTATAGAGATGGACCACTTGATACTGGCGGCGTACCGGTTGCCGGGCGGGCTCGAGACGAAGCGATACGCCCCAGGCATCGTGCGGTCTACTGCCATCATCCTCTTTGATCTGGGCAAAGCGCCGGGGAAGATCCTGGATGTGACCGTTCTCCTCCGGCAGTTGCTGCAGCAGTACGTGAACGTGTTCGATGTACGCTGCCTGGTAACGGTCGTGGAAGGCAGAGGCCTGTGCCATGGGCAGCCCTTGTCGCGCCTCGGTTCGGACCGCATGTTCGGTCACGCCTTCAGCTGCGGAGAACAGGACCTGTGCCGCACGGTCATGAGCCTCCTGTTGCGGGAGATCGACCGGAGCAACAACATCGCTCATGGAAAGAGAGTGAATCTCAAAGCGGGGCTTCAGCAGCTCCTCTTCCAGATAGAAGAAGACCTTGGCGAATCCAGGCTGCTTTTCAGCTAATGCGAAGACAGCCTCATCCACCACCTCAAGACCGAGCGCTGCCTGTACGCCCTCGCCCTTGTCATTGGTGATATGGAAGTGAACTCGCGCCTCTGCGCCCGGCAGATAGCTGGCCGCATCGGTTGTGGCCTGAATATGCAGTTCATCCGCGGGTTGTACGAAGATCATGCGATGGTCTGCCACGGTCTGCGCGTCGCCGCCGAAGATGTAAGCGTGCATGCTCAACGTGCCTGCCATTTGCGGCGTGGTGCGCAATGAAAGCTCGGCGCGGCCATGAACGATGTCGATATCGCGCGTCTGGATCGTCTGTCCGTCTTTGACGATGTCGATGTAGACCGTACCGGTCTGACGCGTGGTAAGGACGGTTGCCCGCAGTAGATCACCTGGTTTGTAGACGGCGTGAGCGATGCGCAGCAGAACCTGGTCTTCGCCGGAACGTGCATTCAGACTGATGGCGCTGGTTGCGCGATTGCCACGGTGATCGTCCGCATCGAGACTCAGCTTCGTCTCCCCACCGCGTGCAGGGCTTACGCGCAGTATGGCAATGCCGCCGTTGTCTGTTTCGATGCGCTGTGAGCTGCCGTGATTAATGGTGGCGTGTACCTCCGCGGGAGCGGGAGAGCCATCCGGATACGAGACCAGGACAAAGACCTGATTCTCGATACCGGGAACCAGTGTTCCGCCTTCCGGTACGGCGGTGAGCAGCAGCGGTGATTGGCTTACCGTAATGGACTCGTTCTTTGTCTCGGTGTGTGCGGCAGCGTCTTTGACAGAGGCCTCTATCACGACAGGCGCGGCGCCCTGATTCTGTTTCCGTCCGGTCATGTACTCCGGCAGAGTCACATCGAAGCGATACTCGCCGTTCGCATCAATGCGGCCCTCAACGTGTGCCGCGGTAAATAACGAGACATCCATCCCATGCACGGTAAGGCTGATGGGAGCATCGGCGACAGGCTTACCGAAGAAGTAGTTCGCATGCACCGTGCCGGTGATGTGCTCTCCCGGGCGGTAGTCGCGCTTCGGCTTACCGTTCTTTTGCGCGAGATCGATGGCAACGCGGAACTTGGGCAGCACATAGCGTTGCACCTGTAGCGTCAGCTCCTGCGTGTCAGAAGGATTGTCGGTGTCGCCCATCAGGGCGCGAAGATGATAGGCGCCGAGGTTGACCTCATCGGCGAGTGCGAACTCTGCCGAGGCCACACCGTAGTCATCCGTCTGCGTTGCGCGGCGAAAGACCTTGTTGCCGCGCGAATCCTCGAGCTCGAAGGTCAGCTTGCGATCGGCGACTGCGTGATGGTTGGCGCGGTCCAGAGCCAGTGCCCGGGCGTGAATGGTCTGTGCCGGTTGGTAAATCGGCTTTTCCGTAGTCAACAGAATGCCGGTCTTGTCTTCCAACGCAATCTGCTGCGTGCTCTCGACAGTCCCGAGAGGTGTCTCCGCGACGAGATGCAATATACGTGGACCGGTTTGTCCCGCGGGAAAGCGAAATGCGGCATCGACGGTACCCCGGCGATCGAACTTTCCGCTGAACAGCGTCATGGGTTTCTTCTGGCTGTCGTCCAGCTCGATCGCGACATTGCCCTGGCGGTCACGCCTGGCAGCAAGGAGAGGCGCGTTTGCCCACTGTTCTGTGAGCTCGATACGAAGCGTGCTGTTCTCCACACCCGGCAACGGATCGCCGGTATCCCGGTCAAGAACGATGACGCGGATCGCTGCCTGTGCGCCAGAGAGGTAGGAGTTCTGCGCAAGAATACGCATCGCGGGCCTGCGCAGGATGGTGGCGACAGTCTCCGTGCTTTCCATCGCAGGAGCATTTTCACCATCGGGAAGAAAACGGCAGCGAACCCGGTGCCATACCAGCTCGTCGTCGGCGATGGGTGACTTGCCGGCAATCTCTGCCCGCCACAGATTGTCGCCGGCGGCCGCGTGGACCCTGCGTTCGCTGTGTCCCAGCACCTCATCTTCGGGGTTGAGAAGATCGACGATCAGCCTGCCACTGCTCGCATGATCGGCATGAAAGGGAACCTCAAGCGAGAGCACATGATGCGCAAGCGTGGCATGTATGGTCTGCGCCTGCAGCGGCAACAGGAACAGAGAGAATGTCAGAAGGCAGAAAAGCAGCCCACAGCAGCGTGACAAACGAGCGTTCATGACAGGGCCCCTCGCGGCGCGAACATAGGGTCTTCGCGTCGGTATTCTTCGTCTCTATGCGGAGAACGCGCCTTGCCGGAAAACTTGCAGGATTTTTTTCAGATTTGTTTTGGGGAAGGAAGAAAGAGCGCTGAAGGCGCGTTCTATATCAGCCTGGGGCAACGCCCCAGGTATCGGATAGCGAGATGGCAGGAGGGCTGAAGGCCCGATCTATAATTGCCAATCGTGCAATGCCACAATCTCTCTCGCCGAGACTGTGCGTCAACCAACGAACGGTGCGAGTGGGATTGAAGACGCTTCTATGGAACTGGCCTTCAGCCCTTTAAAGCATCTTGTTGGCTGCAACCTGGGGCGTTGCCCCAGGCTGGTATAGAGCGCGCCTTCAGCGCTTGTATTGCTGCTGCCGGATGCTTACCTCACCCCGGCGAATCTGCCGTTTCACTGAACGCTGGCAATGCCAGTTTGGATGAGGAAATATCTGTCCTATCGTTTCCGCCAGTGCTGCCCGTCATCGCTGGACCAGACCGTGCCTGCTTCAGTGGTGAGAGAGAATCCAGGCCCATGTTCTGCCGCTTCGATCCGTGAGGCCTTCCCATCCCACAGCGGTTTGATCGTCTTCCAGCGTTTGCCGTTGTTGGTGCTGAGATAGATCTTCCCGCCGGAGCCGAGCACGAGTATCCGTTTGTCCCGTTGAACCCTCTCCGCTATCTGTGCATCGTAAGGCAGCTTCGTCTCGACCGGGATGGAAGCGACCGAAGCAGATTGCGTCATTAGCACGGCCGCTTCGGGCGTAACATCGACCGACTCCGTGGTGGATCCGACCGGAACCTGCGAGGTGAGCAGCGCAACATCATTCGCCAGCAGGTCCAGCGATTGGTTCACGGTCTGGAATCCCGGCGCTGCAATCTCCAGGTTGTACTTCCCCGCGGGAAGCGAGGCAAGGGTGAAGTTGCCGGTGTTATCTGTCTTTGTCTGACGCAGCGGCGTGTTAGGTTGACGCAGAGTGATAGTAGCTCCTGGGATCGTGGCTCCGCTGAGATCGAGCACAACGCCGGTCACCTTTGCCTGCGACCCCGGTACAGACTGCCCATGCTCGATGCGCAGCGCGAGTTCTCCATTCGGAGGCGGGAACAAAAGCGCCGGAGACACGGACTTTGCCGCAGGGGCCGCTGCATATTGAGAGGCAGCGCGGCCATTCAGCGGAAGATCATGCAGCTGGCGGCTCTCCAGTGGGGATGTGATCGTCGCCCCAGGGGCAAGCGTAACCAGACGCGCGGTCCGGTTTTGCGTAGCGACTGCAACCGCATCCGAGGCCGCCGTCTTCGACATCACTGCCGATGCTGTAACCGGGGCCGCCACCGGACTCCGACGTACGATTGCCGGTTGCGGTGATACCCTCTTCGCGTTCTCCTTAATGACTGGCTTCGCAGGAGTCGCTTCAGGTGTCGTACGAGGCGTCGCTTCCGGCACAGGAGCAGGAGCGATATGAGCAATGTCGGCCTTCGGCGGTGGTACGGAGCGTTGATGCATCCAGGCAAAGACGATCAACACCGTGGCGAAGACACCCAACCCGCTTGCATAGACCAGCGGCGTAAACCGCCGCCAGAAGGGAAGTTGCGGAGCCGCAACAGGTGCGGGCTCGGTTGCCGGCTTGATCGCGGTCTGGGGCTCCTGCATCAGGAAAGCGATGCTGCGGCACTGCTCGCACACGGCCATGTGGGTGAGGCTCTCCTGGCGCTCCTGCGGAGTGAGCGCGCCCTCCACGAATGCGGCAAGCTGGTCCGCGTCGAGGTGGTGTCCGGGTTGGAGAGGCTCGTTCATCTGGTTCCTGCCTGTTGAGAGAACGGAGAAGGTGGCGAAGCTTGCAGCAGACTTCGCAGATTGATGTCGATGTCCCGCGGATCGGTTCCCAGCGCCTCCTCCGCGGCTGCACGGCTCATGCCATGCGCCTGCAAATCTTTGAGCAGCCTCTTTCGCAGATCCTGCGTCAGCCGCTTCAGCCGCCGGCTCATCGTGGCCTCATGCACGCGAAGAAGCCGCGCCAGTTCCAGCAGCGTACGTCCATCCAGAAAATAAGATACGAGCAGCAGGCGATCCTCTGCCGGCAAGGCATTGAAGGTATTGCCGATGGCGTCCTTCAGCCGCTCGATCTCATGTGTTGCAGCAACAGGAGAGACTGGTGCCGCGGCGAAATCATTGTCTTCAAGCGGAGTCTCACGATGGGTGCGGCGGTGATGATCCACATGCCGCTGCGCCAGCGTGGCCTGCAGCCAGCCCATCAGCGATCCGCGACCTGTATAGCTCGCCAGCGGAGATCGGCGCACACCATCACGCTCCGTCAGTCCGAAGAGCTCGGAGTAAAGCGCGCCCGCAAGATCTTCTCCCAGGGAAGCAGACCCGGTGATTCTGATCGCGGTTTGTTTGAGAGCCGCCTGGTACTGGGAGACAAATACCTGCCACGCCGCATCGCGGCCCAGCGCGCAGGCATGCGCCAAAGCCAGCTCTTTCAGGTGCAGGTTCCGGTAAAACGCCAGCCGCTGGCTGGGTGTGGAGGCCTGCTGTGCCGGAAGTCCAAAGTTGTACTTCCCACCGGCAGCGGCAAGAGCAAGGGCAAACTCCACTTCGGATAGGTCATAGGCCGCAGCTTGCGCCTGTGTCCACAACTCCCTCAGATTCCCGGGCGAGATACCTGCACGCTCCACCGGTGCAGCAGGAGAGAGCTCTTCCGCAAGCCCGTTCTGTATCCCGTCCTGTAACGGCAGAGAATCCACGCTCCCAAGATACCGCGAGCGAAGGGAGCTGCGTCTTTGTTTTAGAGCTGAAGGCCGGGGTCCCCAACGAACTTGTGTCGTTGGGGTGGAAAGGCGCGACGTTGACGATGAAGGCAAAGAAGCAAAGCCCTCAGCGGCTAAAGCCGCATCTTTTTCCGTCTCGGTTCGGCATGGCTAAAGCCATGCCCTTAAGCAAGACGAAAACCTGGCCCCCTCAAACTCGTTAACCTCCTCAGATTGCTTGCTTTTCCCTTCGCGCATCGCGCGAATGCCTTGCTTAAGGGCACGGCTTCAGCCGTGCCGTAGAAGGCCCGGGAATACATGCGGCTTTAGCCGCTGAGGTACGTTGCGAATGTCCCACTCATCACTATCGATGAATGGGACACCGTAGTGAGGACTACCCGACCACTACCGCAACGCAAACACGCTAATCGTGCAATTCGCACACGCTGTCGCCGGACGATGTTCTTTCACATCCTTGATCTGATGATCGAGCGACGAAAGATCCGCCTTGCGGTGCTGCGCCTGCAGGAACTCCCGGTATTCATACATCGAATCAAGCACCAGGGGATGCCCTTCGCCCAACCTGGCTTTCATCATGGCCATGCCGCTGCGCAATGTCTGATCCGCAGTGGAGACATCCCCCGTCTTCCACTGCGCAAAGCCCAGCGCCATGGCGGCATGTGCCTGCTCCAGCGATCCGGAAGCGAACTCCTGCGTCGCGATCTGATCGGCCTGCTTTGCTGCCTGCAGACACTCCTGCAGCTCCGATTGGTTGCATTCGGCAAAGACCAGCGTGATCAGTGCGGCGAGCATGGTGTTGCCGCGCCTCTGCGTGTACTGCGGATGTTCCGCCGTTGGAGCGTCCATATCGTCGGGCTCCGGTTTGGCAGAGAGCGTGTCGTAGGCTGCGCGGGCGTGCTGCTCGGCTTCTTTGAAGCGATGCCGCGCCAGCAGCACCTCGGCGAGATGCTCGTGACCACGGGCAAGATCGATGGGATTGCCGATCTCTTCGCGAAGATGGAAGGCCTGTGTCCTTACCTTCTCCGCATCGGCAATGTTGCCGAGCTCGAGATAAATACTTCCAAGATTATCGAGCGCCGTCGCATAGTTGCCGCGTGACTGCGGCGACTGCGCCAGCAAGGGCAATGCATGTTCATAGGCTCGCTGTGACTCAGCTATGTTGCCGATGTCGTGATACGACGCGGCCAGCACGGCCCACAGATAACCCTGCCGCGCAGGCGGATCGTTCCGTTGTTCAGACTCCTGAATCAGCTTGCGATACATCTGCTGTGTCGTTGCTTGGATAGGTTTTGCGGTATGTTCAGCGCCGGGGCTCGCTTGCATCGCAGGACGTGCGTACACGATAGCGCTATCAAAGAAGACCGGGGAAAGTGCCGTAACGATGAGCCAGATCATCGCCAGGCGTTGCTTTAAGACGCACGGGGCTACGCGAGCAGTCGACATGAGAGTGCTCCTCAGAGATAAGGTGTGAAGCCTGTAGATCCTGATTACGAGCTGAGACGGCCGCGCGGTATTGCGACGTACGCCCGCTGATACGTTTCATTCAGAACGATGGTTCCGCGCTTTTAGAAAAAATCACGAACTTTAACGCAGGGAATTCCGTACCGGTTCGCAGTGACGGTGGGTGCAGCCGTAGAAAACGGCCGGATATCAGTGTGTGTCAGGTGGCCAGCGGCCGTGCGCGCTCTGCGTGCCTGGAGTTTCTCCACGCAGTCAGCGCTAAGTACCACGCGGGCCAGCTCAGCGCCCAGTTAGGCAGCCATGCACCAGGAATGCGCCACATGGGAATCGTCAGCAGCGTGATACCGAGCGCAAGCACCAGTGCTGCGGGAAAGTAAATGCGTGTGAGCCGCAGACCTCGATAGACGCCCCACGCCGCGGGAAGAAGGAAGAGAAGCAGACAGAAGCGTGAAAGAGATTCCACATGAAAACGCGCCATGCAGAAGACGCACGGAACCGATGACATCAGTACGCTGATGCGAATGGTTTTGCGTGAGATGGATCCCATTACGAAGCCACCGGTCCACGCCCAGCCGATCAGCAGAATCACATTCCAGAGCAGCAGGGCGATACCAGGTCCAAGCGTGAAACCGGTGTTCTTCAGAACCGTGGTATTGAACAGCTTTAGATAGGTCGCGCTGATAGAAACAGACAAGCCCATCAACAGCAGGCTGCACGGCAGCGCCAGGCCGAAGGCAGCAACCCATGGGCCTAGAGTGCGCCATGGCGTTGCCTTACGGCGAAATGCAAGACCCAGTACATCCAGCATCGCTGCCGACGTGGACTCACGCGTCTCCGCAAGATCGCCAAGCACTGCTTCACACTCATTGCGTTCCAGAAGACGTGAAGCGACAACTTCCACCAGGGTCCAGCCCGTCATAGAACACTCCTGCTCTGGTTTGCCACCCATGAGGCTCCGCGGCTGATGCGCATCACTGTCTCATAGAACTCTTTCGCCGCGCTCAAACCGCTGGGCGTAATGCTTACCATGCGCTTGGCGCGGCCACCGCGTTCGGGCGTGGCATCGCTCATCCAGGTCTTCAGCAGACCTTTCGTCTCCAGCCGGTCGATGGTGGTATACAGCGCGCCGATCGAACAGCTTCGGCCACTGGCCTCAACCTCTTCGCGGATGGTGGCGCCATACGCCCGTTCGCCAAGCCCCGCTGCCGCCGTAATGATCAGGTACTCAAACTCTCCAAGCATCGTTAGTACTACATTGTGATAGTAATGGGTGGGACTGTCAAGGCGGGTAAGAAGATTTTTGATGCTATCGATAAGAAGGCACTTAAAAAGCCCTTTCCCACTTTGGCATGCCGGTTGCTTTGTTGGTCTGCGGAGCTCTCGCTCCCGCCGCTCGTTTGCGTCTACCGACGTGGACCGCTCAGTTGTTCACTAATCAATCTTCATTAGGAGCACGTATGAGCATATCGAGCATCAGTTCGAGCAGCCTTGCCTACTTCGATCCGGGCCTTTTTTCATTGGCCTCATCGAGTTCAATGTCCACCAACTCAATCACTTCCAGCAAGACCGATACCTTCAAAAGCAGCTTCTCTGAACTGGAGTCCGCCATCAAATCGGGCGATCTAAGTTCTGCCAAGCAATATCTGGCGCAGGTCGAGCAGTCGAGCCCTCGCGCCACCAACGGCACCGATCCCATCGGCACCTTCCTTACCAGCGTGGAAAGCGCTCTCTCCTCCGGCGATATGTCTTCCGCGCAGACTGCTCTGCAGACACTGCAATCCTCACCGGCGGCGGGATCCTCGTCTGGGTCCTCATCGGGAGATAGCTTCGGTAAAGATCTCTCTGGACTGATCTCATCCATTCAGTCCGGCGATCTCACCGCAGCGCAGACATATCTCACGGATCTGGAAAAGAATGCGCCGGGTAGCTCTACCTCGTCCTCTGACAGCACATCCTCAACCAGCAGCACTTCTTCCACGTCATCGACGTCCTCTACCTCCGGCACGAGCGCAAGCGGTGGTTGCCATCACTCGCACAGCAGTAGCAGTAGCACCGACAGCAGCAACGATCCCCTCAGTGCCTTTCTGTCGAGTGTTGAAGCAGCCATTGCAAGCGGCAGCACAAGCCAGGCGCAAGCAGCGCTCACTACGTTCCAGGACCAGATGTCCAGCTTCAATCAATACGGTCCGCCGCAGTCCAACGCTTCCAGCGCGGTTAGCTTCATGGTTTAGCAAATTGCTTTTCAGGAACAAGGGTGAAGAACCGGGAAGGTTCTTCACCCTGTATTTTTGGGGGGACGTAGCTTCAGATTCGCCGCCCTCGGCGAAGTTGCCCAGCAAACAAGAGGGAATTCATTCTCATCTGCCGAACAAAATCGCCGAGCGCATTATGCAAGACGCGATCACTCGCAGCGAGTTTACATATTTGCAGGGGTTTTCGATAAGAATGCTCTAACCAAGCTGCGGGGTCTCCAACGCACGTGTTCGTTCGCACGAAGCGTGAACCGGGCGGGAGCAGTGGATTTGTCTTAGATGCAAGCCCTCAGCGGCTAAAGCCGCGTTGTTCCTTATGTCATGTGCGGCATGGCTAAAGCCATGCCCTTAAGCACGACATCGCGCTACGCGCGACCGGATACGGGCGGATCGTGCTCAGCTCCATCCATCCGTTGCGCGGAGCGCAGCCGTTTCGCACCGAAGGTGCGAAATGCATTGCTTAAGGGCACGGCTTTAGCCGTGCCGTATCAGAGCAAGAACGAAATGCGGCTTTAGCGGCTGAGGTACACGCCGTCCAGGTGCCACACCCTCATGAAGTCAAGGTGGCAAAGACCACCCCATCATTCTGATTAGCCACACCCTACTTCACCCGCTTCAACACCGTAATCGGAATCGATCCATCCGGTCTAGCCGCGACCTTCCACGAGAGAACATCTTCCTGAAGCTCATAAGCCCGCACCGCGGTGGTGTCATCCTGATTCGGAACCGAAGCGCGATCGATGTGGAAGCTGATGGTGTGTTTGGCAGCATCGACGGTATAGGTCCCGAAGTGAACACTCATCTCGATCGCAACCGCACGATACTCCTCCGGCGTTCCCTTAAGCCTGTCGCCCGAGGCAAACTTCACACGGTCTCCACGATAGATCTGTACCGCGTAATGTCCATCGGCGGTAAAGATCACCAGGCCGTGAGGATTTGGCCCGTAATCGGAGACTCTTGTGCCATCCGGCATCAGCTTATCTGCGGCAGTAAGAGCCCATGTGCCGACGATGGAAGATGTCTGTGCGATGCCGGAGAGCGGGGCAAGCAGAAGCGCAGTGAGCAGAAGCAAATACCGTTTCATGCCGCAACTCTAACAACGCGGTATCGCAAGAACAATTTGATTGTTCTCAAGCGACACGTGAGCTCTGCTTATGCTTCTTCGCGGTCTTCGTCTGCGAGGCCAGCGCTGCCTGCACGGCTTCTGTCAGCAGGATCTTCATGCGATCGACCGCGATACCTGTGGACTGCGGATTGCGATGAACTGTAACCGGCAACGCGCCGAGCGCGGGTAAGCCAAAGAGCGACGCTGCTGAGACCAGGCCCTCGGGAAGCCGCAATCCAGTCCTCGCCGTGATGCCCAGACCCGCAAGCAGCGCGGCCCACAGGCCGTCGAGACTGGGACTGCTGGCGGCGATGCGATACGGTGTTGTGGCCGTCTCCAGATGTTCGATCGCGCACCGGCGAAAGGCACACTGCGGCCCCAGGGCTGCCAGCGGCAGAGGATGATTCTGCGGAAGAGCAAAGGTGGAAGCCGCAATCCAGACGATCTCAAGCTGGCCGATGGTCTCGGCGGCTGCGCGTGTCTCGTGGCCGATTGCGACCGCAAGATCGATCTGCGATGCCTCCACAGCATCGGCCAGTGCCGCATTGCCTTCGATGCGCAGCTCCACCTGCATACGCGGATACAGCAGAGCAAAGTGCGACAGCGCGGAGGGCAGCACTGCGGCAAAATCCTGGGTGCAGCCGATGCGGATGTGTCCGTCGATATTGGCGCCCTGCATCGTGTCCAGAAGCTCGTCGTTGAGCGAGAGCATGCGACGGGCATACGCGAGCGCCACCACTCCCTCTTCGGTCAGGGCAAGGCCGCGCCCGCGCTTACGAAAGACCGGAGCTCCCAGCTCCTCCTGCAGCCGCTTCATCTGCAGGCTTACCGCAGAGGGCGTGCGCCCCAGCTGCTCCGCCGCCAGCGCCAGACTGCCAAGATCATTCGCAACGGTGAGTGTGCGCAACGTGTCGAGATCGAGCGTAAGCCGTGTAGCCATCGTGCGCGTAGTGTAGCCGAAAAGTGACGACACGCCCCTAGGGTGATCTGCTAGCGGAGGTCGAATC
The DNA here is from genome assembly GCF_008000815.1 of Terriglobus albidus. NCBI lineage: Bacteria > Pseudomonadati > Acidobacteriota > Terriglobia > Terriglobales > Acidobacteriaceae > Terriglobus > Terriglobus albidus. Next base: position 5,775,839 of record NZ_CP042806.1, on the reverse strand, counting down.
GTTGGCGGCGATCATAGCCAGCCGCTCTTCGATGATCGGTACACGCTCGCTATCCAGAACAAATCCTGGAAGCACATCCAGGAAGCGGGATTCTGCAAGTAGAGCTGACGCTGCCTCCGCAAGATAGTCGCGAAGATCCTGAGGGGATGCAGCAATCTCTTGCATCAGTGTCTCCCGTCCCTCAATCACTGCGACAAAATCTTCAAGGTCATGACTGGCCTGATAGTCCATATTGCCGCGTCCTCGAAATGCTTCCATCTTCGTTCCCAGGAAGAATGGAGCGGTAATCACTCGAATCGACGAGCCACTCGGCAACGTGAACGCTGATGCATATTCGAGGGCAGGCTTATACCAGCGATTGGTGAAGCCAAGTTACCTCTTTGCTCAGAGGCAGTATGTCTACAATCAGATTCCCATGGTGCCATCGACACGTGAGAGGTGCTTCACCTGCATCTTCGGTAAAGCCGGCATCACGAAGACGTTCAGAGAATTGGATGTAGTCGGCGTACGAGATGATCTCGGCAATCACATCGACATCATTCGTGCCGCGAATCGGTGCGGCTGCTTTGTCGGTAATCAGAAGTCCCAGTGTGATACCACCGACGAAGACGATCTCATCCAGAAAGGGAGCGAGCTTATGCACCGCATCTTCAAGCAGAGAGCTGTTTGGATCAGGCATTGAGCTCTTTCCCGAGCAGTTCAATGGCGAGATTCCGTTCCCTCGTTCTTCCACCACGGATTGCGTCACAGAGAGCAAGGACCCGATAGAGCCCAGCATCTTTCAGCGCTGCTTGCGGCGCACCCTTATACAAGGGAGAAAATGCTATGCCTCGGACATCTCCTTCGGCATACGGCCAAACATCGGGTGGATCGCCGTTATCTACAAAACGCGAGTTCAACGGAGCTGCAGCCACTGCCGTAGGGACACCACGAACAAGCGATCCCTTTGCCGGCGGGAAGACATACCTGAGTCCGTGGGACAAGAACTCCAACAAGGCAGACCGATTGACCCGTTTTTCGCCTTTGGCCATGTGTAGCAGGCCGGACTCCGCACTTCGCTTCAAAGACTTCGACACCTCGGATGGCGAAATGAAGAGACCATCCGCCAGATCTTTGGATGGCATGCGTGGATCACGCTGCATTGCGAGTTTTAGGAGAAGCGCAATGTCTTGTCCTTGCATAGATTTATTATATTTCCAATTTCCGATTTGGAAATTGGAAATATAGAGATTCTCTCGATAGATCAATTAGGCATGGGCTAGCACTATAATCTGTTTAGAATCAGCTGCATATGACGTGACGGCTCCGCATGTTAGCTTGAAATCAGCGAAGGAGAACCTCAACGCTTGCCGTCAACCCCATCCGTATTCGCGACGTCGCAGACAGCTCTCCGCCGCCCGACCTTCGATCCCGCCGGAGCTGTTACCGGAGTCGGCAGCCTGCCGCTGACCTCGCTTCCTGAAGCCCTGGAATCGGTGATCACCTTTTCGCCGCAGGTGCCCTTCTGGCCGCAGCTTCCGCAGCGTTCAGAACGTGAGGCCGCCATCGGGCAGGGCTTCGACTGCATCCGCCACCTGGTCGAGCCGCGCACAGACGGCTATGGCTATCAGGTCCCCGAAGGCAGCATCGATGCCGTCATCGATGTCCTGCACAACGGTGATGGCTACCTCACCGAAGACAATGCCGCCGGCTTCTTCGCATTGGAACAGGCGCTCGCCTCAGGGCTCTTCCCGCAGGCGACTGCCGTTAAAGGACAGATCGAAGGCCCCATTACTCTGGCAGCCTTTCTCTTCTACAAGGGCCGTCCGTTTCTCTCTGACCCCGTGCTGTTCTCGTCGGTCGCCTTCCATGTCTCGCAGCTCATCTGCTGGCAGGCGAATCGCCTTCGCGCAACAAACCTCCCCGTGCTGTTGTTCGTCGATGAGCCGGGCCTGTGTCTTGAGATCCCCGGACTTCCGGAAGACCATCGGCTCAGCGCGCTGGCGGCAATTCTCGACGATGCCCGCACGCGTGGCGTCTACGCCGGTCTGCACTGTTGTGCATCGCAACCCTTTGATCGCATGTTCCGCGTCAGGCCCGACATCCTCTCTTTCGATGCGCATGAAGGATTGGAATCGTTCTTCGCGCATCCACAGGCGATGGACTTCGTGAACCAGGGTGGAACGGTCGCCTATGGTCTGGTGCCGACGAAGAAGCATCTCGACGCCATGGATGCGGCACAGATCTTCCTCCGCTGGCTCGAGTGCGCATCGCGCGCCGGCGATCCGCAGAAGCTTGCGCAACGGGCCATGATTACAGCGACCTGTGGTCTCGGTCTATTGGAACCAGAATCAGTGCCGCAGTCGTTCAGTGTTGCCCACGGAGTCAGCAAGCTGGTACGAAGCCTTGCGGGGCTGCCGGATGAGGAATAGAGCACACACGGGGTGCCCCACATCGGGGTCCCCAACGGGCTTCGCTCGTTGGGGTGAAGATACGCGAAGCTCGAATCGTTTTTTCTTCGTCCCGTAGTGCGAATTAGATCTTCGCTGGCGCAAGCCCTCAGCGGCTAAACAGGCTGCGGAAAAACTCGATTTTCGAGAAGCGCAAAAAAAACGATCGCGTCAGAATGACCTATAAGCGATCCGGGGACATTGGGTGATGATTTTCTATCCCCAAATTTGACCCGATTATCCCCTCATATAGAGTTTTTCCGCAGCCTGTAAAGCCGCACTTCTTCTTACCCTGATACGGCACGGCTGAAGCTGTTCAGTTCCATGACATCCTTTACACCTTGTCTCCAGACATCCTTTACAGGTTTATGCCTGTTTAGGGGTGTTTTTGGATGGCATGGAGGAAGGTGGAAGTGGAAGCGCAGCGATTGCGGTTTGTGGAGGCGGCGATGATTGGAGAGCGATCGTTTTCGTCTCTGTGTATGGAGTACGAGATTAGCCGTCCGACGGGTTATCTGTGGCTGAAGCGATACCGTGAGCATGGAGCGGCCGGCATGCAGGAAGCCAGCCGCAGGCCTCTGCTGAGTCCCCGTCAGAGCCCTGCCGAGTTGGAAGAGCAGATCGTGTCTTTACGGCGCCAGCATCCTGACTGGGGTGCACGTAAGCTTCGCGTTCTGCTCGGCCGATCTGGGGTGAAGGTGCCATCGTCGACCGTACATCGAGTGTTGCGTCGGCACGGTCTGATCCACCGGCTGGACAGCCATCCACAGGCCACTGGCAGCTTCTGTCGCGAGGCGCCTAATCAGCTCTGGCAGATGGATTTCAAAAGCCCTAAGGGATGGAACGCGCATCTTGGCCCCTTATCCGTGTTGGATGACCACAGCCGCTATGCCTTGGTGTTGGAGCAACTGTCCTCGGGTGAAGGTCTCGTCGTCCAACAGAGGCTGGATAAGGCGTTCTCTGACTGTGGGTTGCCCGAGGCCATGCTGATGGATCACGGCCAGCCCTGGTGGAACGCGCAGTCACCAGGAGGATGGACGCAGCTATCCGTGTGGCTGATGCGGCTGGGCATCCGGCTGTACTTCTCCGGAGTCCGCCACCCGCAGACCCAGGGTAAGGTGGAACGCTTCCACGGTGCCCTGGAGCGGGCACGGAGAAGGTGCGGGCCGATGGATACGCCGCCTGGCCAGTCATGGCTGGACCGCTTCCGGGAAGAGTACAACCATGTTCGTCCCCATGAAGCGCTGGACATGGAAACGCCAGCAGACCACTGGCACCCCAGCCAGCGAGAGTACACCGAACCACGTAACCCCGCGTATGCCCCGGATGCCGAAGTGCGCGAGCTCAACAGCAACGGAGCGCTCTGGCTGGACGGACGCAGCTGGCAGGTAGCCGGAGCCCTGGCTCATCAGCCTGTCCGTCTCGCTCGCATCGATCAACGCATCCTGATCTTCTACGGTGACACGCCCATCCGGGAACTCGACCTCACGGGGCAGGGTTCCACGATCGTGGAACCCTGCCCCGCAAACTCACTCAATCTGTAAAGGATGTGTGGAGACAAACTGTAAACCATCTCTGGAGACTAGACAGCTGAAGCCGTGCCCTTAAGCAAAACAAAAAGACAGCCTCTTCAAACGAAAGATGGTTTCTCGTTCGCGCAACGCGCGAATGGAGGTAGCGAGTTTTGCTGTATTGTTCTGTTGCGCGCAAGCGCAACCGTTTCGCACCGAGGGTGCGAACGCCTCGCTTAAGGGCATGGCTTTAGCCATGCCGTATAAGACTTAAGAGCAAACGCGGCTTTAGCCGCTGAGGTACATGCTTGAAGAAAAACGGTCGCGCATAGCGCGATACGCTACCCTTTCGCTTCGCGAAAGAATGGGGTATCGAGATCCTCGCTACGCAACCGACTACCTCTCAGGATCGTAATTAAGATTCGGTCCCAGCCACCGCTCGACTTCACTCAATGTCCATCCCTTACGCTGGCTGTAATCCTGCGTCTGATCGCGATCGATCTTACCGACGCTGAAATACCGCGACTCCGGATGCCCGAAGTAAATCCCGCTGATGCTCGAACCCGGCCACATCGCGTACGACTCCGTGATCATGATGCCGGTCTTCGCCTGCACATCCATCAGCTTCCAGATGGTGCCCTTCTCCGTATGGTCGGGGCTGGCCGGATACCCCGGAGCAGGACGAATACCGCGATACTCCTCCTGGATCAACTCGTCGTTGGTGAGATTCTCCTCACAGCCATAGCCCCACTCCTCACGCACACGCTTGTGCAGGCACTCGGCAAAGGCCTCGGCCAGGCGATCAGCCAGGGCCTCCGCCATGATGGCGCTGTAGTCGTCATGATCCGCCTTGAAGCGGTCGCACAGTTCACGCAGGCCAATACCGCTGGTGACGGCAAAGGCGCCGACGTGATCCTGCAGTCCGGTCTCCTTTGGTGCGACAAAGTCTGACAGGCAGCGGCACGGTTCCTTGCCTTCGCGGTTTACCTGCTGACGAAGGAAGTAGAAGTGATCCAGCACCGTGGAGCGTGTCTCATCGGTGTACAGCTCAACATCGTCACCAACAGCGTTGGCAGCCCAGAAGCCATACACCGCACGCGCCGTAATCAGCTTGCCTGCAATGATCTTGTCCAGCAGGGCATTGCCCTCGGTGAAGATCTGCCGGGCTTGAGCGCCCTGCTTCTCATCATCCAGAATGCGCGGATAGATCCCCTTCAAACCCCAGGCATGGAAGAACGGCGACCAGTCGATAAACTCACGCAGCGTTTCGAGCGGGAAGTTATCCAGCACGCGAACACCGGTAAATGCAGGCTGCGAGATATCCTCCGCCCGCCACTCAATCGGTGTATGCCGCGCGCGCGCCGCTTCAATCGGAACGGCTTTCAGCTTCGGAGCAGCATGAGCCTTACGCACGCCCTCATACTCGGCGCGATGCTGATCGATGAAGCTCTGCCGGCTCTCTTCGCTCAGCAGGCTGGTGGTTACCGGCACAGCGCGGCTGGCATCCAGAACGTGTACGACCGGCTCGCTGTAGTGCGGAGCGATCTTGATCGCTGTATGCGCACGGCTGGTGGTCGCACCGCCGATCAGCAGCGGAATCTTGAAGTTCTGCCGCTCCATCTCGCGGGCGACATGCACCATCTCATCGAGCGACGGCGTAATCAGGCCGCTCAGACCGATGATGTCGGCGCGAATCTCTTTGGCGCGTTCGAGGATCTTTTCGGCGGGCACCATCACGCCCATGTCGATGACCTCGTAGTTGTTGCAGGCCAGCACTACGCCGACGATGTTCTTGCCGATGTCGTGCACGTCGCCTTTGACGGTGGCCAGCACAATCTTGCCCTGCGTCCTTACCTCGATGCCGGCGGCGGCCATCGCTTCCTTCTCGGCTTCCATGAAGGGCGTCAGATAGGCGACAGCCTTCTTCATCACGCGGGCGGACTTCACCACCTGCGGCAGAAACATCTTGCCCGCACCGAACAGATCGCCAACGATGCCCATGCCCGCCATCAGCGGACCTTCAATTACCAGCAGCGGACGGCCCAGCTTCGCGCGCGCCTCTTCCGTGTCGGCAGCGATATAGGTGTCGATGCCCTTGACCAGCGCATGTGCCAGCCGGTCTTCGACGGTGCCGTTGCGCCACTCCTCGGTCTTCTTCTCGGTGGTGGCGCCGCCCGTAGTGGCCGAGGCCTTCAACTGCTCGCCGAACTCAACCAGGCGTTCCGTCGCATCGGGCCTGCGATTGAGTAGGACGTCCTCGACCAGCTCCTTCAGCTCCGGCTCAATCTCTTCATAGACCTCCAGCATGCCGGCGTTGACGATGCCCATATCCATACCAGCCGCAATGGCGTGATAGAGGAAGGCCGCGTGCATCGCCTCGCGGACCTTGTTGTTGCCGCGGAAGCTGAATGAGATGTTGGAGACGCCGCCGCTCACCTTGGCATGCGGCAGGTTCTGCTTGATCCAGCGAGTCGCGTTGATGAAGTCGACCGCGTAGTTGTTGTGCTCCTCCATGCCGGTCGCAACCGTCAGGATGTTGGGATCGAAGATGATGTCTTCGGGAGCAAAGCCAACCTCGTTCACCAGAATGCGGTAAGCGCGCTCACAGATGCGGATCTTATCTTCGTAGGTCGCCGCCTGGCCCTGTTCGTCAAAGGCCATCACAACCACGGCAGCGCCATAGCGCTGCACCGTGGCGGCGTTCTTGCGGAACTTCTCCTCACCCTCTTTCAGCGAGATGGAGTTCACGATGCCCTTGCCCTGCAGGCACTTCAGGCCGGCAACGATCACCTCCCACTTGGAGGAGTCGACCATGAACGGAACCTTGGCAACCTCGGGCTCGCTGGCCAGCAACTGCAGAAAGCGCGACATGGCGGCAACGCCGTCGATCATGCCCTCGTCCATGCAGATGTCGATGACGTTGGCGCCGTTCTCCACCTGCTGGCGGGCGACGCTGACGGCCTCTTCGTACTTGCCCTCTTTGATCAGCTTGGCAAACTTCGGCGAGCCGGCGACGTTCGTACGTTCGCCGATCATGATGAAGACGCCGGGTTGCTGGGTGAAGGGCTGCGATCCTGAGAGGCGAAGAGGCTTTGATTCTGTCGTGTCGATACTCATCCCTTGGCTCCCACGGCCTCCGGTTCCTGATGGTGCTCCAGGCTGCGCGGCTCCAGATGTGCCAGAGCCTTGGCGATAGCGGCGATGTGCTCCGGCGTGTTGCCGCAGCATCCGCCGGCGATATTGATCAGTCCACCCCTGGCGAAGTCGCCAAGATAACGGCCCATATCGGCGGGCTCCAGATCGAAGCCCGTGGGCGAAAGCGGATTGGGCAGACCAGCATTTGGATACGCCGAGATAGCGACATCAGCCTTGCCGGAAAGCTCTTCCAGGAACGGATACATCAGGTCCGGACCGAGCGAGCAGTTCAGGCCCACCGAGAGCGGCTTCACATGCTTGACCGCATTCCAGAAGGCCTCAACCGTCTGCGCAGAGATCATCGTCTCACCGCCACGGCCAACCGCCGCGGAGATCATGATGGGCAGCTTCTTGCCATCCTCCTCGAAGACCTCCTGAATGGCGACCAATGCCGCCTTGGCATTCAGTGAGTCGAAGATGGTCTCCACCAGCAGTAGATCGACTCCACCGGCAATCAGGGCGCGTACCTCTTCCGTGTACGCCTTCTTCACCTGGTCGAAGGTCACGACGCGGAAACCGGGATCGTCAGCATCCGGCGAGTTCGACAGCGAGACGGTCAACGGCCCGATGGCTCCGGCGACAAAGCGCTGGCGTCCGGTGTCGTTGCCGACGCGGTCGGCCCACTCACGGCACTGCCGCGCCGACTGCTCATTGATCTCCCACGCAAGCGCGCTCAGCGAAGCATCGTCGATGATCTTCTGGTAGAACTCAGGGTCCTTACGGCCGCCATGCTCACGCGGATCGTCGACAAAGAACTCGCTCTGCGCAATGCTGGTGGCGCCAAAGGTATTGGTTTCGATGATGTCGGCACCGGCTTCGAGGAAGCGGCGATGGATATCGCCGATCATCTCCGGCTGCGTCAGCGAGAACAGGTCGCCGTTGTTCAGCAGGTCTTTGGTGGCATTCTTGAAGCGCTCTCCACGGATATCGGCTTCCTTCATCCCGTAGGTGCGAATGGTGGTACCCATCGCTCCATCGATGATGGCGATCCGATTTTCCAGAATCTTCTGAAGAGGATGCTGTGGATTGGTCATAGCTTCCGAATGCCCCCATATCCTGACCCACGCAACAGCGCCTGTAGGCCACTCTTCATTATCTCATTCATGGCAAGTGGGGGTGTGGTCATGGCCGGTCACGTATCGACAGGTCTGATAGGCAAGGGCTGGGTGCCCCGGGGTCCCTAAAGGGACCTGGGCATTCGCGCTTCGCGCGAACCGTTTTGCTTAAGGGCACGGCTTCAGCCGTGCCGTAAAAAGCCCTGCAAAGACGCGGCTTTAGCCGCTGAGGTACCCAGAACTATGCCCTCAGCGGCTAAAGCCGCGCTTCTTCTCAACCCCGTTCGGCACGGCTGAAGCCGTGCCCTTAAGCAAGACCAAGAACCCCAACAAGACCTTCAACCGTAAGACAAGAAACCCCTGCTTCAGCCCCCATCAACCCCAACCAACCCTCCTGATCTACGATGGTCTCGTCACAAAAAAAGGAGCACGACAATGAAGCTTGAGATTCGCAGCATTGCGGCCGCAGTTCTGCTGACCGCAGTCTCTGCCCTGGCGCAGAACAAGGCCCCTGAGGCCGTCGGCGTAGAAAAGACCTCCATCCTCGGCCCCACGGTCTTCAAGTTCGACCAGTTGCCGGTCACGAAGAATGCCACCGGCGAGGTCCGCTCCGTGGTCAAGCAGCCCACGGCCACCGTCGACCAACTGGAGATGCACATCACCACGCTGAACCCGGGCCAGACCTCACACCCCGCGCATCGTCACGTGAACGAAGAGCTCATCATCATGGACAGCGGCGAGTGCGAGACGCTCTCCGACGGCAAGTGGATCAAGGTGACCAAGGGCGACATCATCTTCAACGCCTCGAACAGCCTGCACCAGTTCCGCAACGTCGGCAAGGTTCCCGCCCAGTACCACGTCATCAACTGGTCGCCGAACAAGGACAAGAAGTAGATCAGGACACAACTCTGCGTGGCTGCCGCCAGAAGCGTATGGCCAGCAGAATCAGGGAAGCAACAAACAGCAGCTCCAACACCGGTTTGGCTTGCGTGGCGATCGACATCGCCGCGCCGGCTCCCATCCACACGGCAAGATACGCGGCCAGACACAACGGGCACTTCGGCAACAGGAGCAGCAGCACGCCGGAACCGGCGGATGCACCTGCGTTTTTCCACCAGCGCTGCAACATGCCGTGTTGTGACACCGCACGGCAGCAAGCCCGATCGTCTCTCTGTAAGCAATTCATCCTTCACCTCACATCTGACTAACCACCACACTGGGTGCCCCACATACGCGAAGCTTATGTGGGACGTTCGAGCGAAGCTCGAATCGCTTTTCGTTTTGCTTAAGGGCACGGCTTTTAGCCGTGCCGCAAAAAGCCCTGCAACTACGCGGCTTTAGCCGCTGAGGTACTCAAAGCCATGACCTCAGCGGCTAAAGCCGCATTCCTTGCCCACCTGTTACGGCACGGCTAAAAGCCGTGCCCTTAAGCAAAACAAGAACCGAACAAGACCTTGAATCAATAAAACCTTCATCCATCGCTACTCAAACCCGTCCATACTCATCCCGCCGTTTCCACCACACCCCACTCTCATTCCGTCCCTTCGGAGCGCGATCGAGCCACTGGTATGCACCCCACAAACCATCCAACCCACGGGCATAGGTGGAGTACGTGTGATACACAACGCCATCCTCCATCACAAACGTGCTCATCCCAGGGCGCTCGCGGATATACGTCGGTCCATCCGTTCCGCACATCGTCGCGAACTGCACCACCGGAGGCGGCAGCGTATCCATCTTCTGGCGGCTGCGGCGGTAGTTGTACTCAAAGCCGCCCTGCTTCTGCTGCTCTTCCGTGATGGATACGTTGAAGTCGTGATTGAAGCTGCTGTCGTGCGACGAGGCCCAGGGGAAGCTCCATCCCATGCGTTGCTCGTAAGCCTTCAGCTTCGCCAGCGGAGCCAGCGATACGGCGCACAGCGTCACATCATGATTCGCCAGGTGCGGAACAAAGCCGTTGAAGCCGTCCGCGATCATCGAGCAGGAGGGGCATCCCGCCGCATACTCCGGCCCAAACATGAAGTGGTAGACCATCAGCTGCGAGCGCCCCTGAAACAGCTCGGGCAGCGAGACCGTGCCGGCCTCAGTATCGAACCGGTACTCCTTCTCGACACGCAGCCACGGCAGCTCCTGCCGCATCTGCGCCAGCTCATCGCTGCGCTGTGTCAGTTCCTTCTCGGCCTCCAGCAGCGCGATCCGCTCCGTCAGCCACTCTTCCCGCGTTCCTACCTTGTGCTTCGTCAATGTCGGCATTGGCTTCTCCCTCTCGTCGGCACGCTCTATCCAGCACCGAGGATGAGATAGATTTAGCGCAGGGCAAACGCGGGGTGGGAGTGACAACTGTGGCGGGATTCCGATGGACTCATTGATCACCGCCGCCGCCCGTGCCCTGGCCGCCGGCGATCCCCTTGGAGCCCTGAAGCGCATCGCCCTCCGCGACGACCCGCCGGCCCTCGCCCTTCGTGGTATCGCCATGGCCCAGCTCGGCGACCTCGCCCGGGCAAAGCTGCTGCTGCGCAACGCCGCCCGCGCCTTTGGGCCAAGGGAGGCTGTCGCCCGCGCCCGCTGCCTCGTCGCCGAAACCGAGATCGCCCTGGCCTCGCGTGACCTGGGCTGGTCTGCAAAGACGCTCAATGCCGCCCGGGCGGTGCTGGAAGCACACGGCGACCACCTCAACGCCGCCCACGCACGCTATCTCGAGGTCCGCCGTCTGCTGCTGATCGGCCGGCTCGATGATGCAGAGGAGCTGCTCTCCACGCTCGACCCCGCGCCTCTCCCGCCCGCCCTGCGGACGGTGCACGAACTGGCCGTAGCCGGCATCGCCCTCCGCCGCCTGCAGACCAGCCCCGCCCGCGCCGCACTCACTCGCGCAGAACAGGCCGCTCGCCAGGCACGCATCCCCATGCTGCTCGCGGAAGTAGAAAACGCCTGGAGCACCTTGCAGACACCAGCGGCGCGCCGCATTGCCAACGGCGAAGAACGTCCATTGTTGCTGGAAGAGGTAGAGGCTCTCTTTGCCTCAAAGACAGTGGTCGTTGACGCCTGCCGTTATGCCGTACGCAGCGGCAGCACTGTAATCCCACTGACCACCCGCCCGGTGCTCTTCGCGCTGGCACAGGCTCTGGCAGAGGCCTGGCCCGGCGACGTCGCACGCGATGTGCTGCTGGCACGAGCCTTCGGAGCAAGGTTCGTGGATGAGTCGCACCGCGGCCGCCTGCGGGTGGAGATAGGCCGCCTGCGCCGCATGCTTCGCCCTGTCACCGACATCCATGCAACGAAGAAGGGCTTTGCTTTCTCCCTTCCACACCCGCGCGAAGTGGTGGTGCTGGCACGGCCGGTCGAAGAAGAACATGCCGCGGTGTTAGCCTTTCTGGCGGATGGGGAATCGTGGTCCAGCTCGGCGCTGGCGCTTGCTTTGGGAACCAGTCAACGCACCGTGCAGCGCGCGCTGGATTCACTGGCGGCATCGGGCAAGACACAGTGGTTCGGACACGGACGCGCCCGCCGTTGGATGACGCCACCGTTGCCGGGATTCACGACCACATTGTTACTCCCATCTCCTCTTCCCGGTGACTAAGATTTGAGCTGACGAGAGGATCGAACCATGAACCGCACCAAAGCAGAGATCGTCCGCGAGTACGGCCCATTCCCGGGCGTTGACCAGGTCCACGGAGTGACCTTCGACGGGCAGAACATCTGGTTCGCCGCAGGCGGCAGCATCAACGCGCTCGATCCAGCAAGCGGTGAGACGGTCCGCACCCTCGACGTCGCCGGACACGCCGGAACTGCCTTCGACGGCAAGCATCTCTTCCAGATCGCCGAAGACCGCATCCACAAGATCGACCCAACGACCGGCACGGTGCTTGCGACCATTCCCGCTCCCGGCGGCGGTGGCGACTCAGGCATGGCCTGGGCCGAAGGCTCGCTCTGGGTCGGCCAATACCGCAGCCGCAAGATCCACCAGGTCGATCCTGAGACGGGCAAGGTGCTCCGCGTCATCGAGTCCAACCGCTTCGTTACGGGTGTGACATGGGTCGACGGCGAGCTATGGCACGGCACATGGGAAGGCGACGAGAGCAACCTGCGCCACATCGACCCAAAGACCGGCGAGGTACTGGAACAGATCGAGATGCCACAGGGCACAGTCGTCTCCGGCCTGGAATCGAACGGCAGCGACCAGTTCTACTGCGGCGGCGGCCGCAGCGGCGTGATCCGCGCCGTACGGAGGAAGTCGAAGAAATAGACGGTGAATTTGGAGACTCTCTCAGTACCTCAGCGGCTAAAGCCGCACACTCATTCAGGCTCTGTACGGCACGGCTGAAGCTGTTCAGTTCCATGACATCCTTTACACCTTGTCTCCAGACATCCTTTACAGGTTTATGCCTGTTTAGGGGTGTTTTTGGATGGCATGGAGGAAGGTGGAAGTGGAAGCGCAGCGATTGCGGTTTGTGGAGGCGGCGATGATTGGAGAGCGATCGTTTTCGTCTCTGTGTGTGGAGTACGAGATTAGCCGTCCGACGGGTTATCTGTGGCTGAAGCGATACCGTGAGCATGGAGCGGCCGGCATGCAGGAAGCCAGCCGCAGGCCTCTGCTGAGTCCCCGTCAGAGCCCTGCCGAGTTGGAAGAGCAGATCGTGTCTTTACGGCGCCAGCATCCTGACTGGGGTGCACGTAAGCTTCGCGTTCTGCTCGGCCGATCTGGGGTGAAGGTGCCATCGTCGACCGTACATCGAGTGTTGCGTCGGCACGGTCTGATCCACCGGCTGGACAGCCATCCACAGGCCACTGGCAGCTTCTGTCGCGAGGCGCCTAATCAGCTCTGGCAGATGGATTTCAAAAGCCCTAAGGGATGGAACGCGCATCTTGGCCCCTTATCCGTGTTGGATGACCACAGCCGCTATGCCTTGGTGTTGGAGCAACTGTCCTCGGGTGAAGGTCTCGTCGTCCAACAGAGGCTGGATAAGGCGTTCTCTGACTGTGGGTTGCCCGAGGCCATGCTGATGGATCACGGCCAGCCCTGGTGGAACGCGCAGTCACCAGGAGGATGGACGCAGCTATCCGTGTGGCTGATGCGGCTGGGCATCCGGCTGTACTTCTCCGGAGTCCGCCACCCGCAGACCCAGGGTAAGGTGGAACGCTTCCACGGTGCCCTGGAGCGGGCACGGAGAAGGTGCGGGCCGATGGATACGCCGCCTGGCCAGTCATGGCTGGACCGCTTCCGGGAAGAGTACAACCATGTTCGTCCCCATGAAGCGCTGGACATGGAAACGCCAGCAGACCACTGGCACCCCAGCCAGCGAGAGTACACCGAACCACGTAACCCCGCGTATGCCCCGGATGCCGAAGTGCGCGAGCTCAACAGCAACGGAGCGCTCTGGCTGGACGGACGCAGCTGGCAGGTAGCCGGAGCCCTGGCTCATCAGCCTGTCCGTCTCGCTCGCATCGATCAACGCATCCTGATCTTCTACGGTGACACGCCCATCCGGGAACTCGACCTCACGGGGCAGGGTTCCACGATCGTGGAACCCTGCCCCGCAAACTCACTCAATCTGTAAAGGATGTCTGGAGACAAACTGTAAACCATCTCTGGAGACTAGACAGCTGAAGCCGTGCCCTTAAGCAAAACATTCGCGCTTCGCGCGAACTGAGAGACTGCCCTGGGAATAATCCGCAAGATCTGACGCCGCGTCTTCTTGGAAGCCGGAGTGTAGTTCAAGCTCCAGATGATTCCTGCGTTTGGCTCAACCAACCGTTGCGCGTAGCGCAACCATTTCGCACCGAAGGTGCGAATGCCTTGCTTAAGGGGACGGCTTCACAGTTTGCGGAAAAACGCGTCTTTTCGCCTGCGGGTCAGTCTGTTGTGAGGGATCGGTGAGTTGTTTTGGTTCTCTATGGCACGTTGTTATGCGGTTTGGGTGGGTTTAGAGGGTGTTTAGACACACTACGGCCGTGTCATGACTGTGCTGGGATGGGAGGTATCAGCTTCACCAGCCGCAGGAGATTATGGGCTGCGGCCATGAGCTGTACCATCCAGTCCACCTTGCGTAGCCCACGCAGCTTGGTCTGTCGCATCGAACGGTCCAGCTTCATCCAACCGAAGACCTTCTCAACCAGTTTGCGTTTCCTCTGACTGATCGCATATCCCGGCTCGCTGCGTTCCTTGCTGTTGAGCCAGTTGGGCCATTTGGGGTTCGGCTCATACTCGGCCACGTGCGGCCTGACCTTGCGACGGCGCAGGGCCTTGATGAACTTCTCGTACTGATAGCCCTTGTCGGCTCCCAGCGTGATCCGCTTTTTACGCTTGATCCGCTTCAACATCTTCAGAGCCGCTGCACGTTCCTCTGTCGTCCCGGCCTGTGTGGCCATGGCCGCCACCACCAGACCGTTGCGGTTCTCGGTGATCACATGGCCCAGATAGCTGGGAACCGATGCTCCGCTGGAGCTCTTGCGATACAGCCGCGCTTCCGGATCGGTAGAGGACTCATGAGTATCACGCAGTAGCTTCTTACCACCCGCTCCCGTCCCACGGTCCGGAGGATCGGCCTTCTCATGGAAGCTGCGCCGGTTGGCCCATGCCTGGATCAGCGTGCCGTCCACCGTGAAGTGTTCTTCGCTGAGCAGCTTGTGCTGGCTAGCTTCCTCCAGCACCGCCAGCAGAAGCTTCTGGCTGGCTTCGCCGGCGATCAGACGCTCCCGGTTCTTGGTAAATACCGTCACGTCCCACACCGGATCGTCAATCTCCATGCCCACGAACCAGCGGAACAACAGGTTATAGTTCAGCTGCTCCATCAACTGCCGTTCCGAGCGAATCGAGTACAGCACCATCAGCAACTGCGCACGCAGCAGACGTTCCGGCGCGATCGATGGTCGCCCTGTCGCCGCGTAAAGCTGCGACAACTCACCATCCATCCGCTTCAGTGCCGCATCCACCATAGTCCGGATCCTCCGCACCGGATGATCCGATGCGATCCGCTGCTCCATCGTTACGTAACTGAACATCCCGCTCTGCTTCGCTTCTTCTCCCCGCATACCTCTCTCTTACGACAATCCCCGAAAAACGAAAAGAGTTTTTCCGCAAACTGTTCAGCCGTGCCGTATAAAATCCGCGAAACACGCGGCTTTAGCCGCTGAGGGCTAATTCGTCAACGTCAAATACAATTCACGTTATGGCGATCCCGACACGTACTGCGAGACCCGGGACGTACTTCATCACATCCTTAGTAGCCAATCGACGTAGAGTCTTTCAAGTTACGCGCAATGCCGAGCTGCTTCTTGAAACCCTGGATCATTACGGTGAGAACTATCTTCTACACGCGTACGTCGTCATGCCCGACCATATCCATCTGCTGCTGACTCCGACACAGATAACGCTCGAACGAACAATGCAACTGGTCAAGGGAGGGTTCTCTCATCGTTTTCATGCATCGCAACCTGTATGGCAGCGAGGATTTACGGACCATCGGATTCGGAATGCAGAGGACTATGCAACGCGCCTTGAATACATCGCTCAGAATCCTGTGCGAGCTAGGCTGTGTACTGCTGCGGAGGAGTATCCGTATTCTTCCGTCAATCCAACGATTCGGCTGGACGAGTACCTCAGCGGCTAAAGCCGCCTTCCTCCCCAGCTCTCTGTACGGGACGGCTAAAGCCGTCCCCTTAAGCAAGACATTCGCGCTTCGCGCGAACGGAGAAAACGCCTCTCGATAATAATTCTCAACATTCTGACGTCGCATCTCGTTTGAAGCTTTGCGGTACTCAATCTTCGAATGATCTTCAGCATTGGCCAAACCAGCCGTTGCGCGTAGCGCGACCATTTCGCACCGCAGGCGCGAATGCCTTGCTTAAGGGCACGGCTGAAGCTGTTCAGTTCCATGACATCCTTTACACCTTGTCTCCAGACATCCTTTACAGGTTTATGCCTGTTTAGGGGTGTTTTTGGATGGCATGGAGGAAGGTGGAAGTGGAAGCGCAGCGATTGCGGTTTGTGGAGGCGGCGATGATTGGAGAGCGATCGTTTTCGTCTCTGTGTGTGGAGTACGAGATTAGCCGTCCGACGGGTTATCTGTGGCTGAAGCGATACCGTGAGCATGGAGCGGCCGGCATGCAGGAAGCCAGCCGCAGGCCTCTGCTGAGTCCCCGTCAGAGCCCTGCCGAGTTGGAAGAGCAGATCGTGTCTTTACGGCGCCAGCATCCTGACTGGGGTGCACGTAAGCTTCGCGTTCTGCTCGGCCGATCTGGGGTGAAGGTGCCATCGTCGACCGTACATCGAGTGTTGCGTCGGCACGGTCTGATCCACCGGCTGGACAGCCATCCACAGGCCACTGGCAGCTTCTGTCGCGAGGCGCCTAATCAGCTCTGGCAGATGGATTTCAAAAGCCCTAAGGGATGGAACGCGCATCTTGGCCCCTTATCCGTGTTGGATGACCACAGCCGCTATGCCTTGGTGTTGGAGCAACTGTCCTCGGGTGAAGGTCTCGTCGTCCAACAGAGGCTGGATAAGGCGTTCTCTGACTGTGGGTTGCCCGAGGCCATGCTGATGGATCACGGCCAGCCCTGGTGGAACGCGCAGTCACCAGGAGGATGGACGCAGCTATCCGTGTGGCTGATGCGGCTGGGCATCCGGCTGTACTTCTCCGGAGTCCGCCACCCGCAGACCCAGGGTAAGGTGGAACGCTTCCACGGTGCCCTGGAGCGGGCACGGAGAAGGTGCGGGCCGATGGATACGCCGCCTGGCCAGTCATGGCTGGACCGCTTCCGGGAAGAGTACAACCATGTTCGTCCCCATGAAGCGCTGGACATGGAAACGCCAGCAGACCACTGGCACCCCAGCCAGCGAGAGTACACCGAACCACGTAACCCCGCGTATGCCCCGGATGCCGAAGTGCGCGAGCTCAACAGCAACGGAGCGCTCTGGCTGGACGGACGCAGCTGGCAGGTAGCCGGAGCCCTGGCTCATCAGCCTGTCCGTCTCGCTCGCATCGATCAACGCATCCTGATCTTCTACGGTGACACGCCCATCCGGGAACTCGACCTCACGGGGCAGGGTTCCACGATCGTGGAACCCTGCCCCGCAAACTCACTCAATCTGTAAAGGATGTCTGGAGACAAACTGTAAACCATCTCTGGAGACTAGACAGCTTCAGCCGTGCCGTAAAAAAAGCCGCAAAGCACGCGGCTTTACAGTTTGCGGAAAAACTCTTTTCGTTTTTCGGGGATTGTCGTAAGAGAGAGGTATGCGGGGAGAAGAAGCGAAGCAGAGCGGGATGTTCAGTTACGTAACGATGGAGCAGCGGATCGCATCGGATCATCCGGTGCGGAGGATCCGGACTATGGTGGATGCGGCACTGAAGCGGATGGATGGTGAGTTGTCGCAGCTTTACGCGGCGACAGGGCGACCATCGATCGCGCCGGAACGTCTGCTGCGTGCGCAGTTGCTGATGGTGCTGTACTCGATTCGCTCGGAACGGCAGTTGATGGAGCAGCTGAACTATAACCTGTTGTTCCGCTGGTTCGTGGGCATGGAGATTGACGATCCGGTGTGGGACGTGACGGTATTTACCAAGAACCGGGAGCGTCTGATCGCCGGCGAAGCCAGCCAGAAGCTTCTGCTGGCGGTGCTGGAGGAAGCTAGCCAGCACAAGCTGCTCAGCGAAGAACACTTCACGGTGGACGGCACGCTGATCCAGGCATGGGCCAACCGGCGCAGCTTCCATGAGAAGGCCGATCCTCCGGACCGTGGGACGGGAGCGGGTGGTAAAAAGCTACTGCGTGATACTCATGAGTCCTCTACCGATCCGGAAGCGCGGCTGTATCGCAAGAGCTCCAGCGGAGCATCGGTTCCCAGCTATCTGGGCCATGTGATCACCGAGAACCGCAACGGTCTGGTGGTGGCGGCCATGGCCACACAGGCCGGGACGACAGAGGAACGTGCAGCGGCTCTGAAGATGTTGAAGCGGATCAAGCGTAAAAAGCGGATCACGCTGGGAGCCGACAAGGGCTATCAGTACGAGAAGTTCATCAAGGCCCTGCGCCGTCGCAAGGTCAGGCCGCACGTGGCCGAGTATGAGCCGAACCCCAAATGGCCCAACTGGCTCAACAGCAAGGAACGCAGCGAGCCGGGATATGCGATCAGTCAGAGGAAACGCAAACTGGTTGAGAAGGTCTTCGGTTGGATGAAGCTGGACCGTTCGATGCGACAGACCAAGCTGCGTGGGCTACGCAAGGTGGACTGGATGGTACAGCTCATGGCCGCAGCCCATAATCTGCTGCGGCTGGTGAAGCTGATACCTCCCATCCCAGCACAGTCATGACACGGCCGTAGTGTGTCTAAACACCCTCTAAACCCACCCAAACCGCATAACAACGTGCCATAGAGAACCAAAACAACTCACCGATCCCTCACAACAGACTGACCCGCAGGCGAAAAGACGCGTTTTTCCGCAAACTGTTTAGCCGCTGAGGTACTCGTCCAACCGAATCGTTGGCTTTACAGAGGAATACAGATACTCTTCAGCCGTTGGGCACAGTCTCGCTCGCACAGGGTTTTGAGCAATGTACTGGAGCCGCATTGCATACTCTTCCTCGTTCCGAATCCGATGATCTGTAAATCCTCGCTGCCAGACAGGCTGAGATGAATGGAAACGATGAGAGAACCCACCCTTGATCAATTGCATCGTCCGTTCAAGGGTGATCTGCGTCGGAGTCAGCAACAGATGAATATGATCGGGCATTACGACATAGGCATGCAGAAAGTAGTTCTCGCGGTAGTGATCCAGAGTGTCAAGGAACAGCTCGGCATTCCGCGCAACTTGAAAGATTCTTCGTCGATTCGTAACTAAGGATGTGACGAAATAGGTTCCAGGTCTCGCCGTACGTGCCGGGATAGCCATAGCGAGCATTCTATTTGACGTGAACAGCGGACCTCAGCGGCTAAAGCCGCATCCTCATTCAGGCTCTGTACGGCATGGCTGAAGCCATGCCCTTAAGCAAAACATTCGCGCATCGCGCGAACGGAGAAATGCCTCTCGATAATAATTCTCAACATTCTGACGTCGCATCTTGTTTGAAGCTTTGCGGTACTCAACCTCCGAATGATCTTCAGCATTGGCCAAACCAACCGTTGCGCGCAGCACAACCATTTCGCACTGCAGGCGCGAATGCCTTGCTCCGGGGTCCCCGGCCAGCACTGCTGGCTGGGGTGGTTACGGGCACGGCTTCAGCCGTGCCGTAAAAAAGCCGCAAAACACGCGGCTTTAGCCGCTGAGGTACTGTTCTGAAGCCTAAGCGATACACTCACTCACATTCCCCACTCTGCTCCACACCTCAGTCCTTCCAAACAACTTGATCCCCACATACCCACGCAACTCCAGCCGATCGCCATTGCGCGCCATCGAGCCGTGGTACGTTCTACCCGACTTCGGGTCATAGAGATAGCCACCATCCGCATGGTTCTGGTCAGAGAGGTGGAATCCATGGCCGATCGTCAGCCCACACAGCGGCTGGTTGCGTTTCGCCTTATCCGGATTGTTGCTGTCGAAACGTGTCGGAGCCTGTTTGCTGATCGCAATCAGCCGCGCACACAGCTCCTGTCCGCACGGCGCAATGCGAATCACTGAGCCCGTAGGCTCCACCCAGTTACCCAGAACACCGGGCTCCTCGGCCTGCGCTGTGGCCGCAATCACCAGGAAAAGACCGGCAATCAGCTTCAACATAGACACCTCAAACCGAGCGAAAGGCCAGGACAGCATTAAGCCCGCCAAAGGCAAAGGAGTTAGAGAGTGCGAGCACCGGCTCACTGGTTCGCTCGATCCGTCGTGGTTCGCCCGTAATCACATCGAGCCCAAGCTCTGGATCGATCTCGCTGGCATGCGCTGTGTGCGGCAGCTCGCCATACTGTAACGCAAGCACGGTCGCCACTGCCTCCAGTGCTCCAGAGGCGCCCATCGCATGGCCATGCATCGACTTCGTCGAGCTCACCGGAATTCTGCCGGTCTCCTCCGCGAAGACCATATGGATCGCCTCCGCCTCTGTCCCATCGTTGGCAATGGTCCCAGTACCGTGCGCATTGATATAGCGTACCGGCGCGCGCAGCTCGCCGCAGTCCAGCAGCGCACTGCGCATGGCGGCTGCGGGTCCGCCGGGGGAAGGCTGTGTGATGTGCCGCGCATCGGAAGACATGCCGAAGCCGGCGATCTCTCCCAGCACCTGCGCTCCTCGGCGCACGGCGCTCTCCATCTCTTCCAGAACCAGCACCGCGGAGCCTTCGCCCAGGGTCATACCGTCGCGATCTTTGGCAAAAGGACGGCAGAAGGTCGGCGACACCACACGCAGGCTGTTCCATGCCCGCAGAAAGCCAAAGGTCAGCGTTGCATCATGGCCTCCGGTGATCGCAGCATCCACCATGCCCGAGCGCACCATGTGAAAGGCCTGGCCAATCGCGTGCGTCGCCGAAGCGCAGGCGGTGGAGACGGTATACGCAGGTCCGGTAATGCCATGCTCCATCGAGACCAGGCTCGTGCCTGCATTGGCCATCGCACGCGGTACGGTCAGGGGATGAACGCGAGCGCCCTGCGTATAGAGCTTCTCCAGCGCCGGCTCTTCCGCCAGCCTGCCGCCGGCAGAGCAGCCAAAGACAACAGCAATTCGGCTGCCGTCGAGCGTAGCCGGCAAGCCCGACTGCGTGATCGCCTCATGCGCCGCCACCAGGGCAAACTGCGACGATCGCTCAGAGAGCAGCATCTGGTCCGGCGTGAGCAGCTTGTCCGGCTGGAAGTCATCCACCCGCGCCGTGTAGCTGAAGTTCAACCCCACGCGCTCCTGGTCTGAGAGAGGAACAAAGCCGTCTCTCCCTTCACGCAGCGAGCGTAAGAATCTCTCCGTGCCGATGCCGATGGGGGTGACACAGCCCATGCCCGTAATGGCGACACGTCTCATGCCGGGCTCGTTTGGGAATCAGTGGTGACAGGCTTTGCCGCGACCGCCTGTTGAATAGCCGCCGCCATGTCGCTGATGCTCTGGATCGTGGCCAGCGCGCTCTCCGGAATGGCGATGTCGTAAGCCTCTTCCACATCGAAGGCCAGCGTCACCTTATCCAGCGAGTCCAGTCCTATCTCCTCGAAGGTCGAAGCAGGGGAAAGCGTCTCCGGCGGAACTTTCTTGGCCGCAGCGATCAGTTCAATGCAGTGTTGCCGGATTTTTTCCAGTTGCTGGATCGTTTCCATCTCCATCAGATATCTCCTGCACAGCGGTGAAATGAGGCGTAAGGTGAAGTGCGGTGAACGTCACTAATCTTCACAAAGTGTGATGGAACGCGGGTCCATGAGGCAATCCACGCCATCGCGCCAGGATAAAGACGAAGCGCATGCGCCAGCGCCGGTGTGGAGACCATGCATCGCGAGAGCGTCGTCGCAAACTGCACGGGCCGCTTCAATTGCCGCGCCAGCAGCGTTTGATACGCATGAGCCGGTACGCCGCGCCGATACGCATCTGCCGCCAGAAATGCGGAGTGCAACGCGATCGACATACCATCGCCTGTGAACGACGGCATCACCGCGCTCTGATCGCCTAGATACCAGGGAGCATCCTCCGTTGCGGTCCGACGATATCCATATGGAATCGCGGAGAGCGTAATCGGCCTGGAACGTAACTGTACCGCACCCGCAAGTCTGCTTGCTAAATGGGCTGACGATGCGACGGCGTGTCCAAGCACGCGGCACCACTCGGCTGCACAGCGTTTCAGCTCGAACTTTGTGAGCAACAGGCTGAGGTTGGCGCAACCCGGGCCAACCAGCTGCAACCCGGCATAGCCGCCGGGGAAGAGAATCAGCTCCACCCAGCCTCGCAGGCGCTCTTCTTGTTCTGCTGACAGCTGGAAGTACATCTTGAAGGCCACAAGGTCATTCTGTGAGCCGCCATTACGTCTCCGTCCGCGAAGATCGTACTTGCCTGTAGCGACGAAGGCATCGTTAGATGTTTGTTCAGCGCCATCGCTAAGACGTACGCGCCATTCGCCCAGCGCGCCTGTCAACTGCTCCACACTCGTTCCTCGCACGACAGCAACTCCGCTTTCAGATGCGCGGTGCAGCAGGTGTTCGTCGACGACGCGGCGAGGAAGAGAAAGCCCGGGGAAGGGAAGTGCACACTCGGCCAGAACATCCCTCGCCGCCAGCCGGACTCGATCGATAGTGACCGCTCCCAGCGCGCGAAGATCCACACCCAGAGCTGCAAGATAACGAGCTCCTTCTTCGCTGAAGAACTCGCCGCACATCTTGTCCTGCGCCGCGGTTGTCTTCTCAAACAGCATCACGCTACGGCCCTGTCCGGCAAGCAACGTGCCAATCGCCGCGCCAGCAGGTCCGCCACCGGCGACGATCACATCGAGCGTCGTGCTCATGACTTCCGCCTCGAAACACACAGCCGGGCAAACGGCTTCTCTTCAATGCGGATCTCGTTCATGGGAAGCCCTGCCGCGGAACACATGCGTTGCCAGTCCTCCGCGAGAAATGCTCTGCGGACCGATACCGGCCCGTCGTGACGCACGAAGCGATGCCAGCGTAAGGCCCATGCCAGCACCTTGAAGCTGTAGTATGCCTTGGCGCTGCGGCGAAGATCGTTGATGAACCATCCACCGGTGGCCGTCTCCTCCATCCATGCCAGGAAACGTACGATGTGTTCTTCGGTCAGATGATGCGTCAGCAGCGAGCTGACGATCAGGGTTGTGGGGCCTTTGTATGAAAAGACATCTCCGGAGATCCACGCAATGGCAGAGCCCTTCGGCGTGAACTCCTTCGCCGCCTGGGCCGCATGCGGATTCAGATCAATGCCTGTCAGGTGCACACCACGCTGGCGGGCTATCTCCGAAGCTTCTACGGCGCGCAGCAGACCTCCACCGCCGCTGCCCACATCCAGCAGATGAACTGGCCCCTCGCAGTGCTGCAGCGACTCCTCAATCCATGCAAGCGAAGGCGTGTATCCGCCCAGCACACGGTTCACCTCTTCCAGATCGCGCAGGCATTCACGAAAGGTTGGATAGGAACACGGTTCATCCATCCACTCCGAAAGGTGGGCCCGCTGGGTAAAGTCCTTCCGTTCAGACGGCATGGAACTCCATCGTCTCCGCCGTGAGCCCCGGACCGAACGACATCGCCAGACCTTTCTCTCCCGCCTGTGCCGAACGCATCAGCTCCTCCAGAACGAACATCACCGTCGCGGAAGACATATTGCCATAACTCCGCAATACGTTCCGCGATGCAGCCAGCGACTTGTCCGGCAGATCGAGGCCGCGCTCCACCGCATCCAGCACCGAGTTGCCGCCGGGATGAATCGCCCAGAGTGAGGTGCCGTTGTTTGCAAGTTCTCCCCCGGCCTGGCGAAGCCACTTCTCAATCTCACCCGGCACCTGTCCTGAGAGATGCATCAGGAAACCTCCATCGCCGATACGCCACGTGATCAGATCGCGGGTGCCTTCGACCATCACGGTGCGGAACGCATCGATGGCCAGGCCTCCGGGTTCACCCGAGATCAGGCTGACCGCGCAGCCATCGCCGAAGATCAGGAACGACAACACCTCAGCCAGGTCCTGTGACTCCTGCAGATGCAGCGTGCACAGCTCCAGGTTGACCAGAAGAACGCTCTCATCCGGCGCGGAACGGACAATGTGCTGTGCCTGACGCAGACCGTTGATCGCGGCATAGCAGCCCATGAATCCAACCATCGTCCGCGAGACCTCGCGCGACAGGCCAAGATAGTCGATGATCGCGAAGTCCAGGCCCGGCGCATAGTGGCCGGTACACGAAGTCACAATCACATGGCGGATGCGGCCACGTTCCGCAGGCGTCAACTTCAGCCGGTCAAGCGCTTTGTAGAGCAGCCGAGGAGCCCATCGTTCATAGACACGCATACGCTCCTCGGTGCCGGGAAAGCCGTTCAGCTGGTAGAACTCATGCGCATTCACCGCATCGTCCGCAAAGGGCGGCACGACCTGCAGTACGGAGTAGCGGCGATCGATCTCCGCCTTCGCCGCCATGCGATGAAAGAGTGACCGCGCACGGTCATCCTGCAGAAGTTTGCCGGCAAAGGCGACGAAGGCCCCATGAACCTCATGCTCCGGAGCCGCTGTTGCAATGCGATGAATATAAGCCTGGGTCACGATGTCTCAGTATCTTAGACGCAGGCCTTTTAGTGGTTGAAGAATTTGGATGTAACTCTCTTGTCATTGAGGTGACCTGGGGAGGCAACAAGTTTCCCGAGCCTAAGGGCACGGCTTCAGCGGCTGAGGTTTGGTACCTCAGCGGCTAAAGCCGCGTCTCTTTTGAGAGCGCTATTACGGCATGGCTGAAGCCATGCCCTTAAGCAATGCATTCGCGCTACGCGCGAACGGAAAGGCATACTTTGTCACCGGCGGATCGGACTTAGCTGCATTCATTCTGGTGCGCGTAGCGCAACCATTTCGCACCAAAGGTGCGAATGTCTTGCTTAAGGGGACGGCTTCAGCCGTCCCGTACCAGTTCAGGGAACACGCGGCTCTAGCCGCTGGGGGCTTGTCTTCAAGTCCGTACAGATCTCAACCACTTACGCAATCACACCCCAAAATCTTTCGTACCGTGCCCATGGTTCGATTTACACAAACCTCTCTCATCCAATGCCCGCCACCGCCGATGAGGCGAAGAAGTATCCTCCGAAAGCTTTGAGGGAAGTAGCTGTGAAGGGCATCGTATTTAACTGGCTTGAAGAGATCGTCACCGCAGAGTTCGACCCGGAGACGTGGGAGGAGCTGCTGGATCAGGCCGGTAGTGATGGCATCTATGCCTCGTTCGGGAGCTATCCGGACGAAGAGATGACACGGCTGGTAGAGATCACTGCCGGTATGCTCGGTAAGACCTTAGTGGAGACCTGGCGCTGGCTTGGTCGGCGGGCCGTGCCCTTGATGGCCATTCACTATCCCATGTCGTTTGCAGCGACAAATACGCTGCGAGATCTGTTGTTGAGCCTGCCCTACACGATGGATCCGGAGTCAAGAATGAGCAATACAACAGACATTTTTTCTGAGTTCACGGTTTGCGAGGGAGAGAACGAGGCGTTGCTGGTGGGATATCGCGCGCCGATCAATCTCTGCGGACTGGCCGAAGGGCTGGCTGACGGTGCTGCCGAGTACTTCGGCGATGCCATTGAGATCGACCAGCTGAAATGCACGATCCAGGAAGATGACACATGCCTCTATCGCGTGCGCTTCCTGGGCTCAGATGACCAGCCTCTCGATATGGACGACTCAAAGTTCGTTCTCTTTCTGTAGGCTTTTTTGTCATCCCGTAGGGATCTGCTTTTCTCAGGTCTTATCTGAGTAAGAAGCATCGGAGAAGCAGATTTCTCCGCTCCCGTTGGTCGCTACGAAATGACAAACAAAAAGGCGGTTCGAGCTACCCGCCACTATCCCCAAAGATCATCCGTATGGACGGCACAGTGTGGGGAAGGAAGCGGTTGAACTGAAACCGCTCGGGCACCTGTCCAAATGCCTCGTTCGGAGCCACCAGAATCAACTGGGCGTCTTTGATCCCGGCCGTTCCCAGCGGCTTGATCCAGGTATCGAAGCTCTGGCTGTCAAGCGACTCCTGCAGTCGTGTCCGCATCGACTGCCAGACGGAATATCCGGCATCCGCGTTCGCGCCCTGAAGGAACTCAAACTCCGCCTTTCGTCGCTCAGCCTTTGCCCTGGCTTCCTCTTCAGCAACCTCAGACTGCCGGTAAAGACCAACCGTGACTTGGCTGGAGGCTCCGTCTTTCCACGGCCACAGCGTTGCATCGCGCCAGTGTCCTTCGCCGAAGAAGCGTGCCGGTCCCCAGGTGATCTGCAATCGCGGCCGTGCCTGGTTGAAGTGGCGGAAGCTCTCGATGAGTTTTTCGCGTAGCTTCTCCGGCGTCGTGCCTGCCTGAAGCTCTAGCTTGCAGACATCGGTGAGTGTGCGCAGCAGATCGTCTCCGGTGAGTCGCAGCTCTTCGAGAACGCTACGTGCCAGGCCGGCGGCGTCAACGCGTGCCCGTCCGCGTTGCTCCCTTCCTTTCCTTTCCCCTTCCCTTCCTTTCCCTTCCGCTGGTGCAGACGTAAGGGAATCTTTCTCCGCGTCCTGCACCCGTGGCTCACGCGTAGCGGACGCGTTGCCTAACTGTGGAGGAGGCGGAAGCACGCTCTGCGACTCGCGGTTGTTGATGACCTGGTGCCGCTCCCACGAGGGGATGACGCCGTAGCGTCTGCCCTCGACCTCATAGGTGTTGAGGAAGCCACGCGTCTCCAACGCGTCGAGCACCTTGGCAAAGTCCACCGGGTCATGCGGTAAGACATCCGTCTTCAGCGTTCGCGGCTTCCATTCGAAGCGTCCGTCGCGGTCGGCCACGGTCCACAACCCGGCGAAGGCGATGCGGACGGGAAGGCCGGTCTCCTGCTCCAGGTCGAAGAGGTCCTCATGCTTGAAGAAGTCGGGTTTGATGGTGCGGATGCGCGCCATTTACACCATCCCTTGTTTTTGCAGGTAGCGCTCGAACTGCGGTGCCGGTGCGAACAGAACATGGAGCGGAAGATTCAGCGCCCTGGCATAACGTTCCAGGGTTTCAAGCGTGACCCGCGAGCGGCCCCTCTCCATCACGGAGATGAACTGCTGCGAGACCTGGGCGCGTTCTGCGAGTTCGGGCTGGCTGAAGTGGCGGCAGCGCCGGACTAAGCGGAGGCGGCTGGCCATCAGGTTCGATGCGGTGACTGTTTCAGGCCCTGTGGGTTCGGGTGGCGGCGGAGGCGGCAGAAGGTCTCCGCTGCAGCGGCGGCAGCGCTGGGTCTGGGTCATATATTGCTGCAGGCGGCAGCGGGTGCAGCGGATGATCTCGCGGGAGGATGTTTCCACGGTTCAGGCCTCCTCTTGGTCGAAGAGCTCCGGATGAAGCTCGTATTTCAACTGCATCAGGCGCTTGGGGGGCAGCGGCGCATCGCTGGGCCACTGGGAGACCGCGGCTCGGCTCACACCGAAGATCCGGGCCATCTGCGCTTGGTTGATTCTCAGCAGGGTAAGCGCCTCTTGTTTCGTCATAGAGAGACGATAAGCGTACTAACCAAATTAGTCAATAACTCTAATCGAAACTTGTGCAATTTCGTGCTAAGTTTGATTAACATGCAAACCTTCGGACATCGGATTCAGGCGTTGCGGCGAGAACTGGGCTATTCGCAGCGCAAGCTGGGAACGCTGATCGGCGCCACCGGGCCGACGATCTTCAACTGGGAGTCGGATACGACGCAGCCCGACCGCATTCGCCGCTCCCTGCTGGAGTCGGCGGCAGAGGCGCTGAACACTACGGTCGACTACCTGATCTCGGGCAAGGGCGACGCTCATCCGAATGAACCGTTCTCCATGCAGCGCGTCCGGGCCGTGGACGAAAGCGAATACCAGGATGACGACGAGGGTGAGGTCCGCATCCCGGTCTACGACGTCCGCCTGCAGGCCGGCCCCGGAGCACAGCCGCCGGAGTTTATCGAGACGCTGGAACGGCTCACCTTCAAGAGCTCATGGCTGCGCAAGAAGCGCCTGCGCGAGGCCGATCTGCGCATCGTTACGGTGGAAGGCGACAGCATGGTTCCCACGCTGTGGGGAGGCGATAAGGTCGCAGTCAACATCAACCAGCGTAACGTCGTCGACGGCCGCGTCTTTGCGCTTGCTTACGGCAACGACCTGCGCATCAAACGCCTCTTCTGGCTGGCAGACGGCCGCCTGCGCATCGTCAGCGACAACAAGGCCTATGCCGAAGAGATCGTCAACAGCGAAGAGATCGACCGCGTCGTCATCATCGGCCAGGTGATGCACAAGATGGGGGAGGGCGGCCTCTAGCCGCCTGTTGAATGGTTGAATGGTTGAATGGTTGAATAGGCCTCCGCCCGATTGAATGATTGAAGAATTGAATGATTGAATAACGGCCTTGAACGGTCTTCCAGGCTTGTCATCCTGAGCATCGCGAAGGACCTGCTTTTCGATATTCCTCCCTACCGGGTGCCCCACCCTGGCTGGTAGGAAAACCATCCCCGAGGGAAATTCTGCTTAGCGTTCTTGCTAAATTTGATTAGTATGGTTATCATTTGTTTATCGCGTTTATCGCTAAGCCGATAAGCGCGACGTACACACGATGCCTGTGCCGTCACATCTCGACGCGTTGGAGCAGCGAATGGCTGACTGGGAGGCTGAAGCCGGCTGCTTATGGAGCAGCTATCTGGAAGCCGACCGTCGCCGGGCGGTGATCCTGGCCCGCTACCGCTCCACCTGTTGCGAGCGCGAGCGCTACTGCCACTGCGATCTGCAGCTCTTCGGAACCGCCGAGGAGAAGGAGGCAGTAAGCGCTCTGGACGCCGAAGCGAAGGATGTGCTGGCACGCCGCATCGTGTACTGCCGCAGACTGGACCGCGCCCGCCGCGTCCTCGCACAACGCAACCGGCCCAGTCTGCGGCTTCCAAGATCTTCTTCCAAGGGGTGCAGAGTCTTTATGCCAGTCATCGGTCTACGCGTCGTCGGCCTGGAATCATGGGAGCCACAGGAGTACATCGCCTCAACCCGCATCGTGCGCGACAGCGACGCCTCGGACGCTCCCTCCCACGAACTACTGAACGGCCCTAACCTCTCCGTCCCGGAAGAGGAGTTCCGCAGCCTGCGAGTTGGCAGGACGTATCGGATCCAGTTGGTGGACGCCAGCTAGTTGCCGGTTGCTAGTTGCTGGTTGCTAGTTGGGCACCCAGAGTATGGGTTAGGCCTCCTGACGGAGAAGCCTGGCTACCGCAGAGGATCGCCGGTTCCAGTCCTCTTCTTCGATCTCCAACTGTTTCCTGCCCGCGCGCGTAAGCGTATAGAACTTGGCGCGGCGCGAGTTCTCCGTGTTCTTCCACTCCGCATCGAGCCAGCCGGCGCGTTCCAGCCGCTGTAGCGCCGTGAGCAGGGAACCGGGGTTCACCTTGAAGACTCCGCGCGAAACCTGTTCGACCCGGCGAGCGATGCCAAAGCCGTGCATCGGTTCCAGACTCAGTGTCTTCAGGATCAGAAGGTCGAGCGTGCCCTGGATGACATCGGTATTCTGCTCAGTCATAGAACCAAGCTTGGCAGCTTTACATTTTGATTGTCAAGATGTGATGGTCATAGGGAAGTTGTCTATCGTGTCAGGGGATAGATTTGACCTCAGCGGCTAAAGCCGCATTCCTTTTCGCGCCGTATACGGCACGGCTGAAAGCCGTGCCCTTAAGCAAGACAATCGCGCGGTGCGCGATAGATCATCCGAACGAACAAGTCCGTTCAGCTGATTAGAGACGGCTATTAGGAAGTCTCCCTCACACCCAACGGAATCGCTTTTCTGTTCGCGCAAGGCGCGAATGTCTTGCTTAAGGGCATGGCTTCAGCCATGCCGTACCGACGCAGAAAGAAGCGTGGCTAAACAGGCTGCGGAAAAACTCTATATGAGGGGATAATCGGGTCAAATTTGGGGATAGAAAATCATCACCCAATGTCCCCGGATCGCTTATAGGTCATTCTGACGCGATCGTTTTTTTGCGCTTCTCGAAAATCGAGTTTTTCCGCAGCCTGTGAAGCCGTCCCCTTAAGCAAGGCATTCGCGCGTTGCGCGAACAGAGAAGCGATTCCCCTGGATGTGAGGCAGACTCTTCAATTACTCGAATGAACTTGTTCATTCGAGTGATCTATCGCGCCTGCGCGATGGTTTTGCTTAAGGGCATGGCTTTAGCCATGCCGTACCAGCGCAGAAAAAACGGCGGCTTTAGCCGCTGAGGGCAGGTCCATCTCCGGAACATGGACAACTGCCGCTGAGGCTCTCCCAACCGAGAGATCGACAAGGCATCACGGCCCGCTTATACCGCATAAGAATTTGCGAATTCCAATGCCGTCGATCTCGGCCTAGTGTCGAGTTATGGATACGCACGAGACAGCAACAGCACCGATCGCAATCATTGGTGGTGGCGTGAGTGGAGCTCTCACGGCCTATCACCTCATCCGCCAGAACCCGAAGGTTCGCGTCGTTGTGGTGGATCCCAGCCCGTCGCCTGGACTGGGCCTGGCCTATGCGACCCCAAGCTACAGACATCTGTTGAACGTGCCGGCAGGCAAGATCAGCGCGTTGCCCAGCGAGCCCGATCACTTCCTGACCTGGCTGCGAGCGAACCATGATCCGCAGGCGGAGCCCATGACGGCGGAGCCCATGACCTTCGCGCCGCGCGCCGTCTTTGGGCGATACATTCAGTCGCTGCTGGCCTCTGTCTCTGGAATCGAACATCTCAGCGCCAGGGTGGTCGATTTGAAACTTGCGCGAAACAGGGCGGTACTGACCTGCCACGATGGCCGAACCCTGGAAGCGAGAGCCGTCGTGCTGGCGTTGGGCAATTTCGATCCTGCCCCACTTCCCGGCATCGCGCAGCAGGCGCGGACGGCCGGTGTCTATCGGCACAATGCATGGGCTGCTGACACCTTCGACGGGCTCGACCCGCAGGCCCCCATCACGCTCATCGGAACCGGATTGACCGGTGTGGATGTGCTGTTGCGGCTTCGGGAGCTGGGGCACACCGGAACCATCACGGCGGTCTCACGTCACGGCATCTTTCCCAAGCGCCACGCTGCATATGCAGCCACGCAGCGAAGTGCGATTCCGCGGGGTACTCCGGCCACCTGCCTGTCTTATCTACGTACATTTCGCCAGGCTTTGCGCAATGGCGCGGAGTGGCGCGCAGCGGTCGACAGCCTGAGAGAGACGACCAATGAACTCTGGCTCGCTCTTCCGGTTGAGGAGCAGCGCCGCTTCCGTCGCCATCTGCAGCGGCGGTGGGATGTGGTGCGGCACCGCATGGCTCCGGCGATCGCCGACATCATCGAGGCCGAGTTACGCGCCGGCACGCTGCAGGTTCGGGAAGGCGGGCTGCAGGCTGTCGAGCTGGACGGAGAGCGCGCCATCGTCACGATTCGAACACCGAAAGGGAATCAGCGTTTCGAGACTGCACGCGTGATCAACTGCACCGGCCCCAGCATGAACTACAGGAGGGTAGGCTCGCCGCTACTCACCAGTCTGTTCGCGCAGGGGCTCATCGCCGCCGGCCCACTGGGTGGTGGCCTTCGCACTTCGCAGACAGGAGCCGTGATCGATGCCGCTGGGCAGGAGTCGTCTATTCTGTTTAGTCTGGGGCCCGGCCGCCAGGGAACCTTGCTGGAGTCGATTGCCATTCCCGAGATTCGTACCCAGGCGGCGGAGCTGGCCTGCACGCTGCAAACGGCCACGCAGCAGCCGGAAGCGGAGCCGCATAAGGCGGCTGCCCTCTACAACGCAGAGTCGATGGTCAATGCAGAGTCGATGGTCCTTGTGTCTCGCGGAGCAGTCGCATGATCGCAGAGAACGATTGTTGTTTACCCCCACCACGCACCTCCCGCACCTTTGCGGGGATTCTGGGCGCAGCGGGATGGGCAGCTGTGCTGGGTGTCGTGAGCGGACTGGCGTGCGTTCTTGTCCGTCTGCTGATGCGTGGCTTGCAGTGGCTCTTCACTCAGCATGCAGGCTCTTTGCCGGCGGCTGCCGCGGCACTTCCGTTTGGACGCCGCCTGGTCACACCCATTCTGGGAGCGCTGCTGGCAACAGCAATCGCGTGGTTCGTGAAGCGGCGTCTTCGCCTGGCGCCATTCCACGAGTACGTGGAAGCGGTCCGCTTCGGCGATGGAGAGATTCCGTTCCCCTCAACCTTCTGGCGCACCCTCTCTTCCGCGTTCTCGGTGGCCACAGGCGCTGCGATCGGCCGTGAAGGCTCAATGATTCAGTTCGCTGCCGCGGCGGCATCCTGGGTTGGGAAACGATCGGGAGTCCGGCGGGCGTCGCTCGGTCGTCAGGTCAGCTACGGCGCTGCGGCAGCCATTGCCGCCGCCTACTCTGCGCCGATTGCTGGGATGTTCTTCGCCTTCGAGGTGGTTCTTGGCGAATGGTCATGGGAGGATGCGGCTCCTCTGGCAGTCTCCTCCGTTTCCGGCTGGCTTGTGAGCCGAGCCCTGCTTGGAGGGGGACCCATCTTCGCGGTTCACAGCCATTTCACGCTCGATCGCCAGGTTGGGTGGGGAGTCCTTCTCGCCATTGCACTGGGATGCCTGGCGCCGCTCTACCACCGGTTCTTCCGGGGGCTTTGCTTTCTGTGCCACCGGCCTTTCGCCATGGCGTGGGCCGGTCTTGTGGTGGGCCTTCTAAGCCTGATGACACCACTGGTGTGGGGTAACGGCGACATGGCCCTGGTTCAGGTTCTAAGCGGCTCCGGTCTGGTGGGGGCGAGCATCACGCTCCTGCTTGCGAGAACGATCGCGACCGGCGTGTGCGTCGGTGCGGGTACCGCCGGCGGAGTGTTTACACCGACCTTATTCACGGGCGCTGCCCTCGGTCTGATCGCCGGACAGATGTTTGGCGTTACCCAGCCGAGCCTCTTTGCGGTGATTGGCCTGGCGGCATTTCTTGCGGCGGTGACCCACGCGCCCTTCATGGCAACCATGATGGCGGTTGAGCTGACGGACCAATGGCATCTGCTTCCACTGCTGCTGCTCTACAATTTGCTGGCCTGCGAGATCGCACGACGGCTCTCGTCGCGTTCGCTGTACGCGATTGCGACGCCAGATCCGCTGGAACCAGAAGGTGTTGCTGCATGACGCAGTTGCTGCATGATGCATGCGCTATCTTGCGTTGAGGAGAGAGTGTGATTGATAACTTTCGCATCCGTGTCTTCCGGGCGGTAGCCCAGCACCTGAGTTTCACGCGAGCCGCCGAAGAGCTGCTGCTGACGCAACCCGCGGTCACACAACAGGTCAAGCTGCTGGAGGAAGAACTGGGAGTTCCGCTGTTCGACCGTGGCGGCGGTCGCATCTCGCTGACACCGGGTGGGCAGGCGCTGCTGCCATTCGCCGAGAGGATGAGGGCGCTGAGCGACGAGGCGATCGCCGCGGTCGCCGAAGCCTACGGCCAGCAGGCGGGTGAGCTCATCATCGGCGCCTCGCAAACCATCGGCCAATATCTTCTCCCCAGGTTCATCGCGGGATTTACCGCCATGAATCCCAAGGTCAAGGTATGCGCTCGCAGCGGAAACACGGATCAGATGCTGGAAGCTCTGCTGGCGCGTGAGATACAGATCGCCCTGATCGAAGGTCCGGAACAGCGCAAAGACATCCACATTGAACCCTTTATGGAGGACCACATGGTCCTGGTGGTTCCCGCGTCGCACGAGTGGGCCGATCATGAGATCTCGCTGGACGACCTGAAAGGCCAGCCGCTGCTCACGCGGGAGTATGGCTCCGGGTCGAGGCGGGTGATCGAGCATGCCTTCGCGACAGCCGGACTGAAGCTGAAGGATCTGAGGATCTCGATGGAGCTCGACTCGACGGAGGGTCTGCTCAACGCGGTTGAGGCCGGGCTGGGTGTAACGATCGTCTCGCGATGGGCGGTGCGCAATCAACTGTCCCTGGGAACGGTCAAACTTGCTCGCATTCAAGGCGTGAAGCTATCGCGCCGGTTTGCGATGGCATACCCAGCCGGGCCTGAGCCCGTAGGAAGCGTCGGAGCATTTCGGAACTTCCTCATGCGGCAGGCAAACGACATTGCGCCGAGACGTACGAAGAAGTAAGCGGGGCGAGCCGCGCGGTTCCGGGAATTCATTCGCTACGAGTACAATTCGGATTCACGCTTATCCGATGATTCTCGGTCAACGTACGAGCACATCTGCCGTTAAATCCGAACCGCCTGCACCGCCGCAGGTAGAAAGAGGACAAATTCATGAGACAGAACAGAATCGCTTCGCTTGCGTGTGGGCTCTTACTTCTAGTCGTTTTCGCCGCCTCGGGTCTCCGTGCCCAGACCGCTGCGTCACAGCCAGGTTTCCAGAGCGCATATGCATCGGACGCAGATCGGCTCTCCGGAAAGTTCGTTGGCCTTGCCGGAGCAATGACCGGTAAGTATGACTGGAAGCCGGGTCAAGGTGTGCGGTCGGTTGGCGAGGTCTTCAATCTGATCGTGATGGAAAACGGAATGCTGACCCGCGTGATCACAGGCGCCGCGGCTCCGTCAGGCCCCAGACCGGAGCCGATCACCGACCCGGCCAAACTGCAGGCCGCGTTGAAGAGCTCTTATGCAGATCTGCAGAAGGCCATCAGCGGCCTCTCCGATAGCGATCTGAGCGCACCGGTCAAGCTGTTCGGCAGGGATATGACCAAGCAGAGCGCGATCATGATATTGCTGTCGGATCAGCATGAGCATCTCGGCCAGTCGATTGCTTACGCTCGCATGAACAATGTTGTGCCGCCGTGGTCGAAGTAATGGATGGGCTTTCTCTGCGCCGTGAGTAAACGGCGCAGAGATGGTTGGTGCTGAGGATTGGTATCCGAAAAGCGAGCCTACTTATCTAGGCCGCGAGTCAGGCTTAGGGCGTGTGATCGAGCACGCCGTACTGCAGAGAAACTGCGTGTGCAGAGCGCTTCTCAGCTTCGCACCGTAGGTGCGAATGTCTTGCTTAAGGGGACGGCTTCAGCCGTCCCGTTCCAGACATTACTACGGCGGCGGCTTTATTGCTGAGGTACCAA
Organism: Terriglobus albidus; assembly: GCF_008000815.1. Taxonomy (NCBI): domain Bacteria; kingdom Pseudomonadati; phylum Acidobacteriota; class Terriglobia; order Terriglobales; family Acidobacteriaceae; genus Terriglobus; species Terriglobus albidus. The sequence continues at coordinate 5,741,043 of NZ_CP042806.1, read as the reverse complement.
AGGCTATGCCCTCAGCGGCTAAAGCCGCGTTCCCACGTAGTTCTTTTACGGCACGGCTGAAGCCGTGCCCTTAAGCAAAACAAAGCGCTTTTGGCGCTTCCCGCACGCTTATGAGATGACGACGAAGACACTCTAAAGCGCCGAAGACCGTGCCGCTGCACCCTCATCGCCATTTACCATGCGTAACGAGGTATGCGCGCGATGAAACGCAGAGATCTACTGAAGAGCTTGCCCATAGCTGCGGGTGCGATGCTGCATCCATACACCTTGCTTGCGCAGGAGAAGCAGAAGGGCAAGACGCCGCTGGCAACGCCTATCCGCGCGCTGGTTCGCGATGGTGGCGCATTGATGCAGCCGCTGCGTATTAACATCGAGAATCCTGGCCAGCCAGGCGTCGCTATTACCCGTCTCGATGCGAAGGAGATCGACCGGCGCACGCTTCAGAGCGGCCCGAATGGCTTCGATCTTCATCTACCCGCCGTGGATGAGACGCGGCACGCCACCGTCACGGTTGAGCTTGACGGCAGGCAGTTCTCGGAAGCGGTCGAGATCAAGCCGGTGCGCAAGATGCTGATCTATGTGCTGCCGCACTCACATCACGATCTTGGCTATACGGATCTGCAGGCAGATGTCGAAGAGAAACAAATCCAGAACATCCTGAAGGGGATTGAGCTTGCGCGGAAGTCTGCAGCCTATCCGGAGGGCGCGCGGTTCGTCTGGAATCTCGAAGCGCTGTGGGGAACCGATCTCTATAGGAAGCGCCGTCCCGAGGCAGATCGCCGCGCGCTGATTGAAGCGGTGCAAAAGGGCTGGATTGCAATCAACGGCTCGTATGCCAACGAGCTGACCGGGCTGTGCCGGCCGGAAGAGCTGTTGCAGCTCTTCCGTTATTCCGGAGAGCTGGGCAGGACGTGCGGCGTGAAGGTCGACTCCGCCATGATGAGCGATGTTCCCGGCTTCTCGTGGGGAACCGTGACGGCGATGGCGCATGCGGGGATCCGCTACTTCTCCGCTGCACCTAACTTCTTCGATCGCATTGGCGCCTTCATGATGGCCTGGCAGGATAAGCCCTTCTGGTGGATCTCGCCCTCAGGAAAAGAAAAGGTTCTCTTCTGGGTGCCGTGGACGGGATATGCCCTATCGCACGTGATGAAGCTTGGCGATGACCTGGTGGCCAAGTACCAGGATCGCATGGATGAGGTGCAGTATCCCTATGACCTCTCCTATATCCGCTGGTCCGGACATGGCGATAACGCCGAGCCCGACCCTGAGCTCAGCGACTGGATCAGGAACTGGAATACAACCTATGAGTGGCCGCGCTTCTCCATCGCTTCCACCAGCACCGCCTTTGCTGCGATGGAGCGACGTTATGGCAGCCAGCTACCGCAGCATCGCGGCGATCTGACGCCTTATTGGGAGGACGGAGCGGGTTCCTCGGCGCTGGAGACAGCGATGAGCAGGAATGCCGCCGACCGTATCAGCGAGGCTGCAGCACTTACTGCGCTTCTTAATCCAAAGGCCTATAACGCTGCAGACTATGCCGAGGCATGGCGCAATGTCCTGCTCTACTCCGAACACACCTGGGGAGCGTGGAACAGCGTCTCCGACTCGGAGAACAGCTTCGTCAGGAAACAGTGGGAGGTGAAACGCGCGTTTGCTGTCGATGCGGAGAAGCATTCGGAAGAGCTGCTGCGGAAGGCGTCTGGTGACGGCTCTGTAACCGGCACGATCGAAGTCTGGAATGCCAGCTCCTGGAATCGCACCGAAGTCATCTATCTTTCGCGCGAGCTCTCCGCGGCAGGAGACCACGTTGCAGACGAGCAGGGAAGGCCGGTTGCCTCGCAACGGCTAAGCTCGGGTGAGCTTGCCGTGCTGGTTACCGATCTTCCGGCATTTGGCTCGCGCCGCTACAAGGTCTCGCATCAGAAGCCGTACAGTCATCGCAGCCCTGTCACGTATGCGAATCATCGGCTGTCGAATGGGGTGATTGATGTTGCAGTTGATCCCGCCAGCGGAGACATCGTCGATCTTCGTCTGCATGGAACACCGCAGAACCTCGCCGCCAAAACGGGGAAGCACGCGGTCAATCAGTTTCTCCTTCTCAACGGGAAAGATATCGATCACCTACAGTCCAGCGGTTCGGCCAAGGTCGTCATGGAAGAGAGTGGCTCGTTACTCGTTTCTCTCCGCATCGAGGCATCGGCCCCAGGTTGTAAGAGCCTGACTCGCCGTCTTCGTCTCGTGGCCGGTATGGATTACGTGGAAATTGCCAATACAGTCGACAAGCTGCAGGCTCCCCTGAATCCTCATCCCGGAGTGGGCGGACCCGGCGATGAGTTCGCGCAGCGCGGCTCCAAGGAAAGCGTTCAGTTTGCCTTTCCCTTTGCTGTTCCCAACGGCACGATGATGGTTGATATTCCTCTCGGCGCGATGCAGCCGGAGAAGGATCAACTGCCGGGTTCGTGTAAGAACTGGCTGCCGGTCGGACGTTGGGTCGATGTCTCCAACGAGGAATCCGGAGTGACGTGGGTGACGCAGGATGCCCCGCTGATTGAAGTGGGTGAGATCAGCGCAACCATGCTCGGTTCGCAACGCGATCCAACCGTCTGGCGAAAGCAGATTGAACCGTCGCAGACCTTCTTCTCCTGGGTGATGAACAACCATTGGGGAACCAACTATCGCGCCTACCAGGAAGGGCCAGTGACCTTCCGCTACGCGCTGCGGCCGCATCGCAAACGCGATTTCGCCGCTGCAAGCAGGCTCGCCATCGGCTTGTCTGAGCCTCTTGTTGTTCGCCAGGGAAGTGCAGCCGTAACGAAACCCCAACCGCTACCACGTATTGAACCTTCCGATGTTCTGGTGCTCACTTCAAAGCCGAGTGAAGATGGAAAGGCATGGATCCTGCGCTTATTCGGAGCTTCGGGCCAGGAGAGCAAAGCGAAGCTGGTGTGGCCATCCGCTGTTACCGGCAAGTGCTGGAAGAGCAATCTGGCAGAGGATAAGCTCGATGTCCTGGAAGGGGAGATTCCTGTTGGCGGATGGGAACTGGTGACCCTGCGCATCGAGAACGAGAATGGGATGTAGCTCGATGTATGGTCCAGAGCTCCCGCTCGGTTCGAGCGTTCGAATAGTGCATCCCTCTTCGCACCGCAGGTGCGATTATCTTGCTTAAGGGCGCTGAAGCCGTGCCCTTAAGCAAAACAAAACGCCTCTGGTGTTATTTGTAGCACCGAAGGCCTATGAGATGTGTCTTCATCGCGGTTTACCTGGACTGCTAAACTTCCGGAATGTCTGCCTTGTCCTATTTGGTGGAGGTGGTGTTTTGGGGCGCTGTGGGGCTGCTCATTGCTGGCATTTCCTCGGTTCTTCTCGTCAAATCGGCGTCTAGACTCCAAAAGAGCTTCTGGACTGTGGTCTCCTGCGGAGCAGTGCCATTCATTGGCCTATTGTGGTTGGCGTTCATTGTCCTGTTCGTCCACGTGAAGATTTCGAATAAATGGGCTCATCAGGATTCGGGAATGAGCGGCGATCCCTATGTCACGCTGCCCAACGGATACCGGCTGGAAAGCGGAAATACATATGACGACACGCTGGTGGCTCCTGGTTTCCACAGCGATGTTCCAATAGCCGGCCCCGGTTATGTGAGGTCAATCATCCATCTCAAAATTGATGGAGACGAGTTTGTCGGCGATCAGTATTGCTTTGAGACCGATTCGATCCGGCCCTTTCGATTCGACATGAAGACGATGAGATTTGAGGCGCCCGAGTGCGCATCTACTCAAAACAAAACTTTTGGCGCCAGGGGCGATGAGGCTGGAGAAGTATGGGGCGATGCTCAGACGCATGCACGTTTCGATACGGATGGCTTCTGGGCTCTTTATGACAGGTACCGCCACCACTGGCCTAACTATGTTCTTGCAGTGTTGATTATTCTTGGCGAGGGAGCCTTGATTCTGGGCGTACGGAGACTGCTGGGAATCAGCGCTAAGCGCTGAAGGCGCGTTCTATACGAGTCCAGGGCAGCCCAGGTCTCCGGCCCAATAATAAAGGGCTGAAGGCACGCTCTATAACTCTCATGCGATGTGGCCGAAGAATTCTTGGCCGGGACAGGAAAAGCCGGGCCCAGGTCCCTTAAGGGACCTGGGGCACCCGGTGCATCGGTTATCGCTAGTATGTCGATACACGCATTGAACCTTTTTGGCTTCAATTGCGTACTGCCTTCCATTCGTCGCAAGGAACAGGGAGGACCATCCATGCAGCTTGCACTACCGAAGTCATTCCTTTGCCTTCTGCTGCTGCTAGGTTCCACCGCAGCTTTCTCTCAGACCGAGCCGTCCAAGCTGTTCGAAACGATGCAGGGCCTCGATACGCAGTTGTTCGATGCGGCGAATCATTGCGACTACGAGAAGCTGACCGCGCTGGTGGACGAGAACCTCGAGTTCTATCACGACCAGGGCGGCCTGATGCTGGGCAGGCAAGCCTTTCTGGAGTCCATCAAGCGCAACACCTGCGGCGTGATGGTTCGTGAACTCGTGCCCGGAACTCTGCAGGTCTACCCGGTCAAAGGCTATGGAGCGATCGAGATGGGAACGCATCGCTTTCATCACCCCGGTCACGAGAAAGAGTTTCCCGCAGCAAAGCAATTAGGCATGACTCGCTTTTTGGATCCAGGCGCGGATGAGTGGCAGGTAGGAGAAGCCAAGTTCCTGCATATCTGGCAACTGAAAGATGGAACCTGGAAGCTGACACGTGTCGTTAGCTATGCCCACTAGAGTGTGTGAAGGCCAAAGACGCTACGTCGCTTGTCTCTCGTTTCGCGCAACGTTCTGTCGCCGTCGCACTTCACTTGCCTTGATGATTTCGCTCATATCCCCGGCCGGCCGAATCTCGAAGCTGTTGCCGTATGTCAGCGCCGGATGCTGCGACATAAGCTGTACAGCATGATTCATGTCCCTCGCCTCGAGGATGAGGATGCCGCCGAGGTGTTCTTTGGTTTCAGTATAGGGACCGTCAGTCGTTGCTACCTTGCCGTTCTTCCAGGACAAGGTCAATGCGGTCTCCGGACCCTGAAGCGCTTCGCCACCGGCCCAGTGCCCGTTGGCGCGAAGATGGTCGTCGTATTCAAAGCATGTGTCGAACATGGTGTTTCGCTCGGCATCAGTCAGGCCATCGAATTTGCCTTTGTCGTAGTAGCCAAAACAGAGGTATTTCACTGTTCTTCTCCTTTTCCTTCCACCCTCAATGAGGGACTATAGAGCGGGCCTTCCCTGGTCATAAATGTTGTCATCCTGAACGTTCGGGGTCCCCAGCGAACTTGTTCGCTGGGGTGATTAGTGAAGGACCTGCTTTTCGATGCTTCGGTTGGCAAAAGCTCTTACGAGACTGCCACGTAGGAAGACCATCTTTATGCTCCCTACGGAGCAGGGAAGAAAAGAAGCTCGCGGACCTCGCCGGGCACATCGCAGACGATGGCAGCCTTCTTCGCCCATGCAAGTGCCTCGTCCAGATTGGCGGCTTCCAGGATCCAGAATCCGCCCATGTGCTCTTTGGTCTCGATGTACGGCCCGTCGGTGATGAACACCTGGCCGTCGGACTGCTTCCGCAGCGTCTTCGCGTTGGCGGCCGGAGCAATGCCGCAGGCGAACTTCCTGGCGCCGGCAGCGATCATTTCGCGGTTGAGCGCGTGGATCTCTTCCATCATCGGTTCGGTGACGGTGGAGGGGTCGAAGTTGTCGGGAAGGTAGTTGCAAACCATATATTGCGGCATGACTTTTCTCCTTGGGTTCTGCGGTTCGTTTCCTGTTCACTCAGGAACCGTAGCGCATCGTTCTTTTGCCTATAGTCGTGGGGGAGGCGGAAATTCGACAGCCGCTCCGATTTTTATTTCAGTTTTTATTTCAACTGTCGGATCCGCTCCTGCAGGAATTGCCGCTCCGGTTCCTGTTGGGTCAGCGACAGGGCCTTCTCGTAAGAAGCCAGAGCCTCGGCGGTCCTGCCTAGCCTGCGGTACAGCTCTGCACGGGCGGAGTGTGCCAGGTAATAATTCGCTAATTCGCCCTGCTGTAACACCGCGTCGATCTGCGTCAGGCCGGCCTCCGGACCGTCGCACTCGGCAATGGCTACGGCTCGGTTGAGATACACAACCGGCGAAGGCTGAATGCGTACCAGTTGGTTATAAAGCGCGACAATCTGCCGCCAGTCGGTCACGGCGATCGATTCCGCTTCCGCATGAACGGCTGCAATTGCAGCCTGCAGGGTGTAAACGCCGAAGCGGCGAGAGCTCAGGGCGCGCTCCACCAATGCCACTCCCGCGTCGATCTGCGCGCGGTTCCAGAGCGAGCGGTCTTGATGTTCCAGCAGGATCAGCTCTCCGGTCGGAGAGGTCCTCGCGGCGCGGCGGGATTCCTGCAGCAACATCAGGGCAAGCAGCCCCATACTCTCCGGCTCCGGCTGGAGCTCCATCAGCAGCCGCCCCAATCGAATGGCTTCGCCGGTGAGTTGGGCCCGCGTGACCTCCGCTCCCGCCGCAGCCGAGTAGCCCTCATTAAAGACGAGGTAGATGACCTGAAGCACCGCGTTCAGACGCCCAGGCAACTCCTGCGGCGCCGGCACCTCGTAGGGAATCCGCGCCTCGCGAATCTTTGTCTTGGCGCGCACGATGCGTTGGGCCAACGTTGCCGGCGTCACCAGAAAGGCGCGGGCAATCTCCTCCGTGGTCAGGCCGCAGATCTCCCGCAAGGTGAGCGCAACCTGTCCTTCCGGAGCCAGAGCGGGATGGCAGCAGGTGAAGATCAGTCGGAGGCGATCGTCGTCTATCTCTTCATCCTCTATCTTTTCGCTTCCGCCCGGCTCGTTGTTGACGCGCGATTCCATGTGGGCGACAAGATCCCGCTGTGCTCCATCGAAGCGCGTGCGCCGGCGTATGGCATCGATGGCTTTGAAGCGTGCCGTTGAAATCAGCCAGGGACGCGGGTTGTCCGGAATGCCGGTCTTCGGCCATGCGTCCAATGCGGCAGCAAAGGCCTCGTGCATCGACTCTTCGGCCAGATCCAGGTCACCGAGCAGGCGCACCAGCGTCGCCAGAACCCAGCCCGATTCCGAGCGGTAAAGCGTCTCAATGGTCTTGCTGAGCTGTTCGGGCACAGGCGACGGCATGTACGCCAACCTAACAAACGAAGGAGTTGGATACAACTGGGCCTGCTCGCAACAGTTGAGAGTGAACATGAGTGTGTCGCGGGATATGAATATCAAGACAAATTTGAAATCTATATGACCGCTCATAAAATGACAGACCGCCCGACGACGGTCTGTCAAAAATCGCAGCCTGACTAGGCTGTCGTGTTCCCTTGGATTGATCTGGCGGCTTTGCGGATTACATCGATGACAACGTCAGGTTTGGAGAGCATGGGAACGTGGCTACTTTCCACCTCGACCACGGTGGCTCCCATACGCTTCGAGACCCACCGCTGAAGATCGGGATGGACGGTATGATCCTGCAGACACAAGATGTACCAGCTGGGCTTCGACTTCCACGGGGTGCTCTGGAGATTCTGCTGCGTGAAGAGGTCGGCGTGAGGCGGGAAATGTGTCGCCCAGACGAGCTTCTGTTCTTCCTTGGAGAGATCTCCGCAGAAAAACTCGGTCCCGTTCGGAAGCATCCACGCGTATCCGTCCGCAATCTCGACGCGAGAAAAAATATCCGACGGATACTTGTCGAGTTGCTGTTGCACGGTTTCACCGACGTCCGGAGCAACCGCTCCGATGTAGACGAGGCCTGCCACGCGATCGTCGATTCCCGAAGCCGTGATGGTGGCGCCGCCATAGGAGTGGCCGACGAGTAGAACGGGACTAGCAACGCGGTTGAGGGTCCGCTTCACCATGGCTACATCTTCCTCAAACGATTCCAGACTGTATTGAACCGCGATCACCTCATAGCCATCCGTCTGCAGTGCGGGGATGACCTTGCTGAAGCACGAACCGTCGGCCCAGATTCCATGACAGAAGACGATGGTTGGTTTGCGTTGGAATGACATCGGATACTCCTTAGATTTGATTTTGGACAACCCGCGAGTGTTATCCATTGGCTATAGATTCCGCCGCGGCAGGGAGCAGCACAAATACTTTGAATGTTTGAGTTATGCTTATCAGGCATAGATGGAGGCCAGATGGAACTTCGTCACCTGAGGTACTTTATTGCGGTTGCCGAGGAGGGCAGCCTTTTGCACGCTGCTGAGCGGCGACTTCATACGTCCCAGCCATCGCTGAGTCGCCAGATTCGCGATCTCGAGCTGGAGCTAGGGGTAAAGCTGCTGGAGCGAAAAGCGCGAGGCATTGAGCTCACTGCGGCCGGACGGGTATTCCTCGATCACGCACGGCTGGCTCTGATGCAGATAGAGGTAGCATGCGAAGCTGCACGGAACACGGAACGGCCACACAAACCGGGTTTTGGACTTGGCTTCCTGCCGGGACAGGAAGTTATCTGGTTGGCAGAGGCGCTGCGAATCCTGCGCGAGGAGGCGTCTGATGTCGACGTCACGATCACAACGAAATCCTCACCCGAACTCGCGAATGCATTGATGCAGGGAGAGATCGACATAGCCCTGCTAAGGCGCGAGAAGCGCACCGCCGGCCTGGACTTCAAGCTTCTCGTTAAGGAGCCTCTGGTCGCGATCCTGCCTTCTCGCCACCGGCTGGCGCGGCACAAGACAATACGGCCGGAGGACATCTGTCGCGAGGACTTTATCAGTACAGCGCGTGCAGCGCCCGTGCTTAAGACCGTGATCGAGGAGTACGCGGCGAAGATTGGCATCAAATTGAAGCAGATTTATGACGCCGAAACTCTTTCCGGCGGAATGTCGCTGGTGGCCTCGACAGGAGGTTTCACATTATTGCCAAGCTATGTGCAAAATGCGCTGATTCCTTCAGTCGTCGCGCGGCCTCTGTATGGTGAGGTTCCGACCATCGATCTTGTGATGGGGTACAACAAGTCGAATACCTCTCCATTGCTCAAGAAATTTCTGCTTCGAGCAGACGAGTTGGCCGCCCATGGACCTCGGCTACACGGAATTCGATCCGCACAATCAAAGGCCTGAGACCGAAGTCCGAAGGAAGCTCTGCACTGATCACATCGCAGCGGCTCACCTCTGGTTCACATCTGCTGGTGTTCAAAGTGTGGGACACGGCTGGGGATGTCTACGATGCTTCCCGAGCGATTACTGTCAACTAACGCATTTGGTATGTGGCATCGATACGGCCGTAATAGGGGCCCTATCGATGCTCTCCGTACGCGAACGGGAGCATCGGGGGCCCGGCCATCAGCGCTTATATTGCGGCGAGTAGATCGGTCTAACAAATCAGGACACATCTACTTCGCGCCGCAGGTGCGAATGCCTTGCTTAAGGGCATGGCTTTAGCCGTGCCGTAAAGGAAATGTAAGAGGCGCGGCTTTAGCCGCTGAGGTCAAGATCTCTTCATGAGAGGTACGACGGCTCGCTCAATACCTCTGTCTATCATTTCGTGGCAAGCGGAGAATCTGCGTCCCCACACACATTGACCTCAGCGGCTAAAGCCGCATTTCGGTGGGACATCTGTGCAGCACGGCTAAAGCCGTGCCCTTAAGCAAGACATTCGCGCTGTGCGCGAACGGGAGCTGCGCTCGAATAGTCTCTGGACAATGGGCTCACCCATTAAACTTCAACGGTCGATAGGCGATCTGCCATTCGTTTGACGTTTTGCGATTGCCCAACGCTTCCTGAGCCACAAAACATAACCGGCATTCGCAATCACGACGAGAAGATAAGCGGCCCACAGGAAGTGGAGATTGTTGATCGTATACCCCATGGTCAAACCGTTATCCCTTCCATGGCTTCGCACTCGACAGCGCGCTGTTCATGTCTCACGATGACATAGCGCGCGTAGACCAGGGTGCATCCCCACAAAAACCACGCCGCCAGATTGATCAGGATTGCGGGCCACATGCTGCGATCGAGCGATCCATCACCACTTAGGACGGGCGAAGGATGCTGTGTCCGCCACCAGCGAATGCTCATGAAAACGATTGGAACATCGATACCAGCAAAGATGCTTAGTACTGCCGCAACCAGGGTCACCTGCTCACTCGATGAGAAATGACGAAGGATCAGGTAGCTGACATAGAGCAAAAAGAGGGCCAGGAAGCTCGTCATTCGAGCGTCCCATGCCCACCAGATTCCCCAGACCGGACGCCCCCATAACATTCCGGTAGCCAGCCCGAGAAACGAGTACAGCACGGTTACTTCTGCCGTGGCGAGGGCAAGTGCGTCCAGCTTTCCCGCGAAATCCGGCTTCTTGTCTTTCATCAACAGTAAAGCGATGGACGCGAGCATGTTTACATACGGAAAGATTTCAGCGGCAACATTAATAGGTACATGCCAATAGAAGATCCGATAGATCGATCCCATCGTAGCTTCGACTGGAGCGACAAACACAGCCTCATAGAAGCCGGCGATGAGCAGAACTGAACTCAAGCTCAGCAATATCCAGAACGGTCGTCTCATTGTGCCAACCAGTCTAAACCGTGCAAAACGATATTTGTGTGGCTGGTGTATGACGGCGAAAGCGGATTTTCAGGAGTGAACGATTCGAGCAAAGCTCGAATCGGGTGGGAGACGCGGGCTTCAGCCCGCGTTTGTTGGCTCTAAAAGAAACGGGCTTTAGCCCTGGGTCCTTTTTCCTCCATCAGGAAAAAGCCCAGGGCTAACGCCCATCTACTTTTACGCTTTGTCAGCGGGGTCCCCGGCCAGCTTTGCTGGCTGGGGTGATCAGCGGGGTCCCCGGCCAGCGCACCTACAGGAAAAATGCTCTAACTACTCAAGTGTCCACTTGCCGAAGAAAGTGGACACTTGAGCCTACTGCGAGTTGGCGCGTATATGCCCACGTCTCACGGCGTAGTAATGGCTCCGAACAAGCCGTGACTTTCATCAGCGATACCGGCAGTAAAGAAGAGCGTCGTCGTCGGGGCCTGAAAGGCGCCGTTCCCGAAGTTCAATCCCCACAGGCCATCGATCGTCATGGGGTTTCCGAATGTGTCCTGCAACTGGCCGAGAAGATTGCCCGTGCTCAGACTGAAGGCGTTGATCCTGCCGTCTCCGAAGTTGCCGACCAGCAATAAGCCGCTGAACGCGCCGAAATTCACGGGAGCGACCGCCAACCCCCACGGTGAGTTCAGTGTTCCATTGGAGGTAAACCTGCTCTGCAGATTGCCATTCAGGTCGAAGATGTCGATGAACCCATTGCCTGGCCCTTTCACGTCGTCATGGCGTTTCGCGTCCTGTTTTGCATAGGTCACGAATAACTTACCGTCGATGTTGCGAATGCCGAACGGCGCGAATCCGCTGGGAATCTCGCTGTCCGTGAACGATTTCACAAGCTGAAAGTGCGCGTCGTACATTTCGACCACGCCATCACGGAAGTTGGTCGCATAAAGAAAGTCTCCGGAGCCGTTGTTGCCGTTTGCCAGACCCTTGTAGACGGCCCCGAGCCCGGTGCGACCCGCGCTGACGCCCGGGCCCGAATTGTTCACCGCCAGGATCGCGTGAGTGCGGTCCACCGTGGAGTTCCATCCGCTTATGGTGCCTTCTTCCGTAGCGAAGATGAAACGGCTCGCGCCGGAGTTTCCGCCGGCGGAAACAACAAAACTGCCCGTACTGTTGAACACGATGCCCGTTGGCGCGGCGACCGCACCGGCCGGGCTATTGGGCGGCGTGGGAATAGTCACCACAAGCGGAGAGCTCGTCGGAAATGCCACGCCCTCCCCGTTGTACACCGGAGAGAGTCCGGTGCCATTGTCGACGATCCAGATGGGCCCGGCGCTGCCGGCATTGACAATCCCCCATGCGTTGACCAGGTTTGGGTCGGCAAAGTTAGCGACGCCAGGGATATCCGAGACCAGATTCGTGCGCTTGTAGGATGTTTGAGCAGCCACTTGAGTAGTGGCCAAGAGGATCACCAGGAATCCTACTGCCGCTGCAATCCGCCTAAAATGCGTCTTCTCTCCACTTGACATATTCATGTCCTCCTCAAGTGAAATCGCCACACGTTATCGATGGGTTTGTCGAGCGGCTAATGCTAGTCCGCGGCAGTTCTGCGGATTGTCAAGGCATTGTCACTTTTCGCAGGAAATCGGCGAGGGCTCTGCCATCGCGACGACAGAGCAATGGGATTGATCAAGCAACTACGTCGTAAGCAAAGGACCGGAACACTTCGACTACCTTCTTGGGCAGCTCATCATGATTCTTCTTGGTCAGGAGTTCATGCCCCGCGCTGGCGATCGAAAGTAGTTCGGTTTGTGCCGGAATAAGCTTTAGCGCCACTGCCATCTCGTCGCTGGAGGCGAACCCGTCCCGCACGCCGTGAACGAAGAGCGCAGGAGTTTTGAGATCCGGGAAATGCCCGGTGCGTAACTCACTGGGTCGTTGTGGAGGGTGGAGCGGGTATGAGAGCAGCAGGAGCTTCTCTACAAGATCGGATTCAGCCGCCGCGAGCATCGACGCTTGCCTTCCTCCATACGAATGGCCGCCCAGAAAGATACGGCCCGCACCCTGTCGCCGCATGGAGGCCACTGCGGCTTGCAGTCCCTGCTGGTCACGCTCCGCGCTGCCACGGGGTGGCGGCCCATGCGGCCGCAACTGACGGAAGGGGAGATCACAGCGGAGGACAGTCATCCCCGAGGCGCAGAACGCATCCGCCAGTGCGACGAGAAGTGGAGCGTTGCAATTCGCTCCCGCACCGTGCGTCAGCACGAGGCAATCGCCACCAGGATGAGTGGGCAGGTGCAGGTACCCTCGAACGGGTATTTCATTCGGCGGAGCGTCAAGAAACTCTCGACTGTTCATATCCAAAAATTATGCACCGGTGTTCTCCGCCCACCCTAGCGTTGCGAGCGTTCACCCCAACGAACAAAGTTCGTTGGGGACCCCGAGGGTGGGGCACCCGGGATAGGGACAAAGTATCAAAAGCAGATTTCTCCGCAACGCTTCACCCCAGCCAGCAAAGCTGGCTGGGGCCCCGAACGCTAGGAAATGACAAACAAAGGAAGCCACAGTTCTAAGCGCTGAAGGCGCGCTCTATACCAGCCTGGGGCAACGCCCAGGTTTTCGGCTCTATAGTTCTCAATGAAGGGGATACACCCTGGAAAAGCAGGTCCTTCACGAATCACCCCAGCGAACAAGTCCGCTGGGGACCCCGAACGTTCAGGATGACAACTTTATAACAAGAACTTCTGAACACCACCTGGCGATCATCTCGAAGCCCGCTCCTGCGCGTGGATGAACACATCCACCTGCTGTCCTACATAGACGGGGAATTGCGGCGGCTCAAAGCGAAACTCCAACTGCAGTACGCGCACATCGACGCGCTCGGAATTAGAGCCGGTCAGGTTTTGCTTGGGCACCATGTAAGGCACGATCCGTACGAACTGCATGGGGAACTGCCGCGTCGAATCGCCTTTCAGCATGGCGGTTGCGAGCGATCCAGGAAGCACATGCGAGGCGTTGATCTCATCGACATCGACTCGCACCATCAGAGAATCTGTGTCGCCAAACAGTACCGGTGATGTGCCGGAGGTGCTGGAGAGATATTCCCCCACGCGATTGTTGATCTGCAGGATCTTTCCGTCTGCGGGAGCGCGTACTGTCATCTTGTCGAGCAGAACTTTCTGCTGGTTGCGGGTGGCAATCATCGTCTGCAGATTTGCCTGTTGTTCCGACAGTGCAGCCTCGGCATTATGCAACTGCGCTTCGGCTTGCTTCAACTGGGCCGCGGTCTGCTGCCACCGGGCTCGATCGGCATCACGCGTCTTGGCACTGGTCATGTTTGCCTGGTCGGAGATAACCCCGCCCTGATGCAGCCCTTCATTGCGCTCGGCGATCTGGGCCGCATCCTCATACGTAGCTTTTGCGGTATCCACGGCAGCTGTGGCGCTGTTCACGTTTGCCTGTTGCGTCAGGATATCGGCTTGCGCTGTCTGCACCGTTGCACGCGCCTTGAGGACATTTGCGTCTGCCTGCTCAACAACGGTGCGCTGCTCGCGGTCATCGATGGTGTAGAGCTTGTCGTCACGGTGGACGATGTCGTTCTCCTTTACGTACAACATGCTCAACTGGCCCGATACCGGCGGCGCCAGATTGTAGTTGCGGTCTGAGGCTTCGACGATTCCCGTTGCCGCAATCGAGTTCTCATACGGAGCCGTGGGCGGTGCAGCCAGAGCCTTCTCATGCGGTACGCGGCGTGCCGAAGCCGTGACCCACGCGGCAATCAAAACCAATCCCAACAGCGGACCGACTATGCTTAGCCACTTCGTCATTGAATGTTCTCCTTACTAGAGCATTTCTCCTGTCGCTGGGTATCCCGGAAGGGGAGTGCAGCGGCGTTTTCATTGAGGAAAACGCCCATAGATGCAAAAGCCCTGCGCTACACCTACAGGAGAAATGCTCTATGAGCGGGCGTAAATTCATTCTGGTGAATCGAGAGAATCCGCCCATCCAGCATCTCGGCGATTCGATCGCCGTAGGGAAAGATACGGCTGTCATGGGTTACCACCACGATGGCCCGGTCGCTTGTCAGCGCGGTTGAGCGAAACATCTCGAGAATCATCTTTCCCGTCTCACCATCGAGTGCCGCCGTCGGTTCGTCGCACACAATCAGGCGCGGCTCGGTAATCAGAGCGCGCGCAATGGCCACGCGCTGTTGTTGTCCGCCTGAAAGCTGCGAGGGGAGAAAGTCCGCACGCTCTGCCAGCCCCACTTTTTCGAGATACACCCGAGCCTTCGCTACAGCTTCCTCGAAGTCCACCTTGTGAATCAGCAGCGGAATCGCGACGTTCTCCGCCGCTGTTAAGGTAGGCAGAAGGTTGTACTGCTGAAAGATGAACCCGATGTTGTCGCGCCGAAACTGGGTTTTCTCCTGCTGGCTAAGCTGATCGATGCGTGTCCCGAAGACGTCGACGTCACCCGACGTTGCATCCAGAATCCCGGCCAGCACACTCAGCAGCGTTGTCTTGCCGCATCCCGATGGGCCTACTAACAGCAGCAGCTCTCCGGTGTGCACGTTGAAATCGACGTTATCCAGTGCATGCACTTCCGTCGTCCCTACGCCGAACAGCCTGGTTACTCCTCGCAGGCAGGCTGCGTGCGTGCCGTTTTCTGTGTCGCATCCATTAGCCACGGAACACCACCGCCGGTTCAAGTTTCACTACTTTGCGAATGCTGATCAGCGCCGACAGCAGACAGATTGCGATCACCGCCACAAAGCTGATCGCCACCATTGGCCAGGGTGTAGCAAAGGCGATCTTGCTGTCCTGCCCGCCCGCAATCAGTCCGAAGATGCCGCCCAGTCCTGCTCCCGCGCCATAACCCACCAGGCCCACCAGGAGCGCCTGCAGCAGAATCATCTTCGTCAGTGTCATGGAGCTGGTGCCCATCGCTTTCAGGGCGCCGAAATAGCGCTCGTTCTGCAGAGCGAACTGATAAAAGGTCTGCCCCACAATCGACATGCCCACAAGAAAGACCATCGCGAGCGAGATCCCGATACTGGCCGGAATGCCGGTGTTCTTCATGTAGTAATCCATCGTCAGCCAGCGGAACTCCTGCTCGGAGTAAGCGGCCAGGCCTGTTGTCTGGCGAATGCGCCGGGTTACCTCGCTCACTGGTAATCCGTCCGCCGGAGCAGCCAGCACATAGTTCAACTGCTTGCGCTGCTGCGGCGCATACTGCAGCGCGCGGTCGTACGAGGCATAGACAAACGGATACGAAAAGAAATCACGCGGCACATCGGCAATCCCGACTACGCGCGCCTGGTTGTCATTCATCTCGAAGACCTGCCCAGGCTTGGGATTATTCAGCTTCTCCGACTCCGCCCGCCCGATAATTACCGCCTGATCCTGCGTCAGCAGTTGTCCGTTGCCTGAGATCATTCTGGGCCGGCCGAAAAAAGTATCGTTGTCCAGGCCGTAGAGCCGCACCGTTTGATAGTTCCCATCCGGCAGATGTGCCGAGACGAGTTGCAACAGCAGAGGCACCGCCCACTTCACGCCCGGTACGCTGCGTATCCGCTGCAGGTCGGTATCGAGCAGCGGTTTGCTCTCGTCCACGCTGCGTAGTTGCGGATCGCTTACCCAGATTGGCGCGCCGACAACTTCAACCGGCCGGGCCGTGCGCAGGATCAACCCACAGAAGATCGAGCCCTGCTGTAGAAACAGAAACGATACGACAACCAGGCTGCTCACCAGCGTGAAATATTTGCTGCGGTCGCCCATCAGCATCTTGATTGCAATCCGCCACATCGTTAGCTAGTCCCTTTCTCGCGCTCGAGTCCGAGCAGTCCAAGTGCGGTGAAATGTGCCATGTGTTTTGACACCATCTCGATGTACTCGGGGCTGTGCGAATCAACTCCCGCGAGCACGCGGTAGGTCGCGCGTGCCTTGAAGATGTGCAGGCACTGCCCGATGATTCCCGAGATCGTCATGAACACGGTCGGCTGCGGAAGCCCTGGCGCCAGCATCAAAATCACCTCGTGCAGGATGGTTCCTACGGGCTCAAAGAACTCTCGTATGACCGGCTCGAAACGAGGTTTGGCTTCCGACTGCTCGCGCATGACCAGATGGCTGTGCTTGGCTGCGGGCGACACCAGCAGTTCCAGAAAATCGCGGATACACCCGCGCAGCGCATCTTCCGCCGCTTTGCGTCCTTTCTTCTGCTTCGCCAGATTGAGGTGCGCCTGCATCCGCGTTCGCATCTCGGCACAGGGAGCCAGGCACGCCCGCAGAGTCTCGGTGTAGAGCGCATCCTTGCTGCCGAAGTGATAGCTGACTGCGGCTACGTTCACACCCGCCGCCGTTGCGAGATCGCGCACGCTCGTTCCCTCGTAGCCTTTCTCCGCAAAGAGTTCCATCGCAGCCTCGATCAGACGTGACCGCGCGTCGTCTCGTTCTGTCACTTCGTTTTGGCGGACCACCCTGGCCCGCACTGTCTTTTTTGCCCTTTTCTTGATGACCATCGTGAGTTAAACAATCGTTTAAAACAATTGTTTGAATAGTACTCGCGTTTATTCCTGCTCGCAAGAGCGACTAGAGGGGACAGACTATCTCAATGAGTTAGGGGCGTGTCTCAGAAGTTCGTGTAATAAGAGTTGTCATCCTGAACATAGTGAAGGACCTGCTTTTCCCGCTGCACGTAGTGCAGCCAGTTCGTACCAAGGGTGCGAATGCCTTGCGACGGGGTCCCCGGCCAGCTTTGCTGGTTGGGGCAGTTAAGGGGACGGCTTCACAGTTTGCGGAAAAACTCTTTTCGTTTTTCGGGGATTGTCGTAAGAGAGAGGTATGCGGGGAGAAGAAGCGAAGCAGAGCGGGATGTTCAGTTACGTAACGATGGAGCAGCGGATCGCATCGGATCATCCGGTGCGGAGGATCCGGACTATGGTGGATGCGGCACTGAAGCGGATGGATGGTGAGTTGTCGCAGCTTTACGCGGCGACAGGGCGACCATCGATCGCGCCGGAACGTCTGCTGCGTGCGCAGTTGCTGATGGTGCTGTACTCGATTCGCTCGGAACGGCAGTTGATGGAGCAGCTGAACTATAACCTGTTGTTCCGCTGGTTCGTGGGCATGGAGATTGACGATCCGGTGTGGGACGTGACGGTATTTACCAAGAACCGGGAGCGTCTGATCGCCGGCGAAGCCAGCCAGAAGCTTCTGCTGGCGGTGCTGGAGGAAGCTAGCCAGCACAAGCTGCTCAGCGAAGAACACTTCACGGTGGACGGCACGCTGATCCAGGCATGGGCCAACCGGCGCAGCTTCCATGAGAAGGCCGATCCTCCGGACCGTGGGACGGGAGCGGGTGGTAAGAAGCTACTGCGTGATACTCATGAGTCCTCTACCGATCCGGAAGCGCGGCTGTATCGCAAGAGCTCCAGCGGAGCATCGGTTCCCAGCTATCTGGGCCATGTGATCACCGAGAACCGCAACGGTCTGGTGGTGGCGGCCATGGCCACACAGGCCGGGACGACAGAGGAACGTGCAGCGGCTCTGAAGATGTTGAAGCGGATCAAGCGTAAAAAGCGGATCACGCTGGGAGCCGACAAGGGCTATCAGTACGAGAAGTTCATCAAGGCCCTGCGCCGTCGCAAGGTCAGGCCGCACGTGGCCGAGTATGAGCCGAACCCCAAATGGCCCAACTGGCTCAACAGCAAGGAACGCAGCGAGCCGGGATATGCGATCAGTCAGAGGAAACGCAAACTGGTTGAGAAGGTCTTCGGTTGGATGAAGCTGGACCGTTCGATGCGACAGACCAAGCTGCGTGGGCTACGCAAGGTGGACTGGATGGTACAGCTCATGGCCGCAGCCCATAATCTCCTGCGGCTGGTGAAGCTGATACCTCCCATCCCAGCACAGTCATGACACGGCCGTAGTGTGTCTAAACACCCTCTAAACCCACCCAAACCGCATAACAACGTGCCATAGAGAACCAAAACAACTCACCGATCCCTCACAACAGACTGACCCGCAGGCGAAAAGACGCGTTTTTCCGCAAACTGTTCAGCCGTCCCGCAGTGACATCAGGAAAGAGACGCGGCTTTAGCCGCTGAGGTCAGTCACTCAGACCAGGTACCTCAGCGGCTAAAGCCGCAAATCTTTCAAACCCTGGTTCGGCACGGCTGAAGCCGTGCCCTTAAGCAAGACAATCGCGCATAGCGCGATATTCGATTCTTCGCGGTGAGGCTGCGAAGAATCGATAACCAAGCAGACTTCTCCGCAGCGCTCCGAAATGACGAAACAAAAGGAGTGTCGTGGTCCTAAGCGCTGAAGGCATCAATCGCATCCACATAACATCACTTCGCCCAAAAGCCGCCAAATCGACAACACCTATCCTAAGCGCGTTCACTCATCAATCGGATCCACAAAACATCACTTCACCCCGTACGCGGCGAGAAAGACACGCACACTCTCCGCCACATGACGACGGAGCGCCGCGGGCTTCGGGATGGCGTCATCGCCCAGAAGCATCGCCCGGTTCAGAGGCTCAGACATCACCAGCCAATTGAAATGCGAGGCCGCGGTCTTGGGATCGTCAATCTTCAGCAGACCGCGTGAGGCGAGATCCTCGAGGATCGCGGCAAAGATCGCCATGGCGCGCTGCGGTCCGCGCTCATAAAGGATGCGCGCCAGCTCGGGAAAGCGGCTCACTTCTCCGATCACCAGGCGGCGCAGCTGCATGATGGGCGGTGTAAGCACCACGTTCAACTGCCGAAGGGCGTACCTCTGAAGGTATTCCGAAAGGTCACCGCCCTCCGCGAGTTCAGGCACATTGTTGTGAACTGTGTCTCCCGCAGTACCGGTCATGGTGGTAACAATCCCAACAAATAAGGCTTCTTTGCTGGAGAACTGTTTGTACACGGTCTGCTTGGATACCTGTGCGATTGCGGCAATCTCATCCATGCTGGCGCCAAGATATCCGCTCTTCAAAAAGACACTCATCGCAGCTTCAAGAATCGCTTTGCGCTTCTTTTCGGAGCTGCCGGTCTCCTCCGCTACCTCGGCTTTATTTGCCGACCGGCCACGCCTCGCCAACTCAGCACGCGCCATTTTCACCTCGCTGAAACCTTGTCATCTTGACATACAGTACTGCACGGTCTAGTCTTGCGCCAAGAGTAGTACTGGACAGTCTAGTACTAATAATTTAGCGAGGCATTCATGAAAAACCTGTTTGAACCTTCTTCGGTGATGGAGATCAAGCAACGAATCGAGAGTCTAGAGCCGAGCAGCGAGAGGCAATGGGGCGTAATGACGCCGGCGCAGATGCTGGCGCACTGTTCCGGCTGGTTCGAACAGGCCACAGGGCTGAATAACCCGCCACGAAGTTTCATTGGGCGGATCGTCGGAAAGATGGCGAAGAAGTCTGTTTTAAGCGACGCGCCGATTCGCCGGAACATGCCCACGGAGAAGAGCCTGATGATGCGGGGTGATAAGGATTTCGGTGCGGAGCAGCGGCGTCTGCTCGGTTGGGTCGATCGCTTTTCGGCAGGTGGACCGGCCGGATGTACGAAGCACCCGCACTGTTTTTTCGGACCCATGACCCCTGCCGAATGGGCGGCCATGGGGTATAAACATCTCGATCATCATCTGAATCAATTCGGCGTTTGAAGTGATCCCGAGTTCGACGGGCCCTCACAAGAGCCCGGAGCATTTTTACTGTCTTTGGTGTCTAACTCACATATGACTCTTAGAGAGTGGGCTGTACGTATTGTCCGCTTGGCGGGCGGGGTGGCTCTGTCGCTGGTGCTGATCGCGATTTTGGTTGTGCAGATTCAGCAGCGAACTTTGCGCTGGCGTGCAGAGCGGCTGTCCACAGATATGCACCAGATTCGCCTCTACCAGAGCACCTGGACAGATGCGCAGCGGTTGATGCGCCGCTGGGGCGCGTGGGGCCATTACGATGGAAGCTGCACGGCTGAAAGCTGCAAGTACAGCATCGAAATGGACAGCCTCGTCTTTTATAACCCGCGTGTTCCACGCCATGCCTGGCTGGACTGGCTCCTCGTGCATGATCGCTTCAATGTCTACCAGTGGTTAGGCGGCCGCGGAGCAGCCTTCAATGCCTCCTTCACGGTTCACAACGGGACCATCTGGAGGGAAAGCACCGCGATCGGTGTCAGCGTCCCCAGACGCAGGATGCGAAGGGAACACGATTTCGACCGGACTCTCTCTGTTGGCGCGGAGAGCTACCAGCGGCTTCACCGGACATTGGAGAACCCGTTCGTTTTTATGGGCGGCGCAGAGGATCTTGCCCAACATCCGTACTACAAAGTGGGAAGGCCTGGTGGTTGCATGATCAACTGCCAGATAGGAGTTGTTTACTACTCCACCCATACTCCACCAGCCGAGATCGAGCGTCTGACGTCGTATAACTTTTCCTGCTTTACCCGGTTTGCGCCATGTGAAGAGCTTGAAGATTTATTACCCGCGGCCAAAGATTGGCATCTCTATAAAGCAGATGAACTGAAGCAACGCGCTTTGCCGGAAAAAACCTGCGACATTCCTGTCTGGGCATTGGCGCGGGACGCTCGCTATGTTCTGGCCATCGAGGCTCTCTCTACGAAGGTCGTGAGGGAGGGCGGGTACGATGGCGAGATCGCAGAAGTCCGGGTTCTTGGTTCGATCAAGGAGCCTGCCCCCTGGCCGTCTGACGCTATCGTAAGTGCATACCTCAGCAACTCACCGCCGCAGGCGGAACATCTGGTTCCCGGAAGACGATATATCGTATTTCCCGTTGGGAATGATCAAAAGGATCAAGTTGTGACAACGGATTCGCCGCTCAGGTTCGAACCATGCGGTGTGC
The DNA here is from genome assembly GCF_008000815.1 of Terriglobus albidus. Lineage (NCBI taxonomy): Bacteria > Pseudomonadati > Acidobacteriota > Terriglobia > Terriglobales > Acidobacteriaceae > Terriglobus > Terriglobus albidus. The sequence continues at coordinate 5,719,675 of NZ_CP042806.1, read as the reverse complement.
GGGAAGACACTCCCGAAGTACGAGGTGAACTTGAAAAGGGGTTTGCGCAGAATGACACACTGCCTTAGGACCTCGGCCTTCAGCGCTTTAATCCGCCAAGCTCGCGCGCCGAAACAGCAGGCCTGAGGTGGTGAACAGCACCACCAGGATGACATGCCCGATCACCATATTCCGCGCCATGTAGGGAGGCGCGCCCGAAGGCAGCAAGGCGGCAATCACTGCAAGTGTCACCGCCATCGCGAACAATGTGCGAGCCAACCCTCGCGGCTGCAGGCGCGCCAGCGAGGCTCCAACAATCCCCACCACGAGCACGCTGAAGTACGCGAGGTTCGCCGGATTTTCCGAGTCCGCGACATGGACCATGTTGGACCATCCCAGGACAAACCCAGCCGCCAGCGCCAAACCGACGCCAGCCTTGTACGCCCACGAGCCCATCCTTCGCGCGATCAGTGCATAGGCCATCCCCGTTCCGAAGAACAGGACATATACCAGCACAAAGGCACGCGGGGGCCAGTTCCATCCTTCCACCACACGCGATGCCACCAACGGCACCATCAAAAGGCACAGCGCCACCAGCGCCACACGCAGCATCGTCTTGCTCAGTTGTGTCATATGAGTTGTGTTCTCCCGAATGGCTCCTACGGATGTCTCGAAAAAGATCCACAATACGAATCCGAACAGTCCACGGTTGGCGTTTTGGCGCTCCAGGCACATGTCGTCGAAGGTCTGCGCCATCTCCTCGCTGAACCGTTCACGGAAACGCCGCGGATACAGCCGCAGCAGCATCGCATACCACGTTCGGTAATGCTGGTTCAGGACCTTCGCCATGCGATCGACAATATGTCCGTTACGGATATATTGTCAAGCCGGAATTTTGTTTATAGAGCTTGGATGCCGACCCTCCGCAACCCTAGGTCCGAATGCCTTGCTTAAGGGCACGGCTTTAGCTGTCTAGTCTCCAGAGATGGTTTACAGTTTGTCTCCACACATCCTTTACAGATTGAGTGAGTTTGCGGGGCAGGGTTCCACGATCGTGGAACCCTGCCCCGTGAGGTCGAGTTCCCGGATGGGCGTGTCACCGTAGAAGATCAGGATGCGTTGATCGATGCGAGCGAGACGGACAGGCTGATGAGCCAGGGCTCCGGCTACCTGCCAGCTGCGTCCGTCCAGCCAGAGCGCTCCGTTGCTGTTGAGCTCGCGCACTTCGGCATCCGGGGCATACGCGGGGTTACGTGGTTCGGTGTACTCTCGCTGGCTGGGGTGCCAGTGGTCTGCTGGCGTTTCCATGTCCAGCGCTTCATGGGGACGAACATGGTTGTACTCTTCCCGGAAGCGGTCCAGCCATGACTGGCCAGGCGGCGTATCCATCGGCCCGCACCTTCTCCGTGCCCGCTCCAGGGCACCGTGGAAGCGTTCCACCTTACCCTGGGTCTGCGGGTGGCGGACTCCGGAGAAGTACAGCCGGATGCCCAGCCGCATCAGCCACACGGATAGCTGCGTCCATCCTCCTGGTGACTGCGCGTTCCACCAGGGCTGGCCGTGATCCATCAGCATGGCCTCGGGCAACCCACAGTCAGAGAACGCCTTATCCAGCCTCTGTTGGACGACGAGACCTTCACCCGAGGACAGTTGCTCCAACACCAAGGCATAGCGGCTGTGGTCATCCAACACGGATAAGGGGCCAAGATGCGCGTTCCATCCCTTAGGGCTTTTGAAATCCATCTGCCAGAGCTGATTAGGCGCCTCGCGACAGAAGCTGCCAGTGGCCTGTGGATGGCTGTCCAGCCGGTGGATCAGACCGTGCCGACGCAACACTCGATGTACGGTCGACGATGGCACCTTCACCCCAGATCGGCCGAGCAGAACGCGAAGCTTACGTGCACCCCAGTCAGGATGCTGGCGCCGTAAAGACACGATCTGCTCTTCCAACTCGGCAGGGCTCTGACGGGGACTCAGCAGAGGCCTGCGGCTGGCTTCCTGCATGCCGGCCGCTCCATGCTCACGGTATCGCTTCAGCCACAGATAACCCGTCGGACGGCTAATCTCGTACTCCATACACAGAGACGAAAACGATCGCTCTCCAATCATCGCCGCCTCCACAAACCGCAATCGCTGCGCTTCCACTTCCACCTTCCTCCATGCCATCCAAAAACACCCCTAAACAGGCATAAACCTGTAAAGGATGTCTGGAGACAAGGTGTAAAGGATGTCATGGAACTGAACAGCTTTAGCCGTGCCGAAACAGCGTAGGAAAACCTGCGGCTTTAGCCGCTGAGGCACCGAGGCTACGCCCTCAGCGGCTAAAGCCGCGTCTTAGTGGAGGGCCATACGGCACGGCTAAAAGCCGTGCCCTTAAGCAAAACAAAGCGCCTTTGGCGCTTCGGCTAGGGCCCCTAAAGCCGGTTTGCCAATCAGTCACCGGTGACGCGGTTCTGGGGAAGGCGGGTGTCAAAGGTCGCCCGGCCGTAGATGCGGTCCAGAACCAGGTCCAGTGCGGCCTGGATCTGATCGGCCCATCCGGCGGCCTGCAACTCGCGCCAGGCCTGCTCGTTGAGCCCGCCCGGCGTCGAGTACTCCCGGCTGAGTCGGCTGAACGATTCTTCGGACCGCTTCTCCGCGGCCTGGGCGAGGAGGAAGAACAACTCACCCACGAGGGCGCGCGATGCCTCTGGTTTGAAACCACCTTCGATCAGCCAGCCGTCTACCGCTCCCATCATGCCGAAGTACGTGCCCATCAGTGAGGTGACCGCGCTGACCAGGTCGAGGTGTGCTTCCTCGTCAACACGGATCAGGCGGCCCAGCCCATCGAGCAGCCGTGCGATCTCCTCCGACTGTGTGTAGAGCGTCAGCGGTCCCTGCCGCTCTGCAACCGGAGGCAGCGGGATCAGGCGGGAGATCTCATTCGCCGGCGCCACCAGCGGGGACAACCGTTCGACGCTGAAGGTTGCGATCAGGCTGACAATCTTCTGATCCGGCCGGAAACGCAACGCTCCGACGATCTGCTCTGTCACCTGCGGCCTGACCGCGAGGATGACGATCTCGCTTCCATCCACGACGGCCTGGTTATCGGTAGCGACCGTGACGTCGGGATACCGCAGCGCAAGCCGCGCCGAAATGACTTCGTTGCGAGGAGACAGCAGAATCTCCGCACGCCGTTCACCGAACCCGCACAGGCCGTTCGTCAGGGCCTCCGCGATGGTACCCACACCGATGATGCCGACCTTTGGCAATTCACTCATAGAGCATTTTTCCTGTTGCTGGGTATCCCGGGAGGAGCATGCAGCGGCGTTTTCATTGCGGAAAACGCCCATAGATGTACAAGCCCTGCACTACACCTACAGGAAAAATACTCATAGCGGAAGGCTCTCTGATTGCGTGTTCATGCTGCGCGACTCGGAATCACGCCCAGTTGCGTCATCAATCCCATCGTGTCCATGAGGATGCGGGTGTCCTTGATCCGGGCCTTTTCCAGGCGATCGATGACGATGCCCCATACCCGGACCTGCCTTCCCGTTGGAGGCACTCCAAAGAATTCACCTTGATGTGTCCCGGTCCATTCGAACCGGCTCACCACCTTCTCTCCCTCCGCAATCTGCTCTAAAACGGAGAAGACGAGATCGGGGAAGCCAGTGCGGAAGGCTTGAATAATGTCCTTCACACCCTCAAGCCCTGGACCTTGACCAGGGAGGGGAACCTGCTCAACGACATCCTCCCAGACGAACTCCACGGTTCGATCGATCTGACCCTGGGTGATCACTTCCTCTGCAAAGCGACGAACGATAGCCGAGTTCTCCTGTGTCAATGCGGTTCTCCTTTCAGCACCCTGAGCATATTAGTCCAGTTGAGGGAATTCGCGGTGATTCGTCTGGGCCTTCATGGAAACCTATAGAGCCCTTGGGCCTTCAATGTGCCGGATACCTGGCGTTGCTGCGCCGGGCTGATGCTTCGGCGTCTTGTATGCTTCCTAGCAGGAACGATCAGGAAGAAGAGGCATTGATGAGCAGAGTAATCCTTCCTATCTTTTTGATATTGTCGTCGGCGTACGTATATTCACAGCAACCTATAACTACGTTCCGCTACGAGGTCGTTTCAATTCACGAAGGCCAGGTTGCTCGAGATGGGTCTTTGACGGTGAATGGCGGCGTGGAAGGCGTCCACAACGGCCGCCTTGAGCTTACAAACTGGGGCCTGCAGGGCTTTCTGTCCAGGGCTTTTCACCTTCAGTACGATCACATCGAGGGCGTTCCCGACTCGCTACGCCACGCCATCTATGTCATTCATGCACAGCCCGGCGAAGAAACAAACGCAGCGCTCAAATCCATGACGGATGACGAGGCGGCAAAGGCCAAACTAGCGATGATGCAGGAGATCCTCAGGGACAGATTCCATCTTCGTTATCATGTCGAAACGCGCGAGGCGCCCAGCTTTCTACTCGTTACCGGTAAGCAGCCCAAACTCAGGCGGTCGACGGCGAAACCACTCGTCGATGGCGACGAGCGCCGCTACAATCCAGACGATCTTACACAGCCCGCCATCAGAGAGACCTGTTCTGCGCACGGCTGTGCCTTGGCCGCCCGCGGCCAGACAATCGAGCGGCTCGCGGAGATGATTGGAGGCCAGCTACCAGGACCGGTCGTTGACCGCACCAATTTATCTGGCCTTTGGGACTTTGAACTTCAGTGGAGCTCCTCCTACGACACTTCGACAGGACAGGATTATCTTCCCGTTGAGGCTGCCTTAGCGGAACAGCTTGGTCTGAAGCTCGAGCGTGGCAAATCGCCTCAGGAGTTCCTGGTTGTAGAGCATGTCGAGGCTCCAACGCCGAACTAGCCGAGGAAACGTAGACCAGAGCGTGCTGAGCTCGGTGGGATCAGCGGGCTTCAGCCCGCTGATAAAGACGTAAAAGTAAATGGGCTTTAGCCCTGGGCCTCCTTCCTGATAAAGAAAAAAGGCCCAGGGCTAAAGCCCGTTTCTTATAGAGCCAATAAACGCGGGCTGAAGCCCGCGTCTCCCACCCGATTCGGGGCACTCTTCATTTAGCGTTTACCTGAAATGTGATCAGTTTGGAAGGGAAGAGATGAACGCATCGATCTCTTGTAGAACCCGCTGCTCATGTGATCGATATACGTAATGACTCGCATGTGGGATACGAATGACGTGGGCGGAGGGTACTTGAGACTCGAATGCTTTGGCCTGGTACTCCGTTATACGCAAGTCGCGTGCTTCGAAGGCCGCCCTCGATGCTGAGTAGTCCTGTGTTGGTCCGAAATCATGCGGTTCTGCAAAGATCACAAGCGCCGGGCAGTGAATGGTGGGGAAATTCTCGAAGCCGGAGAAGATGGCATACAGATACGGTGGTGGCGCCGCCCTCTGACCTGAACCGGTAGGTGTAGGTGGAAGCTCGGATCGGTACTCCGCAATTTCCCTCTCCAGCAGTTTGAGCTGCTCTTCTATTTCATTCAGGGATTTAGGGACATCTGTGGGAATATTGCCCGGTACAAGCTGCGATAACATCTCTCGCAGCTTCAGGCCGTCGAGCAGAACTTGACCGTGGGCCTGATCGTAGAGAGCGTAGGTGTAGCCCGCGTCCAGATAGATCAAGCCAGCGACGACATCAGGATGATGGAAGCCGATGTCGCTGAGTTCTTCTCCTGCGAGAGAGTGACCCGCCAAAATCGGCCGATTGATATGAAGCGCCGAGATCACGGCGATCACGTCATCTCCCAGGCGGGTAGCGCTGTAGTTGGCGGTCACGAACTCAGGTTTGCCCGATGCTCCGAACCCGCGCCGGGTGATTCCGTAGACGTGATAGTTGGTTCTGAGCTTCCGGGCGAAAGTATCGAACGCATGAGCGGTGTCTCCCATGCCTGCGAGAAGAATAAGAGACCGGCCTGTCCCACCCCAATCGAGAACCTCAAGCCTGAGCCCAGGCTCGACCTGGATCATCCTCACCTCATGAGGAGAGAAATCGGCGTCACTTTTCGGTTGGGATGTTTGAGCCCAAACGCGACTGCACAACAGCGTCGCGACGACAATGCGGACGAGTAGCTGAAAGCTCATAAAGTTCGGCAAGCGCGATCAGGAAGCCACAACGTGGACACTGATTCTGAGGCTCGAATTATTGAGGCCACGTGGAAGCGCCGCGTATTTGGCGTCCCTTACTGCCGCCCAAACGGCTTTTGCCATAGGTGTACCCTGCGTGCCTGCGCCCAATCGCAATGATGAGAGATTTCCAGCGGACTCAATCGTCAGGACCAACTCCACCTCTTGCTGATCCCTCGATTGAACTCCGAGTGCGGTTAGCTTCTCGGAGAGATCATGCTCAAGTTCTAAAACTAGTTCCTTGCGATATGCATCGAGTTGAGCGCCCTTCACGTCGCTCAATACATCGAGAGTCACCCTTGGCCCGTATAACTGCTGTGCGCTTTGTGTCGTGGAGGTTTGAGCCTGCAGCGGGCCGGCAAACGGATTTGCAAGCAAGACGGCGGAAAGGAACGGAGCAAGTCTTCTCATGAGCAGCATCGTATGCTGGGTGATGCTTGGGAGACAAGAATGAAAGTAAGGTATGACGAAATGCGCAGGCTTGCGTCTATTCATCATCGCTACGACCTTCCCACGGCTGCTGCGATATTCAGGTAAGCATGCGTAGTTGTTCATTGACCTGGTCCATAGCGGCCTACGTTCTCTTACTCTGCACATGGCACACGTGCGCGCAGACCGCGCCTTCGGAGGATCGATCTCAGAATCCTTACACGCTAAAGGTCTCTGTCGATGAGGTTGTGCTGACCTTCCACGTACTTGATAGCCACGGACTTCCGGTAAACGACCTCAAAGGCAATGAAGTGCGCCTTCTCGATAACGGCTCGCTTCCGCGCAGGATCGTCAGCTTCGACTCCGTGGTCAATCGACCCATTCGGGCTGCGATCCTGATCGACACGAGCGGATCGATGCAGCAAGCTTTGCCGGTCAGTAAGCGCATCGCACAGCGCTTCGCGGAACGTATCTTCCGGCAGGGATCGGACCAGGCTATTGCGATTGATTTCGCTTATGCGGCAAACACTGCCTCACAGTGGACCGGCGATCCATCGTCTTTATCGCAAACGATCCAGAATGTGCACCTGGGAGCGATGAGCTCTCTCCGGGGAACGGCGATCTTCAGCGCGATCTTTCGCGCCTGTGCCTACGATCTAAAGAATGCAGATCCGTCAGCGACAGGGAACTTCATTCTCCTGTTTTCCGATGGCGAGGATAATGCCGGGCTGACATCGCTTGAGTCAGCTCTGCGGGCCTGCCAGCATAGCAACACTGTGATCTACGCTTTTCGGGTTCGCTCGAGCGTTTCTCCAGACTCAACCGGACCGAAGACCCTGGCGGACCTTGCCGCCAATACCGGTGGGCGTGTGTTTCAAGCTGACGAGACACCGGATGCAATCTGGAATGACCTGAAAATGATTGAATCGGCGATGCGGAACCAATACCGGCTTATCTATACGCCAGCTAATCTTAAGCACGATGGCGCGTTCCATGCGATTGAACTTCAAATGCCCGATCGCGTAGATCGTGTTGAGGTCCGCTCCGGCTATTTCGCCAGCCGATAACAATTTGCGTCAATCCAGTCTCTCCATCCTTAAAATCGCAGATAAAAATCTTTCGCATAGATGTTCGAGTGGAGTACTATGGTCTCCCATAGTCATTCGAGGGGAGAGTCATAGCGAGGAATAAAATCTCTTTGCCGTCGTTGTCTGCCAGAGAGCGATTCCATCGCTGCCGGCGAATTAATGACTCACCACTTAACTAGATGCAAGCCCTCAGCGGCTAAAGCCGTGGTCTTCTTCTAGCTCTGTACGGCACGGCTAAAGCCATGCCCTTAAACACGACATCGCGCTGCGCGCGACCGGGGACAGCGCGGATCGTGCTCAGCTCCATCCTTCCGTTGCGCGTAGCGTAACCATTTCGCGCTTAGAGGGTTTTCCTGTTGCTGGGTATCCCGGAAAAAATGCGCAGCGACTACACCTGCAGGGAAAATGCTCGATCGCGCATGTAAGGAGGAGTCCGACGGTGGGAAGACTGTGCAATAGAGTGCTTGGGTTGTTGCTGCTCATTCCGTCCGCGGTTGGTGTGGCACAGGAGTTGGCGATTGAAGACGCGGCTGTTTATACGTCGCCAGAGGCGCCACTGCGCAGGCATATGACTATCGTGATCCACCAGGGTGTGATTGCGGATGCAGGAGAGCATGTGCGCATTCCTAAGGGGATGCAAAGGATTTCCTGCCAGGGGTGTGTTGTGCTCGCCGGGTTCTGGAATGCGCACGTGCATTTTATGGAGCCAAAGTGGAACGATGCCGCACATCTACCCGCAGAGAGATTGACACGCCAGTTGAGCGAGATGCTCACCCACTCAGGATTTACGACGGTGGTCGATACGGGTTCGGAGGTAGAGAATACCGTTGCACTGCGGAAGCGGATAGAAAGTGGTGAAGTCTTCGGTCCGCGCATCTTCACCGCGGGCATTCCACTCTATCCTGCCCATGCGCTGCCTTTCTATTTAGCGGACGTTCCCGCAGACGTGAAAGCAAAGCTGGGACAACCAGAGACTGCCGCCGATGCAAAGGCGCTTGTCGACAAGAACCACGCCGCCGGAGCGGACATCCTCAAGCTCTTCACCGGTTCAATCGTTCGTCCAAATCAAGTCACTCCCATGCAAGTGGAGATCGCGCGTGCAGCTACCGAGGAGGAACATAAGAGCGGAGGGCTGGTTTTTTCGCATTCATCGAACATGGAAGGAACGAAAGTGGCGATCGATGCCGGCGTGGATGTTCTGGCTCATACGCCAGAGTCTGTGAACGGAATTGATGGAGTTGTCTTGCAGCGTATGGTCGCGCAGCAAATGACCATCATTCCGACCCTGAAGCTATTTTCCCAGGACAGTGATATCGCGAAGATTCGCGGGCTGGATTATCAATTCCGCCAGCTTGGCGGGCGCCTGGTTTATGGTACCGACACTGGATTTCTTGCCGACTACGATCAAAGCGAGGAATTTCGCCAGCTGATGGCTGCGGGATTTACCTTTCGCGATGTATTGGACATGCTGACGACAGCTCCGGCTGCGCTGTTTCATCTCTCACAGCATGAAGGCAAAGTGATGCCAGGAATGCGCGGCGATCTGACGGTTCTGTCAGATGATCCGGCATCGGGCCGTCCAGAGACATTCAACCACGTTCTCTATACAATCCGCGGAGGCGTTGTAATCTGGCAGGCAGATCGACCGACGAAGTGATTCATTCGCTGAACGAGCCTTGTATTTCATACGAGCCGTAGCAATTCGCTACTCTAAATGAAGGGCCGTTCGGGCACCCATGCGTTGGGCGTCATCCATTCGTACCGGAACCCGCCGAACTTGGTTCGCGGCTGTGAACTATTCGAGCGGAGCTCGAAATGGGTGGGAGACGCGGGCTTCAGCCCGCGTTTTGCGGACTCTAAGAGAGACGGGCTTTAGCCCTGGGTCTTTTCTATCCGTCAGGAAAAGGCCCAGGGCTAAAGCCCATTTATTTTTGTGCTTTATCAGCGGGCTAAAGCCCGCTGCTCCCACCCGTTAAACCCCGCCGCACTCCTCTTCCGGAATACCAACAACTGGAAAAATGCTTTAGAATCCACGTCCATGCACCTACGCTTCGGCTTCCGAACTCTGATCGCTATTTGCGTTACGTTGGCGATACTGCTTGGCGTCGTCGCGTTTGTGCAGTATCGATGGTCGAAACGTGTGGCCGCTGCAGATATACAGCGTGAGCGCGAACACCTTAATGCTTCCGCTTCTCTTTTTGTGACGCGGTTCAATCGGAACATCGCCGACGTCGTTGGATTCCTTCAGAACGACGCTCAAACAGCATGGTCAACTGGTGCGGCATTGCCCGCTTCGCCGAAGGTTCTGAAGGAACTCTATCTTCTGGATACTTCTGGTCCACAGCCCCGGGTTCGGCGCGCGGATGCTTCCGGTGCTTTCGCTGCTGTATCGATACCCGAGTGGATGAAGCCGGTGGACTGCATGAGTTTGATTTCCACGCAACCGCTTGCAATCACGTCACCCCTGTTCGATTCTGTCCGCGAAGAGGCCGCGCCCGGCCGAGGTCAGATCGTACTCAGGACATCACGTGGCGGCCGCTGCTTTGTCGCGTTGCTGAACGAGGACTTCATCAAGGACACGCTCGTCCCGGCGCTGCTTCAGGAGACCTTTGGCGAATCCTCCATGAACGACTATGATTTCGCGATCGTCTCGCGGGATCGTGACGGCGAGCGGATCTATGGCCCGAGGGTTACGCCGGATCTCAGGCGAACGTTCTTCACGGTGCCGCTCCGGAGTCTGTTACCGGCGCCAAAGGGCCCACCCTCTACTTCGGGCAGGGGTATCTCCCTCTACCAGCACTATCAGATCGGAACGATCAATCGCAGAGCGCCGGGGCCTCCTCAGTTGGGAGATGGAATCTGGGAGTTGCAGATCGCACGTCGCGGTATGTCGCTTCCTGCAGCTTTCAGACTTGAGCGCCGGCGGGATCTCCTGATTGGTGTCGCGGCGGAACTGCTGCTTGGCGCAGCCATCGTTCTGCTTGTGATTGGCGCGCACCGGATGCAGCAGGTTGCTGAGCAGAGAATGCAGTTCGTTGCCGCGATCTCGCATGAACTGCGCACGCCGGTATCGTCCATCTCCATGCTTTCGCGCAATCAGGCAGACGGCCTGGTGACGGGTGCGGACAAGGTCTCCCAGTACGGCGAGCTCATCCATCAGCAGTCACGCCGGCTGAGCGAAATGATCGAGCAGACGCTTCAATATGCCGGCATACACTCCCACCTCGGCACACGAATGCGCACGTCTGTCGATGTTGACGCAGTGATCGCTGCCGCCCTGGATGCCCACAAGGAAGAGCTTGCTCGTGAGCAGTTTCATGTAGAGCAGGTCGTTCCTCACGGACTTCCCGCAGTTCACGGCGATGCAGGCCTGCTCCGCATTGCCATCGACAATCTGCTTTCGAATGCCATCAAGTATGCAAAGAGTGGCCGGTGGATCGGCATCCGGGCCGAACACTCTGTGAAGGAACGCGTGATTCTTGTTCATGTCTCTGACCACGGTCCGGGTATCGAGGACTCGGATCAGGAACGCCTGTTCGAGCCCTTCTATCGCGGCCGAACTGCCGTAGAGACGGGCGCTTCGGGTTCGGGTATCGGCCTTAGCCTCGTGCGCTCCGCCGCCGAGGCGCACGGCGGTTCCGTTACAGTCGTAAGCGCACCAGGACGAGGCAGCACCTTTACGCTGAGAATACCCGCATGACCCGCATTCTGTTTATTGAAGACGAACCCGCTTTTGCGATCGGTGTGATCGATCGTCTGCGTGCGGACGGCTATGACGTCATATGGGAGAGCAACGGAAGTGCAGGGTATCAGGCTGCATGTGCGGATACGTTTGACCTCATCCTGCTGGATGTGTCGCTGCCGGGTAAGAACGGATTCGATATCTGCCGTGATCTGCGGCGTGAGGGCGTATCCGCCCCTGTACTGATGCTTACTGCACGCGGCGAGGTGATCGATCGTGTGCTGGGCCTGAAGCTTGGCGCGGACGATTACGTGCAGAAGAACTGCGAACCCATCGAACTGATGGCGCGCATCGAAGCACTGCTTCGCCGGTCGCAATCGTCGGTGATTTCTCCGGAGGTTGCGTCTTTCGGCGACATCCGCGTTGATTTCCGCCAGCATGAAGTCTCTCGCGCAGGCGTTGCTGTGGTTCTTACGCCGATAGAGTTTCGCTTGCTTGAGTATCTGTTCGAACGTCGTGGCAACGTCGTCACCCGCGAAGAGCTGCTGGAGAATGTGTGGTCCGCCGATGGCGGCATGCTGAGCCGCACGGTCGATGTGCATGTAGCCGGCCTGCGCAAGAAGATCGAGGCCGATCCTCGCTATCCGCGCTTTCTGCTCACCATCAAGGGTGCTGGATACAAACTGACGATCTAGAGCATTTCCTGTTGCTGAGCATCATGGTGGAGGCCCTCAGCGGCTAAAGCCGCGGTCTCTTTCTAGCTCTGTACGGCACGGCTAAAGCCGTGCCCTTAACACGACATCGCGCTGCGCGCGACCGGATAACAGGGCGGATCGTGTTCAGCGCCATCCTTCCGTTGCGCGTAGCGCAACCATTTCGCGCCGAAGGTGCGAATGCCTTGCTTAAGGGCATTGGCTTCAGCCATGCCATAAGGATCTCCATTGAGACGCGGCTTTAGCCGCTGAGGGCATAGGTTCGGCAGCCCAGCCGCGACTTTACATTCCTTACATACAATTTGCACGCCTGACGTGCGCCCCGCGCCAGAATCAGGCTTATGAAACCGCTCTCGATCCTTCCCGTCGTGCTGGCCGCTTCCTTTGCGGCCGCAACTGCGCAGCAGCCACAAAGCAGCCGTTCGTTCGAGGTCGCGTCCATTCGCCCGGGAGCATCCGCAACGGCGGAGATGATCGCGATCAGAATGAACGCTGACCGCTCGATGATTCACTACGTGAATGTCTCCGTGCGGGATCTCATTCGTGTGGCCTACGGAGTGAAGGAGTTCCAGGTCAGTGGCCCTGAGTCGATACGCAACCGCTTCGACATCGAGGCGAAGTATCCCGAGGGCGCCACAAGAGACCAGGTACCGGAGATGCTGCAGTCTCTGTTGAGAGACCGCTTCAAACTAGAGCTACATCGCGAGACGAAAGAGCAGGCAGTCTACGCGCTGGTCGTGGGCAAGAACGGACCGAAGCTCAAGACGACGACAATCCCGCCGTCAGACTACCCTGACAGTCCCAACCGTCGCCCGGGCACGCCCGTGCGCGGTGACATTCAGATGCTGGGTGGCCCGTCTGGCCTGCACCTGACCGGACCCGCCGTGACCATGAGCAGACTGAGCGAAACGCTCTCCGGCTTTACCGATAAGCCGATCGTAGACCAGACAGGTTTACCGGGAGAGTACGACATCGATCTCACCTTCTTTCCGGAGAACATGATGCTCCGCATGGGCGGAGGACCGGGTGGACCTGGTGGCCCTGGTGGCCCTGGCGGGGCTGGCGGTCCTGGTGGTCCAAGACAGGGGCCTGACGGCGGTGCTGACACTCACTCCGAGCCACGCCTCACCATCTTCGACGCGCTGCAACAGTACGGTCTCAGGCTCGAATCCCGCAAGGCGCCTCTGATGCAGCTTGTCGTGGATCACATTGAGAAGACGCCGACGGAGAACTGATGCGCTCGTATTGGTTCTGGCTGGTTCTCGCTCTGCTTGGGGCATTCGTTCTGCAGGCTCATGCGGCTGACACTCGCGGAACCGTGACCTTCAAAGGCCTGCCTGTCCCGGGCGCGTCGGTCACGGCATCGCATGACGGCAAGACGGTCACTGTTGTCACGGATGCTTCGGGTGCGTATGCATTCACAGATCTCAACGATGGACCGTGGACCGTCAGCGTGGAGATGTTCGGCTTCACGACGGTGCGCGAGCAGATGGATGTCCGCTCTGACATTGCACCGCGTCGCTGGGAGCTGTCGTTACTTACCCTCGGCGAGCTTGAGAAACACATGCCCATCGCACCGCCCGCACCACAACGCGCGACGCAGCCCGCTCCGCCTGCAGGAGTCACTGCTGTATCTTCCGTAAGCGGAGACTCGCTACGCCCGGATGGCGCCGCTGCTTTTGGTGCAGAGCCTGGGTTGCTGGTAAATGGCAGCGTCAGCAATGGCGCAACGTCGAGCTTCCGCTTGCCGGGTTCGTTCGGGAACAATCGCTCCGGCGGGCGCCGGCCGTATAACTTCAGCCTTGTAGCCCAGGAACAGAACTCGGCTTTGGATGCACGCTCGTATTCGCTTGCCGGCAACGAAGGCGCTAAGCCAACCTACAACAACTACACCGGCGCGGTCACCGCCGGCGGTCCTTTGCGCATCCCGCACCTGCTGCGCGATGGACCATACGTCTTCGCGCAATACACGTGGCATCGCGTCAGCACTGCTGCGACTACGTCCGCGCTGGTGCCGACTGCCGCAGAGCGTACTGGTGATCTTTCGGGCCAGACAACGGCTACAGGGCAACCAGTTGTTATCTACGACCCTGCGACTGGACAGCCGTACCTCAACAACAAGGTGCCGGTCACGCCGCAGGCGCAGGCTCTTCTCAATCTCTATCCATTGCCGAATGTTGCAGGCAATCGCCGGTACAACTTCCAGCTTCCGCTTCTCAGCAGTTCTCACATTGATGCTGGAAACCTGCACATGGATAAAAATCTCAACACAAAGAACCAGCTCAGGGGGTACTTCAACTTCTCCAGCACGCGCACCAGCGGAAACAATCTCTTTGGTTTCACCGATACCGAGCGCATTCTGGGCCACAACGGCAACATCGACTGGCTGCACAGCTTCAATCAACGTCTTCGTCTCGATCTCGCATATGACTTCAGCCGTCTGGCAACGACAGACACCCCCTACTGGCAGAACCGCGCAGATATCTCCGGAAGCGCGGGGATCAAAGGCAACAGCCGTGCGCCGGTTGATTGGGGACCGCCCACTCTCAGTTTCTCTGGCGGCAGCGGCATCGCTGCGCTGACAGACGGCATCAGTGCGCACAATCGCAACGAAACGAACAAAGTCTCCGCGAGCCTCACCTGGAATCACTCAGGGCACAACCTTGCATTCGGTTTTGACTTCCGTAGGCAGCAGTTCAACTATCTTGCGCAAGCAAACCCACGCGGCACTCTTACCTTCACGGGAACCGCGACAAGCAAGAGCAACGTTCCCGGCAGCGGTTCCGATCTGGCCGGCTTTCTGGTTGGTGTTCCTGACGCCAGCGCGATCTCGTTTGGCAATGCCGACAAGTATCTGCGCCAATCGGTTTACAACGCCTATGTGAATGATGACTGGCGGCTGAGTCCGGAATTCAGTGTCAATGCCGGCATCCGCTGGGAGTTCGGTGCACCCATGACGGAGCTGAAAAATCGCCTCGTCAACCTTGATCTCTCAAATGGTTTCTCCGCTGCCGCACCCGTTCTCGCAAGTGCGCCTTTGGGAACGGTAACGGGCCAGCACTATCCCGATTCGCTCTTGCGCCCGTACCGTCTTGGTCTGGAGCCGAGAATCGGCTTTGCCTGGCATCCGAACACTGGCGGCTCGCTGGTGGTGCGCGGTGGTTATGGCATTAACTACGACACCTCTGTTTATCCATCGCTCTATCTGCAGCTTGCACAACAGTCGCCTCTCTCCAAAAGCCTCAACGTTCAGAACAGTACCGTCTGCCCGCTGACGCTGGCTTCGGCCTTCAATCCCTGCGCCACAACAACGCAGAACACTTTCGCCGTTGATCCGAATCTGAAGATCGGCAGCATCCAGACATGGACACTCGAGGTGCAGCGTGATCTGCCGTGGTCGCTGCAATGGAACGCGAGCTATCTCGGGAACAAGGGCACGCATGGGATGCAGAAGTCCTACCCGAACTCGTTTGCTCCAGGCGCCGGCAATCCGTGCCCTTCATGTCCGGTCGGATTTGCGTATATCAGCTCCGGCGGTAACTCGACGCGTGAAGCAGGGAAGTTCCAGCTCCGGCGCCGCCTGCGTAGCGGTTTTGCGGCAAGCGTCGCGTATACCTTCGCGAAGTCCATCGATAATGACGCGGTGCTCGGCGGCCAGAACGGCGGCAGCGCGACATTGCCCGCTGCCCAGAACTGGCGTGACCTCGCAGCGGAACGCGGCCTCTCCACCAACGATCAACGTCACCTGCTCAGCGCGTCGGCGCAGTACACCACAGGCATGGGTATCGGCGGCGGGTCGCTGCTCGATGGCTGGCGTGGTTCGCTCTACAAAGAGTGGACAGCTCTGGTTACGATCTCCGCCGGCAGCGGTTTGCCAGTCACGCCGTATACCGCGGCATTGCTGGGAGGCACCGGAGCGCATGGCTCGGTGCGGCCTGACCTCACCGGCGCGTCTATCTATGCTGCGCCCGTAGGCCTCGCGCTTAATCCTGCCGCCTTTGCAGCTCCGGTATCGGGGCAGTTTGGCAACGCGCGGCGGAACTCCATCACCGGGCCATCGCAGTTGAGCATGGACTTCTTCATGAGCCGTACCTTCCGTCTCCGCGACCATTGGAACCTCGATCTGCAGATCAAGGCGAACAACGTACTCAACCACGTTGCCTTCGGATCGTATGTTGCCAATCTCCAAAGCACACAATTCGGTCTGCCGACTTCGCCCAACAGCATGCGCACTCTGCAGATGACCGCACGACTGAGGTACTAGTTCCATGAGACTCGCTAGAGCATTTTTCCTGTTGCTGGGTATCCCGGGAGGGGCGTGCAGCGGCGTTTTCATTGTGGAAAACGCCCATAGATGCAAAAGCCCTGCACTACACCTACAGGAAAAATGCTCTATCGCCACTGCATTGCTGTTCTTGTGGACTGCTGTCGCCGTCGCTCAACAGGTAGGGCAAAATGCGTCGACTACTACCAGCGACGGCACGCCCATTCTGAAGGTGTCGTCGCAACTTGTCATCGAAACCATCTCGGTCAAGGACAAGAAGGGCAATCCGGTCTCCGGCCTTACGCAGAAGGACTTCGCCATTACGGAAAATGGTGCGCCGCAGAATATCCGCGTCTTTGAATATCAAGCACTGGCAGAGCCGGAATATCAGGCGCTGGCAGAGCCAACCGCCGTCGCTATGCCTCCGGCGCCCGCGTACGTAAAGCCATATAACAAGTTGTCGCACTTCGAGATCGAGCCGGAGCTGAAGGGCAGCGGCAAGTATCGCGATAAGCGGCTTCTTGCGCTTTACTTCGACATGACCGGAATGGATCCCGGTGACCAGTATCGCGCGCTGTCGGCGGCAGAGAAATTCGTCCGCACTGAGATGCAGCCGCAGGACATGTTCGCCATCCTCCGGTACTCGGGCGCAGCAGTGGAGGTCTTGCAGGACTTCACCGCTGACCGTACGCGTCTCCTCAGCATCCTTGCGACGCTCACCGTAGGAGAGGACCGTGGATACGACAACTCCACGAGTGGCGACGCCGCTGCGTCCGATTCCGGCTCAGCCTTTGGCCAGGACGATACAGAGTTCAACATCTTCAATACGGATCGCCAGCTCTCTGCGCTCCAGACCGCGGCAAACATGCTCGGCCGTCTCAGCGAGAAGAAGTGCCTGGTGTATTTCGCGAGCGGATTACGGCTCAACAGCATGGACAATCAGGCACAGCTTCATGCGACGATCAACTCGGCCATTCGCGCCGGAGTCTCGTTCTGGCCGATTGATGCCCGCGGGCTCGTCGCCAGTGCACCGCTCGGGGATGCGACACAGGGCTCCGCCGGCGGATCGCAGATGTACACGGGGGCCTCGGCGTTGGCCATGACCAACCGGATGCAGCAGTCGCAGGACACGCTGTACGCGCTTGCCGGCGATACCGGCGGTAAGGCGCTGCTGGACACCAATGATCTCGGCCGCGGCATCCACAACGCGGAGCGCTCCATCTCCAGCTACTACATCGTTGGCTACTACACCACCAATACCGCGAAGGATGGCAAGTATCGCCGCGTGAAGGTGGCGCTCAACCGCTCCGACCTTGAAGCCGATCTCGACTATCGCCAGGGCTACTACGCGAACAAAGAGTTCAACCAGTTCAACGTTGCTGACAAGGAACGTCAGCTTGAAGATGCGCTGATGCTGCCCGACCCGATCACGGATCTGGCGATCGCGATGGAGCTGGACTACTTCCAGATCAATCATGCTGAATACTTCATTCCATTGACTGTAAAGATTCCAGGGCGCGAACTGGCTCTGGCAAAGCGTTTTGGAGCAGAGCGAACCACCATCGACTTCATTGGCGAGATCAAAGACGAAGCAGGCACTACGGTCGCAAACGTGAGGGACAAGGTGAGCGCGAAACTGAGCGACACCGATGCGGCGGAGATCGCCCATCATCCCATCGTGTACAGCACCGGCTTCACGCTGCTGCCCGGCCGCTACACGATCAAGTTCCTGGCACGCGACGATGAGACGGGCCGGATCGGCAGCTATCAGACGGCATTCGTGATTCCCAACCTCGATAAGGAAGACCAGCGGTTGCCCATCAGCTCTGTGGTGCTCAGCAGCCAGCGAACTGCCCTGAAGGACGCGATCTACAACGCGCAGAAGCGGAGTGCAAAGGCTGCGGAACAACATCCGCTCGTCGAAAACGGCTTGACGCTCGTTCCAAGTGTCACACGCGTCTTTCAAACGAGCCAGACCATGTTTGTCTATCTCCAGGCATACAAGCCGCGGACGAAGAGTGCTTCACCGGTCGTTGCACAGGTAAGCCTCTATCGAGATGGGAAGAGAGTATTCGAGAGCGCACCTGCAGAAGTTGCGAAAGGGTCGGGGCAACTCAATACGATCCCTCTTGAGTTCGCAATTCCGTTAAGTGAGCGAGCACCTGGCGAATACGAGTGCCAGGTGACAGTTATCGATCCAACCGGCGGGAAGGTCAACTTCTGGCGAACTACGATGGCGGTGCGGTAGGGTGTTTTCCCTGCGGGTGCATGGGGCTAAGATGGGTGGGAGCAGCGGGCTTCAGCCCGCTGATAAAGGCGTAAAGATAAATGGGCTTTAGCCCCGGGCCTTCTCTGTCCGTCAGGAAAAAGGCCCAAGGCTAAAGCCCGGCTTCTTTTGCATCCGTAAACCGAGGGCTAAAAGCCCTCGGCTCCCACCAGTCCGAGCTTCGCTCGAATGTCTTACCCATTGCAATGCAATGGATAAAGGACCCCGAACGTTCAGGGTGACAACATTTTTGATAACAACCTTAGACCGATGGCTCTGATACCTTGGGAGCGCAATTCTAGAGGGGGTATTCGTGTATCGAGTTTTGGCGGCAATCCTTCTTTCAGCGGCGACGGCTTTTGCCAACGATCTTCCAAACAAGAAGTATCTGGACCTTCCCCACATCAAAATCATGGTTTCTGCGGCGGAGGCAAAGGCGAAGGAACTCAATGTTTCCGTAACCATCTGTATTGTGGATGAGAGTGGCAATCTGCTTTTTCTGGAGAAGGGTGAAACAGCCTCACTGAACACCATTCAATTCGCCCAAAGAAAGGCGCGCCATGCCGCCTTCTACGGCAGGCCGTCCAAAGATGGAGCCGACACGATCAAAAAGGGCAATACGGAAGCGATGGCCTTCCCTGAATTTTTCCCCAACCAGGGAGGATTGCCGATTAAAATCGATGGAAAGATTCTGGGTGGAATCTCCGCGAGTGGCTCCAAATCGGAGATCGACGAAGCCATTGCGCAGTCCGGTCTTGACGCGCTTCTCAAACAATGACGGTTTTCCCCGCGTTGATTCGTCAGCAGATCGAGGCACCCACGAATTCGCGCTGGAGAGGACAGGATGCGGAAAGGATTTACTAGAAGACCGCAGGCAGACGCGCCCGCGGCGCACGGCAAAAACTACATTACTCCCAGTGGGCTCGAGCGCCTTAAACATGAGCGCCATTTTTTGCTCACCAAGGAGCGCCCTGCCGTGGTGGCGGTGGTGGCGTGGGCTGCCGGCAATGGCGATCGCAGTGAGAATGCCGACTATCAGTACGGAAAGCGACGACTGCGACAGATCGATGGGCGGATTCGCTTCCTTACGAAACGAATCGAAGCCGCGGAGGTAGTAGATCCCGAAGCCCCGAGAACGGGTCTGCGGATGAGTAAGGCATTCTTTGGCGCGACCGTTCACTACGTCAATGCCACGGGAGAAGAGCGAGTCGTGAGCATCGTCGGCACCGACGAAGTCGACCTCGAACGCAACCATATCAGTTGGGTTTCGCCCCTGGGGCGGGCACTCATGAAAACTGCGGCGGGTGATGAAATTGTTCTCCATGCGCCGCGCGGCACCGAACAGCTGACAGTGTTGGAAGTGCGGTATGAACGCATCCCGGTAGAACCGTTCCGGGAGCCACTAGGCTCCGAGTCCGGCGTCTCCATAAAGAGAGTCGATCGCTGACTCTCAGCGAGAGAGGATAGCTTCCAAAACCGAAACGCCCCTCTTTATCTCATTTTCATTACACCCTGCAAAGCCCAGGAACAACGCGGGTTTCTGCTCGTACTTGATGACAAATGAGGAGATTGGACTTACTTCCAATCCCAGTTGTTCTGCCCGTCGTTTCAACACCATTTCGGTGACACGTGTTTTGATCCAGGCCACGGTGCACATGCCAGATTGCGCGTGCTCCACATCAAGCACACCGGCAAGACGCCGATTCGCTTCTTCTGCAAGTAGCTGCGAACGATCCGAGTAGACCTGTCTCATCTTTCTGACGTGGCGGCCGAAGTGACCTTCGTTGATGAATTCCGTCAGCACGGCCTGATCTAACGTCGGAGCGTGGCGATCCATGAAGCTTCGTGCGATTCTAAACGCTTCAACGAACCGTTCCGGAACAACGATGAACCCAATGCGAAGAGCGTTGAAGAGCATCTTGGTAAAGGTTCCAACATAAATGACCGATCCAGATCGATCGAGACTGTGCAGTGACGCAATCGGCTTGCCGGAATAACGATATTCCGCGTCGTATTCGTCTTCGATAATCCATGCCCCCGCACGCGCTGCCCAGGAGAGAAGTTCGACTCGTCTCTCTGCTGACAGGACGACCCCGAGGGGAAATTGATTAGCGGGTGTCACATACACCACACGGGCGGCGGGAGATGACTTTATCGCTCTTGCAACATCCATACCGTCCCCATCGACCGGGATGGGAATCACACTCGCGCCGGCGCTCTGAAAGGCTTGAGAGGCTCCAGGGTACCCGGGATCTTCCATCCACACCTGGTCACCGGGATCGAGAAGCACCCGGGCCAAAAGGTCCAACGCCTGCTGCGCGCCGGATGTCACGATGATCTGTTCGGCAGAACAACGTACGCCGCGGGACCGGCCCACATATTCGGCGATGGCTCTTCGCAGCGGTGGATAACCACCTGCATCACCTTGCCCATACAGGGAACGCGGCGCCTTGCGATAAACGCGCGCCGCAATCCGCGCCCATTGTTCGACTGGAAACAGGTCGATAGCCGGCTCGTAGCCCCGAAACGCCTTACCGACGGAATGCGAAGCAGGCTGGAGAAATGTGGTCTTAAGAAGACTCTGCGTGCGCTTTGCGATGGTCGCTCTGGAGATTGCCTGCCGGGACGATCTTTGTTTCGCCGGAGAAGGCAGCTCCCACCCTGGCGCCGGTAAGACAAAGGTGCCAGCACTCACTTCCGACGAGACGAATCCCTCAGCCTGAAGTTGCTGGAATGCTGCCACGACTGTACCTCGGGCAAAGCCGTATTGTGCCGCCAGGTTTCTCGTGGATGGCAATCGTGCTCCAGATTTCAATCTGCCATCGATAATTGCGGAACGCAGCTCGGTGTAGAGCCAGCGCCACATCTCCTGGCCATCCTTCCTTGGTTCCAGGACCAGGTCTTGAAATGTTTCTCTCTTCGGCATTGTTCAGGCACCTTGACTATGGACTAGTCATCCCCGCTGATTATGGTCCTTCCGGCTATTCCATCCCAATATAGCCTGACCGTGGAAGGCAAAAGCCCTGGACTACACCTACAGGAAAAAGCTCCAACTTCGATTTACCAACGGGACAGTTCTTATGAAACAAACATGGCACGACTACCAGACAGGCAAGAACTCAACATGGGGAGGTGACCGATGAAGGCGATTGTAGCTACGGATCAGGCAGCGGGAATGGCTGGGGTAAAGCTCGTAGAGCGGCCCGAGCCGCAGGCGGCGATCAACGACGTTGTTGTTCAGGTTTGTGCATCGGGATTCACCGGCGATGAGCTGTCGTGGCCCTCGACCTGGACCGATCGCACCGGCCGTGACCGGACGCCTTCCATTCCGGGACACGAACTGGCCGGAGTGGTCACCGCTATCGGCTATGGCACGACGGGGCTGTCGATTGGACAGCGGGTGTTCGGCCTCACGGACTGGTATCGCGATGGCACGCTGGCGGAGTATGTGGCGGTCGAGGCACGCAACCTCGCGCCGCTTCCGGGCGACGTTGACTTCACGGTGGGCGCAGCCCTGGTGATGCCGGGCCTGACCGCGTGGCAGGGGTTGTTCGATCACGGCCGTCTTCAGGCGGGCCAGCGCATCCTCGTACACGGTGCTGCCGGCGTAGTCGGTTCGATGGCGTCGCAGCTCGCGCGTGATGCGGGTGCATACGTCATCGGCACCGGGCGCGCTGCCGGCCGTCAGACGGCTCTCGATTTTGGAGCGCAGGAGTTTGTCGACCTCGACAAGGACGCTCTGGAAGATGTCGGCGAAGTCGATCTGGTGCTCGATGTCATCGGCGGCGAAATCGCGAAGCGGTCGGTGGGGCTGGTTCGCGCCGGAGGGACGTTTGTGACCATCACCGGCTCTATGGAGGCGCGGCCCGCTGCCGGCCTGGCGGTGGATTTTGTTGTCGAAGCCGACCGCTCCCAACTGAGTAAGATCGTCCGGCGTTTGGGCGATGGCCGGCTGCGAACGAACATCGGCAGCGAGGCTTCCCTCGACGATGCCGTCGCCGCCTTCAATCGGACTGAGCGAAGCAAGGGGAAGACGATCATCCGCCCTCGACCGTAAGGACCCGAGCCTGCCTGAACCCAAGATCTTTTCGGCTCGCGTATACATACCGCGAGCTCTTAACCCAACCATTGATCTCACAGGAAAATTCCGAGCCATGGCACGAATCGAACTTCCCATACGGGATCAAGCTCCCGCCGAAACCCAGAGAATTCTCGACGAAATGGAACAGCGTTTGGGATTTCTATCAAACGGACTTCGGTTGCTCTCCTTGAGTCCGCGTGTTTTGCAGGCATATGTTGACCTCCAGACCACGATGTCGCATGTCCTCGACGCGAAGACGCGAGAAGCGGTCGCGCTGGCTGTTTCGATGGCCAACGGTTGCAAGTACTGCGTTGCCAACCACTGCTTCATCACACATGCCAATTCTCAGACAGCGGGTGACGAGATCTCGCTCAATCTCGAAGGAAAGTCCAGCGATCCAAAGAGAGCGGCTGCTGCCGCATTCGCCAAACGAATTATCGACACACATGGAAAGGTGAGCGATGCTGATCTCGCGGCCGTTCGGGTGGCCGGGTATTCCGATGCGCAGATTGTTGAACTCACCGCACTGACGGCCCGATACACTCTGACCAACTTTTTGAACAATATGGCTGACGTCGAGATCGATATTCCAGCCATGTCCAGCGTTTGATAGCCCGCAAATCGCGAAGCCGTCTATGGACGTGATTCGCGCTCTGAGGAGCGCTGGTGACCCTCACCAGCATCACCGGGGCACGGCTCTGTGTCGGACTGGCGGTTGAATTTTGTTGTCGAGTCCGATCGCTCCCAACTAAGTGAGATCGTCCGGCGTGTGCGCGATGGCTGGTTGCGCACAAACATCGACGTGCGAAAGCACTCTTGTACCTCAACCAATCTCTTCAACCAATGGAGTCAGCCATGACCAACACCGTCATCGAATGTATTTTGAGTCGCAGGGCCACCAAGTACTACGACCCTGCCTGCACCTTGAGCGACGACCAGATCCGCGAACTGGTGCGAATCGGCACGAGCGCGCCGACATCGTTCCACATGCAGAACTGGCGGTTCATCGCGGTTCGCACACCTGAAGCCAAGGCTCGGCTCAGTCCGATCGCTTGGAATCAGCCCCCGATCAAGGATGCAGCCGTTACCTTCATCGTCTGCGGCCAGCTGGCGGATTCCAGCGTAATCCCGGAGCGCCTGGCGCCGGTGGTGGAAGCGGGCATCATGCCGGAAACAATGGTGCCGGAGTGGGAAATCCCTGCACGTGATCTGTATATGAACTACCCGCAGCGCCAGCGTGACGAGGCAGTACGCACCGCGGCCATCGGCGCGACGGCGATCATCTATGCGGCCCGCTCGCTTGGCCTGGGTTCAACGCCGATGATCGGTTTCGATGCCGAAGCGGTGGCCCGGGAGTTCGCACTGGCCGAGAATGAAGTGCCGGTCCTGCTGTTGTCCATTGGGACTGAGCTTCCGGGAAATTGGACGCAGAAGCCGCGCCGTCCCGTGGCCGATGTGCTGGATTTCGT
This sequence comes from Terriglobus albidus, assembly GCF_008000815.1. NCBI lineage: Bacteria > Pseudomonadati > Acidobacteriota > Terriglobia > Terriglobales > Acidobacteriaceae > Terriglobus > Terriglobus albidus. The sequence goes on along the minus strand of NZ_CP042806.1, from coordinate 5,695,581 downwards.
ATAACCCAGGTACAACCCATAGCCATAGCGGAGATCAGATGCCAAGAGCGGAGATCACGGGGTAAACAGCCGCCAATGCCCCTCGGATACGACTTCGACGGTGTCATCCTTCACCTTAATGGCGGTGTGATCGTCGATCGCGTACACCGGAACGGGGAGCTTCGCGGCCCACTTTTCTGCGCTGGCGAAAGAAGCATCCGGGCGGTCCTTGTGGTTCGCGTGCGGAATCAAGGCAAAGTCCGTGAATCCCGCTCCTTTTGCTGTGATGAAGTTCTTGCCGATTTCACCCTGCGGTGTGGCGAACACCATCTCTTCCACCGTGAGTGGGTTGCCGGTGCCGCGATACGGCTTACGGTAGGTTTCGCCGAAGATGGGAGCCACGGCCATGCTGCCGGCGCTTACTCCGACATAGACCGGCGCCCGCTGTAAGGATGGTAAGAGCTCACTCACTCCGGACTGGCTCATCCAATAGCTCAGGTAAAGCGGATCGCCGCCCCAGACGAGCAGTGCGTCCGTCTCCTCGATAGCCGAGACCCAATGGGTTTTCTCGATGCTGGGCAATGCGGTGAGCTCCAGCACACCCAATGACTTCCAGCCCAGTTCGCACAAGGGAGGTTCGGCGTTTCCGCAGATAGCCCGGTATGCCATACCAGCACTGGAGGGAAAGGGATAGATCGCTGTGGGGATGAAGAGTGCGTTGGACTCGGCGATTGGTTTTCCCAGGAGATCGACCAGCGCACCATGAATGCTCGGGTTATTGATGCCAGAAGATGTGAGCAGAAGCTTCATGATGTGTGCCTTCGATAGGGTATCGCAATACTCTACGCAGTCTGACTTCACCTCTACTACGCGAGCACGAGAGCATCGCTGCCGGCAAAGAGTCGCCAGTTGAGAACTGTCTTCTTCTCAGCTCTCTTCTTGACATCCAGAGCAGTCGCAGTCAATATTTCTATGCCGGAGCAAAGGTTACTGCTGGATTACTTGACGACCAGCCCGGTGAAGAATCCCCTTTTCTGCCTTTCCTTTCCCAGATATGCACAGATGTGATCGTAACCCTGTGGCCGCTCCATCTTTGTCGCGGATGAAGCGCGCCATAGTCCGTTGATCAGGATAGATAACGGCGCAGACTCTGGAAACACGGTTATCCACGCCTGATTGAAGACCTGAGTTTTCTGCCTTGCGGCGGTAGGACGCTGCAGGAGGGTTCCCCTATGCCCTCGTACCAGAAAGGATAAATACCGTGTCTACTCCTGATAACACCACAGACTCGTCTCTCGCCAAGACGCGCTCCAATATCGTCACCATTAACGATCTATCGAATGCAATCAGCAACGTCAGTTATGTATCCGGGTCGCTGGTCATCACTGACGGGCAGCCCTCTCAAACTCCACCGACCATTAGCTCCTCGGATGGTACGTTTACCATCACGCTGGAGGCCGGCCGCGAAAAATCCACGTCGGTTGCAGACTCATTTAATTCCAATTGCGGCAACGATAGCGCGAAGGAGTATGCCCCCTTCGGGGGCGGTGATACGCCCGAAGAGCTGAACTTTATGTTTGCCGTGGTCATTGAATTTTCCATTGGCGCAGCGGTAACTGTTTATCTCGGACAAGGGCACGCTGCGGCGAGGAACAACTGGTGGATTGGCGGTAGCCCGATCTTCAGTCTGGACACGCCACGGCTGGAGTACTCCATCAACAACCTGGTCTACACGTATGAACTGTCAGGCGACCATGAAAGTTTCGATCTCCAATTCAAAGACACTCGGCCCGTTTCTGCAATCCAGAACGTTTTTGTTTTGATGCTGGAAAATCATTCGTTCGACAATATGCTGGCTCTGTCGGGTATTCCAGGCATTTACGCAGCCACAACCAGCAATTCGAATTCCTACAACGGCGCCACGTATTACGTTCAGGGCAGTGCGCCGGAGAGCATGCCGAGCGATCCCGGGCACGAGTTTGATGATGTGCTCGAGCAGCTCGCCGGCCCAGGCTCCACGTATAGCTCCGGAGGAGCCTATCCGACAATCAACAATTCGGGATTCGCAGCCAATTACGCAACCACGACATCGGAAGGACCAGTTGCTCCAGCCGGTGACATTGGTGACATTATGAAGTGCTTCGATACGAAGGACCAATTGCCGGTGCTGTATCAGTTGGCTACCGAGTATGTGGTTTGCGATCAGTGGTTCTCCTCTTTACCTGGTCCAACCTGGCCAAATCGTTTTTTCCTGCATGCAGCGTCATCCAATGGCCTCGACCATACCCCCAGCGGCGGGGAAATATATGAGTGGGTGTTTAAGGAGTTCAGCGAAGGTTTCGAGTTTCCGAATGGTTCGATCTTCGACGCGATGACGGCGAACGGCATTACCTGGCGCTTATACCACGACACAAACGGACCCGAGGCGGGAAAGGTCCCACTGGTAGCCGGTATCAAAGGTATCTACGTGTCGGATGTCAACGATCTTGCGACCTTCGAATCAGATATAACGTCGAGCGATTATCCATACCAATACACGTTCATTGAACCGAACTACGGTCACGCTCTAAGTACTTACGAGAACGGATCCTCGCAGCACCCGATGGATAGCGTTGCCAATGGAGAAGCCTTGATTCTGAAGGTCTATGAGACCCTCCGCAGTTCTCCGCTTTGGAATTCGAGCATGCTGATCATTACATACGACGAGCATGGAGGCTTCTACGATCACTGTGCCCCCGGCCAGGCAGTACCTCCGAGCCAGGATGAGCAATCGAGCAAATACAACGAGAGTGGCTTCACCTTTGGCAATTACGGAGTTCGCGTGCCGGCGGTCATTGTTTCGCCGTTGCTGGCGGCTAATGTCGATCACACCGTTTACGATCACTCCTCGGTTCTGAAGACTCTGGAGTGGTTATTTGGCTTGTCTTCTCTTACTGACCGAGATGCCGCAGCCAATGTGATTCAGGGCGTGCAAACGGCAAACGTGCTACGAACGGATTGTCCAATGAAGCTGAACCCTCCTGCTCCCCGGCCTGAAAAGCGTCCCCTTCTCACGGCAGAGGAAGAGGCCGCGCTCGACCTGGAACCTATACCTGACCGGAGCAATCTGATGGGTTTCCTCGGCATACTCTTCAAAGAGGACGTCCACTTAGCCGAAACCCCCGAAGAAAAAGCAGCTGCGGCGGCCAGGTTTAGGGGACTTAAGACAAAAGGCGACGCCCGGGTGTATATGAGCGACATCATGGCCAAGGTGCAGGTTGAAAAGGCCAGAAGAGCGGCGATAGCTGTTCCCTCGTAAGCGCTTGTTCGAGCGGCTGGTGGAGAAAAGACCTTTACCACCAGCCGCTCACGAACGAGGCGCGGTTTCTCGCTGGCTAAAAAAGCAGGCAGCAGGTACCTCGCTAGATGCCGAATAACTTCCGTCTCGCTGGCAGCGACAAGGGAGAAAATTCCCAGTCTGCACGACGTTTCATCCATGAAACCAAAGAAAAACCGGTAGATCTGCCGCACTGTGCCTGAGTCTGCACTTTGGAATGAAACGTGCATCACGATCCAGTGATTTCATTGCAGGATTTAAACCCATGCATCTGTGGACTGAATACGAAGGCAATACACTTGCCGGATATCCGATTGGCCGGCTGAACCGATCAGAGGGGCGCAACGCCTTTTTTACTACTGCGACCTCCGATGGCCAACGAGCCCTGCTACGCCTTACGGAGGCGCACTTCGATGAGTCGGAACTCATCGGCCGCTGGCGCAGGATCGCGGCTGTCTCTCACCCGAATCTGCAGGCCATCAAGCGTGCCGGCCAGACTACGTTCGATGGGCTGTCGCTGGCATGCTGCCTTCTGGAGCCCACGGATAGCAGCCTTTCCGACGCACTCCGCGAGCAGGTGCTCTCTCTCGATGACACGAAGGAAGTCGCGGAAGCGGTGAGTGGCGCGCTCGCTGCTCTCCATGCCGCCGGTCTGATTCATGAGCACTTGGACGCAACCAACGTCTTTGCGTCAGGAGAGGTCATCAAGCTGCGCAGCGACTGCTGCCGCGATTGCGTCGGTGATTTCGAAGCGGATACCCCTGAGGCGCGCGAAGCTCTACGCCAGCGCGACGTTCACGACCTCGGCCTGCTGCTGCTTCGCTGCCTTGGCCTGGATGGGCAGGTGCATACATCCACCCGGTTTCCCAAGCCATTCGATCGCATCATTCCGGGCGCGCTCAATGGAACGCTGAGGCCGGAAGATATCGTCGGCATCCTTAAACCGCCGATGCAAACTCCCATTGTCCCCTCGGTGCGGCAGGTTCCTGCAGCCGCAACGGCGCCGGCGACTGTGGCTTCGACGCCAAAGGATGCGGCGCCCACAATCTCTCACAGCGTTGCTTCGCCCTCTATCCAGGCTTCGTCTTCTATCCAGGCTTCGGCTACCCGGGCTTCGTCTATCCAGGATTCGTCTACCCAGGATGAGCCAATGCTCGCTCACAGCAGACTCCCGGTTGCGGAGGCAGTTCCGGACTCGGACGCGACCGGGTCACCTGCGCCCGGCAGCGGCTGGATCGGAAGCCGGCTCCAGATGGGTCTTGACGGTTTGCTTGAGCAATCGCGCCAGCACCTCGGCACGGATTCCATCGGCGCTGGTCTGATGCGACGGCTCAGGCCGATGAGGCCAAGGCCCATCAGTCGCAAAGCCTATATCGCATCGGGTGCTGCCGCGGCCTTGCTGGGAGTCGTGATCTGGGCTGCCGGAGGCAGCAAACACGAGGACAAGGTTCAGGAACAGCACGCAACGATCATCGAAGGTAAACCGGCAACCTCGCAGGCCGCCGCTCAGCCTGCATCTGTACAGCAGCCGTCTCCTAAGCCCGCAGCCCATTCCGAAGTCAACACAACCCAGAACTCGCTGCTTGCTTCAGGCGAGCGGGCTGGTTGGCACGTCATCGCCTACACCTACAAGTACGAGCAGCAGGCCCAGGCACAGGTCATGAAGCTGCAGCGCAAATACGTGAGTCTCCATCCTCAGGTTTTCACTCCGACGGGACACGCACCCTATTTCGTGGCTCTGGGTAACCCGTCCAATGAGACAACCGCGATGGACCTCCGCAACCGCGCCCGGCAGGTTGGGCTTCCACGCGACACGTACGCTCGGAACTTCTAAGCTGTCTCAGCGTCGCCAGGGCTGATGGAACGCCCGGCACGAGAAATTCGAGGAACAATCTGTCGAGAGCTGGAGTCTAAGAATGCAGCTCCCATCGGGTTCCCGGAGGCTTCGTGCGTCTATGTACAGCGCTGTGTGTCGTCCTTTTGGACATTAGCTGCTCCTGTGCTTTAAATGCGCAGGAGCTGTTTCACCCAGAAGATCTTGCTGGTCGATGGGAGGCTTCGGACGGTCAAGGCGGGCAGATCGGTATGAACATCCTGATCTCGACAACAGTTCCCAGCTCCGCTACAGACCTGACCGGTGTTCCACAGGCATTAGAGGACTTCGAGATCGGTCTCTATCAGCGCTCCGGCTCGGACGTGAAGCCGCTGGGTTTTAACTTTTTCGCCACTTCTGCAGCGGGTAGAGCGAGCTGGGATGGCCGACATCTGCGTATCGATTCTCCGCAAAAAGCGGGGCTTCCCGAGGTGCATGTCGATCTTGCATGGGACGGTACGACTCGGAGTTGGACCGGAAGTTTTGAACGTGCGGCCTTTCGGAATCAGGAAATCACGCTGAAACGTCCGGCGCGGGCTCAGACGAGTCCGTTCGTCGGTACATGGTTCGAACGCACCGGCGTGATGAACAATTGTCTGCACGTTGCCCAGGCGCAGGATGGGACATTTACCGGATGGGGCGATGACATCCGAATTCCTGGACAGACACGCTATGCGAACGGCCTTCGGCCTCCCGAACGAGCGATGCTGCACTACGGGGAGATTGCGAAGGTGAAGTTATCTGAACCGGATCGCATCGAGGTTGAACTCAGGGCATACACTCTGATGTGTTGTTCGCACCCATTCTCCGCAGTTATTTCTCGTGACGGGAAGTCCCTCGTGGGTAATTGGCCAGCCGGGACAAATCAAGTGTCACGACCTGCCATATGGACACGGGTGGAAGGAGAGTCCTGCATATCGGCGGCGGGACATCGTTAGTGCAATCCAGTCTTAAAATCCGCATATTTAGATCAGCACTTCATCGAGCATCCCATTCACAGCTTTACCGAAGGCCTTGATCCCGTTCTTCGCGATGTACGCCCGGGCTGCGATTTCCACCGAATTGCCGGCTCCCACACCGACGGACACGTAGCTACCGTGGGTCACCGTCGAAGGACGCTTCCGGGCCTGCTGCAACAGATCGGAAGCGAGTACACCCTGGCTAACACGAATCCGGGCAGAAGCAAGATTCTGCGGCATGTTTGCAAGATCCCAGAAGATGCGAACTGACTCGATTGCGCGGCAGCCTTCAGCAATCGCTCCATTATCCTGCGTCGCATAGATTGCCGGAACAGTCCAGATCGTGCGGCCGCCTTGAGCCCAGCTAAGGTTGGCTATGGAGAGAAAGCTATCGCGCAGATTGTGAATCTCGGCGGCGGTTACCTGGCGGTCCAAAGGAGCCGCTATGGTCTGGACATATTTATTCCATGCCTGCGCTACTCGCTGTTCCGCGATGAGTTGTTGCGGATCGATTACGGTTGCAAACTCTGCTGCAGCAATTTTCTCTCGGATGCCGCGGCTGGCCGACCTGGGCGGCAGCTCATCGGAAAAGATGTCCGCTATGAAATCTACAAGCGTGCGCGCATCGGCAGGAGTGTGAATGCCTGCGGCAAGCTGGTTCAGTTTTAGAGCTTGTCCTCGATAGTCAATCGGCGGTTGAGGTTGGAGAGCCAGAGCTTTCAAGTAACGGGAAAGAAAGAACCCTGTAGGAACCAAAGAGGTCAGGAGAAGCAGCCTGCGCCGTTGCATGAACAACTCCTTTGAAGGGCATTTACAGGAGGCAGAGCAAGTCTACTGCTGCGGGTAGGTAATGTGAAGTCGGCTTGCATTTTACTTCGGTAACCCTCTCCAAACTGCTGGTCAGTGGGCAGGTACGGACGTCCTGGATATCGGCGGCAAGCCGTCGTTCGTGCATTGGTGCAGTGGAGGGTTTCCACATCTATGGGCGTTTTCCGCAATGAAAACGCCGTTGCACGCCCCTTCCGAAAATGCCCGGCAACAGGAAAACTGCACTAGTGCAATCCAGTCGTTATGGGTCTCTAAATCCACGTTTGAGATATTCACCAGGGTTAGCCCCTACAACCCGCTTGAAGGCCTTACTGAACGCAGCGTCGGACTCGTATCCAACCGACCGGGCAACGTCGATGAGCTTTTTGTCACGCTGACCGAGTAACTGCATCGCCTTCTGCATCCGCCACTCGGTCACGTATTCCAGCGGTGTCTGTCCGAGTAGCTCCTTAAAACGCGCTGCGAATGCGGAGCGAGACATGCCCGCCGTTGCGGCCAGGGATTCGACTGTCCAGGGTGTATTCACACTGTCGTGAACGGCACTCAGGGCCGTGCCTATTTGAGGATCGAAGATCGCACGAAGCCATCCCTGCTTGCGTTGCGGTTCCGACGCGATATGCGCCCGGAGCGCCTGGATAAATAGGACCTCGGCCAGCCGGGTCGCGACGACTTCCGATCCCGGCGCCTGTTCTGCCATTTCTGACGCCAGCGCCTGCATGGTGTTGTGAAGAGCAAGCGTGTGGGGCTCATCAGCCTTGATGAGAATGAAGCTCGGCAACAGCTGAGTGATCGGCTTCAGACTGGCGCGATCGAAACTCAGGGACCCACAGATGACTGTCGTCGGCGCGCCACCCCCACCGTAATGAGCGACATTGCTGCCATCAGTGGCCGCAACCTCGCCGAAACTCTTCTTCGGATGTGTTCGCAGGCTGTCGCGCAAAATAAACGAAGTTCCCCGAGCCAGAAAAAAGCAATCACCACCGGTGAGGGGAATCGGCTCTGGAGTCCCTTCCACACTCAGCCAGCAGTTACCGCGCGAGAGCATGGCGAAATGCGCCAGATCTGTGGGCGAAATCTTTTTGCCGGAAGGCGGGACTTTTTCTTCGGTCTGTTTCTTCTGTATCAAGCCCCACGGGGCTGTGGCTTCCAGCCTGTGCTGACCGAATGCGGTAACGTGCATTGTTCTGAAGATGTCCGTTATCGGGTCCAATATAACCTCCCATTCTGGACGAATAGACAAAACATTAGGACTTGCGAGCAGTTCTCGTCCACCGTCGGAGAAATCTACTCTCCTGTAGTGAATGCTACACATCTACCGAAGGGAGCAGTTATGGGAAAGCTAAAGGGTAAGGTTGCAGTCATCACGGGTGGATCGAGCGGCATGGCGCTGGCGAGCGCCAAGCGCTTCGTTGAAGAGGGTGCCTACGTTTTCATCATGGGTAGAAGGCAGGAGCAGCTCGATGAGGCCGTCAAGCTGATTGGCCGGAACGTGACCGGTGTGCGCGGGGACGCGGCAAATCTCGACGACCTCGACCGTCTGTTCGATACGGTCAAGCGAGAAAAGGGCAAGATCGACGTCCTGTTCGCGAGCGCCGGCAGGGGCGAGGCCGCGCCACTGGGCGAGATCACCGAGCAGCACTTCGATGCGGCCTTCGGCCTGAATGCGCGCGGAACACTGTTTACGGTTCAGAAGGCGTTGCCGCTGTTCAACGATGGCGGATCGATCATCATGACCGGATCAGTTGCTTCGATAAAGGGTTTTCCTGGTTTCGGCGTGTATGCGGCGAGCAAGGCTGCATTGCGCTCCTTCGCACGCACGTGGCTGAACGAACTGAAGGGCAGGAATATCCGGGTGAACGTGCTGGGCCCTGGACCAATCGCCACTCCGATGCAGGAAGAAGTTCTCACCAAGGAGGCGAAGGAGATGTTCGAGTCCCTGATCCCGCGGGGAAAGATGGGGCAACCTGAGGAGATTGCGACGGTCGCGCTGTTTCTTGCTTCAGACGATTCGAGCTTCGTGAATGGGGTGGAGTTGAACGTCGACGGCGGCTTCTCGGCTATCTGATATCAGTGGACCTCGGTGAGTGCATGATCGAGTGCACTCACCGACCCAGATTAGTAACGATAATGTTCGTTTGACCTATGACAGAATGGCATCGTATCTGTCACCGTATCGCAACGAGGACGCCTTGAGAGTAGCGCGTGAACCTGATGCGAAGGTGGAGCGAATCCCTCCCGATCTCAAGAGCTGCCGTCAAGCGAACGCACGCAAGCCTGGCGTGGCCCGTTCGCGATCCCTTACCCTCCGTCCCACCAGTACGGAAGAGATTTACGCCTATTCTGAAACAACATTCAGCGACTGCATAAATGCAGCGACCTGATCTCTCCAGAGACTCGGATGAGACATTGTGAAATGTCCTGTTGAGCCGGCCGACACGGGGCGGATGACGATCTTTCCACTATGCACCTGGTCCATGTCGTGTTGCAGAACTTGCAGAGTGTCGCGATAGAACTCGTCATCGGCGAAGTTAAGGGCGAACACTTTGGTCGTGATCTGTCGCAAGCCAGGTTCGGCATCAAAGTCTGACGACGACTCGAAGGAGTAAAGCAGATCGTTGGCATCTACGGTCGCTGCCTGGCGTTTGACTCCCTGAATGAACCCATCCGCGCTCTGCGCACTACGCACTTCTTGCTGCAGAGCGGGAACGCCATCGATCATCAAGCGTGCAAGCAAGAGTCCGCGTGCTGCGGAGGGCGGTTGATGCTGGTAGTTGCCGTCCTCCCAGCCTGGATCGGACCGAATGTCGTTGACCAGCATTCTGCGCCATAGCAGATTGCGGCCACTGATGGGAGCGGGAAAACACGCAATAGGCATGATGCCGTCCATCGCGTCGGGATAGGATTCGGCCCATTGCCATGCATTCATGCAGCCCATAGACATGCCGATCACCGCATGGAGATGTTGGATCCCTAAGGTTTCGACGACCAGTTTATGTTGTAGATCGACCATGTCGCTATAGCCGTAGTGGGGGAACGCCATCTTAAGGCCATCGCTCGGTTTGCTCGATCTTCCATGCCCGACTTCATCTGGGATGATGACGAAGTAACGGGCTTCGTCGAGTGGACCTCCGGCGCTGAAAAGTGCGCTTCTAAACTCGGCGTTGCTCAATGCCTCGCTGCTGGCATTCGTCCAGTGAAGAAAGAGAACAGCGTTATCGATGTTCCCAGAAGAATCCTTATGCGGGTGTCCCAGCACGAGATAATGAAACCGCAGGTCAGACAGCGACTGCCCATCACGAAATTTGTAATTGACGTAGTGCGCATCCTCTTGACGCTCGTTCATCGATACAGTCGAATTTGAGTTGGCGGTGACCGCTTGGCTCGTCTGCGCCTTCGCTTGAGACAACACGCCACAGGTACTCAGCACCATCAACACAAACGGAGCAAACTTAGACGGATTCCACCTGATCGCATCTGTCGCGATCTTTCGACTAGACGTCAAACCCATATGTCTCCCTTACCTGGCAGGGCTGTCCCCGCTTTTCAATTAGTAGATGTGTAACTGCACTATACGGCTCAAAGAAATTTCAGGTCCACCCTTAGCTCAGGCGGACGATGCAGCATTATGCATCGCATCGCGTAACGCCTCTGCCTGTTTCACTCCTACTTTGGTCTCGATCTCGTGTTGCGCCGCCTGCCAATGCGGACGTGCCGCCAGTACCTTTTCTTTGCCCGTTCGGGTTATGCCGAAGGACAAGGTGCGTCCCGTGCCGGCGAGTTCGCTCGCGATGAATCCCGCCTCCTGCAGAGGCTTGAGTGCGCGCACTAAGGTTGTGCGTTCCATGATCATCTGGTCGGCCAGATTTGCCATCAGCATCCCTGGGTTGTGAAGGATCATCGAGAGGATCGTCAATTGTTGAATGTTGATGCCCACGGACGAGAGATGGCGGTCATAGATCCGAGAGAGCAGACGGGCACTCCCCTTTGCAGCGTGACAGTAGCAGAGCTCGTAAGGCGGCGGCTTCATTCGTCAGGATTAGTGTAGTGCAATTACACTGCACCATGCAACGCGAGCGGACTCCGTCGGCTTGACGCCGTAGATGCCGATGATACCGACCGCATGCAAGATATTTTTCCTTCTGGAAATGCACCTGTGTCTCGACGCTGGTCGTTTGAGCAGAGCGCGGCCTTGTGTGTGGCGAGTCTAAGGTTCGCGACATAAATCATGAAGAGCTTTGCCATCCGAAGCGTTGAAAAAGCAGGTCTTTACTACGTTCAGGGATGACAACATTTACGACAAGAAGGTCAGACTCAGGGCGCTAGGGCCTATCGACAAATTCGCCTTCACTGCGGAGTTATAGAGCGGGCCTTCAGCCCTTTAACATCTTGTGGGCACTGAAACCTGGGGCGTTGCCCCAGGCTGGTATAGAGCGCGCCTTCAGCGCTTAGATCCATCACCACTTTGTCATCCTGAGCGTAGCGAAGGACCCGCTCCTAAGGGAGTTTCCCGACCTCGGGTGCCCCACCCTCGCAACGCTAGGGTGGGTTCGGAATACCCCTAAATTCCTATCAAAAACCCAAACCGAATTTCTCGATAAGGCCTAACTGCTTCGCAAGGGTTTCGATAATCCTGATAATGTCAGCTTATGGGAACGGCCGGACGCTCAAGCAGAGTGAAAAGATGGCTCTTTGGCTTACTGGACTCTCAACGCATCCACAGGGTTGGCGGTGGCCACGCGAGAGGCCGGCATAAAACTTGCGAGCGCTGCTGCCAGAACTTCTAAGCCACTTCAGCGCCGTCAGTGCTGATTGAATGCACAGCACTATACCGCCATGGGCTCACGTGCCTTGTAGGTGTAGTGTAGGGATTCCACATCTATGAGCGTTTTCTGCAATGAAAACGCCGTTGCAACCCCTTCGGGATAGCCGGCGGCAGGGAAAACGCTCTATCTAGCCTGGATCGGGAAACAATGACGATGAGGCAGCCTTTCTCCAGTGATTGGATTGATTTTCCGACAAGCGCGTTTCTGAGGATTTATGCGGATAGACTTTCCCACGCTGACTGGCCGCGAACTCGCACAACTGTGACCTCATAAACGCCTGAGGTGCCCTTCTTTTTCGATGCGAGTAAAAACGCTCGGTCAAGGGCAGATGGGGAAAAGACTTCGATTCATCTTTGTATGAGCGAGTCGCTTCGGCATTCGTCAAAAGTGAAGCAGGGGATTACGCAACTCGACCTCATAGAAGATAAAAGGGAAAAGAAGTCATGCGCAAATGGGTAACCAAGCATCCACTGTTTAGCTTTTGTTTTGTCGCGATGGCGTGGGTGGGCCTTCTTTACTCGGGGGTTATTGATGCACCGTTCCTGGATGACGACTTAAGCTTGATCGCGAACAGTTCCATTCTTCAGTCATGGCATGAGGTTTGGGTGAAGTATCTGCTGAGCCCGTTGCCGCTTGGTGTGGGACTGTCGATCAAGGGAGAAGCAACGTATCGTCCAATGTTCATGATCCTGCTGACCATGGAAAGACACCTGTTCGGAGACCAGCCGGGCGGATTCCACTTTATTGGGCTACTGCTTCATTGGATAAATGGTGTGCTGCTTTTTGAGTTGCTGCGCCGACTGAGAATGCGCTCAATGTTTGCTGCGATGGCGAGTTTGATTTGGCTTGGAATGCCCATCAACAGTGAAGCGGTGGCGTGGGTGAGCGGGCAGTCGTATCCGCTGTGCATGGTGTTTCTTCTCTCCGCTCTTGTGCTGGGGCTAAGGTTTGTGCGATCCGGCGGATGGGGATGGCTGGTGGCTTTTACGATTGCAGCTTTACTGGCGGATTTCTCTCATGAAGAGGGCCTTCTGCTAGTGGTGCTCGTTGCTTTGGGATATGTTCTGCTGGACGAGAAACGGCCTTGGCATCGCTGGGGTTCGCTTGCAGGGGCTGGGCTGTTGGCGGCTACATCCTATTTTGCCTGTCGTTGGGCAGTGGGTACCCGTGCCGGTAAAGGGCCGCATCACTTTTGGAATGTTGCTGAAGTATTTTGGCGGTATCTCCAATTAATCGTATTGCCCGTACACATGAGTGTCGAACGCTCCACGAGTGTTCCTGGAACAGCATTGACGAGCGGAGCTATTCTCGCATGGGCGGCTCTGATCTTTCTGATTACCGGCGTGGTCCTTTTGCGGCAGCGGATTCCCGCGCTCACCGCAGGGGTGGCCGTGGTCCTTGTTACGCTTTTACCGTATTACGGATTTGTCTATATCTATCAAGGCATGGCGGAGCGCTATGTTTATTTCGCCTCGATTGGCTTCGCAGTTGGACTCACAGGGGCAGTCGCTGTCGTGCGCCCCGCTGCACGACAGATTGTTTTTACGTGTCTTGTCATTTGGATGGGCTGGGGAGCATGGAGATTGATGGGGAGAGTGAAGGACTGGCAGAGCGCCCTCACACTCTATGGTCATTCGCTTGAGGCTACTCCCAAAAGTGCATTGACGAATCTGAACTTTGGAGCGGCACTGTACCTGGCGGGTCGTCAGGCGGAAGCGGAGAAAGCATACAAGCGCGTGATCGTGCTGGCTCCGAAGAATGCCCAGGCTTACGTTGATTTGGAGGCGCTTTACATCCAAGAAGGACGTCTCGATGAAGCCATCGCCATGTATAAACGAGCCATTGCAATTGACCCCAATGATGTCGCCGCCTATTTTAATTTGGGTGTGATGTTTCAGGCGCGGGGACAGGACCAAGAAGCACTCGTCTTCTATAAAAAGGTGTTGCAGCTCAAGCCTAACGATTCGCAAACGTTGCTGTATCTGAATAAGCTACTGAATCCGAGAGAAAACCAATAGCTTAGGTTTGAACAGGAAAGCAATCGGCATTGTCGAGCAGCGCTCAAATCCGGATAAAAGACACGCCGTGAGCAGCAGCAAACGAGCAAGACGCACCATGGTCTCAGGAGTGTAACGCTCGACACTCGAGGCAGCGGTCCGACTCGGTAATGAGAAGTCGGCATGTCGGAAGTAATCCGTCAGCGGACGACAAGTACGTTTATGGTTACCCATCCGCTCCTAGAGTTATCTAAAGCTCCTGTGAAATTTTCTCCGCAATAATGCGGTCTTTGTGACGGCTACTTGCGCTGAGCCCCGCCTTGACGCCTGCCCGATTTCTGCTCGGTTGGTTCTGGCTAAGCTTCTGCTTAGCATCGATGCGGCGGATCGGAATGCGCACCCCGATGATTCCCCGAAGCTGTGCTTCGATGTAGTCGCGCGGTGCATCCTGAACTGACCATTGATCCTGTCGTCCAGCTTCGAACCGTTTCGTAAGCGCAGAGAGGCCTTCGAGCAGGCGATTCGGGTCATCGTAGAACTCGACTGCCCCATATGCGTGTACCGCGACGTAATTCCATGTGGGCACAACGCGCCCATGCTCTGCCTTCGTTGGATACCACCCCGGGTGGACATACGCGTCGGGGCCCTGAAAGATCACCAAAGCATCGCCGACAGCATCCTGCTGCCACTGAGGGTTTGCGCGCGCAATGTGCCCATGCAGGACGCCGTGCTCTGCTTCATCTTCGGCAAAGACGAGCGGCAGCGGCGTCGCCATCAGGCCGTCTGCTGAGTAGGTGACAAGCGTTGCAAGGCCCACGCTGCGAATGAGTGAGGCAATCTGTTTGCGATCGTGCTCTGCAAATATTTCGGGGGTGTACATTCGTTGCTCCAAACGCAGAAAGACTCCGTTTGCGGAGTCTTTCTGCTAGTGACTCTGTAACTGTTATCTAGATCGTCGCGAGTTGTGCGGCAGCTATCTGTTCGACCGATTCGCAGTACGGCACTACGCTCTGCAATGCGCGCTCAATGTATTCGGATTTCTGCCCGACTGGCGCGACGTAGTGCAGGGCGGCTTCGGCATCCTCGCGCGAAGCGCCACGGAGAAGGATCCAGGCTGCCAGATACTGCGAGCTTCAATCACCCAAGGCTTCGTCGTAAGGTCCGTGCAAGCCGGACAATCACCCAGTAGCCCCATCTTCGACAGCAATAACGTGCCGGAACACTGAGCACCAATCAACTGACGGCTTGGATCGAGGTTGAGGCGACCCAGCAAGTCAGCGTCTTTCGCAATCTCCCGCGTCTTGATTCCGCTACCCACAATAACTGCATCCGCCTGCGCTGCGAACTCAAGCGGCTTTTCCGCGTGAATTGTGACACCGTTCATGGATGTCACTGTCTCCGAGGGACAGGTAATGTAAGCGTTCCAGCCCTTCGGCTTTATGCGGTTGAGAATGCCGGCGGCAATGAAGGAGTCCAATTCGTTGAAACCATCAAAGGTAAGGATCGCTACTTGCATCTTCATCTCGCTTTCTGAGGCGTAACTGCCTCGGGTGGATTGAATCGTAAGAGGATTACCGGGCTGGAATCGCAGTCAAAGCCAGCGTGGCGTAAGCCGTAGCCGCATCGCTCATAAACTTCGCAGGATCAGCGGTTGCCTCTCGCTGTTTATTTACGGAGGTGGCGTTCCAGTGGCCATCTGCAGCCTGGTTTGCCACAAGCCACTTACGGCCCGCCTGGATCAGCTTATTGCCCGCGGGAACTCCCGCCTCGTACATGGAATACACCACCAGCGCCGTCGCATATCCGTCACTTGCCATGTCGAGCTCAGTACCATCTTTTCTCTTCCAGGACCCCAGGGTTGCGGTGCCCCAGCCTCCATCGGCCTGCTGATGCGATGCAATGTCCTTCATCAAGGCTTCGCGTTGTCGCGTCGTCAGCAGTCCGGGGATCTTTGCTGAGGCCCACAGAGCACTCACCCGGTTCATCAACGGCTGCTTGTCATATTCCTTCGCCAGATACTCGCGAAGGAGCGCGATATTCGCCTTCACATCCGGCTGATTCCGATAGCTCGCCGGAGCCGAACTATACGTCACCGCACCTAGTGTCGCCCCCCAATAGTGGGATTCGTCGGATTCCCATGGCGCGCCCTTGAAGTTGATCCACTCCCACGATCCAGCCTCGTCACCGGTCTTAATCTGGAGCGCCGACATGTTCTTCAGCGCGTCCTTCGTGATCTGACGAAGTTGTCCAGTCGGCTCGTCATATCGTGTCAGGATCAGGGCGTTCAGCACAGCTTCGCTGCCCCGTGACTCCTCGCTCTTACGAGGCCCGCGTTCTTCGGTGAGATAAAACGGCTTTACTTCTTGCCAAAGCGTGACGCGCTTGACTACAAACCCAAGCATCTTCTGTTCCTGCGGAGAAAGAGGCGCTGGCTCTGACGAGGCGTGCAAGGCAGCACGTCCAATCGCATACGGGAGTGCCGTGTGGCAGGAGACACAAGCTGTTCCATGATCTCGCTGCGCCTTGGGCCAATCCATCCACCACTGCTCACGGGCGTCGAGATACTGCGCCGCCGTAAAACGGTTCCAGTCTGTGGGCGTGATGTCTTTCGCGTCCTTCGCGCCTTCAGCGTGGGCGAGAGTGACGGCGAACAGTGCCGGAACGATCAGACGGAGACAGCGAATGCGCATGGTTTCCCCTCGCGAAATATGGTGTTGCATTTAGGCTATCGATAGACCTGCCTGTCTGGAAGGGCCACTTTTGAATAAAAGGAGCAGTCAAGTTGACCAGGATCGCGAAGCGCTCGATCACCATGAGCAGCAGGATCTGCGACTCGATCAAGAGCCAGATAGCATCGGGAATCTACCTGCCCGGTGCCAATTTGCCTGCTTCGCGGGCACTTGCGGAAGAGCTCGGGGTCTCGCGGTCCACGGTAACCGTAGCGTTCGAACAACTTGCCGCCGAGGGATACATTGAGACATCGCAGGGCAAGCGGCCCTGGGTGAGGCATGGCCTTCAAACGTCGCCACCAGCCAGAAAGCCACAGTCGAAGATCGCACCTGAGCTCTCCGATTTTGCCAAACGCCTGCAAGCGCTCGCGCCGCCCGAACGCCTAAAGGGGCTTAAAGCCGACTTCCGCGCCGGCGACATTTCGGGCGTTGATTTCCCGGCGGCCACATGGCGCAAGGTGATGACACGCGCTTTGCAGATCACTCCCAGAGCCTTGAAATATGACGATCCGCTCGGATCACTGGAACTGCGAAAGGCACTCCGGGCATATATGTGGCGCTCACGCGGCATCCGTTGCGACGAGCAGCAGATCGTTGTGGTGAACGGATCGCAACAAGGCATCGATCTTTGCGCACGCGTGTTTCTCAACACTGGAGAGTCGGTTGTTGTCGAAGACCCCGGCTATATCCTTGCCCGAAATGGATTCGAAGCAATCGGGGCGACGATTCTTCCGCTGCCGGTCGATCAGGATGGGATGCAGACGTCCTTGCTCAAAGGAATCCAGGCAAAGCTCGCGTACATTACGCCTTCGCATCAGTACCCGCTTGGTGGGATTCTCCCTATTGGCAGGCGCCAGGAACTCTTGAACTGGGCGACACAGACAGGGGCGTATGTTGTCGAAGACGACTACGATGGTGAGTTCCGCTACGATACCAAGCCAACGGAAACGCTGCACAGTCTGGACACTGCCGGGCGAGTCATCTATTTAGGCACGATGTCGAAGACGCTTTCGCCGGAGCTGCGGCTTGGCTACCTAGTCGTTCCGCATGAGCTGACGCCAGTCTTCGCTGTCGCCAAGCGCCTCACGGATCGTCATTCAGCACTTCTGCAGCAGCGAGCGTTGCAACTGTTCATCGAAGGTGGCGGTCTGGAACGCCACATCCGAAGGGCGAGGAGAAGTAACGCACAGCGAAGAGCCCGACTTCTCGCGGCTCTGGATCATGCATTCGGCGACATGGTAGAGGTCGTGGGCGATGCAGCAGGGTTGCACGTTGCTCTGTGGCTCAGGGAAGTTGATGCGGCTCAGGAGGGCGAAGTCGTCGCACGCGCTGGTCAGGCGGGGCTTGGCTTATATGGGATTACACCCTTCTATTCATCGCATGATCACCGTAAGACGAACCGTGACGCGGGACTCGTGATGGGTTATGCGGCTCTGAGCCATCGAGAGATCGCGCTTGGAGTAAAGCTCCTTCAGAACGTTTTAGATTCCGACATAAAGTAACGTAAAGTCGGCTTATAGGAAGGGAACAGCTCGGCCAATGCGGAATGGCCGGACGCTCCATTCGAGTGGAGCTGCCCTTTGGCTTACTCGACTCTTAGCGCATCGACGGGGTTGACGGTGGCCACGCGTGACGCCGGCAGAAAACTTGCCAGTGCTGCTGCCAGAACGAGGATGAGCGGCACGGCCACGAAGCTCAGTGGGTCAAGAGGGCTGATGCCAAACAAGAGTGTTCTCATTAGGCGTGCGACCGCCGCCGCGGCTCCGAGGCCGATGATGACTCCGACCCCGGTGAGCACTAAGGCGGGACGGACGAACATCCAACGGAGCTCGTTCTTTCGGGCGCCGAGCGCAAGACGAATCCCGATCTCGCGGGTGCGCTGTGAGACGGCGTAGGAGATGACGCCGTAGATGCCGATGATGCCGAGCGCGAGCGCCATGGCTGCGGCGATTCCCAGCATGACAAGCGTGAACGAGGTGCGGGCCAGGGACTTGCCGTAGATCTCCTGCATGGTCTGCACCGATGCCAGGGGCAGGCTTGCATTCACTGACGACACGGCTTGCTGCATTTCACTCTGCAGGCTGGCGGTTCCGGCACGATCAGTGTGGATGGCGAAGGTGATGAAGCGCGAGGGCATGATTGCCGGCTGCGGATTGTATGGGTTCCCGATCATTGCCGGCCAGTAGACGGTTGCGGGGGCCTTTTCGTCTAAACCCAGGGTATGCACATCTTCGGCGACGCCGATCACCTCCTGCCACGGCATGCTGGGAAGCTCGCGTACTTGTTTGCCGATCGCTGCTTGAGCGGAGCCCCATGATTCGCGGGCGAGATTTTCGGAGACGATCACGGTGGGTCGCAGACTGTAGATCTCGTTCCAGGTGAAGTCGCGTCCGGCCACGAGGCGCGTGCCCATGGCGTGGAAGAAGCCTGGTGAGATGTAGTTGAAGAAGCGGATTGGAGGCTCGGTGGCTCCGTAGTCCTTTCCTTTCAAGTAGAGGCCGTCCCAGTTGGGCTGGTTGCCGTCCATGGGCACAGCGCCGGCAAAGCCGACAGAGGTGACGCCGGGGATACCTGCAAGCTTGTCGGTGATGTCGTTCTCAGTGCGAGTGACCATTGCGGAATCGCTGATGAGCTGGTCGGGAACCCACATGCTGACTGTCTGAATGTGTGGCGCGTCGGAGAAGCCAGGATCGACATTGTGTAACGCGGCGAAGGTTCGGACCATCAGGAGAGCGCACACCAGCAGCACGAGGGCCATTGCTACCTGGGTGACGACCAACACGTTGCGTGCGCGATGGCGCTCGCGACTGATGCTGGTGGTGCGCACGGAGCCGTCGAGCAGCGTTGATCTCCGGCGGAAGGCGTACTTCCATGTGGGCAGCGAGCCGAAGAGGAGTCCGGAGAACAGTGAGATCGCAAAGGTAAATGCGACGGAACGTGCGTCGAGAGATATCTCGCTGAGGCGCGGCAGATTGGCCGGGCCGATGGAGACGAGAAGACGCAGAGCCGCAGCGGCAACGCCAACGCCGAGCACACCGCCGATCAGGCCGAGCACGACGCTTTCCAGCAGCAGCTCGCGTGCAATGCGGGCACGTCCGGCGCCAAGTGCGGCCCGTATCGAAATCTCCTGATGACGAGACTCGGCGCGTACCAGCAGCAGATTGGCGACGTTCATGCAGACGATCAGCATGACGACCGCGATGGTGGCCATGACGACCCAGAGCACATTGCTCACGTCGCCGATGACCTGGCGCTTGAGCGGAGTGAAGTTCGGCGCAATCTTCCACTTCTCGTACCAGTGAGGATTGGTGCCGGGGCCGTTGGACCACGAGTCCATCCATAAGGGAAGAAGGCGGGCGATATCGGCATTGGCCTGGTCTAGAGGGACTCCCGGTTTCAACCGGCCGATGCCGTTGCAGCAGAAGGGGGCAAGTTTGAGCTGGCTGCGATCGAGCGCGAGTGGGACCAGGAGATCGAAGTCCTGATCGACCATGCGGAAGCCGCGCGGCATGACTCCGACGATAGTCCTGGTCTGGGCATCAACCTGGATGGCGCGACCGATGACGCTGCGGTCTCCGCCAAAACGACGTTGCCAGTATCCGTAGCTCAACATAGCGGTCTTGGAGCCGTGGGGGTCCTGATCCTCAGCTGAGAACCAGCGGCCCAGCAGAGGTGGGACCTCGAGCGTCTGAAGCACGCCGTCGCTGACACGGTCCGCCTGCACCCATTCGGGTTGTTCAACGCCGGTGATATTGGCGGTGCTGGGAGACCATAACCCGATCGACTGAAAGGTGCGGTTGTGCTCGGCGAAGGTCAGGTACATCGATGGAGAGACCGCCAGTCCGCTGGTGAAGCTGGCGAGCCCGCCTGCGCCCGGTGCATCAAGGCGCAACGCGATCAGCCGGTTGGAGTCCGGGTAGGGAAGCGGCTTGAGCAGCACGCTATTGATGACACTGAAGACCGCGGTGTTGGCGCCGATGCCGATGGCGAGCGTCAGAAGAACGGTCGCCGCAAAGCCGGGAGCTCTTCTCAAACGCCGCAAGGTGAGCTTGAGATCGGCGAGGATGGATTCGAGCGTGGACCATTGCCAGACCCCGCGACTGCGTTCTTCGAGAAGAGTCACATTTCCGAAGGCACGGAGAGCCGCTCGCCGCGCTTCGGGCCGCGAGAGATTTTCGAGACGCATGATCTGCTCGATCTTCTCTTCGATGTGCTCGCGGATCTCTTCGGAGAGTTCATCGTAGAGTCGCCGACGGCGGAAGATTCGCTCGAACCAGCTCATCGCAGTCTCCTAGGAAGTGGCGTTGCGCTTCTGGGGGCCGAGGACCATCTGGATACCTTCCAGCATGCGGTCGAAGCTGGAGATCTCGCGCTCCAGGTGGAGCAAACCGTTTTTCGTGATCTGGTAGACACGCACGCGACGGTTGGTGGAAGGCGATACGGTCCACTCGGCCTTGACGAGCTTACCTTTGAGCAGGCGCTGCAGGGCGGGATACAGCGAGCCCTCTTCTACCTGAAGCAGGTTGTTCGAACGCTGCTGGATGTGCTGCACCAGAGCGTATCCGTGCGCGGGTTGGCGGCGGAGGGATTCCAGGATCATCATCTCCAATGCGCCAGGAAAGAGATCGCGGGATTCGTTTTTGCTGTTTTCCATAAGGCCTTGTCGAAACATGCCTAGAGTAAAACAGTAATAGGAGAACGTCAAATTGAAGAGACAAGTTCGGATACCCATACTTGGAATTTTGTGGATGGACGATTTGAGCGAAGCTCGAACCGGGTGGGAGCCGCGGGCTTCAGCCCGTGGTCTATCGGCTCAATATAGAAATGGGCTTTAGCCCCGGGCTTTTTCCTAACTGAGAAAGAAAGCCCAGGGCTAAAGCCCATTTGCTTTTACGCCTTTATCAGCGGGCTGAAGCCCGCTGCTCCCACCCAACTGAGCGGCAAATTGCCTCGCCGAGCTATCCGACCTTCAAAGGGCCGACGACCTGTAGGGGAAGTTGTTTTCATCAGCGGACTGCTGGATCACGCCGTCCTGCCGTCAGGCAGGAAGCAATCCTGTTGTGCGGTAACTTTCGATCAGGTTGTCGTAGAGAGTGATATCTGCCCGGCTTCTTGCCATCAGTTGAGCACCCACGATTCCAGAATAGATAGCACGTGCTCGCTTCTCGGCATCCCTGGGGCTTGCGACCTTAGCAGCAACCAACGTCTTTTTCAGCCACGCAATGTTGACATCGGCGAAAATCTGCACTTCCGTCTTCACTTCGTCAGGCAGGTCGTCGAACTGCGCCGACATAAAGCTGCAAAGGCAGATGCGATTGCCGTTCTCCAGCGCCCAGCGGAAGGTCTCCGGATAGCGACGCAGTGCTTCCAGCGGCTTTGCTGAGTTCTGCAGCAAAGACTCAAGATAAGCTGCGGCATCCTCCCAGTAGCGCTTTGCCACTGCCGCAGCCAGGTCGGCTTTGCTGGGGAAGTGGTAGTAGATACTCGCGGCTTTGATGCCGACCTGCTCGGCTAGATCACGAAAGTTCAACCCCGCATAACCGTGAGCCTGGGCAACAAGCTTCGCGGCGGCCAGAATGTCTTCCCGGGCATTTGCACTCATCACGCACCTCCGCGCTTCTGTGACAAAAACTTTCTCGATTTCTGAATCTACCATGTGGCAGGTAGAATCTCAAACACCATAACCTGCCAAGTGGCAGGTAGGGAGAAAGCAATGGACACTGAACTGATCTATTCCGACGCGACGAAACTGGCCGAACTCATCCGCACGCGTGAGGTCTCACCGGTCGAAGTTATGAAGGCACACCTCGATCGCATTGAGGCAGTTAACCCGAAGGTGAATGCGATCGTCACGATCGCCGATGATGCATTGAAGTCTGCCGAGAAGGCAGAGGCGTCCGTACAGCGAGGAGACGAGCTGGGACCTCTGCATGGTGTCCCGTTCACGGCAAAGGATTCGATCGACACCGCAATGGTGCGGACCCAACGCGGAACACCGATCTTCAGGGGGCGAACGCCCGACACCGATGCGACCAGTGTTGCGCGACTGAAGAAAGCAGGGGGCATTCTGCTCGCGAAGACTAACCTTCCGGAATTTTCCTATGGGATTGAAAGCGACAATCTTCTTACGGGCCGGACGAATAATCCCTGGAATTTGAGTCTTACGCCGGGTGGTTCAAGCGGCGGCGAATCCGCGGCGATCGCAGCGGGTATGTCTCCGCTTGGTCTGGGGACCGATCTTGCGATCTCCGTACGTGGTCCGGCAGCCCACACAGGCATTGTCTCGCTCAAGGGGACTCACGGACGAGTTCCCATGACCGGCATCTGGCCGCGTGAGCCGCGCCGTTTATGGCATGTAGGCCCGATGGCACGGAGTATTCGCGATCTATCGTTGGCCTTTGCACAACTCGCCGGACCGGACGGACAAGACGGCTACTCCAGCAGCGCTATCCCGTTTGATAACGGCATCGGTAGTTCCAACAAGCGTCCGCTCCGTGTGGGCTGGTTGGTGGAGCCTGGTTTCGGGCCGATCGACCGCGAGGTCGCGGCAACGGTGAAAGCTGCTGCGGAAGCTCTCAAGGACTACGGGCACACCGTTGAATCCGTGCGCATCCCTGCACTGGAGCGAGATTTTGCGCTTGATGTGTTCAGCCGTCTGCATGTCCTTGAGATGAAACCTGGATTCGTGGAGACGACGGCCGGCCGCAGCGAGGATGAAGTTTCTTATATGGCCAGGTTTATGCTCTCGTTGCCCGATACGCCTGCAGTGGAGTACATCGAAGCCGTACAGGCCGCGGAGCGGTTGAGGGATGGCTATGCTGAGTACTTCCAGAGGTACG
Source organism: Terriglobus albidus (assembly GCF_008000815.1). Classification (NCBI taxonomy): domain Bacteria; kingdom Pseudomonadati; phylum Acidobacteriota; class Terriglobia; order Terriglobales; family Acidobacteriaceae; genus Terriglobus; species Terriglobus albidus. Next base: position 5,672,238 of record NZ_CP042806.1, on the reverse strand, counting down.
ATGTATTGCTCACTCCGGTCCTGCCTACTCCGTCGTTCAGCCATGGCCAGGGGGAGTTGCTGATCAACGGCCAGGCTGTGAACATCCTGGGCATCATGTCCGCGACATCGCCGTTAAACGTGACGGGCCTGCCGGGTATTTCCATGCGGTTCGGTACGAGCCATGACGAGATGCCGATCGGCGTGCAGATCGTGGGTAACTGGCAAGCCGAGTCCACGATTCTTCATGTAGCGTCCCTTTTGGAGCAGGCAAGTCCCTTGCGGGATATGCACCCAAATCTCTAAATAGCACTGAGCGAGTGGGCAGGGGAGGGAACGCTCCTGCTCACTGGGCCTCCAGATATGGGCACGAAGCTGAAGCGCCAGAGCGTTCTTCCTGTGGATGTAGTGCAGGGCGTGCGCATCGATAGGTGTTTTCCGAAATGAAAACGCCGTTGCACGCCACTTCCGGGATACCCAGCAACATTAAAAGTGCTCTAAGGCCCCTCATAAAACAAACATTTCTATAGGCAACTCCTGGAGGAGAGGCACTCATCATAGGGGGCGTTCGGCTTCTCCCTTTTGAACGACCAGAACCACGTACGCTGACACACAAAAGAGCGTCGTAATGAAAACCTCCTCGAGCATCCGCCGTCTTATAGACGCGCTGTGTCTTTTCTTCCTGGCCATTGCCGCACAAGCCTTTGCCACAGTGACTGTGAGCAGCCCTGCGAATAACACCACGACCGCCAGCACGACCGTTCAGTACGTCGCCAGCGGCTCGTCTTCAACCTGCTCGGCGGGCGTCTCCGCCATGGGTGTGTATGTAGACAATGCTCTCGTCTATCAGGCCGCGGGCAACACCCTCAACCAGGCCATCAGCTTACAGCCCGGCACGCACTATACCGTCGTCGAAGAGTGGGACTACTGTGGGGGAGCATCCACCGCGCCGATCAACATCACCGTTACCAGCGGATCGAACCTGAACGGCGTCTCCGTCTCCTCGCCCACCAACGGAAGCACCGTGGCATCGCCCGTCACGTATGTCGCCACCGCTGGTTCCACCAGCTGCGCCGCGGGCATTGCCGCAATGGGCATCTATGTTAATAACTCCCTCGCCTACGAAGTCTCCGGCAGCTCCTTGAATACGAGGCTCACACTCCAACCCGGCTTCAACAACACTGTGGTTCAAGCATGGGACTATTGCGGCGGAGCCTATACGAGCGTTGTAAACGTCAACGTCACAGCCTCGAACGGCAGCGTCACTGTTACTTCGCCCGCCAATGGAAGCACCGTCGCCTCTCCGGTCCAGTATGTTGCTACAGCCACGGCCGCTGGTAGCTGCTCCCAGGGTGTCGCGGCCATGGGGGTCTATGCGAACAACGCCCTCGTCTATCAGGTGAACGGCAGCTCTCTCAATACCTCCATCGCTCTCAAGCCCGGCATCAACAACACCGTCGTACAGGAGTGGGACTACTGTGGCGGGGCAGCGACCACACCCATTAACATCACCGTCTCCAGCGGATCGACCCTGAACGGCGTCGCTGTTACTTCGCCGGTTGCCGGAGGCACCGTCACTTCTCCTGTGAAGTTTGTCGCCACGGCCGGCAGCACCACCTGCGCAGAAGGCATCGCGTCCATGGGGATCTACATCAATAACTCCCTTGTGTACCAGACCAACGGGAGCTCGCTTAATACATCGCTCACGCTCGCCGTCGGTTCCTACAATGCCGTCGTCGAGGCATGGGACTACTGCGGTGGCGCTTCTACAGCAACGCTTGCGCTCAAGGTAAGCAACATTGCCATCACGCCCAGTCCCGCCACACTGGCCATGGGATCGACGCAACAGTTCACCGCCATTCAGACCCTGCCTAACGGCACAACGCAGGACATCACCTCGCAGGCCACCTGGACTGCCGGGAACACTGCGGTTGCGTCCATCTCTTCCTCCGGTCTTGCCACGGCGGTTGCTGCCGGCTCTACCACACTTACCGCCAGCTATAACGGATCTGCAGGTATCGTTCCCCTCAGCGTCTCCGTTGCACCCGGCACCGGCGTCAACATTCCCACGTGGCATATGGATGCGAATCGCAGCGGCCTGAACGAGCACGAAGCCTCGCTCACGCCTGCCAACGTGAACCCGCAAACCTTTGGCAAGGTCTTCTCCTACCTGCTCGACGGCTATGTCTATGGCGAGCCGCTGCTCATCTCTGACCTCACCATACAAGGCGCCAAACACAACGTCCTCTTTGCCGCGACCGAGAATGACTCCGTCTACGCGCTTGATGCCGACACCAATATGGCGCCGCTCTGGAAGGTTTCGCTCCTCAAGCCTGGTGAGCTTCCGTTGACCGGTGGAGCCATCGCACCCAATCTTGGCGTCACCTCAACGCCGGTGATTGACCCTTCCACTAACACGCTCTATGTGGTCTCAACGCAGGTTTCAGATATCGGCGGGACCTTCCGCCTGAACGCGCTTGACATCACTACGGGCGCCCAGAAGTTAGGCGGCCCAGTCACTATCCAGGCCTCGGTAGCCGGAACCAGTAAGGAAGCCGTCAACGGAGTTGTTAACCTCAACACGACGTGCGTGCAGCGCGCCGCGCTTCTGCTGGCCAACGGCAACATCTACATCGGCCTGGGCGGCTGCAAGAGCGGCTGGCTGCTTGCCTACGACGCCACAACCCTCGCGCAGGTGGGCGTATTCAACTCCAGTCCGAACCTCGACGGCGAAGGCACGTATTCTGCAGCAGGCGGTGTCTGGATGGGCGGCGGAGGCCCCGTGGCCGACAGCTCCGGCAACATCTACATCGCCACCGGGAATGGCCCATGGGATGGCCAGACCGCCTATGGTGACTCCGTACTGAAGTTCAGCAGCCAGCTCAGGCTCGAAGACTACTTCACACCTGCCGGCTACCGGTACATGAACTGTCGCGATGCCGACCTTGCCTCTGGTGGACTTCTGCTTATCCCAGGCACCGGCCACCTCCTTATCGGCGGAAAGACCGGAAAGCTCTATCTGCTCGACTCCGGCAACCTAGGCCGGCAGCAGGCCAGTGACGCAGGCGCAACCCAGACCTTCTTCTTCAGCAGCGGCCTGGTGTCGTCCTACACCGATAGCTGCACCGATAGCACAGGCACCCACTCAACCAGCATCATCTCTTACGAGAACTTCGGCACCGCAGCCTACTTCAATAACTCCGCCTACGTCGGCGTTACACCCACAGTTTCCGGTATTCCTGCCGGCATCCGGCAGTTCAACTACGCGGGTACACTTACGCCGGGCTCCATCACCACGCCGAATGTCTCGATGCACAGCAACGGCGCCACCACTTTCGTCTCCGCTGACGGAAGCCAGAATGGTATTGTCTGGATGCTCGATCAAGGCCTGCCTTTGCAGAACAGCGCGCGTGCGACGCCCACCAACGCTACCCTCTTCGCCTTCGACGCCAACAATCTCGCGAACACGCTCTATAGCAGCTCAATGAACGCCGCCGACGTTCCCGGCTACGGCATCAAGTTCACCTCACCTGTCGTCGGCAACGGTAAGGTTTACATCTCCACCGGCCACGACCTTACTACCGCCACCAACCCCATGGGCGAAATCGATGTCTACGCGCTTCACTAGGGTAGTGAGTCTAAAGTTCGAAGAATAAATCATGAGAGCTCTAGTGTTTCAGCGAGCGCTCTTCGCACCGCAGGTGCGAATGTCTTGCTTAAGGGGACGGCTTTAGCCGTCCCGTTCCCGCACTGAAATACCTGTGGCTTTAGCCGCTGAGGTGCCGGGATTATGCCCTCAGCGGCTAAAAGCCGCGCCTTAGTTGAGGGCCATACGGCACGGCTAAAAGCCGTGCCCTTAAGCAAAACAAAAGCTCAAATCGAATTTGTCGACATGTCCTGGAAGAATCTCCCGGCCCGAGAAGGGCGATTACCCTTGACCATCTCAATACAGAATGCTACATAGGGGTGGAGGGGATTCAGTGTGCGCTAGCTGTTGGAACCTGGGAGGCGTCCAAGAATGAACTGGAAGAGATGTGTCCTGCTATGCGGGTTATGCGGACAAATGTGCGCGCAACAGGCAACTACTATGCCGGAGTGGCAGAAGGCTGCCGGTGGAAGCATGAACTTTGAGGTGGCGTCGATAAAACCCGATGATGGGCCGTTTAAGCCGCCGTCTTTTGCATTGAGTGCCGATGACTGGTTTTCCGACCCGAATGGCCGGTTTCATGCGGATTTTGGATTGGCGACGTATATCCGGTTTGCATATAAATTGTGGCTTACACCGGAAGAAGAGCGCGTCATGCTGGCCAGGCTTCCGGACCGGGTGAAGAGCGGACAGCGATACGAGATACAAGCCAATGCTCCGCTACATCTCACAAAGGATCAGTATCGGTTGATGATGCAATCACTGCTAGCGGAACGGTTCGGACTGAAGATTCACTTTGAGCAAAAAGAAGTGCCGGTACTGGCGATGAGTTTGGCAAAGCCAGGAAGGCCCGGGCCTCGTCTGGTGCCGCATGAGCGTGGCGTTCCATGCGGAAACGAGCCGCAGGGCACATATCCGCCCTTGTGCTATGGATATATGGCCAGACCGGCGGAAGGTGGGGTGTGGTTGAATGCGTCGCGCGGAACAACCATGGAGATGTTCGCAAACTTCGTTGGAATGACTGGGCAGATGCGAGGTGAGATTGATCGCAGAGTTGTGGATCAAACTGGGCTGACAGGACAATGGGACTTCACGATGGAGATGCCGCCTCCACAGCAGATGCGTAAACCGGATGATCCGGCCGGGCCTTCTATGCTGGAAGCGTTACGCGACCAACTTGGAATTACGTTGAAACCATCGCGGGCAACCGTCTCTCTGCCGGTGATCGACGCCGTCACGCCGCTGAACGCGAATTGAAAGCTGGTCAGAGGCTGGTCAGAGCATTGCTCCCGCGCCGGGTATCCCGGAACGAGCGTGCAGCGGCGTTTTCATTGCGGAAAACGCCCAGAGATGCATCGGCCCTGCACTAGACCTAAGGGTGTCGTTTGTGCTGGATTGTGCGGTACGGTCAATCGATGATCTCGCCTCCTTCCGCCTTGAGGCGTGCGAGGCCATCCTTCATGTGTTGCAATTGCTCGGGCGAGTGGCCCTGCCAGTTCGTTACCTCCGCCACAACGCGCAGAGCCTCGCGCGAGCGATAGGAGAGAGTTGGATTGCCGGGAAACCTCTTGTTGGTCAAGTTAGGGTCGTTTTCGATTGGTCCCGTCGGCTCGACCAGGTAAATTCTCTCCGGCCCATCGCCGACGGCTAGTTCAGCACCCCACATGGCCGCATCGAGCGTGCCCGTACAGTACACCCACGATAGTGGCTTTCCTTCGCCGAAGTTGGAAGCATACCCAGGCACAATCAGATCGCCATGTGAGAGATTGGCCCGGGTACCGTGGAAGTACTGCTTGCGAAACATGCTTTCGTTGGTTGACATAGGTCTGGTGTTTCCTCCTGCGAACAGATATGGACTCGCATGATCGTGAGGAAAAACAGGCGCTTGCGGCAAGCCCCCACCCTTCTGATACGTTAAGAATGGGAAGAGGAATTATTTCCTCTTCTTTCCAACCAAGTTCACTCAATCTCCCAATTAACCTTTTGCTGTGGCGCAGTTGGCTTCACGCCTGTTTGCCTGTCTGAGTAGTCGGCAAGTTGGCACAGGTTCAGCCGCTTGGATTCGCTATTGGCGGACTTCAGAGCCACAGTTCATCGAACTATTTACCCCTGCAGATAGACATTCCGAACGTGCTTCGCTTCAGCGATTCGCATCTGAGAATGCGCGCCCATCGAAGCATGATTCGTACCGAGAAGTTGGCTTATAGGTACTGACCTCTCCATTGGCGAGAAGAGCGTTTATAAGGACTAATCCTGACTCTGGGGCCGGTTCGACAAGTGCAGTGCACTGATGTCTCCAACGGAGCGGGGATAGGTAAACAGAACACTAGGACTTGGCTTGAGCTACCTGTGTCGGGTGCTACCGGTTCGTCATCTTCTCAACTTCGGCGGGGTACCTATCGCCTATGACAACGAATGCCGAGGTGAGATCGTCGAGTTCGCGTATCTCGCTGGCGGTAAGCTCCAATGTTGTTGCTGCGATGTTCTCCTCGACTCGTTGGAGCTGGGTCGTGCCGGGGATAGGAACAATCCATGGCTTCTTTGCCAGAAGCCATGCCAGAGCTACTTGAGCCGAGGTCGCGTCCTTGCGCGCTGCAAAGTTAGCAATTGCGTCAACCAGAACGCGATTTGCCTTTCGAGCCTCTGCCGTGAACCGGGGAAAGCTGCTGCGGTTGTCTTCCTTGTCGAACGTTGTGTCTTCGGTGAGGGAGCCGGTAAGGTAACCCTTCCCAAGCGGGCTGAAGGGCACAAAGCCGATGCCTAGCTCTTCGAGCATAGGCATAATCTCTTCTTCGGGACGCTTCCACCAAAGGGAGTATTCGCTCTGTAGTGCGGTGACTGGTTGAACAGCGTGCGCGCGACGGATGGTATGCGCAGCAGCTTCGGACATGCCGAAGTGGCTGACCTTCCCCTGTGCAATCAGATCCTTCACGGCACCCGCCACCTCTTCGATCGACACGTCCGGATCGACCCGGTGCTGATAAAGAAGGTCAATCCTTTCGGTGCGAAGCCGCTTCAGTGAAGCTTCCACCGTTTCCTTGATGTGTTCTGGGCGGCTGTTCAAACCATTTGGATGCGGATCGCCCGAGGTGTCGAACTGGAAGCCAAACTTCGTCGCGATGACAACCTGACCGCGCACCGGAGCGAGGGCTTCGCCAACAAGCTCCTCGTTCACAAAAGGGCCATAGACCTGCGCGGTGTCAAACAGCGTGATACCACGGTCAACAGCGCTTCTCAGCACCGCGATCATCTCCTGTTTAGTTCCGCCGACAGCACCATGCCCCGGACTGGAGCGCATACATCCAAGGCCGATCGCCGATACTTCGAGACCACTCTTTCCTAGTTGACGCTTTTCCATGTCTCTCCTTCTTAGCGCAGCCGCAGGTCAGGCCTGGGGTGAAATCCGCACCGTTGCCGCGCGAGCGCGATCATCGATCATCGGCTTCAGATACGGACTGGAAGCGTACTTAGTGCGGTAGGCAGCGTCGATACGGTCGTTCACCTCGCCTGCGACCTCCTCGAAGGTGACATCGGTCGTCTTGCCAGCAGCCGTAATCTGTCCCGCCTTCTGTTTCGATGCCGCCAGATACCAGCGTGACGCCGTTCCGTTGTATGCCCGCACATACAGCTCGCCGTCAACGACGACGGACCAAATCCACGTCGGGGTCCCAAGCGTCACGCCATCGTCGCGAAAGGGAGCGATATGCAGGTCGTCCGTTGACGCGAGCTGTTGGAGTCTTTCTTTTGTCCATGCACTCATCACAGTGCCTCCTGGTCGAAATCTACAGTGGTCTATTTGCCGCCGTTGTACTGCTGATCGGTCACAGGCTCCAACCAGTCAACTGTATCGCCGTCCAGATTGTCCTGAATTGCGATGTGCGACATCGAGGAGTCCGGAGCGGCTCCGTGCCAATGCTTCACATGGGCCGGAATGATAACCACATCCCCCGCATGGACGACCTGAATCGGACCGCCTTCCTTTTGGACGCGGCCTGTACCTGCCGTGATGATGAGGACCTGGCCGAGCGGATGCGTATGCCACGCGCTCCGCGCCCCAGGCGCAAAAGTTACGATGCCGCCTGAGACGCGTGATGGAGCATTTGCCGGGAACAACTGCTCGACCTTGGCGGAGCCTGTGAAGAACTTCGGTGAGCCATCAACGACGGGTCTTACGCCAGCATGACTGATCGTGAGTCCTTTGGTAGAGTCTGGTGCTGGAGCTGCTGTAGGAGCTTGCGCAAATGCTCCAACCATTACGAGCTGTGAAAGTAGAGGGAGAGCGAAGATTCTCATGGTTTCCTTTGCTGAAGTCCGGCTTCTACGCGTTACTTCTGGCGCTTCTCGAAAACGTCCTTCACAACAGGCAGGGCAGAAAATGCACATGGCCATCCTGCGTAAAACGCGATATGTCAGCACTTCAGAGGCTTGTTCTTGCGTCAGACCGTTGTCCATCGCGCGACCGAGGTGATAGGTGATCTGCGCTGTCTGCCCATTGGCAATCAAGGCGCTCACGGTCACAAGACTGCGGTCGCGCGGCTTAAGCGCGGGGCGGAGCCACAAGTCGCGGAAGAGAAGGTCCGTCGTGTTCTGCACAAGACCAGGAGAGACGGCTCCGAAGTTGTTGCCAACCTGGGTCGCACGCTGTCCCTCGGCTTCCTCGTTGAGCGGCAGCAACTTATCATGCACTGGAGGAAGTTGATCAGCACTGATTCCGCGCGCATGAAAGATGTCCTTTGCCACCGCGACCGCCGACATCGCATTGGCCCACCCTGCGTAGAAGGCGAGGTGCGTGATGATCTCGGAGAGCTCCGCGGGCTTCACACCGTTGTCGAGCGCTAGCACGAAGTGATACGGCATCTCGATGGACTGGATGCGGGCAATCAGCGCAGCCACCGTGACCACGCTGCGATCACGTGGCGAAAGCTCAGAGCGCTTCCACAATCCGTTGAGAAGCGGTTCTTCGGTGTAGTGAGCCAATGCAGGTGAAACAGCGTGGACGTCACTCATTGACAGAACGCTGGGAAGTGCACCGTGTTTCATTTCGTTGGACATTCGATTCTCCAGAGCCCAGGAAGGCTCGGCCTGCCACAGCGCCAGAATGCTCGCCGCCAGCCCGGCCTTGATGATGGAGCGCCGTCCGTGGTCAGCCGGCGCTCCATCCACAGCTTCGGTCTTTACCACCATATCGCTCACGGTGATTCGACCCATCCTGCGTACCTCCTAGCGCATCACGTAGCCACCATCGACCGAGATCGACTGGCCGGTTATATAGCTTGCCAAGTCGCTGCACAGGAATAGAACGGTGTTGGCGATTTCCTCTGGACGACCTTCGCGCTGCATGGGGACAAACGTCTCGCGCATCATCTTGAGCGCTTCACCCTGCCCACCAGCTTCCATCTTGTCGGCCATCGGAGTACGGATCAGACCGGGACAGACATCGTTTACGCGGATGCCGCGAGTCGCATACTCCAGAGCTGCGCTCTTCGTGAGACCAATCACGCCATGCTTCGCCGCGTGGTACGTCCCACGTTGATTTCCGCCGACGAGGCCGCCCAACGAAGAGCAATTCACGATGGCGCCGCTGCCTTGTTCGCGCATCACCTGCAGCTCAAACTTCATGCAGCTCCATACGCCACGCAGGTTCACCGCCATGACGCGGTCATAGTCGTCGCGAGGCGAATCCGCAGTTTCGGCAAGGACGTTCTGGATACCTGCGTTGTTGTAGGCAGCGTCCAGGCGACCGAACTTCGCAACGGTCTGCTTAACCATCGCTTCGACTTCGTGGTCTTTCGAAACATCGCAGCGAATCGCCAGGGTCTTGAAGCCCTTGTAGGCCAGTTCGTTGGCCGCCGCCTCGACTTCCGTTTCGTTCACGTCCGCCAGAACAACGGCTGCTTCCGATTCCGCAAAAGCCTTGGCTGTTGCAAATCCGAGCCCAGACGCCGCGCCTGTAACGAGTGCCACCTTACCTTCAAATGAAATGTTCATCTTCTTCCTCTCGTGGCCGTTTCTCTGATCTCGGCCCGAATCGCCGTCTTCGAGGGCACTTTCAACACTAGAGAGAGGAGAAGGACATTACTTACCTAATCCTGCCGATTGTTTGCCTGATCCTGTTTGGGGCAGAAATTTCCGGCAAAAGGGTCTAGGCTTAAAATGAGAGCCTTAGGATGCCTGCCAAGACGAAAAATATTGTCCATGATGACCCAGCCGTATTGGAGGCGAGGCATGAACTTGCCCGCCGCATCGCGTCGATCACGGGCGCTGCGGGGGAGCATGTCACGGCTGTTCCCGGAGTAGTTCTTTATCACCGGGACGAGCCGACACCGTGCTACCGAGCTTCCTACGAGCCCAGCTTGAGCATCTTCGTGCAGGGGCGCAAGCATGTCATCCTCGGTCAAACCCAATATGTCTGCGATTCGTCGTCATTTCTTTTGTCCTCGATCGACGTGCCCGCGCAGAGTCAGATCGTAGAAGCATCGGAGAAGACGCCGCTTCTGGTCATGTTTCTACGCTTCGATATGCCGATGGTTCGCGAAGTTCTTACTCAAGATGACCTTCCTGAGGCAGAAGCCCATCCGCACCGGCAAGGTCTAGCCGTAGGCGAAACCACTTTGGGGCTACTAGATGCCTGTCAGCGTTTGCTCAATCTTGTTGATACGCCGGAAGACATCCCGTTCCTCAGCCCGTTGATCCAACGCGAGATCATCTACCGCTTGCTCAAGACACCACAGGCTAGCCGTCTCCGCGCGATTGCCACGAGTGGAGATCTCGTTCAGCGAACGGCAAGAGCGATCTCCTGGCTGCGTGCGAACTTCACAAAACCACTGAGTGTGGAAGACCTGGCCAAGACTGCCCGCATGGGAGTTTCAACGCTGCACCACCAGTTCCGAGCGTTGACCTCGATGAGCCCATTACAGTATCAGAAGATGCTGAGGCTTCAAACCGCGCGGGAGCGCATGTTGATGGATGGTTTGGACGCGACAACCGCCGCCTATGAAGTCGGCTACGAGAGCATCAGCCAGTTCAGCCGAGAGTACAGTCGCTGTTTCGGTCTTCCACCGATACGAGATATCCGTGCGCTCAAGTCCAATAGTCTCGTAACCGAAGCAAGAGGTTGACGAGTCTCGTGTTCGATATCGAATTGTCGAGACAAACCTTACCGCCCAACATCGCCTGTGAAGCACGGGAGAGATCATGTTTGCAAAGCGAACCATCTATGTCATCGTGCCGTTGGCATTCTTCGTTGCTTCTATACAAATTCAACGCGGGTATTCACAAGTGACTGAGCAACGCATCGTGAGAATCGCAGAGCTGGAGATCGATCCCAATCAACTGACGGCCTATAAGGCAGCACTCAAAGAGGAGATTGAGACCTCGATCCGGGTGGAACCCGGAGTGCTGGCTCTCTACGCCGTGTCGGTCAAAGCTCACCCGAATCAGATTCGACTCTTTGAAAGCTATAGCAGCCAGTCTGCATACGCGTCGCATCTACAGACAGCCCATTTCCTAAAGTACAAGTCCGAGACGCAAACGATGGTGAAGTCGCTCATACTCATTGAGACTGATCCGATCCTGCTCGGCTCTAAATCGAAGTGAGTTGGAGCACATCGAAGCGCCTAAGCGCGTCCAGATGAACTTTTTTGCCCTGTGAAACGCGCATCTTGTCACCGATCGACCCGGATTGATGCCAAATCGCCGAGTCACTTATTCAGATCAAAATTGGTAACGGAAAGTCGGCTTCTCGGTACTGACCTCTCCATTGGCGACAACGGCCTTTATAAGGACTAATCCTGACTCTGGGCCGGTTCGATAAGTGCATTGCCCTGATAGCGCCAACCATGGCTCCGGCTCTGGTCTCTTCCTCCGTTACACTGACTGGACGATGACCAGGGAGCCTCTGACACTGACTCGCCGCAGTTTCCTCAGCGCTGCTGCCGCCGGAATTGTCTCTAGTCCGATATGGACGAAGGCTGTTACGGCGCGCGTTTCGGATTCCCAGTTGCTCAGCGATATTGAGCATCGCACTTTTAACTTTTACTGGGAGCGTGTGAACCATAGCAACGGCCTGATGGCAGATCGTTGGTCGACGCCGTCCGCTTGCAGCATCACGGGGACAGGCTTCGCTCTAACTGCCTGGCCAATTGGAGTTGAGCGCGGTTGGATCACACGCAATCAGGCACGAGACATCACGTTGCGGACGCTGCGGTTCTTTGAGCAATTACCGCAGGGCGAACAACGGTCTGGCACCGCGGGCTATCGTGGCTTCTATTACCACTTTATCGATATGGAGACCGGACTGCGGTTGCCAGATTGGGAGCTTTCAACAATTGATACCTGCTGGCTGCAAATGGGCATGGCGTTTGCGCAAGGCTGGTTCGACCGGGAGGATGAGAAGGAAAAGGAGATCCGCGCACTCGCGCAGCGTCTGCTGGATCGCACCGAATGGGATTGGATGCAGGCCAATAGCACGGGCGGCAAAGCCATCTCGATGGGCTGGCACCCGGAGAGGGGTTTTATTGAGCGAAATTGGGATGGCTATAACGAGGGCATGGCGCTCTATTTCCTCGCGCTCGGCTCACGGTCTCACCCGGCTAAGGAGGGTGCCTACGAGGCATGGACTGCGCCCTTCCCCAAATATTGGCGCGGAGAAGGTGCGAACCGCTACCTCTCCTTTGCGCCGCACTTTGCGCATCAATATGGGGCCGTGTGGGTTGACTATCGCGGCATCTATGATGCGACCACGCGCGCGGCCGGGTTTGATTATTTCGAGAATTCACGTCGCGCCACCTATGCGCAGCGCAACTATGCCATGGCCAACCCCATGGGTTGGGATGGTTATTCCAAGGACATCTGGGGCCTCAGCGCTTGCGATGGACCAGGCGATCTCGTCATAGACTTCAAAGGCAAGCCGACGCAGTTTTATGGCTATGCGGCCTATGGGCCGAAGGGCATGCCCGATGAGGAAGACCATGGCACCCTTGCCCCCATCGCCGCGGTAGCCTCGATTCCATTTGCACCCGAGATCTGCATCCCTGCAGCCTGGGCCTTACGCAATTTCCAAGGCGGGCGGCTTTACGGCACGTACGGTTTTTTCGATGCGTTCAACCCGAGCTTCCGTGATACCCATGTGAGCCTTAGGTCAGGCAGCGTTGATGGGCGCTTAGGCTGGGTTGACAATGATTATCTCAGCGACAATCAGGGGCCGATTCTAGGCATGATCGCGAATTACAAAACGGGGATCATCTGGAACGCCACCCGCAAAGTGCCCAACCTGGTGCGCGGTTTGAAGCGAGCAGGCTTTACCGGCGGTTGGTTGAATGGGACATAAGATCAACCACTGCGACTCGAAGGGAACATGTGAAGACAAGCGTGCCCGCTGCCGTGGAAGTGCTGTTCAGCGTAGGGCGTCAGTGTCTAACACGGATCAACTGTTGATAAATCGCCAATTCACTCATTGACATTGGGTTCAATGAGCGCATTGCCCTGTTCTCGGCAGATGAGAATCAGCCGCAATCTGGATCAGGCGCATTGGTAAGCACATGCCGACTTTCCGATACAAACGGGTCATGGCCATCTCATGCGTTGCGCTGGCTGACATCATTACACCCATTCGTGGGAATCATAGTGTTAGCTAGATCGTGGATTGAATTGGAAACAAAGCGCGAAAGTCTTCTCCAAGTGCTCGATGAAAATGCGCACTTTGGCGGACATCCTGCGACTCGCGGGCCGCACGGCAAGGATTGGCACTGTTCGTTCAAGAGGCATGAGTAAGCGGACAACTGTACCTTCCCTGAGTTCTGACGCGAAGAGCCATGCCGGCGCCTGGGCAATCCCTATATGTTCCAGGACACCCATTCGTAGCTGCTCAAGATCACTCGTTCGAAACACCCCTGTGGGGATAACCCGTTTCACGTCTTGTCCCGCCCCGAAGCTCCATGGTTGTCCAGAACTTCGTTCAACAAAAACGATCGAGCGAAAGCGGCCGAGATCCTCCAGTGATTCCGGTACGCCGTGGCGTGCGAGGTATTGAGGAGTGGCGACGAGAACGATCATCGTCTGCCCTAATTTTCGCGCAACCAGAGGGGAGTCCGGGAGATCGCCGGAGTGGATCGCCAAGTCGAAACCGTCTTCGATAATCGTTACAGGACTTTCCGATGTGGACATCTCGACTGCGATATCAGGGTAGGCAGCAAAAAAAGCAGGCAGTTTTGACACCATGTGGAGACGAGCAAATGTGGGAGGAACGGTCACGCGGATGAGGCCTTTCGGGGCGGTCTGGCCACGACCGATCCGCGAAGCCGCGTTTTCAAAGTCGTCGAGAATGCGCAAAGCTGACTCGTAAAAGTCGCGGCCTGCCTCCGTCAGAGCAATGGAACGAGAGGCGCGGTGAATCAACTCGGTGCCGAGTTCCTCTTCAAGGGCGGAGATCTGTTTGCTGACAGCGGGCTGACCAATTCCACGTTCTTTCGCAACAGCGGAGAAGCTCCCTTTCTCAATGACTCGGACGAACGTCTGCATCGCATCCAATCTGTCCATATAGCCTCCCTATTCCTCTATGGAATGGATTGTATTTTGACCGAGAACGATTCACTCGTTTGCAGGAACATTCCCGTTGGGAATGGCTTGTATTCCTCGAACTGCCACATCGCATCGCAGGCATGCCACATCAGATCAAACCGGAAGAGGGTCCGATCGCTGCCGAGCAACTTCGCAAGGTTTTCAAGGGGAAGATCCTCGCAGCCGGTGGCTTCGAACCTGAAACCGCAGAGGACACCATCGAGAGCGGCATCGCCGATGCCGTGGCGTTTGGACGCCACTTCGTGGCAAATCCCGATTTGCCGCTGCGCATCCGGGAAGGCTTTGCGCCCACACCGTATGACCGGAATACTTTCTACACTTTCGATTCGTTGGGTTATAACGACTACCCCTTCGTCAACGAATTGGTGCCCAACTAGCCTCGCAAAAGAGCCTTAAAGTGACATGTTCTGGACGCTTCTGCGTTCTGAGCATGTCGTTCGTGTTGCGGCTGAACGTCATTATGGTCTAAAGGGCAGCGATATAAATTGTGCGCACTCCTTACGCATTCCATTTAGGAATGGACGATATTCCTAAGGCTGCCAAATCTGATTGCAAAACTCACACATCAGATAAACGTCTGGCAGGCAGGAATGCGCTGGCGGTCAGTTGATCAGCGAATCGATCGATCATTTTGAAAAACCAAGGAGATCCATGTCTAAGTTAGCGAACAAAGTGGCACTTGTTACCGGCGGTTCGAGGGGTATTGGCGCAGCGACTGTGAAGCGTCTGGCCGCCGATGGAGCAAACGTAGCCTTCACGTATGCCAAGGACGCCAGTGCGGCCTCAGCTGTAGTCAAGGCGATTGAACTCGGCGGCGGAAAAGCCATTGCAATCCAGGCAGACGCTGCCAACGTCGGGGCAGTCAAAGCTGCGGTCGAAAAGACCGTCGCTACCTTCGGCCGGCTAGACGTGCTTGTGAACAATGCCGGCACAGCCATTCCGAAATCGTTCGAAGAGGCTACGCAGGAGGAGATAGATCGCGTAATCGACATCAATGTTCGCGGCGTACTTGCTACCACACAGGCTGCGCTGAAGCACCTGGGTGATGGTGGCCGAATCATCAATATTGGTTCGTGCGTAGGCGAGCGCGCTGCTGCGCCGGGGCTTGTGCCCTATGCGGCCACGAAGGGTGCCGTAAAGATGTTTACCCAGGCTCTCTCCAGAGAGGTTGGAGGCCGGGGCATTACGGTCAACAACGTGCAGCCGGGTCCGATCGACACGGATTTGAATCCTGCCTCGGGTGATTGGGCGGTACCGCAAAAGGCCGCCACAGCGCTCGACCGCTATGGACGCGTTGAGGAGATCGCCGCAATGGTGGCGTTCATCGCCGGTCCTGAGTCTTCATACATCACCGGAGCAAATCTGACCGTTGATGGCGGAATGAACGCCTGAGGCGTCACGCGCGTTCAGGCCATAGGCGCAACCAGATATGTCTCTCTGCATATCTGGTTGCCCATCTTCAACCTGGGGCACACTCGTCAAGTACGAATCGCAAAAGGAGACAATGGCTACACTTCAAAACAAAATAGCGCTGGTGACGGGTGCATCAAAAGGAATTGGCCGCGCAACCGCAGCGGCACTTGCTGAAGCCGGAGCACATGTTCTGGTTCACTACGGCCGCTCGGTTCAGGAAGCCGAATCTCTGGTCGCCGAGATCCAAGCGAAGGGTGGACGCGCAAACGCTATCTCGGCAGACCTGGGCACTCCGGCCGGCGCGTTGCTGCTTGCTGAACGGGTGCGCACCGTCGTCGGCAGCCAGTTGGATGTGCTTGTGCTCAACGCTGGAATCAGCAAGTCGGCACGTATGGCGGACTACACCGTAGAGGATTTTGACAGCCTCTTTGCGACAAACGTCCGAGGCCCATTCTTCCTGGTACAGCAGCTCCTGCCCATTCTAAGTGAGGGCTCAAGCATTGTTGCTATCTCCTCTGCTGTAGCCCATACGGTGGTGGGCAAGCCCGGTTTGGAAAATCCCTCGATTCTTGCTTACGCCTCTACCAAAGGTGCACTTGAGACTCTGGTCAAGAACTGGGCAGCTATTCTCGGTCCCAGCGGCATACGTGTAAACGCTGTCGCTCCGGGTGTCATCGATACGGATATGTCAAACTTCACGAAGACAGAGGCGGGGCGCGAGGTCGCGCTGGGAATGCAAGCCCTGAAGAGACTCGGTAGGCCCGAGGATGTGGCCGACGTAGTCGCCTTCATGGCTTCCGACCGGTCGCGCTGGATCACAGGAGCCACTATTCCCGTCGACGGCGGTTCTAAGCTCTAACCCGGCAACATAAGGAGCGCAAAATGCAAATAAAGTCGAGCGAAGCCAAGGAGATTAAAATTCCTGGACCTGACCATCCCATTACGATTTCCCCCTCGGAGGGCAAAATCCGTGTAACGGTTGCCGGGAAGATTGTTGCTGAATCGATGCGAGCACTTCGGTTGGAGGAAAAAGGATACCCGCCGGTTTACTACTTGCCGCGCACCGATGCGGATATGTCGCTGCTCGTTCGGACAGCGCACTACACCTATTGTCCGTACAAGGGCGATTGCACGTACTACAGCATTCCCATCGGCGGAGCGAAATCGGAATATGCCGTTTGGACGTATGAAAAACCGTATGAAGCAGTCGCCGACGTTAAGGAGTACCTCGCGTTTTATCCCACGCGGGTCGATGCAATCGAAGTCATGTCCTAGCGTAATAGTCAGTATCCCTCCGCTCTCGCCACTCTCAATCAAGACAGTGGGCTCGCGATGATCGTCAAAAGGTCTCTCTCCCTTTTGGTTAGACTTGGGCTCTGCCGCCGTCAACAAACAGTTCGATACCCGTAACGAAACTTGAATCATCCGACGCTAGAAACAATGCCACCTTGGCAACTTCCTCGGGCTTACCCATGCGTCCCATGGGGATAGTGGACACAATCCGCGCAATCACATCGGCAGATTGGCGACTCGCCAGCGGCGTATCAATCGGACCCGGACTAACAACGTTTGATCGAATATGACGGTCCTTCAGATCTGTCGTCCAGGTTCGCACGAAAGAACGAATGGCAGCCTTACTTGCGGCGTAGACGCCGAAGGCGGCGGTGCCCTTAACGCTTGCAACAGAGCCGTTGAGAATGATGGAACCACCATCATTGAGTAGCGGTAGGGCCTTTTGCACTGTGAACAGCGCTCCCCTCACATTGATGTTGAATAGTTTGTCGAAATGCTCTTCGGTGACGGCCCCCAAGGGAACAAATTCGCCAACGCCGGCATTGGCGAAAACAATATCGATTCGTCCCTTCGTCTTAGAGACGGTCTCGTAAAGACGATCAAGGTCAGCCAATTGGGCAACGTCTCCCTGAACGCCATAGACGTCGATGCCGATTGCCTTCACGGCCTCGTCGAGTTCTTTCTGGCGGCGGCCCGTTATGAAGACGTAGGCACCCTCCTCGACGAAAAGCTTTGCAGTAGCCAATCCAATCCCTTCTGTCCCTCCGGTGATGACGGCGGTCTTGCCTTCGAGCTTTTTGGCCATGGTCTGTCTCCGTTATTGTTGAATTGGAACTTGCAAGCTCCAATGGTTCACACTCGATGACTCTCCACATTGGGGGCAAGCTGGCCCGAGCGCTGTTGGGTTGCTCCGCCGTATCGCTATTTGTCTTCCCACTTATCGGTAAATGCCACTGGCGCCCAGCTATAGCCAGTCCCCTCCTTGTGCAGCCGTCCCAGGCCCGGAAACAACATATGTGGCCCTGCGATCAAGATTCCCTCGCTCGCGAGCTTGGGCAGCAATTGATTCCGTGTCACCGCAGCCGCAGCCTGGTCTGCATCGAGAACCACCGTGACTTCGGGATGCTGCAACTGGACGCGCTGTGCATGGATGATGTCGCCCCAAAACAAGATATTTTTCCCTTGGGCCGAAAATTCATAGCCGGTATGTCCGGGGGTGTGACCATGCAGCGGGACGATTCGCATGCCGTCGACGATGTGTTCAGAGTCACTAAACGTGTGCCACTTGCCGGCCTTAATATATGGCGCTGCGACGCCTTGCGCAGCCTGAAAAAACGGCTGCACATCTTTCGGTGCCTTCGCAGCGATTTCCGGCGACAGCCAGAAGTCGTTGTCCGGCTTGGCAACGTAGACCTCGGCATTTGGAAAGACGATCCGTCCGTCCTGAGTAGTCAGGCCGCCAATGTGATCGACGTGGAGGTGCGTGATCAAGACGATGTCGACTTCCTCCGGCGTGTAGCCTGTATTGCGGAGGTTGGCCACCAAGTGCCCGAATGCCGCGCCACCATACCAGGTGCCGGAGCCCGCATCGACGAGGATCAGCTGCTTGCCGGTGTTGACCAGATAGCCTGTATCGTTGCCATCTATCATGTGCGGATCGTTTTGTAATGCTTTTAGGACACCATCTGCGGTCTTCTCTCCTTGCAACCAATGGGGATCGGCTACGGCCGACCCATCGAGTAGGGCCGTCACTTCGAGATCGCCGACTTTTAGGCGGTAGAAGCCCGGCACTTGATCATGATGCTGGGGGGAGGCAGCCAGTGCTGCGTTCGGAATGGCGACAAAGCTGGCTAACACCGCCAGCAGACCGGCGGCGAAACGCATCGAATTTCTCTTGCGCATGTTTGATCTCCTAACGACTGATGAATTCATGGACTTTCTCCATTTCTCACAACCACATTTTGTGTGTCGTTTGTGTCGTTTAGGATCACGACCTTCGTCGGTTTCCTTTCCGAGCTTTCATCCGCTGATGTTGCGGCGAACTTGAATCGCTACGAGAGGAACCCTCTTTCAAAACAAACCCGCGCTATCCTGCAAATTAGCCCGGGCCACCTCGAAAATATTCAGAGCTTCTCTAAACAGCTTGATCTTTCCATTCTCGGCAACCAGCCGCGCAAAGAAGAGTTGGTGAACGGATCGTCCCGTTTTGCTGGACACCGCATCGGCCTCGAATTCCGCAAAGGCTTGGTCGGGAGTATCGATCAGCACCTTGGTATTCTCGAATTGGAAATCGGGATAGATCTCGAGCACGGATTGGAAAAAGCCGGCGATCTCGTCTCGACCTCTGTACTGCGGAGGAAATCCGAGCGTCGCAAGATACGGCACCTCAAAGGCGCCATCTTCAGCAAACATCTCCGCCGCCTTCTTCGGATCTCTCAACGAGAAGGCAGTGTATTCAAGCATGAGTTCTTTGGCGCTTTTCATGGATATTCTCCTGTTCCTGACCATCAGTTGGTCCGCATGGTTTAGTGGGTCCCCGGAACTCTCGCCTGCAAACAGGCGCACCCGCTACCACCGTGGGGGCTGAGCCTAAGCGTTGGGAACCTTCCCTGGATACGCAACCGCAAAGACATCCTGTACAAATCTTTCGAAGGACGTAGGTGTGGTGTTCTCCGACGAACGCGGCTCTAACGGAGCGAGGACTCCTGCGTTGATGGCTTTGTACATCTCGATGTACAAAGCGGCCCCCTTCGGCGGGACACCCATTTGCGTCAACGCTTGCTCCACTTGGTCATAGGAAAACTGTTTGTACTCCAGATCGGGTTTGCCAATGCCGCGCCCAATCACCGCGGTAGCTTCCGTCATCGACAGGTCGCGCTCGCCGAGCAGCTCGCGGGTTTGTTCGCCGGAAAAATCCAGGTGCAGGAGGCGTTGCGCAGCGTAGTCGCCAACGTCGCGGGTCGCGATCATGGGCAGCTTCACGTCAGGTAGCAGCGCATTTCCGAAAATTCCCATCCCATGGATCATGCCGATCGCCGCCAGATTGTTCTCCATGAAATACGCGGCGCGCAGGTGCAGAACGTTCAACCCGCCAATCGCGTTCAGTTTTTCTTCCGCAGAATGCAGCCCCGCGACTGGCCCGGTGCCTTCCGGGACCTGCGCACCGTAGCTGCTCAGGTTCACCGCGTAGCGCAGGCCGGACTGGTTGACCGCTTTCGCAATCGCGTCGCTCTCTCGCTCCTGGGCCTCCCGGGTTTTCACCGGTGGCAATAGCAGGTATGCGGCGCGCGCACCGCTGAAGGCTTTGCTGAGCGCAGCCGCATCGCTCAAATCAGCCGTGAACGCTTCCGCGCCTTTGTCCACAAAGCGCTGTAGCCGACCCGCGTCGCGCCCTACGACGCGCACCTTCTCGCCCTTTGAGAGCAGGAAATTGGCGACGATCGAGCCGGTGTTCCCACTCGCCCCTAAGATCACATACGTTGCATCCGCAACAACGGGTAAAGTCATAGCTAGTACCTCCTTGGTCGGGTAAAAAAGGTGTCGTACGCCTTCAGGACTATCGCGTGTTTTGGGTTTGTCACCTGGGGAATGTCTCGCCGAACATGGGAAGGCCGCTGACAGATTCGGCCTTGGTCGCCTCTTCCTGCAAAACGTCCCAATGCTCTTTCAGAAGGCCGTCTTCGAACCGGACAACGTCGGCGGCGATCCAGGCGGCGGGCCTTCCCATCCCGGTAAAGCGGCCATGCGCTATGACATAGTCACCTTCTGCGACGATGAGCTGATTCTCATAGCGCATCGTTTCCGGCGCTGAACGGACGAGATTGAACAGCCCATCGCGACCTGGTGCTATGTGTGCGCTGTGCTGGATGTAGTTTGGTGACCAGAAGCGTTCCGCCGCCGCGTAGTCACGCTTGTTGAACAGTGTCTCGAATGCTTCGAGCACGATTGCCTTATTCCGTTCTGGGGACGAGTTGCTCATTGCTTCTCCTATCCTTGTGAGGGCTTGGTCGCTTTACTAAAATAGAGTATGATCGTAATCCAGAAGTTGCAAGGTATTTTATGAAAACTTTTGGAAGACTCCACCGTGCATGGTTTGTTAGAAAAGAAATCGATATTTATCATTGATGCAAGAGGTTTTCTGGACCCAGACGAGACGGTTCGCATCAACATGATGTAGAGCACGCTGATACTCTAGAAGTTCCTTTTGTCTGGAGCGATCCATGCAGGCTCAGGAAGGGATGGTGATGGAAGATGGGTTATTCGAAGAGTGATAAAGCGGAAACGCACACTCGGATCGTGAGGGTTGCGGCCAAGAGATTTCGCGAACTCGGTCTCGAAGGCATCGGCGTTGCCGATGTGATGAAGGAGGCCGGCGTTACTGTCGGCGGTTTCTACAAACATTTCGATTCGCGCGATGAACTGGTGGTCGAGGCGCTGGCTACCGCATTCCAGGACCTCGACCGTTGGGAGGAGCATACTGACACGCTGACGAAACTCTTAGAGAGCTATTTGTCGGAAGAGCACCGGGATGCTCCAGGAACAGGTTGCGCGCTGGGCGCATTGCTGGGTGACATGTCTCGGGCGAGTCGGTCGGCGAAAGCCGTGTATACCGCACGACTCAAACGCAGCTTCGCACACTCAACGGGCCTTATTCCGTCAAATGGAACCTCTGATCGGCGTGGTCGTGCGATTCTCACGATTAGTGCAATGCTAGGAGCGATCAACCTCTCTCGGGCCGTGTCAGACCCAAGCCTTTCACGAGAGATTCTCGAACGGACTCGTGATCAGTTAATCGGTATGAACAAACCCGCGAAAATGACATTAGACGACTGATGCGTCTCGGCTAAGTGGCTACCGGCGTGACCCTGGAGGGTGCTTGCACAAACACTTGTTGCCAAATCGCCAAAGCACTCGCGGATATGTTGATGAGTACATTGCCCTGAATGCGTCAACCGAGGAACGCGCGATGATGAGCTCCTGGCGCGTGACCCTCTTGGCGCTCGGTTTCCGCCGAAGCAACCGACCCGCCGGGGATGTTGACCAAGCAAGAATTGAAGGATAGGCGGTCATGTGACCGGAGCGCACCGAGATCAAACCAGGATCTTACAATTTCGGTTCAATGAACAACGTGGAAAGTGCGTTTCCAGCGCGTGTCTGGGAAGAAATGCACCAGAACGTGGCCGATCCACGCGAGCTTGTGACCGAATCCTGTTTGTTCAAGTTGTCCATCTGCGGCCTTGAACGACCAATAGTTGAAGAGAGGCCGGCCAATTATGTTGGCGCGTGGCACGAAGCCCCAGTAGCGCGAGTCCAGGCTGTTGTGCCGGTTATCGCCCATCAT
This sequence comes from Terriglobus albidus, assembly GCF_008000815.1. NCBI lineage: Bacteria > Pseudomonadati > Acidobacteriota > Terriglobia > Terriglobales > Acidobacteriaceae > Terriglobus > Terriglobus albidus. The sequence goes on along the minus strand of NZ_CP042806.1, from coordinate 5,649,989 downwards.
GAAGTACATGCCGGGTGGAACCACCAGGTCGCCATCCTGGATATAGCTTGAGAAGTTCACGGCCCACGACTCTGTCGCCCCAGATGCTGCTGCCGGGGGTATTGCGGGAAAATCATCGAGGAACTCGTTGAAGTTATCCGTCGTCGTCGGCTGCGCAAATCCCACCGGCTGTGCAACACCATTAACAATCACAATGCCGTTGCGTAGATGAATATGATCTCCCGGTACGCCAATCAACCTCTTCACGAGGGGAGTGTATTGTGGTGTTCCGTCGGCGTCAGTGGCATCAATACCAGGCTGATTGACGGGCTTGTGGAAGACCACGATATCGCCGCGCCTCGGCTCGCGATACCTGATGAGTGGCATCCACGAAGCAGGCGGCTTTAGCGTGATCTGGTCGACGACCAGGTGATCGCCCACAAGCAGCGTGTTCTCCATCGAGCCTGACGGAATGACGTAGTTCTGAGCCAAGAAGGTCATAATGAACAGGCCCACAACCAGAACTGAGCAGATGCTGGCCAGCGCCTCGAAAGGAGTCTCTTCCCGATTGACTTTGGCGGAAGCTGCGGGCTTCGTTGAAACAGGAGATCTCTTCGTCGCTGAACTCATCCAAAGGCTCCTCAGGAAGGCTGGCGAGCCCCAGGGCATTCGCAGCGGTCACTTCAAAAGCGATCATTTCATGTTCGACTGTCTTCGGTTTGCGTCTTGACCAGAGTCTATCAAATCCCTGTTGCCACGTAGAATTCTCCGGATGATTCGGCGTGCGAGCGGTGAGTGGGCCATCCGGAAGTTACTGCCTAGCAAAGAGGCACCGTCAACGAGTGACAAATCGCCGAGTCACTCATTCAGATCGGAATTGGTAACGGGATTTCGCCAACTGAGAATCGTAGTTGCCGGTAACCGGACTTTCAATGAACTGCTCTTTCGACTTACCTCGGGTCTACTGTCAGAGATCAATTCTGGTCATGCGATAGCGCCCGCGTCAGCGGTTAGGATAGCGCCTGTTATAACGCTCGAGGCAGGACTTGCGAGAAACACCACAGCGTTCGCGACTTCGCGCGGTTCGCCGTAGCGTCCCAAGGAAGTCAGACTTCGCTGGAAGTCGGAACCTGCGCTATTCGCCGGATTCGAATCTGTATCAGTGGCCCCTGGCTGCACGAGATTCACGGTGATGCCTCTCGGGCCGAGTTCCCGCGAAAGACCTCGGGTGAAAGATGTAAGCGCCGCTTTGGACATCGCATAGGTCGTAATGCCTGGGAACGGAACTCGCTCTCCCAGCGCAGAGCCGACAGTGATGATGCGGCCGCCTTCGGCTAGATGCGGAATAACTGCCTTCGCAAACAGCACCGGCCCTCGCACGTTGATGTCCATCACCGCCTGATATTGCTTCACATCGAGGTCCGCGATCGTTCCCACGTGGCCGATAGCTGCACTGTTGACAAGAACATCAAGGCCACCAAGTGCTGAGACGGCTTCGCTTACCGCGCGGGTGATGGCCTCGGGGTCGGCACTATCAGCTTGGATGGCAACTGCGCGGCGCCCCGTCTTCTCTACCGATTTAGCCACCGCCAAAGCCTTCTCGGCAGAATACTGATAAGTAATTGCAACGTCGGCTCCGTTCTCTGCCAAAGCCAGCGCAATTGCGGCACCGATACCCCGTGATCCTCCTGTTACCAATGCACGCTTTCCCTTCAGATCAATCATTTGCTTGTCCTTTCTATTGTTGTTTGGCTGAAGTAGCCATCTAGTGCGCGCGGATCTGCGGTCCGCGATACTATCGCTCTGCCAATGCCAGGTGGAGGAAGTGCACGGAGAGTGCCCCCTCGCCAACTCCAGAAGCTACTCGTTTCACGCTGCCAGATCGAACATCCCCTACTGCGAAGACACCTGGAAGGCTTGTTTCTAACAGGTGCGGCCGGCGCTGCAGTGGCCAGTTAGCTCCGTTCAGTTCATCCCAGGTCAGATCTGTGCCCGTCTTTACGAACCCCCTATCATCCAGAACGACACATCCGCGTAACCACTCGGTGTTTGGCGTCGCTCCGGTCATGAGATAGACGTGGCGAATATTGCGGAGCTCTCTGCTGCCCCTGCGCGTGTCTCTTAGGACGACACTCTCCAGATGTCCATCTCCGTGAAGCTCAACGATCTCGGTGTAGGAGTGGAGCGTTATCTTGGGGCTCTGTTCTATCCTCTGAATCAGATAGCGAGACATGGTGTCAGACAGATCACTGCGTCGTATCAGAATGTGAACGTGGCGAGCGGTTTGTGAAAGGAACACCGCGGCTTGCCCAGCCGAGTTGCCTCCTCCAACCACAATGACCTCCTCACCACCGCAGGACTGGGCTTCTATGCTGGTCGCGCCATAGTAGATCCCAACCCCCTCATACGCTTCAAGGTTCGGAAGCGGGAGCTTCCGATACTGCGCGCCCGTTGCGATTACAACGGCTGCGCACCTGATCGACGTATCATCACTGGTCCTCAGCTCGTAGGGCTGTCCGGCGCAGGAAAGCTGCACGGCTGATCGTGCAATGAGCAACTCAGCGCCAAACTTTTGCGACTGCGTGTAGGCACGGGCTGCGAGTTCCAGGCCGGAAATGCCCGTCGGGAAACCCAGATAGTTCTCGATCTTGGAGCTTGAGCCCGCTTGGCCGCCAGGAGCCTTGGTCTCTAACAAGATCGCGCTGAGGCCTTCCGACGCGGCGTAGACCGCAGCCGAGAGCCCTGCCGGCCCGGCGCCAACGATGGCCACATCTCGGATTTCGTCTGGGTTTACGCTGGCGTTCAAGCCAAGACATGTAGCAATCTCGGCGTCGTTCGGATTTCGGAGAACTTCCTTGCCATGCAGGATCAGTACCGGAATGTCCTCTAGAGTCAGATCGAACGCGTCCATGGCGGACTGAACTTCCTTATCGCGATCTAGATCGAGGAAGGAATAGGGGTAGCCGTTTCGAGTAAGAAACTCGCGAATACGCAGTGTTCCTACGGAGTTACGGGAACCGACTAAAACCCCGTTCGCGTGACCTTTGGCAAGCAGCTCGACACGTCGCAGAATGAAGGTTCGCAACAGTAGTTCTCCAAGCTGCGTGTCAGACGCCATCAGTTGCTTCAACTCCGTCCGCGGCACGAAAAGCAGCGTGCCAGGCTCAGTCATGCGTGCGCTGATCACACTTGGTCGTCCTGACAGGAGATCGACATCTCCAAAAAAGTGATTGGGACCATGATCCCCAAGACGAGATGTACCCGCGTGGTTGCGAATCTCCACAGTCATATTCCCCGATTCGACAACAATCAGGCTCGCCATTGGCTCCCCTTGAGAGATGACTGTCTCTCCCGCGGACGCTTCGCGGGCTTGCCCCAAAGTTCGAAGCTTTGCGATCGCGTCCTCGCTGAGCAACGGATTCACGGATGCATCTTCTGAGTGAGACATATTTCCACCTTTCCAGAAATTCGTATCTACGAGTGATCCTGAACTTCCCTTGTTGAACTGATACCGACGCCGGTCAACCATTCACGGAGGCTCGCACTCTAGGTGCAACTTCGGTTCCCAGCAATTCGATCGACTGCTTCATCGCAGCGGTTTCCAACGATGCCGAACTCATCTGAAACGTGATGCGGCTGACTCCGCCAAGCACATCACTTACCTCGAGCATCTTGTTGGCGACGTACGCTGGATCCCCGATCAGGTAAGCTCCCCCCGGACCGGCGGTTGCGTCGAACTGTTGTCGCGAAAGTGAGGACCATCCCCTCTCACGTCCAATCGTGGCGACCATGTGCGACCAGCCAGGATAGAAGGCATCTCTCGCCTCTTGTGAGGTCTCAGCAACGAAGCCCATTGCGTGGATGCCAACTTTTAGCTGATCCGACGTATAACCAGCCTCCTGTCCACCCCTGCGATAGAGATCGATCAGAGGTCGGAACCGATGAAAGTCGCCCCCGATGATAGCGACCATCAACGGCAGTCCGAGCGCACCAGCCCGGAAGAAAGACTCCGGCGTGCCACCCACTCCCAGCCAGATCGGAAGATGTTCTTGCAACGGCCGTGGGAACACTCCCTGCCCCGTCAAAGAAGGACGGAACTTTCCCCGCCAACTCAGATGGCTCGTCTCGCGAAGCCTTAGAAGGAGATCCAACTTTTCGGCAAAGAGAGCGTCATAGTCACGCGCCTCCAGTCCGAAGAGAGGAAAAGCTTCACCGAAAGACCCTCTGCCAACAACGATCTCGGCGCGGCCCTTCGATATGAGATCCAGAGTCGCAAACTCCTGAAATACACGCACAGGGTCGGCCGCGCTCAATACCGTGACCGCGCTCGTCAGGCGGATTGTCTTCGTTCGAGCGGCAGCAGCCGCGAGAATGACTGCGGGTGCAGAGTCCAAAAATTCTGCGCGATGATGTTCGCCCACACCGAATACGTCAAGCCCAACCTCATCGGCTAACGCAATCTCTTCCAGGAGATCGGCCATGCGATCCACACCGGATGGAGGTTTGCCGGTCTTCGGGTCAGGAAGGCTTGCCGCGAAACTGTCGATGCCAACTTCCATAATTTCTCCTTCGGAATGCAACTGTTTCAGAACTTGTATGTTGTCCAGACCCCCGCATAGCCGGCATTTTTTCCAGTCGGGGATGCTTGCGTCAGGAACGGGCCTGCGATGAAGTAGGCGTATGCAGCGGACACTTCAAGGTGGCGCTCGGGGTGCCAGTAGAGGCCGACCGTTGGCTTGTTGCCGAGGAACCGCTGCGAATTACCACCGCCCGGGACGATCAAATTCACACCGAGGCCATAGACTCCATCCTCGAGGCTCTCTCGCCAGAACGAGTGATTGTCCATCACCAGCGAGAGCGATTTGGTGAAGTGCAAGCCGACGTGCGGGCCAATAGCAATGACATTCGCCGGGCCGTTGAGCCCAAGCGCACCCTGCCCCCAGTAGAAGCCTGTTGGGAAGAGAGGGTTGAACGTTCCGAGTGCTGACCTGGAATCTCCGTGGTTGCCACTCGCAATCCCTCCGTCAACGCCGAACTGCGGTTGAAGGGGGGCCGATCGAAAGGTGTAGTTGAAGTCATGACCGGTTGACCATGCGAGAAGGTCATTGGTGCCGAAGGTTCCCCATTGGAAGTTCGCTTCACTGTTGTAGGTGAAGCCGCCCTTTGCGCCCCACAACCTTGCGCCGACGGTATGTCGCAATTCGCTCTGCGTACCCTTTTCGAATGCGGCATTCTTCCTGGCCAACCCAAAATAGTAGAGGTCGGTATTGCCGTCCCTGATCTTCCGCAAGGGATGAACGGCGTACGTCCCCCAGAACGTAGTGGCATGATCGGGTGGAGCGTCCATAACGCCGATGCGGTTCAGGACCGGCTTTACAGTAAATCCAGTGACAGTCCATGAAGGGCTGGTCCATTTCAGTGACACACCATCGAAGGCTTGACGGACATTCGGTCCCTCGCGGACATCGACCAAGCGTCCGGAACCGAACCTGAATTCCTGCCTGCCGAGTCTTAGGACTGTGGATTGTTCTCGCCGTTTTGACATTGCGATGTCCGCAAAGCCGTTCTCGAAGAAAAGCCTGGATTCATCAATTGGCCTGGGGCCACCGTTCCTTCCGAACACAAAATCGCTAGTGAGTTGCACAAAAAAACGAACGCGACGCGTTGCATGTACGTCGGCGTGAACGGTCAATCGCTGCAGGAGATAGCCGTTTCCGTCCTGCGCTCCGCGGCCCCAATTGGGATTGCGCATGCCTTCGTACCATTCGCGCGCCTCCCCGCCGAACGAGAGATATCGATATCTGCTTAATCCGAGCGGTACGTACTCCAGCTTGTCCCAGAAGTCTCTGCGACATGTTCGATTTTCGAGATAGCGATTGTCGTCGTCTTCTCGAAGGAGGGAGTAAGGCGGAGGGGTGGTGGGGCACACGATCTGAGCGAAGCTGACAGCCGAAGACAACAGTAAGGGCAGTACGACATAAACGACACGAAGCATTTCGAACTGACCTTTCTCATGGGAACGCCTGCTTTCAGAACCAAAGAACGTCCTTCTTCCTCTTCTGCAAGGGAGAGGAAGAGGGTGGCTGGTTCTCGGTGCAAGTCGCAGGTCGCGCGGTGTGGGCTCGCCGCCGCCAGGACTTCGAGGTAGAAATGATCGTCGGTCGGATGCGATGTCGTCTCGCTTTGGTCCCTAATTCATTCAACTGACCAGCGGGCGATCCTGAAAGCGACCGTTGTGAGACGCGAACCGGTCGGCAGCTAATCCGTGATTAGCTGCCGACGCTCGGTCACTTCTCTCCGTAGTAGGTGCCGAAGTATTGAACGGGCGACCAGACAGGAAGGGGCGCGGGCAACTTCGGCGAAAGATCGCTGTAGTCCTGCGAACCGAACACTACCTTGCCGTCCATGATCGTCAGCACAGATGAAATGGACTTGATCTGATCCTCAGGTACGGTGAAATAGTCCCTGTCGAGCACTGCGAAATCCGCCAGGTTCCCTGGGGCGATAGCGCCCATTTCGGATTCCGCATTTGTGAACCACGCCGCGCCCTTGGTGAACAGTTTCAGCGCCTCGGCTCGGGTAAGCCGGTTGTCCTTGGCGAGCACCTCGGATCCGGACACGGACCTTCCAGATACCGTCCAACTTATGGCGACCCACGGATTGTACGTCGCTGCTCGGAAGGCGTCAGTGGTCAAGGCCAAGGGAATGCCGCTATCCACCAGCATGCGCAGGCGCGGTGTCTCCAATGCCTTCTCGCGACCATATGTCTTGATGAAACCATCGGCGTGCAGTGCCATCTTGCCGTCCAAGGCGATACCGCCGCCAAGCTTCTTCACCCGAGCGATGTTCTCCGGAGTGATGGTCTCAGCGTGTTCGAGACCCCATCGCAAGCCATCGAGCGGAACCGTTTCGTTCACCTTCTCCAGAGCGTCGAGAAAGGGGGAGATGTTCTCGTTATAGCTGATGTGCATGCGGAATGGGATGCGCCGCTGGATCAGCTTCCTCACATCCTCTTCGACGAATCGCCGCATCTTCTCCGGGGCGATGATGACCGCCGGGCGGTCGAAGTTCTCATGATCGTGCACATCACCGTTCAGGACCTCGCCAGCCCCTCGATATTCGAGGCCATGTAACAGGGCGGGGTACAGGTTTTGTCCCGGACTTAGTGGTGCTGTCTTTGTGATCGCCTCGAGTTCCAGATCCACCATGTTCACTTGCCCGCCGTTGCCAAGCTGTAAATCCACGAAGGGCATGCGCACGTTGAGACGGTTGTCTCGTGCAAGCACGTCGACCACCGCTTGGCCCTTAGGGTATGCCCACCTGCCGCCGTTATCGATGATTGAGGTCACGCCGAACCGGTTCAGTCCGTGGACGCTATCGATGACCGAACTCACTTGTTCGTCGAAGGTGGGCTGAGGCACCATGGTCTCGAGGGCAAGAAACAACCAGGTGTAGCCGTGGACCACACCGGTGGGGATGTTGTGGCTGTCCTTCTCGAATTCGACGTCCGGCAACTTCGGGAACCGATCGGTGCCCACGCCAAGTGCTTCCATCGCCTGCTTGTTCAAGAAGGCTTCGTTATAGGCATACTGCACGATCATGGGTCGATTGGGCACGGCCTGGCGTAGTTCGTCCAGCGTGGGGAAGCGGTTTTCCTTGAATTGATACGGCGACCAGCCTCCGATCACCTTAACCCATTGGCCATCCGGCGTGCGTTCCGCCTGCTCGTGGAGCATCGTCAACGCCCGAGTCAGCGTCGGCACGCCATCCCAGCGCACATTGTAGTTATAGGCCAAGTCGTTCAGGACGTGGATATGGGCATCGATAATGCCCGGGATGAGCCTGCGGCTGCGCGCATCAATTACCTTGGTCTTGGAATTTTTCAGGCCAAGAATGTCTTCATTAGAGCCGACGAAATAGATGCGGCCTTTCTTGACGGCCAAAGCCGAAGCCTCGGGCTGCGCACGGTTGCCAGTGAAGATCTTTGCGTTGATGACGATCAGATCAGCCCCGGGATCGTCCTGCGTCGTTTGTGCCTGACCCGCGCAGAACGAATAAACCGTCACAAACGCGATGAGTATTTTCCTGATCATTCTTGTCCTTGTTTGGCTAGATTATTTAGGAAGTGCGGCCGAGAAGAAGCTAGCAAATCCGCAAGACCAATCGCCGTCGTCGAGAGGGCTGTCTATGCACTGGCCTTCTTGCTGGTGGCAAGCAGTTGCTGCTCCCACGCATAGGCAACACCACTGGCACCACCATGCTCGGTGACGATACCGGTTAGAGCATCGGCCGTATCACGCGCCCAGTCCCGCTGCCACTCCGACATAACCGCAACCCAAGTGATCGGTACCGCACCAGCCTGCACCAAACGACGTACAGCCATGTCGTGGCTTTCTGCGGAGACTCCGCCCGAAGCATCGGTAACGATAAAGACTTCGTACCCTTCGCCAAGTGCCTGAATCGCCGGCATCGCAAGGCAAATCTCGGTCCAGAGGGCTGCCAGGATGAGTTGCTTGCGTCCGCTCTTCTTCACGATGTCCGTAACTTTGGGGTCTTCCCAGGTGTTGATAAAAGTTCGGTCGATTGGCTTCTGATCCGGAAAGACATCCTGAAGTGCCTTGATCAAATATCCACCACGCTCTTCAATCACTGTGGTGAGAATCGTCGGTACGTTGAACACCTTTGCGGCCTTTGCGAGACCGACGACGTTATTGATGACCGCCTGCGGGTCGTGACTGTTCAGGTTAGTGAACTGGTAAGGCTGATGATCGATCAGCACAAGGATGCTGTCTTCAGGGCGTAGTAGGCCTTCGAGGCCAATCTTGGGCATGGAAACTCCTTTGTTTGTTGGGGTAACAGCTCGGGATGAGCCAACGCCTAAGCGGCAGGTGGATCAAGAAAGACGTAGATGGAGTGGATGCGGCCATTCACGAAATGGATCACATCCATTCCGGTCACGCCCACCGGGCCATCTGGCGATCCTGACTTCCAACGAAGCCGTCCGACACCGTGATGACCTACTGCGGGACCGATTGGGGTAAAAGTGAATGCAGGAGGCAGACTCGATAAAAGTGCATCCACGGCTTGGTTGATAGCAAGATGACCCTGTACTGAAGAGTCCGCAGATTCATACAGCGTGGCGTCGTCGGCGTAAATCTCTTCAATTGCTTTGAGCCTGGCATTCGAATCACGCTCGTTGAATACGCGGGTAAGATGCTCACGCATCAGGCGATCGTAGTCGAGCGACTCCTGATGGCCGATGGTCATGATTCCTCCTTCCTTGCGTTCGCTTCCGACGGCGTTATCCCGTCAAGGCAAGCATCGCCTCGCGGTCTGCTCTGTGTCTTGCAGATAACGGCCGTCCGTTGTCTAATCCGCTTCTCTTAAATAGAAGGGTGTATCGCAATGGGATGAAGGGTGTTAAGCGGAAGCACGAGATCGGCAAGCACACGATCCTTGTGCTGCTTGCCTACGCGTCAGGTAGGCGATATCGCTGCGCGATCAGCTGTGAGGAGCCACTTACCGAAGATTGTGGTCTCTCTGCCATATACGTGGCGAGACACCTGTAGTGCGTTGGAAAGTGCGGGAGAAGTGGCTTTGGTCTCCGAATCCGGTCACGGACGCAATTTCGGACATGGGTACGGCGCCCTCTTTCAGAAGCTTCTGGGCGTGATTGATCCGCGCGCTGAGAAGCCACTTGTGCGGGGTCACGCCAGTCACGCTCTTGAATGCTCTCCGGAAGTAGGAGTCGGAAAGTTCAATAGAAGCGGCGATCTCCTTTGTGGTGATCGGATGGGCCATCCGCTGGCGCATGAATTCTGTTGCGCGGCGCAACTGCCAAGGGGTGAGACCGCCCCCGGCGTCTATCGCAGGCGCCGTACGGCGGCTCTCTGCGTTGCGCCCAACTTTGCGCAGTATCTGATATAGATCGAATAGTTTGTCGCTCGAAAGGACGTTGAAGATACTCTCAATATCCTTCAGATGTTCCGCGAACATCCACTCAATCACATTTCGTCCCTCTTCGGTCAGCAAGAACTGTTCCTGCTCACCCGCGCGATGGGCCTTAGCGCTGATCAACTGCTGCTGTCGAAGACGAGAGATGGTTATCTCGACCGAGGCGATGGCTAGCCGGGTTTTCTCTGCGATAGCTGCCGCGGCTAGTGGCGCGCTATGCAGAAGAACCTCAAGAACCATGAAGTCGGTTACTGCAATTCCTCGAGTGGTGACGTTGTACACAAGACATTCATCAATGGCTTGATGGGCGCGACGAAGTACGATCCAGAGTTTTTCGTTTGAGACAGTTGTCTCTCCAGGCTGCTTCTCGCGGCGCACTGGGGCTTCCGCTGCGCTCGCATGTCCCGAAGAGCGAACTCTAGTGTTGTTTGAGCGGAGGACATCTGAATTGGCATGTAAAGGTTTCCGAAGACGCTTGCCCATGTCTCAGGAGTATAAGTCTCTCTAGCTATCGAGTGAATCCTTGTCCTGCCCCTGAAAGATTTCGCGTCGAGCCGCAATTAGCTGGAGAAAACCTGTGCAACGCGGTAGCGATCGAGAGAGGGTCAGCATGGGCGGTAAAGAGCATTCGCCTCCGCTTCGCTCGAAGCCGCGGATAAAGAGGATCGACATTCTCGTAAAATAGGTCACCGTAGACTACGAGGAGTTGTTTCCCGCTCTTTTGGCCCCGTGCCAATTAGTGCAAAATCGCTCAGTCACTCGTCGAGTCTGCATTAGTAACGATATGTCGGCTTATAGGAAGGGAACAGCCCGAGAGCTTAGATCCCTGCCGCGATGCGCGTTTCCGCGCGACCTATCCGCATTCGCTGTGGTTGGCCGGGATGGGTTAGTAGGAATAGTGGATCACTCGCTGAAAATTGCGCGAGTCGTAGTCGAATTTGTAAACGTCGAAGACGTATGGCTTGGGGAGGTTGTTGTAGAAGCGATCCTGATCCGCGTAGCTCGCCTCCCAACCCAGTTCATTCTTCTGGACTCGCAGGTTTGGCTGTGTGCCGCTGGTCCAGATTGCGTGCACATCGTCGATTCCAACGGAGTACAGCGTAGCTTTCCCGGCGTATGCTCTGCCGCTCCACCCGAGTGGTGGTCCGGAGACGAGGATCCAATACTGGCCGTCAGACGGGTACCACGCCAATTGCTGAAACTCGACATGACGGCCGTCGAATTCGCTTCCACCGCGGGATGTCATTCTGGCTTTTTGGTTCTGCCTCTCCCACACGTAGCTCTCGACTATCACAAGGCTCCCGCGCGCTCCCATAAATCCGAGATATAGCTGGTAAGCCACGACAACCTGGCGGCGTTCGGTCTTTGAGCCCCAACCTTCAGTGAAGACCTTTGGCGTTGCATGGTCCTCCTCGCATGAGTGTGTGCCCTCTTGAGGGCAAACGATGTTCTGAAGTTGATGTTGCAACTGGTCGCCCGATATCGAAGGTGATGACTCAAGTTGGCGAACGATGAACTCGCCAACGTGATCTCTTACTGCCTTTCCCAGGAGGACTCGTCTAGGAACGTCCGCATCGCTGTCCGGTACACGCTGGAGGTCTCGCACTTGTCGTGCCAGAGCTTGCGTTGGCAGCAGACCGGCTTTTGCGGCGGGTACTTCCGCATCGGACGCACATACGAGCGCGAGAGAAAAGCTGAGAAGTGCGAGGACTGAAACGAACGTACGCTTCATGCGGGAATTCTAGCCCAGATCCTGGCATGGGCCGGCAATTCCAGGTAGTTACTTGATCGGAAGGCACTCGATGGCCTGCTTGCCGGCGTCGCTGACAACGCGGCACAGAGCGCAGTTCATTGAGGAAGGGACCCGGCAGAGGGTTGGGAGAATCAGATCAATAGAGGTGGCCTGAGAGCTAGATCACGAAAACGCGACTTTCGAGTAACTACTAGGCCCCTCGCGAGCCGAGATGTAATATCGGAATCGAATAAGTTAGCACAGACATGCTGCTTCACGTCCGGAGAATGAAAGCGCTATGACTATCCTCGCTCGCTTGGAGCTCTGGAAGGAGCAAGGTGCGATATCGACTGAGCAGCAGGCTCATTTAGCGAGCCTCTCTCGCGGACAACCTTTCTCCCTCTCGCTTGAGCTCAACCTTCTGCTCTATGCAGGTATCTTGGCGTTCGTTGCCGGACTTGGCTGGACTATCTCCACCTGGTCGCAGCAACTCGGTGATGTACTCGTCCTGACCATTCTCTCCATCATCCTCACCGCCTCTTTTTGGTATTGCTTTTCCCGTGCGCCCGCCTGGTCGGCTGCGGAGACGGCTCCGCCGACTGCGATCTTCGACTATGTCCTCTACCTCGGCTGCCTTGTCTGGTGCGTAGAACTCGCCTACCTGGAACACCGTTTCCACGTCCTTTCCGGTCAATGGGATCTTTATCTCCTGGCCACGGCCCTCCTCTTTCTCTTCCTTGCCTATCGTTTCGACAATCGCTTCGTGCTGTCTCTCGCTTTGTCCTCGCTTGCCGGATGGTTCGGACTCACTATCTCGCATTGGCCGTCTCATCAGGACACGGCATACCGACTCTATGCCTTGGTTTACTGTTTGGTGGTCGGTGCAGCTGGAGCGGTTTTTGAGCGCCTCAAATGGAAGGTGCATTTTTTCACTACGTATCTGAATATCGTTGCCAACGTTCTATTCTGGGCAATCCTTTCCGGGGTCTTCGATTCGCACGACCGTGGCCTATGGCTTGTCGGTCTGCTGGTCGCATGCGCCGCGTCTCTCGCCTGGGGCCTGAAGCGCCGGCAGTTTGTCTTCGTCGCCTACGCCGCCGTCTACGGCTACGTGGGTGTTAGCTGGATGCTCATCCGCAACACGTCGGACAGCACCTTTGTCCTGGCCTACTTCGTGTTCACCGCAATCGCAATGATCGCGATGCTTGTCCAGGTCGCGCGTCGCTTTGGGAGGCCGGAATGAGAATTTACACGGAATCGAGCGAAGAGACTCTGCGTGCCCGCAAATTCCTGAGGCAGTGGATCGGAGACGGCTACCTCAGCGACGATCAGTACCAGCGCCTTGAACAAGACACGGTCTCCGACCTGCGCACCACCAACATCTTTTTGAGGCTGGTACTTTTCTTCTTCACCATGATCGGCGTAGCAGGCGCGATCGGGCTCTTCTTCACGATCTTTCTTTCGCGGCCGTCGCAACAAGCCACAGGAATCTTCTTATTGATCTTCGCTGCTGTCTCCTACACGGCCGCCGAGGTCGCCGTAACCCAGGCCCGCCTGTATCGCTACGGGATTGAGGAAGCACTCGCCGTCTGTTCAGTTGCTTTTCTGTGCGGAGGACTGGATTACGCTTTTTTCAGCGGCGCCCTCTACCCCTCGCGCGAAATTCAGTCTGTGATTCCTGCCGTTGGAGCCATTGCTTCGCTCTGGATCTGGTACCGCTTCAATCTCTGGTACGCATTTCCCGCAGCAATGATCTTCGTCATCTTCCTGCCCGCTTACTGGACCCCATCTCACCCGGTGCAACATGTCTCTATCTCGGTGTTGTATGCAGCCGGACTGGTCTGTATAGCCTCCATTCGCTCCCGCCACCGTTTCGATTACCTTGAGGACGCGTACTCGCTCTCTGAGGCGTTTCTATGGCTCGGCATATATCTGATCTTCAACCTCAAAATCTCAGATTTCAGCTTGCTTTCACGTTTGGGGAGCCCCACGCGCTTCACCTCGGGATCCGCCTCCCCGTTCTACTGGATGACGTGGGTGCTCATATGGTGCCTGCCGCCTCTCATACTCACACGCGGTGTTCGCCAGAAGGATCGCCTCATCATCGCGGCCGGCGCGATTACTGCCGTCCTCACCCTTATCACCAATAAACCGTACCTCGGATGGCAGCGGCATACCTGGGACCCGATGCTTCTCGGTATAACACTGACTGCCGTTTCATTGTTCCTTCGACGCTGGCTCGCTCTTGGTCCGGACGGAGTTCGCCACGGCTTCACGGCCGCGCGTTTGTCGGGGAAGGACAAACACACGATGAGCGTCGGCTCTGCCGTACTCGGTCTGATAACACCGCAATCGATAACGCCAACCCCGCAACCAACCAATCCGGATTTTCGGTTTGGCGGAGGAGAATCGGGAGGTGGAGGAGCTAGTGGCGATTTTTAAAGGACTTCACCTTGTCGATGTGTGCGGCGACGCAAGCTGCCAGATTTACCGCCGTTCTATGTCAAGGATCGATGGGCTCCCCTTTGTTTGGTAGAGCGACTAACGACACTGCACACATATCCGCATAGGAGGAACAATGATTTTTGGGGCGCACGTAATTCTCTACAGTAAAAGCGCCGAGGAGGATCGCGCATTTTTCCGCGATATCCTCGGTTTCAAATCCGTTGATGCCGGTCAAGGCTGGCTGATCTTCGCCCTGCCGCCCGGAGAAGCTGCAGTACACCCATCCAGCGAGATTGGCACCCAGGATCTCTACTTCATGTGCGACGACTTGAAATCCGAGATGGCATCTCTCGCAAAGAAAGACGTTAAGTGCTCTCAAGTCCAGGAAGCACGATGGGGTTCCATTACGAAGATCAGACTTCCCGGAGGTGGCGAGGTCGGCCTTTATCAGCCTAAGCATCCTACGGCCTTAGGCTTGCAATGAAGCGTCTGTCAAAATGATGATTCTACCGACCCATCAATTGCGTCAGAATTTTGTCACTTTCCTGAAAAGGCGGCATTGATATTTCTTACCTTGTCCCATGGCTGGGAGGCCGGTGTCGGAGTTGACCAGATGGAAATCTCACGCAGGTTTCTTATGCGCTGCAGGCTTTTTCAACTTCTTGGTTACTGACTTGGCAATTTTGTTTGCGATACCGAAACTGCGGACGAATCCATGAAAGCGGAACAGAGGCTCTGCTCAATTTTTGATCTTCCCATAGAACTTCGAGTGGCGTACGATTCTTTCCCATAGAAGTTCGAGTGGAGAGATCGATGCGGAAAAGCAGCGAGCCACAGAATGCAGAAGGCCGTAAGCAGTTGGTTCGCGAAACCAGCCGCCGGCGGCAAATGACCCGCGCCATTGGTCTGGGGATGGGTGAGGAAGGCGGTCCGCAATGAGCTGGATGCGATTCCTGCACCGCAAGCGCTCCGACACCGAGTTGCAGAACGAGATTGAGGCCTTTCTTAGCGAAGAAACCGCGGATAACGTAGCGCGGGGGATGTCGCCTGACGAAGCCCGGCGACAGGCCCGGCTGAAATTTGGCAACCCCCAGAAGGTGCGCGAATCGCTGTGGATGCAAAACACTCCCCAACGTTTGGCCGGTGTCGCTCGCGACGTAAAATACGCCTTTCGAACGTTGAGCCGAACACCCGGATTCACCATCATCGCGATCGCGGTGATGGCTCTTTGCATCGGCGCGGCCACCTCTCTTTTCACCGTTGTGCGTTCGGTGCTGCTGCGGCCGCTGCCTTTTCGCGACCCCGCCCGGCTGGTAATGGTGTACGAACACTTCCGGGGAGGGGAATTGAGCTACCACCCGGTTGCGCCGGCCGACTTCTACGACTGGCGCTCGAAGACCCACGGCTTTGAAGACATGGCAATCATGCGCTGGGCCGGGTACAACCTCACCGGTGTGCGTAACGAATTGCCGGAGTCGGTCCGCGCAGCGGCAGCTTCCTCGAACCTGTTTTCCCTGCTGGGAGTGAAGCCGGTACTGGGCCGGGACTTTACGGAGGCGGACGATCTGCGCGGCAGCGCCGTTGTGATGTTGACCTGGAGCGTCTTTGAGAGGCGGTTCGCAGGCGACGCGAAGATTGTGGGAGGCCAGATTCACCTTGACGGCAGACCCTACACAGTGGCCGGCGTGCTGCCCTCGTGGTTCACGTATCCCGATGCCGGAATTCAGCTGTGGGTTCCTTACAAGGCCGATGCCAGTGCTGAGATGCTGCAGCATCACGACTGGCATGGGAGCCAGGTGGTGGCCAGGCTTCGCCCTGATGTAAGCCTGGCCGGCGCAATCGCGCAGGTCGGCGCCATACAGTACCAGAATCATCTGCAGTACCCGCACGATCCGGTGGCTGAAGAGGTTGTTTCGCGCTCACTGAACGAGGATCTCGCCGGAGATGTGAAGAAGCCGCTGACGTTGATGCTTTCCGCAGTCGGCTGCATGCTGCTTATCGGCTGCCTCAATGTCGCCAACCTGCTGGTGGCGCGGGGCGCGGCACGGCAGAAGGAGGTGGCGATACGAAGCGCCCTCGGTGCTCAGCGAGCCACGCTGATTCGCGAGCAGATGGCCGAGAGTGTTCTGATTTGCGCAGCCGGCGGTGTGGGCGGGATTCTGCTGTCATTGGGCGCCACTGAGTGGCTGGCAAAAACCTGGAAGGACCTGCCCACCGCGCAGAGCATTCATATGGATGGCGCGGTGATTGCGTTTGCCTGCGCGCTCATGTTCGCTGCGGCGCTGATTGCAGGCTTGCTGCCCGCGCTTTCCACAACAGGTGAGTCGATGTTGAAGGCTCTGCAAACCTCGGTCCGGACCGGCTCGAGCAGCGTTTCTCGCACCGCGCTCAGAAAGTCGCTGCTCACGGCGGAGATTGGAATCACAGTGGTGCTGCTGGTGGCCGCCGGGCTGCTGCTCAAAAGCTTTATGCAATTGCGCGCCGCCAATGTCGGGTGCGTCGTAGACAACACGCTCACTTTGCAATACAACCTGCCCGGCAAGAAGTACGACACGCCGGAGAAACGAAACGCATTCAACGAAGCGCTGCTGGCGCGAGTGAGAGCTATGCCCGGAGTTCGGGGCGCTGCATTGGGAACCACGGTCGCGGGAACAGGATACTGGGGCACCGACGAATTCACGGTGAAGGAGCATCCTCCGCTCAAGACGGGCGAACACTTACCCGACGCGCTGACGCGCTGGGTCGATCCAGGCTATTTCAGTGCTCTGGGAATTCCGCTTGTGAGCGGACGGTTCTTTACCAGCGACGAACGGGGTGAGCGCTCGTACAAGGTGATGGTGAGCCATCAGTTTGTTCAGCAATATTTCGCAGGCGAAGATCCTATCGGCAAGCATCTGCGCCTTCCCGGGCGCGCCCACGATGGAGCGCCAAACCTGGTGGACTGGGAGATTGTGGGTGTCGTCGGCGATATCCTGTACCAGGTCGGCAAGGAGCCGAAAGCGACAGCGTATCTCCCCATCTTTGAGGGCCGTAGCGAAGCGACGCTCGCGGTTCACACGGCAACGGATCCGTTGCAATTCTCGGTGCCGGTGCAAAAACAGATCGCGTCGCTCGATCCTGAACTTCCGGTCTCAGATGTGCTCACCATGAACCAGATCATTGGCGCGTCCCTGGTGAATGCGAGCCTGAGTGCAACTCTTGTTCTGGCGTTTGCTGTTTTGTCGCTGATTCTTGCTTCGGTGGGATTGTACGGCGTGCTCTCGTACCTCACCACGCAGCGGACCTCGGAACTGGGAATCCGCATGGCGCTCGGCGCGCAACGAGATCAGCTGTTGCAGTTGATGCTGATGGATGGCCTGCGGCCGGCGCTGTTCGGACTGGGGCTTGGTTTGGTGATGAGCTTCGCGGCGACACGCATCTTCCAGTCGATGCTTTTCGGAACGAAGCCTCTCGATCCTGTGGTGCTCTCCGGAGTGATTGCGACGCTGCTGACGGTTGCGGCTCTGGCCTGTCTGGCTCCCGCATGGCGTGCTTCGCGGTTAGACCCAATGAAAGCGCTCCGAACCGAATAGGACAGGGCACCGCGAAGCATGATTCGTACCGATAAGCCCGCTTATAAGAAGGGAACAGCGCGGCAGATGCGGACTGGACGGACGCTCAAGTAGAGTGGAGAGATGCGAGTTGCCATCGTAACGGGAGCGGCGCAGGGCATCGGGCGCAGAACTGCCGAAGTCCTCGGTGAGGCGGGTTATACCCTTCTACTGCTCGATATGCAGTCTTGTGAAGCTACGCTCTCGGCGGTGCGTGCGACGGGCGCTGAAGCAGAAGCGCTCACCGGTGATATCACTGACGAGGCTTTTATCGCGCAGGCCGTATCTCTGGTCGCGGAACGTTGGGGGCGTGTCGATGTGCTCGTCAACAATGCAGGCATCAGCTTCATCGCTCCTGCCGAGACCGTAGAAGCCTCCGCCTTCCGCCGCGTGCTTGAGGTGAACCTCGTCGCGCCCTTCGTTCTCTCCCGGGCCTTCGGCTCCATTATGCTCGCGCAGCGAGAGGGCAGTATCGTCAATGTTGCGTCGATCGCCGGTCTCGTCGGTGTGAGTGACCGTACCGCGTATAACGCATCCAAGCACGGCCTCATCGGACTGACCCGCACCCTTGCCGGAGAGTGGGGCGGACGCGGGGTTCGCGTCAATGCCGTCTGCCCCGGCTGGGTCAAAACAGAGATGGATGTTGCCGACCAGGCCGGCGGAGGCTACACCGACGACGACATCACCGGCCGTGTTCCCATGGCCCGCTTCGCGAGTCCCGATGATATCGCCCGCGCCATCCTCTTCCTCGCCGACCCAGCCCAGAGCGGCTTCATCAACGGCCAGGCCCTCGCTGTCGATGGCGGCTGGACCGCCGATGGAAGCTGGCAAAGCCTCCGCATGCGCAAGCGTTAGAGCACTTTCGCCGTACGGCAGACCTTCCGTGAAGCGCGTTTGTCGCTACTGACTCGACCCCAACCGGCATGACAGAATGGCTGGGGTCACGCCTACGGTCGTCCGCGCGCGGAGTGAAACATCGCATGGCGAAAGCAGGGATGTGCATCCAGGGAGCGTTACTTTGACCTTGACGTATGTACGCTAGCCGGGATCACTCTGGAGATGGCGGCAGGGCTGCGGCGGGTGACTTGTCGACGATAGTAATCGTGACTGTTTTTGACCTTGCCGTGACAAACGGTTGTTCAGGTGGCGTGGGACGCTGATCGGGACACTCTGAGAAACGTGAATGGTACGGGCTCCACGTGACAGAAAGCTGATAGGTACCTGGTCTTGTGGGCAGCAATTTGAAATCGCGAAGGGAACGTTCCAGCGGAATCACTTTGCCTACCTTCAGCGCAGGAGGGCAGACGATGGGGCCGCTGCTCCCTGATGGAAGTGCGTACAGATTGGCGCTGTGATCGTTGTATTCCGGCGAGGCGTTTGCATCGAGGATCGAAAGATGGAAGCCGCCGTCAAAGTTGGGAAAAAATGCTTCACGGCGAACAAACGGTTCTCCGAACACTGGCTCTTTCGAGTCGACCACCTGTACTGCAATGTGCGCTGAAATGTCTTCACCCACCTGAAATCTTGTTTTATCCAGAGTCAGGTCGACGCGCACTCCCTGTTCTGTAGGCCCCCATTGCCGCGGTATCTCCGCCGGATCTTTAAACACGATCGCGGTGGAGTTCGATTCCACCAGACGGATCTCCCCCTGCGGCGACCTTCCGGCCAGTGTGAAGAAATGCACCTTATAGGACACCTTCTGCTCGAAGTATTGGTTCTCATTAAATTCGAACTCATGGTTCTGCGGTCCATGAAATGCGGTCTCGTGGCAGTTGATGGCCAGGAAAAAGCTGCCACTTATATCAGGAGTTACCGGCGTCATTTCGTCAATGCGAATAAGGCCCGCGGAAGAGATGACGGTGCGGAGAAATACCGGACAGCCCTGGTCCGTCTTTGGCGTCACGGCATCGATACCGTCTACGTTCAGGCGCAGGCGCACATGCTCGCCTTCCAGGTATTCAGTCTTTGGGATGCTGAGAGTCAAATTCGGCGGAGGAGGCATTGGATCTGTGTTGTAGGCCGTCCAGTACGGTACAAAGGGTCCGTCGGCAAAGTCGTGGACTTCCAGGCCGGAACAAACCGGAGGCAACAGTGTGGGTGAAGCGATGCTGACGCCATTCAGGGAATGGTTGTCGGAAAGGTCGTGGCATCCGGCGGTAGAACCGTCGTCCGCTCTTGTTCTCCACATGCGCCAGGCGTGTGCCACTTGGTTCGGCGCAAGCGTATAGTTTCCCAGTTTGCATGCAGCCTTTGTGAGATTGCGCTTCTCAATCGCTATCGCATGGCGGCCCAGTTGATCGAAAACGCGGAGTTTGGTTTCGAGATCATACTCTGCACATTGAGGCGTAACGGGCGGAGGTGGGGGGCGCAAGGCAGTTGCTCTCGCGTGCCATTTCTGAGCCTCCACCGCATCCTTCGGAACGCCGTACCCGTACTCATAGAAGCCTGCAATCCGATCCATCGCATTTGGTGAATTGAAGACCTGAGCCGCTTTCCTGAACCAATCCAGGGATGTTTGATAGTTACGCTCAGTGAAAATGCCTGACTGGTAGCTGTCGCCAAGCCGCTCCATCGCCCATTCACTTACCCACTGATTGGCCAGGGATTGATCGGCTCTCGACGCGGCGCGCTCGTACCAATACTTTGCCTTAGCGGGATCGCGCGGAAAGCCCCGCGATCCGTCGTACATCTCGCCAAGCGAGTACATTGCTCCTGTGTCATTCAGCGCTGCAGCTTTTTCAAAGTACTGACGCGCCTTCTCCAGGTCCTTGGGGACTCCTGTGCCATCCCTGTAAAGCTGACCGAGCATCTCGATTGCCTGGGGATGTTCCTCCGCTGCAGCGGTTTCATAAAGCTGGATAGCCTTCGGCATGTCCTTGGTGACACCGAGACCAAGCTGGTAGAGATAACCGAGGTCGATTCGGCCTGAATTGTTATTCAGAGCAGCAGCGCGTTCAAACCACTCGCGCGCCGTGACATAGCTCCGGGTAACGCCTCGCGCTTCCAGGTACATCATGCCGAGGTTGTTTATTGCTTCGGAGTTGCCGAGCTTGGCCGAGCGCTGGAACCAATCGAGAGCTGCCTTATAGTCCGGGGGAAAATTACGCTGGTAGGAATAAAGTAACCCCAGGTTGTTCATCGCATCGGAACTACCGCCTGCGGCGGCCTTTTTAAACCATGACTGCGCTTTGCCATAATCTTTAGCACCGTCGTCTCCGTCTCGATAGATCTCGCCCAGACGGTTCATTCCTTGAGTCGACCCGGCACTTGCTGCCTTTCGGTACCAGACAATTGCTTTGGCAGGGGCTTTTTGGGTTCCGTCACCACGTTCGTACCGGCACCCGAGTGTATACATGGCTTTTCTATCGCCTGAGGATGCCGCCTTCGTGTCCTCACGGAAACTCGAACCTGTATCGCAAGGCACTGCCTTACCTTTATTCGTAGGAAGGTCATTCCCAGAATACGTCGCACGCTCCTGTGCAAGACAGGTTGACGTGGAGGCAATGGAGATGAGGACGAAGAAGGCTAAGACGTTCGGAGCTTTCATTGGCGTTCGATGAGATTAGACACCCCGACGAGGCGAATTGTTCGCGAGAGGAAGAAAAATCTGAGAATCGCTCTTCGAGAAGCCGGCTCCCCGGTAACGTCAATCTGCAGCTTGCGCTAAGCGCGTTTATGGGCATCGAATCCGCCATTGACTGCCTGCCTTTTTATTGGCTCAGTTCCTTGAGCGGAGCAAGACGTGTTCTTTCATTCGGGTCGGAACTCAAACTCGGGCTCAAAAGCTCGTATGCCCTTCTGAATCGAGGCTTGGCCTCATCGGGACGCCCCATAACAAGAAGAAGTTCTCCGAGTTCTTCTGAGACATAACCCTGCTCTGGATATTGAATCAGGTCATTTTGGATGGCAAACGCCTCATCGTATCTTTTCAAAGCGCGGAGGCACCGGGCCACAGCCCACCTTGGGATACGAATACGTACGGGATTGCCAGTCGTTTGCTGAAACTCAAGAGCAGACTCAAACGTGACCAGTGCCGTATTGAAGTCGCCCATGTTGAAATACGACCATCCCAGGTTGTTGAGTAGGCTGCCCCTCCATTTCCGCGCTCTTTCGTTCTTTGAGTTTGCCGCAAGTTTGAGTGCCTTTTCGTTCCATTGGATCGATTCCTGTCCTTCTGAGACGATGCCGAGCATATGGGCGGCATCGACCGCATAGAAATCGAAATGCCCCTGTTTGGCCAAGGCAAAGGCCTTCAGAAAATGGGCTTGCGATTCTTTTGTGTCGCCCGAGGTGTTTTTCAGTCGTCCGGACTCTAACTGGACCCTGATCTGGACAACTTCATGGGGAGTTGTTGAGACCTTCGCGATCTCTTCCCATGCTTCGTGGAATCTGCCCTGAAGCCCCTGGGATCTTGCAATCTGGGTGTGCAGTTCATCTGCGGATGCGGGGTACTCGGTCAAGGCCTTCTTCAGTTTGATCTCGCCATTCACCGGATCACGGATGCTCCAGAGGGCATCAATCTCTTCGCCGGTAAGTGAATTAGGGTCTTGTGGCATCGATGTCACTAAGGCTTCGCCACCATGGATTGCAGTAGCGAACCGTTCTGTCCGTAGTATGCTCTCGTCGAACCATTGAACGCTCGCATCGTTCCATTCCACTGCAGGGTCTGTCCGTCCCATGCTCAAGATGACAAAAGGGCGACAGCTTTGAGCGCTGAAGGCGCGTTCTATACCAGCCTGGGGCAACGCCCCAGGTGCCAGGCCCAGTAAAGAATTAGAGGGCTGAAGGCCCGCTCTATAGTTCTCCTGTTCGGGCTGTTGTATTGATACACCCCGGTGTCCTATCTTCTTCGAGGTACTTCACATCAGTTGCCGGAACACGAATCTCCACAATAGCTATTGGCAATCATCGTGAGCATCGCGATATAGCTTGAGGGGGATACGGTGGCGTGTTCGCTTCGGTCGATATCGACTTTGTGCACGACGACCATATTCTTGGCGGGCAACACTGTGATGAACGTCCCTCCTGTACCCATGGCTGAGTACGCACCCTGCATAAACCCAGAGTAAACAGAGCCGGGAAACGCTGGCTGGTCCCATACCCACCATGTAGCGCCGAAGCCCCATCGCTCAGGCTCACCTGCGTTCTGAAACACGTCCGGGTGCATATCCTTGAAAGAGGTCGTTAGCGAGGTCATGTAACGGACCCAGTCTGAGGGAATTATGTTCTTACCATTCCAAACGCCGAAATCGAGCATCAATAGTCCTAAGCGCGCCATGTCCCGAGTGGACAGGTACATCGCATACTCCGGATGAACGCTTCCGGTGGACGGAAACTTGTGCTGCTTCTTGAGATCGAAATCCTGCATGCCTAACGGCGTGGCCAAGTCCGACCCTAGCGTTTCGTAGATTCCTTTTCCCGCCAATTTTTCAAAGGCTGTGCCGGCGGCGTTGAAGTCCCAATTTTGATAAACGAAATACGTTCCCGGATACTCTGAGCCGCGTCTCGGCAGAGTATCGTCGGGATCTGTATAGATGCCGGAACGTCCCTCGAGCAATTGCTCAAGAGTCGCGTGGGATTCAATAGGGAGAAATGGCGTGGACTCCTGCAGACCCACCTCTGTGACGGTCTTGTAGAGATCGATCTTGTTCGCAACGACGTAGTTTCCGTAAAGCATCCCGACGATACTCTTACGAACCGAGGCAATCTTGCTGACGTGCGCAACGTCGCCGTAGGAGAAGATGACCCGTCCCTGCACGATCACCATCATCGACTCGGTATCTTGCACCTTCAGCCAGCCGCGCAATGCCTCCAGCTTTTCGCCGGAATACCCTGCAGCTTCAGGCTTCGCCTCCTGCCAAGTTGCTTGGGGGACAACGTTGCCGTATAGACGAGCTGTTGTCTGGCCGTAAGCTGAAGCAATCTGCATCACCAGAACCAAAAGGGCAATACTGCGCATAATTGCAGCCATTCTATAGAAGAACCGTCCGGCGGAAGAATCAATACGGCCTACATACCGGGAAGCCAGCATCCCGGTGGTGCGGGGTTGCTGGCTTCCGATAAGAGCGTCATGTGGCTAAGAGTGGTGGCCTGTCTCCGATGAGGTGATTCGACGGGCGTTATTTCGTCGGTGAGTCGCTGTCTTCCTTCTCCTGCTGGATATTGGTAGGAGTGTTCAGGCCATGTTCAGGATCGTAGTTGTGTTTTGTCATCCAGTCCTTGTATTGAACGCCCGGCACCTTGATTAGCTTGCCCTTGTTCACCGCGTAGACCTCGTCCTTGACGCTGGTTTTGAAGTTGCAGGTGAAGTAGGCATTCGTCTTAGCGAACACGGGTACGAGTACGACGAGTTCCTGGTTGGGCTTCTTCCACTTCGCGGGGTAAGTTTCAAACCCAGGGTTTCCTTTAACGTTCTGCGAGCAGTCAAAGGTGAATTCGACGCCGTGCGGCACGCCGTTTTCATAGAGGTTAGCGATACCCTCGCCCTTGGATTCTTCCTCGGTGGTGCCTTTGTAGAAGTGAACCTTTTGATGGGGATAGACATGGACACGGAGCGGATAGTCTGCCGGGTTCTTGCTTTCAGCCAGGACAGAAATGGAGGCGAAAAGGACTACTGCGAAAAGCTTGCCAGAGAATCGCATAGTTGATTTTTTAGGGTCCGGTTGAAGTCTACAGCATGGGTAGGCTCATCATAGCTCGCTTCAAGTCCCAGGCCCAGGAAAGAATAAACGGCTGAAAGCCCGCTCTATAGTTCTCTTGTTCGGGCTGTTGTATGGATACGCCCTGGTGTCCTGTCCCTGAAGTCCCCGAGATCAATCATGAAGATCCTTGCCATCCGAAGCGTTGAAAAGCAGGTCCTTCGCGTTGCTCAGGATGACAACATTTATGACAAGAACTTCTTCGACGTCCTCCGTATCAGTTGTTGGAACACGGCTCGATGATAGTTGCGCTTGGCGCAACTATTTCGCACCGGAGGTGCGAATGCCTTGCTTAAGCGCACGGCTTCAGCCGTGCGATAACAAGCCACAAAATACGGCGGCTTTAGCCGCTGAGGCCAAGTTCAGTTCCGCCCGGAGTTTGTCCGATACAGCCCAACGCTCCGTGGCTGTCTCTATCCATCCACGGAACCATGACACTCTTTTTTTGACATTCCTGAGAACTCTTCTGGATCTGCCGTCAAAGGAAGTTTTTAAATCTCCTGTTGTTTTCCCAAAAGAAGCGTGTCATTATTCCTGTTGGAAACCTAAAGGTTCATTTGCCATGAAGGAAAGCCCCGTGAAAGAAAAGCCAGACGTTTTGCAAGGTACGCTCGCGCTGATGGTCCTCAAGACACTCGATGTCCTTGGGCCGCAGCATGGTTGGGGGATTGCCCGTCGCATCGAGCAGATCAGCGGAGACCTTCTGGCTGTCAATCAGGGCACGCTCTATCCGCTCCTGCTCCGGCTGGAGCATGAAGGCTCGATCGCATCCGAGTGGGGCGTGTCGGAGAACAAGCGCCGAGCGCGCTTCTATCGGCTTACCGCGGCCGGCCGCAAGCAACTTCAGGCAGAGACCCGCGAGTGGGAGCAGACCGCGGCCATCATCGCTCGCTTTTTCAAAGTCAAGGCGGAGGATTTACCGTGAGATTCCTGCGGCGGTTCAGAATTCGGCTTTCCAACTTCGTAACTCGGCGGAGTACTGACCAACGGCTGCAGGAAGAGCTCGCCGAGCATCTTGCGTTTCAGGCGGAGGAGAACGTGCGCGCCGGCATGCCGCCTGCCGAGGCGCGGAGACAGGCCGCACTCAAACTTGGACCGGTCGAAGCTATCCGCGAGCGTCATCACGCTGAGCAGAGCCTTCCTTTCTTCGAGAACCTGCTCTTCGATCTGCGCTATGCGAGCCGCATGGTTTTGAAGTCTCCTGGATTCTCTGCCATTGCGATCGGCACCATGGCGCTGGGCATCGGAGCCACCACTGCCATCTATAGCGTGATCGATGCCACGTTGCTGCACCCATTGCCATATCCAAATCCCACTGAGTTGGTGCGCGTTCAGGACGACCTTCCCGGTGTAGGCGCGCACGGCGTCGGCATCTCCATCCCTGAGTGGAGAGACCTGCAGAGCTCCGGAATCTTCCAGTCCGTGGCGCTTACCGGCACCGGCGCAAACGTGAACCTCACGGGCAGTGAGCAGCCCCTGCGTCTCAGCTTCAAGCAGGTCACGCCGAATTACTTCGCGGTCCTCGGCGCGGACGCGCAGTTGGGCCGCACCTTCGATCCCAGCGACACCACTCCCGGCTACAACCTGGAAGTCGTGATCAGCGACGGGCTCTGGAGGAAGGAGTTCGGCGCCGACCCTCAGATTGTTGGCAGGGTTCTGCGCCTGGACAACGATGCCTATCGTGTTGTGGGTGTGATGCCGCGCGGCTTTCGCGATCAGGGCTCGACCAGCGACGAGCAGAATGTTGACTTGTGGTTGGGCGCAGGCTTTTCCGGTCTGCCGTTCCGGCCTCCGCAGCGCGATCTGCGTTTGGCGAGTCGCGCTGTTATTGCGCGCCTGAAGCCCGGTCTGTCGATTGCGGCTGCGCAGGGACATCTCGATGCACTGGTTGACTCGCTGAAAAAGCAATATCCGGCGGAGTATCCGGCACAGACCGCATGGACCGTGCGTCTGATTCCACTGACCGAAACCGTCGTCGGCAGCATTCGTTCCTCTCTCATTCTGCTGTTCGGCGCGGTAGGCCTGGTTCTGCTGATCAGTTGCGTCAACGTCGCCAATCTGCTGCTCGCAAGGGCGAGCGGGCGAGGCCGTGAGATCGCGCTTCGTCAGGCTCTTGGGGCGCAGAGGACGCGGCTCATCCGCCAGTTCCTCGCCGAGAGCCTGCTGCTCTTCGTGCTTGGCGGACTCGCCGGTGTTGCCATTCTCTTCAGCGCCCAGCATTTCCTGCTGAGGCTCATTCCGGAGAGCCTTCCGCATCTGAACAACATCTCGATCAACTGGGGCGTGCTGGTGTTTGCGGTGGCTGTCTCCGTCGTAACCGGAACCGTCTTCGGGCTTGCTCCGGCGTGGCTGATGAGCCGCTTCGATCTGATTGGTACGCTTCGCCAGGAAGGACGCGGCTCCAGCGGATCACGGGAACGTGCGCGTGCTCGCCAGATACTGGTCATCAGTGAGTTGGCGCTCTCGCTGGTGCTCCTCATCGCCGCGGGTCTGCTGTTGCGCAGCTTCTGGGATCTGTTCAAGGTGCAGCCCGGTTTCAATCCCAACCGCGTTATGGCCATTCAATCCTGGCTGCCCGGGCCAAACGATCCCAGTGCTGATATCTACCGATCGGCCACGCAGGAAGCGGTCCTGGTACGCGAGATTCTTCGCCGCAGTCGAACCCTGCCGGGTGTCGAAGAAGCGGCCGCCGGTGACGAAGCCGCGCTTCCCCTGGGCCACAGCCAGCCCGGCCGGCTGCCATTGCTCCGCGAAGGCATCGAGATGAAGGACAATGAGGCGCCCGTGATCAACAGCCCCATCGTCTCGCCCGAATACTTCCACCTGTTGAGCGTGCCGCTGTTACGCGGACGCCTTTTCAACGATCAGGACCTTGAAGACACGCCGCAGGTTGCGGTCATCAATCAGGCCGCCGCTCTTACCTATTGGCCAAATCAGGATCCGTTGGGCAAACGCGTCCGCTTGCGTCTGGATAGTCGCGACCGGCGGACGGGGGCTACGCCACCCTGGACAACGATCATTGGCGTCATTGCGGATGCACGTACGGAATCGCTGGCCGACGCGGCCATTCCGCAGATCTACCGCAGCATCTACCAGCGCCCCGCCAAAGACCTGGCCATCTTTCTTCGCGGACAACTCGATCCCGGCGCCATCTCCTCGCAGATGCGCACGCAGATCCAATCCATCGATCCGGAGCTCCCGGTCTTCCATGGCGAGACTCTGGATGACGTGCTCTCCACGTCGCTCTCCGTCAGGCGATTCTCGATGGAGATGGTGGGATTTTTTGCGGCCACTGCGTTACTGCTCGCCGGGCTTGGAATCTACGGAACGATTTCATATGTCGTGAATGAGCAAAGACGTGAGATCGCCATCCGCCTCGCCCTGGGAGCCCAAAAAGCCACCATCCTCAAGATGGTCTTACGCCGGGGAGTCAGTCTGGCTGCCGCCGGCACTGGACTGGGTATAGCCGGTGCGCTCGTCGTCTCTCACCTGATGTCCGGTCTGCTCTACGGCGTGTCACCTACGGATCTGCCCACCTTCGCAGGATTCACCGTTGTCCTTACCGCCGTCGCGCTTGCAGCCAGCTATATCCCGGCGCTACGAGCCATGCGCCTCGATCCAATCACGACGCTCCACTCCGAATGAGTGCTTTGTCGCTGCTGATGAGCGCGTTTCTCATGGCAATCATCGAAACCTCGCAACTCTGATTCAATGAGCGGTCAGCCCTGTTCTCGCCAGTTTCGTTGTGATCAGTCAACATAAGCCGACATATGGTTACTTATCATTCTCGATAAGCGCATCGGCGACTTTGCATAACTGCAGTTTCATTGCAGACGAGAAGCACGTTTCCTTCATCCCTTGTCAGCGTTGATCCGAGACCATGGACCTAGGGAGACATCCGTCCTTGTCAGTGGACACGACAGTGAGTCCCAGCATCGCCGCAGGTCGCTGCATAACCCCTGCCCGACATCGGTTTGTTTCGCTGCCCCGTGCGTACCTGGCGAGCTCGGCCATAATTCGCCTTGTAGGATCAGTCGCACTCCCTGCTGCTTTCAGCGCCGCTTGCGCGAGTGCGGGCGATGAATTTCGGATACGCGCGATAATGAAGGCTTCTGCGAGCGTACCTTCCGGACGGCTGGAGACTTCTAGATAGGCCGGCATCCAGCGGTGGGCGACCCAATCCCTAACAATCCACGCCTGAATATCCCTACGACGCAGACCGACTCGACTCCAATGCCGGAGACGCTGCCACCGTTCGGGATCAAGGCGCGAAGAGCTGTTAAATCTCTGACAGTATTTGGGTCCTGCGTAGGACTCCGCTACGTCGGAGAAAGCCTCACCGTCCAAGTCTATGAGCTTGGTCGGCTTTGGCTTAGCGGTTGAGCAAATTCCGCCCTGAGCCCGAACCACATCGTAATGAAATACAGAGCCGTCCTGTCCGGCATGGCGTAATTCGGTCGCTACGGGTCCTGCTGCGGGTAGCAAGCGAGCAAGCTCGTCGAAAAATGGCATCGCGTCTCCGACGTCGAGATGGGGAATGCCGATGCCGCCCGCGGTATAGCTCATGATGTGCTTACCCCCCAACATTTTGGGGCCGCTCCAACTATGCTTGGCGGGATCCTGTTGCGTGACCTGTTGCGTGTCGTCTGCTTTGACACCCCACTCCGCAACCGAAAGGGCCAACACGAGCACGCCAAGGCCGCCAAGTTGATCGGAGGTAGGTCTGCTCGCCCCTGCGCCAGTCGCTAACAGTGAGACCGACGAGGTTGACAGTTGCTCTCCGTGAAAGTCATCATCGGCGCGCTCGGACCAGTGAGCCGCAGTCAGCAACGCTTCCAGAGAGGTTTCGGTCACTCGCGCGACCGGCGCCTGGGCAGGCGCGGCGGCACTTGCGAGAAGCGACGCAAGGACGACCGATACTACCCCTAGCTTGGTGGAAAGCCGATAGTTCACGAGTCTCCCATTTCTTTCATACGAAGGGTCTCACACAGATAGCGAAGTAACAACAAGAATAGGTCGGTGTAGCCTACAGGACGCATCTGAGCGCTGAGATCGGGCGGCTTGATCCGACTGGGCGCGCAAACGCGACATGTCCTGGACGCGCCCTCAACGAGGCGCTGCAACTGAGGATCGAGGGACAAATCATCATTGAGAAACCTGGGGACATCCATGATAGGTAAGAGTCAAGGGAAAACGGAGATTTCCCATGGCGAGGCGGAAGGTATTCTCCCGGCGCTTGGTTATGAGTGAAGTCGAACTGTTCTCGATCCTTAGATAAGACCAACGCATAGGCAGCGTGGCCAGACATCCATTTGCGGGAACACCATTGGTGGAACGGCGTCGGCGAAGATTGAGTGAGAGTTGACCGGCCGGCCTCGAAACAGACGGTAAAGTGTATCCGGAGCTGCTGCTCCGTTGCACAGTCCCCAAGCGAGCAAGGACCGGCCGGTGGATCGCTGACAGGTCGAACTGGTATTAGGCAGCTTGAGTGAGCAGAGGCTGCTTTTTCGTTTTTGTCTTCATGGCGTCTTTTGTTTCCGGTGGCGAAGTCACGATCCGGAAGGGCTGGCCGCTCTTGTCCACCGCCAGCAGATAAGCCACCAGCTTGCGTGCTAGTTGCAGCGTGGCCCGATTGCGATGTCCGAGCTCCAGTTGTTTGGCATGCAGCGCCGCCAGTTGCGGGTTCCAGCGTGGCGCCAGTTTGGCTGCTTCGATCAGCACCGTCTGCAGCCACGCATTGCGCTGTTTGGAAATGGGTCCTCGTTGCTGCTTGCCGGCAGAGGACCGGAACGCAGCCGTCAGACCGCAGTAACTCACCGCGTCCCCGATGGAGGAGAAGCGATACGGATCGCCAACCTCCAAGGCCCAGGTCAACGCCGTGATCGGACCCACTCCGGGGATGCTCATCAGACGCTCGATCCGCTGCTCTAAGGCCGGCTCCGATAACAGCCTCTGGGCGATCTGCTTCTGTGCCGACTGGAACAGCTCCATCGAACTGCGGCTCATCCGCAGCAGATCCTTCACTGACTCCGGCACTTCTTCCAGTGTCTCGATCAGAGCGGAGAAGTATTTCTTGCCGTGCAGCTTTTCCTTGTGGAAGACAGTCCCGCTTTCCATCAGCAGCCCAGCCATCTTGTTCTGCATCCGCACCGATTGCTGGACCACCATGCTGCGATAACGCAGCAGCCGTCTCAGATCGCGCATCTGCGGCGGCATCACATAGCACTCCGGTAACAGATCGCATCGCAACAGATCGGCGATCGTTCGCGCATCGATCGTATCGCTCTTCTTCTTGCCAGCAGTGACGGCTCGCATTTTCGCAGGATGTCCCATCACCAGCCGCTCCGCGTACGGCTTCAACGTATCGTAGATCCAGGCACTGAACAGCGTCGCTTCCATCGCTCCGCTCCATCTCTGGAGTTCCTCTGCCCAACGTCGCAGCTCCTGCCGGCTTGCCTGTAGCTTGCCTTCTTGCACGATCTGCCCAGCTACCGTCTTGATGCAGTAGCTGATGCTCCTCTTGTGCACATCTAATCCGATATAGTGAAGGACATCCATGGGGTTCTCCTGTTTGGGATTTCTGAGCCGGCTGCTCGATACAGCCAGTCTCAGCAGCGTAATCTCCAGGAGAACCCTGTTGCATTTCCGCCCACGCCCCCTCACCGCCTATACATCCAAACAGACGGGACGTTCCCATTCCGAATCTTCCCGTCTCAAGAGGAACGTGGAACGCGCTCTTTCGAAAAGCTTGCCTTGTCCAAGCGATCTGCTATGGGAGGAAAGGTGGTCGTAGGACCCTTCCAAAGTAGATCGTCAACGGTTGCGAAGAGCGGAAGATCCGTTCGAAGGGTAGCAAGGTCCCGGAATAGAAATGCCAGATCCCGTTTACTATTGAGAACCTCGGAGAGGCCTTTCGGATTGGAAACGTTCACCTGCCAATCCCGTGGGTCGGACGGGATCGCTTCCAGTTTGCCGAAGCGAGAGAGAACGGCAGAAGCAGACTTGGCGCCCCACCCTGGCAGTCCCGGATAGCCATCGGACGCGTCACCGACCAAGGCGAGATAATCCGGAATGGAGCCTGGTTTGACTCCGAACTTCTGGATAACTCCCTGTTCATCGCGTTCGAGGCGCCTGCGCCGGTCGAGTTGCACAACGCGTGTGCCGACAACGCACTGAGCAAGATCCTTGTCCGGGGTGCTGATGATCACGCGCTCAACCCGAAGATCGTCCTGTGCGAGAGAAGCCGCCGATGCCAGCGCATCGTCTGCCTCATATTCCTCCATCGCCCACACTGCGACTCCGAGCGCACGGAGCGCCTCCTCCAACAACGGAAACTGCGATAGTAACTGGGGGTCCACACCCTCTCCGGTCTTATATTCAGGCCACATCTGATTCCGGAAGGACTCAATCACATGGTCGGTAGCCACACCGATGTACGTCGTACCTGCGCGCATCATGCCCAGAAGTGAACCGAGAACACCGCGCACAGCGGCAACCTCGCGACCTTCGCTGTCTTTGGCCGAGGGGAGAGCATAAAAATGCCTAAAGAGCTCATAGGTCCCATCGATCAGGTGCACTTCCATGGCATCAACCTTATCAGTTGATGCCAAACGTGGCAGCAACGAGCAGCACGATCAATACCGAACTCATCCCATGTGCGTTCACTACACGCCGGTACGTGAACTTTGCTCCCCACCCAGCGAACGCGGCCTTCAGCGCGTTCTTGTCTTGACCCGAAGCGCCAAAGGCGCTTTGTTTTGCTTAAGGGCACGGCTTTTAGCCGTGCCGTATTGATCTCCACTGAGACGCGGCTTTAGCCGCTGAGGGGCATAGTCTCGGTACCTCAGCGGCTAAAGCCGCATGTATTTCAGTGCGGGGACGGGACGGCTTTACAGTTTGCGGAAAAACTCTTTTCGTTTTTCGGGGATTGTCGTAAGAGAGAGGTATGCGGGGAGAAGAAGCGAAGCAGAGCGGGATGTTCAGTTACGTAACGATGGAGCAGCGGATCGCATCGGATCATCCGGTGCGGAGGATCCGGACTATGGTGGATGCGGCACTGAAGCGGATGGATGGTGAGTTGTCGCAGCTTTACGCGGCGACAGGGCGACCATCGATCGCGCCGGAACGTCTGCTGCGTGCGCAGTTGCTGATGGTGCTGTACTCGATTCGCTCGGAACGGCAGTTGATGGAGCAGCTGAACTATAACCTGTTGTTCCGCTGGTTCGTGGGCATGGAGATTGACGATCCGGTGTGGGACGTGACGGTATTTACCAAGAACCGGGAGCGTCTGATCGCCGGCGAAGCCAGCCAGAAGCTTCTGCTGGCGGTGCTGGAGGAAGCTAGCCAGCACAAGCTGCTCAGCGAAGAACACTTCACGGTGGACGGCACGCTGATCCAGGCATGGGCCAACCGGCGCAGCTTCCATGAGAAGGCCGATCCTCCGGACCGTGGGACGGGAGCGGGTGGTAAGAAGCTACTGCGTGATACTCATGAGTCCTCTACCGATCCGGAAGCGCGGCTGTATCGCAAGAGCTCCAGCGGAGCATCGGTTCCCAGCTATCTGGGCCATGTGATCACCGAGAACCGCAACGGTCTGGTGGTGGCGGCCATGGCCACACAGGCCGGGACGACAGAGGAACGTGCAGCGGCTCTGAAGATGTTGAAGCGGATCAAGCGTAAAAAGCGGATCACGCTGGGAGCCGACAAGGGCTATCAGTACGAGAAGTTCATCAAGGCCCTGCGCCGTCGCAAGGTCAGGCCGCACGTGGCCGAGTATGAGCCGAACCCCAAATGGCCCAACTGGCTCAACAGCAAGGAACGCAGCGAGCCGGGATATGCGATCAGTCAGAGGAAACGCAAACTGGTTGAGAAGGTCTTCGGTTGGATGAAGCTGGACCGTTCGATGCGACAGACCAAGCTGCGTGGGCTACGCAAGGTGGACTGGATGGTACAGCTCATGGCCGCAGCCCATAATCTCCTGCGGCTGGTGAAGCTGATACCTCCCATCCCAGCACAGTCATGACACGGCCGTAGTGTGTCTAAACACCCTCTAAACCCACCCAAACCGCATAACAACGTGCCATAGAGAACCAAAACAACTCACCGATCCCTCACAACAGACTGACCCGCAGGCGAAAAGACGCGTTTTTCCGCAAACTGTGAAGCCGTCCCCTTAAGCAAGACATTCGCACTTGCGGTGCGAAGAGCGCTCGATAAAGCACTAAAGTTTTCATGATTTATGTCACGAACTTTAGACTCGGCACCTAGCCTGCTTCGTCGTTCAAGCAGGGAGCGGCGCGGCAGGTAACCCTGTACGCCTTTTATGTGCCTGCATTGTTTAGGCTGTCCGGCCCGGTGCCGCTAGGGATTGGTGGCAGCACAGTCGAGATACACGTTCAGCGTGGACGTCGGCTGGCCCATCATGAAAGGATTAATCATCATTCACTCCCGGGCGACCAATATACCTGCGGACGTGAACTGCAGGCATCTGCAACCGCTGCGGATAGAGCATTTTCCCTGTAGGTGTAGTCCAGAGCATCCGCATCTATGGGCGTTTTCCGCAAAGAAAACGCCACTGCACGCCCTTCCGGGATACCCAGCAACAGGGAAAATGCTCTAAGGCGATGAGCTGCAACAGCTCCGTCTTGGGAACGACTGGGTGGCGCGCTGGAGGTGGTCGCGGGCGATGTAGGACAAACGCCGTTCTCGTCAGCTAGCATATTGCTCCACAAGCGCCATCCTGTTAACTGGATGGGCTAGCTGAGCTGTAGCTTTTAAAACCTGCAATCGCCATTCCACGTTGTGCTTCCGGGTTCTTCATGAAGACTTCCCATACGAAGCCGGTACGTGCATTTTCCGCCATGAGCATTGTGATCCCGGCGTCGATGCCGACGATGTCAGTGTCGTACCACTTTTTCAATGGATTGAAGGCATCGATGAAGCCGTAGCGGCTCCAGGTCTGCGGGAACCGATTCTTGATGTTTTTGAGGACGCGTATCGTAGCGTCAGACAGAAAGGGCAATGAGCCTCCAGTGGCAGCGGGGACTACGGTTCCATCAATGGGACCCATAGCCGGAGGGCCACCCCAGATCACGTAGCCTTTGTCGGAGTCCGAGGCAGTAATGCCCCAGAGATCATCGCTGTAGTCGGGAAAGGTCCTGCCCAGTTCCACGCAGAAGCGGCGGTGTACCTCCGTGGCGATGGCTGAGTTCTGAAAATAATCTGCGTATTTGTCGCGTTTGTGCCGGAAGTCGAACCAGGCCTGAGAGTACTGATGTACAAAGAGCGGAGCAAATGAGCCGATGTAGCGCAATCCGTCATACTCGAACGTTGTGCGCTTCCACGCCAGCCACGCCTCAGGACGCAGGGGATGCGTAGAAGAACCCATTCCGAGCAGATAGATCATCATCAATTCGCTGTAGTAATCCCACTTGGAAGGCAGGAAGCCGAACTCGGGCGTCCATCCCATAGGCAGCAATGTGATGTCTTCCGATAACCAGGTCCAGTCAACCCGGTCAAAAATTGCACGAGCAAGTTGAACGATGTCGCGATCTCGAAAATACTGGCGGCAGGTAAGAATGCCGCAGAGCAAGATTGCCGTATCGACAGAAGAGACTTCCGAGTCCCATATTCTCTCGCCCGTATTCATATTGGCAAAGTGATAGAAGAACCCGCGATGCGTCGGCAGTTTCTTCCAAAGAAAATCGAGTGTCGTAATAACGCGCAGGCGTGCGTCCTGGTGGGAGATGAAGCCGCGTTTTTCTGCAATGCAGATTGCAGTCAGTCCGAAGCCGGTGGACGCAACGCTTGCGACAATACTTGTGTCCGCTGCGCGCACGTTGCAGCGATCTTTAATCAGTCCGGTCTGCGGGTTGGCTTGCTCCCAGAAGTAGAGGAAAGTCTGATGCTCAAGATCGTCCAGAAATTGCTCATCTTCTTGTGAAAAGGCGGTCTGCGCTGGCACAGGTGTTGGCTCTCTGCGCTCTCTGTCAGCCTGTCGCTGCGCGGAGACCGGCGCCCACACAGGAAGGGCTTCCAATTGGGTGAGCGGCAGACCAAGGGAGATGCCGGCAATCTGGCGCAGCAGTTGGCGGCGGGAAGTGCGATTCTCACTCTGGTCGGTTACTTTGCGAATTTGCGCCTCGTTGTTCCCGTCGATTCCGTCTTCGCTTTCATCTATGCTCATTCAGGCCACCCGTAATTGCCCAACTGATTCCGAGCAACGCTTTGTATTGAATAATAGATGCACGAGTGCGTTGTATCAGAGCAGCCCCTGGGCCTTGGGTAGCATGTACTCTGAGTTGCAGTCCAACTCTTTGTTTGCTGGTGTTGCATGACGGGAAAGAAGATTATCTGGGCGACGATCGTAGTTCTGGCAGCCGTGGTCATTGCGCTGTTGCTGCGCGCGCACTGGCTAAGATCAATCTCAGTGCATCGATCGATCACAATTGAAGGCGCAGTAATCCAGCGCGATGCTGACACGGAGAAGGAACTGCCAATCGCAGGTGTTGCGATCACCGCATCGGATGGCGTGAAGAGTGCCACGACTCAGTCCGAAGCTTCGGGATATTTCAAGATTGTCCTGCAAAAAGGAGTGCTGTCCGGAAAGCCTGTCACGGTCAGTTTCCGGCATGCATCCTATGAACCGCTTGACTTAAATGTGCAAACTGGAAGATTGGAGACCCAGAACGAGCTATACATTGCGTCAATGATCCCGGTTCCTGCGAAGATCGCAGCCGGGCCCAGACGCCCGGAAAAGGTGGTTTCCAACATCCGGGTGAGATATACGACGAACTCCAGGACCGAGACGAATGTGGGTAGCGCGGTCAAGACCTTTCAGGTCATCAATAAAGGAAATGTCCCCTGCGAAAATCAGTCTCCTTGTTCCCCGGACGGGAAGTGGAAGGCATCCTGGGGATCTGCGTCGCTGGATGCTGGAGCGGACAATACGTTCGAGAATGTCAGAGCCTCCTGCATTGCAGGGCCGTGCCCGTTTACCCGGATCGACACAAGTGGATTTATTCATGGCGGCCGCAACATCCGGGTTGCAGCTCTGAACTGGTCGGACACAGCCACCTTCCTGATGGAGGCTGAGGTCTATCGCACGACAATCAGTTCCAACGTCCGTGAACTGTACCCTGTCATCTTCGGTCGGACGCTCAACTTTACCCTGCCACCTACTCAGGAAGGCGTGAGCCTTCAGGGTGAGATCGATGGCTCTCCCATGGTATTCCCGCTGGGTCCGCACCTGAACTTGAGTTGGGCCGTCTGTAATGTTCGGACCGGACCGGAGAAAGAGAAGACTGCGGTCTACCGCTGTGAACTTAAGCCGGATTACCGGTTCTGATTACCGATGACATAGGTGAGTGGGGGCTGGAATGGTGCGGAGGATTGGTCCCGCTAAACGCTCTTCTCGTCAGTTGAGGCGTTGGTGACCACAAGCCGACATTATGAGGGCTTATTACATCTGTCGAGCATGGATCATGCGCGCGATTTTGGAAGGTTATTGAACCATGAGCTTTCGCAGTGCGGACTGCGGTATCCAAGACCACTCGATCACAGCTTGATCCTCGTTTACGCATAAACTAACTCGCGTCCCTTCGGGTTGGGCAGGCGGAGGAAATGGTCTGACCGTCTATCCATAGTGTTTGTAAGTTCGTGGCAACTTCTCACCACCATCTGCTAGAGTGCTGAGGCGATGAGAAAGCATGCTTATTGCGCTGCATTTGCATTACTCATAGGACCACTCAGCCTTCTGTCGACAGCACAGCAACCGCAGGCGCCGGACTGGGCGCTGCCCGGCTCGCCGACGCATAAGCAGGTGCCTCCACCTTCCGATTTCCACCGATCCAGCCGGATCGACAATATGCCCATCGGCATCTTCGATGGGCAGGCGGACGTGGGTGGCGCGCTTGTGGAAGGCAGCGGCAGATACGACAAGTCCATCGGGCAATATACGGTGACCTCGGCCGGATACAACATTTGGTACCAGCGGGACGAGTTCCATTTTCTCTTCAAGAGGATGTCCGGCGATGTCTCTCTTGCGGCGAATACCAGTTTTCCGAAGACTGGCGGTTACGGCGATCGCAAGGTCGTGCTGGTAGTCCGGCAGACACTTGAGGACGACTCGAAGGAAGCCATGGTCGGTATGCACGGCACTGGCATGATTCACTTAGCCGATCGTCCGGAAAAAGGCGCGCAGATGAGCGACATGGAATATCGTTTTGGCGGCACCCTCAACGGAGTGATTGCTCAGCGGATCGGGATCAGGAAGAAGGGTGATGAGATCACGATTTACGCGTCGATTAAGGGTGAACCGATGCACCCGCTTGGGCCTCCGCTGACAATGCACTTCGACGCACCGTTTTATGTGGGCATTGGTTTCTGTTCGCATCTCCCAACCACGCCCGACACGGGAGTCTTCTCTCACGTGGTGCTGCTGAATAAAGCAAGCAAGGTCGAGTAGCTGTTTCGCCTGGAATTCACCGACTATGCTATACCGCGCCGGCTCTGTCTTACTCACGATTGTTTTATCCGTTACTGGCTGCAAGCAGTCTCAGACCCCACCGCCCGCGCCCATTCAGCCCGCGGTCAAGCCTGCACCCGCTACTCCGCTCTCTGAAAAGAAGGACGAGCTGGGTACCGAGAACGCGTGGACACAAGTCTGGGATACCTTCATTGAGAAGAATCTCCCGCCTGAAATGTTGTCTGCCAAGGCTGCAAAGGCTGTAGAGTCGTACTGCCCGGCCTTCTCCGCCGCGTCAGAAGCCGACAAGCGGGCGTTCTGGGCGTACACGATACAGGCCATGGCGGCCGCTGAAGCAGGCCTGAAACCCGAGGCAACCGCCCAACACACGCAGCCCGCCGTTGCGAAGACGGATAAGATCACGCGCCGTCCCATGCGGCAGGAAGGCCTGTTGCAACTTTCTTATCAGGACGGAGAAACCTACGGCTGTAACTTCGATTGGCAGGCCGACAGCCGGCTCGGTCTCAAAGACCCAGCCCGCACGATCCTTCAGCCTGAGCGCAATCTTGCCTGCGGAATGCGGATACTGAAGACCCAAATCATCGACCATGATAAGCCTCTGCTCTCCCGCAGCAGTTACTGGTCCACGCTGCAACCGGGCACACAAAGCTACCATGTCTTCGCAAAGCAGATGGCCAACGTCCCGCCCTCGTGCGGGAAGCAGATAGCAAAATCCGCCGTACGGCGAAAGGCAACGCGCCGAGCACAACCGTAGCGAACGCCTATGTCTGCCGTTCGCGGGACCGGTCCGAAGTCAACTGGATTCTTGAGCACAACCGATCTGCGATTACCGAGGTCTTCTGGCCAGAAGGCAGCTGAACATAAATTCAATCCTGATAAAGGCTTTTCCCGTCACAAACCGGTCACTTCCGGTAAGCCGGCTTCCCGGTACTTAATGCGGCCAGATTTTTCCAGTCCTTTGGTTGAGGCTTTGAGGTCGGCGGCTCGTAGTAGGATCAGTCTGTTCACACATCGTTATGAGGCGGAACTGATCTTCCGGACTCGCAATGGAGGTTGTGATGTCGAATGGCGAGCTGTTTGATTTAAAGGGCAAAGTCGCTGTCGTTACCGGCGGTAACGGTGGTCTCGGTCGCGGAATCGCTTTGGGACTAGCCAGGGCGGGTGCCGCTGTTGCAGTGCTGGGCAGAACCGAAGCCAAGAACAACGCCGTGCTGCAAGAGCTTCGAGAAGCTGGCGTTCCTTGTACGGCCGTGGCACTCGATCTTACCCGGCGGGACGATCTTGCCCCAGCCTTCGAAGCCGTGGAAGCGAAACTGGGGGCTGTCGACATTCTCGTCAACAACGCCGGGAATGTCTCTCTGAGCGGCGGCATCATGAACGAAGCAGATGCCGACTGGGACAACGTAATCGCAACTCATCTGCATGCAACGTTTCTTCTATCCAAGATCGCTGCCAGGGGGATGCTCAGTCGCAGGGCGGGCAAGATCATCAATATCGGAAGCATGTACTCGTTTTTCGGGTCGGGGCTTATCCCTTCATATAGCGCCGCGAAGGGAGCGATTATCCAACTCACGAAGTCGATGGCGATCGAGTTTGCTCCGGGGAACGTTCAAGTGAACGCGATCGCACCGGGATGGTTCGAGACGGAGATGACTGCTCCGGTGAAAACGATGCCCGCGATGCATAATGAAATCATGCTGCGGACTCCCGCGGGGCGGTGGGGGCAGGCGGAAGAGCTTGCTGGGGCTGCGGTGTTCTTAGCGTCGCGAGCATCCGATTTCGTCACGGGGACCACGGTGGTCGTCGATGGTGGCTACTCGATCCGCTGATCTCAAAGTTCCGATAAACGCTCTCCTCGTCAGAGATACTTCCGGGTTGGTGCCAAATAGCGAATGCACTCGTTGATCCGCATGAGTTCCGCGAAGCCGTCTTACCGGAAATGATCAGGTAACTACTGACAAGCGCCACAGGAAAATTCCTACAGCCTTTACCACGAGCCGGTACGCTGCATGATGACGTTCTCACGGCGCAGGTGATAGAGCACTTTTCCTGTTGCTGGGTATCCCGGGAGGGGAGTACAGTGGCGTTTTCATTGCGGAAAACGCCCATAGATGCGGAAACCCTACACTACACTTACAGGAAAAATGCTCCAGCGTTTCCTGGAATCACACCGAGGGAATCGCCGATGGCCCAGTCACGCCGCACCTGGATGAAAACCGCCGCCATGGGCTTGGGCGGCCTGCTCGCGAGCGAGCGCAACCTTGCCGCGCAGCCGGTGAACCACGCCTCCGCTTTGGCCGACCCGCGCGACGAGATCAAGATAACCGGACTCGAGATCATCCCGGTCAACTCGCTGCGCAGCATCTTTATCAAGATGCACACCGATGCCGGTATCACCGGTATCGGCGAGGGCACTGTGGAGGGACGCATCCCCACGGTGGTCGCCGCCATCAAGGAGATCGAGCCCTACCTCATCGGCAAGGACGCACGCCGGCCGGCACACCACTGGCAGGCGATCTACCGGCACGCGTTCTATCGCGGCGATATTGTCCTCACCTCCGCGCTGGGCGCGGTCGATATCGCGATGTGGGACATCAAGGGCAAGGCTCTGGGAGTTCCAATCTATGACCTTCTGGGTGGCCCCACGCGGGATCGCATCAAATGCTACGGCCAGGCCGAGAGTGTCGAAGAAACCCGAACCCACGTGCTCGCCCAGGGCTACCGGTCGATGAAGACCAGCGTCTCGTCCACACGAGGCCGGCTGTCACGCTCGTCTGAGAGCCCGTACTACATCGACGGCTTTGTCGAAAAGGTAAAGGCGATCCGCGAGCTCGTCGGTCCCGACTTCGACCTGGGCATCGAGATGCATGGCGAGCATGAGCCGCCCGCCGCGATGGAGATCATCAAGGCGCTCGAGCCCTTCCGCCCCTGGTTCTATGAGGAGCCGATCCAGTTCCAGAACCTGCCTTTGATGGCGGAGATGGCGAAGAAGACAGTGTTCCCCTTCGCCACGGGCGAGCGCATGGTGACGAAGTGGCAGTTCCGTGACCTGCTGACGGCCGGCGCGGCGCAACTGCTGCAGCCGGACGTTACGCATGTGGGCGGCATCACCGAGCTGAAGGCGGTTGCCACGCTCGCGGAGGCCTTTTATGCCGATATGCTGCCGCACTCGAAGGAAGGTGTGGTGGGCTTTGCCGCCTCAATGCATGTGGCGGCGTCGATCCCGAACTTCCTCGCACATGAGGTGCCGTCGCTGCAGGCGGTGAAGGGAGGGCCGCCCAATGTGCAGCGCAGCCCGATGGGGAAGAGCTACATCAAAAAGCCATTCGTGATGACCGAGGGCAATATTGTCCTGAAGGGCAATCTGGACGGGCCAGGGCTCGGCATCGAGCTGGATGACAACCTCATCGACAATGAGCGCGGCATCCCGGAATGGAAGTTCCCGGAGATGTGGGATGCGACAGACGGCTCCGTACGCGACCATTGAGATTTGTGATGTTCCATACATCAGCATCGCAACTCCGATTCAATGAGTGGTAAGCACTGTTGTCATCATTCGAAATGGGATGGGTATACAGAAGCAGACCTCGAGTACGTTTGTCGGTACGTGTATTGGGCCGCGG
This sequence comes from Terriglobus albidus, assembly GCF_008000815.1. NCBI lineage: Bacteria > Pseudomonadati > Acidobacteriota > Terriglobia > Terriglobales > Acidobacteriaceae > Terriglobus > Terriglobus albidus. The sequence goes on along the minus strand of NZ_CP042806.1, from coordinate 5,608,482 downwards.
ATCTGCCGTGTTACCGGCAAAAAATTACTTTCACCTATTGATCAATAAAATTTATAAGCAGGAATTTCCTAGCGTTTACTAGGTCATTTGCCCCTGTCCTCGGACGACCATGGCATGACTATAATCGCCCATCGTCGTAACAAGTCCTTAATAGTTGAAATCGTAGACATCGTACCGCGCTAAAGCGTTGCTTCCCCATCTCTGAACGCAAACTCAATGCTCAGGAGGGTCTCCCCCGATGTGTACCCGTCTCGCTTTTCTGGCGACAATACTGTGTTTTGCAATGGCCTGTCCGCTTTGGTGTCAATCCTTTGACACCGGCATTCTGGGAACGGCCACGGATAGTTCAGGTGCAGTCTTGCCTGGCGCGACAATCACGATCACGTCTCCTGCGACAGGCACCCGAAAGGCCATCGTCACGGGCAGCGAAGGCCAGTACGCTGTCCGCTATCTTGCTCCGGGAACCTATGATGTTGCGATTGAAGCCCAGGGATTCGCAAGGCAGAAAAAGACTGGGATCGTCCTGACTCTCAATCAACAGGAAAAGATCGACTTTACGTTAAGTGCCGGTGCATCGGACCAGACTGTGCAGGTCGAAGCCAGTCAGCCTTTATTGCAGAGCGAGAATGCCTCGCTGGGCGCAGTGATCGATACAGAACGAACCCAGAATCTTCCGTTGAATGGAAGGAAGTTCGATGATCTCGCCGTGTTGACCCCGGGTGTCAGTGTCTACAATCCCGATCTTCATTCATCGAGCACCGACGGTTCCGCCATATCTTCCAATGGCGGCCGCTCGACCTGGGGGCAGATCAACGTCGATGGCATCACGATGGTGAACAATCGGCATGCGTATGTGAATCTCTATCCTTCCATCGACGCAATCGAAGAGTTCACCGTGCAAACCGGCAACTACTCCGCGGAGTACGGTGGAAGTGCCGGCTCGAATGTAAATATCCAGTTGAAGTCGGGAACGAATAAATTCCACGGCAGCGCATTCGAATTCATTCGTAATGATGCAGTCGATGCGCGTAACTACTTCCGCCCCGCTCCGCTTTCGAAAAATGTATTGAAGCAGAATCAATTTGGAGCAACAGTTGGTGGTCCGATCATCAAGGACAATACCTTTTTCTTTCTCAGTTATGAAAGCCTTCGCTCCATTGAGGAGTTTCCATCGACGGCGAATGTTCTGACGCCGGCGCAGCGCAAAGGCGATTTTTCCGCCTCATCGACTCCCATCATTAACCCGTTTACCGGTAACCCATACCCAAACAACCAGATTCCAGTGAATGCCGTAGCCCAGAACATCATCAATACGTATATGCCCCTGCCAAACAGCAGTGGCAGTACGAACTATGCTGGGGTCAACTCTGGCCGGTTGAGTGTAAACCAGGGTATCGTTCGGCTCGATCACAAGTTCAGCGACCGCGACCAGGTATTCCTCCATTACATCTATGCCATCCGCGACTTTCCGGTGACTGATGTGAATCCTAACTTTCACTTCACCGGTACATATCCAATCCACAACGTTGCGCTGCAATATCTCCATATCTTCTCGCCGAAGCTGCTCAACGAGCTTCGCGCCGGCACGAACCTCGAACACGTGAAGCAGTCGAGTACGCGGACTGGCACGGGTTTTACAGTTGAATCTCTAGGGATCAATGGGTTCAAAGTCGGCGGTCCGAATGGCCGGCCTCTGAATCCCAATGAAGAAGGCTTCCCCATCCTCAATATCGCTGGATATCTGGGCATGGGTGACGACCTCGCAGCATCGAATCTTGATTACAGCCGGACCTATCAGCTTGCCGACAATCTGACGTGGACCCATGGCAAACACACACTGATCTTCGGCACCGACATCCGCTATGTGCTCGACGACGCGACGACGAACAACACGCCCTTTGGAGAGATGGACTTCACCGGAGATATCACCGGGGATCCCGCTGCGGACTTCATGCTCGGTTTCCCACGCACCAGCCTTACTCCTGAAGGTGTTCCGATCACAAAGGCCCGGCAATGGCGCTCGGCTTACTACGTGCAGGACAACTGGCGTGTGAACTCAAAACTGACGGTCAATCTTGGCATTCGTTATGACCTGTTCGCTCCGCCGGTTGATGTGAACAACGTCAGCCGTACGCTCGACTTCAGTGGCGCTGTGCCGGTATTCACGCCGGCTCCGGGCCAACGGTTGAACAACATCTGGTCGATCACCCATAAAGACTTCGGGCCGCGATTGGGCTTTGCCTACAGTGTGACACCTACGATGGTGGTTCGCGGTGGATACGGAATCTTCTACTATGGCGGACAGTTCGACAATATCAACATCCTGCAGCTGAATCCTCCAACGGCAGGCAGTCTCACCATAACCAATCCCAGCAGCAATCCGGTTGCGACGATTCAGAACCCCGTGCCGGCCTCGCTCTATCCCGCGAATCCTTATTTCAATGCCGTAACTCTTCCTGCGGATCGTAGGCGCCCGGACCTCTATCTGCAAACCTACAATCTGACTGTTTCAAAACAGTTCGGATCCAATGTGCTGGACGTAAGCTACGTCGGTGTGAATGGCAGCCATATCGACAGCAGTATCAAGAATTTCAACTCGCCTGCGCCGGGCGACCTGGTCAATCCGGTCCAGGGGCGACGGCCCTACAATACCTTCGCTCGGATCCGCTATCAGGATTTCGATGGAGCATCGAACTACAACGGTTTGCAGATGCACTTCGAGCATCGGTTCACCAAAGGGCTGAGCTTTACGGCTGCGTACACGTTGTCTCATGAGCTGGATAACCAGGCCTTTGATACGAATGGCGGCGGCTGCGGGTGTCAGAACCCTCGCAACCCGCATGAGTGGGCAAGCGGAACGACTGACCAAAGGCACAACCTATCCATGGGCTACGTGTGGAAGCTTCCTGCTTTCAACAAGAGCGATGCGATGGCCGCAAAGTTGTTGGCCGACGGCTGGGCATTGAACGGACTGGTACAGCTTGCGAGCGGAAATCCTTACGATGTCCTGCAGAGCAGTGACGGACAGAATACGGATAACCAGTGGCAACGTCCCGACAGGGTTCCTGGTTCGACTTTGTCGGTGGCACATCGCTCCATTGACAACTGGTTCAATACGGATGCGTTTACGCTCAGCACGCTGCACTATGGGACGTCGACGCGGAATCCTCTTGTGTCGCCTGCAACCGACGTAGTAAACCTCGCCGTGATGAAGAACGTTGCAATGCCTTTCAACGAGGCCCATCAACTTCAGATCCGCTTCGAAGCATTCAACGCCTTCAACACTCCGCAGTGGTCGACACCGGATTCCAACCTGGGAGATGGTACGTTCGGCCAGATCACCTCAACCCGTTTGAACAACCGCGAGCTACAGCTGGCAATCAAGTACCTGTTCTGAACCCTGGCATGCTAAGCGGAGGTGTCCTGATTTTGGATGCCTCTGCTTGCTGCTCGCAGGGCTTCTACGGGACGATTTCGTATGTCGTGAATGAACAGAGACGAGAGATCGCCATTCGCCTCGCATGGGGAGTTCAAAGAGGCAACATCCTCAGGATTGTCTTGCGCCGGGGCGCCGGCCTGACTGCCGCCGGTACTGGACTGGGTGTAGTTGGCGCGCTCATCGTCTCTCACCTCATGTCCCGGTCTGCTCTACGGCGTGTCGCCATCATGACGGCTGCCAGAACAGTGCAAAATGCACTTGCCATCCAAATTAAGACTGCAAAACCTCCAGCGGTATAAATCCAATCCATCCCGTTGCCCTGATAGGTGAAGTACCTGAACGAGATATACACGAATCCCAAGCAGCCAACGGTGGTTACGATAAAGGCCGCAAGAGAGACAAAGAAGATACGACGGTAGATCATGGTGGATCATCATGATAACCGTTAGCTTTGGATCAGGCTAGGCATCTCCAGAGGATTGACTCCACCTGCGAGCACCATCTTCGCCGCCAAAAGCTGCACGTTCAGCGAATGCGCCGCCTTCGCCTTGATCCAATCACGACGCTCCAAGCCGAATGAGTTTTTGGCGCTACTCGAGACTTGTCTTCGCTTACTTGCGTGCTTGGCAAAGACCCTTTGGTGTCCACTCATGGACCATGTGGTCGGGATCTGTGATGACTGATGCAGGATAATCACGATCGATTGGCGTTCCGCCGTGCCAACCGCGGTGAGGTGCATTGATAATCCCATGGGTCCCCGGCCAGCTTTGCTGGCTGGGGTGTTCAGCGGGCTCCAGCCCGCTGATAACAGCATATAAAAGTAAATGGGCTTTAGCCCTGGGTTTTCTCCTGACGGGCAGAGAAGGCCCAGGGCTAAAGCCCATTTTTATATTGAACCGATAGACCGTGGGCTGAAGCCCACGGCTCCCACTGGTTTCGAGCTCCGCTCGAATAGCTCACCCCGAACATCCCGCCCATTGCGTTGCAATAGCCAGATGGCCGGTGAGATGGATGCCGAGGTTGTCCGAAGCCGTGGCTGCGAGTTTATTCAACGCGGCGGATGAGCAGGATCGTCTGATCGTCGGCTTGTTTGCCAAAGGCCTTTGCGGCGGAGACGATGCTGTCGCGAATGCCTGCGAGGTTCTGACCGGGCATCTCTGTGAGGAGCGCCGCGATGCGGTCGCTTCCGAACTCTTCTTGCTGAGTGTTGGCCGCTTCAAGAATGCCGTCGGTGGCAATGGCGAGAAGATCGCCTTCTTCCATTTGCAGGGAGTGGGAGATATATGCGTCCACCGGAAGCAGGCCGACGGGGAGCTGATGGCAGGTGATCTCTTGCACGGTCCGGCTGGATGCCCGGTAGTGGAGGATCGATGGGTGTCCCGCGAGCGTGTACCGGACGCGGCCATCGGGTGCAAGATAGATCGCGGAGAGGGTCGCGTACATGTGCGGCGCCTTCACCGCAGGAAGTGCGCGGTTGAGACGGTCGCAGAGACCGGCGAGGAGGAAGGCGGAGTCATCCCAGGATTCGAGCAGGATGGTGCGGACCGCGGTCTTGATCATGCCCATCAGGATGCTGGCCGGGAGCCCGTGGCCGGAAACATCAGCGACGTAGGCAAGGATGGATTGATTGGGGAGCACGACGACGTCCACCAGATCGCCGCCCACTTCTTCGCTGGGCAGCGAGAGGCCATTCAGGTCATAGCCGCTGCATGAGGCAGAGATGGGTGGCACGAGCGTGCGCTGAATGCTGTGGGCAGACTCGAGTTCACTTGCAAGGCGCGTTTCCTCCTGCCGGGCGAGGGAGAAGCGCCGAATCAGGAATAGAAGCAGGGCAAAGATATAGATTGTGCCGACGGCCGGACCAGGCATCAGCACGAACGGTTTGGTGAGCAATGGGAAAACCCAGTGCGCCGTCCAACGCTGCCAGCCCAGTTGCCACGTGACCAGGAGGATGTTGTCGATTAAGGGAAATCCCTGCCAGAGAAGGGTAGGAGCAAGCAGGATGAGCGCGTCGCGATCGCGTTGGAGTGAACGCTTAACCAGGGTTACGAGAATCCATACGATGGCAGGGAGCAACGCCAGCGTGCCAAGCAGCCCGGCGATTGCCACGGGGGTGATATTGAAGACGTAAAGAAAGACGACCGTTGGCGGGCTGATGAACAACAGGGCAACGATGAGCCACCAGGATCTGGAACGCGAGGCGTGCAGCACGACGGAGAAAAATGCCAGGGCGGCAAAGAGAGCAGCCGCTTGCACGAGGCCATCGACCAAATCGAAGACCGGCAATGGGATCAGAGCAAGCAGCCGGCCAATGCCTAATCCAATGTCGATCGCGTTCGCCAGTAGAAGCAGCGCGAACCACAGATATTCCCGTTCCTGGCGACGGATGAAAAACAGGACGAGCACGACGAGGCCGACGAGCGTGCTGAGCACGGCATAGGTATATTCATTGCCGAACCCGTTCCACTGAAGCGATCGGTCCGTCGCCGCACGTTGCGCGATGAATCGGGAGTCTCCGAAATAATTGCCGCCGTAAAACCCTCCCCGTGCAAACCCCGCCCAATTAGGAGCGTGCCAGGCGCGGATGGCAATGTGAAATGTACGCGGGCCGGAGGCGGCGGCGGGGGATAGGTCGAAGACGCGGCTTGAGATGGCGTAGTTTCGGGAACTTTGGATCGGGCCGAAAGAACCGGCGAGACGTCCGTCAACGAAAAGCTGATAGCCGGTTTCCATCGGTCCTAAATAGATGGACCAGTTCCTGCTGCCATCGGGCACCGCGACGGTGAAGCGATACCACGCGAATCCGCCATAGTTCTTATAACCCTGTTGGCCCCACTCTTCATCGGAGCGGAGCAGAGGCCATTGCGAATCGTCGAAACCAGGGTCGGCCCATCCGGGATTGTCGCCGGTGTGAAAACGCCAGAGGCCATCGAGGGAAGCAACGGGTTCGCGTCCGGTTTGCAGGTTGAAGGTCTGGGCATGGAGACCAGGGGTTAGGCAGAGTAAGAGCGACACCAGCAGCAAAGAGAACAGCGCGCGTCTCATTTGTACTTCTCCATGGGTAGGACAGAATCTTGAGAAACCGCGTTCAGGCCGTCCGCCGGCGGATTGCTCGGGACCATCAGTCACGTTCTAACCATAGTATGTGGTGAGTACCGGAAACCGCCTCTGCATCCAGGTGTCCTTTTGGATTCACGTCAAATCGGCGCGTACTCATTGACCACAAATGCTTCCCAAAAACCGGCCGTTCTGTTATTTGAATGAACATATGGGCCAGCACCCCTGATGATTCATCGAGTCGTAGTGGGACATCTTCGTGGCCATGCCCAGCAGGCGCTCCTGAACGCGCTCGGCATCGCGCTTGTCGTGATGATCATGTTGATTTTGGCGGGAGCGACGTTCAGAGAAACCCATCAGGCAGGGATGCTGCTCATCAACAAGATCCTCAAAGTGACCTTTGCCTCCATGCTGTGGCTTGGCCTGCTCGTGGGCATGGTCCTGATGACGATCAACAGGTACTCGCAGGTGGGCGAAAGGACGCAGCAGTTCGCGATTCTGAAGACCCTGGGCGCGTCCTGGACCCTTATCTATACTTTGCTGCTGGAGGAAGTGATTCTGGTTACGGTGGCCGGGACAATCGGCGGGATCGGATTGGTGTATGCCATCCGTCTGCTGCTCGCACATCTGGTTCCTGACCTGCTTTTCATCCAGGTACGCTACGAGCTGTGGCCGCTCGCAGGAATCACGGCCGCAGCCAGTTTTCTTTTCGCGGATCTGTGCGGACTTTGGGCAGCTTCAGCGGAGGATCTCATAGAAGCACTGTCATACGAACAATAACGAGTCAGCCGAAGAGACTTCTGGCTCCGCGCTCGTGATGCAGCACCCACATTGTTGCCAGACCCGCCTGCGCGATGGCGAACATGCGGGTCGCGTGAGGATGGCGCTGACACCAGCGCATGCTGCGCCGCCAGCCAGCAGGGCCTTTCTTCCAGAACTGTGCACCGTGCGTGGGGTGCAAGGCAGCAGCCACTCCGTCGCCGATCAATGTAATGGCTATTGCATGCTTGATGCGGTCTGCTGTGGTCATCTCAATCCTCCTCCGTTCTGTAGAACTTCAGATGCGGACAGAGTGAGATATGCTGCCCATGCGTCTCAGGCGGGCAGGTAAGACGGAAGAGAGCAGTTTGTGGAGAGCGAGGCTCCCATTTAGGATTTCCCCAAAACCTGAAGTGGATCAGGGGTAAGGCAAACGTATGTCAATCGAGCTCTTCGCCGGGACGTGGGACTTTGACCCAAGTGCGTCTGAACTGACGTCCTCACCTTCGCACTGGAAGCAAATCATCGATATTCAGGGCAAGCGAATTCACATTCGCGAAGAGATTTCGCGCGAAACCGGTGATCTTATTGTGGAGGTGGATGCTGTCCTGGACGGAGAGTTCTATCCCGTCAAAGGATCGCCGCTGGTCGATGAGATTTCGTATCGCCTTGATGGGCAATCGATCCATGCCATTGGACGTAAGCAGGGTGTTGTCGTCTTACGCGAGATTGTCGGCCTGTCAGCAGCTGGCATGTTGCAGTTGTCGATGTGGCTAACCATGAGCGGGAAGGAGATCCCGTTGGGGCACGCCTCCTTCCGGAGAAAACGCTGAACTATTTCTGCTCCACTTCTAAATACTCCGCAATCGAGCGATGCAGGTCGGTCGCTCCTGGGAGCTCCAGGCGTTGCTTCGCGATCTCGGCGGCAAAGGCCAGTTCGTTCATCGTTACTGCGCCGGCAATCACGATATCCAGTAGCTCTGGATATTTGGGCTCCATCGAGCAAGCCTCACGCAGAATCTCTATTCCTTCCTGCGTCTTGCCCAGATGAATCAGGCATACACCGTATTTCGCGAGGATCAGCGCGGTTGCTCCACCCTGTCTGCGAGCCGTGCTGTAGGCGTGAGCGGCTTCCTCGTACTGCTGCAGGTGCAGGCGAGCGTCTCCGATGGTCTCATACAGGACGATGCTGGTCACGTTCCTCGCTGTGGCATGCGAGAGTAGTTGGATCGCGTCGTCATAACGCTGCATGCGCAGCAGGCAGACCCCGCCCAGGATGACGGCATCCATGTTGGATTCATCCAGCTGGACGGCGCGGATCAACATGTCCAGGGCTGCCTGCGGGTCCTTGGAGAATTCCAGCAAGGCCCAGCCCAGTTCATAGGCCGTTCTACTGTCCTCTGGATAGGCTTCAAAATGCCGTCTGTTGATCTCCAGATAAAGTGCGTTCTTGGCATCGCGAACGCTTTCGTCATCGTCGACCAGCCCGAAGTGATGAATCACGAACGTTGCCTGGCCGATTGGGAGACCGAGCTCCTGCACGCGATAGACAACGGTCTCGTGCACCGGCCGTTCGAAACGGACCTCAGGATTTCGGCGGAACAGCCGGGTATTGATGGTCGTGACATACGCAGGGAAGGGGGCTGACTCCGGAAGGATACGTGGGTTCGCCAATGCTCCTTCCGCGCCGCTCCGACTGTTGGCCTGCCGTACGTAGTTCCATCGCACGACATCGAAGGCGTCCATCTCCGTTTTTGCGACCAGCTTCTTCAGAAGCTCAGCGCCCTCCGGGTCCATCATCTCGTCGGCGTCGAGGACAAGAATCCAGTCGCAGGTTGCCTGCTGCAGCACAAGGTTCCTGGCCTCGGCGAAGTCCTCGTTCCAGGGGATGGGCATCCAGGTCGCCCCAAACCTCTTCGCAATCTCAGCGGTGTCGTCGGTAGATCCGGTGTCGCCGATGATGATGCGATCCACAATGGAGCGCGCGCTCTGTAAACACCGCGCCAGACTGCTTCCGCCGTTTTTCACGATCATCGAAAGTTCGATCGTGGGTGCGCTCATAACAAAACCCTTTCGAAGCCATTGTCGCTCAGCCCGGACGACTCGGCGAGAGCCTGATTTTAATTGTTGTGTATCCGGGTTGTTGCTCACCGGCTTCTGGAACCGTAAGGCGGGAATTCTGGAAGCCCTGGGATCGATGTTCACCTTCATCGCGACGGTGACGATCATCCCGTTCATGCCCGATGGCTGGGCCCCATCTGCAGGCGGCTTTCCCGCGATGGTTGGCAACGTGGCTTTTCTGATGAAGGATGTAGTGCCGCTGGCCGTGTCGTTCTATCTGCTGAAGCAGGATCTTGCTAAAGTGACGCCTGCGGAGGAGATTGCGTAACGGTGGCTTGCTCGGACTGTGTGGGAGCCGTGGCCTTCAGGCCACGGTCCATCGACCCAAGAAAGAAATGGGCTTTAGCCCTGGGCCTTTTTCTTATAGATAGAGAAGGCCCAGGGCTAAAGCCCAACCTATCTGTTATCGCTTGTCAGCGGGCTGAAGCCCGCTGAACACCCCAGCCAGCAAAGCTGGCCGGGGACCCCGCTGCTCCCACCAGGTTCGAGCTTCGCTCGAATCTCCCCTCCATTGTTAGTCACCCCTTCGAACTCTCCGATACACTGTGATCCTCCAGGCTTAAGCTCTGGACAAGCGTTCCTCATAGGAGAACTACATGGCTTCCATTACCGGCTTTGGCGGAGCATTCTTGCGGGCAAATGATCCGAAGGCTCTCTATCAGTGGTACGAGCAGCATCTCGGCCTGGTGAAAGCTGACGGAGCGTTTGGATTTCCAGCTCCGACGCAACACCCGCGGGTTGTCTTCTCTTTCTTCAAGCAAGACAGCGCGTATTTTCCTCCGGAACAGAAGGCGATGATCAATCTTCAGGTGGATGACCTGGATGGATTGCTGGACCGTCTGATCGCCGAAGGTGTCACGGTCGATCCAAAGCGCGAAAGCTACGACTTCGGAAAGTTTGGCTGGGTCACCGACCCGGAAGGAAATCGCATCGAGCTTTGGCAGCCCATCGCAAATGACTGATGCCGCCAGCTCGGGCGGATCGACATCTTTGAGATTGCCCATGCACCGGGTGGCCCATGTCCCCTTAGGGACATGGGCCCGGCCTTTATTTTACTGAGCACTCGTATCGTTCGCTGGAGACCCGTTCTTGCTGCTAACAGGCCTAAAGCAACGACACATCTCATTCAACACGCAAGCTCAAGTCCGCTTTGGCATTCGCTGGATCATGAGCGCCTCCGGACCACGGTATGGGGCGGTGGGATACCTCTATGACGTATTCTCCCCGCACTTGGAGATCGAGATACAGACTGAGGTCGATGTCCTGAACGTAGGTGGCGCCGGGAGCAATGGACACATGGTGGAATTGTCCATTGATGACACAGGTATTAGCCAGCGCCCCATTTTGATTGGAGGCGGAACTGGGCTGACGCAAGACCTTGAAGGAATAACCAGAGCAAAACGGCTGATTGGGCAGCCCCGTGGTGTTCAGCATGTAGGGAGACGATCCCAGATTTGTCACTTTGAAGTGAAGAATAGCTCTCTGTCCTGACTGGATGACGTCTTTATCCAGGTAGAAGGTTGCAGAGACCTGCGCGAAAGCTTCAGCGCATGAAAGAAGCGCAAAGAATGAGGCTACAGCCCAGGTCCGCATGGCGGTCAATCCCCTTGAGTGCTCTCCAGTGTTGGACGTCTACCGGGGCTATTCGGGATCAATCGCCAATCGAACGAATTACTCTCGCAGGATTTCCGCCGGCAAGGGTATTCGGGAGAACGTCTTTGGTGACGACCGCGCCTGCGGCTACGACTGAGTTCTCACCGACGGTGACTCCGCCGAGAATGGTCGCTCCGGCAGCAATCCACACGTTTCTTTCGATCACAATGGGCTTTGCGATGACGAAGGCGCGCCGTTGCGAAGGCTCGACCGGATGGCTTGATGTGATGAGGCTTACGTTCGGCCCGATCATCACATCGTCAGCAATGTCGATGCCGCCGAGATCGTACATGGTGCAGTTCTGGTTGATGAAGACATTGCGCCCAATGCGGATATTCTCGCCACCGGTGGTGTAGAACGGGGGGATCAGCGAAAAGCTCTCGTCTACCTTGCGGCCGATGAGATCGCTGAACACGGCTCGAATCTCGTCTGCATCGTCGAAGGTCAGACGGTTGAGAGCCGGAGTGATTGCCATGGCACGCTTGACGCTGGCCACCATGGCCGCCGACTCCGGCGTGCGCCTGGGAATAATCCTGGTACCGTCGTCATTCGACATTCATGATGCTCCTCAGGTTGTGAATGTGGATGCATTTCACCGCACGCTCATTCCTGAGTGTAGTCAGGTTGTCGACTAGTGCGAAAGCAATTGGCGCAAAGCTGAGGGCTGGGTTAGCTCTTCCATGTTGTAGTCGCCAATCATTTTCTGCAACGAATCGGGCTTGAATTCCACGTGCCGCAACGCCTTGCCGCGCAAGTCGAAGATATAGATCACCTCGGCTTTGAAGGTTTCGGCTCTCGGCCCCATTCCTTCCCCGATGTATTCGACGTCAATCGCCACCGCGTTCGACTTGTCGTTCACGAAGAAAGCTTTTGCTGAGCCAGCGAGCCCTGAAGCCTCGCAAGGCGAGTTGTTTTCCCGGCACCACGAATCATCGATGAGGTCGCTCAGGTCGTCGTCAAGCCATTTCATCGAACGATCATTGGCGACTGGCAGCAATGAGGTTTCGACTGCGGTTGCAGGATCATACAGGCTCAGGCGTAGAGGGTGGGTCCTGGCAAAATGAACCGTGTTGCCCTCGATGAGGACACGGCGAGAAGGGCGGCTCTCCCACGGCCAGCCATAGAGAATGTGTTCCAGTTTGAGATGACGCGAAAGAACAAACTGGCAGGAAGCTGAAGGTGTCTGGTGAGTCTCGAGGAAGAACTTCTCTTCAATGGATCTGATCCGAACAACGCTGCCGAGGCACCCATTCCTGGGATCGTCATCAGCGTCAGACTTACCCTGGATTTCGAGGTAGCTCCACGAGTTACTCGGCTTGTCCAAAAGCAGAATCTGCAATGGAGGCTGAATAGTTTTTGACTCCGGATGGAAGGTATAGAAGCCAAGGACGAAATACGAAGCGTCGTTCAGGGTGTCGTAGTCGCTGATGGGTGTCTGTAGTGCGACGGGCGGAGCGGGGGCCTTGGGAACTTCCTGTTTCAGTAAATCTGCCAAGGGATGTCCCGGAGGGACGGGATGAGGCGAAGTCTCGGCGGGCGCCGAGAGAGCGAACATTACGGAGAGCAGCGTTGCTGTGATCGCGCATTTCACAGCCAGAACTTTACGCTGAAATCGTCGACTCTGAACACTGAAACTATAGAGCGGGCCTTCAGCCCTTGAACATCTTTGGCAATGAAACCTGGGGCGTTGCCCCAGGCTGGTATAGAACGCGCCTTCAGCGCTAAGAATCGTGAGATCTTTTTGCTTTGTCATTTCGGAGCGTTCGGGGTCCACAACCAGCTTTGCTGGCTGGGGTGAAGCGTAGCGGAGAAATCTGCTTTTGATACGTTGTCCCCAACCGGGGCGCCCCACCCTCACAACGTGAGGGTGGGTTCGGAATACCCAAAATTCCTATCAAAATTCAAACCGAATTTATCGAACCGCGCGTCCGCCTACCGAGTCCGCAGACGCGCGGTTCAGAGAAGGTCTTACTTTGCCGGAACGGAGATGGTGATGTTGCGGTATTCGATGACGCCGTGGTGATCGCCCTGCAGATAGAACGGTCCCGGCTCGGCCTCGTTGCTATCAAGAGCGCCGCCGGTCGGGCCGGGGATCTCGACATTGTCGTGGTACACCTTGCCATCGCGCAGAACTGTTACATGCCTGCCGACCAGAGTGATGTCGAAGGTCGTCCATTTTCCGAGACCGAGCTCTGAACCCGCCGGCGGTGGATAGTGGCTGTAGATCGCGCCCATCTCGTGCGATGGCAGCTTGCCGCCTTCGGTGCCGACCTGTACCTCGTAGCGGCCGCGCAGGTAGATTCCGCTATTACCGCCTTCAGGGCAGTTCACTTCAATATGCAGCTTGAAGTCCTGGAACTTCTCGGTGGTCATGATGTTGGCAGCGCCGTGGGTCCTTTGACCGGGAACTTCAGGGTTGTCATTCACCAGCTCGCCATTGCGAGCCACCCATTTGCTGTTGTCGACATTGCCGATCGGCTCCCAGCCTTTCAGATCCTTACCGTCGAAAATAGGCCGGGGCTTGGTCCACTTCTTCGGCATGGGCCGATCCAGCGAAGGCGCCTTCACGCCGGCGAGTGCTGGGCCATCGGTGTTGCCGTGCTTCTCGATGCCAGTCAGCTTGCCTGCGCTGGGAGAGGTGAGCTCCCAATTGGTCGCTTCTCCCACGGCCACGATCAATTTGCTTGATTCGATGTGTGCGTCCGAGATCGGATGCCACCCGCCGCCGCGCGGCTGAACGCGGCCTTCAATCTTGCCGCCGTTCTCCGTCAGCTCGATCCACTGCGGATATGGCTTGCCGGTGGCGGGCGTAACGGTCATGTCCCAACGGCCGAGAAACGCTTTGGTGTTTTGCGCGGCGACGGTCGAGGCGAGCGCGATCGCCATGAAAGGTGCAAACAACATCTTCGTTTTCACCCTATGAGTGTAACGCTACTGCCGCTCGTGAGGTTTTATCGGTTTTTCGCGCCGTATTTGCAGGAATTACGTTAGCTTTCAGTTGGCGCACGGAGCTTCTGAGGACAAACAACCGGGCCCGAAGTAAGCTACTTGCGAGAGAATTCCGCCTTTCTCCCGTCACTCTAAAACTCGATGCAATCTGGAATGCCTTTATGACTCAGGAGATTTCTGTCCCGCCCGCTCGGACTCAAAGCAGCATCTGGCCGAACCTGGTTGCCTTCTTCATCTTGTATGCATTCGCCGCCCTGGCTTTATTGCATTTTCTGCGGCCAGACTATACCCCGCGCTCTCACATGATCAGTGATTACGCGGTCGGGCATTTCGGCTGGTTGATGCAGTCTGTCTTCGTGGCGATGAGCCTTGGCTATCTCTCATTGGCACTCGGACTCAACCGGAGCGGCCTACGTTCGCTGGTCGCCCGTCTTGCGATATCGCTGCTTGTGGTGGTCTCCATTGGCTTGATCGTCTCCGCGATCTTCCCCACAGATCTGGAGGAGTCTACCGTAAGTACTCGCACCGGCAATATCCATACCGTCAGCTTCCTCATTAATGTGGGCGGCAGCATACTCGTTGCGCTACTTTTACCTATGGCGTACTGGAAACATCCTGGCTGGCGATCGTTTCGCCTGGAGTCAGTACTTTGGGCAGTGCTTATCCTTATCGCCTTTGCTATCCAGTTCCGTACGCTGCATCGAGGCGCTCCCTACGGCATTACCAATCGCGCATTTGTCCTGGTCCTTTTCTCATGGATGCTTGTCACTGCTTCTCGCCTGCGGACCGTTCTGATTCGCCCCACTCCTGCTCCTGCGGCAGCTTGAATTCGAGAGGAAGCGTGCGCTGCTGTTCGCCGGAGCGGAAGGTGGTTTCAAGAACCGCCATGACGGCAAGAGCGTCTCGCGAGGAGACAGGTGCAGGCTTGTGGTGCAGGATGGCATCGCGCACGCCTTCATAGAACGGCAGTTGATTGCCGCGAGGCGTGGGGTATTCCACTGTCTCACCCGTGCCGGCATAGAAGACCGCGGGCACAGGGTCGATACCGAAGGCCGGATCAAGCGGAGACATGCCTGCCTGCAACTGCGCCTCCTGCGTATCGAGCCCATACTTCACCCAGGTGCCCTGCGTGCCATGGAGTATGGAGCGAGGCAGTGAGCCGGAGGCAAGATTCATGGCTTCGAGGACGATGCGCTTGTCCGGATAGCTGAGGATGACGTGGGCCCAGTCATCGGTCTGTCCACCGTCACGCAGGATTGCGAACGAAGCGGTGATCTGCTGGGGCAGGCCGAAGAAGTGCAGTGCCATGTCGATCATGTGTGGACCGAGATCGAACCACAGTCCTGCGCCCGGTCCGGCATCCTCTCTCCAGCGCTTGCGGACGACTGGGCGATAGCGGTTCATGTGGCAGTCAAACTGCACCACGCGCCCGAGCACTCCACGTTGCAGCACTTCGTCGATGGCAAGAACTTCGCTCTCCCAGCGGCGGTTATGGAAGATGGTGAGCATACGGTCTTTACGAAGGGCAGCAGCGCGCAGCTTTTCTGCTTCGGCCAGATCGAGCGTGAACGGCTTGTCAACCACGACATGCTTGCCGGCCTCAAGCGCCGCCATCGCGAGCGGGAAGTGTTCGGTGTTCGGCGTGGCGATGACAACCAGGTCAATGTGTTCGTCCGCAATCAGTTCCTGCGGCGTGCAGACACGGACGTCTCCCAAGGCCGCGCGGATCTGGTCTCCCTTGGAAGACGCGACCGTGGTGAGACGCAGGCCAGGGATTGCCTGAATTAAAGGAGCATGAAGGACACGACCCGCGTATCCATAACCGATAAGACCAACGTTCACAAACTCACTCATCACTACCATCGTGCACTATGTGTCGGGGTTAGTTCAAAGGAGCCCAGCGGCGCATTGAGTGGGGTGATTCGAGCGTAGCTCGAACCGGTGGGAGCAGCGGGCTTCAGCCCGCTGATTAGCAAGCATCAAAACGTCGGGCTTTAGCCCTGGGCATTCTCTGTCTATCAGGAAAAGGCCCAGGGCTAAAGCCCGACCTCTTTTGTGGCCAATAAACCGTGGGCTGAAGCCCACGGCTCCCACCCGGTTGCTAAATCGAGAACGGCGATGCGCCGTCTTCATCCCAGCTATAGTTCGCTTTCTTTATTCCACCGTTCTGCTGAAACGTCCAGCGCTCGGGAGCATTGCTTTGCAGCATATCGTCCGCGGTAGCGGCAGGAGTTGTCGCTGCGATGGCGAAGGCCTCACGCAGGGCTGCCTTCTGTTCTGCTCCAATCGCGCCGGGTTCGGGAGAGACGATCAGCGTGGTGCCGCTGCGCGCCACCACGTCGAGCCAAATGCGTGTCTTCTCCCACGCGATGGCTTTGGTGAGCGGAACACAATCCGCGTCCACGATGAAGAGAGCGCGGTTCTGCGGCAGCCGGAAGGCGAGCGTGTTGACGCCCATGCGGCGTGTCCGCTCCCAGGCTCGTCCGCTGACATCGTCTCCCGTGCGATTGGCTTCAAACAGCCCGGCGGCGAGATGTCCGATGGTGTTGCAGCCGATGACGACCGTCTGCTCACCTGCAGCTTCGCGCAGGCCACGATACAGGTTGAGTACGATCTCGGCATTGGTGAGTGAGCGATCGTTAAAATGCCAACCGCCCGTCGTCATTGATGCTCCCATCTCACTGCCCCAGCCGCCGAACAGCTCGTAGGTCGAGAAGTCATGCTTGACCAGATCATTGCCCCAGCGCACCGCCTCACGCATGGTGTTGAGTGCGGCTTCGCGAGCCTCTGGAATGGTGGGGTCGTAGGCAAGGTCGTTGAAACGCTCTCGCCGGCGTCCGAAGCGTACGTCGGGAAGGAGAAGTTTGGGATCGGTGCCTGCATGCGCTTGCAGCGGGCGAATCCACAAGCCCGGACGTGCGCCTTTGGAGCGGATCTGTGCTGTCAGTGCCGCCATGTCGGGAAAGGTTTGTTGGTTCTGCCAGCCGTCGTCGACGATGGCGAACGGCTTCGGCCCGTTGGAGGGTGCAAGCGCTGCGACCAGCTCCGCATCACGGAGGATGCCTTCGGCAGTGTTCTTGCCGTAAGCGTAGTACCAGTCATTCGATCCGTAGACGGTAGTCTTCGGCAGGCGTGGCGAGGGACACATGGTGCGGCAGAAGGCAGACAAAGCGCTATGAATGGACTCGCCGCGATCTCCGCGACGCGCGACCAGCGTGGCTGCCTTGAGCACGCGTGATCCGAGGAGGACGCCCTCGCCGCCGTTGCGCACGTCGAGCCAGAGCGTGATTCCTGCCGTGTCGACCTGCCACATCCCAAGGCTCGCAGCACCGGTCTCGACTCCGTAACAGTGTGTGGTGCCGTTCTGGTGAACAGCGCAGTACCAGGGCAATGGACGCTCGGCGACGACATTGCGCCAGCCGAGGTCACCGTACGAGCGCTCCCACGCATCGCCCAGCACGACGATATCTTCGGGATACCGGAGGCTCCAGCGAAGACGCAGGTGCGTCACAGCCACCGACGGAGCCGCGAGCGATACGACGGTTCCTGTTCGCGAGTTGTCGAGCGTAACCACCAGGTCGCCCGCCCGCCATTCGCTGCCGGAACGAGTCAACGGGCGTGCATTGTCCAGTCCAGCAAATGCCGTTATCTGTGCAGGTGTCTCACGAAGATCGGCAAAGGGGAGCGATGGCTTGACGCTCTGTGCGCGAAGCGGTGTGGCGGCGAGCGAAGCCGAGGCGGTTGCTCCCAGGATGAGGTCACGGCGACTCAACAGCGCGAGGGATGTCTTTTTCACAAGGAGAATTATTCACGAAGTGTGGGCGCGCGTCTTGCGGTGAGTTTGGAGAGATGTTTGTTCTACCGAATATTAGTGAGTCGTTGGGCCTGCTCAATCGCCTGAACGGGAGAACTATAGAGCGGGCCTTCAGCCCTTGAACATCTTTGGCAATGAAACCTGGGGCGTTGCCCGGGCAACGCCCCAGGCTGGTATAGAGCGCGCCTTCAGCGCTTAGAGCCTGGCACCTTTGCTTGTCGTTTCTCTTGTTTTCCTTGCCCGGGGTGCCCCGCCCTCGCAACGCTAGGGTGGGTGGGGAATGCCCACAACTTCTAACAAGGCCCAAAGCAAGCGTCGATGCATCCTGCGGCACAGGTCTCGGGTGGTTACAAATCCAGATCAACCTGTGATTCCGGCGTCGAACAGCAGATCAACGCATTCCCGCCGGCCGGCTGATCCAGAGGATCAGGAGAATAATGCACGTTGCCACTCAGCAGCCCACATTCACACATGTGACAGACGCCGGTGCGGCAAGACCATCGGACGGGAACGCCGCAGGCCTCGGCAAACTCCAGCAGGCTTCGAAATCTGTTGTCCCACGGTACCGTTAGATTGCTGCGCGTGAACGAGACAAGCGGTCCGTTTCCCGTGGATGCAGTGGGTGGATGCGGAAGTTTAACCTCGGCCTTCACGACGCCGGGGGTGATAGAACCCACTGAGCCGAATATCTCCTGGTGAATCGTGTTCGCTGGAACCGACAAAGAGGCCAGGGCTCGGGTGATGTCGTTTTGAAAGCCTGCAGGGCCGCACAGGTAGAAATCGGCATCGAGAGGCATGCCGAGTTTCCGCAGGCCATCAAGATCCAGACGCCCTGCGAGATCGAAGTCCTTTCCCAGCCGATCTGTCGGTTCGGCTTTGCTATAGACGATCACCGAATGGCTTCCGGGAGCGGCTTTCAGCAGCCCGCGCGTCTCTTCGACAAAGCCATGTGTTCCGCCACTGCGCGTTCCGTGAATCCACCACACCTCGCGATGAGATGCTGCGCTATTGGAGGCAAGAGCATGCAGCATCGATAAGACTGGAGTCGCACCGATCCCGGCGCTCAGCAGAACGACCGGACGTATCCCGGAACGCAGTACAAACTCGCCACGCGGCGCGCTTACTTCAAGCATGTCGCCTGCCTGGGTTACGTCCGCAATGTATTGGCTGCCTGGGCCGGTATCTCGCTTCACGCTGATGCGGTATGTTCCCGCATCGCAAGCGCCTGAGATGGAATAGCTGCGCACCACTGGGCGCGAACCTTTGTCCGGGTATAGCCGCAGGACAAGGTACTGGCCCGGCAGTGCGGCCGGGAGAGACACGCCATCCGCGGACTCCAGCACTATGGACTTTACTTCATTGGTCTCCTGGTGGACTGCGCCAACCCGTAGCGTGCGAAAGCCATTCCACAAGGGTGGAGATGCGATAGAAGATGTAAGACCGGCGTTTCCGCTATGCACTCCCTGCTCATCTGCTTTCAGTAACTCTTCAAGCGAGCCCTTCCATCCACCGCTCAGTGCAGGAATATCGACCGCTATCGCAATGCGTTTGGCATCGTGATTCGGCAGATACAACAAGCCGTCCACTTCGGCGACGGTAATTCGTCCGGGACCATCGGCGATCTTCTGAATCTCATCTCCTGCGCCAACCTCGCCTTCTGTAATCACGCGGAAGTAGAATCCCGGCCTTCGGTGCGAGACAAGCAATGCGGCCATCTGCGGATTGTTCATGCGGATGCCAAGCCGGTAGCAGGTCACGCGAGGCTGCGTCACCTCAAAGACCGCGTTGCCGATGCTGTATCGATCGCCGATACAGACCTCATCATCCGCAAGACCTTCGACGGTGAAGTTCTCTCCGAACTGCCCGTGTTCAAAATCGTTGCGGTTGAGTACCTTCTCCCAGTAGCGATAGGCATCGATCTGATAGACCATGACGGCACGGTGTTCGCCACCGTGACCTGCAAGGTCTCCCTGGCCATCGCCGTTCAGGTTCAATCGCCGGGCAAAGACACGGCCCGAGACAGGGAGCTTCCAGATTCCGGTACGGACCAGCTTGCCTTGCCATTCGATCTCACGTGGAAGGCCGACATTGACTGAGAGCAGTTTCGCCATGCTCCCTCCATTTGCGGTACGTTGCCTTACTTGGCGTTAACAATCATCTACCTCGCGCGATGAAACGGACAGGCTGGTACCTGGCTTTTTGATTCGGGAACCAAACGTTATCTGGCACCGTATCTCCGGAAAGAGGAGCCCGCGCATGCCCTTCCGGCTGTCCGCTCGTTGTCTCACGGGTATCACCCTGTTCGCTTGTGTATTCGCTTCTTTACGGATTCATGCTGCTCCCCTTGCGCAAACTAACAATCAAACGGCTGCGGCGAATCCGATGACCATTACCGCGAACCTGACCGATGCGCCTCGGAAGTTGTTACATGCCGAAATCGAAATCCCCGTCAAACCCGGACCTTTTACGTTTACCGCGGCCAAATGGATTCCGGGCAGTCACAGTCCAACAGGACCAATCGGCGAGTTCGCCGGCATTGTCGTCACTGGTAACGGGCAGGCCATTCCCTGGCGGCGTGACGACATTGATTTGTACGCATTCCACGTTGTCGTTCCCAACGGAGTAACGCGCCTGCACATTCACGACGATTTTCTTGCTGTTTCTCAAGGCATCGACGTGGCGCCCAATCTGGCTGAGCTTGAATGGGAACGGCTGATGTTCTATCCCGCGGGCGTGCCCGTTAGCCAGATCGTTGTTGTGCCGAGTGTGATTGTGCCGGAGGGCTGGCATCTGGGTACTGCGCTGATACCGGCTAAATCCACTGGAAACACTACCACCTTTGCGCAAACGACGATTCGCCATCTTGAGGACTCGCCGATTCTCACCGGCCGTTACTTCAAAGAGATTCCTTTGGCGCCGGGCATTGCGCCGCAGCATTTTCTGGATGTCGCCGCCGACTCGCCCCAGGACCTCGATCAGAACCTGACCCCGGCCTTTCTTGCCGCGCTCAACAAGCTGGTGCCGGAAGCGTGGGCGATGTACGGATCTCACCATTACGACTCGTATCACTTCCTGCTTACCCTGAGTGATTTCGCCGGACGTCATGGTCAGGAGCACCAGGAATCGAGCAACAATGGCGGCTCTCATAATGCGTACAGTGATCCAGTCCAGGCAGTATCGAATGGGGAGCTGCTGCCGCACGAGTTTACCCACTCATGGAATGGCAAATACCGCCGTCCGGTAGGACTCGACACACCCGATTTCGCAACACCGATGAAAGGCGAATTGCTCTGGGTCTACGAAGGGCTGACAAGACTTCTGGGAGATGTTCTGGCGGTGCGGTCTGGATTCGAGACACCGGAGCAGTTCCGAGAGGCGCTCGCATACTCAGCAGCCTCGCTGGATCAAAAGCCAGGCCGTGTTTGGCGCAACGTGGAAGATTCAGCGATATCGGCTCCCATCCAGGGAGGCAATATGGCTTACAACAACTGGCGGCGCAGCTTTGACTACTACGCTGAGGGCGAGCTCCTGTGGCTGCATACCGACATGCTCATTCGCGAGCTGACGAACGGGCAGAAATCGCTGCACGACTTCTGCCTGGTCTTTTTTGCGAAGGGTGGCAACACTGCACCCGTCACGGTGCCTTATAACTTTGACGAACTGGTTGCCGACCTGAACCAGGTTGCCCCCTATGATTGGGCGAACTTCCTGCGGGAAAAGATCACCTCTCTCTCGCCTCACGCTGATCTCGATGGCATCACGCAAAGCGGCTGGACGCTCGCGTACTCTGACGAGGCGAGCGATTACGAGAAAGGGGAGATGGGCAAAACCATCGACGCATACTTTTCGCTGGGCCTGCTCGTAAGGGAGGATGGAACCATAGGAGATGTCCGGTTCTTCTCGCCCGCCTTCGAGGCCAAACTCTCTCCGGGCGAGAAGATCATTACGATCGATGGCCGAGCTTTCTCCCGATCTGCTTTGCACAAAGCACTGATGGAGAGAAAGCCGGAGTCCACCGACGTAGATGCATCCAAGCCCATCTTCATCACTGTGCAACTTGGCAATGCGTTACGAGATGTGCCGATCATGTATCACGATGGTGAGCGATTTCCTCGCCTGGAGCGCACCGTGAACATGCCCGATCTGCTCAGCGACTTACTAGCTCCATTAGTGAAGTAGGTTTGGCGGTCTATCCTGGCCTAGTTGGCGGCCAGCATCCCGCGATCCCGCAGAATTTGCAGGATGTCCTGATGTGCAAGGTAGACAAGCACCTTGGGACTTTCACCGCCCATATCAATGGTGAAGGTGGCTGAGACCGGTATTGTGACCTCGCCGTGTGTCTGGGTCTTGAAGCTCATCTCCCACGTGTTGTTGACGACGACGTGGCGGTCTGTTGAGGCCGTTACATCGAAGGACTTGAGTGAGGTATGAACAAGGCCGGATGCTTCCAGGAGCTGGCGTCTCTTCGGCAATACTTTTGCGAAATCTTCGACCTTGACGATAGCGTTGCCAGACGGACCCGCCGCAACGAATACGTCGGCAAAGTGAGAGATCTCGGCTGGTGTGTCTTTGGAATTACTGCTGGCCGCAAACTTCCGGAAGAACGATGCAACAGCGTCGCGTGAGATTGTCATGACACCTCATAGTGAGTTTCAGGATGAAATTACCTTTAGTATTATATCACATTTACCCCTGTGAATTCAACTACTTACGCCTGTCGCGATGTCGATGCGAAGCCGCTTCCGATCAACGCGGTATGATGAGCCTATGGCTGATAAGCCCATGGCTGTCTGGTCGCGCATCTTCCGCGCAGTCGCACTGCTGCTCGTCCTCTATGTGGGCGTGCAGGTTATAACGTGCGATGTTCCAGGATCAGATTGCTCTGCTTTAGCGTCACAGCGTCAGCATAAGGATCTGGTCTCGACAGATAGCGGCGATAACTGTATCTGCTGCTGTGCCCATCCCGCGCCGGTAGAACTGTTTGCCTTTGTCACGCTGGACCGAATCAGTGTCTCTGCGTATATTGCAGAACCGCTCCAGAAGCCCCACACAAGACCCTCCGAGATCGAACACCCTCCTCAACTCTCCTGATCGTCGCTTCGTTGTTTTGAGCTAACGACACAAGGAGATACCCATGTTCAAAGGACGATTGCTCGTCCTTTGCGTACTGCTGTCTGCATCGGCTTACGCGCCGGCGCAGCAGACCTCGCCATCTACGGTTGAGGAACTTGTACGCATAGGAATTGAGCGCAATCAAGATCTTGCCGCGGCTCGTGAGGGAATCGCCGAAGCGCGCGGCCTGAAGCGGCAGGCTGGAGTACGGCCGGCGCCGGGCCTTACGTTGAAAGGGGCGACAGGAAGACCGATCGGCACCATTGGTGAAGACACCTATGGCGCTGACTTCTCCCAGGAAGTCGAGACCTTCGGAAAACGCGGCAAGCGTATCGCGGTCGCAGGCTTCGATGTCGACAAGGCTGAGGCCGAGTTGGCGGCCAGGTCAGCTGAGCTCGCCTACGAGATCAGGGTCGCCGCGGCTGATCGATCGGCTGAGGCGGACAGGCTTGCGATGCTGCGGCAACTCAGTGATGCGAACCGGCAGGCACTGGGATTAACCGAAGCACGCGTAGGCGAAGGCGATGCTCCCGCGCTTGAGGCCAATCTGCTGAAGGTAGAACTGGCCAAGGCTACCGTGCAGATCAATAGTGCCCGAGGACGTCTGTCGACCGCGGAAGCAACGCTCCGGCGGCTGGCGCAGCTTGCTCCCGGTGAGGCCTTACCGGATCTCAAGCCGGCGTCGCCCGCGACTGACTCGCTTCAGGCCTTCATCGTAAGAGCCAACGAGGGGCGTGCCGATCTGCGGACCGCGCGGCTGAACGAAGCGCAATCGAAGACCTCGATTGATCTCTCCCGGGCGAATGCAAAACCGAACGTCAGTCTTGGGGCCGGGTACATCCGGCAGACCTCGCAGTTTGACGATCTCTTCGGCTTTACTCCAACCGGGGCAATCGCTCCGCTGCGCGATCGTGACGACATTCTCAGCTTTTCAATCTCGGTCCCGCTGAAGAGCAACCGTAGCGGACGCGGCGAGGTTGAGGCGGCGACCGCCCGCAACAATGCCGCAAGACTGCATCGCGAGTATCTGGAGAAAAGCATTCCAACCGAAGTAGAGGCAGCCTTCCGCAGGTTGGAGGCGGCGCAAGCCTCGCTGAAGACGCTCGACACCGATGTTGTTCCCGGCTCCGAAAAGAACCTTGAAGTGATTCGCGAAGCCTACAGGCTGGGACAACTTCGGTTGCTGGACGTGATCAATGAGCAGCGGCAGGTAGTGGATAACCGGGTCGCCTATATCGATGCGCAAGCGGAAGTACAGCGCGCCTGGGCGGAACTGGAGCGTGCGATTGGAGGAAATCTCCCATGAAGAAGATCTGGATTGTTGTTCTATTCACTGCTGTTCTTACGACCGGCTGCAAAAACAAGACCTCCACCGCGGAGAGTGACAAGATCGCGTCAGAGCAGGAAACCAAACGCAATGAAGTGGAGATGCAGCTTCCCGCACAGCAGCACGTGGGGCTGCAGACCGAAGCCGCGACGCTGGAACAGATGAATGAGTTCTTCCGTGCGACGGGCACGGTTCAGCCGATCGACAGCCGTGTGGGCGAGGTTTCTACACTCGCTCGCGGGCGAGTCGCAGAGGTTAAGGTCAAGGTCGGTGACCGCGTAAAGGCTGGGCAGGTTCTGGCTACCTTCGACAATCTGGATGCGGTCGATCTAAGTGCGCAGGAGCAGTCCGCGAAGGCGGAGCTGAGTAAGCTGCAGGCGCAGCTTGTACCGGCGGCGCGGCAGACGGAACGTTCCCGGCATCTCGCCGATATTGGCGCGGTGGCCGAAAAAGACTATGAGTTCAATAAGGCCGAAGAGCAAGGCATCCGCGCCAATATCCAGTCGCAGGAGGCTGTTGTTCGCGGGCTGCAGCAGCGGCTTCAACGCTTCGGTGCATCAGGCCCTGCCGGCATGACCGTTCTGAGAGCCCCCTTCTCCGGCGCCGTCATCAAGGTGCAGATGTCCGCCGGCGATGTTCTGGAGCCCGGCCGCGCTGCGCTTCAGGTGGCCGACCTCTCACATGTGTGGGTACAGGCCGAGGTGTACGAGAAAGACCTGGGCCGCATTCGTCTGGGGCAGGATGCTTCGATCCGTGTGGAGACTTACCCCGATACCGCATTTCCGGGACGAGTCACGTACATCAGTGATGTGCTTGACCCGCAGACCCGCACAGCCCGTGTCCGATGCGAGGTTGCGAATGCCGATATGCGTCTGAAGGCTGACATGTACGCCAGCATCGAGCTTCCGACGACATTCAGTAAGCATGCGCTTACCGTCTCCAGCAGCGCCTTGCAGGAGGTCGAAGGAAAGGATGTTGTCTTTGTTCGTATCGCTCCGACGAAGTTCGCCATCCGGCGGGTGGAGAAGGGCGTTACCGTCAAAGACCGTGTTGAGATTGTGAGCGGCCTGAAGGATGGTGAGCAGGTTGTCACGCAGGGAGCATTCCACCTGAAGTCCATCGTGGCCGGCGGAGAACTGGGAGATGAGGACTAATGGAAAAGCTCATCGCCATTGCTCTGCGGTATCGAATCCTGGTCATCCTGGGAACGTTGTTTGCCATCGGGATTGGCATGATCTCGTTGCGCGAGCTCCCCATTGATGTGGAACCGGACATCACACCCAACCAGGTGTTGATTCTTACCCGCGCCCCTAGCCTTTCTCCATTGGAAGTGGAGAAGCTGATCTCGTTTCCCGTTGAAACGGCCATGAGCGGCTTGCCGGGCCTGAAGCGGGTGCAGTCAACCTCGAAGTACGGTTTGTCATACGTCGCCGTGTACTTCGATGATGGTGCGGATCCGTACTTTTGCCGTCAGCTTGTTAACGAACGCCTTACGCAAGCCAAAGAGCTGATTCCAGCCACGGTCGGCGTGCCTGAGATGGGCCCCATCTCAACCGGACTGGGTGAGATCTATCAGTTCAAAGTCAGCGGCGGCGGGCGTTCCGCCATGGAGCTTCGTTCCATCCTCGATTGGCAGATCGCTCCAAAACTCCGGCTGGTGCCGGGTATCGTCGAGGTGAACAGCCACGGCGGCGAGTTGAAGACATATGAGGTTGAGGTAGATAACGACAAACTGGCCAGCTATCACGTCACCCTCGGACGCGTGATTGAGGCGTTGTCAAAGAACAATGCGAATGCCGGCGGGGCATACCTTGAACACTATGAACAGCAATCGCTGATTCGGGGCGAAGGTCTGATCACCAGCCTCACGGATATCGAGAACATCGTTGTCTCTGCCTCTCCGACAGGCACACCGATTCTTATCCGTAACATCGCTACGGTGCATTTTGCCCCTATGGTGCGGCGCGGCTTCGCGACGCAGGACGGCAAGGGTGAGATTGTGGTCGGCATCGCGATGATGCTGCTCGGCGAGAACTCGCGCGACGTCGCGGCGAACGTCAAGACCAAGCTGGAGGCGCTGCAGCAGACTCTACCCGCGGGCGTGAAGATCACGCCATTGCTGGATCGCGAAGAGCTGGTGGGCCGCACCATCCATACGGTTACACGCAACCTGATCGAAGGCGGTCTGCTGGTCATCGCGGTCCTGTTTCTGTTGTTGGGTAGCTTCCGGGCGGGAATCGCGGTTTCGGTTGCGATTCCGATCTCGATGCTCATCGCGGTTACGGGTATGGTGCAGGCAAAGATCTCCGGCAACCTGATGAGCCTCGGCGCTATTGACTTCGGGCTTATCGTGGATGGCTCCGTCGTGATGATCGAGAACGTACTGCGTCGCCTCCACTACCGCGATCCGGAAGAGCCGGTAGAAGACACCATACGGCTTGCCGGAATGGAAGTGGCAAAGCCGATCTTCTTCGGTGTTGCGATTATCTTTCTTGTCTATGTTCCGATCCTGGCGCTCAGCGGGGTTGAGGGCAAGATGTTCAAGCCGATGGCGGCGACAGTGCTTTTCGCATTGTTCGCATCGCTATTGCTGGCCCTTCTGCTGATGCCCGTGCTGAGCTGGTATCTGCTGCGGAAAGAAAAAGAAGAGATGCCGACATGGGTGATGCGCAAACTGGATCGCGCCTACCGTCCGATGCTGCTTCGCGCCGTTGCACATCCAAAGATCACCGGAGGTATTGCCCTGGGCCTGTTTCTTCTGTCACTCACGGCGATTCCGTTTCTCGGCGCTGAGTTCATTCCATCGCTGGATGAAGGCTCCATCCTGATTGAGATGTTCCGCGTTCCAGGCATCTCCATCGATGAGTCTCTGCACGGCAATCAGATCATCGAAAGCGTCCTGCGGGAGTTTCCCGAAGTCGATCGCGTGGTCACACGGACAGGCAGTCCTGAAGTAGCCACTGATCCTATGTCCATCGACGTGAGCGATGTCTACATTTCGCTTAAGCCAATGGACGAATGGCCGAAGAAGCGCACCAAGAACGAACTGATCGCTGCGATGAAGGAGAGGCTGGAGGCAGAGGCGCCGGGTTCGGGCTACAGCTTCTCTCAGCCTATCCAGATGCGCGTGCAGGAACTGATGGAAGGCGGTTCACGCAGCGACCTGGCCATCAAGATCTTTGGTGACGATCTGAACGTGCTGAAGACCAAGGCTGACGAGATTGCGAAGGTCGTCAGCAAGGTGAAGGGAGCAGGCGATGTCCGTCCCGAACGCATCGCCGGGCTGCCATATCTCCGCATCAAGCTCCGCAGGGAAGACCTTGCGCGGCACGGCCTTGATGCCTCCGATGTTCTGGATACCATTCAGGCGGTTGGGGGCAAACCGGTTGGAGAAGTACTGGAAGGCAACAGCCGCTTCGCGATCCAGGTGCGCTTTCCTGAAGCTCAGCGCAATAGCAACGATGCGATCGCCAATCTCCGGGTCGGCGACAAGGATGGCCACTTCATCCCGCTTGCCCAACTGGCTGACATCGCCGATGAGGAGGGGCCGGCCCAGGTCAGCCGTGAGGGCGGCCAGCGGCGCATCAGCGTGGAGGTCAATGTCCGCGGCCGTGATCTCGCAGGGTTCGTTTCCGAGGCGCAGAGAGCCGTAGCGGACCGGGTCAGGATTCCAAGCGGCTATGAACTACAGTGGGGCGGCCAATTCGAGCAACTGACCAGCGCCAGCAAACGCCTGATGATTGTGGTGCCATGCGCGCTGATTCTTATCTTTGTATTGCTCTTCATGAACTTCGGGACTGTCATGCCCGCTTTACTGATCTTCCTCAATATCCCGTTGGCGGCTACCGGTGGAATCGTTGCGCTGCTTTTGCGCGGGATGCCGTTCAGCATTTCAGCGGGAGTCGGGTTCATCGCTCTGTTCGGTATTGCGGTACTCAACGGCATCGTTCTGCTTAGCTATATCCGTGAGTTGACGTCGAAGGGCCGATCGGTGGCAGATGCGGTGATCGAAGGCTCGGAGACTCGTCTCCGGCCTGTAGCTACCACTGCGCTTGTAGCCAGTCTCGGATTCATCCCGATGGCAATTTCTACAGGCGCCGGAGCGGAGGTGCAAAGGCCACTTGCAACCGTGGTGATTGGAGGGCTTGTCACATCAACCTTCCTGACGTTGCTGGTCCTGCCGGCGTTGTATCGATGGTTGAATGAGCGACGCACGGCCGGTTGAAGACGGCTGTGCATTAGGTGCGGGATCGAGAGCGCAGCAGCTTCCTTTGCCCTTGCAGCCTCCTGGCAACGGAGGCAGTGTCTGACTTACGGCTCATGGCTGGTCAGGCAGAATGCGGGTCGTGGAATAGAAGAGGTGGTAGTCCTTATACGTGGCATCGAAGGTCCAAATGCTCCTCTGGTCTGCTGAGACGCTTCGCGATGTAATCGAACTGGGCAGCCAGAAGGTTTTCCCCATAAGAGTGACTGGAGAGTACTTTTCTTTCCATGTCCAGTCTCCTTTGATGTTGCCGACAAGCAGGTGATGAGGAACGTTTCTCTCTATCTGGGTGACGTGCATGCTCTCTGGATCGATCTGGATGGTGCCTTTTCCGTCCTGGAAGGCAAGGCAAGCCGCGGCTCGTTGATCGGATGGCAGATCAGCGAACTCGACCACAATGGGCTTGCCTTGCTTTACCTTGCGAAGATTAAACGAGAAACACTGTCTGCCTTCAGGCGACAGGATGTTCAGGCCATTGCTGAATACTCCATAAAGAAGCGCCGGGATTCCGAACTGTTCGTATCCAGGAGCGTCTGAGGTGTAGGTAACGTGCTGGGAGATGCGCGACTCCTCAAAGATGCCTTTGTCAGAAGGTTCCGGCAGTCGTTTCAGCCGGAATATGGCCGAGCTCTCTGAGGAGTCTTCGATGGTGGCTTCGCGAGGGGCTGGGGTTGAGCCTCCAGGAGCAGCCCCTCCGGATACTGGGGAAGAGTTCGGGATTTTTCGGTTGGCAATTGCGTGTTCCGTGCAGTACACATTGGGCACGGAGGTGCGATAACTCTCAATGTTCGCCTGGGCTCTGTTCAGGATCTCGTCCAGTGATTGAGAGCTATCCTGCGACAGGATTGGGCCTGGCCCTAAAACCAGGCAGGCGGAGATGCCAAGCTGAAACGCAACGTAGAGGCGCATGTCTACTCCGGCAGAATTCTACGAGGGATCTGGAATACTGCAAAATGAGGACTGCGCATAAAGTTGGTCGCACATTTGCCGAGACCGATGTGAATGAAGCGCGTTATGCTGACGGCATGTTCCCTGAGGAGCTCAACACACTCGCCCAGGATTGGATACGCTACCAAGTCGCAGCAAAAGGTTCGTCTGAGCGAGAAGAGACCTGGTATGCCGTCCAAATGGCGTTCGATTTGGTTGACGGCGAGCCGGACACCCTCTGGGGATTGATTCTTGCGGTGCTGGCGAGAGATCGATCCAACACGATCATGGAGAACCTTTCAGCCGGGCCAATGGAGGACCTGCTGGTGAAGCATGGACCTCTGTTTATTGAGAATGTCGAACGGCAAGCCAAAGCGGATCCGACTTTCGCGCGTATGTTAGGTGGAGTATGGAAGAACAGGATGAACGACGACATCTGGGAACGGATGTGTAAAGTTCGGGATAGACGCGGATGGGATGGGCTACCTGGGTAGGTGTGGCGAGACTCTCGAATGCTGCAAAACGGTAATTACGCTAAGGGATTTTGACGATGGATGCACGTGAGTTTATTGAAGTCATACAGCGCGACGCGATTGACTATCCGTACAAGCAAATACTGAAGCAACTGCTGCAGCCGAAACCTACCATCCCGATGGAGGCCTGGACCTCTGAGGTCGACAAAAGCGTAGGCGTGTCTCTGCATGCTCGAGCAGAGATTGAAGAGCGTCGGGCACGCTGGTTCCATGATCTCGACGACAATGGCCGCGAGTTTGTGAAAGAACTCTTGCAGGAATGCGCCGAACTCTCCGCCGTTACGTTCCTTAACGTGCTGGACGGAATCGGATCGTACGAGGGCTCATTCCGGCTGGTTGCGATGGACGCGAAAGGGAGCCGGACCGTGGTCAATCCAGAAAACGGTGAGATGCTCCATGATGTCTTCTATGACGTTCGGGCCGAAGCGGACAGAACCGCCAGTAACGGTGACCTCTAGTCATAGGGGTGTCCATTGAATAGGCTCATCGACAGATTTGGAACCCATACACCGGGTGCCCCATTCACGGGGTCCCAACGAACGTGTTCGTTGGGGTGGTCACGCGAAGCGTGAGTGGGACATTCGAGCGAAGCTCAAACCGGTGGGAGCGGTGGGCTTCAGCCCACCGTTGTTAGCTCTAGAAGGAATGGGCTTTAGCCCTGGGCCTTCTGTTTCCATAAGCAAAAGGCCAGGGCTAAAAGCCCATTTATTTTTACGCTTTTATCAGCGGGCTGAAGCCCGCTGCTCCCACCCATTTCGAAGAAATATAGAGCGGGCCTTCAGCCCTTTAACATCTTGTGCGCGCTGTACCTGGGGCGTTGCCCCAGGCTGGTATAGAACGCGCCTTCAGCGCTAATACACCGACTGCAATAACAAAAGGGTGAGGCTTCGCCTCACCCTTCGCTTTTCTACTTCGGTTACTTCTTCAGCGGTTCCGGTGTTGGGATGCGGGGCAGCATCTCCGCGCGGGTGGCTGCGTTGTAGGCAAACCAGGCTTCGACCAGGGAGCCCTGCATCACATCGTCTTTCTGTACGCGGTCATAGAGATCTGCGTTGGAGTGGTGGGTGCGGGTGCCGTACTCCAGCGAGTCCTGCTGGAAGCCGATGCCGTTCAACCCGATCCACGAGAAGCTGGTGGAATCAGTGCCGCCGGGTTGTGCCGTGGGCCTGAACTCAGTACCGCCGGTCACGGCAACAATGTGCTGATCCTTGATGGGCTCAATCCAGGACTTGAAGATCGTCGCAAGCTGCGGATTACCCAGCGCCGACACGGCGCGGAAGCGGCCCGAGCCAGAGTCGTCGTTGAAGTAGACGTCCAGCTTGTCGTACTCCGGTGTCTTCTTCATGGTCTCGCGCTGTGCGAAGTGCTGCTGCACATAAGCGATGGAGCCGTAGAGACCCTCTTCCTCGCCGCCCCACAGGGCAACGCGGACCGTGCGCGCCATGGGCTTATGCATCGTGGCCAGGATGCGTACCGCTTCCAGTGCAACCGACGAGCCGGTGCCGTTGTCAGTAGCGCCGGTACCGCCCTGCCAGCTATCGAAGTGGCCGCCCACCATCACTACTTCGTCGGCCTTGGTTGTACCCGGAATCTCGCCGACGACGTTGAAGGCCATCTGGTCCGTCTTCTGATAGTCGACCTGGATGTCGAAGGTCAGCTTCGGTGTGGTGCCATGCTGCAGCAGGCGCACGACGCGGTTGTACTGTTCAGGCGTAACCGCCACCATCGGCGGCGGGACTGGGTCCTTCGGATCTTCGGATC
Source organism: Terriglobus albidus (assembly GCF_008000815.1). Taxonomy (NCBI): domain Bacteria; kingdom Pseudomonadati; phylum Acidobacteriota; class Terriglobia; order Terriglobales; family Acidobacteriaceae; genus Terriglobus; species Terriglobus albidus. The sequence continues at coordinate 5,576,766 of NZ_CP042806.1, read as the reverse complement.
CGCCGTAGGTTGAGAAGACCGTGCCGCCATCGCCGTTGTAGCCCGGTGTCAGCACGACAGCCGCGCCCTCTTCTTTGAGGAAGGCGTTGACCTCGTTGCGAAGAGTGTGGCCCTTCGGTCCTGACAAGGCAAGAGAGGTCGGCGTGTAATCCCACTCTCCCTCACCGCCGCGTCCGCGGCCGCCGCCACCGCGAGGCCCAGTCGGAGGCGTCTTGGCGCGTGTCTCGACCTCCTCATCGGTCGGGCTCGGCGCCGCTTCTGCTGTGGAGTGCAGCTTGAGCTGAGGCGGATCGAAGATCAGTACGATCTTGCCCTTCAGCTTGCCCTTGTACTTGGCGAAGTCGTCCTTCGAATGAATGGGAGCCCATACCGCATCGGCGGTAATGGGACCATCGGTGCCAGGTGTCCATGCCAGCGGAAAGCCGGTCAGCGCGGCATAGGCCGGAGACTCCAGCGCGCCATAGTACTTCTTGATCTGCCAGCCATAGCCGAAGGGACCCCATGCTTCCATGTGGACATTCTTCAGTCCCCACGCCTTCATCTGCTGCATGGCCCACTCGGCGGCTGCGCGATGATTGCGGCTGTTGTTGACGCGCGGGCCGTACACCTCGGAGATGTAGTAGAGGTTTTCCATCACCTGCGAGTTTTGGAAGGCCTCGTGCTTGATCTGTGCCAGGACGTCCAGATCAACCTTGTCACCTGCTTGTTCCTGCGCGGCTGCGGGCGGAATAACCAGCAGCGCCGCGGCCAGGGCGGCGGCCTGCGTGATGCGATACAGATTCATGGAGCTTCTCGCTTTCGAAGAGAAATCTGATTAAGCGTTTTCCCTGTAGGTCTAGACCAGGGCATTCACATCTATGGGCGTTTTCCGCAATGAAAACGCCGCTGCACGCCCCTTCCGGGATACCCGGCAACAGGGAAAATGCTTTTAAGCGGACAAAAAGGAATCCGAGGGACAGAAGCTGGAGAAATCCCCTGCAAGTCCAGCCGGCATGCTGTCGCGGGACGATTTTCAAATTGTTGTAATGGGACAAACCTATCGAATCTGCGTCTGAGACGCAACAGAGTGGCATGCTGCCCACAGTTTGGGTGCCCCATATCTGGCAGTTTTATCGCCAGATGTGGGTTTCTTTATTCAGGAGCTAGACAGTATTCCTGCAAAGCCCACATCTCGGCTGTGCCGAGATACCACCCCAACGAACAAGCTCGTTGGGGACCCCAGATATGGGGCACCCAGAATCATTGGTTTGACAGGGTGTTTTGATTAGTATCACAATGTAGTTCTTATCGGCGGCCGGGTTTGAATACGGCCCTGAAGGAGCCTCACCCATGGCAGATCAGCTCATCCTCAACGTCAACGGACGGGAGCATCCCGTCCACGCCACGGCGGAGACGCCCCTGCTTTATGTGCTTCGGAATGAGCTGCGTTGTACCGGTCCGCGTTACGGCTGCGGCATGGCGCAATGCGGCGCCTGCGCTGTTCTGGTCGACGGGACAGAGGTCCGCTCCTGCATCACGCCTGTGTCTGCCACGGCCGGAAAGAAGATCGTCACCATCGAAGGGCTTCCTGCTCTCTGGGCGCAGAGTAAAGGCGCGGCCGCCGATGCGGAGACGCTTCACCCGGTGCAGCAGGCCTGGATCGACGAACAGGTTCCGCAGTGCGGTTATTGTCAGAGTGGCATGATGATTGCTGCCGTTGAGCTGCTGGCTACGCATCCCACGCCGAGCGTGGCCCAGATCAAGGATGCGTACACGAACAAGCCTCCATCGCCACACCTCTGCCGTTGCGGAACCTATGCCGCGATCATTCGCGCGGTGCAGCGAGCCTCGACGGTGATGACGTCAAACGGGAGGCCCGCATGAAGATCATGCTTCCGGCTTCGAGCCCCGCGTCCTCTCAAGAGTTTCTGCCGCAGCTTACCCGTCGCGGTTTTCTCAAGACCGGAGGCGCACTGTTCGTCTCCCTGGCAACGCCGCGACTTACGGCACAAGCATCGCAGGCTGTATCGCAGCGCGAGATGCCGGTCACCTCCTGGCTTGAGCTGCACGATGACGGCAAAGTCATCGTGCGCACCGGGCGCGCTGAGATCGGCACCGGCATGAGCGGTTTCTATACGCAGATCGTCGCCGAGGAGCTCTGCATCCGGCCCGAAACCATCTCCCTCATCATGGGCGATACCGACCGTACGCCCGACGGTGGTTATTCCGCCGGCTTTCTTACCGGAGCCGAGAATCTCCGCAAAGTGGCTGCCTATACCTATCAGGCGCTGTTGAGCCTGGCATCGAAGAAGCTGAATCTGTCCGCGGATCTACTTACGGTTAGCGATGGTGTCGTCTCCGGCGATGGGCGAACGATCAGCTATGCCGAGCTTGTCCGCAATCAGCAACTCGATCTCACCATCCCTGTCTCCGGCGAAGCCGCTCGCGTCGATCCGAAGGCGTGGAACGGTCTCTCCGGGCTCGACGGACTTGTCGTGCTGGGCAATCCGCCGATGCGGCCGTTGAGCGGGTATGGGGTCGTAGGGAGCTCCTACCCGATGCCCGGCATCCCCGACAAGGTGACCGGCCGCACGCAGTGGACGTGCGATGTCACACTGCCGAACATGCTGCATGCACGCGTCGTGCGTCCTCCAACGCTGGGCTCGACGCTGATCGCGGCAGGCACGCTCGACAAGACGAAGTTCCCCAGTGCACAGGTTGTCGTGAAGAAGAACCTGGTTGCCGTGGTCTCGCCCAATGAGTGGGAGGCCGTCCGGGCCTCGCGCGCTGTTGCCTCTGCGACGAAGTGGACAGAGTGGGCAGGCCTGCCTGGCAGTGACAAGCTCACCGCCTTTCTGCGCAGTTATCCATGGAAGGCTCCCTCGGAAGCGAAAGGCAGCATTGAGGAGACAGCAGCCGCACTCAGCACATCCGTAAAGCAGGTCTCCGCCACCTACGAGCAGCCCTTTATCAAACATGCCCCCATCGGCCCTTTCGTAGCCGTGGCCGACGTTCATACGGACGGCTCGGCGATCGTATGGTCCCACTCAGCCAATGTCCAGGGGCTGCGCGCGCAGATCGCCAATACGCTTTCAACCACCGTCGATAAGGTCGTGGTGCGCTGGCTCGATCATGCCGCGCAGTTCGGCCGCACGACCTTCGGCGGAGACGGCGCCGAAGGTGACGCAGCGATCCTCTCCCAGATGCTGCAACGGCCGGTGTGTGTGCAATGGATGTTGCAGGACGACTTCGCCTGGTCCGCCAGCTCTCCCGGCTGGGTGGAAGAGATCACCTGTGGCCTCGATGCGAACAACCGGATCACCGCTCTCAAAAGCTCGTTCTATTCAACGCAATCGAACGACGCACGCATCGTTGGAGCGATCCTTGCCGGCATGCCCACCAGCGATCCGAAGCCGGGTTATTGGATTGCGACCGAGTGGCCCTATGATGGCATTCCGCATCGCCGGGAAGAGGTCTACGGCACGCCTAACCTTGGCAGCGATGCACCGAGCGGCGTCGGCATGCGCGGACTCATCATGCGCACTCCCGGACAGCGACAGCAGAACTTCGCCATTGAAGCGCTTCTCAATGAGGCGGCTGCGTCGGCGGGCCTAGATCCGATCGCGTTTCGTCTCTCCCTCACATCTGACCAGCGTCTTATCGAACTCGTACAGGCCACGGCGAAGGCAGCGGAATGGCAACCGCGGCCGTCACCCAATCCCAAGGTCCGCAGTAAAGATGGGAAGGAACTGTATGGGCGGGGAATGTGCCTGATGATGCGTCAGAACGGCTACTGGGTCGGTATCGCAGAGATCATCGTTACGCCATCGACGGGAGTGATCCAGGTGACGCGGTTCACCATCGGCGCAGAACCGGGCAAGATCATCAATCCTCGCCAGCTCGAACGCTGCATGCTCAGCGGTGTTGTCATGGGTATCAGTGAAGCCCTGAAAGAAGAGGTCACCTTCGACACCGGCAAGATCACCAGCACCAACTGGAGCAGCTACAAGATCCTGACCATGGCCGAGATGCCGGAGATCAAGACCGTGCAGATCTCTCGCGATGACAAAGGCTATGGCGGCGGTTCCGAGGCTGCAAATGCGGTGTGCCCAGCCGCCGTAGCGGCGGCCTTCCACGACGCTACAGGCATTCATCCCAGGCGAATTCCGCTTACGCCTGCTTATGTTAGTGGGTTGTTGAAGGTAGCAAGAGTTTCATAGCGAAGAACGGCAGACGGGTGGGAGCAGCGGGCTTCAGCCCGCTGATAAGACGTAGAAGTAAATGGGCTTTAGCCCTGGGCCTTTGTCAACCCGTCAGGAAAAGGCCCAGGGCTAAAGCCCATTTCTATATTGAGCCGATAGACATTAGGCTGAAGCCCACGGCTCCCACCCGGTTCGAGCATAGCTCGAATCTCCCACATAAGCTTGCACCCAGCCAGCGAAGCTGGCCAGGGCTCGCGGCGCGTATGTGGGGCACCCGGAGTGTTGGCTTTTAAGTTTGTCCGGGGTAATCAACCATCGATGTCATTCATGATTCCAGCACCTTTCTCTCATATGGGATTCCGGTCTTGTTGGGCGAAAATAGTCATACGAGATGAGCACCGCACGCATCATGGTTGGAGGTTGGGTCGACCGAAAATCGGTACCCAAAGGCGCGAATGGTCGCGGTCTGTGCCGCTGGTGCAATTTAGAAGTCCCTCGCGGACGCTTCACGTTCTGTTCGGAGTTCTGCGTGCATGAATGGAAGTTGCGATCGCAGCCTGGCTATCTGCGGGAGCAGGTTTTTCTGAGAGACAAAGGCATCTGTGCGCGATGCGAGGTAGATACTATCGCTGCTGCCCGGACTCTCCGGTACTCGCGCGGAAGCCGCCGGCAGGAGCTGTTGCAGCACTGGGGGCTTCGCACCCGCTCTCGTAAGAGTCTTTGGGATGCTGACCATATTCTGCCGGTGAGCGAGGGCGGGGGCGAATGCGACCTCGACAATATCCGCACACTTTGCCTGCGCTGTCATCGGATCGCCACTGGGAAACTCCGGGAGCGCCGGCGGCAGGCAAAATCGGCCATCGAGCGACATCCCGTCGTCGTTTCGAGCGGCGCCTCCAGCATCATGCACCCTACCACATAGAGCATCGCCTGGCTTGCGGTCTGCTTGTTGGTAAAAGACTTCGAGGTTCAGGACGTTGCCCGAACCTCGAAGTCTCGCGTTACGGAAATACAATCGGTGATCTGGCGCGGCGGCAATTCCCCTGAGCTACCAGTACGTAAAGTGCAGATTGTCGATATAGGTAGTGTTGGCTGCGATTTTGTAGTTCCCACCAATCTGATAGTTGATCGTCATGCCCCACCAGCCGACAGGGATCTTTTTCGGAGCTACTGTGATGTTCATGGGATATACAACTCCATTGACGGTTACGGACTGATAGAGGAGATCGTTGTTAGGCTTTCTTTGCACCTGGAGCGTGACATGGTTCCAGCCCGTCTTCATGGTGCATGGAATAGACGTCGGAACCCATTTGGCCTCGACGTTATTCCAGTAATCCCATACGTTGCCATTGAGGTGATTGCACTCCGTTCCCCATTCCATCCCCAGCCCGGCGGCATACATGTTGACGTCGAACTCTTGTAACTGCGTAATGTCCCAGTTGGTGATGTAGACATCTGCGTCATAGATGAAGTTGTTGAGTGTCGGAAGCAGCGTGTGGCTGTCGTCCGTAAGCCCCATCTTATTGCCCTGGCCAAGTACGGGATTGGAGAAGAGGACGGCGGAGTATGGAACTGTACCGCCAAGATTGAACTGGGTGGCGTTACCGCTCTTCGATGGTGTGATCAGATGCTGCTTCATCGACCAGGTGACTCCGGCACAAGGAGCATCGCAGATGTCATAAATGGGCGGCAATTGCCCCCACTGATTCCATCCTGGGGCAGCCTGCAGGTTCTTGAGCGTTGTACCCGTCACTGTAACCTTGACGGGCGTTTTGGTATAGCCGCCGCAGTTGTCCCACTCCTGAACGACGGTATTTTGCTGACCCAGGCCAAGGGTAATCGGCGCATTCAAGGTGGAGCCCGCAGCCGTATAGAGCAGCTTGTCGTTGGCATAGACGCCGATGGCGGCGATGCCCGTCGGGCAATTTGTGGTTGCGCTGGCCACAAACATCGCGGGGGTTCCGACGGTGCTGTTGTTCGCGGGGGAGGTGACGGTGACGCCCGCGGTCGGAGGGTAGGTCACGTTGATGGAAGCAGTGCTCGAACCGCCGCAGTAATTCCATTCAGTGACCACGATGAGATGAGATCCGGGTGTCAGTGCCACGGAGGTGTCGAGTTTAATGCCCACTACTGTATATCTCAGGCTGTTATCGACGTACACGCCCATCGACGCAACGCCTTTCGCGCACGGAGTGGTCGCTGTGGCAGCTACACGGGCAGATGAGCTGACGGTCGAATTATTGATGGGAGAAGAAACCGCGACTGTCGCGGAGGCGGGTACAACATAGACGACACAGAGAAGCAAAGACGCCAGGAGCAAGGATCTCATGGTGCAAAGTCTCAAAACAGCCCATTTGCGGGCCATCATTCTAAGGGAGTGCCCAGGAGTGCTCGCCTGGGCAAAATCAGTATCGCAGGCAACCAAAAAATGATTTTTGAGATCAAAGCGCAAAATCTCTGGGTGGTCCCATTTTGGGATGTATGGTGGGAGGCCCAACGGCGAGCCCCTCGGGTTAGTGCGTGAGCGGAGGAGCCTGCAACGCCTCTGACAGGCAGGCAAATGCCAATATGGGATGAAAATATCGTGCCGATCCCTGGATGAATCTGCAGCAATTCGTAGGGGTTTTTAAAGCAAAGCCCGCCAGCGTGTTCGCAGATACCGGTTCCAGTACATCAGCAGACCGGTGATGCTCAGTACCGGCAGACAAAGCCCCAGCAGACACCACAGAATCTTTACCGGAAGACCCCACAGTGTGCCGAAGTGCAGCGGATACATCAGCCACAGGAACCAGTCACCGAGAGACTTGTTCTCCCCGTAGTGCCAGACGGTAAGAAGTTTGCCGGTGTGGCCGTCGAAGGTGTCGATGTCGCGCAGGCTGAAGTCGCCGGGGCTACGGCGGTCAATATAGAGGGTGACATTGCCGCCGGGCTTCTCCGGCAGGCCGATGCCGGTCAGGTATCCGGGGGAGACCTCCTGCTGATGGATGAGGATGTCTTCCATCTTCGCAATTGACGTGCCTGCTGAAGGCTCCGGCGCTTGCGGCTGCTTCATCCCGATCAACGGCGAGACAACATTCACCACAGCGGCGATCTTGAGAGGGAAGAGGAAGTAGACGGCGGTGACGCCCCACCAGCTCACAATCAACAGCGTCCATATGCCGATGGCGTTATGCGCGTCGTAGTTGATGCGCTTCCATCCACGGCGAAGCGAGACGAAGAGACCGCGCGTCCACAGCTTGATGCCAGGCCACCACAGAACGGCTCCGGTGATGGCGAGCACCAGCAGGCCGATGCCGGCCGAGCAGTTCAGGATGAAGCCGGTCTCGCCCATCAGCAGGTTGACGTGCAGGTCCAGTACGTAGTCGATGAAGAGCTTGCGCTGACTTTGATAAGGAGCACCTGTGGCCGCATCCGCGAAGATGGTGTGGTCTTTCTTGCGCGTGTCTTCGAAGTAGAGCGTCCAGCGTGGGTTCTGCGGCTGCGGTGGTGAGATAAAGGTCAGCCGCCATGCGGGGAAGAATTGCTGCGCAGTAGCGATGACGGCACTGACGGGTGCGACGTGGTCCTTATCGAAGGAGACATGCCGCATGCTGGCTTTGCGGATCTCATCCTGAAAGACCAGCGTCGCTCCGCTCAGGCCGATGACGATGACATACAGCGAGAGCAGAACGCCCAGCCAGAGATGCACCTGGAAGAGCGCCCGGCGCAGCCAGAGCTTTCGTGGATGGTGAAGAAGCGTAGCGATCATCTGAGGCCGCACCTGGTTGATTCACTCCAGCGAACGAAGTTCGGTGAGGCTCTATATGTGAGCAAGCGGTATTGGTATTGCTGAAGATGTCCCCCAGCCAGCTTTGCTGGTTGGGACAAGCGCCAAAGGCGCCCCGTTTTGCTTAAGGGGACGGCTTTAGCCGTCGCGTACCAACGGAAAAAGAGACGCGGCTTCAGCCGCTGAGGTACGGCACCATCTTCTTGCTTCCGAAGTTGTTCCCCACAACGAACGACTTGCATTTTGACCTCAGCGGCTAAAGCCGCGTGTTTTCTGCTCCCTGTTCGGCACGGCTAAAGCCGTGCCCTTAAGCAAGACCAGATCGAGCTTCGCTCGAATGCATCATCCCGCTGAGTTACAACATCTTCTTTTTGCTTTCGATGTTTTTCGTTGCAACTAGCGACTTGCATTTGTGACCTCAGCGGCTAAAGCCGCCTGTTTTCTGCTCCTGTTCGGCACGGCTAAAGCCGTGCCCTTAAGCAAGACCAGATCGAGCTTCGCTCGATACATCAACGCCGGAGAACCAAGTTCATTTGCAGGACAGCGATACTTCGATATAAGCGCGCATTCCAGAACAAAATTCACGGAGATATATGAGCAAGACTCGCCGCATTGCTTGAGTTGTCCCGAGCCAGCTCCGACGGCAGGGCAAGCGCCAAAGGGGCTTTGTCTTGCTTAAGGGGACGGCTTCAGCCGTCCCGTACCAACGGAAAAAGAGACGCGGCTTCAGCCGCTGAGGTACGCATTTCGTCTGTGCTTTCGAATGCTTTGCCCTACAACTAACGACCTGCATTTTTGACCTCAGTGGCTTAAGCGGTGCCCTTAAGTAAAACCAGATCGAGCTTCGCTCGATACATTCCCGGTTCGTTAGAAATTCCACGAGACGGTGCCGCGAATGACGCGGGGCTCGCCGGGTTTGACGTAGAGGTCGTTGTACGAACCGCTGTAGTAGCGCTTGTTGCCGATGTTGTTCGCGTTGAGCTGCCACATCGCGGGTCCGCGGCGATAGCTGATCGATGCATCAACCAAGCCGTAGCCGGGAAGCTGGAAGGTGTTAGCCAGATCTCCGGACTGGTTGGTGAAGTGGCGGCCGCCTGCGCCGAAGGTGAGTCCGCGAATCTTGCCGCGCGGAATCTCATAGGTCGTCCAGAGGTTGAACAGATGCTTTGGAGCGTTCAGCGTCGGTGTGCCCGCGGGCAGGGTCGTGTCGTGCGTAACCTCAGCATTGATATAGGAGTAGGCAGAGGTGACGTTCCAGCCCGCGAGCGGATGCAGGGTCGCTTCCAGCTCGACGCCGCGGCTGCGCTGCTGGCCGGTGACGAGATAGAAGTTCGCGTGTGCGGGGTCGCTGGTGGCAACGTTGTTGCGGTTCAACTGGAAGATGGCCAGCGTGGTGAGCAGGCGGCCACCGAAGAAGGTCGACTTCGCACCGCCCTCCCACTGCTGTCCGCGCTCCGGAGCGATGAAGTGTCCGCTGGTGCTGCCGTCATAGACCATGCCCGACTGCGGCATGAAGCTCTTGCTGAAGCTGCCGTAGATCGATGTGGATGGAATGAACTGCCAGGTGACACCAAGGCGCGGCGTCAGGCCGGTGGAGTTCTGGTTGGGCGATCCCTTCGATTCGTTCTTAGCGAAGTCCACGCGTCCACCGCCGGTGATGGTGACGTGCCGCGGCAGACGGATGTGGTCCTGCAGATAGATGCCGGTATACTGCGTCACCGTATTGCTGCTGGTGTAGAGCTGCAGTGCGCGATAAGGGTTCGCTCCATATTTGGGGGCGTAGAGATCCAGCGGCTCATACTGCGAAAGGTCGCTGAAGTCGATGGACCAGCCGCGTGAGTTTGCAGGGTTGCGGTAGAAGTCCACACCGAGCAGAGCGCTGTGCTCCATGCCCCAGAAGCTGCCTTTGGCTTCCATGTTGGTGTCGATGTCGTGCGTCTGCCAGGGCCCATCCCAGTCCAGCGGATAGCGATAGAGTGTCCGCTGATCGGCGCCGAGGAACGATGGATAGTAGATGCGGTTCCAATGCTGCTGATACCAGGCGAAGCGGGAGTTCTGCCGCAGCAAAAGGCGATCGCTGAAGGTATGGCGGAACTGGTAGCCGAACTGCTGGTTAGCCTGCGCGAGCTGGTTAGCGTGCGCGTCCAGCTCGCCGTTGTAGACATTGATCGGAAGCAGTCCGTTGGGATTGGGAAGCACGGTGCCGACTGCAGGCAGCGGCATGCCCTGGCGGCCGTTGTCGCGCTGCACGCGGCCGATCAGTGTCAGCGAGGTTGCCGCTGTAGGACGCCATGTCAGCGACGGAGCCAGGTAGTAGCGATGGCGATAAGTGTGGTCCACAAACGTATTCGCCGAGTGATACAGCGCTGCAAGCCGGCCGTACACGGTGCGCGACGAGTTCAGTGATCCGCCTACATCAATAGCAGGATCGAGGAAGTTGAAGGAGCCGGCGGTCAGCTGCACATGCGCAAAGCGATCGGGTATGGGCTTGCGGGTAACGATGTTGACCAGGCCGCCGAGAACGCTCTGTCCATACAGAGCGGACGATGGCCCTTTGAGCACTTCGACGGACTCCAGTCCCCAGGTCTCTTCTGACATGCCGTTGCCGCCGCGCAGGCCATCGATGTAGGTGTTGAACGAGGCATCGAAGCCGCGGATGCGGTAGTAATCCCAGCCGTCGTAGTAGCCGCCGGCCATCACACCGGCAACATTCCTGAGCGCGTCATCCAGCTTGACGACATTCTGTGCGTTCATCAGATCGCGATTGATGACGGTGATGGCTTGCGGGACTTCGCTGAGCGGAAGGTCGGTCTTGGTGCCGCCGCTGGCGACCGAGACCGAGTACTCGTTCTCTCCCGTGACCGTGACCACGCTATGTACCTGGCCAAGACGCACCACCGGGTTCACGACCGTGGAGGCGTCGGTCAGCGTGACGTCCTGGCTGGCATTGCCGAAGGTCGCAGCTTCGACCAGCAGGCGATAGTTTCCGGCAGGTGCGGTGAGTGTGTATGTTCCGGCGGAATCGGTCGTGGCGGTCACCCGGAAGCTGTCGCAGGTTAGGGTGAGCTGCGCGTGGGCGACACCTGCGCCGGAGGGATCGGTGACGACGCCTGAAAGGATTCGGGAAGGGCTGCCCGGCGTCTGGGCGCAGGCGACCGGCGGATTCTCATCCTCGGTTGTATCGGGTGTCGTACTCTTGTCTTCCGCAATCGCGGCGGAGCAGAGAAGAAGCAACAAGGCGCAGGTGTATGCCCTGGTCAGAAACCGGTTTAGATGCATGGACTTACCTTTCTAGTTCTGTTCAGATCCAGACCGGCCCACACACGAAAACCGAGACTGTACTCCTTTGTTTGCCTGCCTCTGCGCCAGGGCAGAGCAGGACAGTCTATATAAGACTCATCTGGTCCTATTAATATAGGACTGAATCGGTCCTAGTCAATTTTTACGTCACAGATCAATCTTTCCCGGTGGCTGCCGATATGCCGTTTAAGGGTTCCCGGGATGACGCGAAAATCTATCGTCGCTGCACTGTGCGCATGCCTTTTGGGCGTGTTGGCCACGATGGCGGCGGCGCAGCATTTTGCGTTTCGCACCTACGGGCTCTCTGAGGGGCTGAAGAGTTTAAGCGTTCGCTACATCGTGCAGGATGCCGAGGGGTCGCTGATCATCTGCACCGAGGGAGGCGTGTACCGGTACGACGGAGCCGACTTCAAACGAATCGTATTCAACGCATCGGACGAGCAGTACGTTACCGGCGCGGCTCGCGACAATGAGGGCCGCGTCTGGTTCTCGACGCTACGCGGGCTCTACACGATGGATCGTACCGGGGTGCATGCCATCCCCGAACCGCCGGCCGGTTTCGACTTCGATCTGCACGCAACGCTGACCGCGCTGCCCAGCGAGCATGGCCGGCTTTACTTCGTCAGCCGGAGAACGCTTTACGTCGCAGAACAGCGCTCCGCCGGATGGATCGTTGTTCCGGGATTTTCTCCTGAGCTTGTCCGTGAGCATCCGCAGTTGAAGGACATCACGTTTGTCGCCGGCCAGGACGACCGCCTCTGGGTCGGTTGCGGATTCGAGATCTGTTCTTTCTCGGCTGCGGCGGGACTGCATATCTACGGAGCCGCGGAGAACCTGCCGCAGCAGCGCTGGCGCGTGGCATTTGCAGACAGCAAACACCGGCTGTGGGTAAGGAGTGAGGCATCGCTCTACCGGCTGGACCGTGATGCGAAAGCATTTGTTCCTGCAGGACTGAGTCTGCCGAGTGGAGCTCTTGCCGCGCGCGGAACTGCAATCGTCGAGGACAAGCAGGGCCGCATCCTTATCAATCTGGGCGAGGGCCTGGCGCGTCTGGAAGGCGGCAACTGGAACGTGCTGCAAGGCGGCGAGGATCTCCCCGTCCGCATGATCGATACACTCTTCGTCGATCGGCAGGGTTCCGTCTGGGTGGGCTGGAACGGCAAAGGTCTGGGGCGGTGGCTTGGATACGACGACACCGTGAACTGGACAACGATGAACGGCTTGCGATCGGACATCGTGTGGAACTTTGCCCGCGATCGCAGAGACCGCATGTGGGTTGCAACCGAGAGCGGTCTCGAGATGATTGAAGCGGGAAGCCGATCGATCAGACAGCGAGCCGCATCCAGCAGAATTCCGCTTCACCGCGTGCAGTCGATTGCGATGGCAGCCGATGGACACTTCTGGACAGGAAGCGACGACGGCAGTGTCTTTGACTACGATCCGGCTACCGGCGAGGGACACAAGGTGGCTCAGCTCACAGGAGTCTTCCAGATCCTTCGCGACAGCTCGGGACGTATGTGGATCTGCACGCTGAACGGACTCTATGTTGTGGCGCCCGATAATCCTTCGCGGAGCGTACAGATGATCACCGGCAACGAAGCTCCATCAGGGCAGGTCTATGTCGGTGTGGAGGACAAGCACAACGCTCTCTGGTTTATTGCTGGGGGCGGCCTGTTCCGGCTGACGGGCGGGACGTGGACAAAGATCGAGCTTCCGGCCGCATACCATCCCACGCTTTCTGCACAGCTCAGCATTGGCAACGACGGCACCTTCTGGATCTCAGGCAACGAGCCCAACCTTGTGCATCTTCGCGTGCGCGGCAACAAGGCAGAGCTGCTGGAGCCGATACCGTGGGCCAGCGGCGATGCCAAAGTCTTCCTGGTAAAGACCGACAGCCGCGGCTGGATCTGGGCCGGGACAGGAGAAGGCCTCTACCTCTTCAACGGCAGCCGATGGAGCCACTGCGGTGTAGAAGACGGTCTGGTTTGGAACGACATTAACAGCAACAGCTTCTACGAAGATAAGGATGGTACGGTCTGGATCGGCACCAGCGGAGGCATGACGCACTTCGTGCATCCGGAACACCTTTTCACGCAGGAACAGCTGACGGCGCAGATTGCCGAGGTGAAGATCGGCGAGAAGCCGCTGACGCTCTTTCATGAAGGAGAAGTCCCGTGGGGCCGCGACTCCTTGACGGCGCATCTTGTCTCCACTGACTTTCAGCGCGAGAGCTCGATCACCTTCCGCTATCGCATGGTAGGTCTGGAAGAAGACTGGCAGGATACGCCGCAGCACGACCTGCGTTATCCGGCACTGCCGGCGGGTAAGTATCGTCTTGAGGTTGTCGCGGTGGATGAAGGAACCGGACGCAAGTCCGAGACGGCGTCGGCTGAGTTTCGCATTCTTCCGCCATGGTGGAAGACGCGGACGATGTGGGCGGTCTATATCCTGTCGCCGCTATTGCTATGCCTGCTGGTGTGGCGCTGGAGCGTGCGTTTCTTCGTCCAGCGGCAGCGCCATCTGGAAGCGATTGTGCAGGAACGCACACGCGAGCTGGAGCAGGAGAAACGTGAGCTGCTCAAGGCGCGGCAGGAGCTGCAGATTCAGGCGACACACGACTCACTGACCGGGCTTCTCAATCGCGGCGCGATCATGGAGCACCTGGAGCAGGAGGTCGAGCGGGCCCGCCGCGAGGGCGCCACCTTTGCTCTGCTTCTATTGGATATCGATCACTTCAAGCGAGTGAACGATACCTGGGGACACTCGGCAGGTGACTATGTGCTGCGTGAATATGCGCGGCGCCTGGGTGCGCTGGCACGCCCGTACGACGTAGTGGGCCGCTATGGCGGTGAAGAGATGATGATGCTGCTTCCCGGTCTGACCCGGTTGACAGCAAGCACGCGCCTGCCTGAACTGCATGCGGAGCTTTGTGCGGAGCCGATTGGCTGCAGCGGACACTACATCAATATCACCTGCTCGATCGGAGTGAGCTGGTATGAGCTTGGACGCAGCACGGCGCAACGTCTGATCGATCTGGCTGACGACGCTCTCTATCGTGCGAAGGATGAAGGCAGAAATCGCATCGTCTTCGCTGATGAGGATGTGCCCGATATGGCGGCAATGAGGAACTAAGCCGGGAATACTGCTCTTTTGTTTGTCATTTCGTAACGAGAATCGGGTGCGGGTGCCCCATATCTCGGCATAGCCGAGATGTGGGTTTGCAGCGATTGTCGTGGCCATTCCCACATCTGGCGATAATGCCGCCAGATATGGGGCACCCAGATTCCGGGTTGTTGAACATATCTCTAGCTCTACTTCTTCCACGCATAAAAGCGTCTCTGGCAGCTTTCGCAGCGATAGGGACGCAGCAGAAGAAAACGCGAAAGCAGGTCAAAGAGGCGCGGATGCGATTCACGCACCGCGTGGGATGACAAGCATTGGGGACACCGATACGGAAAGAGCGACATGGCAGAACCCCTACCCCTTGCGGGAAAAAAGAAGACAGATTTTTTTGCTTTAGTACGTGCACTGTAGCACGGATTGATTCCAGCCGAGTGAAAACACCATCCCCGCACCGACGTACGGCATCTTTATCTGCCTGCGCGGAGCCTGAATGTTCTCGTGTTTACATAAGACGGGCGATGATTTATCGAGTTGACGCATAGCGGCGAAAAATCTCGGCAATCCTATTTTTCTGCGCAGCAGGGAGATCTTTCAGCCGGTCGATCCATCGCAGCCAGGATCCCGGAACTTCCGGACCGCGTATTGCTGCGCCTGCTGCCAGCAATGCTTCAAAGGTTGCAGCGAAGTCGGCGTTTGCGGTGTTGTGTTCGAGGCCGTATCCCGCATGTTCCAGAACCGTGCCTCCCCAGCGGTTGAGGTCCTCCAGTGAAGAGCCGGCAAGCAGCAGATGTTTGACGATGCCAAGATGCGCTCCGCCGGCGGCCCAGTGCAGGCCGGTGGCGCCGGTCTCTGCGGGATCGCGCACGTTCGCGCCATGATCCAGCAGAAAGACAACGACATCGTTCCATCCGTACATGCAGGCCCAGAGAAATCCCTTCTGCAGTTGGCGTTTGGTTGCAGGCGCCAGCAATTGTCCGGATGTGTCGAAGAAAGTCTTCACTGTATCGAGCCTGCCCACACCAGCTGCGCCTTCAAGATCGAGGTGCGCGCCTCGCGAGGCAAGAAAGACAGCAGCCTGCAACCGTCCATTCGCCAGGCAGGAGACGACAGCGCCTGTGCCATTGCCGGCGAGGTTTGGCTTTTCGATCTGCGCGCCGTGATCGAGCAGGAGCTGCAGTAGTGCCTCCTGCACGCCTGCTGTTTCAGGATGAACACTCGTGGCTGCCAGGCCAAGCGTGGTGCATCCGCCGCCATATACATCGGCCTCGGCATCGATCTGCGCACCGGCTTCCAGAAGGAACTCCGCGATGGCAACAATATTGGCCGGGGTTCGCTGGCGATAGCCTTCCACTCCATTGGCAGAGGTGTAGTGCAGCAGAGTCGCGTGATGTTCGCGAGTGGAGTGTTGCCCCACCAGACTGGGGTTTTTCTCGATCAGCCGTTTCAGCGTTGCCAGGTCGCCGCAGATGATGGCGTCAGCGGCTGCCTCAAACTCTGCGACCGCAGACGTAACGACACTGGCCTGCTCGATGTGTTGCATGAACTTTGGCCAGCTTGCGAATCCATGGGAACGCGCAATCACGAACTGCGCATCGGTCAGCGCGCAGGTGCGCTTGCCGTTGAGCAGTGTTTGTGTGGTGAAGATTGTGATCTCGTCGATCCAACCTTCGACGGCAACCGGAAGGGTGGGTGTGAGGTCGAGGCCGCTATGGCTTACCAGGTCGCGAATCCATAGGGTGATGCGGTTGTGGATGGCTTCTGGGTCTCCGGTTTTGCAGACCTTAACCAGGTCCTTGGCGAGCTTGCGGTATTGTTCCAGGCTGAGGCGGGCGGGTTGCGGAAGGGCGTCCTGCGGATTGGGAAACATGCGAATCTCCTTTCACGGCGTGCCTGGAGTCCGCACAGATCAGGCTGAAAGAAGGTTCGTCCTTCAGTTGTGTAAATGGGTGGGCACGGCCCTTTCCGCGGACTGGATGCGCCCCTCGCGCTGGCATCAGCGTAGTGCGGGAGCCGGCGGGCGTCAAGCGTTTGCAAAGGGATAGTTGAGTGCGTGTACCATTGGATTCCTATGAAATCGCTATTTACCGCTCCTGCCCTGTTGCTTCTTCTCGTGCCTGCCGTCTACGCGCAGAACAACACCCTCTCTCCCAAGGAAAAGGCTGCCGGTTGGCGGCTGCTGTGGGATGGCGCCTCGATGCAGGGATGGCATAGCGCCAAGGGTACGAACGTGCCGGTGGACGGCGCAGAGATCAAGGACGGCGTGCTGCATCTGCGGTCCTCGGAGTCGCACCAGGGCGATGTCGTTTCGGACGATATCTTCGGCGACTTCGAACTTACCGTTGACTTCAAGCTGACGCGCGGCGCCAACAGCGGCGTGAAGTACTTCGTCAACGACAAGGTGAATGAGGCGGCGCACTCCGTCATTGGCTTTGAGTACCAGCTGCTGGATGACGATGTGCACCCCGATGCCAAGCTCGGACGTAACGGCGATCGCAAGACGGCCTCGCTCTATGACATTCTGCCGGCGGCAGAGAACAAGCCAACGCGTCCCATCGGTGAGTGGAACACAGCGCGCATCGTGGTGCGCGGCAATCACGCTGAACACTGGCTCAACGGGGTGAAGGTGCTGGAGTATGACCGCACCTCGCCGACCTTCCGGGAGGCCCTGGCGCAGAGCAAGTTCAAGGACTTCAAAGGCTTTGGCGATGCTTCCGATGGGCACATCCTGCTGCAGGACCACGGCGACGTCGTTTACTTCCGCAACATCAAGATTCGCCCGTTGACTGCACACAAGTAAGTAAGCTTAGTGCCTACTCATGCGAAGCATGAGTAGGCGTTCGAGCTTCGCTCGAGTGTATTGCTTAAGGGCACGGCTTCAGCCGTGCCGCACAAAAGCAAAAAGAGATGCGGCTTTAGCCGCTGAGGTACGCAGACCATGCCCTCAGCGGCTAAAGCCGCGAGCTTTCTGGTCCACATACGGCACGGCTGAAGCCGTGCCCTTAAGCAAAACAGCTCGAGCTTCGCTCGATGTCTATAGAACACTACGTGGAGTAGTAGACGTTGACCTCGGGTCCGAACACTTTGGTTCCATCCAGCGTGACTCCGGGTAAGTGGTCGAGATGGATTTCGCGCAGCCGTGGTAGCTTCGCGAGGAATGGCAGACCGCCATCGGTGATCTTTAGGCACTCGTAGAACTCGATCTTCTCTAACGTTTCTATCCTGCTGAGAAACTCCATGCTGCTGTCGGTGATCTGTGTCAGGCCGGCATAGTAGTGCTTCAGCGGCAGCATCTGGATCGCTTCAGTAGCGGCGTCGCCGGTCTCGCGGCAGTACATGCAGCTCAGGTGTTCTAGCAGGCGACACCGACCGATGTGGCGGAAGCCGCTGTCGGTGAAGTCGATCGGCGTCAGCTCGCGCAATGCAGGGAAGTCAGGCAGCGAGGCAAGCGTGGCGTCGTCGACATTCCTGCAGCCGATGCCGAGGTTGCGTAGCGCCGGCATTTTGGAGAAAGCGAGAAAGCCGCGGTTGCCGAAGTGTTCGCAGATGCGTCCCCAGATCTGTTCAATGCTCTGCGACCGTGCCAGAGCCATAAAGCCATCATCATCGGCGGCAGCCTCCTGAATCCGCAGGCGCTTCAGCCGGGGCATGGTTCCGATGTGTTGCAGCGCGACGTTGTCGCTGAGTCGTCCATCGCAGCCGAGCGATTCGAGATGGGGCAGCTTGAGCAGGTGTGCAAAGCCGTCAGTGGTGATGCGGTCGACGTGCCAGAAGAGATCGAGTTCCAGCAAGCCATCGAGCCCGGCGAGTGCCTGCAGGCCCGCGTTGGTGAAAGGCCCATCAAGCACCAGCTTTGCCCGCTCGCCGGTGTGTGTCTTGAGCAGAGGGAAGTTGTGAAGCAGCGGAATGCCCGCATCGGTCACGTATCTTCCAGTACTGAAGCGGCGAAGATGCGGCTTGCCCTGCAGCGCTTCAATAACGCCATCTCCGGTGGGCGAGCCCATCAGGTCGACCTCTTCCAGCAGCTCGCAGAAACGCAGGTTGGCTGCGCCGCGATCCGTGATGGCCGACTGCCACGTCATCTCGAACTTGCGGAGGTTAGGGAGATGGCGCAATACCTCGAGGCCGCGGTCGGTCAGCTTGCCGCCGGGATATTCGCTCAAGTCGAGTTGTTCCAGCTGCGGCATACGTGCGAGGTGCAGCAGGCCATCGTCGGTGAGCTCGCGCGACCCGCCGAGGTTCAGGCGGGTGACGAAGTCGAGTGAGGCGATCTTCGCGAGCGCGTCGTCGGTCATGTGTCCGTTGGCGTCGAGCGTCGAAATGCGCTGCTCCCGCATAACCACAATGAGCGCGTCCCAATCGGCGGCGGACATGCGGCGGCGTGGGCCGATGCGGTTGTCTTTGGTATCGATCGCGTACGGTTCACCTTGTGGAGGCTGGCCTGTGCTGACCGCGGCGACCAGTTTCTCCCAACTGCCGAAGCCTGCATCCTGCGCCAGCAGGAGCTGCGCTTCTTCGAGGGGGAACTCGTTGTCGGTCCCCTTCCCCTCGGCACGTTTCCAGGCACGCTGGCGATAGGCATAATCGCGCCGCCAGATCTCTGCCTTGAGATCCGCCATCGTGAACTCGCGATGGTAGTAGCGGTTCAGGCGTTGCAGGGCTTCGGCGTCGCCCTTGTAGGCAGCGACAAAATCCACTGCGGCCTGTTGATGCATCGCGAGTGTCCGGGACTTTGCTGTCTCCTGAATGGCAAGCTTCAACTCGTTCCAGCTTGCGAAATCGAACTCGCGGGCAAGGGCATGCTGCACATCGCGCAGGACCATTGTTCCAGTGTGTTTTGGATAAGCGTGGGTGAAACGTTCGCGCGCAACGGGGTCCTCTGCGCGCAGAGCGGCAAGCCAGCGTTTGGCTTCGCGGCGCAGATTGTCGAGTGAGGTAGAGGGCGTGATCTGGCGGGACATAGTACCTTCCTTCCGTAATTGCCCAGGTCCGCTGAGCTCAGGGCCGGATGAAAGGTCCTTGCAGAAACACAGGTTGAAGGTGGGTGGGAGTACTCTCCCTTGCCGCGGACAGGAGGCGCCCCAGAGCGCGCTACCGGTACGGTGTCACAGGGCGGATGGTGATGTCAATAATCTCTTCTGTCTTCGCAGGAAATCGGGTGCCCCATATCTGGCGGCATCATCGCCAGATGTGGGAAAGTACCACGGCAGTTGAAGTTATCCAGCGCTCTGAAAACCCACATCTCGGCATAGCCGAGACACCACCCCAACGAGCAAGCTCATTGGGACCCCGGGTGTGGGGGCACCAGTTCATTGGGACCGAAGAATCTTCTCCTTGACGATCTAGGAGAGTCCGTTCTACTCTCCTAGACAATCAAGGAGAGTGTATGCCACCCAAACCCGCCGACCTGCTCCAGGGAACACTTGACCTGCTGATTCTCAAGGCGGTCTCGCTCGGCAAGCTGCATGGCTATGGCGTTCTGCTCCGTATTCAGCAGATCTCCGGCGATCAGCTTGTGATCCAGCAGGGGTCGCTGTATCCCGCCCTCTATCGGCTGGAGCATGATGGGGACCTCCGCGGTGAGTGGGGCGAGAGCGAGAACAACCGCCGCGCCCGCTATTACTCGCTCACGCCCCAGGGCCGCAAGCGTCTGGCTGCCGAGACGGAGAAATGGAATCGTATGGCCGGCATCATGGGATCGATCCTGAGTCTTACGTCAGTGCCGGCAAACGAATAGGAGGGGTGAATGAAGTTCTTCGCGCGTCTGCGGTCTACGGTCGTTTCACTCTTCCGCCGTTCGGAGCTTGCCTCGCAGATTGAGGAGGAGCTTCGTTTCCATCTCGAGGCCCGCGCTGATGACCTGGTTCGCCAGGGCCTGTCGCCTGCCGAAGCCGCTCGCCAGGCCCGCATGGAGCTAGGCTCTGCGAATACTCATCACGATGAGGTTCGCCGCTCGCTCGGCGTGCGCTGGTTCGATGATCTACTCGCCGATCTTCGCTACGCCGCCCGTATTCTTCGCAAGAATCCGTCGTTCACTGCGATTGCTGCCGGTTCTCTTGCGCTCGCCATCGGAGCGAACACGACGATCTTCTCCGTCGCCAATGCGGCGCTCTATGAGCGGCTCGGGGTTCCGCATCCGGAGCAGCTTCGTCTGCTTCACCTGACAGGAGATAAGAATGTTGTCGTCCATGCCTCCTGGGGAGAGTGGGACAAGGATGATGGCGGCCGTTCGGAGTTCGACTCTTTTTCTTATCCGGTCTATCAGCAGCTTCGCCGCGATAACACCGTCCTTAGCGAGATCTTTGCCTTTAAGAATCTCGGGCAGGCCAATGCGACGATTGATGGCCAGGCTCGAGTCGTCCAGGTCGAGCTCGTCTCCGGAAATCTCTATGAACAGATCGGCATTCGTCCTGTGGTGGGCCGTCCTATCGTGTCCTCTGATGATGGAGCTCCGGGGACGGGCGCCGTTGCCGTCATCAGCAACGCTCTCTGGAGACACTCCTTCGGAAGCGACCCCAACGTCGTCGGCAAGGTCATCACGGTAAACACCCTGCCGATTACGGTCATCGGGGTGAATCCGCCATCCTTCACCGGGGCCAAATCAGTTCAGGTCTCGCCTGACATTTTTATGCCGATCTCGATGATACCGGTGTTGCGGGCGGAATCTGCACGTCTGGGTCCTATTCTCTCCAGTCGGCTACTCTTCTGGATCAACGTGATGGCGCGTACCAAACCGGGCATCTCCGACGAGAAGGCACGTGCGGCGTTACAGGTCTCACTGGATGCCGCCATCCGTTCCACGATGTCACCAGAGGCCGACGAGACCCTGCCTACCCTCGAGGTTACCGACGGAAGCCGGGGCCTGAACTTCTCCGGAAAGCATTTGGCGAAGCCGCTCAACGTGCTCCTGGTGTTTGTCGGCCTGGTGCTTGTGCTTGCCTGTGCCAATGTCGCCAATCTTATGTTGGCGCGTACGCTCGCACGGCAGCGCGAGATGTCTGTCCGTCTGGCTCTTGGCGCAGGCCGTTCGCGCATCCTCCGCCAGGTCATCACCGAGGGCATGCTGCTCTCCGCGGCTGGAGGCACGCTCGGTCTTGTCGCCGCATACTTTGGACACTCGACGCTTCCCAGGTTTCTTTTCAACGTATGGGAGAGTCAGGATCTTCACATCCCCTTCGACTGGAAGATCTTTGCTTTTACCGCGGTGCTGACGCTGTTGTCGGGAATCCTCTTCGCCGCGCTTCCAGCCTGGGCGGCCACGCGGGCGGAGATTAACTCTTCCCTCAAAGAAGGCGCGGGTACAGCTACGCGTCATCGCAAAGCGCTAAGCGGACGTGCGATTGTTGCCTTCCAGGTCGCGCTCTCCACGCTGCTGCTTGCAGGGGCCGGTCTCTTCATCCGCACGCTGATTCATCTCAATAACATCGACCCTGGCTTCCGCGCCGACCATCTACTTCTCTTCGAGATCAGTCCTCCGTCGAAGAGTTACCCGGCGCCGCAGGATATCGCCCTGCACCATCGTCTTGAAGATGCCATCCGTGTTGTTCCAGGCGTTGAAGATGTAGCGCTCTCAGACGTCGTCCTCATTGCCAACTCTCGTTCCAACGCAAACTTTAACGTCGAAGGCAGGTCTCGGCATAACGGTTCCGACGAAAACTCTGACCTCGCCAATGTCGGCCCGGATTTCTTTCAGGTGATGCGTATCCCTATCGTTTCAGGACGCGCCTTCACCCAGCAGGATGCTGAGTCGCCGCGCGCTACGGCTGTCATCACGCAATCAGCCGCAAAGAAGTTTTTCCCGGGAGAAAATCCAATCGGCAAACGCTTCAGCACCGACGATGATCCGGGTCGCATGATCTGGTACGAGATCGTCGGCGTCTGTGCCGACGTCCACTACAACAGCCTCCGCCGCAAGCCTGAAGCGTTGCACTTCGACCTCTACCGCCAGCAGCACGAGATCGGCGGAGCTAGTTATATCGTCCGTACTGCAATGCCACCCGAAGCCATCGTTCCGTCGCTCCGTGCCGCGGTGCAGCGCATCGACAAAGATCTCCCTCTGATCGACATCCGTACGCAGCAGGAACAGATCGACGCCACCACCCAGCAGGAGCGCATCTTCGCCTCGCTCACGGTTGGCTTCGGCGTCCTCGCCCTGGCGCTGGCCTGTGTCGGCATCTATGGGATCATGACGTACACCGTGGCTCAGCGTACCAGCGAGATCGGCATCCGTCTCGCCCTTGGAGCGCAGCGTGCACGCGTCCGCGCCATGGTGCTACGGGAGAGCATTTGGCTTACGGTCATCGGCATTGCCGCCGGGCTCGTCTCCGCAGTCGCGCTTGGCAGGCTGGTCAAATCCATGCTCTTTGGCCTCGGGCCCAATGACCCGATCTCACTCACCGGCGCCGGTTTGCTGCTGTTGGCCATTGCAGTTACGGCCGCATGGATCCCTGCTGCGCGTGCGTCTCGCATTGAGCCAATGGAGGCGCTCCGCCACGATTGATTTTGTTGCTTCCAGCGATGCCCCAGAAACATCTAACCTTTTTGATAGATCGAAAGGACGGTGTTCGGTGTCAGGTGTAGGCAAGGTGTACTCGGTCAATGTTGGCAAGCCGCGTGAGGTTGAGTTCTTCGGGAAGGTTGTGAGTACCGCCATCTTCAAGGAGTCGGTATCCGGCGCCGTGACTGCCCGCCACCTGGGACTGGAGGGCGATAAGCAAGCCGACCTGACGGTTCACGGCGGCCCGCAGAAAGCCGTGTACTTCTATCCGCGGGAACATTATGCGATGTGGGAGAAGCTGCTGGGCATAGGGCCGCTCGCTCCCGGAGCCTTCGGAGAGAACATTACTTCCGAAGGATTTTCAGAAGCTGATCTTTGTATCGGCGATGTGATTCAGATTGGAAGTACATTGCTGCAGGTGCTGCAGCCGAGAAGCCCCTGCTACAAGCTGCAGATCAAGTTCCAGCGTCCGGATATGGTTGCGTTGTTTGTTCATCAGAATCGTCCTGGCTGGTATGCCTCGGTTGTGCAGGAAGGCTCGCTGACGGCAGGGGATGAGATCACGATCGTGAGCAGAGCGCCGGAACAGATCAGCGTTGCCGATATCTGGCGGTACAGCCTGGTTGAAGATGCTGACCTGGAGACGCAGCAGCGCGTACGCGCGCTGGAGTTGTTACCGGGGTTCTGGAAGAAGCAGATTCTGCGGAGCGAGTTCTCCTCAGCTATGTGACATCGAGTAAGGGGTGCCCCATATCTGGCGGCATTTTCGCCAGATGTGGGAATGGGTGCCACGGTAGTTTCTGTAAACCCACATCTCGGCTATGCCGAGACACCACCCCAACGAGCAAGCTCGCTGGGGACCCCGGATATGGGCCACCCAGTCTGTGGATTACGTCAAACCTGATGACCCGCCTTATCGCCAACCCAGCGCCGGTGCGACATGCGTCAGAATCGCTTCCAGTACATGCGCGTTATAGGCAACGCCGAGCTGGTTGGGGACGGTGAGCAGCAGCGTGTCGGCTTCTGTGATCGCCTCATCCTTCCTAAGCTGTTCGATCAGGACGTCGGGTTCGGCGGCGTAGCTGCGGCCGAAGATCGCTCGTGTATTTGCATCAATAAAGCCGACCTTGTCCTCTTCATCTCTGCCGGATCCGAAGTAAGCGCGGTCAAGGCCATTGACCAGGGCAAAGATGCTGCGGCTGACAGAGACACGCGGAGTACGGGAGTGGCCCGCTTCTTTCCATGCATCGCGGAAGGCGCGAATCTGCGCGGCTTGCTGGATGTGGAGTGGTTCACCGGTCTCGTCGAATTTGAGTGTTGAGGTCTGCATATTCATGCCGAGCTTCGCAGCCCAGACGGCCGTTGCATTCGTGGCTGATCCCCACCAGATGCGGTCGCGCAGACCATCGGAGTGTGGTTCAAGCCGCAGTAATCCCGGCGGATTGGGAAACATCGGCCGCGGGTTCGGCTGCGCGAAGCCTTTGCCGCTGAGCGCATCGAGAAAGACTTCGGTATGCTGGCGGCCCATATCTTCATCGGTTTCACCTTCAGCCGGTTGATAACCAAAGTAGCGCCAGCCGTCGATGACCTGTTCGGGCGATCCGCGGCTGAGGCCTAACTGCAGGCGTCCACCGGAGATCAGATCGGCAGCACCGGCGTCCTCCGCCATGTAGTGAGGGTTCTCATACCGCATGTCGATCACGGCTGTGCCGATTTCGATCTTGCTGGTCTTCGCTCCCACGGCCGCAAGCAGCGGGAACGGCGATGCCAGTTGCCGTGCGAAGTGATGGACGCGGAAATAGGCGCCGTCCATTCCAAGACGCTCAGCCTCAATGGCGAGGTCAATGGATTGCAGCAGCGCGTCGGCAGCCGACTGTGTTCCTGACTGCGGGGAAGGTGTCCAATGACCGAACGAGAGGAAGCCCAGTTTTTTCATGCAGCGTAGTGATCTCCCATGAAATCTGATGCTTGGCGGCAGAGTTCGATGCTTTTGGACTTGGTATAGCCAGATATGTGCTGTTCCGCATCCAATGCCCGAGGAGGGTTGCTATGAGAACTCCTGTCGTATTGTTGTCTGTGACTCCGCTGGTCTTTGGTCTTGCCGCCATGGGACAGAACTCTTCTTCGTCGCAGGCTCCGCCGCCCAAGCCTGCTCAGTCACAGTCTCAGCCTCATCAACGAAGTGCCGGGGGAGACGTGGGCAGCGGCAGTGGTGACATCGGCAAAGGTGCAGGCAAGGGCGCAGGCCATGCTGCCGAAGGTGTTGGCAAAGGCGCTGGAGATCTGGTGACGCTGCATCCAATCGGTGCGGCTGAGAATGTAGGCAAAGGCGCCGGAGAAGCCGGTAAGGATGTCGGCGTAGGAACAGTGAAGGGAACTGGCAAGATCGCCAAAGGCACGGGAAGAGCTGTGGCGAAGCCGTTCCATCATTCGAAGAAGAGCGAGAGCAAAGATGCGACACCGCCCCCGGCAGAGCCGCCGCAGTAGGTGAATGCCGTTGAGTCCTCGTACCTCAGCGGCTAAAGCCGCGTATCTTTCGAAGCTGGAACGGCACGGCTAAAGCCGTGCCCTTAAGCAAGGCATTCGCACCTGCGGCGCGAACTGGTTGAGCATGCGATGTGAAACTCTCTCGCAAGGGTCGCGTTTCTTATTGATGCCACAGGATGGTTTTGCTTAAGGGCACGGCTTCAGCCGTGCCGTACAGAGCTCCAGAAGGAAGGCGGCTTTAGCCGCTGAGGGCAAGGGCAAAAGCAGTGATGGATGTAGAAGCAATCCTAGTTCGTTGCTGCACCCTAATCCTGTCTCGCCGCTGCGAGAAGCTTCTGAAACTCTTCCTGTGACATCTTCAGCTTCTCAGGGTGACTGTTCACCCAGGCGCGGAAGGCCTGGTACTTTGCTGCTGTCCATCCGCCTTCAAACTGACCGCCGTTGGAGCCTTTCGCGTTCTGCTCGAAGTTGAACTCGTCCTTCAGTTTGGTGAACTCGGCGCTGCTGATGGCTTCTTCCGCAAGCTGCGCGGGAACAAAGACGACGCCATCTGCTCGTGCCATTACCAGATCTCCGGGAAGTACTACGGCTCTGCCGATGCGCAGGGGAGCATTGATGGCGGTCAGCGTCATCTGCGCCCAGGCCGATGGATCGTAGCCGCGGTAGACGCCGTTGAGTCCGGAAATCTCACGATTCTCTTCCTGGTCGCGGATGCCGGCGTCGAAGACGAATCCTCCGTGAGTGTGGGCTGCGATGCCGCTGCCGAGATTCGAGCCGATCAGCGTTCCCTCGACGATTTTGCTGAAGCCATCGGCGACATACACATCGCCCTGCTCGAGCTGTTTGATAGGCCAGCTATTGGTATCGCCGACGCGTCCCTCAGCTTTGCCTTCGGCCTTGATGGCGGCAATCATGTCCGGCCGCGATGGCATGTATTGCGCGGTCAGCGCGCGTCCGGCGAAGGGACGTTCGGCGTGAAGCGACTGCCAGCCGCCTTCGAACTGGTTCTTGTAGCCATGCCCCTGCAGGAAGTCCCACACATCCTCGATGGTGACGTCGAGCGCGCGGGAGAGCAATGCATCGGGTACCTTCGGCCGGCCATCAGGAAAGCGCTCGCCATGCCACTCACCGGTGTAGAACAGAATGCGCTCTCGCGAGGTGGTGACCTGCGCGGGTGCGGCACAGGTAAGCACGAGCAATACGGCAACAAAGACAAAACGCTTCATTGGAACTCCATGGTAATGAAGCGCCAGTATTGCACGATCGTGGCTAAGGAGTCTGGAGCAGGCACTCGAGCGTAGCTCGAATGGTGGGAGCAGCGGGTCCCCGGCCAGCTTTGCTGGCTGGGGTGTTCAACGGGCTTCAGCCCGCTGATGAAGCATAAAAAGGAAATGGGCTTTAGCCCTGGGCCTTCTCTGTTTATCAGGGAAAGCCCAGGGCTAAAGCCCGTTCACTTTTGCGTCGATAAACCGTGGGCTGAAGCCCACGGCTCCCACCTAGTTCGGGCTACACTCGAAAATCCACTTTAGCCCATCTGGTTCGCCGGTAGTGCTCTCATCTCTTTCCCTAAAGGTGAGAGGTTAATTGCCGCCTGCGTCGCAATCGAGAAGATACTGCCTGTCAGGGCATACAGCGCCAGTCCCGATGCGTAATGCCAACTGACATAGCCGAACCCTATCGTCATCATGCACGCCATGATCTTCTGCTGTTTCGCATCGACTCCAGGCGACGGCATATACCACTGCATCAGGAGTTGGAAGACAACCATAAGAATCGGCAGGATGTGATGCGGGTCAGCAGTGGAAAGATCATGTAGCCAGAGCCACCCTGCGCCACGCAGCGCGACCGCTTTTCGTAACATTCCGAAGAAGGCAAATAAAAGCGGCATTTGGATAAGCAGAGGGATGCATCCACCAAAGACGTTGACGCCGTTGTCTTTTTGTAGCTTTGCGATCTCAGCGGCCATGTCATTGTGTCGCGGGTCCGTCAGTTTAATGCCTTTGTATCGTGCCTTGATGATCTCGATCTCTGGCTGTATGCGCCGCATCTTAAGGCCGTTCCGCATACTGGCGATACGCAATGGCAGTATCAGCAGGTTGACCCCAACGGTAAGCAATACGATTGCCCAGCCCCATGAGCCCTGCCACTTCGCAGCTACATGGGATTGAGCGAACGCCAACACAACAAAAAGCTCCTGCTCAACGATATTCATCGGCACCGGAGCAGGAGAAACTGCTTCCCGGAAGCTCTTGTTCGGGACCCGCTGTTGCTGCGTCAACGGTGCAGGACGCCGCTGAAAGGTGAAAAACATTGCTGCTACAAAGACGAACAGGATTACGAACAACCGCACGCCATTGTCCTGGCGCGGGTCTTTAAACTCCGCCATAAACTTCTCCTCTCGCGGACACACGGACGGTTGGCACGTGCCACGGCCGTATGCGCGTTGATGCTCTGTGGGTATTCGCGTCCGCATGTCAGGCGAAGGCAGAAGTATGCAGATCTGCCCTGGCAGACAACACGGCACCGGGCTGGTCATCTACACCAGAACGGTCATTACTGCTGCAGCGCTAACGAGAGGAGCTTGGAGGAGGAAGCTGGAAGCGGAAGGGAAGAACCAGAGTGGTTGTGGCCAGACAGACAGCGACCGGCTGTCTCACCACGCGTCGATAGAGCCCAGGTGCAACCAGCACGCCAAGCCGATTACTAAGGCTTGTGGCAATTGCTTCATGGATCGACGAGGAGGAACTAACGATGAAGAGGACCAGGCTTGAGAAGATCAGGAAGCCGGCAAATGCTACCAGTCCGCTGACCGCAGACTCTGAGAATCGGCTCGTCAAGTAACCGACAAACAGCGATAAGCTCAGTGCGGCGTGCAAGCGGCGGTATCGATGCGCATCCATGACTCAGCTTCTCCGAGGCAGTTTGAAGGTACCATGCCATGCACTCCGCCGCAACGGTCTTGGCCTTATCAGATGGCGGCCAGGGATAGATCGAGCCTTAGGCTTCCGGCTCGATCTATCCCTCGTGAGAAGTCGTAGAGACTAAGGCTTCGTCGCCAGTATCAGCGGCGATGGTCCTGGAGCGTCGAGCGTGCGGGCATCGACGAAGCCCGCTGCCTTAAGCCACTCGCTGATCTCTTCGAATGAGAAGGCGTCACCGTCCTCTGTGTTGACCAGCATGTTGACGGCGAAGATCAGCGATCCCGGAGGTCCGGTGCGATCGGCGTTGACCAGGAACTCGGCGATGACGATGGTGCCGCCCGGCTTCAGGGCGTCGAAGGTCTTCTTCAGCAGCGTTTGGCTGTGAGCTGCGCCTTCGCTGTGCAGGATGTGCCCCAGAGTCGCAACGTCGTAGCCGCTGCCGAAGGGAGTCGTGTTCAGGTCGCCGGCAATAAAGTTGTAGCGCGCGGTAAGTCCGAAGCGCTCCACCATGGCGCGTGTGGCGGGCAGCACACCCTCCCAGTCGAAGGCTGTTGCTTCCACGTTCGGCGCGCTCTGCGTCAGTCCAATGCTCCACACGCCGGAGCCGGCGGCCAGGTCGAGGATGCGTACCGTTCCCTCACGTTTGCCCAGGGCGAGATGCGCGGCCAGCACCTGCGTCGCCGGATAGCTCATCGGAAAGATGTCATGCACAAAGGCTTGAAAGAAGGCGGTGCCATCACCCTCAACGTTCACGGAGTATGCCGGCTTGCCGGAGGCGACCACCTCATTCAGCCCCAGCCACTTCGGGAGAAGCTGCCGGCTGATGTGTTTGAACATGCCGCCCTGGAAGCTGGGCTTGGTACTTACGAGAAAGGCTTCGCTCTCCGGTGTAAGCGTGAACTTGTCTCCATTACGCGCCAGAAAGCCCAGACCGACGAGGAGATTCATGATGCTGCGCAGCCCGCGTTCTGAGGCTCCGGTGGCAGCTGCCGTTTCGGCGAGCGTTTTGGGTTCGCCATCGAGGACGTCAAAGACGTGGTGATGAATGGCAGCTTCGATCGCAAGTGTCGGGGCGTATCCCCAGCCAAACTGCATGATGCGTTCGGGCGTAACGGGTGCAGGTGTCGTACTCATGGTCGATCATCTCCTGTAACAACGTGGTGGTACTGCATCCCATGGGAGCAAACCGCAGAGGGATGAGCCGAGCAGAAAAGCAGGAGCCGCCATTCTGTCACAAAGCATGCAAGGCGAACAAAGATGTTTTCGTGAAGCTTCGATAAAGGTTGACACCACCTATATCCAGCCGGCATCAAACCTGTGAAACAGTGGTCTATCGTGGCGGCTACAGGGCGGCAACCTTGAACTTCCGCACGGTTCTTGCCATGCTGTTAGGCCATTCTGCTGTTCCAGCCGATTCGCAAAACATACCAGGAGCATGTCCATGGCAAACACAATGAAGGTTGCGCAAATCAGTAAGCCGGGTGGGGATTTTGAACTTGTAGAGCGTGAGATTCCGCAGCCAGGCGCAGGGCAGGTCCGCGTGAAGGTCGAGGCCTGCGGTGTTTGCCACAGTGACGTCCTGGTGAAGGACGGGGCCTGGCCCGGGCTGCAGTATCCCCGTGTGCCGGGACACGAGGTCGCCGGCCGTATTGATGCTGTCGGGGATCGCGTCACGACCTGGAAGGTTGGGGATCGCGTCGGTGTCGGCTGGCACGGTGGACACGACTTTTCCTGCGACCAATGCCGGCGCGGCGATTTCACCATGTGCGCCAACCGCAAGATTACGGGCATCGACTTCGATGGCGGCTATGGCGAGTACATGGTCGCACCCGTGGAGTCGCTGGCCGCGATTCCCGACGGGCTCCCGGCGGAAGAGGCCGGCCCGTTTATGTGCGCGGGAGTCACAGTCTTCAATGCCTTACGCAATGCGGGCGCGCGCGCCGGCGATGTTGTCGCGGTGCAGGGCATTGGAGGGCTTGGTCATCTGGGTGTGCAATACGCACGCAGGATGGGATTTGAGACGGTGGCGCTGGGCCGGGGCAAAGACAAGGAAGCGCTCGCGAAAAAGCTGGGCGCCCATCACTATATCGATTCCGACGTTTCGGACACGGTTGCGGAGCTACAGAAGCTCGGCGGAGCGCGCATTATTCTGGCAACCGCTCCCAGCGCGAAAGCGATCTCTTCGGTGGTGGAGGGGCTGGGCGTCAATGGGAACCTGCTCGTTCCGGCTGCGCCGAGCGATCCACTCAATATCGGTGTGTTTCCGTTGATTATGGGACGCCGCCAGGTATCCGGTTGGTACTCCGGCACGGGGCGCGACTCGCAGGACACGTTGAAGTTCAGTGCTCTGAGCGACGTGCATCCGATGATTGAAAAGTATCCGCTGAGCGAGGTTGCGGCGGCGTATGAACAGATGCACAGCGGCAAGGCGCGCTTCCGTGCTGTATTGACGATGGGGAGTTGATGGGGGCCTGTTCAAGCAATGCCCTCAGCGGCTAAAGCCGCAGTTTTTGTAGCGTCGCTACGGCATGGCTGAAGCCATGCCCTTAAGCAAGGCGTTCGCACCTTGGGTGCGAAATGGTTGCGCCTCCGCGCAACGGCTGGTTGGGTTCTGGCGAGCTTTCATCGGTCAACTTGTGCCCGTAGAGATCGATAAGTGAGGCTAAGTCAATATTTTCGGCAATGAACTGCAGCGCTTCCATTCAACTCAGACGGGATCCAAAAGTGCGCCTTATCGTTTTTCGGTAGCGGTGTGCAGCAGCGGCCCCAGCACGTTCGAGTATTTATAGTTCTCGCGCCGGTCCGCATCGATCGTCCAATACATCGCGCCCAGCAAGTCTGGATAGCCTGCCGGATGCACGAGCTTATAGGTCGCATCTGCGGGCTTTTTGCCGGTGAGCAGATACTCAACTCCCGCGCGCATGGTTGCGGGCTCTTCATATCCGGTCAGGAAGCCAACGGCCACCTTGTCTGCCGGAATGGGAGGAAACATCAGGCTCGGGTTTCCGGCCACGGCGAAGCCACGTAACACCAGCTCTGTCATCATGGCGTGATAGTCGGTCGTCGCAGCCTGATAGATCTCGCCATCAAGGCCTTGCAGAGGAGGAGTGTTGTAGTCCTGTACATCGACAAACGAGAGGATGTCGCGCAGCCCATAGGCCAGTGGCAGATAGCTGCCGAACTGCCCGCCATAGACAACGGCTGCGGCGGGAATCTGTGTGCCCTCGGGTACAAGGCTGATCATGAACCCCGATCCAAACTTATCGTGCAGCTGCCGCAGGCCTTCGATCAGATGCACAATCGAAGGCGTGGTGGGATGACGGAAGTCGTGGTCGTTGGCATCGATATCCAGCGACGGCGTCTCAAAGTCGATGTCCACACCATCAAAGCCATACTGCGAGACGATCTTTGAAACCGCATCTACAAAGGTAGGCACGCTCTCGGGCTTTTCCATGGAGAAGAACTGGCCGCCGCCACCCAGCGAGATCATCACCTTCTTGCTCTTCGACTTCATCTGGGCGATATCGGCCTGCAACTGTTCCGGGGTGTAGCCGTTCGGCGGTGTGAACCGCAGCGTGCCCTCAGGAGCGGAGTGGTCCGGCACGGCGAATGCCTCAATGATGATGTCCCACTGCGGCGCCACATCGGTCAGTTTGAAATCGCGCGAGCCATTCCAGTAACCGATCAGCCGATGCGCGCCCCGCTGATCGTTCGGTATCCCAGCGCTCGTAGGGACGCTGCCGCTGGTGGAGTTATCCGGACGCCGGGCGCCGCATGGCTTTGCCGGAGCCGGCAGAGCGTTCTTGTCAGGAAAGCTATAGGTTCCACTTCCGCCTGTGTACCAGGGCACGAGCGCCACATTGCTCAGATGGTATTGCTTCGCTGTAAATGGTTCGGCGAAGGGAAAGTTGTTCTTGTGATTCGTGTTCGTTGGCTGCAGCAGGAAGTAGGCCGAACCGAT
The DNA here is from genome assembly GCF_008000815.1 of Terriglobus albidus. Lineage (NCBI taxonomy): Bacteria > Pseudomonadati > Acidobacteriota > Terriglobia > Terriglobales > Acidobacteriaceae > Terriglobus > Terriglobus albidus. Next base: position 5,544,533 of record NZ_CP042806.1, on the reverse strand, counting down.
ACCGCGTCCTCCGCAGGCTCCTGTCGCCATGGCCCAGCCGGTCTGTACGACATTGCCAGTTGGCTTGTTGCCCTGCATCAGAGGATCGTGCAGCGGATCGTTGAAGAACTCCGCAAGTTGCTGCGTCAACGGCTGGATATCGCGCTCACGCACGATGGCAGGCGTCTTGGCAAAGTACGATCCAAGGACAAACGAGGTTCCGGTTGCCTTATCGACACCATGTGTTCCGGTCGCGCAGCAGATGGTGTCATCTGCCTCTGCAAAGAAGGTCACGTTGTGGGTCACGGCCAGTACCAGGCGGCCATCCTGTTTCGGGAGTTGCTTGAATAGTTCGTGCTGCACATACTGCATATCGACGACAGCGATCTTGCCACCATCTTTCTTCGAGGACAGTAGATATCCATGGCCGGCGGGGATCTCGATCGATACGGCCTTCACGACCGGCTTCTCCAGCAGCGTGTGACCAGTAGCCGTGCTGCCGGCTGTGCTGCGCAGAAGGGCATCGGTGTACTGCGTGTTGCCGCCTGCGGGAAATGCAAAGCTCTGGAAGATGGGCGAGGAGGTGATCGAGGGAACGTCGGCCGTGGCGTCAAGTACACGCGGCGGCAACCCCGGCCGGCTGTTGGGAAAGCTCAGCTTCAGCGGCACCAGCGTGACCGGAATGCGTGTCGTTGTTGCCTTCGCGGGATCGCCCCCGGCAAGGGTGAAGGCCTGGTCGCCTGCTGTGTACTGAAAGACCGGAACCGTTCCCTGCGCCTGCGCGATCACAGAAAGAACACCAAGCAACGACAGACACATCCACTTCACTCGCATATGGGGCAACCTCATCAAGTCGAAATCGCAACCCTGCAAGTATGCAACATCGGGGAAAAGCGCTTCATAGGACAATTTGCTTATCCGGTGCTCCGTGCTAATTTGCCTATTCCACGACGAACGGTGCTGATTCGGCAATTTCCTGCTTCGAGACGCTATCGTCCACCTTGATGGTCACCTGATACTTGCCTGGCTGAAGGCCGGCAAGCGGGACGCTCTTTTCCAACGTTACCTGGTCGGAATGAGGATTTAGTTTCGCTGTCTCTTCTGTCGCATCCAGAAAAGCTTTGTTGTTGGATAGATCAGTGATCTGGTACTCGATCCTGGCGCGGTTGACCTTGCTCTTCTCGTCGATGCCCAGGTTGTAAACCTGCATCCAGAAGTTCAGGTTCTGGTCACGCTTGAAGGTGACCGGGACTCCCGAGCCAGCCGAAACACGCGGACGGATGCGAGTATTGCCGATCACGAAGTTGTCCGCACCGATCTCGTGTGTGCTCACGCGGTCCATCTTGTCGGCCAGAATCAGGCTGGAGGCCGCGAGACGGTCGTCATCAAACTTTGGCACGTTCACGCTGCTCTTCCAGGTCCCGATGTGGTCAGGATTGTTGACGTCTTTGACGGCGATGTCCACCTTATACAGACCCGGCTTCAGTGGCAGCGACTTCCAATACACCGAAACGTTGTCCTGCGTTTTCGGGAGCAGTTCACTCGGAACCTGGATGTTGACGGTGTTCTCAAAGGTCTGCACCACCTTATGGTTCAGGTTGCTCACGCGGCCCAGAATGTTGACCGTACCTGTCGCCACTCCATCTTTGTTTGAGAAGGTGACATCACGGTTCTTCACCTGAAGGGTTATGGGAACAAGCACCGTCTCGTTTGTGACTTTCACATAGTCCATACGGACATCGAAGAGGAACGGAGGTCCATTCAGAATGGTCGATGTGGTCAGATACTGCTCCAGATCTTTGAACTTGATCTGCGGAGCGGCCATCAGCTTTGCGTAGGTGTTCAGGCGATCGAACTGCTTGGACTGGTTCATGGAGCTGCGCGGCCCAAGACCGAGCTGTTCCAGGCCTCCCTGGGTAAAGCGGTCGGTTTTGTTGCCCTGCCCCCACTGCTCGTAGAGCGTAGGGCCGGCGCCGGGAACCATCTTCAACGCGTCCTTTTCAGAACGGTCGATGGTCATGTGGTAGTCGCCGCACATGCAGGTGTCGACAAATTCGATATCGATGTTATCGCTGACGCCTTCAAGATAGCGGTAGTGCCAGATCTCAAACGGGTAGGTCGACGTGGATCCGCCGCCTTCATCGATGGGACGCTCATACTGTCCACCCGAGGGATGCGAATCGATACTGTCCGGCTTGCCGTAGGCAATATAAATATGGCCGCGGTCGGTCTTCCAGCCAGGCTTACCGGCGGCAAAGTGCTCGTTCGCATAGGCGATGCGCTGGTAGTGCTCTTCGCGATATTCATTGTCGGGTGAGTCGGGATTCGGATTACGGCGCTGCCAGAAGGCTTCAATGAAGGCGTCACGCTCTTCATTGTTTGAGAGATTTTTGAATGCCTGCAGTTCTTCGTCTGTGATGATCCAGATGACGTCCTGTTCCACCCACTTCCTGTAGTCGCTTTTGATCTCTTTATGGAGATCTTTTTGCTGCCGGATGCGCTCACTGTCTGAGAGTCGGCGCTTCAGTGGGTTAGGATGCTCCACGACCTGCGGCTTAGCGGCTGCGCCGTTGCCATCACCGGATGGAGCTTCCTGGGCGTTGGCAACCGGTCTTGCGGCTGCCGCTGAAAACATTAAGCTTGCACCGAATAGAAAGAAACCACGGATCTTCATAGCCATGAAAACACCCCGGATTCTCACCCCAAGCCGGGGCGAGTTTCTGCCGAGCCCAAACTGCCTGCAATGTGGTTTTGACGGCTAACTGCGACGGTGGTCACCAATTTTTATCGTGTTGCTCTCCTCTGAACCGGGATTAGTCCGCACGAAGAGCGGTAGAAGGATCAACACTGCCTGCACGTCCCGCTGGCAGGCCACTGGCTGCCAGCGCAACGATGGTCACCCCGGCGATCGCAAAGAGGTAGCTGACGACGTCCAGGGCTTTAACGCCATACAACGAGCTTTCGATTCCTTTAGAAGCAGCGATTGCAGCTGGAACTCCTATAACTACACCGACTGCCGTAAGCAACAGGCTTCCGCGCAGGACCATCCACACGATCTGTCTGCGCTGTGCGCCCAGCGCCATCCGCACCCCGATCTCCGCGTTGCGTCTGTTCACCCGGTACGAGAGTGTTCCGTACAGACCGGTAGAGATCAACACAACTGCAAGCACGCCAAAGCATCCCGCGAGCCGGGCAAACATGATCTGCTGCGAGATGGACAGCCGGAAGACCTCGCTCTGCGCCATTGGCTCGAGCAGTGGCATATCCGGATCAATCTCGTGCATGAACCTGCGCACGGTAGGCAGCATCGCCATGGGATCACCTTGTACGCGCATCTCAACATTCAGTTGATTTTCAAGATCCTCCTGCATGAAGACGGTCCAGTGCATGGGCCTTGTCTCTTCGGTGATGCCGGTATATTTGTGATCCTTCACAACCCCGACGATCAGTCTCGGGCGAAGCCCCTTCGAGTTCGACAGGACATGGCCGACCGCGTTTACGGTGCCGAGATACTTCTTCGCAAAGGTCTCATTCACGATGACGGTCGGGGGAGCAGTGGCAGAGTCGGCATCGGAGAAGTCTCTACCCTGCAGTACAGGCACGCCCATGGTGCGGAAGTAGTCACTACCAACGGTGTTATGTCTGTAGTAAGCCTCTTTAGGCTCAACCCCATTCGGTTTATGGCCGTCGACGCGGAGACCTCCGTTGTTGCTGGACCAGCCTGAGCCTGGGCGATTGGCGGCGAAGGAGACGGCTTCGACGCCAGGTATCGTCCGCAGCCTCTGCTGCAGATTGCCGAAGAATGCGATACTCTCCTCTTTCGATTGAATGTGTTGCGGTCGAACACCAAAGACGAGGACTCCCTCCGGCTTCTGCCCCAGGGGGATATTCATCAGGTTGCGCAGCGTTCCCATCAACAGCGCGGCTCCTACCAGGAGCACGACACACATGGCCACCTGCATGACGATCACGATATTGCCCGTGCGTACGTTGCGAGTCGTTACCTGTGAAGCAGTGGCAGAGCTGCGTAACGCCATCTCCGGTCCTGAAGAAATAGCCGCACGTAGCGGCGCGAGACCAAAGACCAGCGCCGAGAGCATCAGCACACATAAGGTGAACCAAAGCACGACCGAGTCGGGTTGAAGATTGGAGTCGATCTGTGCCCAGGCTCCGAGAGCGCGTGTTGCACCCAGTGCGAAGATCCACGCTGTGACTCCGCCCAACGTGACCAGCAGAAAACTTTCAGTCAGCAATTGCCGCGCAATCTCCTTGCGGCCCGCACCGATGGCCAGGCGAATGCTGAACTCCCGTTGGCGATTGGCGTTGCGCGCCATCAGCAGCATTACGATGTTGCACATAGCGATCAATAGAACCAGACCGACCATCGCCATCAGTGTCTTAAGGGAGCGGGCAAAGGACTCGTCCTGTCCATCGAACTGCTTTGCCGGGAAGAACGAGAGCTGTGGGACTCGTTCTCCCGCGCGTTTCTGCGCGATGCCAAGATAAGCCACCTGCTGGAAGATGCCCTGCGCCTTGGCGAGCGCCTGCTCCTGAGTGACGCCATCAGGTATACGCGCCAGCAGGCGGATGCACCAGAAGGTGGGAAGCGTGAGATAGGTTCCGTCGACCGCTGGATTGCCCCATGCATTGAACTCCGGATCGCTCTGCAGCGGAATCCAGAAATCCAGCGGAATACGGCCTTCCGTGCCTTCGAATCCTTTTGCTGCGACACCGACAATGGTGAAGGGGTGTGATTTGATCAAGAGCGTCTTTCCGATCACGTCGGGACTGTGGGCATAGTGTGACGTCCAGAAGTTCTCGCTGATCACGGTGACGGCCGCGTGGTCGTCTTCATCCTTCTGAACGAATCCGCGTCCCTGCTCCACACCAACGCCTAAGCCGCTGAAGTAGTTCCCGCTCACCATGTCTCCCGCTGCCTCCTCGGGAAGAACGCCAACGCGGACAGGCGCCTTTCCGCTTGAGGACATCGGAATATAACCGATGACCTCCTGCAAACCGCTGTGCTCGCGGAACTCACGATAGGCGGCATAGGAGAAGGAGGTGTTGAAGTCGCCTGTGTTATGGGCGCCGTCGGGGAGATCGCTGGTGTGCACGTAAACAACCCGGGAGGCATCATGCACCGGCAGCATCTTCGTAAGGACGGCATGCATCACGCTGAAGACGGCCGTGTTCGCTCCCACCCCAAGAGCCAGGGTCAGGACGCAGACGAGGGTGAATACAGGCGTCTTTACAAGCTGACGCACGCCATATCGCAGATCACGCGCAACGTTGGAGAAGAACATGGTCGTTCTCGCTTCCTTTCTCTTCTGAGTGAGCAGGGTTACGTTCCCGAACTGCCGCCGCGCCGCTCGCTTCGCTTCTGCCGCATCCATGCCCTGGCTCTGGTAGCGTTCGGCCAGCATCTCGAGATGAGCTTCCACTTCGTTGTCGAAGGCAGCATCGTCGGATGACCGCAGAAAGAGCGCCTTGAGCCTGGCGAGGAAGACGAGCGCGCGGTCCATCATGGCTCGACCTTCGTCTCAAGCGCGAGCACGCGGCCGATTACGCCGGAGATTCTCTCCCAGTTTTCGGTCTCGATGGCGAGTTGCTTCAGGCCTCGTTTGGTGATCCGGTAGAAGCGGGCGCGGCGGTTGTTTTCCGAGACACCCCATTCGCTGGCGATCCAGCTCTTCTGCTGCAGCCGGAGCAGCGACGTGTAGACGGTCCCTTCGTTCAACGTAAGGACGTCATCGCTGAGTTGCTCGATACGCCGCGCAATGCCAAAACCATGCAACGGGCCCAGGGCATGCAGAGTCTTGAGGATCATGAGATCCAGGGTTCCCTGAAGAACTTCCGATTTGTCCGCGGCCATGTCGCTCCTTTGGATACACCAAAGGAATACCACTACTCCTTTGCGATGTCCATACGAGGAATGGAAGTTTCGGTTCAGGGAGCTAACTCAAGCTCGAACGCCAGCCCCTGCCAGGCATAATCACCTGCTTCTAATTTTTTACGGTTCTGCCTGGCGATCTCTCGGAATAGACGGAGCGCGCTCCGATCATCGACGCCGGATGTGTCCTGATCCAGGTGTTCCTGCAAGAGCTCGCAGCGGAAGGTGCGAACAGTACGTGGATCTGAGAAGGCAGCATTCATTTCACTGTTTCCGAACAGTGAGAAGCGGTGCAGGTTGCACGATCCGACGGTAGCCCATGCGTCGTCAACTAACATCAGTTTGGAGTGAACATAGACTGATTTTCGATGACCGTCAGCGCCTGTTCCCGCAATACCGGCCACCATAAAGTTATCGAAAATGCGGAACTTTGCCAGAGGTCTAAGAGAAGCCGGCAGCTCTAGCGGAGTCTGCACAGCGACTTCCGGATCGGAAGGTACGAGTAAAACAACTTCGACGCCTCGCGTAAGCGCCCGATGCAGACAATCCAGAATTTCGGGCACGTCGATCTGCTGGTTTTCAATATAGATGGAGCGGCGCGCAGCGAGGATGGCAGCACAATACTGTTCGAAGTTTGATCGCTCACCCGACGCAATGTCGTACGGTGCTCCGTCCGGCGTTGCTTGTCCGTCGGCATAACGTCCCGAATGCATCGTTCTTTGTATCTGCACAAACGCCGCGCCGCGTTCTGCTGGAACACGATTTGGAAACTGCAAATTTACTTCGCTGCCTGTCCCCCAGCGGCCTTCTTCGGTCAATCGCTCGCTTGCTTCGTTCCAGCGCTGTACAAAATTGTGATGAACGTCCACCACGGATGGACCTGCAAGCTCCAGGTACACGTCATGATTGTGCCCTTCACCGCGATGGCCAGGCGCAACCATAGAATGTGGATTGAGGTTGATCCCGCCCACGAACGCCGTTCCATCCGCGGCGCCGGCATCGACAAGCCAGCTCTTCTGATGTTGGCAGAAACCTGGTTCGGCCCGATCCCAGCGGATCTTCACACCAGATCGACGCCGAGAGAGCAGGTCGGTGTGCGTCGTCGACCCCCAGAACGCGTTTTGCCGTAGCCACGCGGTCTCCTCATCCGGACGCCAGAAGATGATCCGCACATCGATGCCTTGGGCCGCCGCACGATCAAGGACATCGAATGGGGTTCCGCGGCCGTCCGGCATCTCGCAGGCTTGCCACATGAAAGTCACCGTTACCCAGATGCTCCGTCGGGCTGTCTCCATCACTTCGCAAATGCGCCGAAATGCAGGTTCCCCGTCAATCAACGGCCGTACCAAATTCCCGGAGCGTGTTGGATAAGAACCCGATTGAACAAAGGGAATCGCGATGCTCGTCATTGGCACAATATCCTTGAAAACCTGAGCCTTTTGATTGATCCCTTGTCGCGGCCGCAGCCGACGCAAACGGCAACTCCGCTCACCGTCCAGGCTGACGGAATATTACGGTTCAATCGACGCTGTCAGGCCAGAGCATTCTCTCTGTAGGTGTAGTGTAGGGCTACCGTATCTATGGGCGTTTTCCGCGAGGAACCGCCGCTGCACTCCCTTCCGGGATACCCAGCAACAGGGAAAATGCTCTAATATGCCTGCCATGAACAAAGTTGCGCCTTTCCTCTGGTTCAATGACAACGCTGAAGAAGCAGCCGCGTTTTATCTGAGTGTCTTCCCCCACGCGCGCAAGATCGACGAGGTGCGTTCGAAAGGAGTAGGCCCCTGGCCCGAGGGGAAGACCGCCACCATCACCATCGAGCTCGAAGGGCAGGAGATGGTCTTTCTGAACGGCGGTCCCGCGCATCAACTCACGCCCGCGATCTCGTTCTTTGTCCGCTGCGAGACCCAGGCGGAGATCGATGCCTACTGGGATAAGTTGCTGGAAGGCGGCGGGAAGACCATGGCATGCGGCTGGCTGACAGACCGTTTCGGGCTGTGTTGGCAGATCGTTCCGAGCCATATCGGCGAGTTGATCAATCACCCCAAAGCCATGGAGGCAATGATGGGGATGATTAAACTGGATATCCCCGCGTTGGAAGCCGCGGCACGCGGCAACTGACAGGTATGAAAGCGCTCAAGGTTGTGCTGGTCGTGGTCGGAATAATTTTTGTGGCGCTGGCCTATCCCATGGTGCTCTTTGTGCGGGAGGAGCCGGCGCTCTCCATGATGCTGTCCCTCTACGTCACCCTTGGGATCTTCCTTCTGATTGCTGCTCGCAATCCCTCTGCGCATCGCAGCCTGATCGCGTTCACCGCCTGGTCGAGCCTGGCCCATGCTGCGTTGATGGGGACTCAGGCAATGCGTCACATGGTCGCGCGTGGTGAACTGATCGGTGTGGCTGTTCTTATCCTTATAGGTGTAGCGCTTCTCGCACTAGCGCCTGCCAAACAGACCCTCAACTCCTGACAGATGCCGGTTTGCGCTTTTTCCCCTCCGCCGGCGTTTTCTTGATCGTGGCGGCGATTCCATCCGCACGCAGCTTTGCAATCCGGCGGATGAGTTTTACCGGAACCGGCTGGTCGAGAGGGAAATGAATCGTCCCTTTTCGCAGTTCATAGCCTTTAAGCTCATCTCCGATTACCGCGAAGAAGGTTCCTGACGCTGCGAACAGGGAGTAGTGCCCTTTGAAGCCGGCGAAATACAGCATCGCCTTCCCATGTAGCTTGTATCCGGGCATGCCATACCCTATGCCCTCCATAGCCTCCGGCACCGTCGTCCGGATCGCACTGCGTACCTGTTCAAGCTTCGGCCGAACCGCCTCGGGCTGCGCGGCGATGTACTCGTCCACCGATTTGGGAGCGCTTTGTTTCATGCCGCGCCATTCTACGTCTAGCCGTCGGGTTTCACCAGTTCATTTGGGCCGGGCCCGGTGTTCACTAGCGGACACCGTTTTCGATAGTGGACACATGGAGATTCCTCCCTGTACTTGCAGGCATCGGCAAACAGGCTGCTTCTGGGATTAAATTGAGGCCGACGGATGGTCTTTCCCTTGCTAGTCGCTTTCTGGAGAGTCTGATTCGGTTTCAAGTGGAGAGGATGATGATCAACATCGTTGCGGACGTGCGTTATGGGATCAGGAGACTCAGGCGTTCGCCTGGGTTTATGGCTACAGCCCTGTTGACCCTGGCTTTAGGGATCGGCGCAACGACGGCAATCTTCACGCTGGCCTATCAGATCATTCTCAAAGCGATACCGGTGCAGCATCCGGAACAGCTCTATAAGGTCGGGAAGGAGAGCGAGTGCTGCATCGGTGGCGGAGACCAGGGCCACTGGAGCATCTTCTCCTACGACATCTACCGGACCATGCGCGAGCGTGTCGGCGGCATGGCCGAGATGACGGCTATGCAGGCGGGCGCTGCTAAGGTAAGTGCGCATCGCAAGGGCGATACTGACGCTCAGCCACTCGACATACGGCATGTGGCGGGCAACTACTTCGAGGTTCTTGGGGTAGCTCCCTATGCGGGAAGGATGCTGACCGCAGAGGACGACCGCGAGGGAGCTCCCATTGTCGCCGTCATCAGCTATGCGATCTGGAAGTCGAAGTTCCATAGCGATCCAGGCATTGTGGGAGACACCGTAATCATGACCGGACATCCGGTCACGATCGTCGGCATTGCGCAGAAGGACTTTCTTGGCGAGCGGAATATGAGCGACCCGCCGGGAGTGTGGATTCCGCTGGCGCAGGAACCCATCTTCAATCCCACGCGGAAGCTTTACAAAGCGCCGAACGGCCAGTGGCTGCGGATCATGCTGCGCATTCCCGAGAAAAAGAATGTGGCCACGGTGGAGAGCGCCGTTCGCGGCGGATTGACCGCCTGGCTGATGTCCAATCCTGATGTTCGTTCAGGTCACACGATTGCGGAGATCGCGCGAGAGTCGACAGAGCTTGCTCCAGCAGCCGATGGCGTTAACGAACTGCGCGACAGCTATGAGACAAGCCTGCTGATGCTGCAGCTAACCGCGGCGTTCGTGCTGTTGATTGCCTGTGCGAATCTGGCAAACCTGATGCTGGTGCGAGGTGTAGCCCGCAGGCAGGAGCTGAGTGTCCGCGCCGCCCTGGGCGCCTCGCGTGTGCGCCTGGTGCGAGAGATGCTGATCGAGGCCATGCTCCTCGCGCTCATGGGAGGAGTCATGGGAATCGGCGTCGCCTATCTCGGTGTGAAGGGAATGCTGGCGCTGGCGATGCGCGGCGTGACGATCGTGCCGCTCTCTCCGCTGCCCTCGTTGCCGGTGCTGGCCTTCTCCATCATCGCATCGGCGATGACCGGCATCCTATTCGGCATCGCGCCGGCTTTCATCGCCTCGAATGCGGATCCCGCGGATGCGTTGCGCGCAGCCAATCGCGCCACCGGCAACTCCGGAGGGCTGCAGCGAGCGCTCGTGATCCTGCAAACGGCACTTTCGGTGGCGCTGCTCAGCATGGCGGGTCTGTTCCTCCGCAGCCTACAGCGCCTTGAACAACAGGATCTACATTTCGAGACAACGGGCCGGCTGATTGCCTTCATCGATCTGCCTGCCGCCGGATACACCTATCCGCAGCTCGAAGGGCTCTATCGTCATCTTGAACAAACCTTCGCGTCGGTTCCAGCATTGCATGACATGGCCTATGCGACCTACGGCCCCATGACCTTCAATGGATGGGCAACGGGGGTAAACGCCGCCGGGCCGCATCCTGAGCGTACGGTAAGCGCCGGCTACAGCCTGATCAGCACTCGATACTTCAGCGCGATAGGCACCCCTTTGCTGCTGGGCAGAACATTCACGGAACATGACAACGCCGGCAGCAGGCATGTGGCGATCGTGAATCGTGAGTTTGTTCGCCGGGTACTGCAGGACGCGCCGGCGCTCGGCATGCACTTCGGTCCCGGCGTAGATATGACCCAGGAGTATGAGATTGTAGGTGTGGTCGACGACGCCAAGTACGGCGACCCGTCGAGGGGCCCCCAGCCAATGTACTTCATCCCGATGTCACAGACTACGACCTTCAATAGCGAGCCATATACCGCGGCGATCATTGACCAGTCGAATAAAGCGGCAGAGTTCAAGCACTTTGCGACCAACATCATCGTCCGGTATGAGGGAGACCCCGCAGCCGCGGCGATGGCCATGCGTCACTCGATCGAACAGGTCGATGCGGGGATCCCGATCACGCGTGTCACGACCTATCAGGATCAGATCAGCAACTCCTTTACACAGAGACAACTGGTCGTCCGGTTGACGGCCATCTTTGGGGGACTGGCACTGTTGCTTGCGTCGGTTGGTCTCTACGGAGTTACGGCTTATGCCGTCGCGCGCAGAATCCCGGAGATCGGTCTGCGGATTGCTCTCGGCGCGAACCGCGGTCAGGTGATGCGGATGATCCTGCGAGGAGCCCTGCTGCAAACCGCAGCCGGTCTCCTGTTAGGCGCTCCGATTGCATTCATGAGCGGACACTATCTGCAATCGCAGCTTTATCAGGTAAGCGGGTATGATCCGGCGATCTTCCTGCTCGCATCCGTAGCCCTGATCCTGAGCGCCTTCGTCGCCAGCATGATTCCGGCCAGGATGGCATCCAACACCGATCCGATACGCGCGCTGCGTATGGAGTGATTGTGAAAGCCCAGTGAATCCAGGAAAGCGTTCCGAGAACGGGTGCGAAGGTAGCTGGGTATTCCAAAAATGGCGTGCCGCGGCGTTTTCATTGCGAAAAACGCCCGATTGGATGCAGAAGGCTCTAAGCCGCGTTATTGGATGGAGAATCGCTCGCTTTGGACGCATCCGCAGTTTTGGAAGAGGCGATCCCCTCCGTCTCTGCGATCTCCAAGGCCGCGACATTGAGCATGACCGAACGCTTGAACTCGAGAAGTGCGGGATCATCGGAAGTTAAGCCCGCCTGGCCCTCCACTTGTGTCAGGGCAGTGCGCAGCATTTCGATGGCCTTCGGAGACAAGGGAGACATGACGCTTTTTGTGTGATGACGCAATCGAGGTTATCGTTGCCTGCGACCGACCACGATCGATTCTGTGATTCCCGCAGGCCAAATCCGTGCGGCGAAGGGGAAGCGATCTAGAGCATTTTCGCCTGTTGCTGTTTGATTGACTGGGTGGGAGCAGCGGGCTTCAGCCCGCTGATTTGGGCCACAAAAAATGTCGGGCTTTAGCCCTGGGCCTTTTGCTTCCCATCAAGAGAACCCAGGGCTAAAGCCCGTTCATTTTTAGAGCCTGTAAACCGCGGGCTGAAGCCCACGGCTCCCACCCGGTTCGAGCTGCCTGTGAGCTCGCCGGCTCACCCGACTTGTGTTGCCCAGAAGACTGCAACCCTTAGCCCGGAAAGGCTCTGCAGCGGCGTTTTCATTGCGGAAAACGCCCATAGATGCGGAAGCCCTGCACTACACCTACAGGGAAAAAGCTCCAGCCGCTACTTCTTCGCGTCGCCACCGATCGCAATGACCACATATTTGGCAGGCACATCGCCAACGTTCTTAATTCTGTGAACGGTTCCCAGGGCGACGTACACTAAACCGCCAGGCCCTACCCGCTCCTCTTTGCCGTCATGCTCGAATGCCACGGTGCCTTCCTGCACTACGATCAGCTCGGAATGGCCGATTCTGTGAAGCTCCACCGGCGCCGTCCCCGCTGGTTGCATGGATTCATGCACGGCCACCGTTTCTCCTGTAGCCAGGGTTCCCGTGAAGGCGTTTCGGCTTTCAGTTCCGTTGGCAGTTTTCCTTACCGCCATCTGGTCGTACGGAAATATACCGGCCCTCGCCAACGGGTTCTGGGTCGTTGCAGGGGTTGATGCCGCAGCCGGTGCTGTTTGCGCATTCACGATCCCACATCCAAACAACAGTGCTGCGAAGCCACAGACAATTTTCGGCATAGTCACCCTTCCAGAGCGGGGACCCAGAATACTTTTACTGTTGAGCGAGCCGCAAGTACAGGGAAAATGCTCTAGATTCCGCAAGGTCATTCATTAAGTCTTTGCAGCTTGCAAGGATGATTCGATCAGCATGGTGGCCACACGCGCGCCGGCGGTCAAAATTGCTTTTGAAAGGGAAGGGTCATCCACGGCCCGGGAGAGTTGGATCGTGCCAACGAGCAGGCCGAAGAGGCCGATGGCGATTTCGCGCCCCTTTGGCCCCTTCGGAATACTGGGTAATTGCTTCTCCACTGAGCTCAACAGTCTTTTCACCGAAGCAGTGTAGCTGCGTCGTGTGGCACGATCCTGGCGCGAGATTTCAGGAAGAAGCGCAGCCGAAGGACACCCGGCATCGGCATGATCCCGATGTCCCTCGGACAGATAAGCATGTACGATCTCCATCAGGCGTCCCGCCTCCAGAGCTTTCTCGAACTGCTGCCACTGTTCGTCGGTGGTCCGTTCGAGGCTCTTCGCGATCAGGTCGTTCTTGGACGCGAAATGGGCAAAAAAGGCCCCATTTGTCAGACCGGCATCGGACATGATGCCCGCAACGCCTGATGCCGCGATACCCTGTTGGCGGAATCGGCGTGCAGCAACGTCCAGGATGCGATCGCGCGTGGCATCTTTGTGTCCCTTTTCGTATCTCATTCTCTTCACTGTCCCTACTGTTCATATTACGAACGTAAGAGAAGACCTGGAGTGTGACGCAAGCGCGCCACGGAGTCACGACGCCCTGGCCGGCACGAGAGGCTTCGACGCCTTCCAGAGTTGCCTGTTAATGAAACTAGGGGCAAGGCGGCTCAGGAGCGCCAGCATTCTGGACTGTCCCGGATGAATCTCAAGGGAACCAGACCGCAGGGCCGAAAAGGACTGCTTCACCAGGTCGTCGGTGGTTATCGCACTTGCACCGCCCTCCACAAGCTCTGTCGTCATATCTGTTTTCACGGCAGGCGGCATGAGTTCGATAACCTCCACGCCGGTCGCTTCCAATTGAAACCGAAGCGAGATCGTATACGAGTGGATAGCCGCCTTGGTGGCACAGTAGATTGGCGCAGCGGGCAACGGCACGAAGGCCAGACCGGAGGATACGTTGATGACCGTACCCTTATTCGCCGTCAGGACGTCAATAAGCGCCGAGGTCGTCCGAATCACTCCACCGACATTAATGTTCACTTCCGTCATCAAGCCATCGAGGTCCGATGTCGGAGCCTTGAGGTTCCTGGGCAGGAAGATGCCGGCGTTATTCATCAATACGTCGAGCCTGGGAAAGTCCTTCTTGATGCGTGATCCGAGCGCGGCAATCTGGGCCGGGTCGGCGACGTCGCTTTGAATGGTGTGAAGGTTTGGGTACTTCGCTTTTACCTCGTCAAGCACCGACTGGCGCCGGCCGGTGACGATGACCTGATTGCCAAGTTCTAAGAACTTGAGAGCGAAGGCCAGCCCAATACCGGCAGAACCTCCGGTGATGAGAATGGTGCGACCAGTGAGTTTCATACAAAGTCCTTTAGGAGGTCGAGAGTTCGAGTATCACTTATAGGATTATGATCGTACTGCTATCGTCGCAGTTTTTTTATAGAGCGTGATGTCGGGCAGGAAAGCGAGGCATAGCAGCGCATTTCAGGAGGGGGCCCCTGTGCTTTCGATTCCTCGACTAACACGTCTCAAATGCAGACTCGCCTGATAAGAAGCTGGAAATCGGAGACTGGTATGCAGCGTATCGGTATGTGGAGTTTGGCGCTCGTCCTGACATTGACATTTGCATTTCCTGGTCGAAGCTTGGCGCAGACGGAACCTTCGACAACAAAGCTGAGCTTCGAAGTCGCGTCCGTAAGACCGAATGAGAAGTGGAGATTCACTTCCGATTATTCACTCGATTCCGATGACAGTTTTGTCGCAGGGAAAGAGTTCTTTGCTGCTGATGCTTCTTTGAGTACGTTGATTGCTTTTGCCTACAAGCTGGATCTGCAGAATTCGATGCTGACGAACCTGCCCAAATGGGCCAGTACTCAGAGCTACAACGTCCGGGCACGGGTTCCAGGGAGCCCCACCAAAGATCAAGTCCGGGAGATGATGAAGTCTCTGCTGGCAGAGAGGTTTCACCTGGCCATGCATTTTGAAAAGCAGGAGAAACCAGTCTTTGTATTAACCCTCATCCGGCCCGATCATCCGGGACCCCGACTCCATCTTCACCAATCCTGCGCGGTTGAAGGCGCGCCTCCGAAATCCGGTGAGGCGATTACCGTTCTCGATTGGCTGCCATGCAATGTGTATTTTGCCCTAGATAGGCCGGGAGGAAGCGTGTTTGTTGCTGCTCGCGATACAACCATGCAACAGCTATGCGCTTTCCTCTCCAATGTCGGCGGCCTTGGGCGCATCGTTGTGGACGGAAGCGGCCTTTCCAATGCGATTGACTTTGGAATGGAGTATGCAAAGGCCCGTCTGAGTGCCGGGGGAGAAGACGCAAACAGTTCCAGCGAGCCGTTGGAATCAGCCCTCAAAAATCAGCTTGGAGTGAAACTTACTCCCCAGAAAGCGATGCTGAATATCCCCATCGTTGACCACATTGGCGATTTGACAGAGAACTAACCGCAACACTGGTAACGGCAACTAGGCCTGCGCGGCAGTGATTCGAGGTCCATTCCGAATCACTGCCGAAGCCCAGGATTTAAGCCGTCTGCAGTTCAGGCTGAAGTGCGGAGCGTTCGTCGGCGCTGGGGCCCCAGCTTGAGGGGACAGGAACGTCGAGCAGACGCAGGTAGACGCAGAACTGGCCGCGGTGCTGGTACCAGTGGTTGAGCATGATGTTGCGCAGGAAGGCGGCGCGGGGCATGGCGGCGATCTCCTTGTCGCCGTCAACGATGCGCCAGGTTGCATTCATCGTCGCATCATCGAAACTCGGCAGAACCTCGCGCACGGTGGCGATGCTCTTGTCGAAGGCCTCGAGGATCTCCTGCACACTTGCGGGTTGGGGGAACTGGAAGCCCGGCGGCGGGATCTGGTCTTTCTGCGCGCCCTGGACAACTCCACCGGGAACGAAGGCGAGATGATAAGCCAGTTGGCCGGCGGTCATCGATTTGTTATGAGGCTTCCAGGTGAGCTTATCTTCGGGAAGGCGCTCGAGGAACTTCCGCGTGACCGGCGCCTGCGATTCAAACTCTGCGAGTAGGTATTCCGCCATCGACATGGTGTTTTCCTTTCAGTCTGTAGCGATACGGTGAATTCGGATGAGAGCGCTGCTATTTGCTCGCGGCGGCCTCAGCCAGTTTGCGAACGCCTTCATGCATCCCGGCCCAGCCCTTATCCATCCCCGCCTTCACTTCGTCAGGGATGAAGCCGAGCGCGCTGTGCCGGAAGGCGATCAGGGTTCCGCCGTCGACTTCGCTCAAACGATACTGCACGTTCGAAACCATGGGGAACGATGCGAAGAGGGGGCCGGCAAACTCAAGCAGGGAAGGCCGCTTGATGGCCTGCACGTTGGCCCAGAAGTGTCCGTTGTTGTCGCCCAGGTCGCGGTACCAGCGTCCGCCGGGCCATGGTTCGATCTTCATGTTGAGAGACTTGCCGTCGGGAGTCTCGTTGCCGGGGCCGAGCTGCTCCAGCAGCGCTGCAAAGGTGACATCGATCGGAGCCTCGACGTGAATCTCCTGATTGATGGTGACTGACAGATTTTCGAGAGCCTGTTCGGTGGGCATCATGATCTCTATTTCTCCTTAGATTTCGCGGAATCCAATTGCGGTGATCCCTGGCGAGCCATCGCTTCGGCGCGTGCCTTCACGCGCGTCAACTGGTGCTGCCAGTAGCGCTCGAAGGTTGCGGCCCACTGGTGTAACGGCCGGATTGCTTCGGCGTTGGTGCGGTACAGCTTTTGGCGGCCCTGGCAACGCATCCGGACCAGTCCGACATCCTTCAGCACACGCAGGTGCTTCGAGACCGAGGGCTGCTCCAGACCGAGCGACTCCGCAATCTCGCCCACCGGCCGTTCGATTCCGGCGAGATAACTCAAAATCTCGCGCCGACGGGGTTCAGCGATTGCGTTGAATGCATCCGAGGTTGTGCTCGCTCTTGCCATGAGGAGAACGGTATATTCCGATATGGGAATATGTCAAATTGAGTTCTCCAGGCCCAGGGGGAGACCCGGGCAAAAGTAACGAGTAGAAAAGCAGATTTCTCCGCTCCGCTACGAAATGACAAAGAAAAGAAGCTGTATCGCGGATATGAGCGTGAGCCGGAATCACGTCAGACTTGTCACTCTCAGCCTGGGCACGCTTTCCATCAAGATCATTCCAAGGATCGCAACGAAAGCAACGAAGGAGACATACAGATGACGACCGCAGTGAAAACGCAGACAACCGGCAGCGGGGAGACTGAGCTGCGCGGGATGAAGACACCTCCAACCGTGTCCCAGCAGGAGTGGGAGGCTGCCTGGCGGCAGCTCCTGGTGAAGGAAAAGGAATTTACCCGTTCGCGGGATGCGCTGGCCGCCCAGCGCCGGCGGATGCCGTGGATGCCTGTCGAGAAGACCTACACCTTTGAAGGCCCGCAGGGTAAGGTGAGCCTGCTCGATCTCTTCGAGGGTCGCAGGCAGTTGATTGTCTATCGCGCCTTCTACGAACCGGGAGTCTTCGGCTGGCCCGAACATGCCTGCCGCGGCTGCTCGCTGGGCGCCGATCAGGTTGGCCATCTGGCGCATCTCAATGCGCGCGACACAACGCTCGTCTACGCGTCGCGGGCGGGACAGGAAGATATTGCCCGCCTGAAGAAGCGCATGGAATGGGAGATGCCCTGGTACACCATCACCGACAGCTTCGATAAAGACTTCGGTGTCGATGAGTGGCACGGCCATAACGTCTTCATCCGCGACGGCGAGAAGATCTTCCGCACCTACTACATCAACAACCGCGGTGATGAGGCGATGGGAACAGTGTGGAGCTATCTCGACATCACACCGCTCGGCCGGCAGGAGGTGTGGGAGGATTCACCCGAAGGATATCCGCAGACTCAGACATATAAGTGGTGGAACTGGCACGATACGTATGCTGCCGAGTCGACGCCAAATGAGAAGTGGGTGCAGGTGTCGGATGCAGGAGAGGCGGCGTTTCGTAAAGAAAGCGCAGAGATGAAACAGAAACAAGGTGTGTAGATAGATTTGGAATAACCCATGCGGATGTCCGGGCATTCCGAACCCACCCTGACGTCGCGAGCGTTCACCCCAGAGAACAAGTTCTCTGGGGACCCCGAGGGTGGGGCACCCGGGCGATATAAGCGCTGAAGGCCGGGGCCCCAATGAACTTGTTCATTGGGGTGGTGTCCCTCGGGGACATAGGCCCGGCCTCCATCGTCCCAGGCATCGATTCCGGGTTATCGGTTCGATCCCCCAGGCTGGAATGGGACCGGGTGGGAGCCGTGGGCTTCAGCCCACGGTTACCGGTTCAACAAAGAAGCGGGCTTTAGCCCTGGGCTTTTTCTGATTCGCAGAGAAGGCCCAGGGCTAAAGCCCATTGTTTTGATGGCCTAATCAGCGGGCTTCAGCCCGCTGCTCCCACCCAGCGTATGAGACTGCCGATCACTACCAGCCGTATCTTTATAACAACCGATAGGGAGCGGCTATCAGATGGAATTGCGGCATCTCCGTTACTTCACGGCGGTGGTCCAGTGGAAGGGATACCGCGAGGCGTCACGGCATCTTTATGTAGCACAGCCCTCCATCAGCCAGGCCGTGTCCGATCTTGAAAGCGAGCTGGGCATTAAGCTCTTTTCGCGTGAGGGGCGCGTTGCGCGGCTTACTCCGGAGGGACAGGTCTTCTATGACGAGGCGCTGAAGACACTGGCTCAGGCGGAGCGGGCAATTGCCACGGCCCAGCGTGCGGCCCGTGGAGAGACAGGCAGGCTGGGCATTGGTTTTATGGGATTTGCCACCTGCCAGTTTCTTCCGGACCTGTTACGCAAATACAAGGCGCGGCATCCCGGGGTGGTATTGCGGCTTGAAGAGAACGTGCCCAGCGGGCAGGATCTCGCATTCGACCGAGGCGAGATCGATATCGGATTCACGCGTCCTCCTTCGGCCGATCGAAGTGCGTCTTACGAGTCTCGTCTGCTCTTCCGCGAGCCGCTGGTGGTAGCACTCCCGAAAGGCCGCAAGGTCAAGGCAAAGCGTATTCGCATCGCGGACCTGGCAGGTGAGCGCATCGTCACCTTTCAGCGTGCCAGCTCTCCGGAGGTCTTCGACACCATCATCCGCGTCTGCAACGACAACGGCTTCTCACCGCGGCTGCATAACGAGTTGAACAATATGCACTCGGTGCTGTCGACCGTGGAGGCAGAGGAAGGCGTGGCGATCGTCTCGGCTTCGGCCCACAATCTGCGCGCCGACAACGTCGCCTTCTACCGGCTGCAACCGGATGAGGTGCGCGTCGACATTGTTGCCATGTGGCGGAAGCAGGAGCCTTCTGTCCCGCTCAAGTTGTTTCTTGAGCTGCTCGACGAGGAACTACCGGCGATCCGCCAGAAGATGAAATATTTAGAACGATAGGTATTGCCGATCATTTGATCGAAATTTACGACGCATCGATATCAGGTGCGTCGGAATCTGCTGTTATGTACGGCGGCAGAACGGGAAGCCGCCAGGAGGCAGGAAAAATGGGAAGCAAGCAGAAGACAATCATCGTTACGGGAGCGTCGCAGGGTATTGGCGCAGGCGTGGTGCAGGCGTTCCTCGATCGTGGCTATAACGTGGTCGCCAACTCACGCAATGTTACGAAGTCCGGCGCCTTTACTGAGTCCGCTCAGCTTGCGCTGGTAGACGGCAACATTGGCGACAGTGCTGTGGCCACGAAGGTGGTCGAAACGGCAATCAAGAAGTTCGGAGCGATTGATGCGCTGGTGAACAATGCAGGTATCTTCTTTACCAAGGCCTTCACCGACTACACGGCCGAGGACTTCGAGGCGCTTTCGAACACCAACCTTGAAGGCTTCCTCTACGTGACACAGGGCGCGGTGAAACAGATGCTCGCGCAGCAGTCGAGCGGAAGCGTGGTCAACATCACAACCTCGCTGGTAGCGAATCCGGTTGCTGGTGTTACGGCTTCGGTGCCCATGATCACCAAGGGCGGTCTGGAGGCGGTGGTTCGCAGCCTGGCAAGTGAGTACGCGAAACAGCACATCCGCTTCAACGCGGTTGCGCCGGGGCCGGTGGATACTCCGCTGCATAAAGACAGCCCGAAGGAGTTCCTGAAGACGCTGTCGCCGATGGGCACCATCTCTGACGTGAGTGACATCGTGGACGCGGTGGTTTATCTGACTGAAGCGCGTAACGTAACCGGGGAGGTGCTGCACGTGGACGGCGGTGCGCACGCAAGCAAATGGTGAGCCCCCAGAACCCACAGAAAGCCAACCCGCAGCCAGCTAGCCCGCAGCCGACGACCGCAGAACGCCGGCTTGCGGAGCTCGGCATCGAGCTTCCGCCTGCTCCCAGGCCGATTGGCGCGTATGCCGAAAGCGTCCAGACCGGCAACCTGCTCTACCTTAGCGGTGTGCTTCCGGTCGTTGCCGGTCAGCCCAGGTTTGTCGGCCGCTTGGGTAAGGAGCTCGAAGTGGAGCAGGGCCGTGAGGCGGCACGCATCGCCGCAGTGAATGTACTCTCTGCGGCGAGAGATCACCTGGGCTCGCTCGATCAGGTAACCCGGGTCGTGAAGCTGACGGTCTATTTGGCCACGGAGGGAGAGTTCGCCGCACACGCGAAGGTGGCTGATGCGGCCTCGGAGTTGTTACGCGATGTCTTCGGCGAAGACAAGCTGCCGGTACGAATGGTGCTTGGTGTGGCCAGTCTTCCGCTCGGAGTTCCGGTAGTGGTCGAAGTCCTGTTCGAAGTAAAGGCATAAGGGAAGAGGAGGCGGTTCATCCGCCTCCTCTTGTTGCGAGGTGCATTGTGTCCGGGCTGTGGAATCAGACTCGTGTCTTCAGTGTGTTGGGCGTGGCGTATCCAATCGTTCAGGGACCGCTCGGCGGATTCTCATCGCAACGGCTCACCGCCGGTGTCTCGAACTTCGGCGGGCTTGGTGGGTTCGGTGCGCACGGCATGGAGCCTGAGGCGATCAGGGATGTGATCGCGGAGATTCGCTCTCTGACATCGAAGCCATTCGCGATGAACCTCTGGATCTCGATGGAGGATGAAGGCGCACGTACGTCTGGGGAAGTTGAATTCCAGCGGGCAGCCTCGGCGATTGCGCCTCATATCGAGCGTCTCGGCGGACCTGCGCCTGTGTTTACTCCGTACAGGCCGATACGGTTTGAAGACCAGGCGCGTGTCGTGCTGGATGCGAAGGTCCCGGTCTTCTCCTTTATCTATGGCATTCCACCCCGGGAGATTCTCGACGAGGCCCGCCGGCAGAAGATCGTGATGATGGGCACGGCGACGACGGTGGATGAGGCCATCGCTCTGGAGCATGCAGGCGTGGATATTGTGATAGCCTCCGGCTTTGAGGCAGGCGGACATCGCGGCTCGTTCCTGCGTTCCTCAGAGGATTCGTTGACCGGTACGATGTCGCTGGTGCCGCAGACAGTCGATGCGGTGAGTATTCCGGTCGTTGCTGCTGGTGGCATCGCCGATGCACGCGGCATTGCTGCTGCCTTCGCGCTCGGTGCGGAGGGTGTGCAGATGGGGACCGTGTTTCTGGCCTGCGAGGAGTCCGGCGCGCATCCGGTGCATCGTGAAGCCATCTGCAGTGGAAGAGCCACGCGTACGGGATTGACCAGAGGATTTACCGGAAGACTCGCTCGCGGTATCCGGAACGAGTTGATGGATCAGATGAATCGTCCGGGAACGGAGATTCTGCCCTATCCACTGCAGCGAAGCCTGATGCGCAATCTCGCAATCCCTGCGCAGAAAGCCGGTAATGCCGAGCTGCTGGCTCTATGGGCAGGCCAGAGCGCAAACCTCGCGCGGTGTGCTGATGTGCATGAACTGTTGCAGGCGCTGGTGGATGGAGCCGCGGCGAGGCTGAATCGATAGAGACGGAGGCCGGCACATATCTTCCCCAGCCTAGTGGGCTCCGGGTAGGGCAAGCGCTGAAGGCGCGCTCTATACCAGCCGGGCAGCGCCCCAGGTCTCCGGCCCATTAAAAGACGAAGGGCTGAAGGCCCGCTCTATAACTCTGCATTGTCGTGTTGGAATACCTCGATCCCATCGCACCCTAGTGTCCTGAGTCTGAAGTTCTTGTCGTAAATGTTGTCATTCTGAACGTTCGGATTCCCCAGCGAACTTGGTCGCTGGGTGAACGCTCGCAACGATAGGATTGGGTATGGAATACCCCGCACGCGCGTTGTATGTGATGACTTCCATGAAAAAGCTGAGTTCTATCTCGGGTCGTTTTCTGTCAATGACAGCCTGTTTCGGGCTGGTAGTCATTGCTGCTGCATGCAGAGCGCAGTCTGTTAATCCGCCACAGTTCGACGTGATCTCTATCCATGAGGAGCCGCCGCTCCCATCCATGTTTCAATGGCGGGTCAACTTCGAAGGGGATCGGTACGAAGCAAAAGGACACACCGTAGAAGACCTGCTCTGTTTTGCCTACGCGACGACGAAGGATCGGATCTCCTCCCTGCCTCCATGGGCGCAAACGGTACGTTATAGCATCCAGGCAACCACCTCGACAGAGCTTGCAGAGCAACTGAGCCATAGCGAGGCTGATAAGCGGCTGAGTGTGCATCGGCAGCTTGTTCAGGAACTGTTGCATAGCCGCTTCGGGCTCTCTTTACATAACGAGAAGAAGCCATCGACGGTTTATTTTCTGCAGGCAGACAAAGGCGGCGTTAAGCTCAGGGCGAGTGATAAGGAGATCTCCAGCGCAGCCAACCTGCCTTCCTTATCAGATTCCTCCTATCCGGTTCGACTCGACATGAACGGACCTGGTGAAGTACACGCACGGAACATGCCGCTATCAGCGCTGGTGAATCTTTTGAGCAAGGAATTGCAAAAACCGGTCGCGGATCAGACCGGTTTGACCGGTTCTTATAGCTTTGACCTGATATGGGCCTCCGATATGGGAAATGCCATATCCGCAATGACACATGGCTACGCAGTTCCTCACGTAAGACATGGTGATGCGGGAGTCGATCTGTTTACGGCGGTTCGTGAGCAGTTAGGTCTCCAGTTGCGATCTGGAAAGGGCTCTGTCGATGTACTTGTAGTGGATCATGTTCAACGCCCTACTGAAAATTAGTGGAGATGCGAGCCGGCTACAGCCGCTTGTGGCTACTGCGGTAAGGAAGCGATGAAGGTGTTCATCGCTTGCAGCACTTCTGCTTCATTCGACTGGAAGACGAAATGATCGGCGTTCGCGATCCGCAGGACTGTTGCCTGGGGCGTGCCTCTCTGAAAGGCATCTGCCTGGGCGGATGTCTCCATGTGATCTTTCGCCTGTGCTGCCTTGAGGGCATCAGGATTGCTCTTGAACTGGCCACCGAAGGAGTGGGGATCGGCGTAAATCGCTAACACCGGACACTTCACCCCCTTGAACTTTTGTTCTCCCCGGAAAATGGCAATATCGACATGCACCGCGGGAGTATCCGGCGGCCCGGGAGCATTATCTGGAATAGCTTCCATCCGTTCACGATAAGGTGCAAGGTCTTTCTCGAAGCGCGGTAACCCCTCTGCAATCTCATGGAGCAGTTGCTTCCGTTCTTTCATCGGCTTAAGGGCGGTGAACTGCTCGAGCTGCTGGCGTAGCGTGTTGTAATCGATGGTCAGATCACCGATCGACGGATCGTAAAAGGCGTATGCATACGCAGCATCGAGATACACGAGGCCGGCAACGCTATCCGGAGCGTTGTCTCCAACGTAGCTCAGCTCCTCTCCAGCAATGGAATGTCCTGCAAGTACAGGCCGTTTCAGGTGCAATTGTTCGATCACCGAAAGCACATCCTTGCCGAGCCGGGCAGCCGAGTAGTTCTCGTCCATAGGCGGCGAAACGCTGGACTTGCCGTAGCCGCGCCTGGTGATCCCGTAGACGTGGTATCCGGAGGTGAGTTTGGAGGCAAAGGTGTCAAACGCATGCGCCGTAAACCCCTTGCCCGCCAGAAGTACCAGCGGACGTCCATGCCCGCCCCAATCAAGAACCTCAAGTTTTGTATCTGTTTCCACGGTCACAAACTGAACCGCATGTGGGGATGTATCAGGCGTTGATTGAGCGTTTGCTGGTACGGCGGTCAAAAGGCAGAAACAAAACAGGGACATCATGCGCATCAAGGGCGCCTCCAGTTAAGGTGTTCCCCCTATGTAGCATTCGTTATAGGTGGCCGTCAAGCTTCTAAAGCACCGCATCGCAGGGCATAAGATCAGCCGTCGCCCCTTCAACCATGGAAATACCTGCCAGGGATCTCCCCGTCGGTCGAGGAACTTACCTGTGACAGGTGGTCAAGCGGGCCGCAGAACTTCGCATAATTGCTGCGTAATCGTCGCCACCACTGTCGCACTTAATAGTGCTTCGCTCGTTGTCCAGAAGAGCTATGATGTTGTCCGGTTTGAGTGAGTGGTAAACGAACGGCTGAGTTTGAGGTTCGTTGGAAGGACAATGTCATGAATAGCAATACTGTTGTTCCGGTAGTGATTTTGGGATTCGTGTTTCTGATTTGGATCGTCAAATCGATCAACATCCTGCCAGAGTATGAACGTGGGGTAGTGTTTCGGCTGGGCCGTGTGAGGAAAAATGCGAGAGGCCCGGGCATCGTTGCCATTATTTGGCCGATCGACAGGATAGTCAGGGTATCGCTGCGTGTCGTGACCTGGGTGATTCCGCCCCAGGATGTGATCACAAAAGACAATGTCTCTTTGAAGGTAAATGCAGTCGTCTATTTCAAAGTGGTCGCCGCGGTTCAGGCCATCATCGAAGTCGAGAACTTCCGGTTTGCCGTGGAGCAGGCAGCGCAGACGGGCCTGCGGTCGGTGCTCGGTGAAGTGGAGTTGGACGATCTTCTATCGCAGCGCGAGACGCTGAACACAAAGCTCCAATCGATCCTGGACGAACATACTGAACCATGGGGAGTGAAGGTAACGCGCGTCAATGTAAAGCAGGTAGATCTTCCTCAGGAGATGCAGCGAGCCATCGCCGCTCAGGCAGAAGCAGAGCGTGAGAGAAGAGCAAAGATCATTGCGGCGGCCGGTGAGTTTCAAGCATCCACCAAACTGGCTGAAGCAGCCGCCATTTTGGGCCGTGAGCCCGGCGCCATCACGCTCCGTTATTTGCGGACGCTGGTTGAGATCGGAGTTGAAAAGAACACCACCATCGTCTTTCCGCTTCCGCTTGATCTTCTGGGTGGGTTGATCACAAAAGCGGGTATCGTCGATTCGCGGCAAGCGCAGCCCATTCCGTCGAGTCCGGAAACACAATCCGGTTCATAATTACGTAGTTTCCTCATCCGGGATTGCGGGATTCTTCTCGACTTGGAGTGCCATGGGAATAACCTTTGAAAGGCGTCCGTTTGCTTCAGCGTTTTTCATCTCCGATGCTGAATCCTGCACTCGGACGCTTCCGGGAACCTCTCGCAAGGATCGCAAAAATGAAGACGAGCTGGCTTAGAGTTCTTGACCACGAGGGCGGAATAACAATGGCATCACGATGGGATCGTATCTTTGTGAAGATTTTGCGCTGTGCGGGACCTTGATCTGTTTCAGATCTAGCTCCTCGTTTCCCGGACGTCGGGTCGGAAGGAAGCGGTAACACTGCAAGCGAAGCCGAGGACATGCGGTAGCCGCGTCGAGGGATGGTCTCGATGTATTCCTTGCCATTGGGCAATTTGCCTAAGACGCAGCGGAGCCTAAAAACTGTTTGTGTAATGTTGTGCTCTTCCACCTCAGCATTACGCCATAGCCGGTCCATCAGAGTGATCCTACTCACCACTTCCCCCTTTGCTTCAAGAAGCAGCGCAAGCAATTCAATCTGTTTCGCTGTGGTATGAATGACGTCCATCCCTCGCAGCAGGCACAAGGATTGTGGATCAATGACGTACTCTCCAAAGCGGATGGTTGGGTCGTTCGGGGGCAGTCTCGTTTCTGGGTTCAAACTGAGGGCTCCTGACGGCCTAGCCAGCATAGGCCACCGGCCATCGGGTCATATGGTCAAAATTGACTACTCCCCAGTAAAAAACTGGCAATTCGACAGCCATACCGGCGGTCGAACTGCCTGGTGTTTGTGCCGCGTTCAGCGTGGCCCGCCAAACATTGCACTAGTAGTGCCTCCGATGGTATCGCCAGATACAAGCAGCTCTACCCGGCGGTTCTGCTGGCGCCCGGCGGAAGTGTCATTCGAAGCAACGGGGATTGTGCTGCCAAACCCTTTCGCGCTGACAGCGCCGGTTGCTACGCCCTCCTGTACCAGGTAATCCCGGACTGCTCCGGCACGGTTTTCTGAGAGCTCCTGGTTCATGACATCGCCACCGATATTGTCCGTGTAGCCACTCACCTGAATGCTGAGCCCTGTGTATGAGAGAAGAATTCCCGAGACCTTCGCGAGTTTTTCGCGTGCCTCGGACTTCAGGGAATATCTGCCAGTGTCGAACAAGACATCTGACATGTTTACGATGAGTCCGCGAGCGCTGTCACGCGTCTGTAACACATCGTTTAGCTGTTGTGATAAGCGAGCACGCATCTTCGCTCTATCGTCCTGCGCCTGAGCGGTAGCCTGTTGCGCCTGCTCCGCGTTCAGGCGTGATTGAGCGGCTTCGGCTTGCGCCGCATCCCGCTCGAGCGTTGCATGGTTTGCCTGCGCTTGTGATTTTGCCTGCGCGCTCATCGAAGCAGCCCGATCTTTCGCCAGGCTCTCTTCGGTCCTGTTCTTAATTGCAATCGCGCGTGCGTCTTCCGCTGTCTGGACAGTCTCGCGGGAGGTCGCGATGAGCTGCTTTTTGGAAGCGCGCTTATCCGTGACATAACCATCTGCCATCTTCATCAGCTGGAGTGCATGCTGAAAGCTATCGTTGGCATACTGCCCAGCGCCTTCTAATTCCGCGATGCGCACCGCATTCCGTGCTTCGAGAAATTCCAGGGGTACCCTGGCATCCAGAACGACGGGGTCAAATGTGTATCCCGTCGGGATATAACCCCCGCGCTCCATAAGTTCGTACGTCGCGCTCACCGCCTCGGTTGCCTTGGTATCCGTCCGTATGACATTTTCGAGTACGACGACGTTGCTGGGCTGACGGACCGCATAATACGGCTCAGCTGTCACAAGCATCGCGAATGATTGGAACTCGGTGGTGACATCCAGCTTGCTACGGTGATTCTCGCCGACCAGGACTTCGCCCAGATTTGACGCTCTGCCCTCGGGAGAGATGGCCCACAGAACATAGGTGAGATACTCACTGCCGAAGGTCGTCGGAGTCTGCAGATTGGCGAATTCAACCTCGATCTCAATCGCGCCACGTTTGCTCTCTACCTTCGCCTGGCCGTTCGCCAGAGGCATGAGCTCGGTTCCTTTGAAGTCTACCTTCGTAGCACCGCTACGATGCTGGTAGTTGAGAGCCTGGGTACTCCGGCTGATAGTAGCCATGCGGAAGATCTGAACAGGAGGGCCGGGCTCAAGAAAGAAAGGTGCATGCGCAGGCATGGCTGTTGGAATATTGGTTTGAGCAATGGCGCTCAGGCATAAGGTGGTTGTAGCAAGAAGCATATGTGCGATTTTCAAGGTTTCTCCATTGGACAGAGGACTGTCCTGTTGCAGTGGGCGATCCCGGCATCGTTGCTGTAATGTCGTCGCCGCCGGATGTCGTCATCTGATTTGAGAGCAAGCGAAACGCGAAAGCGCTGCTCTGAAGGAGGTCTGTAACAACCTCCTTTCAGGGCAGTGAAATGTCCTGCTACTTGTCTTTCTTGAGCTCAGAGACTTCGGCCGCGCGAGCTGTCTGAGCAATGGCCTTCATGAAGCCACGAGTAGATTGTGGAGCGGTGACTTTGCCTGACAGGATCGACTCAAATGAGCGCTCGCGCCCGTAGATAGCCTTCGTCGAATCGCTGTCGTGCTGTACGACAGCGCCTTCCAGTGTGATTCCCGCAAAGGCTCCCCGTGACCTGGAGTAGGTAAGAATCTCAGAGTCAAGCTTCCAATCCGTGCCCGCGGAAGCATGGCGTCCCACTGGACCTGCGGCGGCGGAAGCATCTCCGCTGAGCTGAAATTTATTGGACAAGAGGTGCTGAAATCCCCGCTCATTCATTACAACCATGACAAGGTCTACACCCTCCAGCCCGATCTGTAGTCCCCAACTACCGCCGCCGATCGAGACGAATGCCGGCGCACTCCATCCAGAGGCCGTACGGCAGGAGGCGATGCCTCTGCCGTGCTTACCGCCAAAGATGAAGCCACCTTTCACCAGATGGGGCACAACCACGATGCACCTGGCACTACCTAACACTTCTTCCGGAATTCCCTTATCCGGAGCTTCCATGATGTCGTGAAGTACGTCGGAGGACATACGCAGGCGCTCGATTGCGTCCTGGCGTCCGGTTGTAGCCCAGAGGCTTCCGTTCGCCATTAGAAAGGCGCTAACCAGGAGCAGAGAAATAGTTTTCATTGGGTTCCTCGCAGAATGCGGGAAAGCTAAGAGGGGGACAACGGTCAGATGTGCTGACTTAGCTCAGAAACCATCTGGGAGCCGAAAATACGGACTCTTCTCCGGACTTATTGGAGCAGATACAAGGGGAGGTGTCTGAGCTAGATAGCTCAGAGGGCACTGTGTCAAAATACGGTGCTCGCTGGGTGCTAAGGATGGGCCTGGGTAAGCATCGGGCGGGATGAGATCCAGTGTGTAGCGGTCATGTCATGCATGATCTTGAGCAATGGCCTGAGACCGGCCCCTTTTCATAGAAAGCGTCCGCGACTACTCCGTCCGATGCAAAAAACGAAGCACTCATTGCGATTAGCATGATCGAAGGAAACCTGCTGCGAACCTCGGCCAAGAAGTCAAATCCGGACAATCTGGGCATATAGAGATCTGAAAGGATGATCGCCGGAATCTTCCGATCGATCTCGCATAGTGCGGAAAGTCCATCTTCCGCGGATCGAACCTCATAGTCCATTCCGCTGAAAATCTGCGACAGAGAAACTCGAAGCAATGAGTCATCGTCGACGATGAGAAGGCTTGCTCTTGCAGAGGACATGGCGTTACCTCGGACGAGGCCTCGCAAAAGGCGGCCTCGATGCGGAGTATTCCATCCTTATTTTCTTTCTGGAGCTCACATTTGTTCATCCCTTGGTGCGGGCGCCATCCTTGTTTTTGCAGGCTTGGCAAGTGCAATTGGCGCAGATTCTGCATTATGCGGCGATAGCCGGTCATACAGAACAACATTGAGCAGCGACTTGTGTACCCGGATGCGGCCGTTGTACTCAATGAATCCAAGCTTGCGGAAACGGTTCATAAAGAAGCTGACGCGAGATCGTGTCGTTCCGATCATCTCCGCCAGTGTTTCCTGCGTGATAGGTGGAATCAGCATTTCGGGCTCGCCCGGTCTTCCGAACTCCGCCATCAATAGCAAAATCCGAGCCAGGCGCTTTTCGCTGGAATTGAAGAGCTGATCGACGAGATCGGCCTGGGTTCGCATGCTGCGGGCAAGCAGAAACTTCAGGAAAAGGTCGGAGAAGGCGTGCTCCTCATGAATCACACGGATCATCTCTTCCCGCTTGATCCTGAGAACTGTGCACGTCGTGATCGCAATTGCCGTTGCCATCCGCAGTCCCTTGCTGTCTGCAAGAGCCTCCTCCCCGACAAAATCTCCGGGAGACAGAAGGGTAATCGTCGCCTCCTTGCCACGTGTCGAAACGACAGTTAGCTTTGCCCGCCCTTTCTGAAGATAAAAAACGTCGTCCGCCGCATCTCCCTGAGAAAAAAGATTACGCCCGGCCTTCACTTGAACAATCTTTCGTCCTAAACCGGCGTTTGTTAAAAAGACAGCCACGTCAAACCTCGCATTCTCAAATGCTGCCATCGGATCCCCCTTTCCCAGGGCCATTCGTTCAACGGCTCGGATGCAGAAACAATATAAAAATCACTTCCCGGCTCCGTCCACTCTAAGTGCACCCGGTCCTTATTAGATGCGTTTTGGCTCGAAGCTGGCCGTGCAGAGCGCGCAGTGATCAGTC
Source organism: Terriglobus albidus (assembly GCF_008000815.1). Classification (NCBI taxonomy): domain Bacteria; kingdom Pseudomonadati; phylum Acidobacteriota; class Terriglobia; order Terriglobales; family Acidobacteriaceae; genus Terriglobus; species Terriglobus albidus. Next base: position 5,514,582 of record NZ_CP042806.1, on the reverse strand, counting down.
GTCTTATTAGCGAACACGCATTGGAACAGGGTTCAGCACGCAGGATGCTTCGAAGAATCGACAATGCTGAAGCCGCGCTTCAGAGCAGGCTGACCGACTAATGGTTCCTCGAATCTGGCTTGCTGACAGGGAATGCCAGGCCAAAGGCTCGGCAACGGAAGAGCCTGAGGTCGAGGATTGCCAACTAATACACGACAGTCGAGCGAGGTCACCAGCAGCAATCAGTGCTGTGCGGGGATAGCATCTGCCGGCCGACCCGATTTCAGGGCCGACAGTTTGTTGACCTCTTCCTTACTGATGACGCGGTAATCGCTGTAGAGAATCGTCAATTCGGCGGTTCCACCAAGCCGGATCTCAGTGATGCTGTGGTTGCGTACAGGAAGCCAGAACTCATTCACTTTCATGTACACCTGCTCAATTTCGCTATCCTTTGTCCAAAAGGAGGGGTTCTTTGCGGGTTCTGCTGCTAAACGGGCAACCGCGAAGTCTCCTGCATCTACCCAGATTCGGCCCCGGTAAAGAAACTTGTCCTTCGTTTTAGGCTCCACGGTGAGCACGTACGTCAAACCGGATGACGTGTTTTCGTAGCCGACCAGCGTGAAGCTGTAGTTGTCGCTATTCAGCGCCGCCCGCTTTTGAGCCTCCAGAGCCAGTGCCTCTTTTTCGGCCTGTAAGAGCTTTTTGAATACTTTTTCGATAATCATTTTGGATCCGGTTGCAGACCGAATCGTGAATTCCTTTGTGCCGGGTGATTGGTACTTTACGTCCACAACCATCTCAGCGCTGCGGCCGCCCGGAAAGCCTCGGTATTCCACCTGGTAAATTCGAGTCCCCGAGTAGGCATGAAGCGTCTGGGCACGCTCGATATTTCTCTTAACCAGATTTTCTATGATTTGCTCTGTCAGAAGCGGAGGATTTGTAACCAGAGAGAACCCGCCTGGTTGTTGCGCATTTGCCATCTGGCGCTGACCTATGCAGAACAAGAGCGGCGAAATCAGTAAAAGAGTACGAAATGGAAACCATCTTGTCATTCTGCAACACTTGAATAACGCTTACATTGTTTCAAAAGGCGCGGCTTAATGAGTGAGCAAAATAGCTCACTCTATGTTCCGATGTGCGCGGGTAGGTGAATTGTCCCCTCTTCCTGGGCCTCTGTGGCTTCGCTATGAGACGCATCGGGAAGGGAACATGTTTTGACATCCCAGGCCAGGCCCAATTTTTGCAAAAGGACGATACCGTACCAATTAAAGTCGATTTCATACCATGTGAGCCCGTGGCGCGACGATTGAGGGTGAGCATGGTGGTTGTTGTGCCAGCCTTCACCGAAGGTAAGTACTGCGACCCAAAAGCTGTTTCTCGATGTGTCGGCGGTATCGAAACGACGAGATCCCCACATGTGCGTCGCGGAGTTCACCAGCCACGTGGAATGCAGACCAAGGACGGTCCGGAAGAAAATTCCCCACAGCAAGAACGGCAGTCCACCGACAAGGATAAGAACGGCACTGAGACCTACGATCGGAAGCCAATGCCATCGGCTGATCCACACATGGAACCGATCTTTTCGCAGGTCCGGAACCAATGGAAGAAGATTGGAGGAGTCGTTGTGCATCGTTTGTCCTGTCACCAGCCACCCAATGTGTGACCAGATGGCTCCATCGTTAGGGGAATGCGGATCGCCTTCTTTGTCGGTGTTCTGATGATGTTTGCGATGTGTTGCCACCCAGAAGATCGGCCCGCCCTCAAGGGCCAGGGTTGCGCAGATGGTGAGGCAGTACTCAGCCCATTTAGAAGTCTTGAAACTACGATGTGTGAGCAGTCGGTGATATCCAATGCCGATTCCCAGGCTTCCTGCAACCCACCAAAGGCACATAGCAATCAGGAAGGCCTTGGTAGTGAAAAAAAAGAGAGCTGCAATCGCCCCGGCGTGGAGTGCGACGAATATCAGGCTGGTCACCCAAACGACGGGTTGGGTAAATGTTCTGTCTCGGCTCGCGAAGGGGAGACGCATGGTGCAACCTCTTGCCATAGGATGCGGACACATCTGCGGCTGGACACCTCCAGAAAAACTTATGTAGTGTGAGTCACGTATTCATCCGCATCTTAGACGGTCAGAGGAACACCCGTGCGGCGAGCCGGCGCATGCTTACATCGCATCCACATGCCCGGCGTTCGAGGCTTGTGCGATCCACGATACGCATATTGCCGCGGCTGGCGAGCACTCGGCAGACAGTGATCAAATTTGATCATCGTCCGCATGCAGATAGGCCAATAATGATGAGGACCGGGTTCAGGCAACTGCGATCAACTTATAAAGCGTGCCTGGCGACGTATCTCCAGAAGGAGATTGAAAATGAAACTTACATCTCTCATTCTGCCCGGCTTTGTGATGACCTTAGTGATCTCATGGAATGGCCTTCTCGCCGGACAAACACTCAATCATGACGCCCGTTCAGGAGGCTGCGTTACTGACACGCAGCTTTGTGAGGTTTCACGTGCGGAGGCGCTCCCCGACATATCTGCGGCGGACAACCGCCAAAGGAACGTCACGAACTGTAGAAACGGGGATGTCTCTTGCGACCAGTCAGCGCTCACGGAGCAAGAAGCAACCGCATTAGCGGTCGCCAGGCATCAGCGCAATGTCCTGGCCTGCATGGATGGAATCGCGCCGTGCAATCGCTCGATGTTGACTCCGAAGGAGGCGCTTGCAATCGCAAATGCTGAACGGGAACAAAATGTCTCGCGCTGCAAGGGTGGGTGGACGCCATGCGACTCTTCCGTTTTGAGTGCACGCGAAAGAGCAGCCGTTGCGGAAAGCGTTGCTCAGCGCAATTTGTTCGATTGCCTGAGTCTGATGGATACCTGCAATCACAGGAGTCTAACGCATGCAGAAAGAACTGCTGTGTCCGATGCTGAGAAGCAGCATAACCTCTTTGATTGCACAAATGGATGGAAGACCTGCGATCGCTCCAAGCTGGCGCCAAAGGACGCCCTCATCCTGGAACGTAGTGAACGTCAACGCAACTATTCCGCTTGTGAGGATAGAGGTGCGGGATGTAATTATGCACTGTTGAGCGCGTCTGAACTTTCCGTTCTGAAGCGAGTAGAACAGCGACGCAACATGAGTGCATGCAAAACCGGCTATGGCTACTGCGACCGATTAAAACTAACTGCCGAAGAACTGCGAACGTCGCAATAAGTCATTTAATTGTTCAGAACACCCGATGTTGTCTGCTTTTGGATGAGTGATGAGGCAGAGCGCGAGAAAAGGACAAAGTTATTGCGGCACCCGGTGATTCGCGGCAAATGCCAGCCCACTGCGTCGATTCTGGGACAAAGTGCGATCTATAGTGTCATGGTTTCTTCAACCAAGATAGCGAAAAGAGCGGATTTATATATTTCGTTTGCGGCGGCACGCTGCTATCTGGAAGCGTATGCTTGAAACAAGTAGCCAAGATTTTCGTTTCTCGCCTTCAGCGGTTCATTGCTTTTGCTCCAGACGAGCACCTTTCAAGTAAGCAACCGAATAGCTGGAGACTCCCCATGATTGGCAAAACTTCTGATGTAAAGAATCATCTGCGGCGCAAACCCCATAAGAACATCTTTCCTTTCAAGCCAGAGTCCGAACCTGATGCAACAGGAAATTCCATCGAGAAATCACCGTTGGAGAATGAATCTGAAACGCAGGGCGCTCTTGATCCCGAGGGGTCGCTCGCTGTGATCGCGACCAGAAAACGGCCGGCGTGAACCTTCCTGCGATTTTCCTCCGTATCGGTACAGTTTTGCCGGACAACGTTGACTTTGTACAGAAATCTTTCAGTGAAGGATGGATGGCTGTCGGAACAACGACGGTGAACACTATGGATAGAGTGATCCGGCAGGCCGGCTGGCACTTTGTCTGGCTGGTAGAGTCCGCCGCCGGTATGGCGGCAGGCCTGTCAGAAGCGGCAGCATGTGACCATGCCGCTGCTCTGGCTCTGAATCGGATTCATGCTCGCTTCAACACGGCTGAATTAGGTCCGGTAAGGATAACCAAATATCCGGGATTCTATGTAGCCAAGGTGACGCTGCATACGCGACAGATTCAGCCCCAATCCTCCCTGGGGCTTGTCGACGAGATGCTCCTTCGAGAAGTCCTGGTCTAAAGGATCAAGCATGCCGGCCCAGAGAAGGGCAGGTCGATTCACATCCTCAAAGGCGCGATGCTGATTCGTGAAAGGTGGCTCGTATGCGTTTCCCGCATGATCCAATTCCCCTGGAAGGCGTAGCGCTGCCCCTGCCCACGCGAATCGCTTTGATCGGCAATCATCTGCCGCGCCAATGTGGTATTGCGACCTTTACGGCAGACCTCAGCGATGCGATCGCGAGTGAGTATCCCGACCTGGGACTCTTCGTCATTCCAGTCAACGATCCGGATTCCGCATATCAGTACCCTGCTCGCGTGCGGCTGGAGATTACGCAGGAAGACGAGTCTTCCTATGAGCGCGCCGGCGACTTCCTGAACTTCAATGGGAACGATCTGGTTTGCCTGCAGCACGAGTACGGTATCTATGGCGGAGCGGCTGGACGATATATCCTCACGTTGCTCCGAAGGCTGAAAATGCCGCTGGTGACAACCCTTCACACGGTTCTTCGTGAACCGGATCGTGAACAGCGTGAGGTCCTGGATGAGATTGTTTTTCTTTCAGACCGGATAATCGTCATGAGTGAGTACGCCGCCGGCTTATTGCGTGATGTCTATGACGTGCCGGCTGAGAAGATCGACATGATTCCCCATGGAGTGCCGGATCTCCCGTTTTCTGATCCAAACTACTTCAAAGATCTGTTTGGGACCGAAGGGAAGCAGGTCTTACTGACGTTCGGGCTCCTCTCGCCGAATAAAGGCATTGAGAACGTCATTCGCGCTCTTCCACGGATTCTTGAAGAAAACAAAGACGTAGTCTACGTTGTCTGCGGCGTTACCCACCCTCATGTCCTGCGATCGGAAGGGGAGCGCTACAGAAGTGGCTTACAGCGGCTGGCGGAAGATCTGGGCGTTTCGTCCCATGTCGTATTTCATAACCGCTTTGTCAATCCTGAAGAGCTCTTTGAGCATGTTGGCTCCGCGGATATCTACATCACGCCGTACCGGCAAGAAGCGCAGGTCGTCTCCGGAACGCTCGCAATCGCTCTGGGCGCAGGCAAAGCCGTTATCTCTACGCCGTATTGGCATGCTAAGGAGCTTCTCGCTGGGGACCGCGGCATACTGGTTCCATTCGATAACCACGAAGCTATCGCGGGAGCAGTAATCGGCCTGTTGCATGATGGCGCGATCCGCCACGCAATGCGCAAGCGGGCTTACCTTTACTCGCGCGGCACAACATGGCAGAAGACAGCACAGGCTTATATAGCGTGCTTTCAGCGCGCTCGTATCGGGCGTATGTTGCGGCCACGTCCTGCACTCTCTGATCTTTTCGCTGCGAAGGCGATGGACCTACTGCCGGAATTCAATAGTGGCCATCTGCAGACGATGACCGACGATACCGGCATCCTGCAACACGCCATCTTCACTCTTCCAAACTACAGTGAAGGCTACACGACGGATGACAACGCCCGGGCACTGATTGTCACCATGCGGCTCAACAATTCTCCGTTGACAAGCTGCGAGGACTACGTTGCCCTGTCACGGCGGTACCTTGCGTTTCTGTGGCTTGCATTCAATGAAAAGAGCGGCAGGTTCAGAAACTTCCTCAGCTATGGCAGAGAGTGGTTGGAGGATGTCGGCTCTGAAGATAGCCACGGACGTTCGTTGTGGGCATTAGGATCAGTCTTGGCGAGTACGGGGGACACCGGGCTTCGCCTGGCGGCGGGGCGGCTTTTTGAAGCTGCTTCAGCAATTGCTCTTTCATTCACAAGTCCTCGGGCGTGGGCGTTTTCCATCTTGGGCATGCAAGGTTACCTGGAGAAGTTTCCAGGAGACCGTTATGTGCAAAGCTACCGCAACGAGCTCGCGAATCGTCTGCTGACGATCTATGAAGCCACTCGCAGCAAGGAGTGGCTCTGGTTTGAGAAGACTCTCGCCTATTCGAATGCCAGGTTGTCCCAGGCCCTCATTCTTGCAGGAGACAGTAGTGACAATCAGAGGATGGTGGAAGCGGGATTGGAATCCCTGCGTTGGCTTCTTGCAGAGCAGCACCGAGGCGACGAAGCCACCTTTGTTCCGATTGGCTCAAGAGGGTTTGCGTTTGCCGCCGGCATGAAGGCACGTTTCGATCAACAACCGATTGAGGCGTGTGGCACAGTCTCTTCGTGCCTGCTTGCTTACGGGATAACGCAGCAGCAGCAATGGCTTGATGAAGCAAGATCCGCCTTCCGCTGGTTCCTTGGAGAGAACGACCTGCAGATTGCGCTTTACGACCCAATTACCGGCGGCTGCCGGGACGGGCTGCATCCAGACCGCGTCAATGAAAACCAGGGGGCTGAATCAACCCTGTCGTTCCTCATGGCTCTTCTCGATATGCAGAACTTTGAGATCACAAGCTCCACCCACACGCATCTGGAAATGAGTGTTCCCCGTTGACTCCGATTGCTCTGCCGGCTGAATGGCCGGACACTTCAGCTGAATCAAAACCGTCCGTGGAAGAATCTTTGTTCACGCGTCACTCTGGTAATCCCATCCTGAGCCGTAGCGATTGGCCGTATCCCATCAACAGTGTCTTCAATGCAGGAGCCGTACGACTGCCTGATGGCGAGGTCCTGTTGCTTTGCCGTGTGGAAGACAGAAGAGGCCTGTCGCACCTGTGCGCCGCTCGTTCCGTCAATGGAATCGACGGTTGGCGCATTGATGAGGAACCGACCCTGATGGCCAACCCTCGTGAGTATCCTGAGGAGATCTGGGGTATTGAAGATCCCAGAATTACCTACGTGCCTGAACTGGAGCAGTACGCCATTGCGTATACCTCCTACGCACGGGGCGGTCCTGGGGTCTCTCTCGCGTTGACGACAGACTTTCGGAGCTTCGAGCGTCTTGGCGTCATCATGCCGCCGGAAGATAAAGATGCTGCCTTGTTACCACGCAAGATGGGCGGCTTCTGGGCTCTCATCCACCGCCCAATGACAAGCCTTGGTACGCACATGTGGATCTCTTACTCTCCAGATCTACGACATTGGGGAAGCCACAAAGTCATGCTTGAGGCCCGGCGTGGAGGCTGGTGGGATGCCAACAAAATAGGTCTATGCTCTCCGCCGATTGAAACGGACAAGGGGTGGCTGGTGCTTTATCACGGAGTGCGAAGGACGGCATCGGGCAGTATCTATCGCCTGGGGCTCGCTCTATTTGATCTCGAAAAGCCCTATCTATGTCTTCAGCGAGGAGATTCCTGGATGTTTGGGCCTGAAGCTCCATACGAGCGGGGAGGCGATGTCAAAGATGTTGTTTTCCCTTGCGGTCAGGTCATAGAGCCGGATGGCGATACGATCCGCCTCTACTACGGTGCGGGCGACTCCTGCATCGCGTTAGCTACAGGCAGCATTCGTGGTCTTCTCGCATGGCTGGATGCCAACTCATCACCCAACGAGCCGGCGAGAGAGTAAAGGATCTCTGACAGGCAGCCGGCATTTTGCATACCCTTCCAGTCAAACGAGCAGGGAGCAGCGCGCGAGAGAGGTGAATCTCTGACATCACTCCATCCGCAGTGCTTTGATTGGGTCAAGCCGTGAAGCCCGCCACGCGGGAAACGTACAGGCGGCGGCTGCAACCAGCAGGAGTGCGATCGCAACCAGTCCGAAGACGGCAGGATCGAGTGGATGGGTTCCGTAAAGCTGCGACTGGAGCTTGCGTGTCACTGCGGCACTGATGCAGAGCCCAAGTGCCAGGCCGACCAATGCCGGGCGCAAACCATCGGTCAGGATCAACCGAAGCACCTGTTCCCGCTGTGCACCCAATGCGATGCGGATGCCGATCTCGCTTGTCCGCTGGGCGACGAGGTAGGAGAGCACTCCAAACAGCCCCACGGATGCAAGCAACAGAGAGAGCGTGGCGAATGCTCCCAGCAGGCTGGTCTCGAAGCTGGAGCTGGCCATGGACCTGCCAAGGAGCTCCTGCATGGTGAGGACATTCGAGACAGGAAGATCCGGATCAATCGCAGCGATGGACTTCTGAATGGGGATGGAGAGCGGAGCTGGATCGGTCGTGGAGCGGACGACAAGTGCTGTCTCCGCGGTGACGCCGGGGGCTCCGGAGAGGATGGGGAACCACATCATGCTCTGGACCGGCTCATTCAGCCGATGGCGCGTGTCACCGACGATGCCGACGATCTCCAGCTTTTCAGCCGATGGGCTGCGCCAGCTGACGGCCAGATGTTTTCCGAGGGGGTCTTCGTTGGGAAAGAACTCATGCGCCAGCCTTTGGTTGATGATGACGAAGCTGCTGTTGCCTAACCGTTCGGTGGAGATGAAGAAGCGGCCCGCGACAAGCGGAATCTGCATCGCCTGGAAGTAGCCGGGATCTGCCGTGCGGAAGAGAGCAGAATCATGTTTTTCCGGAGGCTGCGGTGGGTGTTCCGGGATGGTGAAGGTCATCTCGCCGTAGGGCCCATCGCCTGGAACTACATTCGTGAGTCCGGCGGCGGTTACACCGGGCAGATGGCGGACACGCTCGAGAAGCTGTTCCTGGAACGAAATAACCTGATCCGGCTTGGAATAGGTTTGTCCGCGTAGAAAGTAACGCATGGTGAGGACATTGCGGGTGGCGCAGCCAGGATCGACAGAGCCGAGCTGGAGAAAACTCTTGAACAAGAGGCCGGCGCAGATCAGCAGAACGACGGTGATGCCGAATTCGACCGTCATGAGTCCTTTGCGTAGCGAAGCTTTGGATGAGGAGCTGCCGGCTGTTCTGGGGCTGTCTTGCAGGGCGGTGGAAACATTGGCGTCGGTGAACAACAGCGCCGGAAGAATTCCTGACACAGCTCCAGCGAAAGCAGTCACTCCGAGAGCGAAGAAGAGAACAGTGGCATCGATGTGAATCGCTTCCGCCCGCGGCAGATTGAGCCAGTATTTGGTCAGCCAACGAACAGCCAGGTGAGCAAGACCGACGCCAAGGATGCCGCCCGAGATACAGATCAGGACACACTCCGTAATCTGCTGGCAGATCAGGTGAACTCGGCTCCCACCCAGTGCCGATCGCACCGCCATCTCCTTACGGCGGGCGACAGCGCGGGCAACCAGCAGGTTCGACAGGTTCAGGCAGGCGATCAGCAGAAGACAGCTTACAGCGGCCATCAGAAGATACAGCGGAGCTTTGGTATCTCCGACGACGTCGTCGATCAATGGCTGCGAAACAACTTCGGAGCTGACCGGACCCGTGCCCGAGAAGCGTGTATAGATTCCCCGCTGGATTGCCTGAACTTCCTGAACCGCCTGCGACGCGGAGTAGTCAGGTTTCAAGCGCGCAATCACATGACCGTTATGGCTGTAGTGGCTATGCAGGATGATGCTGGGAGTTCCTTTGTAATAGGGAACCCACAACTGGACCTTTGGATCGGGAAAGCTGAAGCTCTGCGGAAGTACACCGATGACGGTATAGGGGAATGTATTAAGCCGGATCGTCTTTCCGATGATGGACGGGTCTGCATTGAAGCGGCGTTTGAAGAGGCTCCAGGAAAGAACCACGGTAACGCCTGCCTTGTCCGTATCGTCCGCATCGACGAACAACCGGCCCAGTGCGGGTTGCACGCCAAGAGTGGAAAACAGATTCCAGGAACATGTCATCGCCGGCAGGAACTCCGGAAGCTCGTTGCGATCGCCGGAGATGTTGTAACCACTGAATCGCCAGATCGCCATCTGTTGAAAGCCGTGGGATGCGCTTTGCCAGTCGTAGAAATCTCCGCCGGCGACACTGTCTTTCTTGTCGTGGCCGGAGGTTTCGTCCAACGCAATCAGTTGGTTGGGGTTGGAAAAGGGCAGGGGATTGAGCAGGACGTGGCGCACCACGGTAAACAGCGCCACATTGGCTCCGATGCCCAGAGCCATCACGAGAATAGCGATCGCTGCAAACCCAGGAGTCCGTTTCAACGTTCTGGCTGCATACGCAAGGTCTCGCCACAGATGGTCGATTGCAGCCACCGTGTTCTGCCGCCAAAGCTTTTCGCGAATGCTTTGGGGATTGCCGAACTTAATGTTGGCTCGTCGCCGAGCCTCTTCCGGAGCCATTCCCCGGGCGATGTTCTCTTCCGTTTCGGCTTCGACGTAAGCGCGAATCTCCTGCTGTAACTCGGAGTCTGAACGTTGGCGGCGGAAAAAACGGAACCAGGTCATCGGGGACGCCTCCTTTGATTGCGGACCAGCGGACTCCACTCGGACTTCTATGGGAGAAGATAGTACACCGCTCGAACTTCTATGGGAAGGCGTTTCCTATGCGCGGGTTCTTTTTATTTGTCATCCCGAAGGGATCTGCTTTTCCAGAATCTTCCGGGTGAAAAGATATTGGTTGAAAAGCAGATTTCTCCGGTCCCTTCGGTCGACCCACCCCAGCCAGCACGCTGGCCGGGGACCCCGGTCGCTGCGAAATGACAAACAAAAGTGCCATGCCTTTGAGCGCTGAAGGCCGGGTCCCCAATGAACTTGTTCATTGGGGTGGAAAGGCGCGTTCCATACCAGCCTGGGCAACGCCCCAGGTTTCAGTGCCCACAAGATGTTACAGGGCTGAAGGCCCGACCTATAGTTCGAGCTAAGTCCAGGCAAATTTTATCGATACGCCTCCGCAACTGCGTGCAGCCGCCTTGGAAAAGCAGATCCCTACGGGATGACAAAACAAAAAAAGCGGTCGCGCACAGCGCGATACCCCACCCTTTCGCCTTAGCGAAAGAATCGATGGCCCATTCGCATAAGAATTTGTCCCAACACGGGTGGTGGGCCGCATTGAAGAGATTGTATCGTTCGAGATGAAGAGAAATACGGAAATGGTCATGAGCGAAGCGATACGAAATCCGAAGGAAAACTCCGCAACCTATCGTGTGCTGGGAGGAGCGAGTCTCTGCCACATGCTCAACGACATGTTGCAGTCACTCTTTGTCGCTGCATATCCCATCTTCAAAGGCAACTTTCACCTGTCGTTCGGCCAGATCGGCGCGCTCACGCTGGTCTTCCAGATCACGGCATCGCTGCTGCAGCCGCTGGTGGGGCTTTATACCGATCGAAGGCCGCAGCCGTATTCGCTGCCGGTTGGTATGACCATCTCCATGTCCGGTCTGCTGGTTCTAGCCTTTGCGCAGAATTATGGAATGCTGCTGGTTGGCGGCGCGCTGCTGGGTGTGGGTTCGTCGATCTTTCATCCGGAGTCATCCCGGCTCGCGCGCCTGGCGTCAGGCGGAGCGCATGGCATGGCGCAGTCGGTCTTCCAGGTGGGAGGGAACTTCGGTTCTTCGCTTGGCCCTCTGTTGATTGCCTTCGTCGTGCTTCCGCGAGGCCAGAAGAGCCTGGCGTGGTTTACCTTGGCAGCGCTCTTTGGCATCGTGCTGCTGACAGGTCTTGGACATTGGTACAAGCTGCACGGCCATGCGATTCAAAAGAAGCATGCTGCAGTGAAGCACACACTGAATCTCAGCCGGAAGCGGATTGGCGGGGCGCTGGCGGTTCTGATTCTGCTGACGCTGTCAAAGTACTTCTATCTGGCCAGCATCACCAGTTATTACGTCTTCTATCTGATGCAGCACTTCCATACCGGCGAACGCGATGCCCAGCTCTACCTGTTCCTGTTTCTCGCGGCGGTCGCAGCAGGTACGGTGATCGGTGGTCCGGTAGGCGATCGCATCGGGCGCAAGAAGGTGATCTGGATCTCGATCCTGGGAGTGCTGCCGCTCACGCTGTTGTTACCCTATGTCGCTCTGCCGGTTACGGTCGCGCTTAGTGTTGTGATCGGGCTGGTGATCGCTTCCGCATTCTCGGCCATTCTTGTGTATGCACAGGAGCTCCTGCCTGGACGGGTCGGCATGGTCTCCGGCCTGTTCTTCGGGCTTGCGTTTGGATTGGGTGGATTAGGGGCGGCTGTTCTTGGCGCACTTGCGGACCACACCAGCATCGACTTCGTCTACAAGGTCTGCTCGGTGCTGCCTGCGCTTGGCCTGCTTACCGGGTTCCTGCCGGATATCCATAAGCCGGATGTTGGCGAAGAAGCAGACACGATGGCGACGGTGGAAGTGCTGGCGCCGTTGGGTTCGGAGGAGTAGATCGTTTCTGTGGCAACATTCGTTTTGGAATTTGGGGGTGAGCCTAGCCCACCCTAACTCCGTGAGTGGGGCACCCGGATAAAGAAGATGAGCGAAAAGCAGATTTTTCCCCCTCAGCTTCACCTCATCCAACGAAGTTGGCTAGGAACCCGCGTGCTCCGAAATGACAAAAGCTGCTGACAACTGTGAGCGCTGAAGGCGCGTTCTATACCAGCCTGGGGCAACGCCCCAGGTCTCCGGGGCAAGAAGAGTAAGAGGGCTGAAGGCCCGTCCTATAGTTCGATCGTCTTGGCTTCCGTAATTTTTGATGCACCCTGATTCGCTTTGCACGGCAACAATGGTCCCGCGTAGCGTGATATTCCACCCATCGCGATGCGATGGATGGGGCACACAGTGCATGGCTAAGTAAGCACAACTTCTGCTACAGAGTCGGCGACGCGCACGCAATTGCGGCCTTCGTGCTTTGCGCGATAGAGAGCCTCATCGGCCCTGCGTAACAGGTGATCGGGAGAGGTTGCGTGATTGGGGAAGATGGCAATGCCGATCGAGATCGTTACGTTCGTATGGAGGCCGTTCTCCAGAGCCGCCGGCAGCGCTTCGACTGCTGTGCGTAGACGTTCGGCTCTCTCATGCGCGGCTTCGATGGTTGTGTCGGGCACGATGACGGTGAACTCTTCGCCGCCATACCGGCAGGCGACATCTTCGGTTCGGATGGAAGCGCCGATGACTTTAGCGACCTTCTTGAGTACGCTGTCGCCGGTCGCGTGGCTGTAGCGATCGTTGAATGTTTTGAAGTGATCGACGTCGATCATAAAGATCGCCAGCATGTTCTTGCGGCGTGCGGCACGGGCCAGTTCACGGTCGAGGGCGATCTCCATGAAATGGCGATTGAACAGGCCGGTGAGGGAGTCGCGGACAGACTGAGCCTCGAGTTTATTGCGAAGGTCAATGCTGGCCAGTGTGATAGCCGTGAGCTGCACAAGCTGGCGGAGAGCTTCGTTTCTGGTCTCGACTTGTGCCGCTACCTCCTCCGTGGGGCACCTGAGAAAGACCATCCCCAGGGTTTCACCCTGTGCCATGAGCGGGACACATGCATAACGCATAGGAGGCTTGCCGACGAAGTGACTGCAGTGGACCTCTGAAGCGCCCGGTTTGCGAAAGCGGAACTGTCCCATACGGAGGCCGCAGCAGGCATCCGGCGGAAAGACCTCGGAGATCTGGTTCGAAGACTCTCCCCAGGTCGACATGCTCTCCAGCGCGTTCCGCGAGTTGTTGATGATGCAGATTGCGCCGCTGGTCTCTGGAAAGATCTGAGGGAAGCGGACGCATGCCGCCTCATAGACCTCGTCGGTCGTGGTGCAGAGCTGCAGATCGTCACGGAAGGCGGAGAGCAGCACACCTTCATCGGCAAGCTGCCGCAGAGTCTTCATGCTTGCTTCCAGATCCCGATTGCTCTCTTCCAGCTCTGCGGAAGCTTCTTCCCGATGTCGTGCGATCCGGTTGCGCATGATAATGTCGCGCACTAAAAGTGCGAAGAGAACGAGCAGCACTACTACCGTAATGAGAACCACCATCAGTTCGGTCACGACGGACAATTTGGAACGGCTGTCTGACGCCTGATTTCTCTGCCGGAGCAGATCGCCTTCCTGTCCCGCCATCAGGGAGAGGGAGTGCTGGCACTGCACCGTCTCGCCCCGAATCTCAGCGGCGGCTTGTGACTGCGAGGTCAGGGTGCCGAGCAGGTGATTGGCGCACTCCTGAACCTGCTCGACGTTCTGGTTCTGATTGCGATTATCGGCAAGCTGATTTTTCATGCGCAGCGATCCGCTTTGCAGGGCGATCGCTGCTGAAACCGCGGAGCGCAAGGTGCTCTCATCATGAGTAGCGGCGTACAGCCGGGTTTGCGTATCGATGCGTTCGACCTGTCTCGACAGCCGTTCGATCGCAAGCTGAGTCTGCTGCGTATGTTCGATCCATTCGCGGGCAGCGATTAGCTTCTCGGTATTGCTGTAAAGAAAGAGTCCGGAACCGACCGCAAAGCAGATGGATCCAAGGGCGGCAAGAAGCGTCAGGACGATCGGAGCCTTCGGACTGGATAGCTGCTTCTGCATCGATAGTGCCCGCGGTGCGAGGGCTTCTTTCGGCCAAGCTATCCAAGGATCGAGGTTCTTCGGAGTCGCTCAACTGCGAACCTGCGGCGGTGCCAACATTTTAGGGCATTCGCGGTAAATCGCAAATAAACTGCGGGGAAGTCGTGCTCTTTTGGGGAGTTGCTTCCGCTATGGCAACTGAAACTCGAAGACCGTAATGGTGCTCATGGCAGCCTGGTCGCCTCCGATGAAGTGGGGGCGATAACGCCAGCGTTGCGCCGCATCGAGGGCGGCATCCCGCAGGAGCGGAGGGCCACTGACGACGCGTACGGAAGCGACGTTGCCATTACGGTCGACATTGGTTTCTACCTTTACGTCTCCCTGTACATGCGCGTCAGAAGCAGCCTGAGGGTAAGCCGGTGTGGGGCTGTAGAGAACATTGGATGCATTCACCCCCAGTGAGACGGCCCGGACGTTACCGCGAGGTGCTTGTGGAGTGGCGACGGGGGCGGGCCTGGACGCCGCGATCTTGGATGCGGTGGTGGACGCGTTGGTGGGCGCCGGCATATTCGCGGGTGGCGATGCGTCGGCCAGCTCTGCTTGATCTTCCGGAGTACGGCGTAAAAGGTGGGGGACCGCACGGCCTCGGTCGGTGTTAGTGAGATCCGGCTCAGACGGAGAGGTAGGGCGCGCAGCCGGAGTCGTCGCGGGGGCCGGAGTTGGCGAGCGAGATTCAGGTGGAGGAGGGATCTTTGGAGCCGGCCCGGATGGAGTCGTGACACGAGGCGGCGGAGACGCTGAAGGAGTTGAGGGATAAGCGGAGGCCGGAGAGTTCACTGTCGAAGGTCTGTGGGCACCCCGGGTCTGGGAGCCGGCGCGGGGAGTGCGGTCGCCTCGTTCTTCCGTTGTAGAAGGAGCAGGTGCGGCTACCTCGGGTTCGGGTGCGGGCGCTGGCGCTGTGTCGATGCGAGGACTGGGAGGGGTGGAGCTTGGACTGGGAGGGGTAGAGCGAGCAGGGCTCTCCGCCGGAGCGGTTGTCGCAGGTGTTGCTGGCGCGGCGGTCTCATCCAGAACGGTGCGATTGTGGAAGGCAATCCTGGCGATTAAACCGGCTGCCAAAAAAAATACTGTGAGCCAGATCAAACGCTTCCGCGTGCCGGTGCCTTCCTCTTCGTCTTTCAGAGGAGAGAACTCCTCGGGAAAAGGACGTGCGTGCGGATAAAACGGCTCATGGTCATAGACGGGCTTTGACTCAACTGGCCCCGGCTCGACAGATTGTGGCTCGACGCGTTGTGACTCGACAGGTTGTGACTCGGCGCGCGGTGGCCCACTCTGCTGCGGCTCGGCCTGCTGTAGTTCGACCTGCTGTGGCTCAGCCTGCTGTTGTGGTTCGACCTGCTGCGACCGGACGTGCCGTGAGCGGCCACGTCGTGACTGCACCGGTTGTGACTGGACAGGCTGGCTCTCTGCAGACTGTTGCGGGGCCGGTTCTGGCTCAGGAGGTTGCGGATGGACCGCTTTTGGCTCGACCGGCGGCTCTGGGGCTACAGGCGCCGGGACGACTGGCGGCAGATGATCGGCAGCAGGCGGGTTCTTCTGCCGGCTGGTTCCATCGAGCGATTCGCGCGCTTCGATGACAAAGCGAAGCAGGGCGTGCGCATCGTCCCCCTCTGCTTCGGCCGCATACCGGCCACCGGCGGCTGCAACCGTCAGTACGCCAAGCAGGTCGGCGTAACTGATGTTTCGATTGCCGCTGTGAATGGCGACCCAGATGTAGGAGGTCAGATCGCGATGAAACGAGCGGTCCCGCTGTAGCCGGTTGACGATGGCGCGCAGCGATTCGGGCGCTCCGGGGGTACAACCAGCTTTCTGGAGAAAATCTCGCAACTCAGCGATCTCATTTGCATAACGAGTCTTCACCTCTTCGAGCTGTAGTGGCTGCAACACTCTTAAAACACACTCCTATCCACCTGCGCATAGACCTGGTACAGATCTGGCACCGACTCATGTTTAGAGACACATAAAACCCCCTCGTGTTGTTTGAACCGAATCGCGAAGTTGAGGAAAGATCTCACGTTTTCTTTGTACGGCGAAGCACGTTAGCCCATGGGAGAGGTGGCTAAGTGATTGAGAACGCATAGTTAGAACATTTTTTCCGTTGCTGCACGCCCCTTCCGGAATACCCAGCAACAGAAAAATGCTCTCGCTACGCAAGTCGGGAGCCTTCTGCTTCGTTCTTTCTACGATCGCCTGGCATGACGTTACGCATGGACATCCTTCTTTTCCATTGATGTCCGAATTCCGCGAGTATTTCGGGGCGTAGGCAAGAGACACTCAAGGCATGGTTGTCCCCGATAAGGCGGTTGCTTACAAGGCGCTACAGAGTCATGACGCACGGTTCGATGGTCAGATCTATGTGGGCGTCAAATCCACAGGAATCTATTGCCGGCCCGTCTGTCCGGCGCGTACGCCGAAGTTTGAGAACTGCACGTTTTATGGCTCGGCCGCTGCGGCGCAGGAGGCCGGCTACCGTCCGTGCCTGCGTTGCCGCCCTGAGACAGCGCCTCAGCTTGCGGCATGGCAGGGAACAAGCAGCACAGTCTCTCGCGCGCTGGCGCTGATCGAAGAAGGCGCGCTGGATGGTGAAGCGCAGACGGTTGAAACCCTGGCCGAGAGGCTTGGTGTAGGCGAGCGCCAGCTACGCCGGCTGTTTCTACAGCATCTCGGAGCGTCACCCATCGCCGTGGCGCAGACCCGTCGTGTGCTGTTCGCGAAGCAGTTGATTCACGATACAGATCTGCCGATGACGGAAGTGGCAATGGCCTCGGGTTTCAGCAGTTTGCGCCGATTCAATGAGGTCTTTCAGAATCTCTTTAAGCGCCCTCCCAGTGCGCTGCGGCGCAGGTCGAGTGTGGTGGCAACAGACGCCGGCACGATGCTTCGGCTGCGCTACCGGCCGCCTTACGATTGGGACGCGATGCTGCATTTTCTTGAAGCACGCGCGATCCCCGGGGTGGAGGTGGTTGCGAATCGTGTCTATCACCGCGTCATTGAGCTTGATGGAGAGCTGGGTGCGATTGCGGTGAAACATCTGCCGAGGCGCGAAAGCCTGTGTGTCACGATTCAATTTCCCAGCGTGAAGGCGCTGCCTGCGATTGTGCATCGGGTGCGTCGCCAGTTCGATCTGAATGTCGATATCGGCACAATCGATGAACATCTTTCCCGCGATACGCAGCTTGCACCATTTGTAGCCCGCAGGCCGGGGCTGCGTGCGCCGGGAGGATGGGATGGCTTTGAGCTCGCGATCCGGGCTGTGCTGGGGCAGCAGGTAAGTGTGGCCGCGGCGAGGCGTTTGGCAGGCAAGCTGGTTGAGCTGCATGGCAGGACCCTGCCGTCTGCCAACGGTATGCATCCCGATCTCACGCATGCCTTTCCTGCGGCGCAGCACCTCGCAAAGGCGTCGTCACTTGGCCTTGGCATGCCCGCAGCCAGGCTTGAGACCTTGCGATCGGTGACACGCGCGGCGGCGAAGTCTCCTGAGATCTTCCAGTCCGCCAGTTCGATGGAGCAGGCTATTGCGTCTTTGAAAGCTATTCCCGGAATCGGGGAATGGACGGCACAGTACATCGCGCTTCGAGCTCTGCGAGAGGTAGACGCTTTTCCTGCATCGGATATCGGTCTGCTGCGCGGAGCGAAGAAGGTGACAGGCAATGTGCTGACGGCGAAGCAGCTCCACAGCAGGGCCGAAACATGGAGACCCTGGCGAGCCTACGCAGCACAACATCTCTGGGCCGCCGATGGCGATTCGGAATAACAACTATCAGGAAGGAGCATGCAATGAACCTCGTCTATAAATTTGTCGAGAGCCCGGTTGGGGCACTGAAGCTGGTTGCGAGTGACAAGGGGCTGGCAGCCATCCTGTGGGAGAACGATAGTCCTCGCCGCGTTCCGTTGACCGGACTGGTAGAAGGCGACCGGCATCCGATCCTCTTGAAGGCAGAGCGCCAGCTTGAAGAGTACTTCGGCGGCTCACGACGGGCCTTCGATCTGCCGCTGGACATGCGGGGAACCACATTTCAGAAAGATGTGTGGGAGGCCCTGCTCGCGATCCCTTACGGAGAGACACGGAGCTACGGGCAACTGGCGAAGCAACTAGGCAGACCTTCCGCAAGCCGTGCCGTGGGAGCGGCGAACGGACGTAATCCGATCTCTATCGTTGTTCCCTGTCATCGAGTGATCGGCTCTTCCGGCAAGTTGACAGGATTCGCCGGAGGTCTGGACGTAAAGGCGCGGCTTCTCGATATGGAGAGGAAGGGTTGAGAATCAAATAAGAACGATGAGAGCCAAGCGCCCGATCCAGCTTGAAAGCCGCTTCTATGAGCGAACTCCCGATGTCGTAGCGAAGGCGCTGCTGGGAAAGGTGTTGGTGCGCCGTCTTGGCGATGAAGAGCTGAGCGGCAGGATCACGGAAGTGGAAGCGTACTTCGGTCTTGAGGATCCGGCGTCGCACGCTTATATCGGACGCACATCGCGCAACGCTGTACTCTTCGGTCCGCCGGGCGTGGCGTACGTCTATTTCATCTACGGCATGTATTACTGCCTGAACGTGTCATGTATGCCTGACGGACAGGCCGGCGGCGTGCTCTTTCGCGCTCTCTATCCGTTGCAAGGTCTGGAGACGATGGCAAGGCTTCGTAAGCTGACACCTAAGGCATCTGCCAGGCAGCTCACCGGAGGACCTGGACGTTTATGCCAGGCCCTCGGCATTGCGCGGAAGACAGAAGATGGTATCGATATGACCGAGTCCGATGCCGCTCTCCGTATCTTCGACGATGGTTACAAGGCGGGCGAGATCATCACGACGCGCCGCATTGGTATTACCAAGGCGGCGGATCGAATGGCGCGTTATCTTATCGCTGGCCCGGTTTAAGAAGATCCGCACTGAACGACAAACCGGATCCCTTTTCGTTGGCGATGGTGACGGCGTGTTTCAGGTCGGCGCGCTGGCTATGCGCACCGTTCGCCGTTTGCGCGGCTGCGGTCTTGTAGAAGGCACGGGCTTCGCTGGTGCGGCCTAGCTGTTCGGCGACCTGACCGGCGCTCAGCAGCGTGTTCAGGCGGTTGGGGCTAACCTTTAACGATTGTTTGTATTCGTCCAGCGCCTGCTCCGGCCGCTTCATGGTGACCAGCATGTCGGCGAAGATCTCATGCGCAGGCAGGTCGACCTCCTGCTGGCCGAGCTTGTCCTGCAGCTCTGTTGCCGATCGCATTGCGGCGATGGCGTCGTCCGGCTTGCCTGCGAGAAGGCTCTTCCAGGCAGTGAGCTCGTAGCGCTGAATATAGAGCACGTCGATCAGCCAGGCGAAGGGAGACTGTTTTACGGCCTCGATCTCGCCATCCATATTGTGAATGGCCGTATCGAGCGCGGCTGCATTGTCGAGATGTCCCGCGGCCAGGCCGTTTGCCCAGTACACGTAGAACTGCGACGAGGGAGGCGCCTTCGGTGCAATCTGTAAAGCAGCGGCGGATTTCCAGTCACGCATCTCCAACATATAGATCGAGTGCAGCTCGTTGTCGAAGAAAGGGCCATAGTCCTTCATGTCGTCCATATAGGGCATGGCCGCCATCTCTGCCGAGATTGAGCGCATCTTCGCGGTCAGAGCGCGGGCTTTCTCGTCCTCGCCGGTCTGCAGCCAGGCATAGATCAGGAACTCGTCAGCGTGCATCTGGTGTGCGGCGCCGGTCTGGTGCGCCTTCTCTGCCTGTTCCGATGCCGCCATCGAAGCGAGGTTGGAGGAGATATCTTCCTGCCACATGCCAAGACGGGAGAAGATGTGCCCGGGCATATGCAGGGCGTGTGCCGATGATGGTGCGATAGAGGCATAGACGCGGGCTGCCTCTAGTCCCTGAGGAGCAAGCGCCGGTGTATCGCAGGTATGCACGATGTAATGCGCCAGGCCGGGGTGATTGGGATGCGCCGCAAAGAGCGGCTGCAGGATGGCGAGCGCCTTCCGCGGATGCTCCAGGCTCGCTTCGTTTGCGGGCGCGGCGGCAAGAATGGCCAAGGCGTCGAAGGCTGCAGGCTCTACGTCGTCGGGAAAGGCGGCATGCAGTACGTCCATCGCACGTTCATAGTCGGCGGTGCGCTGCTCGTAGACCGCGGTCTCCGGTTTGTATAAGGCGCTGAGAGCATCGATGTAGCCATGTTCCAGCGGCGTGGCGTTGCCGGCCAGGGCGCGGGCTTTGGCCATCTCGTCGGCGCCGAGCTTGAGCGCCTGTGCATCAGGACGCTCCCACAGTGGCCGGAACTGCGTCATCGCAATGCCCCAGTGAGCCATCGCACAGGTAGAGTCGGCTTTAGCAATCGCCTCGAACTGCTGCTGCGCCTCGGTGTATCCGAACGAGTGCAGCAGGGCTACGCCGCGCTCCATGGGCTTTTGCGATATGGCGGCGCAGCTCGTAGGGAAGGAGACGGAGCCGAGTTTTTCTGAAGCAGCCGGCGGTGCGGCATCGTGGTGATGATGCTCCATCTGTGCAGAGGCCGTGAGGCTAAGCCCCAAGGCCGCAACAGCGGCGACCGTATTACGAAGACTGATTGCGAACATGAAGAAAAGCGTATCCCGGCGGGATATGGGCTGCAATGAATTTCCCGCTATGTCCTGCCATGCAAAACCGGCTGAGCCTCGGGTGCGTGCAGCAGCTCCTGAAAACGTTCGACGAACTGTGCGACGTGCAGGCCATCGGCCAGAGCGTGATGCGCGTGGATGGAGACGGGCATGGTGCAGCGTCCGTCCGCGTCGGTGATCTTGCCGAAGGTGATCCTAGGTGCGGAGTCAACTCTCGCGAACTCGCGTGCGTGCGAGATGGAGGTGAAGTCGAACCAGGGAAGCACGGAGAAGCGGATCAGATTGTCTTCCGGAAAGCGCTCGATGTCGTCGCGCTGCTTGACTTCATCGACCTTGAGAGAGGCTTCGCGTACGAACTGCTGGATGCCTTCGCGGAACTGATAGTGACCGAAGCCGATGGTGCCGTTTGGTCTGCCGATCGCACTACCGCCGTGGATCTGGTCATAGCGCCACACCTCGCCGTTTACGATGCGGGTCTTGAAGTTCTCCACCAGGTGAGAGGCAACGAGTGAACGATGCACCAGGGAGATGAAGACAGAGAGGCGATGCTCCTTGGCGTAGCGAAAGGTCTGGGTGCAGTCCAAGCGAAGACATACGCCGTGATAGGGCTCGCTGAAGTTTTTGAAGAAGTTGAAGATGGAGCGGCGCTCCCAGGTTTCGAGGTCTACCTTCTGCTTGTTGCCGATCACGAACTCCTGCATGGTTTTATGTTAATGGGTCGGCATTGGAGATTCCATCGGGTGGTATAGGGATGTGTCTGAGATTAACCGCCTGGTACCTCAGCGGCTGAAGCCGCATTCTTTGCGGGCTCGATATGGGACGGCTGAAAGCCGTCCCCTTAAGCAAGACACTCGCACCTGCGGTGCGAATCCGTTGCACGTATGCGCAACGAAAGGATGGAACCGAGCACGATCCCTCCTGTATCCGGTCGCGCGAAGCGCGATGTCGTGCTTAAGGGCACGGCTTCAGCCGTGCCGAAACAGCGTCGTGGGAGTGCGGCTTTAGCCGCTGAGGTCAATCGCTTGGTACCTCAGCGCCTGAAGTTCTTTGCAAACTCGATATGGGCGGCTAAGCCCTATAGCAATTGGAAACACAAGCCTACAACGATTCCAAACACAAGCCGTTCCACCGACACGCTCCTCAATGAGCAGGTGTGTTGATAAGCCGAAAGCCGCTGATCGCTGCCTGGCAGGCCGAGAGCTTGGAAGGATGCCAGACTGTTCCATCGGTATAGCGCATCTCCGTTATCTCGGCAGATCGCAATGTGGTGATTCCTGCGACCGAGACCTGATCCTGCACGATTCCGTCTGATCCCGCGTTGGGATGCAGATAGAAAGTGCGTGAGGTATTTGCTTCGGTTGCACCGCGGGTCTTGAGATAAAGGTTTGTCTGCCGGATGCCGTGGATCGTCACCGTTGCGCTTTCAACGCGGCGCGTATCGTTGCTCTTGAATTGGAGCGAGACGGAGTGGGCGGGCTCTTTGCCCTTTCCATCCTTTGTCTGCACCATCACCGGTGTTCCGCTGGCACGCGCGGTGAAGCCGATGGGACAGGCCGCAGGCGAGGCCAGAAGTTCGGGAAGCCGATACTGGACGACTGGCGACGGCTGCTGTGTGCAGGCTGTCGCGGTAAGCAATGCGGCAAGGGCGAGAAGGTAATAGCGGCGCATAGGACCTCTCCTTCCAGACCGAAAATGTCGTCTCCATATTAGACCGGCAGACCGGTGACTCGGTTAGTCTGTTCGGTCAGCGGCTAGATCGGTCGGTAATGCTTGCAGATACAGCAATATCCGCAGGTAGTTGCGGGTCGGCGATGGGGGCCTGCGGTATCACCGGCAAAGGAAGAATGCCCGCCCATACCGGCAGCGCATAATCTTCCTCATCGTCCACCGGAAAACCACTTCTGGTCTTGGCGGAGGCCTCTTCGATGGTGAACTCCAGCACCGCCGTCGCCTTCAGCTCCTGCGCGGTAGGCGGACGCACCTCATCCCAGCGGCCGGCGAGGAGATGGTCAGAGATCAGGCGGAGAGCCTCGTTCTTCTGCTCCGCATCATCGACCAGGCGTGCGTTGCCGAAGGCGACCACCGAGCGGTAGTTCATCGAGTGATGAAAGGCAGAGCGCGCCAGCACCAGGGCATCAACGAGCGTGACGGTGATACAGAGCGGAATGCCTTTGCCCGACTCGCGGAGCATCCGGCTCACGGACGATCCGTGAAGATACAGCTTGTCGTCCCTGCGGCCGTAAAGCGTGGGAATGACGAACGGCTGCCCTTCAACGACGAAGCCAACGTGGGCCAGGAATGCGGCATCCAGGATGGCGTGGATGGTGGCGGCGTCATAGGCGGCGCGCTTGGGAACACGCCTTACCTGCGAGCGTTCGGTCATGGGCCTTTGTACCTGATCTGTCATGGGTCTCATCGTGCCAGACGGCGTGGTAATCTCAAAGGTCCACTTTTTATGAATCTGGTAATACCAATTTCTCCGACTGGCGAGCCGCTCTTCCGGCAGATCTACCATGGCCTGCGCGATGCCGTGTTGGCGGGCAAGCTGCGTTCCGGCGAGCGGCTGCCGTCAACGCGCGAATTGGCGGAGCAGCTTCATGTCTCGCGGACGGTCGTGTTACTTGCTTACGACCAATTGCTGGCGGAGGGATATATCGCGGGCCGTCGCGGCGCGGGCACCTATGTGACCGATGCGCTGAATCTGCGAGCGGTGCAGGAGCGGATGCACACCGCACGGTTCCGGATGTCGCGCTTCGGCAAGCTTGTAGAGCAAACGGCCACGGAGCTGGGTGAGACCGATCGTCGACCGCGGCGGCCCCCGCGCTATGACTTTGTCTATGGCCGCAGCAACATCGATCTGTTTCCCTTTGAAGCGTGGAGGCGCATGCTGTTGCGCAGCGCCCGCAAGGCTCCGGTGCATGAGCTGGATTATGGCGCCGCAGCCGGATCACCGGAGTTGCAGGAGGCGATTGCTGCCCACCTGAAGCGCTCGCGCGGTGTAGTGTGCGATCCATCGCAGGTGCTGATCGTGAACGGCTCGGCACAGGCGTTGGATCTGATTGTGCGTGTGTTGGTGGAACCCGAAGACTCGGTCGCGATTGAGGATCCCGGATATCGCGGCATCCGCGAAGGGCTGCGCGCGGCACGGGCGCGGTTGAGGCCGGTGCCGGTGGATCATGAAGGCATTATCCCTGGGAAGATTCCCGCAGCGGCGCGGATGGTCTTCGTGACGCCGTCGCATCAGTTTCCGACCGGTGCGGTGCTGCCGCTCTCACGCCGGTTGGAGCTGCTGGACTGGGCCAAGCACAATCGCGCGGTGATTGTGGAAGACGACTACGATGGCGAATTCCGCTATGGGGGCCAGGCGCTGGAGTCGCTGCAGGGGCTGGACCGTGAGGGCCGTGTCCTTTATCTGGGGACATTCTCGCGGACCGTCTTCCCAGCGCTGCGTATCGGCTACCTGATTGCTCCGCGTTCGCTGATGCCGGCACTCATGGCGGCGAAGTGGCTGTGTGATCGGCATACTTCAACCCTGGAACAGCAGACGCTGGCGGAGTTTCTTATCAGCGGGATGTATGAGCGGCATCTGCGGCGTTTGCGGCGAAGCAATGTAGCGCGCCGCGATGCTTTGCTGGAGTCGGTGGAGGATGTCTTCGGTGACCAGGTGACAGTAACAGGGCAGGGCGCGGGGGCTCACATCGTTCTCTGGCCAAAGCGACGCATCGAGGAAGCAGCGGTAATTGCGCGTGCCGCCGAACGAGGTGTGGGGATCTATGGAGTCTCCGGGCACTATGTCGGGAAGCCGTTGAGGCCGGGATTGATCCTGGGATTTGCGAGGTTGCGTGAGGCGGAGATTCGGGAAGGTATGCGGCGGTTGAAGGGAGTGCTGGAGGTTTAGCACCGCACTCCTTTTTTGTCATTTCGTAGCGCAGCGGAGAAATCTGCTTCTCGACCAAGATCTTTTGCGGTTGTCAACATCCACTGTGATGGTTTGGGTGGGAGCCGTGGGCTTCACAGGCTGCGGAAAAACTCTATATGAGGGGTTAATCGGGTCAAATTTGGGGATAGAAAATCATCACCCAATGTCCCCGGATCGCTTATAGGTCATTCTGGTGCGATCGTTTTTTTTGCGCTTCTCGAAAATCGAGTTTTTCCGCAGCCTGTTTAGCCCTGGGCTCTTTGCCTCGTTCAGCGAAAGGCCCAGGGCTAAAGCCCGAAGTTTTATGAGGCCTGAATCAGCGGGCTGAAGCCCGCTGCTCCTACCCTGTTTAGTCAATGATTTCAACCCCATTCGAGCTTCGCTCGAATGGTCCACCCCAGCGAAGCAAGTTCCCCGAATGTCCCACCCATTGCGATGCAATGGATGGGGCACCCGATTGATACCCAAGTCGCTCTACCGATCGATCATGCGTTGCAGGAACTCCGGATACCGTTCTCCCAGCACTTCAATTCCTGCCAGTGCTTCCTCAATCTGTTTGAGGTCCGCTGCGTTCAGTGTGACATTCGCGCCGCCGAGGTTCTCTTCCAGGCGATGCAGCTTGGTCGTACCTGGGATAGGAACGATCCACGGCTTCTGTGCGAGCAGCCATGCCAGGGCGATCTGCGCACGAGTAGCCTTCTTCGCTTCCGCAATGGACCCCAACACATCGACGAGTGTCTGATTGGCCTTACGGTTCTCTTCGTTGAAACGGGGTGAGAGGTTGCGGAAGTCGTTCTGGGCAAATTCCGTGTTCTGGTTGATGGCGCCGGTGAGGAAGCCTTTGCCCAGCGGGCTGAAGGGGACGAAGCCGATGCCGAGCTCTTCCAATGTAGGAAGAATCTCCTCTTCGGGCTCACGCCACCAGAGCGAGTACTCGCTCTGCAGTGCGGTGACCGGCTGCACGGCGTGGGCGCGGCGAATGGTCTTGGCGCCTGCCTCGGACATGCCGAAGTGTTTGACCTTGCCCTGGGTGATCAGGTCTTTCACCGCGCCGGCGACGTCTTCGATCGGCACTTCGGGATCGACGCGATGCTGATAAAGCAGATCGATCACATCGGTGCGGAGCCGCTTCAGCGCCGCCTCGACGTGCTCGCGGATGCGGTCGGGATGACTGTTCAAACCGGCGATTTTGCCATCGGCGAAACGGAAGCCGAACTTGGTGGCGATAACCACCTGGTCGCGCACCGGAGCCAGAGCCTCGCCGACAACTTCTTCGTTGAGGTAAGGTCCATAGGCCTCCGCCGTATCGAAGAAAGTGACGCCGCGATCGAATGCTGCGCGGATGACGGAGACGGCCTGCGACCTCTCGGTCGGCGGACCAAACCCGGAGCTTAGTCCCATGCAGCCAAAACCCAGCGCGGAGACTTCGAGGTTGCTCTTTCCTAAGAGACGCTTCTGCATCTTTGTTTCCTCCTGAACGCCGCCTGTTGCCGGTCACTCCGTGCCAGTTGGAGTGCGGGAAGCCGCGTTCCGATGCTCTGACAATAACTGGATATTGCGCGGCTCGCCCAACATCGCCCGCCAATCTATCTGCAAAATACGCCATTCCGCGCCGCCAGAGTTGGCGCGGTTCGCATGCTGTATGGCGCGATAGGCATGCCGGGCCATGACGTACTCCGGTAGGCTTAAAGAGGAGGACGAACTCCATGCTGAAGCACTTTCGTGTCGCCGGCCGGCTCGCCAACAAGCTTGAGGAGCTTGGTGTGTCCGTTCCTGAGGTATTGCGGAAGGCGGGCTTGCCGCAGGATCTTTTTCGGCAGACGCGCATCCTGGTATCGACCGAAGAGCTCTTCGCGCTGTGGCATGCCATCGAGTGCGTGAGCTCCGATCCGCTGATCGGCCTGAAGCTTGCCGTCGAGACAAAGACCGAGCGCTTCCATCCCATGGGGATAGCCGCGCTGTCGACCGAAAACCTCGTAGCAGCGGTAAAGCATATGGCCCGCTACAAGAAGCTGACGGCGCCGGAAGAGATTCTCCACCAGATTAGCGAGGACGAGTTCAGCATCAGTTTTCGCTGGCTGGCGGCAGTGGAGACAGAGCCGCGGCTGCTGACGGATTATTGTTTCGCGTGGATGGTGACGATTGCGCGGCATGGCACGGGAAAGCCGGTGACGCCTCTGCGTGTGGAGTACATTCAGCCACGATCGAACGTGCGCGCGACGGAGCGCCTCTTGGGATGCCAGGTGACGACCGGAGCTGTCCAGAACGCAATTGTCTTCCGCGCAGAGGATGCCATGCTTCCGTTTGTGACCCGGAACACGGAGCTATTGGATCTGCTTGCCCCGCAGTTTGACGAACAGATGAAGCTGCATAAAGCGGAAGACAGCTTTATCGAGTTGGTGAGGCGTGCGATTCAGGATCGGCTGACCGGTCAACGGCCATCGATTGAGATCGTGGCGCGTGCATTGCATATGAGCTCGCGCACCTTGCAGCGCCGCTTGCAGGAAGGTGGATCCAGCTTCCAGCGGGTTCTCGATGAGGCTCGTCACCAGATGGCAAGGTACTATCTCAGCAACTCGGCGCTGGAACTGAATGAAGCCGCCTATCTTCTCGGCTTTCAGGACCCGAACTCCTTCGGCCGCGCCTTCCGCTCGTGGGAAGGCGTACCACCCGGCGACTGGCGTGAGGCGCATCGGGCATCCACAACCGCGTAGAGTCTCGCAGTCATCGCTGCGATTCTGCATCATCTATCACACGACATTCAGCGCGCCCTAACGTAGAAGGGCGCAGCTCGTAATAATGCGTCTTTCTCTGTCCTGCCGTCGTCTAAACGTGAAGATTCAGAAGTATCTCTCCGCGAAGAGATAAGTTCCTTGGTTAGCCTCCAGGGTCCCGGCGGTGGGCGAAACTCGCTCATCGCCGGGTTTTATTGGGCCTGGCTGTGGCCTTCTAGGGAGTTGCGGTCCCATTCCATCCGCCGCCCAGGGTTTTGATCAGAACGACTGAGGCGACCATGCGTTCTCCGGCGATCTGGGCCGCGCTGCGCTCATTGGCCAGCACCGTCTGCTCCGCGACCACAACGTCAAGATAACTTACAAGGCCGCTCTTGTACCTTGCTGTTGCGATGGCTTGTGCCTGCTGCGCTTCCTGCACCGCTCTGCCTTGTGCGTCGGCCTGCTGTTCCAGGAAGTGAAGTGCGGATAGCTGATCTTCGGTCTCGCGGTAGGCGCCGAGGACCGTCTTCTCATACTGCGCCAACGACTGTCTGTAGACAGCCTGCGCCTGTTCCACGCCGGCCTTCAGTCTGCCGCCGGTAAAGAGAGGCGCAGCCACAGACGCTCCAAGGGAGGCGATACTGTTCTGCCAGTTGAGCAGATGGGCTGCATTGCTGCTCTCATATCCAGCCAGTCCCGTAAGCGACAGTTGAGGGAAGTAGGCGGCCTTCGCAACACCGATCTGTGCGGTGGCTGCAGCTACGGAGCGGTCGGCCTCCACAATGTCAGGGCGTCGCTCGAGCAGGTTGGCCGGCAGGCCGATGGGGATCTGTGGAGGAAGAGCCTGCAACGGCGCGGCTGGCAGCGAGAAGCTTTCTACAGTGCGTCCCAGCAGCACTGCCAGGCCGTGCTCCATCTGCGCACGCTGTAACTCGGCGGCATGTTGTTGCGCTACGGTTTGATCGAGCAGTGTCTGCGCCTGCTTGACTTCAAGCTCGCTGCTGAGCCCTTTCTGGAACAGGCTC
Organism: Terriglobus albidus; assembly: GCF_008000815.1. Taxonomy (NCBI): domain Bacteria; kingdom Pseudomonadati; phylum Acidobacteriota; class Terriglobia; order Terriglobales; family Acidobacteriaceae; genus Terriglobus; species Terriglobus albidus. The sequence goes on along the minus strand of NZ_CP042806.1, from coordinate 5,486,008 downwards.
GTCGTCAGGTCCAGGCTCTGACGAAGTGTATCGATTGTGTCGCTGAGAATCTGCAATTGCTGGTCTGTCTGTCGGAGGTTGTAGTACGTCACCGCAACATCGGACTCGACAGAAAGGGTCACGAAGCGAAGGTCCGCCTGGGACGCCTCCTGTGTTGCCCGGGCAGATTCGATCGAGCGCCGGATGCGTCCCCAGGCATCGAACTCATAGCTGGCCGCAAGGGATAGCTGAAGATCGTTATACGTGGCCGCCCGTCCCGCCGTATTGCCGTTGTTGGGGCGGTTCTGTGCCTCACGTGCGCGAAGCGCGGATCCGCCGATGCCGATCGTGGGATACAACTGCGACCGAACGCCTTGAGTAAAGGCGGATGCCTGATCGACATGGGTTACGGCGATCTTGATATCACGATTCGCCTGGTCGGCCTGGGTCTCGAGGTCGTTGAGTACAGGGTCGTTGAAGACCTTCCACCAATTTGTATATGCGATCGAGCTCTGGGAATTGTCGGACGATGCGTTTGCACCGGCGAACGTGGGCGGCACTGGAACGACTGGCTTCTTATAATTCGGGCCTACCATACAACCCGCTAATAGCACGGTGAAAGCGCAGGCGAGGACGGCCGAAATGAAACGCTGCTTGCTCTGCATGGTCCCTCCTTAGTTTTGGCCTGCTGCTGAGTTCTGAATGTCGGCGCGCATGCCGTCGATCAGATAATCAGGTGGGCTGGAGACGACGGCATCGTTTGCCGAGATGCCGCTTGTGACTTCCACCGAGTCGCCGAAGTCGCGTCCGACAGCGACCTTCTTGAGCAGGATGGTGTTCTGCGAAGTCACGGTGGCGACTTGTGGCCCGCTTGCCTGGTAGAGAATAGACCCGGACGGGATGGTCAAAGATGAGACCGGTTGTGTGACATGGAAGCGTACCGTGGCATAGGCGCCGGGCATTAGCTCACCCTTCGGGTTCGGCACGTCGATCTCAGTAAGCAGCGTATGTGAGGTGGCGTCGATTGCGTGGTTGTCGCGGGTGACACTACCGCTCCACTCTCTTCCGGGAATCGCTGTAAGCTCCAGTGTCGCCTTCAGCCCGTTCGTGATCTGTTGGCTGTAAGCTTCCGGAACCGGAACGAAGATACGGACGGTGTCGATCTTCGAGATGCGGAAGAGTTCAAAGGCAGCGCCTCCGTTGCCGGCATTGACGAGGTCGCCGATATCGGTCCGGCGCTGTGTGATAACGCCGTCGAAGGGGGCCACGACACGCTCGAAACCCTGCATCTGCTGCAAGCGGTTCACATTGGCGGCGGCGGCCTGCAGGTTTGCCTTCTGTGCTTCGAGGTTCTGATTGTTCTGATCCACCTCTTGCTGCGAAACCGCGTTCGTCCGGATCAGGTCCTGGTAGCGTTTGGCGGTGATATTCGCCAGGGTGAGGTTCGCCTGTACCTGGTTCACGGTTGCACGCGCCTGATTCAGCTCCTGGTCGATCTCAGGTGAGTCAATCTCGGCGAGGAGCTGGCCCTGGCGCACATGGGTACCGATGTCAGCGTACCAGTGGGAGACGTAGCCGCTTGTCCGTGCATAGATCGGTGAATCGGAGTAGGCCTGCAAGGTTCCGGGTAACGTGAGGTCGCTGTTAGGGGCGCCTACTTTGGCATGGATGATCGAGACCGGTTCCGATTCCAGGGCGCGCGTGGTTGCCGCGAGAGCTTTCGTCTGCCGCCCCCGCAGGCCGAGTGTCAGAACTCCGGCAATGCAGAGCACCGCGGGAACCAGAAGGAAGAACAGAAGCCGTCTGCCGCTGGAAGAAGGTAAAACGGGATTAGATGGAGTGTGTTCAGTCATGGTTGATCTCCCTATGCGTTGCCCGGCGTGGGGGCGTAGTTTGTGCTGCGCTTGTTGCGAATGAGCGCGAAGACCGTAGGAACAAAGAACAGCGTTGCGACGGTTGCGAAGAGAAGGCCACCGATGACGGCCCGTCCGAGAGGCGCATTCTGCTCGCCACCATCGCCGAGGCCGAGCGCCATCGGAATCATGCCGATGATCATTGCCATGGCCGTCATGATGACCGGCCGCAGGCGGGTCGCCCCAGCTTCAATAGCCGCCTTGATGGCATTTTTGTTCTCCTGGAAGTGTTCGTTGGCGAAGGTGATGATGAGTACGCTGTTCGAGGTGGCCACTCCGATGCTCATGATGGTTCCCATCAGTGCCGGGACGCTGAGCGAAGTGTGCGTCAGGAAGAGGAACCAGCAGATACCTGCCAGTGCGCCGGGCAGGGCTGTGATGATGATGAAGGCCTCAGTCCATGACTGGAAGTTCACGACCAGCAGCAGATAGACGAGCGCGATGGCGAAGGCCAGACCGGCGAAGAGTCCTGTAAAGGATGCCTGCATCGTGGCCACCTGGCCGCGGGTGATGATGCGGCTGCCGCGAACAAGATGATGCGATGCGTCATCCACGATCTTCTGTACATCGTTGGCGACTCCACCGAGATCGCGGCCCTGCACGCTGCCATAGATGTCGATAACACGTTGTACATCGTAGTGGCTCACGACCGCGGGCTCAGAGGTCCGGCTCATCGTGGCAAGGTTCTCGAAGAGCTGCGGCGTGGGCGCGCTGGGTGAATTGATGGGAATATTCCCGATGGCGTCGATTGAGCTGAGTTTGTACTGTGGCGTCTGTACGGCGATGTTGTAGGAGACGCCGTTCTTCGGGTTGAGCCAGAAGTTTGGTGTCGTCTGGAAGCTGGAGCTGAGAGAGACGAGTACGTTCCCGGCGACGTCACGCTCTGTCAGGCCCACCTGCTGAATACGAGTGCGGTCAATGTCATATTGCAGGCGCGGTTGATCGATCTGCTGCTGGATATGAACGTCCACGGCTCCGGGAACCGATCGCATCTTGTTTGCGATCTGGGAGGCGAGCGCGAAGTTGCTCTCGAAGTCCTTGCCGGCGATCTGGATATCGATTGGAGCCGGGACACCGAAGTTCAGCGTCTGGCTGACGATGTCGGCGGGCTCGAAGAAGAACGCTGTCCCAGGAAATTGCTTTGGCAGTTCTTCGCGCAAATGCGCCACATACTCTGCCGTTGGGTGGTGTTTCTGGTTGAGCGAGATCAGCACCTCGGCATCTGCGTTTCCAATGGTGCCGCCGTTACTGTACGAAAGGTTAATGCCGCTGGTCGGCAGACCGATGTTATCCAGAATTCCACCCATCTCCTCCGCGGGGATCTGGGTTCTGACATACCGGTCAACCTCGTCCACCAGACGCGCGGTCTCTTCGATGCGAGTACCCGTTTTTGCCCGTACATGCAGGCGAATCTGTCCGGCATCGACATACGGGAAGAAGTCGCGCCCCAGCAGGGGAATGAGCAACACGCTTCCCAGGCAGAAGGTAATGAAGCACGCTGCGAAGATCGCACGGTGTTCCAGGCACTGCGAGAGAAGGTGAGTATAACGATCGCGCAACCGGTCGAAGGCGGCCTCAAACCGCTGATGGAGCCGGGCGAAGCGGCCAGGCCTGGCGTCTGATGCAGGATGCCGGTGTTCCTCCACCTCTTTGGGAAGCAGGAACATCACCAGAGTGGGGATGATGGTTCGCGAGAAGAAGTAAGAGGCCAGCAGCGCGAAGACAACGGCTTCCGCGAGAGGAACGAAGAGGTAACGCGCGACGCCGGTGAGAAAGAACATCGGCACGAAGACGATGCAGATGCATATGGTTGAGACAAAGGCAGGTACCGCAATCTCCTGGGCAGCATCGAGAATTGCCTGGCGGAGATCTTTCCCCATGGCCACATTGCGCTGCATGTTTTCGATCTCCACGGTCGCGTCGTCGACCAGCACGCCAACCGCGAGCGCCAGGCCGCCAAGCGTCATAATGTTGATGCTTTCGCCAAGCGCGCTGAGGATGAGGAGCGAGGTAAGGATCGAGAGTGGGATCGAGATGCAGATGATCAGCGTACTGCGCCAGCTCCCAAGGAAGACCAGGATCATGATCGAGGTGAGACAGGCCGCGATCATCCCTTCTCGCAGAACTCCGTTCAGCGATGCCCTGACGAAGACGGACTGATCGGCGAGCGGCCGCATCACCAACTCCGGCGGAAGCGTTGAGGCGATACGCGGTAATACGGAACGGATCCCGGAGACGATGGCGAGGGTGGAGGCGCTGCCCGCCTTTTCAATCGTGAGCAAGGCGCCCCGCTGGCCATCCTGACGAACGATGTTCTGCTGCACTGCAAATCCGTCGCGGATGTTGGCGACGTCATGCATGAAGATCGACCCGCCGTTGATCGTCTTTACCGGAAGCGCGTTGAGCTGGTCGACTGTGACCGGTGTGCCGTTCAGGCCGACGGTGTATTCGGTTTTGCCGATCTTCGCCGAGCCCGATGGCAAAATTACGTTCTGTGCATTGATGGCGTTGACCACATCGACCGGAGAGAGCCCCTTCGAGGTGAGCTGTGCCGAATCGATGTCCACCATGATCTGGCGAACCTTACCGCCATACGGCAGGGGAACAGCGGCGCCGGGAACAGTGGCGAGCTGTGGACGGATGAAGTTCGATCCGAAGTCATTCAATTGTTGTTCTGAAAGTCCTTTTCCGCTCAGGCCCAGTTGCAGAATAGGCACCGTGGAGGCGCTGTACTGAATCACGAGCGGCGGTGTGATGCCGGAAGGAAGCTGCTTCAGCGTTGCCTGGGCCTCAGCCGTAACCTGCGCAATGGCTCCATCCACATTCGCCTGCGGCTGCAGGAAGACCTTGATGACAGAAACTCCGTTGAGCGACTGCGATTCGATGTGATCGATGTTGCCCACCGTCGTAGTCAGCGCGCGCTCGTAGATGGAGGTGATACGTGACTCCATCTCCGCGGGCACCAGGCCGTTATAGGTCCAGATAATGCTTACGACCGGAATATTGATTGAAGGGAAGATGTCGACCGGTGTCCGCATCAGCATCACAGGGCTGATGAGGAAGAGCAGAAGTGCGAGAACGACAAAGGTGTACGGACGCGAAAGCGCCAGCCTAACAATCCACATCGAAAGCCTCCCGTGTGCGGCTCCACCTTAGGGCCAGCATTACAAGGCGGAGAAGTTCTTCACCGTCAAATGGTTTGTAGAGAAGGGCAAAGGCCCCATGTTGCCGGGCGTGACGCCACACGGCATCGTCCTGATGCGCCGTGAGGAAGATAACGGCCAGATCAGGCAGCTTGCTTCCTATCCGACGCTGGAGCTCACAGCCGTCCATGCCCGGCATGCGAACATCCGTGACCAGGCAACCGATCTGCTGTGTTCCTTCATGGGCAAGAACTTCTTCCCCTGAGGAGAAGAGAAGATGTTCTACGCCTGCGGACCGGAAGAGTTGCTCCAGCGATTCACGCACGCGGTGGTCGTCATCGACGACTGCGACGATACGGGATGTTTTTCCAGCGGCCATGCGGTCTCCTGCGATCGAGTTTCATCGTAGGAAATTCGGTGGGGGGCCAACAATTATCGTTTTGTATTAGAGGAGAGGGGCTCTATTCCCAGCCTGGCGGCGAGCCGAACGAGATCTGCGAGGGATTCTGCTTCCATCTTCTTCATAATCTGGCCTCTATGGATGCGAATGGTGATCTCGCTGGTGCCCAGTTCCCATGCGGTCTGCTTGTTCAAAAGCCCTGCGATCACGAAGGGAAGTACCTCCCGCTCCCGCGGAGTCAGCAGGGCGTACCGCTTCCGGATGACATCAAGCTCAGCAAATCTGGCTCGCGTTGTTTCATCGAGTTGAAGGCCGGCCTCGACGGACCGGAGCAATTCCTCGTCGTCAAACGGCTTTGAAAGAAACTCGGTCGCGCCCGCCTTCATCGCCTTGACGGTAGAGGGAATATCTCCGTGCCCTGTAAGAAAAACAATGGGAGGCGTATCTTCTCCGGCGATCTTTCGTTGCAGTTCCAGACCATTCATGCCGGGAAGATCCAGATCGAGGATGAGACATGCGGCTCTGTCCGGCCGATTGAAGTTCAGGTAGGACGCGGCTGAGTCAAAGACGACGACCTCGTACCCCGCCGATGCGAGCAGTGCCTGCAGTGCCTCCCGCACTCTGTAGTCGTCATCGACAATGTAGACGATCGGCTGCCTGGCGCTCATGCGGTATGCTCCCGAAAAACCGGAATTGTGAAGCTGAAAACCGTTCCGGCAACCGGCCCCGGCGTTCCCCACAGGCGACCATCATGGGCCTCAATGATCGAGCGGCAGACGGAGAGTCCCATTCCCATGCCACTTTCTTTCGTGGTGAAGAACGTCTCAAAGATCTTGTCGAAGTTCTCGACGCCGATACCTTGATCGCGGACCTCCACCAACAGCATGTCATCCTGTTCTCGCGAGTGGATCACCAAAGTCTTTTGCCGGCCGGTGACATCGCGCATGGATTCGATGCCATTCAATACCAGGTTCATGAGCACCTGCTGCAGTTGAATGCGGTCAGCAAAGATCAACGGCAGATCTTTCGAGAGTTGGACCTCGACGACAACTCCGTCTTTCTCCGCGCGGCCGCGCACCAGCAAGACGACCTCGCTGACAACCGGTCGCAGGTCGATAGGGGCCTTCTGCAGCGGCGACCTGCGAAAGAGAGTCCTCAAGCCCTTAATGATGCTCACCGCGTCTTTGCTATCTCGAACGATGCGTTCGACGGAAGCCTGGGCGTTTGCGAAGTTCGGAGGATCGGCTTGCAGCCAGCGCAGGCTGGCTTGTCCGTGCGCTACGACGGCGCTGAGCGGCTGGCTGATCTCATGAACCACCGAGGCGGAGAACTCGGCTATTGTCGCGGTCTGTGTTGCCTGTGCGAGTTTCGTCTGTGTCTGGCGGAGTGACTCTTCCGCGCGGTGCCTCGCCGCAATCAACTCCGTCGCCAGCACCATGGCCACGATGAAGACAAACAGACGCAGGAACTCTCCCCTTGGGTGAAACAGGCTGAACCGTGGCGTAAGAAAGAATACATAAAACAGTGCCGCTCCAAGCACGACCGAAATATATCCGGAACGGCGGCCGCCATAGAGGCTGCTTACCATCACCGCAAGCAGAAGGCACGAGGAAGGCGCATCCAGCTCCCAGGCAAGTGGCAGGGCGAGAACACACGCTGCAACTGCGAGCAGGTCAGTTTTCAACGGGCTGAAGTTCAGAGGCATCGAGAGGCGCTTCACAGCGAAATAACCGATCGCTCCTAAGTGTGACACTGCACACCCCCAGAGGCCAACTCTATCCGGCGGTGGAGATGTGGATTCGATAGGAATGGATAGGCGCGATATAGCCCGGTACTGTAACGAAGTTGCTTGTTGGCCTCCAGGTCCCGCGGTGGCTAGACTCGCTGGAATTGACTAGAATGGCCCTCAGTGTCGATATCTTCCTCGGGAACTGCAGGCTTTCAGGAACGGGTACAGGCTCACATCCGCATGCTGGCGGAGCAACCTGCTGCCTGGCACATTGCTAAAAACCTCCGGTGGATGGAGACACACTGCCGTATCTTCGGAATCGGAGAGGCGGTGCAGGTGAGCGTGGCTTATCAAGGCTTCCGCGAGCTGGTGCGTGAGGCGGCGTATGCAACCGTGGAGTTGTCGATCAAGGTTGCAGGAGACAGCGTTCAAGCCGGCAGGTTCAATCTCTTTTGCGTACCACAAGATGTGCAGGGATTCGTTGCCGGGGTGATGTCGTTCTTCGAAGCGGTGAAAGCGGCGGAGGCTCCTGCACTGGACCTCTCCTTGCTGTGGCGGTTTCTGGAGGGCGATATCGATTGGACACGTGTCAGCCGTGTGGTCGTCGGTCTTGATCTTCGTGAGCAGGCATTGCAATCGCGTTTGAAGCTGTGGTTCTTTGCGGACGATGAGACTGGGGTTGTACGTAATCCGGTACAGAAGGCGCTGGCCATGCACGGGAGGGATGAGTTATTCGATGCATTGCATCTGCACCCCTCGCTGTTGTTTGGATACGATCTTTGTTTCGATGGGTCGACGGGGTTTCGCAGCTATCCGGATGTTACGGCGGAAGAGTTTGCTTCCGATAGTGTGCGGGCGCGGCTGCAGCCGGTGCTTTCTCGGCAGACCATGTGTGCCATGGAAGAGGCATTGTGGACGCACTTTCAAATCTCGAGCCGAAACCGGGACCTGATGGTGCAGCTTCATCCGATGGAGCCATCTGCGTTTCTTGCGAAGTGGGTACCGCATCCTGTTGCGGCGCGGGTGCATGGTCTCTATGGAGAGGTTCCGCTGCTGGATATGGTGGTCTCGTTGCCGATGCATGAGTTGGAGCGTGGAGAGGTTGAGAACTTTTCGCTGTATTACATGCCGGCGGGGGGCCGGAGACCTAAGCAAGTCGGTTTGCCTGAGGTCAGAGAATAGGTTTCATTTTGTAAGATCAGTACCTCAGCGGCTAAAGCCGCATATTTGCAGGGCTTTTACGGCACGGCTAAAGCCGTGCCCTTAAGCAAGACAGCCAGCAGAGCTGGCCTGGGTGTTGATATCCGCCGATTCAAGCTTCGCTCGAATATCTTACTCATGCGTCAGCATGAGCATTCGCGTTTTACGCGAATCGTCTTGCTTAAGGACACGGCTTTAGCTGTCTAGTCTCCAGAGATGGTTTACAGTTTGTCTCCACACATCCTTTACAGATTGAGTGAGTTTGCGGGGCAGGGTTCCACGATCGTGGAACCCTGCCCCGTGAGGTCGAGTTCCCGGATGGGCGTGTCACCGTAGAAGATCAGGATGCGTTGATCGATGCGAGCGAGACGGACAGGCTGATGAGCCAGGGCTCCGGCTACCTGCCAGCTGCGTCCGTCCAGCCAGAGCGCTCCGTTGCTGTTGAGCTCGCGCACTTCGGCATCCGGGGCATACGCGGGGTTACGTGGTTCGGTGTACTCTCGCTGGCTGGGGTGCCAGTGGTCTGCTGGCGTTTCCATGTCCAGCGCTTCATGGGGACGAACATGGTTGTACTCTTCCCGGAAGCGGTCCAGCCATGACTGGCCAGGCGGCGTATCCATCGGCCCGCACCTTCTCCGTGCCCGCTCCAGGGCACCGTGGAAGCGTTCCACCTTACCCTGGGTCTGCGGGTGGCGGACTCCGGAGAAGTACAGCCGGATGCCCAGCCGCATCAGCCACACGGATAGCTGCGTCCATCCTCCTGGTGACTGCGCGTTCCACCAGGGCTGGCCGTGATCCATCAGCATGGCCTCGGGCAACCCACAGTCAGAGAACGCCTTATCCAGCCTCTGTTGGACGACGAGACCTTCACCCGAGGACAGTTGCTCCAACACCAAGGCATAGCGGCTGTGGTCATCCAACACGGATAAGGGGCCAAGATGCGCGTTCCATCCCTTAGGGCTTTTGAAATCCATCTGCCAGAGCTGATTAGGCGCCTCGCGACAGAAGCTGCCAGTGGCCTGTGGATGGCTGTCCAGCCGGTGGATCAGACCGTGCCGACGCAACACTCGATGTACGGTCGACGATGGCACCTTCACCCCAGATCGGCCGAGCAGAACGCGAAGCTTACGTGCACCCCAGTCAGGATGCTGGCGCCGTAAAGACACGATCTGCTCTTCCAACTCGGCAGGGCTCTGACGGGGACTCAGCAGAGGCCTGCGGCTGGCTTCCTGCATGCCGGCCGCTCCATGCTCACGGTATCGCTTCAGCCACAGATAACCCGTCGGACGGCTAATCTCGTACTCCACACACAGAGACGAAAACGATCGCTCTCCAATCATCGCCGCCTCCACAAACCGCAATCGCTGCGCTTCCACTTCCACCTTCCTCCATGCCATCCAAAAACACCCCTAAACAGGCATAAACCTGTAAAGGATGTCTGGAGACAAGGTGTAAAGGATGTCATGGAACTGAACAGCTTTAGCCGTGTCGTATATCGACACGAAAGAAGGCGGCTTTAGCCGCTGAGGGCAATGCAAAAGCCAGTGCTGTTTTTCACACAGCCTCGCCCTAGTAACGCCCAGGCGCCAGGATCCCCTTCGGATCCAGTGCTGCTTTGATCCGTTCCAGCAGTGGTGAAGGCGCGACTGCATTCATCGACTGGATGCCGAGCCGATAGGGATAGAAGCCTTCAGCCAGAAGCGCTGCCTGCATCTCATCGTGGCATTGCATGGCGTTCTCATCGGCGTTTTCAGCCGTGCGATCGTAGAGGATAGAGACGAAGAACCGTACCGTGCGTGATGACAGCGCGCTCATGCCGAGAATGGGTGAGAGATTGTACTTGCGAAGGATGGTCTCGCAGAGAGTAATCGCTCGCACGATCGTGGCTCCATCAAAGGGGATCTCAGGGCAGAGCCAGATGGCTCCGCAGCCGTCGCGGTCGGGATCGGGAGTCTCCGGCATCGTTCGTTGCGATGCGGCGTAAAGACTCTGCAGATTGAGCGTGCTGGGTTGGCCGAGATAGATGCCGGCCTGCTGTTGAAAGTCAGGCAGATTGCTTTCATCGAAGAACTGCAACGCGGGAAGCCCCGATGCAAGCGCTGCGATGGCGGCTTCTTTCTGTGCCTGCGCCATCAGGCTGCTGTGGCCATAAAGAGCTCCGCTGAGGAACCATGCATTCGCATCCACCTGCGGCATAGCCTGACCGCGCGCGTTCAGTTTGCCGCCGTTCCATAGCGTGAGGAATGCTTCGGAGCCAATGACCGTCTGTAATTGCTGCAGCGCATCGATGGTACATACTCGATGTTCATCGGGGATCGGGGCATAGACCATCTGCAGATGACTGGGACGGCGCGCGAGCGAGACCGTCATGCGCGTAACGACGCCGAGGTTTGACTGGGTGAAGATGCTGCTGAAGGCCGGGCCCGCGGGCATAGCACTCAGCAATGCAAGCGGAATATCCTCGAAGCGCGCATAACCATCATCGATAATCGAGCCATCGCCCAGCACCACCTGCAGCGAGGCCATGTTTGCTGTTCGTTCGGCACGAGGGCCGATGCCGTCGCCACGTTCAAGAAAGTTACCGAGCACGCTGGCGTCCGGCGGACCGCCGATGGTGGGTAGAAACCACTGCGCCTTCTGTCTAATCAGGAAAGCATGCACCTGCTCGAAGGTCACGCCGGGTTCAAGGGTGAGGCAGCCGAAGCGCTCGTCGAAGTGCAGGATGCGGTTCATGCGTGAGAGATCGAGCAGCACGGCATGGTTCGATGGCACACGCGAGCCCAGCCCCCAGTTCCGTCCGCGGCTGATGGGGTAGAGCGGAACGCGATGATTGGCCGCGACCTTCACGCATGCAGCAACCTCTTCCGCCGAGGCCGGCTGTAGGAGGCCGAAGACCTGTTGGGTAGTTGGGAAGGTCGCGGTTTCGCAGGCACGCAGAAGAGCGGCCTCGGTGAGAACATGTTGTTCGCCGATGGCCGCTCTGAACTCTGCGAGTACGTCTGTTTCGAGGGACAAGCCGCGTTTACCAGCCGCTGAAGATCTGCTGCACGATGTTCTTGGATTCGTTTAAGTTGTTGGCTGCCGCGACAGCACCGGCTGCGACAGACTCGGATGCAGAGCCGCCGCCAACGGCGGTAGCGACACCGGCTCCAACGCCGGCTCCGACGACGCCGCCAGTTCCGGTGGGAGCGAGCTGACCGGCAACGGTGCCGATCATCGTGCCGATATAAGGGGCGGAATCTCCGCCACCTGCAACCGAGTCCAGTTCCTCTTCCGAGAGGGGGTTGGCTGAAGCGTAGGCGTTGCGGGCCTCGATGGCTTCATCGGCGGTGAAGTCAAAACCGTGCTGTTTGCCGAGATCGCTGGCGATGGCGGCTGCTTCTGAAACAGTCTTGCCGTTGGCAGACTGGAAGAGGGTAGCAGCCAGTTCGGGATTGGACGTAAGGGTGTTCGTAAACTCAGTAGCGCTTTGCAAACTCATGATTTTTCCAAGGCAGTAGATTTAGCAGCAAATGTTCCAGGGGGAACAGAACGTCTTCAATCTACTCTGAACCAGAACAGAAAGCCATCTCCGTTTTCCAGAAAGGGCAGAGCAGGTAATGGTCATGTCGCTATCAGGCGATCTGGCGCTCGGCCAGGTTACGAAACAGCCCTTCCTGGCTCATCAGTTCTTCATAGCTCCCCTGCTGCACAATGCGGCCCTGGTCGAAGACGAAGATGCGGTCCGCATGCAGGATAGTGCTGAGGCGGTGTGCGATGACGATGCGGGTGGAATTAAGCTGCTCCAGGCTGCGGCTTACGGTGGCCTGGGTCTGGTTATCGAGCGCGCTGGTGGCCTCATCGAAGAGCAGGATACGCGGCCTGTGGACGATGGCGCGGGCGATCAGCAGGCGCTGGCGCTGTCCGCCGGAGAGCCCGCCGCCGCCTTCGCTGATGATGGTGTGCATGCCCATCGGCATAGCCTCAATATCTTTGTCCAGACCGGCGGCCCGTGCGGCCACCCAGGCGTCGTCGATACTTAAAGGGGCGGAGCCGATGATGTTGGTGAAGATATCGCCGTCGGTGATGCGACCATTCTGCAGCACCACGCCCATCTGGCGGCGCAGCGCCTGTGGGTCGATATCGTCCAGATCCAGGCCGTCGAAGTGAATGAAGCCCGACTCCGGCTTCTCGAAGCCGAGCAACAGACGGAAGAGCGTGGATTTGCCCGAGCCGGAGTGGCCGACAAAGGCGACGAACTCTCCCGGATTGATAGTGAAGGAGACATCGTTCAGAACGATGGGAAGATCTTCCTTGTAGCGGAAGCGCAGGCGACTGGCTTCGATGGCGCCGCGCAGGCGGCCTGGATCGAAGCGCGATTCCGTCGATTCCGGTATGGCCTTCATGATCGGCGCGGCACGTTCATACGCCGGGATGATGCCGATGATGGAAACCAGCGTGCGCGCCAGGCCAAGCGCCGAGCCCAGAAACTGTCCAAAGGCGGCATTGAAGGCGACGAAGCTGCCTGGGGTGAGTCCGGCGCTGCTGGTCATCTGTTCAAAGCCGTAATAGAAGATGGCGATGCCGGCGACGGAGGGGAAGATCCCGTTGAAGATGTCGATGGCGATGTTGACGCGCGCGGCCTTGTTGTAGGCATTCTTCTGTTTGGCGAACTCTGTTGCCCAGCGCGCGAATCCGTGTGATTCCGTACCCGACATGCGCAGCTTGGCGATACCGTTCATGATCTCCAGCGTCAGGCCTGAGATCTTTCCGGCGATCTCGTAGATCTGCCGATGAAAGCGCATCTGCAGATAGCCGCACAGGGCGGAGAAGGCTGCCGTGATGACAACCAGAACACTGGCTACCAGCGCCATCGACATGCTGTAACGGAACAGCAGGAAGAAGGAAAAGATGGAGAAGATGCCGGAGAGGATAGTGGACAGCGCCGTGCCGGTCAGCATCTGCCGTATCTGCCCAATCGCGAGGCTGCGATTTACCAGGTCGCCGGAGTTGTAGTCGCGGAAGAAGCGGACAGGCAGGCTCAGCAGGCGATCCCACACGGCGGACTGAATGGCCCCTTCCATACGGCCTTCCATGCGCTGCATGGCAATGCTTGAAGTCAAGGAGATGAGGAAGCCGACCATGTTTGCCGTGAAGAGCAGTGCTGCCATCTGATAGAGCTGCGGCCGCTGCGCGCTGGGAATGATGGTGTCGAACAGAATGCCGGTGGCTACCGGTGTCACCAGGGCCAGCAGGCCGCTCGCGATGCCGACGATGACGACGGTCGTGGCGTCTTTGCGTGTGCCGAAGAGACCGAAACGGAGCAGGTCTTTCCAATCGATGGCGCGTGATGGGAAGGGACGATAGAACATCACCGCATCCGGCAGCAGCTTTGCTGCGATGTCAGTGGTCAGCGGAACGACGGTCCCTTTTGCGGGATCGTAGATGCGATAGCTGTGGGTCTCATGCAGCAGCGCGACCGGCGACGGCGCTGCATCCTCGTTCTCCGCCAGGAAGGCGAGCAGCGGGCCGTGGTCCTGCCTCCACCATGCGCCACGCAACACCACCTCGCGATGGCGGACTCCGGAGGCACGCGCGATGGCGGCGACGTCACGCAGTGGATCGTCAGATGTGCTGAAGGACTTCGGAGCACGGATCTCAATGCCGGCATGGTGGCCCAGGAACCGGCAAGCGGCGAAGATGGCCGAGCGCTCGTCGGCGATAACGGCATCAGGATCTTCGTGCGTAGACAGGACAGAACCAAGCTCCAGCAGGGCACGGCTGACGGCGGAGCGGCCCTCCCGTTCCTTGTCTTTCAGCCGTCGGCTCTCGCCGTGTTCGTGGCTGTCGCGCTGGGCGATGAGGGTCTGCAGAAGGATGTAGTGCAGCGCATCGAGCGGGGCGTCGGGATCTTTCTCCAGGCCGGAGGCGAAGGCGAGCTTCTCCTTCCACTCGGCGATCTCATCTTCCTGCGGTTGCAGCAGAGGAGTAACCACAGCACCCGCGCGCGCCTGGCAGAGAAGGGTAGCCATGTTCTCCGTCTGCACCACCTTGCCGACAGCAAAGATCGCCGTACCTGCTTCCAGCGTTGTGCTGTGGAAGAGAGGACCGGTCTGGCCTGCATGGTCCACGTCGACCAGGAACAGATCGACCGTGCCGCGTTCGATACGCCAGGCCCCGCCTTCGCCGTCGAGCAGAAACCGTGTTGGAGTGAGGGTGTCCATCTTATGCCGTGGCAATCAGGCGGGCGTAGGGCCCGTCGACTGCCGCCATCTCCTCATGGGTTCCGCGTTGTACGATCTTGCCGCGCTCCATCACCAGAATCTCGTCGCAGTCGCGAATGGTGCTGAGCCGATGGGCGACGATGATGCAGGTGCATCCGCGGCGGCGGATGTTGTCGCTGACCTCTTGCTCGGTGAGCGGATCGAGCGCGCTGGTCGCTTCGTCGAGCACGAACACGCGAGGGGTGCCGCAGAGTGCGCGTGCAATCTCGATGCGCTGACGCTGGCCGCCGCTGAAGTTGCGTCCGCCCTCTTCCACCTGGAAGTCGTAGCCGCCCTTCAGGCCCGCGATGGTGTCGTGAATCGCCGCGTCCTTCGCAGCCAGAATCATGGACGCGTCGGGAACCGTCGAGTCCCACAGGGTGATGTTCTCGCGCATGGTTCCGGAAAAGAGAACGATATCCTGATCGACCAAGGCGACCGAGTCGTGGATAAGACGGCGCGGCAGCTCATTGCGGGGAATGCCATCGAACAGCACTTCGCCGGACCACGGAGCAAAGAGGCCGCAGATAAGACGCGAGACAGTGGACTTGCCGCTGCCCGAGCCTCCGACGAGGGCGACACGCTGACCGGGACGCAGGGTGAGGTTGAAGCCCTGAATCAGCGGCGGATCGAGCCTGCTGTAGCCGAAGGTGAGATCGCGAAGCTCCACCGCTCCGGCCAGCCGGGCAACACCTTCGAGATGCGGAATCGGTTTGGGCTCATTGGCCAGTTGCGGATCGATGGGATTGCGCAGCACGTCGTCGAGGCGGTTGACGGTGCCCTTCATCTCCTGGATCTGGCTGCTGGTGGAGAGCAGTGAGCTGACCGGCGCGGTGAAGCTCCCCATCAAGGCCTGAAAGGCGATCAGCGATCCCATGGTCAGCACGCCGTCCATGACGCGGATGCCTCCCAGGCAGATCATGGTGGCGATGTTCAACTGGTTCAGCACCGTGGGAATGCCGGAGAGCACGATGGAGGAGCTGGCAAGCTCCTGGCTGGCATTCAGTAGCTTTGCCTGGTGCCCGCCCCATTTGGCGAAGAAGTCTGATTCTCCGGCATTGGCCTTGATGGTCTCAATACTCTGCAGGCCGACCATCGAGGTGCTGACGACCTTGCCCTGAAACTGGGTGAGCTTCTGGCCCTGTTCGACACGGTGGCGGGTGATCCACTGCAGGACCAGGAGGTTCACCACCATGGTGAAGACGCCGACGGAGGTCAGCGCGGCGTCGAACTTGAAGAGCACAATGCCATAAAAGACGATGAGTAGAAGGCTGAGAACACCGCCGGTCAACTGGCTGGCGACGGTGATGCCAAGCGTGTCGTTCAGAGAGACGCGGGAGCCGATCTCGCCTGCGTAACGCTGTGCGTAGAACTCCATCGGCAGCCGCAGAATGTGCCAGAAGAACTTGGCCGAGCCCGAGAGCGACAGCTTCATCGAGAGCCGCTGCACGATGTAGGACTGCATCCAGGTCAGCACCGCGGCCAGGATGGCTGAGAGCCCCATGATCTCAAGCAGAGGCAGCAGCCAGTTCGTCAGACCGCCGATCAGGATGTTGTCCAGGAAGACGCGGGAGAAGACCGGCGTCAGCAACCCCGGTACCACCATCGCAAGGCTGGCCAGCAGCAGGAAGAGCAGTGGCCGCCGGCTGCCTGGAAGCCGGGCTAAGAGTGCTTGCCATACGGCCGGGCGGGAACCGCCGGTTTTGAAGTCAGGCCCCTTTTCGAAGGTGAGCACAACACCGGAGTAGGCTTCTTCAAACTCGGTACGGCTGACTTTATATCGTCCCGAAGCGGGATCGCTGATCAGAACGCGATCTTTACGGAAACCCTCCACCACAAGGAAGTGGTTCATCTTCCAGAAGACGATGAAGGGAGGTTTCAGCTCCAGCAGGACATCCGCGCCTTTACGCCATCCAGAACAGACCAGACCGTAGGTCCTGGCGGCCTTGAGGACGTTGCCCGCCTTGCTTCCATCACGAGAGACACCGCAGTCCTGCCGCAGTTTTTCCAGTGGAACGTGGCGGCCGAAGTACGCCAGGACGATGGCGAGCGAAGCCGCGCCGCACTCCGTCGCTTCCATCTGCAGGATGGCTTCGGTGCGAACGGTGCGGTGCTGCAGCTTTGGTGACTCTGCCATTTAGTGAAGCCCCATCAGTTTTTTCAGGAAGGGGAAGACCAGTGTGATCGGCTTCTGCTTGCGGGTGACGATCTGCGCGGAGCAGAGCGTGCCCGGGCCGATGATGGTGTCAGGCCCGCGCGAGCTGGACCAGCGGAAGCCGGAGGGCGTGTCTGCGGCGCGCTCCATCGCGATGTCTACTTCGGTGACAAGGCCGCGGCTGCGCAGGGAGTCAACCAGGGCATCGTTCTCAAAGAGGGTCATCATGCCGCTGGTGGTCGCAGGATAACGGGCAACGAAGGTCACCTTGCCGCGGATGAAGCCATACTCTTCGCGTTTAGCCGTCGAGGGAGAGATCTCGGCGTCCATGCCCGGCTTAATGTCCTTGGCCAGATTCGATGGAACGTACAGCACCGCGATGACCTGGTCGGTGTCTGCCTGAATGCTCACGACCGGCGTTCCGGTGGGAATCATGGCGCCGGTATAGATCTTCTCTTCGACGATCTCACCATTAACCGGGGCGACAACAGTAGAGCTGAGGTGAGCGCGATTGCGCGCCCCCAGCAGGCGGGCTTCCAGATCGTGGATCTCGATCTCCTGCTGGCGCTTCAGTTCGGTGGGCTGCCAGTTCGACTGGAAGGCTTGCGAATCGGCTTGTGAGATGGCTGCCTGCAGCCGGGCGATGGAGGTCTGGATGGTGACCAGTCGCTGCTGCGCATCGACCAATACCTGCCGGGTGATCAGGCCTTTGGAGAAGAGCTGTTCGTCGGTGCCGACCTCGTCGGAGGTGATCTTCGCCATCTTCTGTTGTTGCTCAATCTCGTTGCGGTCGTTCTCGCGCTCGAGGTCGAGGCTCTTGATCTGCAGTTTGGCGCTGTCCTGCCGCAGCGAGACAGACTGCGAGGTCTGGCTTCTCAGCTCGGTGAGGTGCTCTTCCAGGGCGCGGATATCGTCGTCGGACGACGGCTGATATATCTCGGCAACCGTCTGGTTGGCGTGCACGCGGTCGCCGACCTTGACCTTGAAGTCCTTGATGAAGCCGGAGCCGCCGGCAAAGACATTGAAGACGCCGCCGGGACGAATCACGGTGCCTTCGCCGATGGCCTTTGTGGGGATACTGCCGGTGTACGACCAGATACCCGCGGCGGCAAGCGCGATCAGGATAGCGAGCAGCGAGGTCCAGTACATGGGCCCGGCGACGTGCATGGTCTGGTCAAGCTGATCGGGGGAGGAGAGCTTCTCTTTCGAGATACGGCGAAGGCTCATGGAAGGGGTACCGCCTTCTGCTGGGTCTGCTGTTGGGTCTGGGGGAGTGCGGGCAGGGTCGAGAAGACATCGGGGTCGATCGTGCCTCCCTGGTCGTAGGTGGTGACGATGGTGCTGGTGGCCTGCCGCATCCGCACCAGCATCTGTGCATATTCGAGCTCTGCCTGGACCTCGGTCTGCATCGCCAGAATCAGGCGATCCTGCATCTGTAGGGTGTTGAGCACGCTGCCCGCGCCCATGCGTAGCTTCTCGCGCTCGGCATCGACGGCGTTGCGGTAGAACTGCGCCGACTCATGCGTGCGGCGAAGCTGCTGCGCCTCGCTGCGTACCCCGACAAGCGCGGGAGTCACCGCGGCGGCGGTGCGGCGGGCTGTATCCATATACTGCAGATCGACCTGACGTTTGGCGGCATTAGCCTGCATCAGGGCGCCGGCAGCGGCGTCGCGCGCCGGCGGGAAGCGATAGGTGATGCCGCCGGAGACGTCCATGCCGCGGGCCGAGTGGCCGGGCGCGAACAGGAACTCATCGAAGCGGGTGCCTTCATCCAGGCCGGAGGCTCCGGTCGACACCCGGACATCCAACTGTGGCTTCAGGCCGTTCTTCGCGGCAACGGCAAGAATTTGCGAGGCCTCTTCCCGCTTCTTCAGCGCCTTGAGCTCGGGTCGCTGTTGCAGCGCCAGTTGCGTGTATGCCTCGATGGCCTGCGGTCCGGAAGGAACGGTCTCGGGATCCATGCCGGCGGGGAAGTCGGTAGAGATCTCTGGCAGAAGGTTGACCTGCGAAACGTCCAGTCCCATGTCGACGGCGAGTTGTTGCCGGGCCTCGACGACCAGGCGTTCACCCTCCATGCGGTTGGCGATACGCTGTGCCTGGTTTGCTTTGGCGGTATTGATCTCCGCGCGGGGCAGACGGTCTGCCTCGATCAGCGACTGCGTATTTTCCACCAGGGCATTGGAGCGTGTCTCTGCTTCTTTGAGTACGTCGAGATTCTTCTGGGCCGCAACCACGCTCCAGTAGCTGTTGGCAGTGGTGGCCAGCAGGCCGGTGATAGTCTCGTTCACCTCGAAGACCGCGGCCTCGACCTGTTTGGCGGAGGAGAGCTCCTGTGCATCGACGACCGAGCGTCCGCGTCCGCGCAGCAGCGGCAGCGTCACCGCGAACTGAATGGAGCCCTGGCTGATGCCGCCCAGGTTGGTGAGATTATCGGTGGTGCGCGCCGCGCTGATGCTGGGCGACAGGGTGATGCCGTTGCGGAGCTGACGGCTGGCTTCGAAAGCAAGCTGGCTCGTATTGGTGGTTAGCGAGGTTCCCACCTGGCCGTACTGGCCATAGACGAACTCTTCGTAGGCGGTAAGCGGGCGATAGGTATGGGCCTGACTGCCGTCTGCGCCGAGCTGCAGGTTGAACTGTCCCGCGGTCTGCCTGAGCACCCCGCGCTGTGCGTTGACCTGCTCCTGCTGGATCTGGAGCTGCGGATGATGCAGCAGCGTAAGGCGTAACGCGTCCTGCAAAGAGAACGTGGAAGGGGTCTGCGCCGGGCAGATAAGCGGACTAGAGAACCAAAGGCAAAAGCATCCCAACGCCACTCGTGGGACTGCTCTGAGTTTCACAACGAGAGACACAGGTCTTCCAGATTCAGGAGTTGGCTCCCATTCTATCCATAGACATTCGCCGCGCCAACGAGACAATGACGTAACTCGTGCGAAGGGTAATGGGTTGCCCCAGAATGGGACGCGGGCAGTTTTGAAGGCGGTTGACGATGTGCCGCAGGGGGCGTCCAATGCGGAAGAGTCGACCGGAGCCCCATGAAAACTCTTTCCTTCCTGCTGCTGTGCCTTCTCGTGTGTAGCGGTGTTCTCCCCGCTCAGAACAGTGCGAAGAGCGTTCCTGACTGGCAGAAGGCGGCGGGCGGAGCGATGAGCTTTGAGGTCGCATCGATCCATGAAGACAAGGAGGCGTTCAAGCCGCCTTCCTTCGCATTGAGCGCCGATGAATGGTTCCACGATCCGAATGGCCGGTTCCACGCCGATTTTGCACTGCCGATCTATATCCAGTTCGCATACAAAATCTGGCTGACGGGGGAAGAGACCAGGGCGATCTTTGCGAAGTATCCCGATTGGGTGAGGTCGACACGGTTCTCGATCGAGGCGACGGCTCCGCTGCATGCCACCAAGGACCAGTACCGGTTGATGATGCAGGCGCTGCTGGCCGAGCGGTTCGGGTTGAAGCTGCACTTTGAGGGAAAGGAGGCGCCGGTGCTGGCTATGGTGCTGGTGAATCCTGGAACACCAGGGCCAAAATTGATTCCGCACGAGAAAGGGCCGCCATGTGATCAAGCTCCGAAGCCGGAGGTGTTTCCCTGGGAGTGTTACACCCAGGGGGCGAGGCCGACAAAGGATGGATTGTTTGAGGCCGGGTCGCGAGCCGGATCGATGAGTTTGCTGGCTCTCTTGGTGGGGAATCTTGCCGAAAACTCCGGCGAGGTCGGGCGGCGTGTCGTGGATCAGACAGGGCTCATAGGATTGTGGGACTACACGATTGAAGCCATGCCTCCATCGAAAGTGCGTTCGCAGGATGCTGCCACCGCCAACGGACCGACGATGCTGGAGGCGATACGGGACCAACTCGGTATTAAGTTGAAGCCGACTCGGGCTGTGGTTGCGTTGCCGGTGATCGATGCATTGACGCGGCCTACGGAGAATTAGGTGTGGCTGGAAACAGTTCAACAGCGGAGAAACCGGTCGCATCGATTCGATAAAATTTTCTGCGAATGACTGATCCGCAACCGGCCAGCCCGAATCCGTCGACCTCTTCTACGAAGAAGACTCATCGACTCCCCACATGGTTTTTTGCACTGGCGGCGGTGGTGTCGATCATGGTGCTGCTGGTTGGGCTTGCAGGACGCCAGAAGCAGCGGTCGACCGAGGTTGTCGCATCGGTTCACGACGCTGGTGGTGAGTTGAAGCTGCATCCCGATGGCACTCTCACTGCACCTGCAGGATTTACCGCGGAGCAACTGACGGTACTAGCCACGGTGCTGCAGGATCACCGTTTACCAGCTCCTGCCGCGCCCGATGCGTCGGCAGCTTTACAAGAGAAGGCAGCCGCGATTGAAAAGGTGAATCCACAGGCGCATCTGCTGCTGGCTACTCTGTATCGGAAGGCTGGTCAGACGGAGGCTGCGAAGCAGCAGTTGGAACAGCTCATACGGGAGAATCCTGATTCAGCGTTGGTGCGTGAGCTGGAGAAGAGTTTGCAGTAGCCCACCACTGGGCGCGCCCCATGCTCCGGAGTCCCAAGCGAACTTGTTCGCTGGGAGAGCACTGAAAGCTGGTAAGCACGCGCCTTTCCACCCGATGAACAAGTTCATCGGAGCCCCGGCCTTCAGCGCTCGGTTGAGGACTCGTTAGGCGAGTGAGCTACTGCCGGGCAACAACAACAATCATGAAACTATTCGGCTTAGTGGCTGGTTTGCCATTCGGACCGGTCTCATACTCCGCCGTCGGCAGATAGATGCGGTGCGTCATCGGATCAATCCCCATTGTTCTTGCACCGGTCCGCGTCTTCACCATTTGCACGATCTCGAAGTTGCCCGGCGAGGTTTCGCGCGCAACAGCGAGGGAACCATCGCGGCAGCTCGCAAAGATCTCTCCACCGTCGGCCTTGGTCGCATCGACTCCGTCACCGATGGGCAGCGCCGACAAGACCTTGCCGTCCGTCAGGCTCATGACGATCAGCTTCTGCGGTTTCCGGCAGCCGATATAGAGCTGCTTCTTTTTTGTGTCGATCGACATGCCGACGGGAGCACCACCAGGAGCGACCGGCCAGCGCGCAGCCACCTTGCGCGTCTTCATGTCTACGACCGCGACTTCGTTCTTGTCCATCAGGTTGACGTAGATCTTTCCGGCGCCATCTGAAGCAAGGAACTCAGGCGATCCTCCCAGATCGATCGGCGTCTCTATCTTGCCCGCCGCGGGATCGATCTCCGGGCTGAAGGTCATCATGACACCTTTGTCTCCAGAGACAACCAGCACCCGCTTAAGAGCAGGATCGTAGATGATTCCGTCTGCATCGGGCTGGGCGGTGATCTTGCCCAGGATGGCAAATGTCTTGAGGTCGAAGATCACAATCGCGCCGTCTCCGCCGCCGTCACTGATGAAGCCTCGTCCCGCTTCCGGAGCGATGGCCACACCATGCGCGATCTTCTGGCCTGGAATATCACCCAGCGTCTTGCCTGAATCTGCATCGACTACCAGCGTGTGCGTGCCGCGTGGAACAAACAGCCGGTGAGTCGCCGGATCGACTGTCAGATAGTCCCATCCACCTTGTCCTCCGATGGGAAAGGTTTGCTTCTCTGACCATTTGTTTTGCGCCAGAGATGGTAGAGCACCGGCAAGCAGAAGGGAAAATACGATGGTTCCAATGCGTATCACTCGTTGCATGGGAGCCCTCCTCGTTTTGAATTGGATATTGCTACGCGCGGCAATTCCGCACAGCCTCACCAGTCTGCGTCGTATCCCTTAAGACAGGCTGAAGTTGTGCCACCGAAAAGCGCTGAAGGCCGGGGTCCCCAATGAACTTGTTCATTGGGGTGGAAACGCGCGCTCTATAACAGCCTGTGGAAACGCCCCAGGTTACGGATGGCAAAACGGTAAGAGGGCTGAAGGCCCGACCTATATTGCCGCAATGTCACAATCTCAATCGTTATTGTTTCTCGGCTTCTTACACAAGATGTGGAATACATCCGATGAACGATACGCATGGGATTGAAGGCGCGATTATAGAGCGGGCCTTCAGCCCTTTGTTCTTTCTTGAGCCCAGTACCTGGGCCGTTGCTCCAGGCTGGTATGGGACGCGCCTTCAGCGCTCCTTAAAAGACACACGGAACACCCGGTGTATGGACTGCCCTAATTCGTAACCCGCCATGCAAGCACATTACTGTGCACCGCGCTGGAGCTCATGTTCTGCGTTTCGAGCAGCAACTCAAAGTAGGGAATCTTTCCATCTGGCCGTTGGATACGCTTTAGGAAGGGCAGCAACTCCGAATCATCCGAGACGAAGTCCCAGGCGGATTCGGTACCGGCCATCGAGGTGCCTTCAATTAATAAAGCATTGCCATTACCCGAAAGATTCGGAGCAAAGGCGACCACACCATACACACGGCGTTGCGGATCGTCGAGCCTCGAATCCCAGTGCGTAGGCTCTCCCTCACGCGGAGACTTGTTGATGACCGAGAAGACCTTCGCCTTGTAGTTGTTCTGCAACAGGAAGTTCATGTTGCGTTCCAGAAGCTCGACCCATGGATTGGCTTCAAAGGCTCCAACCAGGATGACGTTGCCGGTCTTCAGATCGTTGGGGCGCAGGTCACGGGAGTAGCGCACCTGCAGATTGCTGTGGAGCGTCTGCGCAATCTGCGCCAGCCGCACCGCGGCATCGAGATCGACGATCGAGGTGTAGCGCCGGTTCGCCATCTCGACCCGCAGCGAGCGCATATCCGAGGGCAGGGGATTGGAGGATGCGTTGAAGGTCGATGTCCGGTAGTCGCCGAGCAGATATTCGTTCAGCGAGATGCTGCGCAGATCGAAGGTATGCGAGAGCACCAGGCCCGAATCTCCAGGGACCTCCAGCGTCGGCTGTTGCGGCAAAAAGATCTGGCTCCACAGCGGATGCGGTGGAGGAGCTGCGGGCGCTGCCGTTGCATGATTCCGGATCAGCACCGCCGTCAGCGCAATGGCCAGTGCGGCACACAGAAGCCACGGCACCAGGCTGCTAACCAGGCTGCTTGTAGACCACGTCTTCAACGGAGCTGCCGCATCAATCGGGGGCGGCGGTATCTCATGCGGCGGGGGCAAAGGCGCGACGGGCTCCGCGGTGTGACGCGGAGTGAAGACAGGGATATAGCTGCCCTTCGGAATGATGACGCGCAGAACTTCTTCAGCGCCCTCCTGCTCGAAGTACATCTCCAGGCGTTGACGCAGACGGCTCGCCTGGGTGCGAACGATGCCGTCGATGGACGAGTCGTAGTCCGGCGATCTGCCGAAGACAGCCTGGCCGATCTTCTGTTCGTTCAACTCCGCTTCACGGCCCTGGAAGGCGATGTCGCAGACATACGTGAGCAGAGAACAGAGGCGTTCGCTCCGCGCAAAGGTCGGAGATGCGAGGATACGCCGTATCAACTCGCGTTGGGCGCTCTCCGGCCAGTCTGTCACAGAAGCCGTGCGTGCAGACCAGGGGGAGTCTACGGAGCGATCTTGCTTCGCCGTGAGCATGAGTTGCCGTCAGTCTACGCAGATCGTGTGAATGCGCCATGAACTATTCACACGGCATTCACTGTATCAAGATACATGACAGCCCGGTAAACCATTTATTCCACAGCAGTTCACCGGTGTATCGCAGTTGTCGCCGTGAAATCGCTTCTGCCTCGGAAGCGTCGCTGCTATTCCTCTCCCAACGGCCCCCTTCCTGACGCTTACCCAGAGACAAACATGCGCGGGCTTTCTGTTGGAACCACTACTTCTGTTGGAAGCACTACTTATGGAGCGAATGCAATGACGCCGAACATCAATAAGAAACAATCTGCCCGATGGTATGGGCTACTCCTTCGCCTGGCCCTGTTGCTGGTGCTGGCGGCCGGAGGCAGGGTCTACGCCCAGTTCGATTCGGGCGCGGTGCTGGGTACGATCAAGGATCCTTCGGGAGCAACGATCAACGGCGCATCGGTCGAGCTGACCAATGTCGCCAAGGGCGTCAAGAGCACGCGGCAGACAGACGCGAGCGGATCCTATGAGTTCGATAGCGTACAGCCGGGCGACTACATCGTGACGGTGACGTCATCGGGCTTCCAGAATCTGAAGACGGACTCCTTCCGGGTGAACGTTGGAGCACGTCAGCGTGTCGACCTTACTCTCAGCGTCGGTCAGACCGGCGACAGCGTTACCGTGACCGACGCAGCCGAGCAGTTAGAGACAGAGACCAGCGACCGCGGTCAGACGATCCAGGGAGCCGAAGCGGTGACCCTGCCGCTGAACGGACGCTCCTATGCCGACCTGGCGCAACTGGTGCCGGGTGTCCGCCGCTCGCTGATTGCAACGGTTGCCTCCAACCCGCCGCGCGATGCTTCCTACAACGTCAACGGCCTTACCTCGATGGACAACAACTTCGTCCTGGATGGCATCGACAACAATGCTTATCAGGAAGCCAACCAGGGATATTCGAACCAGGCAGTGATTCCGTCACCCGACTCACTGCAGGAGTTCAAGGTACAGACCGACAACTACTCTGCGGAGTATGGCCGCGCCGGCGGTGCCATCGTCAACGCCACCACCCGCAGCGGAACCAATGCCTTCCACGGCGGTGCATACGAGTACTTCCGCAACACGGTGCTGAACGCCTTCGGGCCCTTCTACGGAACCGGCATCAAGCCGACGCTGGTACAGAATCAGTTTGGCGGCACCTTCGGCGGTCCGGTGTTGCGTGACAAGCTCTTCTTCTTCGTGGACTACGAAGGTCTGCGCGCCGTCTCTCACTCTCTCACCACCGCAACCTTGCCAACCACTGCTGAGCTGAACGGAATCTTTACGACAGACGGCACCGCAACGGGTACTCCAATCCCGATCAAGAATCCCTATACGGGTGTGGTGTACAGCAATGGCCGTGTACCGCTCGGCGACCCGAACATCAATCCTGTCGCGCTGAAGGTCTTCAGCCTGCTGCCCTCGCCGAATATTCCCGGGGCCGCACTGACAGCGGCGAACTATCAATATCTCCCTGCGGCTCCGACGGTTGACGACAAGGGCGATGGCCGTGTCGACTTCGTTCGTAACGATCGCCAAAATGGTTTCTTCCGCTACAGCCAGCGCGCGGTCACCTACTTCCAGCCGCCGCCGTTTCCCGGTGCCGCCGGCGGTAACAGCAATGGAACCCTCTATGCCCGGACACGGCAGCTCGCTGCGGGCTATAACTGGACACTGACGCCCACCTCGATTCTGGAGATGCGCTTCGGTGAGACCTGGACGGAGAGCGGAAAGTTCCCCATCTTCCTCGGTGCTACGAATCTGTTGGCGGGTATTCCTAACGTCCCGCAGGATCCTGCCTATACCGGTGGCCTGAGCCCGCAGTCTGTCTCTGGCTTCACGCAGTTCGGCGAGCAGGGAACCAATCCGCAGTTCAACAATCCCACGCAGGCGAATCCTAAGGTCAACTACACCTGGATCAGGGGCCGCCACAGCCTGAAGGTCGGCTATGAGTTCGGCTGGATGTCGCAGGCGATCTCTGACTTTCATCCGAAGTTCGGTTCGGATACCTATGCGGGTTCGTTCAGCTCAGCCGGCAGCGCAACGACAGCGCAGGCGGCGAACCTTGCGGACTTCCTCTTCGGCGCGCGCAGCAACTACCAGTTGAACGCGGTCAATGAGGTGAACTATCTGCGCTACTGGCACATGGGCTATCTGCAGGATGACTGGAAGCCGCTGCCTTCGCTGACCGTGAACCTCGGATTTCGCTATGAGTTCATGACGCCGAACTACGAAGAGAACAACAAGCTCTACAACTTCGACCCGGTGAACAACCGTCTGCTGGCCGCCGGTAGCGGAACGGACGTGAACAGCACAGCGCCAGGACACGTTTACAACCTCCACTATGTCGGCGGTAACTCGCTGGCCGATCGTGGTCTGGTTGATCCGAACTATAAGAACGTCGGTCCGCGCGTGGGCTTTGCCTACCAGGCCCTGCCGAAGACAGTGATTCGCGGCGGTTACGCCATCAGCTATGCCTATCTTTTCCGTTTCGGTGGAGAGGGCCTGCTTGCCTACAACGGCCCGAACAACTACGCAGCGACGCTGCCCTCGAACCAGACACCGAGCCAGGGCCTGTGCACCTCGTTGACGCAGGATCCCACGACCTGCTTCCGCAGAACACAGGATGGTTATCAGACCAACTTTGCCGGACCGGTGAACTTCTCCACCACCAAGGCGCAGACGCGGTATACGCCGAAGGACTTCAAGCCCGCCTATGTGCAGGCCTTCCATCTGTCAGTCCAGCAGGAGCTGCCCTATAACACCACGCTGGAAGTGGCGTACGTCGGCAATCACACCGTCCATATCCCGGCGCTTCTGGACTTCAACCAGGCGCGCCTGTGCCTGCCCAGCGAAGTTCCGGCTGCGGCGCAGGGCCAGTGCACGACCTCGTTGCTCAACCGCCGGCCGATCGCCAACTTTACTGACATCCTGACGGAGAGCAACGCAGGATCTCTGATCTATCACTCGCTGCAGACCAAGCTGCAGCGCCGTTTCCGCGGCGGTGTTTTCCTCATCAACTCGTTTACCTGGTCGCGCGGCATCGATCTGAACTCCGCCGATCTGGAGACGCAGAACGGCGACAGCGCGCTGATCAACAAGGCCAACCCCGCCGGCGATCGTGGACCTTCGGGTTACAACCAGCCGCTGAACAACACCACCTCCGCGATTGTCGATCTGCCCTTCGGCAAGGGACGCCGCTTCGGTTCGTCGGCTCCTGGATGGCAGCAGCAGATCCTCGGTGGCTGGCAGTTGACCGGCATCAACGTGGTGACGAGCGGAGTGCCCATCAACCTGACCTATTCGCCGAGCAGCAACCAGGTGGTCTCGACAACAAGCGCGACGTATGCGATCCGGCCTAATCTGACGGGATCGCCGTCAGCGGTCTATGGCAAGACGCTGGTCAAGACGGCGAGCGCGTTGAACGGCTATCTGATCGCAGGCTCGGGAACGACGCCGCCTCCGGGTGTCTCGATTCCCGCCGGCACGCAGCTCTTCGGCAATGCAGGCCGCAATATCCTGCGTGGCCCGGCATTTGGACA
Source organism: Terriglobus albidus (assembly GCF_008000815.1). Lineage (NCBI taxonomy): Bacteria > Pseudomonadati > Acidobacteriota > Terriglobia > Terriglobales > Acidobacteriaceae > Terriglobus > Terriglobus albidus. The sequence continues at coordinate 5,458,185 of NZ_CP042806.1, read as the reverse complement.
GTTCGATCTTTCGGCGCACAAACGGTTTACGCTGCCGAACGAACGGTACAACGCCGAGTTCCGGATTGAGGCCTTCAACGTCTTCAACGCCACCAACTACATCAGCCCTTCTTCGAGCGTTGGCTCGGTGAATGCTACTTCAGGAGCACCGACGTACAGCAGCAGCTTTGGCAGTTTCACGGGCAGCACCAGTGTGTATCCATCACGCCAGGTGCAGCTTGTACTGCGCGTTGCCTTCTAACTGAAACTCAGCCCTCCCAGGCCGGCAGAGCTCGGTTCTGCCGGCTTTTCTTTTTTCAAAATTCTTCTGGAAAGGATCGTTCCTTGACCACCCACACCCGCCGTCAGTTTCTTCTCGAGTCCTCTGCTGCCGTAGCCGCATCGCTGCTTCCGTCTTCGTTGTTCGCGCAACCCGCCGCGGCAGAAACACCTAAGATTCCAAACCGCGACACGACGCTCAAGTTCAATCCCGATGGCACACCGCGCCCGTTTGCAGGAAACACGGTGATTTGTCATCTTCCCGTGCAGTCGGCGATGCGCGATGCGATGGCGACGCTGCATCAGGAGCTGAAGCGCGCGAGCTACCACACCAAGCTCGGACTGACCTCGACCGATAGCTACCACATGACCATCTTTCCGGGAGCAAACGACCTGGACCGTTCCGCATATGGGTGGCCATCCTATGTCCCCTCTGACGCTCCCATCGAAGTCTGCACCCGCATGGTGGGCGAGCGGATCGCGAAGAAACAATTCGCATGCCAGTTGCCGCTGCGTGTCCGCGTCGACCAGGAATACACCATCAACTATCCCATGGCATGCAGCTTGCGGTTGGTAGGGGCTGATGCAGAGGAAGGCAGGAAGCTGCGGTCACTACGCGATCAACTTGCGGAGGTCTTTGGCTTCCGGCTACGGGATCACGCCGAATATCAGTTCCACATGACGATGTCGTACCAGATGGTTCCGTTTACCGCGGAAGAGCGGAGTGCCTATCGCGACCTGATGCGGGTTCACATCAAGCGCATCGCAGAGGCTGTGCCGGTGCTGGAGCTGGGTATCCCCGAGTTCTGCAGCTTCCCGGACATGTTCCGCTTCGAACCGCAGCATCTGCTGGTGTGTTCATAGACTCGTAGAGAGGTTGCGCGCGGCGCAACCGTTTCGCATCGCAGATGCGAATGTCTTGCTTAAGGGGACGGCTTCAGCCGTCCTATACCGAGCCCGCAACGAACACGGCTTTATTTGGCGCTTAGCTTCTACCCAAACAACTCCCGCTCAATAAAGTGAAGGTCATTCTTATTGAAGTAATCCTGCGACCAGGAATCATCGGTGTAAAGAAACAACCCCTTCTGCACCGCTGCTGCCTGGGCAGACTGTGGCTGTGCCGCGAGAAGCGGCTGGGGCTGTGGTGTCGATGCAGGTGCGGCTGTCTTCGATTTACGCGGCGCCATGTGGTCTCCTTCCGGCTATGGCCTAGCCTTCTTCGTTGTTTTTTTCGCAGCCTTCTTGACGGCCTTCTTTGCCACTTTCTTCGTTGCTGTCTTAACAGCTACTTTCTTGGCCACAGTCTTCTTTGCAGCTTTCTTTACCGTCTTCTTCCCCACGGTTTTTTTCGTAGCAGCTTTCTTCGTAGCAGTGGCCGCCGTCGGCGCTGCGTGCGGTTTCTTCGGATTCGCGTAGCGATTGAGGAAGCTATAGTGATCCACCAGCAGCAGCGCTTCGATCGCAAACGCAGTGGCTACATCGGCGTCGTGAATCTGCAGCAGATTATCCCCGTTCTGCTGCTCGCCGCCGGTCGCCAGATTGGAGGAGCCGCAGTACACCACGGGATCGTCTCCATTCAGTCCGCAGACGACGAACTTGTCGTGGATCTCGTGTCCCGGCGGTGACGGCACCTGATCGAAGGGGGGCGGAAGGGTCGTCTTGCCCGGCCTTCCTGTGACCAGTACGCCAGTGGCTGTACCAGGCTTGTAGAGGTACGTGCCCTCGGGTGCATCGGAGATGCCGTAGCTGTAGAGCGTCGTTGTGTTGTGAATGGCATCGAGCGTGTTGTAGACCGGTGTATTGCTGCCGGTCAGCTGCATCACCGCGAAGATGACGTTTCCTTTGTCTGCCTGCGCCTCGCTGGTAATGCGGTCAGAGATCGCGGTCAGCAGGCTCTGCGTCGTGTCGAGTGTATGCGGTGAGAACGTTACGCTCATCTGCGGCACGCGTCGTCCGGTTGGAGTAAACGGCTGCTCCGCCAAAGGAGTACCGGCAAAACTGGATGCAGCCGCCTGCGACTGGTTCGGATACTGCTGCAGCAGCGTCCAGCTCTGCTCGAAGACATCGGAGTAGTGCTGGGCCACGCCGGGGTCATCAAAGGCCAGCACGTGGTTGGCATTGACATAGAGGCCGGTGACCGAAAAGTTGGTCGAGCCGGTCAGCACTCGGACCGGGCTGCCGTTCTTCGAGAGGATGAAGATCTTGTCATGCGAGTAGCGGTCGAAGCATCCGCGCACAAGGGCCGCAGGCGCCTTGGCCATCGCCTGGAACTGCTGCGCGAAGGGCACCTCCAGTGGCGTGATCGTTTTATGTGTCTTCGAGTCCGTGTGCTGGATGTGCAGGGTCGCATCATCCAGAATCATGCGGACCTTACCCTGCGCCGCCAGCTTCAGAAAGATGGTGACGATGTCCGGCTCATCGAGGTCGTAGGCAAAGACATCGAGCGTGAACGAGTCATCGTTCTCGACCTGATTCAACAGATCGAAGACCAGCTTGCGAGCCGAAGCTCCCATCCAGGCATAGATGTCGTTATAAGTGCAGGGCGTGCCCTGGGCATTCGTTCCTGCCTGCGCGGCAGTGTTGTATTGCAGGCCGCGGTTTGCCGGCTCGATCCGCGTCGATGCACCGAAGTGGTGGGCATACGCCTGCGACTGCATGTAGCCCCGTGTGAAGCCGACTGTCAGCGCACCTTTGGCAAAGGGACCGACGGGCACCTTGACCGTGGCCGCACGGTTGGAATCCATCGGGAGCATCTTCCCGTTGCTATCGAAGAACCGGGGCGTGACCGTATAGAGGTAGTCACCCGTCGGCGGCTGAGTGCCGCCGTGCAGCAGGCCAGGGAATGCGACCCAGCGGTACTTCTGAATGGGAGCGTTGGCCGTGGAGGTAGGCGGCTCACTGGCAACTTGAGCATGATTGGCCGGAAGTGCGAAGCGCAGGTTGTTGGAGAGGTAATACGGCTTCGCGCCGCTGGGCGGCTGGCAGTAGATGCTGAAGCCGGCAAGGTTCCTGGCATCGGCGGCACTGGCAAAATTGAAGGCCAGCAGAGTTTTCGAATCGCCTATATAGGCTTTTACTGAAAAAGGACCTTTGGTCGCGGTAACGACTGCCATCAACTCCTCCTCAGAACAGGCAGACACATCTATACAAGCGGGCCGCTACAAACAGATGAATACCGGAAACGCGGTCAGTGTAGCATCGCGTCCGGTTTTGCCCTTACGCGCAATACGAATACTTGACGAGGCCGTATCGGTGGGCCATAGTGGTGAAGTTTCAAAACAGATCCGGACTTAGAGGCCTGCCTGCGCCTGCAGTGGGCTTCGCTTCGTTTCCCCTGCTGTTTTTTCTGTCCCCTTTCCGTCCTGCGTTGCGCCAATGAGAGAGAACGTTCCCGGAGGGAGCTCAGAGAATGCGCGTTGCGTTTTTTATGCTTGTAGCCTGCTTCTGTCTTGATCTCGCAGCGGCGGCACAGGCGCCGGCAACCAATGCGGCACAGACGGCTGCCCAAAATGCATCGAAACAGGGAATCGCGATCTCGACTGCCAGCGACCTTTCCTCGACGGTCAGCGTAGAAGCGGTGCTGCTGCCGTACAGCGTGGCGAAACGAACCTTCGGGAAGGAAGTTGCGGAGAAGTATGCCGTCGTCTCGCTCACCGTTTCGAACCGCGATCCGAAGCAGGGAGTCGTGCTGCAGAGCGTCTTCCTCGATTACAGCCGATGGTTGTTCAGCGGCGTCTTTGCCGGCCTGACAAACCGTGCGCAGGCTCCTCAGGAGGTATGGCAGCAGCAGAGTAAACCGTCACAGGTCGCCAGCGCCGAAGTGCGCACGGTGCGGACCGACTTTCAGGACGCACAGCTCTGGAGCACGAGAAACTGGGTCATCCATATTGCTACCGCAGTCGGTGCGGCGGCGGGGGCGGTCTCCTTCTCAACCGCGAGCGATCTCTTTGCTCCCAGCGTGGCAGCCTTCAACGGCAATGTGGTTCCGGCTCTCGGCATCATCTGGCCCGATAACTCTCAAAGCCAGTTAAACCTGCTGAACGATATCGGATTTCGTACGAACCATGTTATTGCCGCTAAGTCCGCGGATATCGTGGTCGCGTTCTTCCCCACAGAACGGTTTCTTACGCCGACGCTGCATGAGATCTATAAGAAGGCTCCCGCAGCTTTCTTCAACCCCAGTGAGCTGATCTTTGAGCGTTCCAGCCCTCACGGCGCCGGACATCTGTTGCGGTTGATCGAGGAGTCCGGGCTCATTCAACCCTCACCGTGTGGCGAAAACTCGTCCGAGAAAAGCGTGCGGTGCACGCTGGTTGGTTCCGTCACGCGGTATGAAGTGGCTTACGAACAGGCGAAAGCACAGCAGAAAGGCGGAGGGAACCCGCCGAATCCGTGCGCGGATGAAAAAGCCGCCTCTGGCCTGCAAAAGGACTGCTTCAATGTGGCGTTACTGAACCGGGCCAGCCTGAATAACATTCGCGTGGTCGTCGGCGGCATCATGACGGTGGACGTGGCGTCGATTCCAGCCACAATCTCATCGGTGCAAATCGAGAACGACCACCAGGTAAGTACATGGAAGAGCGGCCAGACAATTACAGGAACCGTGACCGGAACGTTCCTGTCTGGCGGAGTATTGTCCATGTCGACGACCGACGCGACCGGCTCCACATCGACAACGGCATTGGGCAGTGTGAAGAGCGATTCGGCTGCAGGCTCCGATGCGAGCATGCCCTTCAGCGCTGTCGTTGGGACCAATGATATTGCCCCTGGGACAAAGATTTCTTTCAGCGTTACCAAGACAGCCCAGGATAAGAGCACCACATCGAGCGCGCCGTTCCTGTACGTGGTTTCTCCCGAGTAACTGTGCTGTATAAGGCGCCGTAAGGCGTCGGGGCTTCAAAAATTCATGCGTGCGGTCACGGTTGAAAGCAGCGTGGCTGAGAGAGAACATCATGTCAGATCCGCAGACACAGCAGAATCCCTCCCTCGATTCCGACCAGCAATATCGCCATCGGCTTGCACAGACTGCAATCGCGATGTGCTGTGGCGACGCCAAACACCCGTGCTGCCCTGAGATCGTCCAGCTTCTCGAAAGCGGTACCTATGCCGGTACGGAAGATGTCGTGCGCGGGGAGTTTCTGGATGAGGCTGCACTGATTCGCAACTTCCAGCGTCACCCTGATCTACAGTCGAGAATCGCGTTGCTCACGCAATACACGCCTGGCAAATGGCTGCTCGAGCAGGAGTTCAAGGCGCGCCTCGACCCGAAGGACCCAGGCAAGCGGCTGATCGATCCGACGGACACGACGACCGATGTGTACGAACGCGCGAAGACGGTGCGCGATGTCGGGGTGTGTCTCTCCGGCGGTGGCATCCGTAGCGCAACGTTCAATCTCGGTGTGCTCCAGGGACTCGCACAACTGCGCAAGCTGGGCGAGATTGACTATCTCTCCAGCGTCTCCGGCGGCGGTTATATCCATCAGTTCCTGTCGTCGTGGATCAAGCGGGCGGGGCTCAAAAGTGTGCAGGAGAAGATGGTTCCCATTCCTGCCGTGGACTCCGGACGCGTCATTCCACCTGAGCCGATCCGCTGGCTGCGCCGGTACTCGAACTATCTGTCGCCTTCTGTCAGTCTCTTCGGCGCGGATGTGTGGACCATCTTTACTGTCTGGATCCGCAACATGCTGCTCAACCTGGTCATCTTGATCTCGGCCATCATGACGCTTCTGCTGCTACCCCATATCGCGGTGACGGAGTGGGTGGTGCGCCATCTTGGTGTCGGCAGCGTCGGAAGCATGACCATCCGGCTGCTGATCTTTGCGCTTCTGGCGGGCATTGCGCTTTTCGCTGCCGCAGTGCTTTGGTATGCCTTCCCACGGTTCTGCGATGTCGTCACAGAGGCCGATAAGAAAACCCGGAAAGCTTGTTGCGGTGATCGCACGCACCCATGGCATGTGCATGCGATTGTGGCAAGCTGGCTGCTGCTCGCAGCCTGCATCGCGCCGATGGTGTACAAGCTTTCGGTGCCGGGTGGATCGCAGTTCAGCAGGCGCGCCAATCGCGCTTATGCACAGCGGCCGAGACCGAAGGTGCCGTCAGAGCGTGTGATCGTTCAGGCGAACTCTGACACGACCAAGGCTGAGTGGACGATCTGCAAAGACCAGGGGGATAGCTGCAAGCCTGCTTCATCGCAGAATGATTTGCGCCTCGCCCGTGCCTGGTCTGACTACAAACCGAAGTGTAGTGTTCCGGCGGTGCTCAAGGCCCAATGGATTCCATGCGAGGCGACCCATCAGGCGTATGTAGAGCGTCACCTCATCACTCCGGAGTCGACGTGGCTGGACGAATCTCCCCTGATCTGGCTCTATGATGCCTTTCCGTTGTTGTGCATCCTCTTCTGTCTTGCCATCTGGGCAGGACACAAGGAATCGGCCTCTCTCCGTTGGAAGATTACCTCCCTCCTGTTCCCACTCTTTGGAGGCATCTTCTGTATCGTGCTGCTCTACGGCATTGGCTATCTGTTCTTCGTGGGAACCTTCCTCGTCCATCAGAAACTGATTGCTTCGCTAGGCATCGCCGTACTTCCTTCACTGTTGCTGGCCGTTCCATTTATCTCGCTGGAGCTCTGTACCGGCCTGATGGGTACACTCTTCGGCAGTGCACAACGTGAGTGGGTCGCCCGGCTGCGTGCTGTCTCTGTGCAATATGGCGTGGTATGGTTCGCCTTGTTTGGCGTCTCGCTGCTTGGGCGCTATGCGTCGGAGCTGATTGCGCAGCAGGTGATCGTGAAGTATGCGGTCTGGGGCACCTGGGTCGTTAGTACGATATCAGGCGTTCTACTGGGCAAGAGCCGTCTGACCAGTGGCAAACCGAATGAGGATCCTGACGCTCCAGGTCAGGGCAGCAGCTGGAGCCCGGCTGAGCTCGTTGTCAAAATCGCTCCCCCTGTCTTTATCGTCGGCCTCTTCCTTCTGCTCGCCACACTGACCAGTTGGCTGCTTGAAGGGCACGACCCAAACGTCGTGATGGAGGTTACCTCCCGGTGGGCATGGCTGCTTCTGGCGATGGTGGCAACAGCATTCTTCTTCAGCAGCCGCATCGACATCAATGAGTTCTCGATGAACGCGTTCTACCGTGATCGCCTGGCGCGTTGTTATGCCGGAGCGTCGAACCCAAACCGCGTTCCGAATCGTTTCACAGGCTTCGATGTCGAAGATGGCCGGCTGCGGGTCAAAGACCTGGTGCCTTCTTCCTGGGTAGACCTCAACGGTCAGCCCGGCGCCTATCAGGGACCGTTCCCCATCTTCTGTACCGCGCTCAATCTCACCACCGGACGCGATCTTGCCTATCAGGAACGCAAGGCGGCCAGCTTTGCGATCACGCCGCTCTACTCCGGCTACTCGACCGGTTGGACCGACGGCACCAACGACACGCTGCAATACAACGGCTTTGTGCCTACCATCGCTCACATCAAGAAGGGCAAAGGGATTACGGTTGCAAGTGCCGTCGCGATCTCCGGAGCGGCGGCTTCGCCCAACATGGGCTTCCATTCCAGCAAAGCGATGGCCTTCCTGATGACAGTCTTCAACGTTCGCTTGGGCTGGTGGATCAGGAACCCGCGCCGGGCCGGGATTCCCGACTACCCACTCAATGGCCTGGCGCAACTGGTAAAGGAGCTCTGGGGAGTGACCAACGATACCGCCGGATATGTCTATCTCTCCGACGGCGGCCACTTCGAGAACATGGGCCTCTATGAGCTGCTGCGCCGGCGCTGCCGTACGGTGATTGTCTGCGACGCGGAAGCAGACGGATCGCTGCGGTTTGAAGGCATCGGCATGGCCATTCGCAAGGTGCGCGTGGACTTCGGCATCGAGATCCGGATCAGGAACACAGTGGACTATCCGACTCCCGGAGGAGAGGGCCTCGCCCGCGATAAGGCGCCGCTTCAGGAGAAACCCGACGAGAATGAGCCACTGCAGGTAGAGATCGTCGAGCCGCCCGTCGATGCTGCCGCACCCTCACCTCCGGATCAGCACCAGCCGTCAGGAGCGGAAGGCCTGCTCAAGTTCAAGCATTTTCCGGGAAACCTCTTCCATGCGCTGGAGGCAGATATCTACTATCCCGAAGACAAGAGGGGCGAGCCGTATGGAAAGCTGCTCTATCTGAAGAGCACACTCACGGGTGACGAGCCGGCGGACATCCTGAACTACCACCGAGTGCATAACGCCTTTCCCTTTGACACGACTCTCGACCAGTTCTTTACCGAGTCGCAGTTTGAAAGCTATCGCCGGCTGGGCGAACACATCATCCTGAGAAAAGAGATTCAGGAATGGGTGAAGACGCATGTGCAGTAGGAGTATCGACACGCCCGCGGCGACGACAAGAATCGGATATTGAAATCCCCTATAGAGATAGAGGCGTTTCGTCGCATTTGCTCCGCTAGAGGATTTCCCTGCTACCGGATATTCCGTAAGAAGTCGTGCAGCGGCGTTTTCACTGCGGAAAACGTCCATAGATGCGAAAGCTCTAAGCTACCCCTACAGGGAAAATGCTCTATCGAAACCAAAACCGTTGCGCGTAGCGCAACCATTTTCGCACCGCAGGTGCGAATGCCTTGCTTAAGGACACGGCTTCAGCCGTGTCGCCGTGCGTGCCAAGTGATCGCGGCTTTAGCCGCTGAGGTCATAGCTTTGGTACCTCAGCGGCTAAAGCCGCATATCTTTGCGGTTCCGTGCGGGACGACTGAAGTCGTCCCCTTAAGCAATACATTCGCGCTAAGCGCGAACCGGGTACAGCGGATGAAAATAGCTGAATTGCTTGACACGCGTCGAAGCTCCAGGACCTCGCAACCAAATAAAAATCTCCTGTTTTTCCCCGCATGGTAGGATGATCCCGCCGTAAAATCTCATGCCGCCGTACTGTGGAGGGATCCATGAGTGTGCCCCTGTCTAAGCGAGCTCTTGCTGAGTTTTTTGGAACGTTCTGGCTGGTTTTCGGAGGGTGCGGCAGCGCCGTTTTGGCTGCGGCTTTCCCATCTCTTGGCATCGGATTCGTTGGTGTTGCCCTGGCCTTCGGATTAACCGTCCTGACCATGGCCTTCGCCATCGGTCATATCTCCGGTTGTCACCTTAACCCTGCAGTTTCGGTGGGATTGGTTGTCGGCGGACGCTTCAAGATCTCCGATCTTCCTGCTTATGTCATCGCGCAGGTGCTCGGCGCCATTTCTGCTTCGGGCGTGCTCTACCTCATCGCCAGCGGCAAGCCGGGATTCAGTCTTGCCGGCGGTTTCGCATCGAATGGCTATGCGGATCACTCGCCCGGCGGCTACTCGCTGCTGGCCTGCCTGATTGCGGAAGTGGTGCTTACAGCCTTCTTCCTGCTGGTGATTCTGGGCTCTACCGATGAACGTGCTCCGAAGGGCCTTGCGCCGATCGCCATTGGTCTCTGCCTGACGCTGATCCACCTGATCAGCATCCCGGTGACCAACACCTCGGTCAATCCCGCGCGCAGCACCGGCCCGGCGATCTTTGTCGGAGGCTGGGCTCTCGGTCAGTTGTGGCTCTTCTGGGTGGCTCCCATCGTCGGAGCGATTTTGGGCGGTGCGATCTCGCGGACGTTCTTCGCGGTATCGGACGAAGAGATTGACCTGGTCGTATCGGCAAGTCCAGCCAGTCTCGGCGAGGCCATCGAATAGGCCGGTGGATGGCCTGTTGTAGCGGCTGTCTAGTTTTGGCCTTTGGTTCGCTGGGGTGAACCATTCGAGCAAAGCTCGAATTGGGTGGGAGACGCGGGCTTCAGCCCGCGTTTGTTGGCTCTATAAGAAATGGGCTTTAGCCCTGGGTTTCTTTCTCCGCTAGGGAAAAGGCCCAGGGCTAAAGCCCATTTACTTTTACGTCTTTATCAGCGGGCTGAAGCCGGCTGAGCACCCCAGCCAGCAAGCTGGGCCGGGGACCCCGCTGCTCCCACCCCACCTATTCAATTGGCACTTCGTGGACTTCGCGCTTATACCGCCGGCGCTCCCAGCGGAACGAGATCTCATATCGCTTATCTCTCCGGGGCTGGTAGACAAGCGGCGGCCGAAAGCATGCGAGGCATCGTCCGCCTTTGCGCCTGACGCTTGGGTAATAGATGCCGTTTGACTGCGTCCTCAGAAGTCGCGCTGCGAGTTTCTGCGATTCCGCGTAGCACTCCGGAACAGGCTCAGCGGCGAGGCAATCCGCGTAGTCGGTTGCGGGCTCCAGCGCATGAAAGTCTGCATGGAAGTCGGCGAGCCAATCGTCATAGGTGGACGATTCGGAGGGCGGGACACCATCGGCCGCCTCCGGAACTACGATCTCCGCCAGACGTTTGGCCTTGTGATAGCCCACCTCATCCAGTGAGGTTTCGAGTTTGTCCGCGGCATACCAGGCTCCGCGGGTCGAGTCGTTAAATCTCGATCCTGTCGGACTTGGATGAAGGTAGGCCGCGCGGATGATATGAGCATTTGGAATGCCGTAGACGAGCTCATAGGTGCTGATGCCGACGAGACCGGATTGTTCGCCTTGAATACGATCGTTCGTAGCGCCATCAAGCCGGATGAGCTTTTCGAGCATCTCATCGTCATCCGTAAGCTCACTGAGCACGGTACCGCTGTCGCTATAGCGGGAGGGGATCAAGCGATGCATGCCGTCCTGATCGATCCGACGGATGGGTGGCGTCACTGCCCACCGCGCCAGGAGTCGAGCATGCGACGGACATCCAGCATGCCGGGCATGCCGCGCTGAATCATATAGGCCAGCGGTGTACGGCCGGAGAAGAGCGATCCGCGATTTTCAAGCGTGATCCAGCGATCTGCCCACGGCTTGCCGAAGTAGATGTGGAGCGCTTTGTAGATCCCAATTAACAGCGAGATGCGAGTAAGCGTGTCCTGATCGAGCGTCCGCCTTGGGTGGGTCTTCCAGGCGTGGAAGGTGGAAGAGGCAACTCCACCGAGCAGAGCGCGCGACTGTTCCTCGTTGAGATTCCACTTTTTGCGGAGATTGAGAAAAGCCTTGATCGCCGCGGAAGAGAGCTCCGCGCGCTCTGACGGATTGCCGAGATCGGCGCCGGAGTCAAAGTCATACCCGGCGATTCTGGGAAGAACGAGTGCCGTGGCGGCTGCCATAATTACTCTCGCTTTCGAGAAAAATTATCCTCGAATTCGAGATTAAAAGCAAGGCATGCCGCCAGCGTTGAGCAGCCAGGATGGATCAGCAATAGACCTGAGGTTCTACCCTGGGCACTGGCGCCAGGCGATGAGCAATCATGCGCCGGGCGCGCATCAGGCGCGATTTGGCGGCTGCGCTCGACAGGCCATGCTTGACGGCCAGTTCTTCGACCGGAAGCTCCTTCACGATTCTGTCTTTGGCAACGCCCTGCAGGATGGTCGGGAGCTGGCCAATCGCCCTGTGTAGCCGCCTCCGTGCCTCCCAGTCAAAATAGTGTTCTTCCGGGGTGGGGCAGTTGGCTGTCAGGTACAGAGCCGGTTTGCCGGTCTCATTGCCGAGCAGGTCTTCGAGTGCGAGGGTGGGATGCCGCCTCTTCTTTCTGAGCTGCATCAGCGCGGAGTTGATGGAGATGCGGGTGATCCAGGTTGCGAACGTGGCTTCGCCGCGGAAGGTCGAGAGCTTGCGGAAGGCGCGGAGCATGGCGTCCTGCACGGCGTCCTCGGCATCCTCAGTGTTCTTCAGGATGCGTATCGCTGCCTTGTACGCCGTCCCTTTGTGGCGTTTCATCAGCTCGCTCCAGGCCGAGAGATCTCCTTTACGGCTTAGCGCGACGAGCTCTTCTGAGTCGATGGTTGTCTGCCGGGCGATGATTCTCTGCGGGGTGGTCGCTCTCTGCTGAGCATTGTGCGGTACAGGGGCCAACGTTGATGTAGTCACGGAAATCCTCCAGGGGGGATCGTTCTTGCAGGTCCGTATCAGTCCCGATGCTTTTGAGGATGGCAGAGAGGAAAGCAATGTCACAGCCACTTTGGGGGGATGTGTCCCGCCCTACTTCAGGGGATAGGAGAATGCCCCATTGGTCGATGAGCCGTTTCGATCGCAGCTGAGCCCACTGGTTTACAGTCGAGAGGAGATTCTAGGCCTATATCGACAAATTTGTGCTGCATTTGGTAGGAAATTTTGGGGTATTCCTTACCCACCTGGCGTTGCGAGCGTTCACCCCAACGAATCAGGTTCATTGGGACTCTGCAGGGTGGGATACCCGGCTAGGGAGAAAGTATCAAAAGCAGATTTCTCCGCTTCGCTACGAAATGACAAACAAAGGGTGCCACAGTTCTAAGCGCTGAAGGCCGGGGTCTCCGGCGAACTTGTTCGTCGGGGTGGAGACGTGTTCTATACCAGCCCGGGGAAAACGCCCCAGGACCAGCCCGGGGAAAACGCCCCAGGTTTCGAGCATATTGAACGATCAAGGGCTGAAGGCCCGCTCTATAACTCTCAATACAAAGCAAGTTCGGCGACATGCCATAGGAGTGAAGTTCGCGCTGCCTGAAGAGTTCTGCCTGGGAGCGGAAAGGCCGGGCACGTGTCCCTCGGGGGATATGGGCATCCAACGTGCGAGCTATCTCGAATTTGTCGATACGCTCTAGACCAAAGGAGCCGCGGCGCATACACGGTTACGGCCTTCTGCTTTGGCGCGGTAGAGAGCGGTATCGGCCGCATGCAGCAGGCGAACAAAATCGGCGTCCGGCATCCGGAGGGCCGTCGCGACTCCGCAGCTCACGGTTGTCCATAAACCGATCTCCGGACGGGCGACGGGCTGTTTCGGTGCGGGAGCTCCGGCGGTGTGCACCATCATACGGGCCCGTTCCGCAACCGAGAGCGCCGTCATCAGATCAGCACCAGGCAGCAGCAGCACAAACTCTTCGCCGCCGTAACGCGCGGCGAAGTCGCCATGGCCGCGCATGGACTGCTGCACCAGGGCGGCGACGCGGCGAATCACGGCATCTCCGTAGAGGTGTCCCTGGGTGTCATTCACCAGCTTGAAATGATCGATGTCGATCATGACGGCTGACAGCGGCTGACCGGTCTCTGCCGCGTCCTGCCACAGCTCCCGTACGCGGCGATCGAAGGCCGTGCGGTTTGCCAGTTGCGTCAGGCTGTCCAGATGCGACAGCACCTCCAGCTCACGATTCAATTGTCCCAGCTCGATATTCAGCTGGTTTAGCTCGGCGTTCTTCAAGTCATTGCTCTGCTGCAGCAGATAGGAAAGGCGTTCATCCCGTTCCAGGCTGTAGTTGGCAAGCAGCATCATGGCAGCGCAGCAGGCGGAGACACTGCCTAATCCCAGGGTTCCTAAGAAAGATGCGGTCCAGTTGATGCGGAGAAACGCGATGGAGGTGACGATATAGGCCACCGAACAGAACAGGGCGTAGCTCCAGCGCAGGCGCATCACGATGTTGGTGATGAGCAGCAACAACATCAGGCTCGCCTGCATGTGTGCCAACAGCGTCTCTCCCGGACCGGAATAGAGATAAAAGAAGCTTCCTGCCGCTACACCCGCTACCGCAATTACGGTGATGCCGCGGACGAGGCGGCGTGGATTGAACCGTAGAAACAGGGCAGCCGCCAACGCGAGAAGTGGGAAGAAGACCAGACGAAGGAAGCCGGAGGTACGAATGCGGCTGGGAATGGAGCGGAGGTCGCCCAGAAACAGAAAGGCATTGAGCAGCGCCATCAACAGCATGGCGTAGGACAGACGGCGGGAGCGCACCCAGGAGACGTTCTTTTCGAACTGTGTCTCCAGCGCTGGAATAAAGCGCATGCGCGCGAGCCTGTGCGACCGTAAGTGGTCGATCTGCTCCTGAATCGGTTTGTTGAGTCGTCGAGACTGGTCGCTGGGCATAGAAGTACCCGCTTGATTTGAATCGGCAAAATAAGGTCAAACCTGAGGAAGATAGGGAAATAACTGCATTTGCAGCGTGTGGAAATTCCCAGAGCATGGTTGAAACTGGTGGGAGCAGCGGGTCCCCAGCCAGCTTGCCGGCTGGGTGTTCAGCGGCTGAAGGCGCGTTCTTTGCAGGCTCGATACGGGACGGCTGAAGCCGTCCCCTTAAGCAAGACATTCGCACTTGCGGTGCGAAAACGGTTGGGCGTTGCGCGACGGAGGATGGAGCCAGAGCACGACCGGTCGCAACGGAAAGATGGAGGCGAGCACGATCGGTCCTGGTCGCGCGAAGCGCGATGTCGTGCTTAAGGGCACGGCTTCAGCCGTGCCGAAACAGCGTCGTGAGAGTGCGGCTTTAGCCGCTGAGGTCAGGTCCAGCCTAAGTACGATATCCCGTCTCGAATCCTTTGCCTTCATCCGCAATGAAGAATCTGGTGGCCCGAGATATCGCCCTCAGCGGCTGAAGCCCTCGGCTCCCACCCGGTTCGAGTTCTGTTCAAACATCCCACCCATTTGCTATGCAATGGATGGGCAGCCGAATCCGTTTTACACAGGATTCATGGGCGCAGTAAGAAACCCTATCCAGCCTGGTAAATAGTTCAGCCTTCATTAAGGTTGGCAAACTACAGTGATTGCATGATTCGAGTGTGTCGGGCAGGCGGTTGTGTGGTCGGCGCCGCCTTGCTGCTTTTTGTAGCGCCGGTGACCTGGGCAAAGGACCCACAGCCGGAAAAGATCACGCTGACCGAGGCCATTCGCCGAGCGCAGGCGAATGAACCGATCTTTGCCGCGGCCGTTGCGGCAGGGCGTTCCGCAAAGATTGACAGTTATCTGGCGAAGGCGGCGTTGCTGCCATCCGTGACATATCACAACCAGATGCTCTATACCCAGCCCAACGGCCAGACCAATCAGGGCGGGCAGGCGGGAACGCAGGCCTCGCCGATCTTCATCGCCAACAATGCGGTGCATGAGTACAGCAGCCAGGCGGTGATCAATGAGACGGTCGGCCTGAAGGGAATCGCCGACGCCCAGGTAGCCTCTGCCGTTGCGGCTCGAGCCCAGGCTGAAGCCGAGATTGCGCGCCGCGGCCTGACAAGTGCGGTCGTCAATCTGTACTACATGGTTTACGTGGCGGCGCGGAAACAGACCCTCATGGAAGAGGGATTGGCCGAGGCACAGAGCTTCGCTGACATCACGCAGAAGCGTGAGGCCGGCCGTGAGGTGGCGCGTGCCGATGTGGTCAAGGCACAACTGCAGCTACAGGGCCGTCAGCGCGACCTTGCTGACGCGAAGCTGGCCGCGGACAAGGCGCGGCTGGAGCTTGCGGTGTTGCTCTTTCCGGATCCGCGCACGCCCTATGTGACGGACGCTCCGCAGAACCCGCCGGAGCTGCCGACGCGTGACGAGGTGAATAAGCTTGCCTCCACCAACAATCCTGAGATTCGCAGCGCGCTGGCCGACCTGGCCGCTGCCAACGCGGGTGTGCGTTCGGCCAAGGCTGGATATCTGCCCGACCTCGGTCTCAACTTCACCTACGGTATCGACGCTCCGCAGTTCGCTAAACGCGGACCGGAGGATGTGCGCAACCTCGGCTACTCCATCAGCGGAACGCTTGATATTCCGGTGTGGGACTGGTTTTCGACGCAGAAGAAGATTCAGCAGAGCCAGATTCAGCGCAATGTCGCCAAGGTTAGCTTGACGTCAGCCCAGCGCCGGCTGATCGCCAATCTGGAAGAGAGTTATGCCGAAGCCGCGGCGGCGCGCAATCAACTGGCGCTGCTGGAGCAAAGCGCGCAGACTGCGGCCGAAAGTCTGCGGCTGACGCGCCTGCGGTACGCGGCGGGTGAGTCCACGGTGCTTGAGGTTGTCGATGCGCAGAACGCGTTGCTTACCGCGCAGACAGCCCAGGCCGACGGTGTTGTGCGCTATGAGAGCGCATTGTCCGCACTTCAGATCCTGACAGGAACCCTGTAATGAAGAACACGGCACGATTGGTTGAGAACACATCACGAACTCTGGTATGGGCCGGGTGTGTCCCGGTGCTGGCGATGGCATGTGCCTTTACTCTTGGCGGTTGTAAGAAGCCTGCCGACAGTGAAGCGCAGTCGCTGGTTGCGGTGGAGGCGGAAAAGCCCGAGACCGGAGAGATCTCCGAACGCATCATGGCCGACGCCACGCTTTCCCCGCTGGCGCAGGCAGCGATCTCCCCCAAGATCTCCGCGCCGGTCAAGACCTTCTACGTACAGCGTGGATCGAAGGTGAAAGAGGGTCAGTTATTGGCCGTGCTGGAAAACCGCGACCTGGCGGCGCAGGCACTCGACACCAAGGGACAGTTCGCGTCGGCGCAGGCGACCTACGAGATGCAGACCAAGTCGCAGGTGCCTGAGGATGCCGCGAAGGCGGAGTTGGATGTTGCCCAGGCGCAGGCACAGCTCAAGCTGCAACAGGAGATTGTGGCGGCGCGCAAGAAGCTCTTCGAAGAGGGCGCGATTCCAGGCCGCGACTATGACACCGCTGTCGCTGCACTGGTGCAGGCCCAGGCCGCGTATGACGTTGCCGCCAACCATCTGAACTCGGTGAAGAAGGTAAACCGTACCGCTTCGCTGAAGTCGGCGGAAGGGCAGCTCTCCTCGGCGGAAGGTAAGTACCAGGCTGCATCCGCACAGGTCTCCTACTCGGAGATCCATAGTCCCATCTCTGGCGTGGTGACCGACCGTCCTCTCTTTCCCGGCGAGACGGTGACCGCGGGTTCTCCTTTGATCACGGTGATGGATACCTCGGCGCTGATTGCCAAGGTGCATCTCGCGCAGATCGTGGTGCAGCGGCTGGCTCTGGGGAACGAGGCGCAGATCATGGTTCCGGGTGTGACCGATCCGGTGCCTGCGAAGGTAACGCTGATCAGCCCCGCGGTTGATCCCGGCAGCACGACTGTCGAGGTCTGGCTGCGTGTCGACAATGCAGCCGGCAAGTACAAGGCGGGCACGCCCGTACGGGTCGCGATTGCAGGACGCTCTGTACCCCAGGCCGTAAAGGTGCCGGTGGCGGCGGTGGTTACGGCGCAGGATGGCGGGAAGTCCGTGATGGTGGTCAAGGCCGATAGCACCTCTCACAAGGTGAAGGTGCAGACCGGTATTACCGACGGCGAAGATATCCAGATCACGCAGGGATTGAACGGGTCAGAGACCGTTGTCACCAACGGGGCCTACGCGCTGGAAGAGGGCACCAAGGTAAAGATCGGCAAAGCGGATGAGGGAGACGAGAAGGAATGAGCGTCCTCGCGGAAAAGGTCCAGGCCAATACGGAAAAGCCCTTCTGGCTGGAGCGGTATCGCTCATCGATCTTCTTCTTCCTGATCGTGTTGTCTCTGGCTGGTATCTATGCCTCGCAGAAGGTGCCGATCAGTGTCTTTCCTGAGACGAATTTCCCGCGTGTCGTCATCGGCGTGGACAACGGTGTCATGCCGGTGGAACAGATGCAGGTCACGATCACCAAGCCGATTGAGGACGCGATGAACTCTGTCCCCGGTCTGGCAACGGTGCGTTCCAATACCAGCCGCGGATCGGCTGAGGTGAGTCTGTTCTTCGACTGGAACATGGATATGTTCCGCACGCTGCAGCTTGTGGATGCGGCGTTGAGCAAGGTACGGCAGACACTGCCGGCGACCGCGGTCATCACCACCAATCGCCTGACCTTTGCTACCTTCCCCATCATTGGTTACAGTCTGACCTCCGACACCTTGTCGCAGACCGAGCTATGGGAGTTGGCGACCTATACGTTGAAGCCGCCGTTGAATCGTGTGTCCGGCGTCAGCATGGTCACGGTGCAGGGCGGCAAAGTGCCGGAGTTTCACATCGTGCCCAACATGGCGCGGCTGCAGGCGACCAACGTCACCATCCTGGATATTGTGAACGCAGTACAGGCTTCGAACATCGTTGACTCGCCTGGACTGTACGAAGAAAACCATCAGCTCATCCTCGGCCTGGTGGGCGCGCAGGCGCACGATGCCGACCAACTCGGACATCTGGTGGTGAAGGCGACTGCCAGTGGAACCGCCGTGCGCGTGAGCGATGTCGCGACGGTGCAGCCAGGCGTGTTGCCGGTCTATACGACCGTGACGGCCGACAATCACGCGGCGGTGTTGCTGAACATCACGCGGCAGCCTTCCAGCAATACGGTTGCCGTCGCAGACGCCGTGGCCGCACAGGTAGAGCAGTTGAAGCGGAACCTGCCCGCCGGTGTGCAGATGAAGCTTTACTACGATCAGGCGGAGCTGGTGCGCGAGAGCATCCGCAGCGTACGCGACGCCATCATGATCGGCTTGCTGCTTGCCTGCGTGATCCTGTTCCTCTTCCTTGGCGACTGGAGTTCGTCGCTGGTGGCCGGTCTGGTGATTCCGGTGACCGTAGCGATCACGGTGCTGGTGCTGTGGACGATCGGACAAAGCTTCAATCTCATGACACTGGGCGGTCTGGCTGCGGCGATTGGCCTGGTGATAGATGACGCCATCGTGGTGGTGGAGAACATCGTGTTGCATCGCGACACTGGCGAGTCACGCGCCAGCGCAGCGCGGCTTGCGCTGAAAGAGATCTCCGCGCCGCTGGTGGGTTCTACCATTACGCCGGTCGTCGTCTTCCTTCCACTGGTCTCGGTTACGGGTGTGACTGGAAGCTTCTTCCGTGCGCTGGCCATTACGATGACGGTGGCGCTGCTGACCTCACTGCTTCTGGCCGTTACCTGGACCCCGGCGTTGAGTCTCGCGCTGCTGCGCGATCGTAAGAACGGTGAGGAAGGGGAGCGTCACGAAGAGCATCATGGCAAGCTGATGACGCGGGTCATTGCCACGCACCATCGTGTGCTGGCATGGTCGCTCGCACGTCCTGTGATGCTGCTTGGGATCTGCGGCCTGCTCGTAGCGGGGACGTATGCCGGCTATCGTGTCCTGGGCTCGGACCTTCTGCCCGAGATGGATGAGGGCGGCTTCATTCTCGACTACATCATGCCCGCGGGCAGCTCGTTGACCGAGACGAATCGAGTACTGGAGCACGTGAACCGAATCCTGCATTCGATGCCGGAGGTCGAGAGCACCTCGCGGCGCACCGGCTTGCAGATGGGCCTGGCGGCTGTGACGGAAGCGAACACGGGCGACATGACCGTGAGGCTGAAGAAAGATCGCGACCGCGGTATCGACGAGGTGATCGCCGATGCGCGCGCGCAAATCAAGAAGGCCGAGCCGGAGCTGGATGTGGAGTTCATCCAGGTGCTGCAGGACATGATTAACGATCTGTCGAACGCGCCGGAGCCGATCCAGATCAAACTCTTCTGCGACAACTTTGCCGTGCTGAACGATGTTGCTCCACGCGTCGGCGATGCTATCAGTAAGATTCCCGGTGTCGTCAGTGTGGAGAACGGCATCGAGAACACCATCAGCGGTTCAGGGACCAACTTCCAGGTCGATCCCGTGGTGGCCGCCCGCATGGGCTTCACACCGCAGGAGGTTGCTGAGGATGCAACCTCGATTCTCGATGGTGTGAACCCAACTGATCCGCTGATCGCGAACGGCAGGCCGTACACCATTCGCGTGCGACTGGGCGACGAGACGCGCAAGTCACTGGATGCGATGCAGAATACGGTCTTTAACAGCGCGACCGGCAAACTGGCCACTCTCGGATCGCTGGCGCAGGTGACGCAGCTTCCACCACAGAACCAGATCCGGCGCGAGAACCTGCAGCGCCTGGTGACAGTGACGGCACAGCTCCAAGGGACAGACCTCGGCAGCGCCATCGCGCGCGTGCAGCAGACGGTCGATGCCATGCATCTGCCGTCGTCGGTGCGTATCGAGTACGGCGGAACCTACCAGGAACAGCAGCAGTCGTTCCATCAGTTGCTGCAGGTGCTGTTGCTCTCACTGGCGCTGGTCTTTGGAGTGTTGCTGATGGAGTTCCGCAACCTATATGCTCCGACCGCCATTCTGACGTCGTCGGTCTTGTCGATCTCGGGTGTGGTGCTGGCGTTGCTGGTGACGAGAACGACCTTCAACGTGGCCTCGTTCATGGGTCTGATCATGGTCATCGGTATCGTGGCGAAGAACGGCATCCTGCTGCTCGATGCCGACGAACGCTACCGCCGCGAGGGTGGATCGCCTTATGACGCGATGCTGCATGCCGCGCAACGCCGGCTGCGTCCGATCCTGATGACGGCAACAGCAGCGATCTGTGGCATGCTGCCGCTGGCCTTCGCGCTGGGCTCGGGCTCACAGATGCTGCAGCCGTTGGCGATTTCGGTCATCGGCGGTCTGGTGGTCTCGATGCTGTTGAGCCTGATCGTGACGCCGGTGGTCTATTACCTGCTGACAGCACATCGCCATGACGAGGCGAAGCAGGTCTAGAGTAGCCACGGATCGGGTGCCCCACATACGCGAAGCTTATGTGGGCATCTCGCGAAGCGAGACCGCTTTTATCCTCTTGGTGAGGAATCAAAAAGAAAAGGACTTTTCGGGTTCACTACGAGATGACAACAAAACGGATCGAGCTTACGCTCGATACTCCCAGATAAGCTTCGCGTATGTGGGGCACCCGGCTGACTCCCCGAAATGACAAACAAAAGACACGCCGCGCACCACGACATCTACAATAGACACACGATGAAACTCCTTCGTTCGGCAGTTCTCGCAGCACTTACGTTCGCTTCCGCGCAGCCGTTTTTTGCGGACCCTTTGCCGGTGGGCAAAGTGGCTCCCGCACTTTCGGTCGCTTCGGAGTCCGGGCAGACCATCAACTTGTCGCAGTACAAGGGCAAGGTGATTCTGCTCAACTTCTGGGCGACGTGGTGTGCTCCGTGTCGAGTCGAGATGCCGTGGTTCGAAGAGTTTTCGCAGAAATATAAGGACAAGGGATTTGTAGTCCTGGGCGTCTCCATGGATGAAGGTGGATGGAAGGTCGCCGGCCCGGTCGCCCGCAAACTGAAGGTCACGTATCCCATGGGTGTGAACAAGGGGAAGTCTGCTGCGGCGTATGGTATTACGGATGCCTTACCAGTCACGTACCTGATCGATCGCACCGGAAAGATCCGCGCGGTAAAGCAGGGATTCGGCAACAAGGAAGACTTCGAGAAGACGATTCAGTCTCTTCTGTAGGAGTGCAAGAAGAAAGCCGGTCTGCAATGCAGACCGGCTTTTCGTTTTTCTCGGACACCCAGGCCAGAGAGGGAGAAAGAGAAGAAACCTCACGCAGGTAGCGTGATCTGAAAAGCCGTTCCGGTCGTTGGAGGCAGATTGCGACTCCGCACGCGGATGGAGCCGTGGTGCTTGTCGACAATCTGTTTGGTCACCCACAGACCAAGACCAGTGCCGAGGTTGCCCTTCGTACTAAAGAAGGGATCGAAGATCTTGTGCTGTGTCTCCAGGGGAATGCCGCGCCCGCTGTCGAGGAAAAGGATCCTGACATAGGCGCCGTCTTTCCCGAGGTAGCGTTTTGCTCGGATGGTGATCTGTCCGCCTGTTTCAAGAGCATCCAGAGAGTTCGCCAACAGGTTGGAGAAGACCTGTCGCAGCTCGCCGGCAACGGCTTTGATGGTGATGTCGTCCTGCCACCGACAATGAATCTCAGCGTGCCGGGTGTTGATCTTTCCGCGAAGCAGGTCGATGGACGACTCCAGCAGTTGCGTCACCGAGGTGTCGGCGGGAACGTTCGATTCACGATAGAAGCCGAGTGACTGCCGGGTGATGTGCGCAATGCGCTTCAACTCGGCATCGGCCAGTTGCAGCAGCTCCCTGGCTTCCTCGGGAAGACCTTCGCTGCGATGCGCCAGGTAGATGAGGTTCGACATCGCTTCGAGAGGGTTGTTGATCTCGTGCGAGATCGAGGCCACCAGACGGCCGAGTGTTGCTAGCTTTTCGCTGCGGAGCAGTGCCTCTTCAGCCCGTTTACGCGCACTGACGTCGGTGGCGGCGCCGAACCATTCGATGACCTCCCCATCTTTGTTACGCAGCGGGACGGCGCGCGAGAAGGTCCAACCGATAGTTCCATCAGCCTGCAGGACACGATGCTCCAGTTGGAAGGTCTTCTGGTTTTCGATGGCGTCCTGAATCGTTGCCCAGACGAAGGCCTGGTCCTCCGGATGGATGTACTTCTCCAGCCAGGTTCTCTCCGGTTCCGTGGTGTTGGCAAGAAAGTCCCGTCCCTGGAGCTGCCGCATCTCCTTCCAGTCGGGGCTCATGCGATAGACCACGTCGGAACTTGCCTCGACCAGCGCACGGAAGCGTTCTTCCATGGCTTTGGAGGTGGCTTCGGCTTCTTTGCGGCGAGTGATATCGATGGCATATTCAACGATCCGGTCGCCGCCAAGATCGCGTCCGGTGAAGAGCATCCATCGCCGGCTGCCGTCCTTCAGCGTGTACTCCTTCTCGTAGGGGCCGATGCGTCCGGTTTGTTCGAACTTCTGCATCTGCTCTTCGCTGACCTTCACCCATTCCGGAGGGGTCAGGGTGCGCCAGGTGACGGTCCGGGTTTCGATCTCGGCCCTGGAGTAACCGACCATGCGAAGGAAGACATCGTTAGCGTCGACGACGGTCCCGGTGTAGTCGAAGAAGATCACGCCGACGGCATCGGTCTCGAGAACGCGCTTCAGGCGCGTATCGGCTGTGGAGCGCTCCAGCTCCGCCAGAACCTTCGCAGTCGTATCCAGACCGACGGCAAGGATGCCGCTGACACTTCCATCGCGATCATGGACAGGACTGTAAGAAAGATTGAACCACCGATCTTCGGGGACGTCGTTGCGGGTGTAGTGGAAGAGCTGGTCTTCCAGCACAATGCGTTCTCCGTTCCACACACGCTGAGCAAACGGTGGATAGATTGCGGCGATCTCGGGAAAGCTCGACAGCAGCCGTTGTCCCAGGGCATGTGGATGATGCGTGCCGATCAGGGGAATATACGCGTCGTTATAGAACAGGATGAGGTTGCGTCCCCACTGCAGCGTTGCCGGGAAGGCACAGCCCAACATCATGTCGATGGCGAAGAGAAGGCCGGCCGGCCAGGTGTCGATGGACCCAAGCTCGGTGGAGGGCCAGTCAAAGGCGCGAATCGCCTCTGCCATGACGCCATCGGCAAATGGCCATGGAATTTCGCTCTTCGAGGAACCTTCAGTCTGACTCAACAAGGGTTTCGTGCTCCTCGCGCCCAGTATAGTGTCAGATAACCCTTTAGGGGATAAAGAGTTGCGGAGATAGTCTGCGCCCGGATGCGCGGCATTATACGGTATCTCGCTGGAGACATCCCCGAAAACACCACAGTTTTCCGCACCGCAGGGCGCGCCGTTTTTGTAATCTGCGGATTAGATGGAAATCATGCGTCGCGCACGTCTGTGGTATCTGCTGCCTGCCTTGTTGTCTCTCTGCGGTGTTCCTGCTGCCTCGGCAAAAGCCGCGGCCGCGTCGCCGGCGTTACCCGCCCTTCAGACCGCTGAAGAGATGGGCCAGGACCTGTTCGTTCTCTCCGGTTCCGTAGGCATGGTGCTGGTGGTGGTGCGTGACGACCAGGTCTTTTTTCACGGCTATGGGGAGACCGCTCCGGGGTCGCATCAGCTCCCCTCGCAGGATTCAGTGCTGCGGCTCTGCTCGCTGACGAAGATCTTCACGACAGATGTGCTCAGCAAGCTTGCCACCGATCGAGTCGTCCGTCTGGACGATCCGCTGCAGCAGTATTCTCCGAAGCGGATCGTCGTGCCGACGCGCGGCGACTCACCCATCACGCTGGTGGATCTGGCGACGCACACGGCCGGGCTTTCGCGGGAGATCGCCGGGGCTCCACCGCATACGCCGCACTTTACCTATCCGGATTACAAGACCCGCTGGCGTTGGCTGCCGAAGCAGCGGCTGCACAATGCTCCTGGTTCGTCAGCGCTTTACTCGAACGTCGGCTTCGATCTGTTGAGCGACGCACTGTCATCCGCGACACATAAGCAGTACGCCGCGCTGCTGGCAGAACGTACACTCAACCCGCTGCACATGGGCAACACGACCTTTTTCCCGACCGATGCCCAGTGCAGCAAGCTGCTGGTCAGTGGGCATGATGAAGGTCCATGCACCGTGACGGAGAATACCGCGGGCAGTTCCGGTCTTTACTCCACGGCAACCGATATGGCGATCTGGCTGAAGTATCTGCTGCATCGCGGAGAGAACGGCATGCCGGTGCAGGACAAGGTCGCGCAGGATGTCTACTTCCCACCGGAGAAACTGGCCCACCAGGTCGGTCTGGACCATGCCGGTATACCCAGCGGAGTGGGACTGGGATGGATTCATCTTCTTCCTCCCGACGATCCCTCGCACATTGTCCAGAAGACCGGCGGTGGCGCGGGCTTTCGGAACTACATCGCCATCAACCAGGCGCACCATACCGCTGTATTTCTTGCCGCAACCGATGGTCCGGTAGGAACGGGCTTCAATCTCTTCTATGGCGCGAACGATCTGCTGCTCGCAATGGCAGGCCTGCCGCCCTTGCCGCCTCCTCCGCCGCGGCCTGTTTTTGTAAAGAAAGCAGTACACCACGTGGTCAAGCCGGCGCCTCGCCACCGCAGACGTTAGGCCTTCATGTCTGCCTTACGGGTACGATAAAGAGGCCGGAGGGACGTGTGGCGGTTGAGACGGAAAAGCAGGCGAAACCGAACTGGCTGGTAACGTTGACCAGCTTTGGCTTCATTGTGCTGCAGAGTGCATGTACGGCAGTGATGGCCATCAGCGGAGTGCGTGTGGTGATCGGCCTCAGTGCCCTGGCCGCCGCGGCTGGAGTACATCGTCCGGCATCGGGCTTTCACCAGGACGCAATCCGCATCCCGATGATGATCGTCGCGGTTGTTGGTTCGCTCGTAAATCTCTACGTGATCTGGAGGATCAGATCGCTGCGCAACCGGCCGGCCTCGCAGTGGCGTATCACGCCGCCCACCTCGAAGACGCTATGGTCGGAAAGGTTCCAGATCACGCTGGCCGTGCTGACGCTACTGCTGGTGACGGCAGAAGCAGCAACGCACCACATCATTCACCACGTACCGTAGAAATAGTTGCTAGTTTAGGCGGAGCCTTCGGCTCCGATAGTTGAATGGTTGAATTGTTGAATGGTGTCGTTATCCGCTCGTCGTGAGCCACCGGCCGGGTGCCCCACATACGCGAAGCTTATGTGGGAAGTTCGCGCGGGAGCGCGAATGGTTTGCTTAAGGGGACGGCTTCAGCCGTCCCGTACAGGCTCGCAAAAACCCGCGGCTTTAGCCGCTGAGGTACAGCTGCTAAAAGCAGATTTCTCCGCTATCGCTACGAAATGACAAACAAAAAGACCGTCGTCCTCACGAACCCTTCTTCGGCTTGAGCTCTTCTTCCAGCCGCTGATGCAAACGCTCGCTGAAGCCGACCGGCAGCTCAAAGACACGGTCATCCGCCGTAAGCACAAGGATATTCCGCGTCGAGTCCAGAATCGCCGAGCACAGCTCGCAGTGTTCGAGATGCTTCTGGACGGTCACGCGGATCTCCTCTGAGAGTGTTCCATCAAGGTAATCGGAGATGTAGGTCCAGACGTGTTTGCACTCTATGACCACGCGAACCACCTCCTTTTCGGCTTCGTTACCGACTTCAACTGCGGCGCCAGATACTTCTGCAGCATCAGCCGAGCGCGGTGCAGCCTGACCTTCACGGCAGAGACGCTGATGTTCAGGGCCTCCGCGGTTTCATTGATATTAAGCTCCTCCACGTCCCGCAGAAGAAATACTTCGCGATAGATCTCCGGAAGAGTCTCGACGGCTTTCCGCAGCAGATCGCGGATCTCGCCGCGCTCGACTGCCTCGGAAGGGATCTCGCGCCAGTCACGCAACAGGGCGGGGGAGACGGCGCCCTCTTCGTCAGGATCTTTGTCCAGGGATTCGGTACGGGATGCGGTCTGGCGGCGAAGGCGTCCGCGAGCCTCATTCAGGGCAATGCTGATGAGCCAGGTGCTGAATTTGGCGTCAGACCGAAAGGACGAGAGATGCCGGAAGGCCTTGAGGAAGGCTTCCTGTGCGACATCTTCGGCATCGGTCTCGTTCTTCACATACGAGAGCGCCAGCAGATAGACCGGCCGCTCATAGGGGCGGATCAGATCATGGTAGAGCTGCGTCTCGCCGGCCAGAATGGCGGCGATGAGCTCGGCTTCTCCCTGCTGTTCCTGGAGCGTCATCGCTACTGCCTCGCAAGCCTCCTGCGAATGATAGTGTCGATCGCGAACCATCCCGGGCCGAAGATCAGCACCATGACGGAGGCGAAGAGAAACGTGTACGGATCGGCGACGTAGAACTTGCCGGGATCGGAGAAGATGGCCAGCAGCGCTTCACGGTCCGCAGTCAAGTATGCAACGAACATGTTGCCGGCGAGAAGCAAAGCAACCGGCCGTGACATCAAGCCAAGCATCAGCAGAATGCCGCCGGCGAACTCCAGGCCGGCGACAAAGTGCGCATTCAGACCGGGGAAGGGGATGCCCAGGCTGGTAAAGAAGTCGGTAATGCGCGCAAGATGGTGGAGTTTGCCCCAGCCGGTCTGCGCGAACTGATAGCCCCAGTACAGGCGGACGGCCAGCAACATGGGGGACTGCAGCCTGGAGAGCGCACCGGCGGCGTTGCGATAGAGACGAAGTAGCGGTTCCATGAACCATCCTGTGGGAGGCAGGTCATTCCGCCCGCCCTTTCCGCACCGTTAGAGAGAGCACAGCGCAAAAGGTTACAGCCGGCGTGATTTGTAACGTTCCTGCCGCGACGGGCATCAGATAGACGCCTGATGGAGGTGTTGTTTATGTACGCTCGAATCTTTCTCGCCGCTGCCGCTTTCCTTTCATTGCGCGGCTATGCGGCAACCGTCCCACCCCAGAATCAGAAGGTTGCGGTGCTGGAGCTGTTTACCTCAGAGGGATGCTCCAGCTGTCCTCAGGCGGATGTACTGCTGCAGCAGGTCCATGGACGGACGACACAGGATGGCCAACTGGTGATCGGCATCAGCGAACATGTGACCTACTGGAACAGCCTGGGATGGAAGGACCCGTACTCCGCGGAGACCTTTACGGCGCGCCAGGAGAAATACGCCGCGCGCCTGGCCGATGGGCAGCCATATACGCCCCAGGCGGTGTTGAACGGTCGCGTTCAGTTACTTGGCAGCGATAGCCGTGCCCTGCAGGATGCGCTGCATCGTGAGGTGGCAAAGAAGTCGGTAGAGGTCACGATCTCGTCTGCGAATGTGCAACCGCAGACGATCGATCTGAAGTTTGCCGTGCAAGGGCTGGTGCAGGGCTCGGAAAAGGCGAAGCCGGTGGAGATCGTTGCGGTAATCACTGATGACACAGACCGCTCCAGTGTGCTTCGCGGGGAGAACTCAGGGCGCTCGCTCACACATGTTTCAGTGGCGCGGCTGATGACGACCGTGGCGACGGTTCGTAATGACGGTGAACAGAGCGTGCGCCTGGCGCTTCCTTCGAGCCTGCATCTGGCGCATGGTGCGCAGCACCTGGTACTGCTGGCGCAGGTTCCGCATCAGGAAGAGATCCTCGGAGCGACGAGTGTGGCTCTCGATGTTAAGTAAATAAAAAAATCTTCCGCCGCTTGTAACCAAATGCATTGCGGAGTCTCAAACCAAGCGGCAAGGGAAAACTGACAGCATCCTGAGCCCATCCCCTCCGCACAGGCAGAGCCTGGTGCTTATCTTGAAAGGAACTTCACCATGAATCACAAGACGGCAAGCAATCTCGCACTTGCAGCAGCCTTCGCCGGCCTGCTGAGCGGCACCACGGCTCGTTTGAACGCACAGCCCGTATCTGGCCACGAGGCCAGCGTGTCCGGCGCTGCCATCGCAGCAGGTGTTGCGATGACGGCACAGGACGATCAGAAGCTGCCCAAGCACTCCTGCAAAGGCAAGAACGACTGTAAAGGCCAGGGCGGCGGTAAGAACCCCGGCAAGAACTCCTGCAAGGGCAAGGGCGACTGCGCCACCGACGGTTCCAAGCCGAAGAGCTAGAGCGGCAAGCCGGTGAAGACTCGCAGACCAGATAGCGAGTCTTCATCGGCAATCTCTTGATGGAGCTGTTATGCCTGCAAATCGCTTCAATGGATATACGGACTACGGTGTCGGTATTGGGCTGCGCGTGCCGCACTACGACCACATCCTCTCGCGCAAGCCGGTGGTCGACTGGTTCGAGATCATCTCAGAGAACTACATGGTCGACGGCGGCAGGCCGCTGCGCATTCTCGACCAGATCCTCGATCAGTACCGCGTAGTGCAGCATGGCGTCTCGATGTACTTCGGCAGCGCACAGGCACCGAACCGCGATCATCTGCGGCGACTAAAGGACCTGGTGCGGCGTACAGGAACGCCGTGGCTCTCGGACCATCTGTGCTGGGGAAGTGTCGATGGGCGCTATACGCACGACCTGTTGCCGCTGCCTTATACATGGGAGGCGGTGCGGACCACTGCGGAACGTATCCGCCAGGTGCAGGACTTTCTGGAGATTCCCGTCGCGGTGGAGAACGTCAGCAGCTATGCCGAGTTTCACGAATCGCAGATGACGGAGTGGGAGTTCCTGAACGAGGTGGTGCATGCCGCCGACTGCGGCATCCTGCTCGATGTGAACAATATCTATGTCTCCTCGCGGAACCATGAGTTCGATCCGATGGAGTATGTGAACAGCATTCCGGCGGACCGGGTGGCGCAGATCCATATCGCCGGCCACTCGCAGTTCGAGCGCTACACGCTCGACACGCACGATCATCCGGTGCTCGATCCGGTATGGAGTCTCTACGCGCGCGCCATTGAACGCTGCGGGCCGACGGCGACGTTGCTTGAGTGGGATGACAAAATCCCAAGCTTCGATGAGGTGCATGCGGAGGCGTTGAAGGCAAACCAGTTTCTGCAGCCGGCAACTGTGGAGGAGGTGGTGGCATGACACTGCTGGAGCTGCAACGCCGTATGGAGCAGGATGTCCGCCGACCTTTGACTGCAGAACTTACGATGCAGTCGCAGACAACCGAAGGCGAGTCGATGGAAGAGATTGCGGCTGGCTATATCCGTCCTAATAGCGAGCTAACTTCGTTCGAGCGGCTGGAAATCTACAACCGGCAGTACTGGTTCCGTGTGATCAGCGCCGTCTCCGAGGACTATCCCGCGCTGCGGGCGCTGTTGGGCGATGAGCGCTTCGACGCGCTGGTGTTGGAGTATCTGAAACAACGTCCTTCGACCTCGTGGACCTTGCGGGATCTAAGCGCGGATCTGCCGCAGTTCCTGGAACGGCATTCGGCGTTCGCCAGCGAGCAACATCGACTGGCCGTGGATATCGCACGGCTGGAATGGGCCTATGTCGAAGCCTTCGATGGCGCTGAGCTCGAGCCGCTTACTTCGGATGAACTAGCCCAGCTCGGACCGGAGTCATCTCTGGCGCTGCAGCCGCATCTACGGCTGCTTGCCGTGGATTATCCCGTCGATGAGTTTGTGCTTGCAGTGAAGAAGCCGGAAGAGAAGGCCGTAAACAGCGGAGCGGCGCAACTACGGCAGACAATCGTCACGAGCACATTGCCTGAGATGGCCCCAGAGCGGCGATATCTGGCCGTGCATCGCTATGACGACGTGGTGTACTACCGCACGCTGGAAGAAAGCGAGTTCCGGCTGCTGGCCGCGCTGCAAGAAGGGAAGACAATCGCCGAAGCTTTAGAAGTTGTTGCCGGCGAGGAACAGCCAGCCTCCGTGCAACAAACCTTCGCGCTTGCCTCAGAGCTCGGATGGTTCTGCCGCCCGACACTTTAGACAACCACCTATCGGGTGCCCCACATACGCGAAGCTTATGTGGGCATTCGAGCGAAGCTCGAACCGCTTTTTGTTGGTCATTCCGTATGAATCAGGGTCCCGGTAAGATTATTGGCTCCCTTGTAGTGGGCTGTACACGGATCGAGCTACTGCTCGATACTCCCACATAAGCTGCGCGTATGTGGGGCACCCAAATTCGTGACTCTCCAGTTAGGCGCATTGCCCTTGATCAGAGCGTAATCTCAACTCCGTACCATGATCGCAGCAGGAGATCCCCTATGAGCACCATCATCGCCCCGCCCTTTACCGATCCGGAACAGGCAGCACGCAAGGTGCAGCTTGCGGAAGACCTGTGGAACACACGCGATCCAGAACGCGTTGCTGCGGCTTACACCGAGGACACGCACTGGAGAAACCGCGCCGAATTCCTCAATGGCCGTCCGGCGGTGATCGAGTTTCTACGGCGGAAGTGGAACCGGGAGCTCGACTACAAACTCAAGAAAGAACTCTGGGCCTTTCGCGAGAACCGCATCGCGGTGAAGTTCTTCTACGAATGGCACGACGACAGCGGTCAGTGGTTTCGCAGCTACGGCAACGAGCTGTGGGAGTTTGTGCCCTCAGGCTTGATGCAGCGCCGTGAAGCCAGCATCAATGACATGCCGATCAAGGAAGCAGATCGCCAGTTGCGGTAAAACGACGCGGTCTTCACCTTGTCATCCTGAGCGTTCGGGGTCCCCAGCGAGCTTGTTCGCTGGGGTGATTAGCGAAGGACCTGCTTCGTTACCTCTGCCGGGTGCCCCACCCTCGCAACGCTAGGGTGGGTAGGGGAGTCACAAGAGCAATGAATGCCAGGTAGTGAAGCCCAGCTCCTTGCTTGGAGTACATTGGTATTCCGCGTCATGGTCATCTTGCACTATGAGATGCCGGCTGGATTTGCAAAGCCATCTTCTATGACGTATCCCGATGGTTTATCTTCATCGGGATGCATCGTGTGCGGATGAGAGCGTTCTGTATCGCCGTGGTTGCTACGTTGTCGCTTCCGGCTGCGGCGCAGGTGGTTTCAAGTTTTGAGGTTGCTTCTGTCCGAAGGGTTGTGAAGCAGGAGGGTTATACCTCGATCAGCCCATCCGGAGCTCCACATTTCACCGCCAGAAACGTAACGCTATCCCTGTTGATTCAGATCGCCTTTGGGGTCGATGGCGATCAGGTTGCCGGCGGCCCTGGCTGGCTGAACTCAGAGCTTTACGATATTGCGGCGAAGGCGAACTCTGACGCTCCGCTCAGCTACGAGCAGTTGCGGGGTCCGTTACAGCGGCTGCTGCAGGAACGGTTCGGTCTGAAGGTTCACCGCGAGACCCGTGAAGTTCCGGGCTATGCGCTGGTGGTCGCCAAAGGTGGGTCGAAGCTCCCCATCACCGGAGAGCCCGGTGATGAAAAGGGCTATGTGCTCAGGGACGCAGTGCAGAACCGCAGTGCGTCCATGGCCACGCTGGCGGGTATGCTGACGATTCCTGTAGGCCGCCCAGTCGTGGATGAGACGGGGCTCACAGGAAACTATGTGATCAGTTTGAAGTTTGCACCCATGGACACGAATGACTCCGGGCTGCCCTCGTTGCCTTCTGCGATGGAGGAGCAGCTTGGCTTAAAGCTGGAGCCGAAGAAGATCCGCCGGGAGATCCTCGTCGTGGATGCGGCGAACAAAGAGCCAAAGGAAGATTAGGCGCTACGTCGTTACAGCTTCTTCGAAACCGCCACAATATCGATATTCTGCCGCCGCAACGTATTCGCCGTTGCGCGATCAAAGTCTGCTTCGGCTTCACCGCGATCCGCAGCCGCGCGAATCTCACGCAGCTTGGCGCTGATCAACTCATTCTGCCGCTGCAGCACCAGGTAAACAGTCGACGTACCCGCCTTGAACTGGCGCTGCTCGCTGTCGTACTGCTGCTGCGCGAGTATTGCGGCACGGTGCGAGGCACTCAGCACAAGGTCCGCATTGATAAGCTGCTGCAGGCCGTTCCGTACGTCGCTCTCAACCGTCATCTCAAGCTGCTGCTGCTGTGCGATGGTCTGCTTCTTATTGGCATCGGCAACAGCGGCCTGCGCACGCGCGGTGCGGTTGCCGATGGGCCACGACATCTGAACGCCGACCTTGACGATGGGGAACCGTCCATCGCGCAGATTGCCGAGCGACTGATCGTAGCCGCCGACAAAGAACGACGGAACTCCACTCGAGCTACTACCGCTGGAGAGTGAGATCGGCGCCAGGCCGGCGAGGGTCGAAAGATCGTTGATGCGGGTGACCAGCGGAGCAAACAGGCTTCCGAAGAGATCGGAGGACTGCGGCACGCTGCGGCCCGAAAGCCCCTGCACGCCAAGCTGTGCCGTAAGGTTGACCTGCGGTTTCGCTTGCTCATGCGCCAGCCGTGCATCCAGACCGCTGACCTGAACTCCGATGGCTCCGGCCTTGAGGTCAGGACGATCGGCGAGCGCCTGCTGCATCGCCTCTTCGAGTGTGGGGATGGGCGACGACTCCGTAGGGCTGCTGGCTGTCTTCAGAGCAACGCTCCACAGCGGGTCGCCCCGATTGGGCAGCATCAGCGCCTTCAGCGAGTTCTCTGCCTTGGTGACCTGCTGCTGTGCGTTGAAGACGTTCTGCTGATAGGTCGACATCTGCGTCTGTGTCTGGATAACGTCAATCGGCGCCTGTGTGCCTTGCTCCACCTGGCGGCGATTGCTGGCGTCCTGCTGTTCGGCCAGGCGCACGGCCTCGATCTGCACATCGAGATTGCGTAGCGCATAGTCGAGCTCCCAGTAGGCGTGGATGGCTTGAGTTGTGGTCTCAATCACGCGCTGCCGGAACTGTTCGTCACTCTGTGCGATGTTCTTGCGTGCGACCTTGAGCCGTTCGCGATTCTGGTCGAAGAACAGGCCGCTCCACAGCGGTTGCGTGAAGTTCGCCGTGGCCGATGTGGTGTACGTCGGGTTCAGTGTGTTGTAAGTGTTGCTGCTGTTGCTCCGGGTCGAAGCGAAGTCGAGCTTGTAGGTTGTTCCCAGCCAGGGGGAGTTGCCGCTGATCTGCGGATCGGCATAGAGTTCCTTCTGTGTGAGGGCTCCGTTCGTGGCTCCGCCGAGCGACGACGAGACCGGCGTGACCTGGCGCATGGTGTGCGCACTACCTCCGATGACAGGATCGAAGTATCCGCGGGCGGCCTTCAGGTTCAGGACCGCCTTCCGCTGTGCGAGATGTGAGACCTCGATGTCGCGATTATTGGCGAGCACTGCTTGAATCACGTCTGGCAGCGCGATCGGAGCTTCCCCGGTGATGCCGATGCGAGGAGCGATCTGCAGCGTAACAGCAGGTGGCAGCGGAGGTGAGGCCGGCGAGGCCTCCTGTGCGAATGCGGCCGCCGAAGCGAGAGAGAGTGCGATAACAAACTGCTTCATGCTAGACGACCTCATTGGAGGGTGCGGGCACCGTGTTGCGCTTCCACTTGGGAATGCGCGCGAAGAGAGCCTGTGCCATACGGACCGGCTTGCTCCAGATGGGGTGTTCGGCAATGTCCTCAAAGAGTGAGTAGAAGACCGGCACAGCGATCAGCGTCAGCAGAAGGCAGAGCGATTGACCGCCGACCACCAGCACACCGATCGACCGGTTAGTAGCAGAGCCTGTACCGCGCGAGATCACCAGCGGCAGCATGCCTGCGACCAGCGCCAGGGTGGTCATCAGGATGGGCCGCAGACGGTCCTGGTTGGCCTGCAGAATCGCCTCATACCGCGGCATGCCGGCGGCGCGCAGACCGTTGGTGTGATCGATCTGCAGGATGGCGTTCTTCTTCACAATGCCGAAGAGCAGCAGCAGGCCAAGCGCGGAGAAGATGTTGACCGTCTGCCCGGTAAGCAGCAGTGACAGGATGCCGAAGGGAACAGCGAGCGGCAGTGTAAGCAGGATGGTCACCGGATGGATGAACGACTCGAACTGTGCCGCCAGCACGATGTACATGAAGATGAAGGTCAGGGCGAAGGCCAGCAGGAAGTAGTAGCCGGTGCGGCCAAGCTCTTTGGAGGCTCCGGCTAGACCGGTGCGATAGTCGGGGTCCAGGTGCATCTCCGCAACAGCCTTCTGCAGAGAAGAGAGGACCTGCGACTGCGAGTAGCCGGGCAGAACATTGCAGCTTACCGTCACCTGCCGCTGCCTCGCGATGCGATTTACAGAAGAAGGGCCGGTAGAGTTCTGCGTGGAGACCACCTCATTCAGGCCGACGTAACCCAGCTGGCGTGTCGAAGGAACCGTAATCTTATTCAGCTCTTCGATGCGGCTGCGGAACTGCTCCCCGGCGCGGACACGAACGTCGTACTGCTCATCACCCGCGTTGAAGGTCGAGGCGGTCTCACCGGCGACCAGGGTATTTAGAGCCTGCTCGATGTTGTTGACGGAGACGCCGAGGTCGGCAGCACGGGCACGGTCGATCTCCAGGCGAACCTCAGGCTTGCCGCTGCGCAGGGAAGAGTCCGCATCAGTCACGCCGGGAATCTTCTTCATCCGCGCCAGCAGCTCATCAGAGTACTGCGTCAGCTTGTCAAGATCCGGCCCCTGGATGTAGTACTGCACCTGGGCATTGCTGGCTCCGTTGCCGACGGTAGCAACCAGCTCGACGCTGGTGTGCAGGTTGCTGGGGAAGGTGGTCAGCAGCTTACGGGTCTGCTGCATCAGCTCGGTCTGCGTGTCGTGGCGATCGCCGACATCCACCAGCTTGACGTAGATACTGGCGCTGTTCACTGCTCCGTCCGTGCCTCCGCCTGCGGTCATCAATGTGGTCTGGACACCCGGCAGCTTGCGGATCGCCTGGGCGATGGCTTCTGTCTCCTGTGTCGTCGCCGCCAGAGAGCTTCCCTCTGGTGTGCGGATCAGAACATTGAACTGCGACTGATCGTCAGCGGGAGTGAAGTCTTTGCCGACAAGGATGAAGAGCGGAATCAGGCTCAGGATGGTGCCGCCGCAGATCATCACTACGGCTTTACGATGGGCCATCGACCACTCCAGCAGCCGCAGGTAGTGGCCGTTGATGTACCGGAAGAAGCGCGAGTCCTTAGAACCGTGTTGGCCAGCCCCGTGTTGACCGTCAGCATGCTGATGGCCGTCCCTCTTCGCCGGAACCTTGATGAAACGCGAGCAAAGCATCGGCGTCAGCGTGAATGAGACCAACAGCGAGACCGCGATGGCGAAGGCCGAGGTAAAGCCAAAGGAGCTCATGAAGCGGCCAACGATGCCGCCCATGAAGCCCACCGGTAGAAAGACCGCGAGCAGAGAGAGCGTGGTCGCCATGACGGCCAGACCGATCTCACGTGTGCCTTCGATCGCCGCTTCGAAGGGAGACATGCCCTTTTCTTCAATGAAGCGGTAGATGTTCTCCAGCACGATGATGGCGTCGTCGATCACGATACCGACCATCAGCGTCAGGGCGAGCATCGTGATCTGGTTCAGCGTGAACCCCATCGCCTTCATTAGCGCGAAGGTGGAGACGATGGAGGTGGGAATGGCGATGGCGGCAATCAGCGTGGTGCGCCAGTTTGCGAGGAAGACGAAGATGATGGCACAGGCGAAGATGCTGCCTTCGATCAGGTGATGCTTGATGGACTCAATCGCAGCTTCAATGAAGATGGACTGGTCCTGTACGACCTGCGTGCGCACATCTTTGGGAAGTGTCGGCGCAATCTCGGCGAGCCGTCGTTTGACCTCGGTGGCAACCTCAACCGAGTTTGCACCGGACTGCTTGGAGACCACCAGCATGACCGCCGGCGTACCATTCAACCGCCCCGAGGTTCTGGGTTCTGCGTAGCTGTCTTCAGCAGAGCCAATGTCGCTGACCTTGACGACATAACCCTGGCGCGGAGCGA
Organism: Terriglobus albidus; assembly: GCF_008000815.1. NCBI lineage: Bacteria > Pseudomonadati > Acidobacteriota > Terriglobia > Terriglobales > Acidobacteriaceae > Terriglobus > Terriglobus albidus. The sequence goes on along the minus strand of NZ_CP042806.1, from coordinate 5,422,331 downwards.
TGGCGATGTCATTGAACTGTGCCGCGGTGGTAATGCGGCCCATGGTGCGTACGGTGAACTCACGCGTGCCCGCGTTGAGCGAGCCTCCGGGGAGTTCCAGGTTCTGCTGACGCACGGCGTTCACGACGTCTGTGATCGTCAGGCTGTAGGCGCGCAAACGCTCCGGATCGACGTTGACGTGGATCTCGCGCCTGGCTCCGCCGACGAGCTGTACCTGGCCGACCCCGCTGATGTTCTCAAGCTTCTGCCGCAGCAGCTTGTCGGCGATGAGCGTGAGGTCGCGTAATGACCGTGGCGCCGAAACCGCAATCTGCAGCACGGGAGCAGCGTCAGGATCGAACTTCTGCACCACCGGAGACTTCGCCGTCTGCGGAAGATCGTTGCGGATCAGGTTGATCTTGTTCTGGACTTCTTCAGCGGCGACGTCGCCGTTCTTATCCAGGTCGAAGGTGATGATGACCTGTGCCTGGCCCTCGGAGGAGTTGGAGCGCAGCTCATCGATGCCGCTGATGGTGTTAACCGCGTCCTCGACCTTCTTGCTGATCTCGGTCTCGATCTCTTCCGGCGAAGCTCCCGGGTCTGCGACCGTCACAGCGACGGTCGGTACATCGACCTTGGGCAGCAGATCGACTCCGAGGCTGAAGTAGGAGAAGGCGCCCACCACCATGAGCGAGAGAATCAGCATGGTGGCAAAGACAGGCCGGCGAACGCAAAGTTTAGCTAAACCGTGCATGAGAGGAACTCCTTACCGGCCTGCCTGCACAGCGACGGAGGCGCCGTCGTACAGGTCAGACTGCTTGTTGAGGGCGACCATCTCGCCGGCGGTCAGCCCGCTGAGGACACGAAGGGAGCCGTTCTCGGTCTCGCCCAGCGTGACAACGCGCAGGTGCGCCTTGCCGCCATCAAGGACGAAGATCTGGTTGGAGTCGGTGGTGCGGTCGCGGACGACGGCGGCCTTCGGAACGAAGACGGCATTCTCCATGCCGGGCAGAACAACGCGTGCACTGGCGAACATGCCGGGGCGCAATGTGCTGTCGCTGTTAGCGAAGCGCGCTTCGAGAACGAAGGAACGCGAATCAGGATTGACGGCTGGGTTGAGGGCTGAGGTCGTGCCTGTAAAGTCGCGATCACCGTAGGCAGCAACGCGGGCCGTGACTGGCATACCGACCTTCAGACCGGCAGCGCTCTTCTCCGGTGTCTGCAGCTGCAGCTTGAGTGTATCCATGCGGACGACGGTGGCTACCGAGCTTGAGGTAGTGACGTACTCACCTACTGCAATCGGCCGCGCGCTGACAAAGCCATCGAAGGGAGCGCGGATCGTGGTATCGGCAAGCGCCTTCTCCGCCTGGCTGACCTGCGCCTGCATGGCTTCGAGCGATGCCTGCGACGAGTTCACGATCTGGAAGCTCTGGCGTGCTGTGTTCAAAGCGCCTTCGTACTGTTGCCGCGATGCATTGGCCTGGGCCTCGGCAGTCTCAGCCTGGGTGCGCTGCTTCTCGTAGACGCTCTGCGAGACGTCTCCAGTAGCGACCAGGTTGGCATAGCGCTTGGCATCGGCCGCAGCGAGCCGGGCCTGTGCGGCGGAGGACTCATAGGTTGCTTTTGCTGCGGCGACCTCAGGAACGCGGGAGGCATCGAAGTTTCCGGTACCCAAGCCAATGCGCGACTGTGCCTGACGCAATGAGGCCTGCGCCTCGGCGAGCTGCGCCTTGTACTGAGTCAGCTTCAGCTCGGCATCGCGATGGTCAAGCTCGCAGATCACGTCGCCGGCCTTGACGAAGGCTCCGACGGAGACTGGCGTGCGGATGACACGGCCGGAGACTGCAGGGGCAACCTCCGAGGACTCTTCAGCGACGAAGCTACCTGTCTCCGAAAGTGTGACGGCAACCTGCCTGCCGATGGCGCGCGCCGCGTTCACCTGCACAACCGTCGCGGCGTTGACGGTGTTGTCTGCTTTTTTGCGGAAGCAGCCGGCAGGCAGAAGCGTAATGAGCAGCAGGGAAGCGAGAGCTCTGGATCGGGAGGAAAGGTCGTGCAAAGGGTGTGTCGGCATCGGGCAGCTTCCGGGTCGCGAGGTGAAGATCTGACTTGAGCGTAATGGCACACTGTGCCATTGTCAACTTAATGTGCCAAATTTGGCGGACAGGGTTACAATCGCCGTATGGCAGTTCAGGACGCCTTCCCCCGTAATTCGCTGCAGGCAAAGAAACAGGAGGTCGTACGCGGCGAGATCTGGAACGCGGCGATCGATCTCTTTTTTGAACACGGCTTCGACAATGTGCATGTAGACCAGATCGCCTCCAAAGCCGGGGTATCTCGCCGCACCTTCTTCCGCTACTACGGGTCGAAGGAAGATGTGATGGGCGCAACCGTAAAGCGCTACGGAGAGGCGCTGGCGCAGGCGATCCGCGATCAGAAGGCTGAATTGAGTTCTCTGGAAGCCGCAAAAGCGGCCATCAAGCAGGTGTTGGCGCCCACACTGCATCTGACGGAACGCGTGGTCCAGGTTGCAGAGCGCAGTCCCGCGGCCCGGATGGCACAGTTTCTGCAGGTCCCATTGCTGGAGCGAGAGGTGACCTGGGCCTTTGCCAGCCGCTCAAAGAAGGCAGCAAAAGAGTCCGCCCTGGAGCACAGAATCCTCGCAAGCCTCACGATGACCGCAACGGGAATGTGTGTGGAGATCTGGGTAAAGGACCAGAGACGTGCCATGCCCGAGATCGTCGACGAGGTCTTCACCGCCATCGTGCATCTCTTCCGTGCAGAAGACGAGAAGCCTAAGGCTTTGAAGCGATAAACCCATACACTCGATTCGTTTTTTGTTTGTCATTTCGTAGCGAAGCGAGAAATCTGCTTCTCTGCCAACGCACTGCCCTCAGCGGCTGAAGCCGCCTTCTGCTCAGGCCTGTACGGGACGGCCGAAGCCGCCCCCTTAAGCAAGGCATTCGCACCTCCGGTGCGAAATGGTTGCGCTACGCGCAACGGAAGGATGGAGCCGAGCACGATCCCTCCTGTATCCGGTCGCGCGAAGCGCGATGTCGTGCTTAAGGGCACGGCTTCAGCCGTGCCGTATAAAGCCTACGAAACATGCGGCTTTAGTCGCTGAGGGCAAAATTCATTACTGTCGAGGCGCGACGTTTAACCGCACATTTCTTTTTGTCGTATCGCAGCGTAGCGACTATATTGCGGGTCTACTTCCCACCAAGCTCCGTCAGATACTTCCGATACGCGGCAATCTTCTCCGGCTGTGAACGGTAATACACGTTCAGCCCTTCTTTGCGCGACGTAACCAGACCGAGGTCGGTCAACACCTTCAGATGGTGTGAGATCGTGGCAGCCGAGATAGAGTGCCGTTCACAGATCTCGCCGCAGTAGAGCTCTTCGCCCCGGGCAATCTGTGCATAGATCGCGAGCCGGTTCGGATCCCCGAGCGCTTTCGCAATCTGTGCCGCTTCTTTGTCTGTCAACTTGCCCATACGCAATTAGACGTGCTCCCTGCCCAAAACGACGCGCAAACGCAAAAGCTGAATCCAACTAATTCGACGCGCATCAAAATACTCGAAACAGGGAAAACGACCTTCGAAAGGGAAGACGACATTATGTGGATCGTCCGCTTTGCTCTCGATCGCCCCTACACCTTCATAGTAGCGTCGATCCTCATTCTGATCATGGGTTTCTCGTCGATTGCGACGACTCCGACCGACATCTTCCCCAATATCGATATCCCGCAGATTACGGTGATCTGGTCCTACTCCGGCCTTCCCGCAAAGGAGATGGAGCAGCGCATCACTACCTTCAGCGAGTTCGTGATGGCCGTGGTCAATGACGTAAAAGCCATCGACTCACAGACCACCAGCGGCGCAGCCGTGATCAAGATATCGTTCCAGCCGCAGGTACGCATCGATGCGGCGATGTCGCAGGTCGGAGCCGCCGTAAACTCGATCCGCTTCCGCATGCCGCAGGGTGTAAACCCGCCATGGATTCTGCGCTTTAGCGCTTCGACCGTACCCATCATCCAGTTATCGCTGTCGAGCGACACTCTCTCCGAATCCGAGATCTATGACTACGGTCTTTTCCGTGTCCGTCAGCAGTTAACCAAAGTTCCGGGCACGCTGCTGCCTACGCCTTACGGTGGCGTGGCTCGTCAGATCATGGTCGACCTCGACCAGAATGCGCTGCTGGCAAAAGGCCTTACGCCGATTGACATCACCAACGCCATCAATGCGCAGAACGTCACGCTGCCATCGGGTACCGCCAAGGTCGAAAACACCGAATATAGCGTCAGTACCAACTCCAGCCCGGTCGATGCGCTCTCGTTGAACGACGTCCCCATCAAGGAAGTCAATGGGGCGATGGTCTACATGCGTGACGTGGCGCATGTGCGTGACGGATGGTCAGTGCAGCAGAACGTTGCACGTTCAAATGGCAAACCCGCCGCGCTGCTCACCATCATGAAGACCGGCTCGGTCTCGACGCTTGATATCGTCAAACAGATCAAAGAGGACGTGCTTCCCGCTTCGCGTGCCGCCGCGCCTCCAGGGCTGAAGATTACGGAGCTTTTCGATCAGTCGATCTTCGTGAAGGCCGCCATTGTTGGCGTGTTGCGTGAAGGCGTCATCGCCGCCGCACTCACGGCGCTGATGATTCTGCTCTTCCTCGGTAGCTGGCGCAGCACTCTGATTATTGCGGTCTCGATCCCGCTCTCGATCCTGAGCTCCATCATCGTCCTTTCTGCACTGGGCGAGACGATGAACACCATGACCCTTGGTGGTCTGGCGCTGGCCATCGGCATCCTGGTGGACGACGCGACCGTTACCATCGAAAACATTCACCGCCACATGCACGGCAAGACGCTGCGTGAGGCAGTGCTGATTGGCGCCTCCGAGATTGCGGGACCGACCCTGATCTCCACGCTGACCATCTGCATTGTGTTTGTCTCGGTGGTCTTCCTTACCGGACCGGCGAAGTTCCTCTTCACCCCGATGGCGCTTGCCGTGGTCTTCGCCATGCTGGCCTCCTACGTACTGTCACGTACGCTGGTACCGGTCCTGGTGAACTATCTCCTGGGAGCGGAGCATAGCTTTGAAGGCCAGACGACCGGTGATGTGTTGACCGCCGGCGCAGGCGGGTTCTTCCGCCGCATCAACGACCGCTTCAACCAGGGCTACACCTGGCTGCAGCATGGCTATACATCGACACTCGAGAGCTTTCTCGCTCATCGCCGTGCCGCCTTGTTTGCCTCGGTCGGGGTGATGCTTTCAGCCTTTGTGTTGCTGCCTTTCATCGGCCGCGACTTCTTCCCCAGCGTCGATGCCGGGCAGATCAAGCTGCACATCCGCACGCGTCCTGGTACCCGCATCGAGAGCACCAAGGTGGTCTTCAGCCAGGTGGAGGACGAGATCCACAAGATCATTCCCGCGGATGAGACCGAACTGGTGATGGACAACATCGGCCTCACGCCGGAGACCTTCAACTATGCCTTCGGCGACGGCTCGACCATCAGCAGTGCCGATGGCGAGGTCCTGATCGCGCTGAATGAGAAGCATCACTCCACCGAGGGTTATATCAAGCGGCTGCGTGCGGAGCTGCCGAAGAAGTTCCCCGATGCGACCTTCTTCTTCCAGCCGGCCGACATGGTGACGCAGATCCTGAACTTCGGTCTGCCTGCGCCGATCGACATCCAGGTGCAGGGATACGATCCGGCGAACTACGAGATCGCGCGGCATCTGCGCGAGCGGCTGGCAACGGTTCCCGGAGCTGTCGATGTGCATATGCACCAGGTGGTGAATGCGCCTGACCTGCATCTCGATATCGACCGTGTGCGTGCAGCGCAGTTCGGACTCACGCAGCAGGATGTGGCGAACAGCCTGTATATCTCGCTGAGCTCCAGTGCGGCGGTGCAGCCGAACTTCTGGCTCGACCCGAAGATGGGAATCACCTACACCGTCGCTGCACAGACACCGCAGTACAGCATCGACTCGGTCAACGCGTTGCAGAATACGCCGATCCCGATTCATACGCTTGCCAACCGCACCGAGGTGCTCGGCAACATGGCAACGCTGAAGCCCGCCATTCTGCCGGTAGTCGTCAACCACCATAACGGCGCTCCGGTGTTTGACATCTATGCCAACACGCAGAACAGCGATCTGGGTTCGGTGGCGTCGAAGGTCAACCGCATCGTGAAGGAAGAGAGTGCACATCTGCCGCCGGGCACGAAGATCGTCGTCCGCGGGCAGGTGGAGAGCATGAATGAGGCCTTTACCCGTCTGGGTCTCGGTCTCACCTTTGCCGCACTTCTGGTCTATCTGCTGATGGTCGTCAACTATCAGAGCTGGCTGGATCCGTTCATCATCATCTGCGCGCTGCCTGGAGCCTTCTGCGGAATTGTCTGGGCCTTGTTCCTCACGCAGACCACCTTCAACGTTCCATCTCTGATGGGCGCCATTATGTCCATCGGTGTGGCAACGGCCAACTCCATTCTGCTGGTCACCTTTGCGAACGAGCTACGTGTCGGTGGAGAGACGGCGGTCGGCGCTGCGGTGCAGGCGGGCTTTACTCGACTGAGACCCATTCTGATGACAGCCTGCGCGATGATCATCGGCATGCTGCCGATGGCTCTGGGCATGGGCGAAGGCGGTGAGCAGAATGCTCCGCTGGCCCGCGCGGTCATCGGAGGTCTCAGCATGGCGACCTTCGCAACCCTCTTCTTTGTCCCATTGATGTTCACTTTGATCCACGGAAAGAAACCAGCTCAGGAGGCCGCATGATCAGCACTCAGGAAACTTCCACCCGCGACCGCGTCCAGACGAAATCCGGAAGTCGAGCCAAGGTGATTGGCGGCGGTGCGGTTGTTCTTCTTGCCCTCGCCGCAGTCGGCGCCGTACCTCGCATCGCAAGCCACCGCGAGGCTCTGGCGGCGACGAACGAAGCTCCGGTGACGCACCCCGTCGTCAGCGTGATCCACGCGACCAAGGGGCAGCCGACATCGCAGCTTGTTCTGCCGGGCAATATCGAGCCGCTGTATACGGCGAACCTGTATGCCCGCGTGGATGGTTATCTCGACCGCCGCAACGCGGATATCGGTACGAAGGTCCGCGCCGGCCAGGTGCTGGCGGTGATCTCATCGCCTGAGATCGACCAGCAGTTGAGCCAGGCAAAGGCGACCCTCGCACAGTCGCAGGCGGCACTGTTGCAGGCTCGCGCGGCACTGGAGCAGGCAAAAGCAAATGCCGAGCTGGCGCGGCTGACGCGTGAGCGTGATGTCCCTCTGGGAGAGCAGCACGCGATCTCGCAGCAGATTGTGGATAGTGCTGTGCAAAACCACAATGCGCGTGTTGCGGATGTCTCCGCAGCCGGCGCAAACATTGCGGCGGCGGAAGCCAGTGTAGCTGCGAACCTGGCCAACGTGGCACGGCTGCAGCAGATGCAGAACTTCGAGCGCATCGTGGCTCCCTTTGACGGCGTGATCACGCAGCGCAATGTGGAGCGCGGTGACCTGGTCAGCGCATCGGCTCAGAACAGGCCGCTCTTCAGCATCGCGCAGAGCGACACGCTGCGCATCTATGTCGATGTGCCACAGTCCGAGGCGGTTAACATCCGTGACGGACAGAAGGCGAGCATCGATGTCACCGAGCGATTGGGTCGTGATTACACCGGCACCGTAACCCGTAACGCCTCGGCGTTGAATGATGCCGCTCGTACCATGCGGACCGAGGTGCAGGTCGATAATCACGACGCCTCGCTTCTGCCTGGCATGTATGCGCAAGTCCACTTCACGTTGTCACAGCAGCATTCGTCGCTCATTATTCCCACCAGCTCACTTGTCATTGACCATGCGGGCATGCACGTGGTGACGGTCGATGCCGGGCAGAAGGTACATTTTGTTCCGGTAACCATCGGCAAGGACATGGGTAAAGAGGTAGAAGTCCTTGCTGGACTGAAGGGAAGCGAATCGCTGGTCGCAAGCCCGGGCGATCTGCTCAGTGAGGGCCAACATGTCGAACTCCGCTAAGACTCTGCTTCGTGGCGCGGGCATCGCCGTACTTGGCGGTGTGCTCGCGCTGCTGGTGACCGGCTGCAAAGTCGGCCCGAATTACAGGCGCCCGGATGCCGTGGCTCCGCAGAGTTATCGCGGAGCCCTGGCGCCCGAGATTACAACGCCCGCACCGCAAGCATCCATCGCTGAGCAGGACTGGCAGGGCATCTTCACCGACCCTGCGCTGCAGGCGCTGATCGCCGAGGCGCTGAAGAACAACCTCGATCTTAAGATCGCAGCGCAGCGTGTGCTTGAGGCGCAGTCGGTTGTAGGTATTGTGCGCTCGCAGCAGTTGCCTTCGGTGAACGCCGGTGGCAGCTTCTCGGCGTTGCAGCTTCCGCAGGGCCTCGCTCCGCAGAACAGTGATGGCACGAAGAACGATTTCATCCGCGGCGGCGGCTTCAGTGCTTCGGCTGCGTGGAACCTCGACTTCTGGGGATACTATCGCCGCCAGACCGAGGCCGCTCGCGCGGAACTGTTGCAGACCGAGTGGGCGCAGCGTGCAACGCGGACGGCGTTGATCCAGCAGCTGGCGGCATCGTACTTCCAGCTCCGCAGTCTGGACTCGCAGCTTGAGATCACGAAGAACACGATCCAGGCCCGCGAGGATTCGCTGCGTCTGACCCAGTCGCTGGAGAACTACGGCGCCGGCTCCCGTGCTGATACGCGGCAGGCAGAAGAGCTGCTGTATACGGCAAAGGCCAACCTGCCGGAGCTCCGGCGTCAGATCGTCGCCCAGGAGAACGCCATTAGCGTCCTTCTGGGCCATGCACCGCAGGATGTCGCACGAGGACAGAAGATCGACGACCAGCCGCATCCGGCAGCGGTGCCGACGGGCTTGCCGTCGGAACTGTTGGAACGCCGTCCTGACATCCGCCAGGCAGAGGCGACCTTGATGGCGGCGAATGCGCGTGTCGGTGTAGCCAAGGCGCAGTTCTTCCCGCAGATCTCGTTGACCAGCATGGGCGGTTCTGCAAGCAACCAGCTGCAGAAGATCTTCGACGGAGGCAATGCTTACTGGTACGCTGCCGGCTCGCTCTCGCAGCCAATCTTTGCCGGCGGCCGCATCCGCAGCAATTACAAGTATTCGCAGGCACAGCAGCAGGAGATGGTGGTGCAGTACCAGAAGGCCATCCTGAACGCGCTGAAGGATGTGTCGAACACACTGACGGCCTACAAGGAGACGCAGAGCCGCAGGGAAGAGCAGACACACGCCGTGGCTTCGGCCGCAGATGCTGTCCGTCTGGCACGGCTTCGCTATGCGGGTGGCAACACCAGCTACATCGAGGTGCTGGCAACAGATACCAACCTCTACGATGCTCAGCTCCAGTTGGCACAGGCGCAATCGCAGGAGGCGAACTCGCTGGTGCAGTTGTATGCGGCGCTGGGCGGTGGATGGAAGTAAACGCGTCGAGAGCCACAACTCTGGGTGCCCCATCCATTGCGAAGCAATGGGTGGGAGTTTGCGCGACGCTCGAATATGCGAACAATATGTCTGCCCGGGTCCCACCCTCGCAACGCTAGGGTGGGGCACCCCGGGGAAAGGAAACGAAGGGCTGAAGGCCCGCTCCATAGAACTTGAACTGGTGGGAGCAGCGGGCTTCAGCCCGCTGATTCAAAGCAAAAATATAACGGGCTTTAGCCCTGGGCCTTTCTGTAGATCAAGCAAAATACCCAGGGCTAAAGCCCATTTATTTTTGGGATCGATAGACCGTGGGCTGAAGCCTAATGTCACTTACTTTTCAGTTTCCATAGGAGTTGAGGCCCCCAATGCGTTCCGATTGCACTACGGAACTCTTAGGGGGTGAGCTGGAAATGAATGTGAGTTTAGTTTTCACTGAGAAAACGGTACCGGCCTTGGTTCCTGCTGTAGGGTTTGGCAACCTAATTTCTCTCCATTTGCTTCAAGAAGCCCGTTGTTCCACTCTTGGTTGCGAAAGTAAGTGACATTAGGCTGAAGCCCACGGCTCCCACCTGCTTCGAGCTTCGCTCGAACACCCATGTCCCTAGGGGACATGTATTCGGTGTCTTACTTTCCACGACAGGCAGCATTCCCAGCATTACGCACCGTAAAGAACGTAATCGACGCCGGTGGAAGCTTCTGCTCGCCGGCCTTCGCTCGCTCGCCGGTGATCGCAGGCAGCGTTCCGTCCTCACCCGCCTGCAATGGTTTGCCGTTCAACATCATGGTCTCGCTCAATAGCTCCGGAGCCGTCAGCGTGTAGCGTTCTGCCGCGGGAAGCGTGAGGGCATGTTCAGCATCCTTATCGATATTCAGCGCAACCACGCTCACACCACCCTGGACGCCTTTCATGCAGTGCGCATAGATGCGCAGCGTCGCATCCGGCGCCGGGCCGGCATCAAGCACCGTGGTTCCCATCAACCGCTTCCACAACACCGCGAGCCAGTAATCAGGACGCGGATTGAGGGTCTCCTCGTTCAGCAGGCCGTAGTCGCTGGAGGCGAGCGTGTTGACCATCACGGTCTGTACATCTCTGCGAGCCAGCGAGCCGAGCTGATCGGCGAAGCGGAAGGTGTCGATGAAAGCGGAAGCCCACGGGCTTCCACCACAACCGGCCTCGCCCGTCTCTGTCAGCCAGATCTGCTTGCCGGGCAAGTAGGTATCACGGAGCTTGGCATAGAAGGCTTCGGTATCGGGATTGCGATCCAGATAGGCGGGCGTAAGCACTTTCTCCCACGAGAGACCCATCTTGCCGACGCAACGGGGAGAAAGCGTGGTGTAGACGTGATACGAAAACGCGTCGAAGACAGGGCCAGAAGCCTGCAGCATCTTTTCGGTAGAGAGCATCTTCGGCATGGGCATGCCCACAATCATGGGAACACCTTCGCCGATGCTTCCCGGGCCGAGATAGATGGTCTCTGGCGACTCAGCTTTCAGGAAGGTGCGGAAGGCCTTTACGTCCTTCGCAAAGGCCGCCTCGTCGTAGCCTGTCGGCGCTGCGCCCTGGGCTGCAAAGGTCGGCTCATTGAGGAACTCTGTTGCGGCGATGTGTCCGCCGGCTTTGCGGGTGAAATCAAAGAAGGTCTTGGCCTGGGTCGTAGTCCAGTCTCCATTGGCGTCGCGTGTCCCATCACTGATGGCGACCGAGGTCACCAGGTCCGCGCCGACGGCGTGAGCAAAGTCGATCGCGCCTTTCCACTGTGCCCGCGTCATCACGCCTTTGAAGCCTGCCGGCGGTGTCGACATCTGCGGGGCATCATCGTCCTGAAAGTACGTGCTGTTCCGCCAGGTGCCGCTGACACGCATGTAGCTGGGAGCAAGTGCTCCGGCGAGCTTGCGGATCTTTGGGCGGCTCAAGTCGATGGGCGGACGGTACTGGTAGGGATCAGTGGTTGTTCCCGGAGCGGCTGGCGGCTGGTCTTTCTTGGGGAAGGGCTTCCAGAAGCGGCCCCCGGTGATCTCGATCGCCTCAACATTGAACGAGACATATCGCGGATCGACCTGCGCGACGCGGCGCATCGACTTCGGCTGGAGAGTGACCTGTCCCTGGAGAGAGGCGCATACGGAGGCGGCGGCGAGAGATGCTGCAACAGTGTTGCGAACGAGTGTGAAGCGGGGGTGCGGCATGGATGAGTGCTCCGGGGGACGATTTTTGATGTAGGCAATCACAATAAATGCGTGCTTGCACGGATGTAAATTGGAAAAGGCTCAAACTCATTCTGGGCTTTTGAATATAGCCAATACACTGGGTGCCCCATCCATCGCAACGCGATGGGTGGGATGTGAGCAATCTAGTTTGGGCAGGCGCGCCGCAGGGTAACAACCGAAAAGCGGTTCGAGCGTAGCTCGAATATCCCACTCACGCTTCGCGTGAATGGGGCACCCAGTGTATGGGTATCCGGGTACCCGATCTACGCACCGGATACCTTCTTACGAACAGCGCGAGCTTTCTTTTTCGGCGCACTGCCGGCAACGGTATTCGGGGGAAACAGACCGTCGAAGACTTCTTTCAGCAGCAGTTTGGCCTCGCTGCGTGGCAGGTGATCGGGAAGAAACTCCATCGTGAGAATCAGCGCCGTTTTCAGGGAAGCAAGGGCGAGAGCCCGGCTATGGAGCCTGGAGCGGCCCGGTAGTTGGGCCAGGCCGAACTCAGCGTCGAAGCTTCCTGGGCCGTAGGTCCGCGTGTAGCGATCGGCCCAGGAGGCAGCCGACTCCGGATGGCGGATGGCATAGAGTTTCAACTCCAGATCGAGAAGACCGGCACGCGGATCACGCAGGCCGCTGTAGTACTCGCGAAGCCTGGCAAGCCGTTCGGCGTAGTCGTCCGTCTCAAGGAGCAGCTTCTGCACCTCTGCCTTCGCGGTCTCAATCTGCCGCTCCTGCACGGCGAAGAAGAGTTGTTCTTTGGTCTTGTACTGCGCGTAGACGGCGCCGCGGGTCCGGCCTGAAAGCTGTGCGATCTCATCGATCTGCGCCCGCTCGTATCCGTCACGCGCAAAGATCTGTTCGGCCGCCTTCAGCAGGGCATCGCGGGTGGCCTTGCTCTTGATGGCGTGTTTGGTCAGCGGTCTATCTTGCTTCATCACCAACGATGGTACGTGAGCCGGCTGAACCGCCTCAAAACCTGCCAGGGTCATGGGAAAAGCCTCCACAGGGAGAAAAAGAATTTCCGCTGGACAGTATTGGAATCCGGCGGTATAGATTAATGCGTGTTCACACGTATGTAATTCATGTGCACCGGAAAGGTCAATCCCTTCATGAGACTCTTCGTCGCCTCGCTTACCCTGCTCTCCACCCTCTCATTCGCACAGACCGCCGCCGCTCCTGACGCCAGCGGCAAATGGAAGGTCCACTTGTCGGTCGGCGGTAGCGATAGCGAAATGGAGTGTAACTTCGTCCAGGCCGGAGCAGACCTGTCGGGCACCTGCAAAGGTGAAGCAGGCGAGGCTAAGGTGACCGGAAAGATTGATGGCCAGCAGATCAAGTGGTCGCAACCCGGCGACTATAACGGAACCGCGCTGTTGCTGAGCTTTGACGGAAAACTGGATGGCGAGAAGATCTCCGGGAATACCACGGTTGATCCGTTTGGTGTGAGTGGTACGTTCGACGCCAGCAAGGCGAAGTAACTTATACGCCGGATATCCCCTTCACGGCTGCCGTCAAGGGGCGTCCGGCGTTTCGCATTTAGCCTTAACATTGGCTTAAGTCGTTTACCGCTCATAACTTAATCGCTATTGTGATGCCTTTTTCCGCCGATGGAGAGGACAGAGTTTCTCCCTGGCAGGTGGCACACAATGAAAAATCTGACAATCAAGCAAAAGCTTATGAGCGCAACAGGCGCCCTCACCCTTCTGGCGATGGTTCTGGGCGGGGCATTCGCCTACCGCGTAAGTACTTTGGGGGATACGATTCACACGCTTGGTGTGGATGATGCTCACAAGTTTTATCTCGCCGGCGTTGCCGATGCCTCTGGTTCCGAGATGCTGGCTGCGCAGCGTGGCGAACTCGCCCAGGCCGCCATGGGGAACTGGGATATGGCTGCCCAACGGGAACATCAGTACGCACAGCACGAAGCTGAGTTCCGCAAGGCGATTAAAGGAATTCGCGACGTTGGAGTAGGCTCCGCTGGTGCAGATCTATTGAATAAAACCGAAGCCACGCTCGACCGCCTGGCTCCAATCCATGTGCGGTTTGCCGCCGCGGTTAACAATCACGACCTCAAGCAAGCGGCCGACCTGAACCTGAATGAGCTCACGCAACCGCTTGAAGAAGCGGACAACCTGAGCAGTCAGATCCTCGAGCACCAGCAGAAAATCATGACAGATGCGAGCAATGATGCCCGTAGCTCCGTAGTTACCGCAGAGTCGATTTCGATGACGCTGCTGCTCCTTGCGTTTATTGCCTCCGCTGTCGTTGGTTGGATTGTCATTCGTCTGGAACGCGACCTGCGCAAAAACGTGCTCGCCCTGAACCAGGGTGCGGAGCAGATTGCCTCTGCAGCCTCGCAGATCTCTTCCTCCAGCCAGAACCTGGCTCGTGACAGCTCGGAGCAGGCGGCGATGATCGAAGAGACATCGGCCTCCTCTGAAGAGATCTCGTCCATGGCGAAGCGCAACGCAGATAATGCGCGCTCTGCGATGGGAATCGTCGGCACTGCCGTTGGCACCTCCCATCAGAGCGCGGCGGCCGTGAAGGAGTGCGTCAACTCGATGACCAGCATCAATGAGAGCTCGCAGCAGATTGCGAAGATCATCAATGTCATCGACAAGATTTCGTTCCAGACCAATATCCTGGCGCTGAATGCAGCGGTGGAAGCAGCCCGCGCCGGTGAGGCCGGAGCAGGCTTCGCTGTGGTTGCCGAAGAGGTGCGTAACCTTGCCCAGCGTTCGGCCGAAGCAGCACGTGAGACCTCCGCCCTGATCGGAGCAGCACTGACCAACGCCGAAGACGGCCGCACCAAGATCGAATCGATGGCGGAGGCTGGAGCCAAACTCGAAGGCTCCTTTACTGAGATCAAGTCGCTGGTCGACCAGATCGGCGATGGATCCTCGGAGCAGGTCGGCGGTGTCGATCAGATCGCACGCGCCATCGGCCGTATGGAGTCGGTGACACAGAAGAACGCCGCGAACGCGGAGGAGTCTGCCGCAGCCGCTGAGCAGCTCAATGCGCAGTCAGGCGCACTTTACGAACTGGCTGCCCGCCTTGGAGCCATGGTTGGCGTGCAGACCTCATCTCGCGCAATGACTCATCAAAGCGCGAAGAGCGTTTCGGCGAAGCCTGCCGTAAAGGCTGCCGCAAAGCCTGCAAAACCGATGATCCGTCCGGTGGCCATCCCCGTTCCCGTCGCTGTCGGCGCCGGCAACGACGCAAACTTTGTGGAGTTCTAGAGCATTTTTCCTGTGGGTGTGATGCAGGGATTCTGCATCTATGGGCGTTTTCCGAAATGAAAACGCCGCTGCACGCCCCTTCCGGAATACCCAGCAACAGGGAAAACGCTCAAATCCACATTTCGCTGCTGCACACACTTCGGGGAGCCGCAAGGCTCCCCCAATTTTTGCCCCGCAGCCGGGCGTCGGTGTTAAGACTGCTATGCTTTCGTGGCATCCCGCCGGAAGCGATTCACATACTCACCCGCCGTTACACCCAACACACGAAGAAACGTACGACGCATGGCATCGGCTGAGCGGAAGCCGCAGGCATCCGCAATCTCCTTCAATCCCATCGATGAGCTGTCGATCATCTGCTGCGCAGCTTCAACTCGCATGCGGTCAACGAATTGCCCCGGGTTCATACGCATCTCACGCAGGCAGACGCGAGTGAAGTTACGTGCACTCATTCCCATGCGTTCCGCAAGACGGTCAACGGTGAGGTGTTCGCGCAAATGTTCCAGCATCCACACCTGCAGCTCACGAAGGGGCTGAGAAGTGATCGCCTGGCGCGAGAGCATATGGCTGTACTGCGATTGCCCGCCCGGTCGCACCAGGAACATGACGAGGAAGCGAGCGACGCGTAGCGCCGCTTCATGTCCGTGGTCTTCTTCGACGAGCGCAAGGCATAGGTCGATACCGGCGGTGATGCCCGCGGAGGTATAAATCGGCCCGTCCTTCAGGAAGATAGATTCGGCTTTTACCGTGACTTCAGGAAACTCTTTGGCCATCCGGTCACAAAAGTTCCAGTGCGTGACGGCATTTCTTCCATCCAACAGACCAGCTTTTGCGAGAAGGAAAGCTCCGGTGCAAATGGCGGCGACACGCCTTGCTTTGGCGCCTGCTTCAGCGATCCAGGCAATGAAGGTTTCGTCGTAGATGCCGTTCTCCGCTCCGGGACCTCCGACGACGACCAGTGTGTCGATCTTTCCTGTGATCTCGCGAATGGGAATGGCGTTGGTCAGGGCAAAGCCCCGGTGAGTTGGAAGAGTATCGCCGGTTCCCGGATGGGCAAGCTGTACCTCGTATCCGGGGACATTGCTGAAGACCTCCAGCGGCCCGGCAACATCGAGAATCTGGACCGGAGGAGGACCGACGATCACAACCTTCCTCATACTCCGATTCTAACTAGGAAGCGCGATCGTCGTTCCCCGGTGGCGAACAGCTTAACCGCGCCACATGGAGTTTCGGATCACACGGCAGAAATTACCGCGTTTGAAGTTCGGGTCTTTATCGGCGAGCACGTCGGCCTTCACGTTGCCGAAGGTAGTCTCCGGCTTGTGATGAATGCCGTCGTAGAAGGCCTGTAGGATGTCTTCCTTGAAGGCTGGCGTCCGTGGGAAGGCGTTGACCACAGCCTCGCGATCGGCGTCGGCAAAGCTGGTGTAGTCAATGCCAAGCACATCCATCTCGACTCCCGCGGTCACCAGGGCGACGACCGGATGCATATACTGCGGAATACCCGGCGTGGTGTGCAGTGCAATGGCTGTCCAGACGTGATCGATCTCCTGCTCCGGGATCTTGTGGCTGCGCAGAAAATCGCGCGCGGCATTGGCTCCGTCTACTTCAAAACGATCGCGAGGACTGCTGTGGGAAGGCATCAGACCGATGTCATGGAACATCGCTCCCGCATAGAGGAGTTCAGGATCGAAGTTCAGCCCACGGCGCTTACCAGCAAGCGCCGCAAAGAGATAAACACGGCTGGAGTGGTTGAAGAGCAGGGAAGTCTCGGTGTCGCGGATGAAGGTGGTAATCGCTTGCGCGAGTTTGCTGTCGGGAATGGTGACTCCGGAGATGGTGGGCAAGGTGTCGGTGGTCATGGTCTGCTGCCTCCTGCTCTCAAACCTAGAGCGGTCAGGCAGCGAACGCCACGACACAAATACAGCAATTTCGGACAGGCTTGGACAGTCCCAAGCTGTGGGGATCGCCTTTTTGTTTGTCATTTCGTAGCGACCAGCGGGAGCGGAGAAATCTGCTTCTCTACCCATAACTGTCTTTTGCTGCGCTAGGGGAAAGCAATCTCGCTTCGCGAGATATCCCATCCATCGCGATGCGATGGATGGGCACCACTGCAGGAACAATCCTAATTCGAGATAACGGGATGCTTTCTCAGCCACAACTCAATTACGACCGTATTGATGGAAAAACCGATCCAGAAGGCGATGCCGAAGAATTGCTGCGGCGTCATATGTGTAAGCCTGCTGGTCGCGAAGAAGACACCCATGACAGGCCGCGTGGTCGCAATCCCCAGCAGGATACCCATGGCGCGCAGCAGCCATCGTCCCGCCAATGGAAACGCTTTGGAACTCCATAGAAGAAACGACCGTGTCAGGCAGAAGAGATAGAGAGTGTTGAAGAACAGTACCGCAGAACGCTCGATGATTCCGCCGACCGGATGCCCGCTCATTGCATAGGCGGTGATGCCGACGATAAACCCCAGTGCGTAGACTGCACCTTCAAGACCGCGTCTTGTTCCAGGTCCGCGTCGCAGGACAAACGGGAGTAGCAGCACCAACGCTCCTGCGGGCAGGATATGCGCCAGCGTGAGCGCCTTGCGGCTCATGAACGCCTCTTCCACGCTCACCATCATGGGTGGTGCATTGCGAGCAGGCGCCAGGAAGGAGACGACGCGGCGCGTCACTACGGCGACAGCGATCACAATGCAGAACCAGAAGAAGATCCGCAGCCATCGTGGAAACCGTGTTGTGGGCGAAGACAAGGGCACGGTCGACATGGATAGCACTGTAGAATTTAGATAGACATCTTGTCCAGTTAAATCTTCGGCTCTAGAATACCCTCATGCCATCCCGACGACCGCCTCCAGCTAAACGTCCATATACGCTGGGGCAGCGCGCAGTGCAGTCCGATGTGACCCGGGAGCGGGTGCTGCGAACAGCGCGAAAGTTGCTGGAGAAGGGTGGCGGAGCCGAGTTCACCATGGAGAACGTCTCGGCGAAGAACGGTATCTCGCGGCAGACACTGAACAACCTCTTTGGCAACAAGGAGGGCATCATCACGGCGCTCTTCGATCAAATTGCGCTCGGCGCGGGTGTCGAGGAGATGCGCGAGGTGATGCACGGAACCGATGCACGTACCGCCGTACGTGGATTTGTGCGCGTGTTTACACGGTTCTGGCGCAAGGAACGTGTGTTGATCCGCCGCATTCACGGCATCGCTGCACTGGACCTTGCCTTCGGTCAGGCCGTCTCATCCCGGTACGCTCGTCGCCGTGGCGCGGCTGAGGTGCTTGCCAATCGCTTTGCGAGCGCGATGGCTCTGCCGCCCAGCGAAGCAGCCGCGGCCCTTTACACCTTCACCTCCTTCGAGTTCTTCGACATCTTCGTCTCCGAAGAGATGACGACGGAAGATGCGGTGGACCAAATGGTCCGTCTGGCCGAGCGGATCCTGATATAGGGGAAAATTCTTAGCGCTCATAGTGCAGGGGTTGAGTGTACCGGAACATCCGTTACACATTGGACCGGGAACATCCGTTACAAGTCCCTTGCGGAGTTGAGGGCTTGAATTGAGGTTATGGCTGGTCTTTGCCTTTGCTCCTTAACACCTAACTCGCCGTCGAGGCCGTGGTAATGTGGGAATCCTGAAGGGATTTCCAAAGAGTGTGGGAAGGGTGGGAAGCCGGTTTTATGGCTCTCCATGCTTTCCACACTCTGTCATTTCCATGGCCTGCTTTGGAGGTGCGGATCAGGATTCGAAGTTGTCGAAACTATGGTCTAGAAGCGGCTGAAGATTTGTTAGCCTCCCCATATGCGGCGTCTTCTTCTTTTGCGATTTATCGTCGTTTTGATTGCTCCGGCGTACCTGGCACAATCGTCTGCCCAGAACCCATCGTCAATGATGGCGCCTCACAAGCTTGAGTTCGAGGTAGCTTCCGTCCGCGAGAACAAGTCAGGCGGTCGGGGGACTTCGAACTTTCCGCTTGATCGCGGAGATGTTTATTTCCCCACAGGAGGAGTTTTCTCAGCAACGAATCAATCCCTCGTCACCCTCCTTATCTTTGCCTACAAGATAAACATCAGCGAATTTCGCGGCGGATTGATGCGCCGCCTGCCAAGTTGGGCAACGACGGATAAATTTGACATCAACGCAAGAGCAGAATCCGGGAAGCCAACCAAGGAAGACATGCGGTTGATGCTGCAGTCTCTTCTTGAAGATCGGTTCAACCTGAAGGTCCATCGAGAGAAGCGGGAAATGCCTGTCTTTGGGTTGTATCTTACAAGGCCCGGGAAGACTGGACCTCAGTTGAGACCGCATAATCCGACTTTATCGTGCTCGGCTCCTCTGCCACTCCCCGCGGTGGGAACACCCGTCGCGACAATGGTTGGACTTTGGCCGGCTACCTGCGGCGACGGCACTGAGGCTCGAACTTCTAAGTACCGTCTCAGAGAAGGCGGCCGTGACATGACCATGAACGCGATTGTGGATTGGTTGACCGGTGCAGGAGAGTCTGATCGACCTATATTGGATCAGACAGGGCTAAACGGAACGTTTGATTTCATTCTCGAGTTCGATCCTGAATCCTTAGGTAGGGAAGGCATTAGCAGCGCCCCACGTGACGATTCGGGACCGACATTTACCGAGGCTATAAGGGAGCAACTCGGTCTCCAGCTCAAGAAAGAGGACGGGGCCATCAGTATCTTCGTGGTCGACAATGTCGAGTACCCGTCCTCGAACTGATTGTGAGAGCGACTTCGGCTAGCAGATTAGCGGGCGACCCGCGCAGGCCTAAACCGCAGGTCTTCATCCCACGGCCGAAGGCTATGTGTCGATGGAGCCTCTGGTCGAGAAGGCCATCGAGAAGACGCTTGCCTTCGACAGTCACCGCGCCGGCAGCAAATGATTCTCACTGAGAACCAACGAATGATAGAGGAAAAGTATAAGAACGCTGTAAGTATTTACGGCGTTCGGCCTTTACGCCTTTCTTAGTGACTTCCTCGTAATGTGAGTCAGAGGAGGTTCTATCCATGCCGTACATTCATGGCATTGAGTTTCCCGAAGGTCAGGCCACGCTGGTGGAAGAGCTTATTCAGGAGCTTTTTAACGAAGGCCAGTGTGCCGTATATGCATTGCCATATATCGGTTCCGGGGGCGAATTGCGTCTTGCCTGCGGAGACTACTCTCGCAGGTTAAGGTCCCACGCCGGTGTATTTCTCCGTATTTGTCCCGGCCCGCAGCATGCCATGGCCATACGGCCGTTGCATGCCATCACCGGAGCCGCTCGCATCGGCATTACAGAGTTGTCTCGAACGAAGCTGCTCGACACAATACGCGTCTGGCGCTGGGAGACACGGATCGCCTGCGCCTAGTGTCATGAGTCTAAAGTGTTATCAAAAATGTTGTCATCCTGAACGTTCGGGTCCTCAGCGAACTTGTTCGCTGGAGTGATTCGTGAAGGGCCTGTTTTTTCAACGCTTCGGACGGCGAGGCCGTTCATGGCCTATGTTGCGAATTTCAGATTCACCACGCCTAGCTTGATGGAGTTGTAAAGCAAATCCATATGCCTTTTTGATGCTTTTCTCTGTTCAATAGTCTCTGGCTGCTAGTGATGCAGCCAGGGAGTGAACAGGGAATATGCATGATCCGGACAGTTACTTTGTCATACCGACACATCGCCTGAGAGATGTACGCGAAACCATCCGGGAGTACGACGATCACTTTTGGCGTAACGGACACTCGCCCACGATTATCGTGTTTGATGATTCCACCCCAGCAAACTTCGAAAAGTATTTCCCGCTGTTGCAGGAGATCAAGACACGCTCCGATCTGTTCTATGTAGGCCCACGGCAGAAAGAAGAATTCCTTACTTACGTCAACTCGCGCTTGAGGAACAAACGCCTTGAGCCTCTGGTCAAAAACCTCTTCCGCCCAAGCTACGGAGGAAATCGCAACTATACCCTGATGTATACGCTGGGCGGCCTGATGATCAGCTCCGACGATGACATGAGGCCATATGCCCTGGTGCAGGACAGCCCCGAGTCTCTGGAGTACGACGAAGTGAGCCGAGGCAAGCTGCATCGCGTCGGCCAGAACGGATACAACCGGAAGTCCTTCGACATTATGTCGGCGTTTCTGGACGTGCTCGGAAAGAAGAGCGCGGACGTCCCAGAAAATTACGAACGCGGCGAGCTTCTGGTCGACACGGCGATGGAACTGGAGACCAACGCCTCCAAAGGGCTGGCCGAAGAGAACAGTATGCGGCTGGAGCGCGGCCGGGTGCGTGACGGCGACATCGTCAAGATGGCCCAGACCTTCCGCTCAGGAACGAACGACATCGATGCGATCGACTTTGTTGAGATGTTTCTCGGCAACGACGAGCAGCTAAGCCCCGACGATCTGAATGATCTCTACGTTCTCGAGAACTTCCGCCCTGTTCTGACGAATAAGAACTGGCGCATGGATTGTGGCGTCGCAGGCTATGACAATAGCTTCGGCTTGCCTCCATTCTTTCCCACCCGGCTTCGTTTCGAGGACTACATCTATCGCATCTGGATCCAGCAGGAAGGCATTGTGGCGGCTCATGTCGATGCGGCGCAGCATCACACCAAGAGCAACTACATGCGGAATCCACCCGCCTCCGAGGTATTGAATGAAGAGATTGCAAACCTGTTGAAGCGGAAGATACGCGACTCGGTCACCTGTATCGACGAGCTCAGTGTCACGTTTGAGTATCGGGGTGAGTTGGCAGCCGAGGATGCCGAAGAAATCCTTGGCAAGATCACCGGCCTGCATGCGCGTGCCCTGGATGCAGTGAAGAGAGCACCTACACAGGAACGTGCGGAGTCGCTACGCTTATTCGCTGCAAATCTGCAGAAGGCCTTCTATGGCTTCGAGTCTGACTTCTTCCAGCACAACCTGGTTCGCATCGTAGACGACGCGATTGCATCGATACGGTCTTCTCTAGAGCTATGGCCGACGCTGGTTGAGATCTGCTACTTCCAGAAGACACGTCAGGGCCTGCCGATGGTCCAACTGAGCTAGTGCGGGACGAGCATGCGAATCGCACAGGTTGCCCCTCTCTTTGAAAGCGTGCCGCCTGCACGATATGGCGGCACGGAACGCGTCGTCTCCTGGCTGACGGAAGAGCTTGTCTCCATGGGGCACGAGGTCACGTTATTCGCCAGCGGCGACTCACGTACGAATGCCAGGTTGATCTCTTCCTGCGAGCGGGCGCTGTGGCAGGATGTCTCGTGTCGCGAGACGCTGCCACATCACGTTCTGCAGGTTGAAGAGGTGTTGCGGCACGCGGACGAGTTCGATGTGGTCCATTTCCATTGCGACTATGTCCATTTTCCCCTGGTCGGCCGGCTTCAGGTGCCGTCGGTCACCACCCTTCACGGCCTGGTGCATCCGCCGGATCATGAAAAGTTATTCCAGGCCTTTCCCGAGGTTGCGCTCGTGGCAATTTCGGAAAGCCAGCGGAGCCCGTTGCCGCAGGCCGCATGGTGCGGAACGGTACATCATGGAATGCCACCCGGCTTACATACGTATAGGGAGCAAGCGGGTGACTACCTGTTATTCCTCGGGCGTATCTCGCAGGACAAGGGCATCGAACAAGCCATCGAGATTGCATCGCAGGCGCACATGCACCTGAAGGTGGCGGCTAAGATCTACGACGAAGACCGGTCGTATTTCGAACAGACGATCAGACCGATCTTCAAAGCTAACGAGAACATTACATTTGTTGGAGAGGTCGGAGGAGCGGAGAAGAATGAGCTGCTAGGGAATGCCTACGGTCTGCTCTTTCCGGTCGTATGGTCTGAGCCATTCGGGCTTGTATTGATTGAAGCCCTGGCGTGCGGAACTCCGATCATTGCCTGGAACCGGGGCGCTGTGCCGGAGATTGTCGAGCATGGAGTCAACGGTTTTGTGGTGGATTCCATCTCAGATGCTGTTCTCGCTGTGGCTTCGCTAAAGCACATCCGTAGACGCTGCTGCAGACGCCGATTTGAAGAACGGTTTACCTCCAGGCGCATGGCCGAGCGGTATGTCGGCCTTTATGAAAAACGGATTCGAGAGATGGAGAGGCGCTTATGATCACAAATCCTGATGTTGAGAAGAAGTCCGGCCAGCCCTCTTCGGAGCTTCCCTTTGTCGCTCGGAATATGGCGCGCCAGACGCTCAAACACCAGGATGCATTTCTCGTTTGCGATCGTTCCGGCGACATCTGTGCCGGTGAGGGTAGCGAAGAAGGATTCTTCTTCGATGGGACCAGGTTTCTTTCACGGTTTTCATTGCTTCTCGACGGAGTGGCTCCTATTGTTCTGGGATCGTATGTCCGGGATCAGAACGACTCGCTGGATGTGACGGAGACCAATGATGAGAGCGGTGGATCCCTGGCCCCCAACACGGTCCGGATCAGCCGTCATATCTTTGTCTTCGACAATACCTGCTATATGGCCATCGAGTTGGAGAACTTCTCACAGGAGAAAGTGCAATGCGGGCTGGCAGTTGGGTTCGATGCCGACTTCGCCGACATCT
Source organism: Terriglobus albidus (assembly GCF_008000815.1). NCBI lineage: Bacteria > Pseudomonadati > Acidobacteriota > Terriglobia > Terriglobales > Acidobacteriaceae > Terriglobus > Terriglobus albidus. The sequence goes on along the minus strand of NZ_CP042806.1, from coordinate 5,398,915 downwards.
TCGAGATCCGAGGTTTGCCGAGGAATAGACATGGAGTGTTGCAGGCGCCGGTCTTCGAAAAAGACCGGGTGCGGTTGGGATATGACGGGCTCGATCATGAAGAAAGATATACGGTGCTTACATTCGAGCCGGCGCCGCAGGAGTTATGCTCTCGTGAAGCCTGTTTCCGTATCGACCTCAAAGAGCGGGAACAGACTTCCATTGTGCTCTGTATCTCGTGCTATCGATCACGGCGGACAGAACAGGGTTCGCTTCCGCTCGAAGAAGCGAAGAGGAGAATCGCTACGCTGCAGGCAAAGCGGGCTGAAGACGATGTGATCGTGAGCTCCTCGAACGGGCAGTTCACCGAGTGGTATCGGCGTTCGCTTTACGATCTGCACCTGATGTCGACTCATCTGCCTACCGGAATATATCCGTATGCGGGCGTGCCCTGGTTTAATACGCCGTTCGGACGCGACGGAATTGTCACGGCGCTGGAGTGCCTATGGATGGATCCGTCGGTTGCCAAAGGAGTGCTGGCCTATCTCGCCGAGACCCAGGCCACCGATCTGGTGCCCGAGGAAGATGCGGAGCCGGGAAAGATTCTGCATGAAACCCGCAACGGCGAGATGGCCGCCCTCAAGGAAATGCCCTTCGGCCGTTACTACGGCAGCGTGGACGCGACTCCGCTTTTCGTCCTGCTGGCAGGAGCCTATTACGAACGCACAGGCGATCTGGATTTCGTCCGTGAGCTGTGGTCTGCTGTGCGGGCCGCCCTGGACTGGATGGAGCAGTATGGCGACGCAGACGGAGACGGATTTATCGAGTACAAGCGCAATGCGCCGAACGGCCTGATCCATCAAGGCTGGAAGGACTCGGATGACGCTGTATTTCATGCTGATGGCGGTGCTGCCCATGGCGCTCTGGCGGTGTGCGAAGTGCAGGCGTATGCCTATGGCGCGCTGAGGGCCGGCGCGATTCTTGCGGAACATCTTGGACATTTCGATGACTGCGCGGAGCTTACCCGGCGTGCGGAGATGTTGCAGGAAAAGTTTAACGACGCTTTCTGGTGTGAAGAGCTTTCAACATATGGTCTGGCCCTTGATGGGGAAAAGCGGTTATGTCGGGTTGTCTCATCCAATGCAGGCCAGGTTCTCTTCAGCGGCATCGCCACTCCTGAGCGAGCCAGGCGCGTAGCGGATACGTTACTTACCGAGGACTGTTATTCCGGATGGGGCATCCGGACCGTCGCTACCAGCTCGCCACGTTACAATCCCATGTCGTATCACAACGGCAGTGTATGGCCGCACGATAACGGCCTTATTGCACTTGGCATGGCGCGCTATGGTTTAACGAGTCATGTCAGCCGCGTCTTCGAGGGGTTGTTCTCTTCGGCGACCTACTTCCATCGTTATCGCCTTCCAGAGCTCTTTTGCGGCTTTTCACGGGCAGAAGGGATGGCGCCGGTCCTCTATCCGGTCGCGTGCGCGCCGCAGTCCTGGGCTGCAGCGTCCATCTTTGTGCTGATTCAGGCGTGTCTTGGATTGAAGGTGGATGGAATCTCACGGCAGATTACACTCACTCACCCGGCACTGCCGGATTCACTGCAGGATCTCGAAGTCAGGAATCTGCGGGTCGGTGAGACAACGATTACTTTCGGAGTAACTGGTCGCGGCCGCGATGTCGTGATTCAGTGCACTCCCGAACTGCGAGGTTTGTCCCTGACCCGTTATTGATACCCGGCAGGGTTACGCAATGAGATAACTTTCGGTTGCTTTCGCCTCTCACCTATGGCTCAATGGTTGCCATCATTGATTGGGCTTCGCGTTTTGTTGAGGAGGAGCACGCCCATGACTCGGCCAGGCAGAGCCGTTCATCGCATTCTTTCGTTTGAGCTCTATTCCATCCCGTTGGAGCAGCATGCCTCCGTCCGGCAGAAACTCGAAGATCTGGTCCAGGAAAACCCCAGACTGAGGGCCGAAGTTCACATCGAGCACGACAGGCTCTTCGTCAGTGGAGAGGACGAATTGCAGCTCCTGGAGCTTCGCTTGAAGGTCATTCAGCGAGAGCTGGCCGAACCGGGCAACTTGAAGGTTAACTACCTGGAGACAGTTCTTGGTTCTGCGGAAGCAGAACACTCGTATCTCCGTGATACCGGCGGCTCCCGAAACTATGGTTATTGCAAGCTTCGGGTAGAGCCCGGTCCGCGCGGAAGCGGGTTGCAGTTTCTTTATGACCTGGACAATGAGGCGATTGCCAGGCAGTCCGTTCAGGCGATTGAAGCCGGCGTGCGAGAGGCAGCACAGGGAGGCACTCTGCAGGGCTGCGAACTCGTCGATCTGAAAGTCACACTGCTCACAAGCGATTGCGATGAGGTTGGCCGCCACGAGATGAGCCTCAGGATCGCCGGCGCCATGGCCCTTCGTGAGGCAGCAAAACAGGCTAAGCCGATTGTGCTGGAGCCAATGGTCGAAGCGACGATCGACCTACCCACACCTTTTATGTCGTCGGTGATGGAAGACATCCACGCGCGCTTCGGGCGTGTCGAATCGATCTCTCAGACCGTGGATGGACTGCTGATTCGCGCGGCAATTCCCATCGCGGAGGTGCTGCGCTCCAGCGCACGCGGCAGAAGCGGATATACCACGCGCTTCCTGCGGTACGAGCCGATCAAATCGAAGGGCTCGGATGGCGAGGCGGGCGCCATCGTACGGAACCCATGGCCACCTCACCCGCGAGGTAGTGCGACTGCAGTGAAGTTTTAAGACGATCGAACGAAATTCGTTGATATCGCTTGACGCTCGGGGAGTTCACTGTGCTATTACTGTAGAACAGTGTTTCGCAAACCAAACCCGTCTTCCGGCGTTCCCATCTACGTTCAACTTAAGGAACAGATTCGCCACGCCATCGAGACTGGCGCATTGTCGCCGGGCGATCAACTTCCCGGTATTCGCGGTCTGGCCGAATCGCTGGTCATCAATCCCAATACCGTGATTAAGGTATATCGCGAGCTGGAGCAGGAGAACGTGCTCGAAATAAGACACGGTTTGGGCGCTTTCATCGCCTCTCGCCGGCGCGGCCGATCGAAGACCGAAGATCTGCGGGATGCCCAGCGATCGGTACACGAATTTGTGGAGAGTTTGAAAGAGCGGGGTCTAGCCGAGGGCGAGATTCGACGCTTGTTTGAAGCAGAACTCGCCGAGAGCTTCAAAGGAGGTAGCTTGTGGCAGCAGTCATTGAAACGGTTGAACTGAAAAAGAGCTACGGGAAGATCGAGGCCGTGCAGGGCTTGAATTTGTCCGTTCAGTCCGGGTCGGTATGCGCCTTTCTGGGTCAGAATGGTGCAGGCAAGAGCTCGACCATCAAGATGCTTTTGGGAATGGTTCACCCGACTGGGGGATCGGGCAGCGTCCTCGGTCACAGCATCGACCGGGAGAAAGAAAGCCTGCTGATCCGGCAGAAAGTGGCCTTCGTAGCGGAAGACAAGCGGCTTTACGACTACATGACGGTCGAGCAGATCGTGCAGTTTACGAAGGCATTCTTTCCGCGTTGGAATCACACCTTCGAACGCCGACTGATGGAACAGTTCGAGTTGCCACCGAAGCGCAGAATCCGGCACCTTTCCAAGGGAATGCGGACGAAGCTCGCGCTGCTTCTAGGGTTCGCGCGCGGTTGTGAACTGCTAATTCTGGATGAGCCCACGGAAGGCCTCGATCCGGTTGCGATCGAAGACGTTTTACAGATTGTGGTCTCTTTGACAGCCGAAGGTACGACTGTGTTCTTCTCTTCGCACCAGATCGTGGAAGTGGAGCAAATCGCAGACCATGTACTTATGATCGACCGCGGCCGGCTCGTGTTGGACGCGCCCATGGACCAGGTGAAGGAGCAATATCGGCACATTCAGGCCGTCTTCCCACAGCCGGTCGAAGAGCGCGATTTTCGATTGGCTGGAATCGAAACGATCCGAACCGAAGGTTGCACCGTTTCGTTGGTCGCCAGCCATAATGTGGACGCAATCATCGAACACGTTCGCATGCTGCGCGCCGGAAACATAGATGTGCTGCCGCTTTCGCTGAAAGAGATATTCCTCGGAAAAGTAAAGGTGCGGTCATGAGCGCGCTGCTCTACAAGGCATGGCTGGAAACACGGGTGCGCTTCATCGCGGGGCTCACTGCCGTGGCCATCGTCTGCATCTTCTATATGGAGCAGCACGCATGGCTCGTCAGGTGGTGGGCAACAGACGTACGGAATTTGAGGAACCCCTACTTCTACCACTCGGGAATGTGGTGGGGGATACATGAATATGGCTGGTATCTTTGGCACTATCTTTACGACAACTACCTGCAGCAGGTCTGGGCATTATTCGCCGCTCTTTTTGCCTTTGATGGGTTGATTCGCGAGAGGGCCAGCGGGACGGCTCTGTTCAGCCTAGGCCTTCCGGTTAGCCGCAAGCGCTGGCTATTCGCGCGCTTGGCGATGGTCCTGTTGGAGAGCATCGCGCTGAGCCTGTTTGCCGTATTCGTTGTCATTCTCGGTTCATCGGTCATTCATCAAACCTTCTCGATTTCACAGATGGTCCTCCATGCCGCTTTGATGGTGGCTGCCGGTGCCTTTGTGCTCGCCCTCGGCAATCTTTGCTACACGCTGCTTCCCGGTAACTATCTAAGCTTGCTCGCCACGCTGATACTTATCGGAGTTCCGTACCTGTGGCTCCAGCTCTATATGCAGCGCGTGCGTGTGGCAGAGCTCATGCGAGTTCAGATGCACCTGCCAACCCAACCACACCAGTCATGGTTGGAATATTTCGATTTAGCGCACGCCATGGCGGGCCCATGGCAGCTCAACTGGGCGACTATCCCATGGGTTTCTCTGTTGGTGATATGGACGCTCACGGGGCTCGTGCTCGCAGCAACGGTGGCCTATGGTGATCGCATTGACTACTGAAGTCTCGAATCCGCGCGGTCACTTTGCATCTGCCAACAGTGCCTTGCTCTGGAAGGCTTGGGTGGAGTCTCGCGGCCGGTTCTTTTCTGCGATGGCGTTACTGGCATCGCTTGTAATTTACGCCGTGACCACGGGGCCTGAATACGTGATGCGCCTCCAGGAAGTCTTTCCCGGCAGGTCGTACTCCTATTCGGCGTACATCTGGGGCGGTCTCTTTCACTATGCCCTTCAAGGCCTCTGGGTAGTTGCAGCGTTTGTCATCACGCTGGGCGGATTGCGCCGGGAAAAAGGGACAGGCTCGGCCCTGTTTTCTCTGGGCCTTCCGGTGCCGCGTCTGCGCCTGTTCCTCATCCGCGCGGCGCTGGCTTGCGCAGAAGCACTTACACTCGGGCTCGTTTCCGCGCTTTTAATTCCGATTGTCTCACCCTTAGTGGGAGAGATTTATCCATTCGGTCAGGCACTCGCATTTGGTGTCTTCATGAGCGCAGCGGGGCTCGTGATCGTTGCAAGCGGCTTGCTGCTTTCGGAGATCTTTGAGGGAGAGCTCACCGCCGCAGCGGTAGGCCTTTGTGCCCTCGCGACGGTCTTCTTTAGCTATAAGGCGAGGACGCTTCGCGGATGGAACGTGTTCGACGTCATGAGCGCCACGACGTGTGTCGATCCGATTACTCGCCTGCTCAAAGGGACTGCGCCCTGGCCTGGTCTGGCCATCTGCCTTCTCGTTTCCATCGGGCTGCTAGCCATCGCCGGCATAACTATCCGTACACGCGACATTTAGACGGGAAGTCAAACGAGCATAAGAGGAGATATCGATGAGAACGTCCAGTGCGACAGGGAACAAAGGACTCAACCTCGCTACGCGGGCCGCGATTCTTGCCACGATGACATTTGCGGGATTTCATGCGCCGTTCTCGCATAGCCAAACGACATCCGGTGCGGCAAAATCTTTAGATAGAGTTAGCAGTCCCATACAGTTTGATGTTGTATCGGTGAAAATGCACAATTCGGATACTCAGGGCAGCCGGATGCAGCTACAGCCGGATGGAATCCGGCTGTCGAATCTGCCTTTGCAGGACTTGATCGTTCAGTCGTTCGACCTCGTCTTGAGCAATCAGATTGTCGGGCTTCCCAGTTGGGCGAATTCCCCCCGCTTCGATATAGAGGCGAAGGTTGCCGACTCTGATATCGCCGCATTTCACAAACTTAATCTGGAACAGGTTCGCTCCATGGGAAGGACGATCCTTGCCGATCGCTTCAAATTTGCCAGCCACGAGGAATCGAGGAATCTTCCGTTCTACGCGTTGGCAGTTGCCAAGGACGGCTCCAAACTCAAGCCTTCGACTTTGAGCGATCAAGACAGCAACGCACGGACCGGCATTATCGGAATGCGCCACGCATCGAACGAGAGTGGAGGCATCAATCAACTTACTGCTAATGGAGTCACCATGGATCGATTGGCTAGCAACCTCTCGCAACAAGGTCTGGGCCGCGTTGTTCTCGACAACACCAACCTCACCGGCCGGTACGATTTCCAATTGACATGGGCATCGCAAACTGCCGCTGCAGACGCCAACTCGAGCGATGTTTCCGGACCTTCCATTTTTACCGCAGTTTCAGAACAACTTGGGCTTAAGCTTGAGCCAAGAAAGGGCCCTGTCCCCATCGTGGTTATCGATCATATCGAAGCGCCTTCACTCAACTAGTGTGATATTCACGTGAAACAGAATTCATGGGGAGTTTATCGCGCTGGTCGTGGGACTTTGTTCCTCCCGCAGCTGTTTTTCTCGCTTACAAGGCGCATGTTCCAAAAGGTTGGAATGTATTCGACGTCATGTACGGGTGTCAGAGCCGCACCTAACGTGAGATCTCTCCAGGGCGCAACACCATGCAATGACTGCGTCGAGGGGCCAATCACTGAGGCGCCGCTCATTTCTTGTTGCTACCGGTGGCATCATCCGCCGACGAGATGCCTGATCTTTCCAGTTCGCGGAGTTTGCGATACATGCATTATGAAAGTCATCAGTGCTTTGGATCATGGATCGACTCAATACGGTCGGTCCAGATGCCTCCTGTGTAATTTCTGGGGAGCTTTGCCAAATCCTTCGCATCATTCAGTCCTTTGGTACCACCGGATTGAAGATCGTCGACGGCAAAGACAAGTGTGTTCACTTTCTCCATGCGTCCCAGGAAGCGATCTGGCCATCCCCATAGCCATGGGCCCACATTTGTGGGTACGAACAGGACCGTATTACGGCATGCCGTGGGGACATATCCGAATTCGCCTAGTAACGCATAGGTTTTCAGGCAATTCTTGATCGAGGACGGTGACATTGACCGGACCGAAGGTAGATTCTCCCGCAACGCACGAATAGGCCTGTCACCTCCCGTGACAGAGAGTCGTGAAATCTGATTGCCTGATAGGTTCCTCAGCGTTCTCGCTAATTCCTTGCCATCGTTTGGATCATTGCTCTTTATATGCACGATGAAACTGCGATCGGGGAAACCCTGTAGAACATTCTCGAGGGAAGGCATAAGTTCCACACCTTTCCCACGCAAGGGGAAGGTAGCGCCGCCATCGGCCGTGTATCCGTAACCCACGTCCAGTGTCTGAAGGTATTGCAGTGACTGCTGGCGCGTTACACCATGACCATTTGTCCGGCACTCCAGCCTCCAGTCATGGAATACGACCCAGTGACCATCATTCGTTGGATGCACGTCGAAATCGACAAAATCTGCGCCATCACGGAAAGCTTCGCCGATGGCCGGCAGCGTGTCTTCGATATAGGAAGTCTTCGGGGGATAGATGAAGCGTGCGGTGCAGCTTTCATCGGTAAGACCCGTGTGTGTGTAGTCCTGGTGGACTCCTCTGTGCGCCAGCCACACAGGACGTTGCGCGAACGGATGGCTGAACAACGACGAATTGCAAACCCAAATGGAGATGCAGAGCCCAACCAGGCCGAACCACAAGATACGACGGCGCATTTTTCCTCCACGCCCCTATCTGAGGGTATCCTCATGTAGGGCAGGTGGAATTGTTATATGAGAACACCCTCAGGTAGGTCAAGCGAGAAGAGACGAACTCCTCAGCGCCCGCGAGGGGAGCGCCGAGTTGCCGAGGTTCTGGACGCAGCCGCCCAGGTACTGGCTGAGCGCGGGTACGAAGCGGCCACTATGACTGAAATCGCTTTACGTGCGAATATCTCGGCGGGGACCGCGTACCAGTACTTTGCGGACAAGGAGGCACTTTTCTACGCCCTTGATACTCGTTATGCAGAAGAGATGGCTGCCTTATGGCCACCTCTTAGAGAGCGCGTGGCGGCGCTCGGCATCGCGGAGTTTGCTGATGCCCTTGTCGATGCGCTTGTCGGCTTCATGATGGCACGCCCAGCGTACCTTCAGCTCTTAAATGCACCAGTGCGATTCAAGCGGCCAGCTAAGCAGCGTTTCGCTTTACGCGAAAGCTTCGAGGCTCTTCTCAGAGAACTCAGTCCTGGTCTTTCCATTGTGAATGCGCGGCGCATCACGACGGTCACTCTGAAGATCATCATGACGCTTCCAGCAACTTACGCCGGCATCGATCATGCAGAACAAAAGATGATCGCGGAAGAGTTCAGAACTGTTCTTCGTTGTTATCTGACGCTTCGGCTCAAACCCCAACCTGAATGAGTTGACTGCTACTCCGAGCGCAGCGCTTCTACGGCGTTGACTCGTGCCGCGCGAGCGGCCGGTACGGCAGATGCGATTACGGCTGCGGCCAGTATGACGAAGGCCGATAGAATGAATGCAAGAATTCCCGGCTGACGCACTTCCGCAATGTATCTGGCAATTCCATGTGCGAAGGCAATGCCGGAGATAATGCCTGCGCCGACGCCGATACCTGCGATCGCAAGCCCCTGCAACAGAACATCGGCGAGAATATTTTGCGGCTTCGCTCCCAACGCGATGCGGATGCCAAACTCGCGCGTACGTCCGCTCACCGAGAACGCAAGCACGCCGGCGACGCCTACGATTGAGATCAGCAGGGCGACGGCAGCGAATCCACCGAAGACAAGCGCGTTGAGTTTGTCTGGTGTCATCACCTCAGCGCGAATGTCATCCAGTGTGCTGGCCTTCTCGATCGGTTGGTCTGCTGAAATCTCATGAATCGTACGGGTGATGGCAGGTGCAAGCGAGTAGGGATCATTGGTCCGGGTGCGCACGAAGAGCCGTCCCTGCCAGCCTTCCTGATCGGTCGGTTGGTAGACGGTCATGGCGGGCGACGGAATGATGTTCTCGTCGTCGATATCAGGCACGACGCCAACAATGCGGCGCGGCTCATAGCCGATGCCTACGAACTTCATCACGCCATCGGTCCAGTGCAGCTCACGGTTCAGCGCATCCCCATTGGGGAAGAGCGTTTTCGCAAGGCTCTGGCTGACGATGACCACGCGCTCCGAACCGGCCTTGTCCGTGTCTCTGAAATCGCGGCCTCCAAGAAAGGGCACGCCCAGGGTTTCGAAATAACCTGGCGAGATCGACCGGAACTTCGCGCGCCAGTCATCTACGCCGTTCTTGCGCGATGCGCCTTGTGCTGCAAAGGTGAAGCTGATGTTGAGGCCCTGATCGTCACGCCAGGGAACGCTGAAGCCGGTGGAGACATGGTCCACTCCGGGCAAAGTGCTCACGCGGCGCGCAACCTCATGATAGAAGTTCTGGACCTGCTCAGGAGTTCTGCCATACGTCAGCACCGGCAGATTCACGGCAAGAACTCGCGAAGTGTCGAAGGGCGGCCGCGTATTTTCGAGCGTATAGAGCGTGCGCATCAGTACGGCTGCTCCTGTCAGCAGAAGAAATGAAGCAGTAATCTGCATGACGGCGAAGATGCGCAGCCGCCGGTTGCTGCTTCCGGTGCTGCCGCGTGATCCGCTGCTGGTGAGGCTCGTACCGAGTTGCCCACCCACCGAAGGCAGGCGAGGAACAAACGCAAGGAAGACTGCTGCGACCAGGGCCAGCGCGATGCCGAACCATACGAGATTGAAGTCGAGGGTCAATCCATCGGCGCGTACAGAAAAACGTGCGGCATAACGGCCTAGAACGGCAACCGTGGGCCATGCGAGAAGAAGTGCGGCAATCACCCCGCTGCCGCAGAGCACCAGGCTCTCGGCCAACAGCGAGCGGCGCAGTGATGCCGTGCTGGCTCCGAGCGCAGCCCGTACAGCGAGCTCCGATTCGCGGCGCACGGTGCGGGCTAACACGAGGTTGGCAACATTGGAGCACGCAATAAGAAACAGCAGGCCCGCGGCGGCAAACAACACCCACAAAACAGTGTTGGCGCGCGCATTGATCTGGTCGTGCATGCGCTTCACATCGATCTGGTAATGATTGTCAGGCTTGTATACGTCAGGATGCGCAGCCACAATGGCGGCGTGGCGTGCGCGCAGCTCCGAGCGCGCGGCGTCCAGTGTGGCGCCCGGAGCCAGGCGGCCGAACACCTCGGTCATGCGATGTTCGCGGCCTGCGACCATCGTGGCGGACAGATGATGCGGGCTGGTGACAACGTTGGCGATGATCTCAGTGACGACGGGATAAGGTACCGAAGGCTCGAGCACGCCGACGATGGTAGCGTTCCGCGGTCCGCCGAAACTCTCTAAATGGACCTGCTTGCCAAGCACGCCTGGATCGCCGTGGAGCGATTCCTTCCAGAAGCGATAGGTCAGCACCACGGCTCCGGCTGCGTTCGGGCCATCATCGGATGTCGTCAGCAGGCGGCCCAGCACCGGACGCAGACCCATTACCTCAAAGTAGTGACCATCCACAACGCCAGCCGGAATCTCGCGTGGCGTTCCCAGGCCGATGAGCGTGAAGTCTACCGAGGAGAAGGTGCCAAGCTCCGTAATGCTCTTGAGGTCTTTGCCAAGATCGTCGATTTCAGGAATCGAAAAGTTGGTGTTCTGTTCGCCGAGGCCGGGCGCGCTCTGCCGAACGTAGAGCAGGCGATCTTCGTCACGATTCGCCAGCGGACGTAGCAGAACCGCACGCACAACGCTGAAGATGGCTGCATTGGCTCCGATTCCCAGTGCCAGCGTGATGGCGACGGTAAACCACAGCGTGCGTACGCGCCACAGGGAGCGCACAGCAATTTTCAGATCGCGAAAGAATGACATAGCTGGTCCTCGATTTTCCAGACTTCGCAACCACCGGTTCATCCACTTCAAGGGAGTCCCGGAAATTTGGAGACACCAAAGCGAAGCGTCCTTACAATTTATGTTGATATCAACATATTGGAGCAGGTGTCAAGCGAACTCTGCCGGGCTCCGGTATGAAATGGATGGGGCACCCAGCGCACGGGTGCCCGAACTTGCCGATCACGATAAGTGCCTCAGGAAAGAACCCAACCGGAACGATCCTGCCGCCGTATAAACTGCGCCGCCTCAGGGCAATTTTTCGCAACCATCTTCGGTCCATCCCATTCGATCTTATGGCCGGCACGCAATGACACGCAGCCGAGCAGCATGATCTCCGTCAGACGCGCTGCGACGTCAAAACGCGAGTAGCACATCTCGGGTTTGTTTTCCTTGATAGCAGTGAGCCATTCCTGGGCATGAGCAACAACGTTATTCCCGGCGTGATGGTTGCGAGGAATCCGCTCCGGATACTGCGCCATTGCCGGGTGCTTGAGGTAGTGAACGAATTTCTCTTCACCTTTCAGCTTCACGAAGAAATTGGTCCCATAATCGTCCGGCGAAAAGACCATGCCTCCGTCACCAATCAGCAGGCAACCGCTGTCGGGAACTTTGCCGTGCAGGGCCACGATGTCGGCGGTCAGTTCGATCGGCGGCTTGTTGCTCAGGTCGTGCCCGCCACGGGCTCCCGGGTCGGGTTGGCCTCCGTCGTACCACCACAGTGTCACCGCGTCATGCTCAATCTTTTTGTAATGGTGGAACAGATGCGGATGCTCGAGGGGGATGCGACCTTCGCGCTTAGGAAAGTCGAAGCGAATCTTGGAACCGAGGGGATACGATTCCTTGTTCATTGGGCCAAGAGGCATCGCTTCGATCTCCGTCGGGTAATCGAGATCTAAAGCTCGAAACGGCATGTTGACCGTGTGGCAAGCCATATCACCCAGCGCGCCGGTGCCGAAATCCTGCCAGCCACGCCAGTTAAACGGCGCGTAAATTCCTTCCCGATCGTTTGGCTTGCGGCGATCCTTATAGGGCCGCATCGTCGCCGGGCCAATCCAGGTATCCCAATCTAAGGTCGCAGGAACCGGATCTTCTCCGTCCGGGCGCTCCATTCCCTGGGGCCAGACCGGGCGGTTCGTCCAAACGTGCACCTCATGCACTTGTCCGATGAGCCCGTCCTGGATCGTCTCCACTGCGCGGCGCAGACCGTCCGTGGCGCTGCCCTGATTGCCCATCTGTGTCACGAGCTTTCTGTCGTGCGCCATCTCCCGCAGATAACGCGCCTCATAGATCGTTTGCGTCAGCGGTTTCTGGCAGAACACCGCCTTGTTCTTCTTCATCGCCATCGACGCCACAATCGCATGCATGTGATCCGGTGTCGAAACCGTCACTGCATCGATCTGGTTGCCCATCTGATCCAACATCTGCCGGAAGTCTTTGTAAAACTTCGCGCTTGGATACTTTTTGGTCTGAGTCTCATACGCCGCGGAACCTGCATCCACGTCGCACAACGCGACGATGTTCTCACCGGCGCAGGCATCGGTATCGCTGCGGCCTTTCCCACCGATTCCGACGCAGGCAATGTTCAGCTTGCTGTTGAGATTTTGTCCGCGCACAAATGCAGGCGCACCAAACGCGATCGCACCAGCAGCCAGAGAACTCGTTTTGAGAAATTCACGGCGGCCGACACGCGAAAGCGCAGCCGTCTCAGCAGCTTTCAGGGAGGAGGATTTTTCGGTTGGTTTCGACACGCGCACAGAATACACTGCCGCGTTTGCTGACGTAAGCCTTCAAGGGCCTCTCTCACATAGACTTCACATATGCCGGTGAATCGCCCGAAGAACGATCAGAACCGGCTCCTGCTATGGGGACTGCTGCTTCTGTACCTGATAGGCAGGACTCTGCAGCTCTTTGCAGGGAGGGTACCGAACCTCATCCTTGTTATCTTCCATGTGGTTCCTCCTGCACTCTTCGCTGTGGTGCACGGAGCACGCGTCTACCGTTCGCGTGGCGTACTTGTCTTCACATGCCTGTCTCTCGGGGTTGGAGCACTTTTTGAAAGCGTGAGCTTACGGACGGGCTTTCCGTTTGGCCATTACCGATTCACCGGCCTGATGGGACCGAAGATCTTTGACCTTCCCATACTGCTTGCTCTGGCCTATGTCGGGATGGGTTATTTGTCGTGGGTCGTCAGCGTTGCACTTGCGGGCGGCGAAAACAGATCGCTGTCGGGCGGAAGAATCGTCTGGACACCTATGATCGCCAGTTTCGTCATGACCACCTGGGACCTCTCGATGGAAGCAATCTGGGCGGATGTCGATCACGGCTGGGTTTGGCGCGATGGCGGCTCGTATTATGGAGTGCCGACCAGCAACTTCCTGGGCTGGCTTCTGACTACATACGTCTTCTATCAGCTATTCGCGTTCTATCTCCGAAACCAAAAGACCCTGCCAGCGCGCAGGAACCATTACCTTCCAGCCATTTTGTTTTACGCTCTATCTGCACTGGGAAATCTCCTGGTGATCGCGCCTTCTTCGTTGGGAAACGTTTTCGTAGACGCTACAGGCAAACAATGGATGATTTCGAGCATTCTTCACACATCTCGTCTCGTTTCCATTTTCCTGATGGCGCCTTTGAGCCTGGTGGCTTGCGTCTCTCTGTACATCTCGGGACGCCCTCGCAACGCAGACTGCTGTTGAAGAACAGACGATTGATGTCAATGGGAGGTACTTGCATGGCAAAGCTGATCTACATGATGAACACGTCACTCGATGGTTACACCGAAGACGAGCAGGGTGGCTTCGGCTGGGCCGCTCCCAAAGACGAAGAGGTGCATACCTGGATCTTCAACCATGTCTCATCATTCCGTACCTGTCTCTACGGACGGAAAGTCTACGAAACGATGCTCTACTGGGAGACCGCGCACACGATTCCCGACCAGCCGCAGTTCGTGCTCGATTTTGCCAGGCAGTGGCAGGCGGCCGAGAAGGTCGTTTACTCGAGAACTCTCACTGAGCCGCGCAGCGCACACACAAGAATCGAGCGATCCTTCGATCCAGATTCGGTCCGCAAGTTGAAGGCGGATACCGGGCATGACATCGCCGTGGCAGGCCCTGAACTAGCCGCATGGGCGATACAGGCGGGAATCGTCGACGAGTTTCAGATGCGTATCTGTCCCGTGGTCGTCGGCGGCGGAAAACGGTACTTCCCGAGCGGTGTCCGGCTGGACCTGGAGCTGATCGAGGAGCGGCGGTTCCGCAACGGTGAGATCTTCCTGCGGTATGCGGTCCGCGGCCAATCGGAGTGAAGATTTGGATTGGAGCATTTTCCCTGTTACTGGGTATTCCGGAAGGGGCATGCAGCGGCGTTTTCATTGCGGAAAACGCCCATAGATGCGAAAGCCCTACACGGCCCCACAGGGAAAATGCTCTATCGCGTGCCGGATAGTTGCGGCCGCCGATTTTTCTATCGCGGGCATGGAGAACCGCTCTATACTGGCGCGCACAAAAGGAGGTTCCCATGGCAACGTCACCAGTAACGGCTGCCGACCCAATCACCTGCGATCCTGAGCATTACACGGTGGAATTCGAGAACGAAAAGGTCAGAGTGCTCCGGATTCGATATGGACCCCACGAAAAGTCACCCATGCACAGCCACCCGCCTCTCGTAGGTATCTTTCTAACTCCTCATCACAGCCGTCATATCTTGGCGAATGGCGAGGTTCTTAACATGCAGGGCAACGCGGGAGACGTCCAATACCTGGACAGCATCCAACACGCTCCAGAAAATATGAGCGATGAACCCTTTGAGGTGATTGCAGTCGAGTTGAAATCCTGAACGGCAACGTCTTTGCCACCGGCAGACCGATCCCGGGTGACGGCTGGCGGAACATCGAGAGTTCCTCTCCGCCAGCGCTTCCTGACAACAAAGTCCACATATGTCGATATCGATCGATATGGAACGGAGACCGTGCCGGATGTTTACGACGATCGTGAGGAAGCCAAGCGCATTTCTTCCCATTGCGATGTCGCTTCTTGCACTGGCGGATGTTCTGATTACGCTCGCAATTTTCGGGGTTCCGCATGACAAAGACGAAGGGACAGCCGCCCACATCTGGCAACTGCTCATGGCTGGGCAGGTGCCGCTGCTCCTCTTCTTCGCCGTCACATGGTTCCCCCGCGCGCCCAGAGAGTCCCTGAAGGTCATTGCCCTGCAGATGGCAGCTGCGCTTGCTGCGCTGGCTCCGGTGTACCTGCTTCACTTGTGAGTCAGGTTCAAGACGATGCGTCTTCGAGTGTAACCTCGGGCACCCATGCGTAGGTGCCATCCATTTAGTATGCCGGCGAACTTGGTTCGCCGGGGTGAACTCTTCGAGCGGAGCTCGAAACGGGTGGGAGACGCGGGCTTCAGCCCGCGTTTTGCTGGCTCTATAAGAAACGGGCTTTAGCCCCGGGTCTTTTTCTATCCTTCCGGAAAAGGCCCAGGGCTAAAGCCCATTTACTTTTGTGCTTTATCAGCGGGCTGAAGCCCGCTGAGCACCCCAGCCAGCGAAGCTGGCCGGGGACCCCGCTGCTCCCACCCGTTAAGTTAGATGAAGTCCGTCTACGATGGCTCAACCGCCTTCGCCAGGACCAAATCCGCCGACGACATCCTCAACGCTCTCGCCAAATATTTTTAGCGAATTAGTGACGCAGGACTCTAGAGCATTTTCCCTGCGGGTGCAATGTAGGGCTTCCGTATCCATGGGCGTTTTCCGCAATGAAAACGCCGCTGCACTCTTCTTTCGGAATACCCAGCAACAGTGAAATGCTCTAGACCTCGTCGAGTTTGAGCGGACGTGGAGTTTTGCCATCGATGTCGGAGAATCCGTAGTCAATTCCTAATTGAGCCGCCACAAGTACTTTTCCCGTGTGTCTCATAACGTCTTGATCGGCGGCAAGCGCGCTGATTGCGCGTCCAATAAATTCCGGGGATTCCGAGTTGCTGAGATCCAGCCACGCCGCAGCTTCCATCACCTTTTCTGTTCTGACCATACCGGGGTAAAGAGACACGACGGCGACGCCATATGACCTAAGTTCCTCCGCCATGTCCGCGGTCATTTTGTCCGTGGCAGCTTTTGATACGCCGTATGCGACGTTGCCAATGCGCTTCTGTGCAGACCAGAACGATAGATTCACGATCAGTCCACTTTGGCGAGCCACCATCGATCGGGCCGCAAGTTGACTCGCAAAATAGTGGGCGCGCACACCAGCGGCGAACATCGCATCCCAGCGCCAGATTGGCTGCTCCCAGAATGGCTTGCTCCAGGTAAACACGCCACCTTCCATCATCTGCTCGTAGCCGCCCCAGACATTGTTCACCAGGACATCGATGGCGCTGCTTTCTGTGGCGACTCGTTCGAAGGCGTTCACAACCTCCCGATCGTCTCTGTGATCACATCGAATGCCCACGATCTTCGTTTCGTCGTGAGGCCCTTCTCTGATGGATCGGCCTGTCACGAATACTCGCGCCCCTTGGGCAGCGAGTTCAGCAGCGATTCCGCGTCCAACGCCTTTCGTGCCACCTGTAACAACAGCGACTCTGCCTTGAAGCGATCTCATCCGATGATTAGAGCATTTTCCCTGTTGCTGGGTATCCCGGAAGGGGTGTGCCGCGGCGTTTTCATTGCGAAAAACGCCCATGGGTGCGGAAGTCCTACACTACACCTACAGGAAAAATGCTCGATGGACCTTCTCCCGTTTCTCCTAACTTAGAGAATTGCCGGACACGATGAACGTCACGGGATTCTTATCAGGGATTTGGTGTACTCGCGTCTCCAGACAAGATCGTCGACCAACGCTCACGGCGCTGATCTTCCGTTGTCTGCTCAACGCGTGTCGCGATTGTCCACATATGCCCGGCCGGATCCTGAACCCATCCAATCCGGTCTCCCCAGAAATGCGTTTCTACCGGTACCACAAGCCTGCAGCCGCGCTTTAGTGCCCGTTCAACAGTCGTGTCGACATCTTCCACGTAAAGATAGATGACAACGGGAGAGCTTCCGTCAGGATTTGGGGGGCGAGTTGGAACCTCCGGGTTTTCGCCCTCAATCATGAGCATCGCTGAGCCGAATAGCAACATCGCATG
The DNA here is from genome assembly GCF_008000815.1 of Terriglobus albidus. Taxonomy (NCBI): domain Bacteria; kingdom Pseudomonadati; phylum Acidobacteriota; class Terriglobia; order Terriglobales; family Acidobacteriaceae; genus Terriglobus; species Terriglobus albidus. Next base: position 5,381,705 of record NZ_CP042806.1, on the reverse strand, counting down.
CTGTGCCCGCCCGTCAGGGCCTGGCCGACGGACGCCTTCGACTGCGCCAAGCACGTCGCAACAGAACTCGATCTCTGTCTCAACGTCGCTACAGTAGAGCCTCGGGATAATGGCTGAGGCTCCCTCGGGAACACCTTTGTATTGACTTGCCATATATATCCCTCCCGCACACCAGCGTAGCGCCGGGAGGACTCGATTGTCTTGGAGAAATGGGAAGTCCTGAGCGCTCTACGGGTGGAGCGAGACAAACTGCTCCACATTGCATTGCTGCGGCGCGCAGGTGGGCACTGTCAGCTCCTGTCGAGCAGGCGGCGAGGTGAGCGTAAGTTGTTCCAGATGACGCATCTGCTCGAGCGTCTGCATGGCGACCTGAATGCGGATCTCATAGCGGTGGCCGACTCGCCATAGCTGGAAGGCGAGCTGAGTTCCCGGCGGCGTGTCATCGTCGCGGCCATCCAGCTTCCAGTGGACTCCCAGCAGCGAGGCGACGCCGGCCAGATTGGTATCATGCCCGACGAAGTAGACAACCTTCGCATCGCCAGGGCCGACGGCATCCGGCGATGGTGTACCGGTGGCGCGCTGCGAGAGCGTCATCGCGATGTGACGCAGCATGCTGGTGGCTTCAAGCTGCGCCATCGACGGCGTGCGGTGGATCAGGTCGAAGTAGATGGTGTGCAGGTCGAGGATGTGTTTCACCTCAGAGGAGCCGGCATTGCCCCAGCCGAGCTGCTGCTCCGGCATGTCGTCGGCGTACTCCAGCAAAAGGTCTTCGGAGAAGGATGAAGCCAGCGGCAGCGGGCCGAGAAGATCGACCGCCCGGTCGCCGCGACCCGGAGAGACTGCCGTCGCACTCTCGCGCAGCAGGTGTTCCGGCTTGCGAGCCGGTGTGCAGGCGACGCCGGGCTTACAGCCCTGCAGGATCTGTTGCATCTCATCGATCAGCGGATCGGCCTTTGCCATCGCGGCGGGAATTCTGGCTTGAAGGTCCTGTTGTATCTGCTGGGTCTGCCGCGCGGTTGGTGCCGTGTCACGAGCGTGAAAGATAGGGTCGTTGCCTCCGCCGGGCTGTGAATGGACCTCAGGCGGACATGCAGGAAACAGACCCTTGGCGAGAGCCTTGCCGCTCTCAAGGGTGCGCTGATCGGTATCGGCCCAGATATAGACAGACGACGCATCGCTGCATCCTTCAGACGACAACAGGCCGTGTTGTGCCAATGCGGCACGGTTATAGCTGCCGAAGCGTTCCAGGAGCTGGAAGCCGCGATCCGTCAGATAGCCGGGTTGTGCCTGCCACGTGGGCCAGGGAGTAGCAGAGTAACGGTTTAGACGTTCCGGAGCCCACGTAGGAGAACGCACACCATGCCGCGACAGGACGACTGTCATGACGAGTTGTTCGTCCATGGGATGGCCTGGCTTGCGCGTAACGGCGTCAGCGGCCTGCCCGGAAGCGAGCAGACCACTGACGATGGTCAATAGAAGGAACTTCGATGAGGACAACGTCTTCTCCTACCTGGCTTCCAGCCTGGATCCGAAGTTGTAACGGAAGCCGGCGGTGATGGTGGGCTTGTAGTATTCGCGCTGGTTCACAAACTGGGTGCTGCCGGTGTAGTAGCCGAAGACTTCGTTATTCAGGTTCAGGCCGGAGATGGTCGCGCTCCATCCGCGGAAGACGCGGTAGCTTGCCTGTGCGTCGACCTGGAAGTGAGTAAGCGTGTAGACATCGCCCGTTGGGCCGTTGGGGCCGAGGTTGTTCGGATCGGAGCCAGCGACATACGTCGGCGAGACCCAGTTGTAGCTGAAGCGGCTGGCTCCGTTGTAGGTAAGACCAGCACGCACGGAAAGACGCTTGGTGTCATACGTCGGGCTGATGTTCCATGTATGTGGCGCTTGATCGATCAGCGTGGGATGATCGTTACGCAGCGGCACGCCTTTTTCACGCGAGTTGGTATAGCTGTAGTTCGCCGAGATGCCGAGCCCGCGCATGGGGCCGGGCAGATAGTTCAGGTGCTGCTGGAAGCTAAGCTCAAAACCATAGAGCCAGGCGTTCTGGCCATTGACGTACTGCGTGATGGAGTCGCCGGGATACTGCTGAATCGCCTGTTGCACTGTCGGCGGGAAATAGCCGGCAGGGAACTTGCTGAGATCGAGCGTCCCCGGAATGGTTGTCAGCAACTGTGGCGCGTTGAGCTGTTTGAAGAAGAACCCTGCCTGGATCATGCCCAGCGGATTGAAGTACCGCTCATAGAGCAGGTCGTAGTTCACGGCATGCGTCGGACGCAGAGACGGGTTACCGATGGCCACCGTTACCGGGCTGGCCGAGCTGTCTTCCGTGATGTAGGGAACAAGCTGGTAGGCATCGGGCCGCGCGATGCCGCGAGCGACAACCGCACGCAGGCCGGAGTCACGCGTGAGCGAGTAGCGCAACTGCACGCTGGGCAGAACGTCAAGGTAGGAAGGATTGTTCGAAACCGGTGTCGGAACGCCGCAACCGGTGTTATTGGTGCCGCCGCATTTGGATGATCCGGCGGCATACAGTGTGACGTTGTAACCCGCCGTATCCATCTGCGTACCTTCGAAGCGAAGTCCCGCCTGCACATGCAGCTTGCCGAAGTCGATGGTGTTCATCAGGTATCCGGCGGTGATGCGCTCGATGGTGTGGAAGATGTTCGGATACGTAGCAGCGGCGGTCTTGATGCCGTCGACGTAGTTAGAGAAGTTCTTCAACGTATAGGCAGAGACCAGGTTGAAGTCAGAGACCGGACCATACTTGCCGCCGAAGTATGAGCCATCGTAGTAGTTGTTGCTCTGGAAGTCGCTCTGCAACTGGGCCATCGTCGGTGTGCTCGATCCGGCCTTGGTGGACCAGCCGTCATAGACCGTCTCGGTCGCATTCTGGCTCTTGTGCGCGTTGGTGATTTTGAAGCCCGCCTGCAGTGTGCCGAAGTGTCCGCCCGCGCTGTAGTTGCGTGCGTACCAGGTTGAAGCGGAGAGATTCAACTGCGATGTGGAGCCGCGTGAGGTCGTAATGTCTTTGAAGATCCAGTAGGAGGCGTTTTGCAGCGGTGAGTTTGGTCCGTCGCACGCGCCGAACGTCGGGCGATTCGGATTGGTCTGTGCCGAAGGGCTGTAGTTGCAGGTCAGCGAAGGGCCAATCCACGAGAAGTCGGCTTTGGGGTTACCGGCTGAGCTGATCTCGTAGGAACGGGCGGAGGCAAGCTCCCATACGAACAGTGCATCGTGTCCGGCATGACGGCCGCCGAGAATCAACGCTCCGACTGAGGCTTCAGGGCGTTTGCTGGAGGTATAGAACTTCGGGTTCGGCGAGGAGGCTGTGGTGCTGGGAAGGGCGCCGGTAGAGGAGATCACTGTGGAGACAGGCTGGTAATACCATTTGTCGCCCCAGTCCTTGAAGTCCGAATAGAGACCGCGGGCAAAGAGGCTGGAGTCGTCGTTGATGCGATAGTCGGCGCTGCCGGCAAAACCATAGCGATGGCGGTAGTAGCGATACTCGCGGACGGTGTCGTTGTCGTAGAAGGGCTGCGCGAACGTGGAACGCGGATCGAGCGCGGGCTGAATGTTGTCGATGCCGCGGCCGTTGTAGTCATACGCCGCATTACCCAGCAGGCCCCAGCGCTTGGCTGTGCCAAAGCGGCGCCCGACGGTTCCGCCAAAGCTGTAGGAGCCGCGCCAGTTTTCGATCGGAGTATAACCGCCGTTGCCGTAGAGGTTCACCGTTGGCTGTTCTTCGGCGACCTTGGTGCGCAGATTGACAGATCCGCCAATGCCGTCGGCATCCTGACTGGCTGAGAGTGTTTTATTGATCTCGACCGCTTCCACCAGCGTTGCCGGCAGAACATCCAGACGTACCTGGCGAACGGTCGGCTCAGGTGAAGGGATCGTAATACCGTCGACGGTCACGTTGGTAAGCCGGGGCTCGGTGCCGCGCACCTGTACATAAACGCCCTCACCTTCAATGCGGTAGAGCGTGACCGAGGGCAGACGGCCGATAGCATCGGCGACATTGGCGTTCGGCAGACTGGTGATTACCTCGGCCGGCAGCACCTGCAGAATGTTGTCTGCATTGCGAGTCAGGTTGATGGCTTCGGCCTCGCCGTGCGGACGCTCCGCCGTAACCAGAATCTCTTCCTTGGTATTGGCGACCACAAGCTTCAGATCGAGATTCAGGTCCTTGCCGGCTGTTACCTCGATGTCTTTCATCTGCGGCTCAAAGCCGACGTAGGAGATGGTCAGGGTGTACTTGCCCGCAGCAACCGCCGGCAGTCTGAAGTAGCCCTGCGGATTGGTGACACCCGAGACTCCCGTTGGGGTCAACGTGACTCGCGCTCCGGCAACGATCGAGCCCGTCTGATCGACGACCGAGCCGGCAACTGCGGCCGTGCCCGTCTGTGCGATTGCTGGAGTGCGAACAAAGAACCCGGTAAGCAGCACGATGGCTGCAAGAAAGGCCCGTCGAATCATCGGCATACAGCCCCTCCTCAAAATGCCTCTTCAGGCAAAGGAATTCCGCATGCCTGCAAGTGCAGCAGACTTGGTGCGTCAGCCAGTGGCAGCGGATAAGCAGTTCTCCTAAAGGTGTAGAGCGGAGTTTTGGCTGTATGCGCCGTTTTCCCTCGAAGAAAACGGCATTCGCAGATTTATCCAACGCTACAGGATTAGGAGAATTGCTCTAGAGAGAAGCATGAAGGGCTAAGTTGAATCGACCGTCAGGCAGTCATAAAAAAGTCCTGAGGTTGAGGGCACACCCCGAGCGTTTACAGAAATGAAACATTTTCTGGGTTACGGTAGGGGTCTGGCGTCAGTATCTCCCGTGACAATGAACTCTCTGACCAAATACCGCATTCTGGTTGTCGAGGATGACCCTCGCATGGTGGAGCTGCTGCGTCAGGGCCTGCGGGAACGCGGCCATACGGTAGCGACCGCGACCAATGCGCGGGACGGGCAGGAGCTCTCGCTCTCTCAGCAGTTCGATACGGTGATTCTGGATATCGGGCTTCCCGATCGCAGTGGAATTACGGTTGCCGAAGAGCTTCGCAGTCATCGTGATCGTCCGGCAGTCATTATGCTGACGGCCTTCCGTGAGGAAGACCAGATCGTCACCGGGCTTGATTCTGGAGCAGACGACTACCTGACGAAGCCGTTCTCGTTCGATGAGCTGCAGGCACGCATTCTTTCCGTAGGCCGGCGTAACCAGATGCGGCGAGCGACGGAGGTCAATTTCGGCGTCTTCACATTGGACATGGAGAAGCACCGGCTGCATGCCCGCTATCGCGAGGTACATCTCACCCGCAGCGAATACCTGGCGTTGCGCGAGCTCGCGCTGCATCTGGGAGAGACGGTCTCCAGGCGCCAGCTCATGATTGCAGTCTGGGGAACCACAGAGATTAGCCAGGGAGCGCTGGATACGATGATGGGTACATTGCGTGAGAAGCTGCACGCCGTGGAGCCCGAGGTCATGTCGACGCGCCGAGGCCTGGGATACAGTCTGCGGCGGGAGACGACATGCTGACCATGGAGCACCTGCCGCTGCGTGTCCGCCTGGCGATCTGGTATTCGCTCGGCTTCGCCATCTCATTCTGGGCCATCGGACTGGCCAGCATGTGGCTGGTGCACAGCGCGATTCTGAACCTCGAGAATAATGAGCTGTCGCAGCGCGTGCGCAGTGTCCGCCGGTTCCTGGAAGGAAGGCCCGCGGACGAGGACCCTGCCGCCCGCGGTGCAGCTATTACGGCTGCGTACAACGTGACGCACGGAAGTAAGTGGCTGCAGGTGATCGATGAGCACGGCCGCTGGCTCTATCGCTCGCCGCACGTCGCTGCAGCCTATCCGTCATTGACGCTTCCGCAGGACCTCAAGACCAACTCTGCGTACTTTAACTACACCACCGGCGATCTGCATGTCCGCGCTCTGATTGCGCCGATCGAGATCAATGGTCTGCGTTATACCGTGCAGACCGGCCTGACGTTGAACAAGAGCCTGGTGATTCTCTCCAACGTCCGCTATCAGCTCTTTTGTCTGATCGGCGCGGGCATCCTGCTCTCGTCCTTTGCCGGCTACTTTATGAGCCGGAAGGCGTTGCGTCCCATTGCCGTGCTGGCGAGCGAGGCGCAACAGATTACCGATCAGAATCTCGACACCCGGATGCCCACACTGCATTCGCGCGACGAGCTGGCCGCATTGTCCGACACCTTGAACCAGATGCTCGGCCGCATTGAGGACGGCTACCAGAGCGTGCGTTCGTTCACGGCGAACGCTGCTCACGAGTTGCGTACCCCGGTGGCCCGGCTGCATGCGGAGGCAGAGATTGCGCTGGATCTGCCCAGGGATTCTGCCTACTATCGCGACACCTGCGAGAAGGTGCTGCAGACCGCATCGCAGATGTCGCGCCTGATCGATCAGCTTCTCAGCCTGGCGCGTGCCGATGCCGGTGTCGAAGTGCTGACGATGGAACGGCTCAACCTGGACGAGCTGGCGCAGGAGGCTGCCGGCCTGTGGGAAGAGATCTTCGCCAAGGCCGGCGTGATGTTCACGGTCTCTTCGTCTGAAAGCTGGGTACGCGGCGACTACCAGGCGCTCAAGCGGACTCTGAATATCTTTCTGGAGAACGCATGGCGTTATGTCCCATCCGGAGCTTCAGTCACGCTGCAGGTAATGCAATACGGCGATATCGCAGAGATCACCGTTGCCGACACAGGGCCGGGAATCGAGCAGGGCGACCGGGAGAAGATCTTCGAACGTTTCGCGCGCGGAAGACAGCCGGTACGTGGATCATTCTCGGGCAGCGGGCTAGGGCTCGCGATTGCATCGTGGATCGTGAAGAGCCATCGCTCCACGATCACGTTGCACAGCGAGACGGGAAGAGGGAGCAGATTCTCATTTATGCTGCCAACCTGCCCGGCGCCGGAGCCGTTGCTGCTGGATCACTCTGTCACGCATGAGGCTAGTGCGAGTGTCTTCGAAGCACGGTGAAGTATAGAGAGCCAGAGGTAATCTGGCGTGCTCATCTCTTTGCCTCTTACGTTTTGTCTTTGCTCTTGCCTTGCTTAAGGGCACGGCTTAAGCCGTGCCGTATAGACAGCAGTAAGAGCGCGGCTTTAGCCGCTGAGGTACATTTTCAACTTCTAATACGTGTTTAAAGTTTCTAACTGAATGGCTCTAATGGTCGAACTTTGCGCGAGCGTTACCTCAGCGGCTAAAGCCGCGATTTGGCGGAGCCTGTGCGGGACGGCTAAAAGCCGTCCCCTTAAGCAAGGCATTCGCACCTGCGGCGCGAAGCGGGGTGCAGGCTGCAGGCATGGCTCCATGCTTGTGGAGCTTTGTCTCCTCGACCTGTAAAGGATGTCTTGAGACAGGGTGCAAAGCATGTCGTGGAACTGAACAGCTAAAACTGCCTTTGACAAGACAGCCAGCAAAGCTGGCCAGAGACACCAAATCCGAATATCCCAATGTCGTTGATGCGTGACTCAGTGCGAACGCCGCCGGCGACGGGTCGATCTACTGCACGCCTGCGCCGGATAACGCATGCCGTTAACCACGACCCAACCATCGTCCATATGAGAGTTGGTTGCGCAGTGCGTGTCATGCACACCGGCTACCGGATGAATGCGTTTGCGGATATCGCGGGAGGATGTGATGTATCCCTGTCCGTAGGCATAAACCGCATCGCCTTTGGATGCGGTCACGACGCCGTCAAGGCTGTCGTTGGAGACGATCTCGACGGTGACCTTCGATCCGTCGCTGGTAGGGACGTTCAGAAGAATCACCTGGTGCGCGCCGGTACCCGTGGAACTGGCGCCCTGCTTGAAGGAGTCGGCGATGGCCGTACCGCAGACCATCACGTTGTCGAGCTGAGCATGCGAGTCTTCGCTGTTGTCATGCAGGAACTGCAACAGCGTTGCATTCACCTTCGGCGTGCACGACGTGGGAACGGGTTTGGTCGCGGCGAGAGCGGACGTGGAAACGAGGAGGAGAGCGGCCAGAATCAGAGAAGGCTTCATCGGGGGAGTGCCTTTCGAATTGTTGTAACCGCCTCACAGATGAGAGGTGGACGGTCACGTAGAAGCTATCAAACCACGCCTCTGTTGCTCTCGGATAATTTTTGCGCGGGTGCGGAGTGGTATCGACAAATTTGAACCAGCGCATACACTGGGTGCCCCATCCATCGCGATAGCGATGGGTGGGATATTCGGGGTCCCCGGCGAACATTGTTCGGAGAGGTCAACTATTCGAGCGTAGCTCGAACCGGGTGGGAGCCGTGGGCTTTTAGCCCACGGTTTACTGGATACAAGAGAAGTCGGGCTTTAGCCCTGGGCTTTGTTTTCAAAGTTCGAGAAGGCCCAGGGCTAAAGCCCATCGTTTTATTGCCTCCAATCAGCGGGCTGAAGCCCGCTGCTCCCACCCAAGTAGTCAAGGGATAGAGATTGCTTCTACCTTGTGGTACGTTGGGCCCATTTCTTGGGCAAGCGCCTCCAACTTGTCGATATGCCGCTAAAACGCATAACGAACACCAAACTCGAGCCGCCGTCCCGGGTCGGCAAGCACGGCGCGATCGAAAGAAGGCGAGTCGAGAATGCTCCCCATCGTCGTGACGTTGGTGTGATTCAACAGATTAGCCGACCGCAGGTTGAGACTCAGCGTCTGCCTGCGATCGTTGGCTGCTTTGGGATTCAGTACGAAGCGCCTGGTGAGATTGGTGTCGAGGTAGATGTTCCAGGGCATCAGGCCAACGTTACGTGCGATGGTTCCATTGCCGCCGTTGCTGACCAGCCATCCGTAGCGTGTGTCGATGGCCCCCGGTGTCGATGCTGTTGCCAGCTCCGGGCGATCGTTGAAGTTGCCGTCACCATTACGATCGATTCCTGTGACCAGGTTGTAGGGTGTGCCCCCGAGCACGCGGAAGACATGCGCGATCGTCAACCCGAAGGGTAGCTGCGCCTGCCCTGAGGTGACGATATTGTGGCGGCTGCGGCCGCTGATCTGTGCCCATTCGCCCGCGTCGGTATTGGAGGACTGCGGCGCAAAGGTTGGTTCTTTATCGATGGTGCCCTGCAGGTCTACATAGACATAGAGGGCGTAGAACTGAATGCGCTTTGAAGCGGAGCTGGCAAACGAAACTGTCTCCAGGTCTCCGATGACGGCGCCCGTCTGCTGGAACTGAAGAATGTTTTCGTAACGCGGACCAGGACGCAGGCCCTGGGGATCGTTGCCCAGCGGCGAGTTGATATTGCGTGTGCGCAGGCCGCTCCACTGCCGGACATGGACCCAGCTCGCGCTGATGTTCCATCCCTTGGCCCAGCTGTAGCCTGCAGCCAACTGGCTCTGGATCGAGGGAGACTGGGTGAGGGAAGGCGCGTTGCTGCGGATGGTCTTGATGATGGTGCCGCCGGGAACACCGGAGACGTAAAGCGGTGTGTAGATTGTCTGTCCTGTGCGCTGCGTTCCATCCAGCCGCCGCGCCTCGGCGATGGTGGTGGTGGCGACCGGTGTCAGAAACAGCCCGACGCGGCCGCTGAGTGACCATTTCCTTTTCTTATCCGGCACCCACGATGCGCCGAGCCGTGGCGTGATGTTGCTGACAGAGAGCGGCTCCGTCTGGACGGCATAGCGAAGACCTCCGGTCACCTGCAGCCGGTCGGAGAGCTTCCACTGGTCCTGGACATAGAGCGATGCGCGGAACTGGTTGAAGTTGTTGCCCGGCTGGCCTGTCACGTTGGAGAAGGTCGTTGCCGTGCCGCCCGCCAGGTTGCGCTGCGCCCGACGATACTGCTCCAGTCCGTCGAAGACGATGCTGGTGCCGGCGATGGGATTTCCCTGGGCATCCAGTTCCGGTCCGGTTCCACCGCCGAAGAGATAGGTGCCGTTGAAACCCTGAAGGGTCTTGATCCGCTCAAAGTAATCCTCGACCTGCACGCCGAGCTTCAGCGAATGTTGCTTCCTGGTAAGGACGACATCATCCAGCGCCTGGATCACGGTTTCGCGATTCCGTGAAGTCTGAATATCAGCTCCGCCCGAGGTAAAAGCTCCGGCGACCTGTGCCTGCGTCGCGGTGGAGTTCGGCGTGTCCTGCTCATCGCGATATCGCACGCTGATGCGGAACTCCTGCATCAGGTGAGGCGAGAGGGTAGTGACGTCGCTCAGGCGCAGCGTATGTTCTGCCTGGCTACGGCCATAGGCAGCTTCCTGCAGCGTGATGCCGCCGGCGCTTACGTTCTCGAACTGATTCACGTTGGCGGTATAGCCGGCGATCAAAACGTTCCGTGGGCTGGTAAGAAAGCTGACGCGCGCGTTGGCCTCCCACAGATGCTGTGGTGTTGGCACATTCTGCACCAGCGAAGTACGGTTCCCGGCGGTGTCAAGCACCGTGGCGTTTACGACTGCAAAGTCGTTGATCTCGCGGCGCTCCAGGCTGAGCGAAAAATCGCGATCGTGATGGAAGAGAGGCCCACTGAGGTCGAAGCCGGTCCGCCGCCGCGTCAGCGCCGCGCGCCTGGTCGACAGCGGATCTTTCGCATTGAATCCGGCCTCGCTGTCATTGAAGAAAAGGTCGCCGTGCAGCCGGCTCTGGCCGGGCTTGGTATAAATCTCGATGCGTCCGCCGTCATAGGGAGCTTCTGTAAACTCGGCGGAGAAGAGATCGGGATTGATGCGGATGAACGAAATCGCGTTTTTGGGCGGCATGCGGCTTTCCAGGCGAAAGCCATCCACGGTAATGATGGGGACACCGCCAAGACCGCCCGCAGCCGCGGTGTAGGACTGCAGTTGCCGCTGCAGATCATCCGGATCGTCGGCCAGGTCGGTAACCTCGCTGCCTGCCAGCGTACGTTCGCCGGTGGCGGTATTGACCTGGGCCGAAGAGACGTTGACCTCTTCCTGAACGGACTCGATCTGCAGCACGACCCGAAGATTTCCTGCGCGTGAGGGCGCAATGGCGAGAGTGCGTTCCGCGAACCCACTGGCTGCGACGTGCAAAGTGTGCTGTTGTGAGGCGACGCAGCTATAGATGAATTCGCCGCGCTGGTTTGAGCGAGCAGGCGGCAACTGATCGAGTGTCAGAACCGCACCGACGATCGCGGCTCCCGTTCGATCGACGACACGGCCGTCTACCTGTATGCCGCCGTTGGGACAGGACTGCTGGCCATTGGATATCGGTGGCAAAAGAAGTGGCAGGAAACAGAAGATCCTGAACCGCCATCGACTGAATGGGACGTCGGACCTCATAAATATATGGTCCTGAAGGATCTCTGTTCCGGCAGATTGCCCACGGCAATGCGGGAAAGAAGACTGAATTGGTTGTGGTCCACACAATACTGCTCAGCCATGGGAGCCCTTTTTCTATGTCCTGGATCCGAATGTCGATACGAACGTCACTCTACGATATATAGAGTAATTTTTTTACGAAAAATTCGCTCGGCCTGGTTCCGGTTTTCTTTCCGCACATGGCCATTGCCACCTGGTTCTGTAAATCTTCAGTAACCCGGCTGCTTCTCTAAGATTTCACTCAGGTTTCCTGCTCACAATCAAGCGTATCGCGCCCTCGATCGGCGCGCGCCTCGAAAGGAAACTTCGTGAAGCTCATCCCAGCTCTGGCACTGTGTGCCTCAGTCATCCTGTCGTTGCCCACCTTCGCGCAGGCATCACATCACACTCCCCCGGTCACCCTTGTGGCATGGACACCGCTTCCCGGCATCGAGGGGGATTTCGATTTTCTCGTCCTCGATAGCAAGCGCAACCATGTGATTATCGCGGCGGAAGAGCACCATACGCTCGAGGTCTTTGACGCAGCCACAGGAGCTCATCTGCAAAGCGTTCCCGGAGTGAAGACACCGCATACTCTGGCCTATGTTCCGGAGAAGGACGAGATTCTCGTCGCGGATGGTGGAGATTCGTCGACGCTATTCTTTTCCGCGGCGGACTTTCGTCAGGTCGACCGGGTGCCGCTTATCGACGGCTCGGTAACCGGCAAAACTGACTCACCGGACGTCGGGTACTATGACGCTCCCCGGCACACCTTCTACATAGGCAATGGCGGCAAGTCCGCAAACCTTTCCTACTCCGAGATCACGGCGATCGATGTCGAGAGCCATAAGATCATCGGCCGTATTCGCGTAGAAGGCGCCAACCTTGAAGCCATTGCGGTGGATGAGAAGACAGACCGGCTCTATGTCAACATCCGCGACCTGAAGAAGATTGGCGTTGTCGACCTGAAGGCGATGAAGGTGGTCGATACCTGGACGACGCCTGATCTGAACCTGAATACATCCATGGCGATCGACACGGCGAACCACCGCCTCTTTGTTGTGGGCCGCAAGCCGGGAATCGTTTATACCTTCGATACTGCGACGGGTAAGGTTGTGGAGCAGCAGCCCTGCATGAATATTGCCGACGGCATGGCCTGGGACCCGGCCTCTAAGCGCATCTACATCTTCGCTTCCCAGGGGATGAGCGTGTTGCATCAGGAGTCAACCGATCACTACACGCTGTTAACGAATCTTCCCACCAACGGCGGCAAGACGGGGCTGTTTGTGCCGGAGACAAAGCAGCTCTTCGTTGTACATCCGAAGACCTCGATTGATGACGCAGGTCTTCTGGTGTATCGCGTCAACCCTTAACTGTTCCGCGATTCCTGATCCAGCTCGTTCTGGCTGCGCAACAACGCATCGCGAACAAAACGGATGTGGTCGCGTGTTGCAGTGGCGGCGGCCTCACGGTCGCCGACCTGCAGCGCGCGGGCAATGGCATGGTGGGCTGCAGGAGTGTCCGGTGAAGTGAGCTGGTAGGTCTGGCAGCGACAGAGCCAGAGCTTGTCCTGAATATTGCTATGTGTGCTGGAGAGCTGTTCGTTGCCGGTAGAGACCACAATCAACCGGTGAAAGGCGATGTCCTCTTCGATATATGCGGTCTTGTTATCGCGCGCCAGCAAGTCTGTTGTGCGGTCCAGGCTCTGGTCGAGTGCCTCGATGAACTCGGTTGTGATGGGCACGATCTGCGTGGCATAGACCTCCAGAGCCTCACGCAGCTCGTACAGGTCTGAGATCTCTTTGGCGGTGAAGCGGCGAAGGTAGATGCCTTTGCGCGGTTCAATCCGTAGCAGGCCCTCGTTCTGCAAGGCATTCAAGGCTTCACGCACCGGCGATTTGCTGATGCCCAGGTGTTCGGCAAAGAAGCTTTCGGTCAGCCGCTCGTCGATTGAGAAATTGCCGCCGAGGATGTACTGCTTGATGCTGCGGTGAGCCTGATCTGTCAGTGTTTCGAGGGGTGCAATCCGTTCCATTACCGGCATGTGTCAAAAGCCTTTCGCGCCGTGGGCGCACGGTCTTAGTTTATCGTCCGGAGACGGGAATCCACTCCCTTGCCAGAGCGGTGACGATGGAGGCCAGCGCGTCCAGATCGCGCAGGTCCATCACTTCACCCGGGGAGTGAGAGTTTCGTAGCGGCCAGCTCAGCGCAACATCGGTCGAGCCATACCGCTGGAAGGCAGCGCCATCGTTGCCTCCTCCGGTTACGCCGTACTGTACCGGAATATGGTGAGCCGTGGCGATGGCCTGCACCTGCTGCACATCGGCCCAGGGAACAATATTCGAGTTATCGATGGCGCGGACCAGGAAACCCTGCCCCAAAATGCCGTCGGCATAGCGTTTGGACTCGAGCGGCGAGTCGGACGAGACGAAGGTATCGATCGCGAAGACTGTCGCCGGGGTAGTTCCGGCTTTGGCCGACGATTCTGCGTAAGCCACCGCACCCAGCAGGCCAAGCTCTTCGCGGGTCGACCAGACGAAGGTCAGGTTGCGGGATGGCTTTTCGCCTAGCTCCCACACCGCACGGACCAGGGCAGCGCAGCCAACGCGATCATCCAGGCTGCGGATGGAGACCCGCCGGTTCAGCAGATTATGGAAGGTTTTGGGGATCGTCACGAAGTCCCCGGTTTTGATGCCCATAGCGGCGACCTCATCGGCCGAGCCGGCGCCGACGTTCAGCGTGGCAGGGGACCGGAAGTCGGTCGGGAAGTGGAACTGCGCAGTATCGAAGTTCTGCGGCAGACCGACAACGGCGGAACGCATACCCGCGGAGGTGTGCACCACGGCAGGATGTCCCCAGTAGAACGAGGTGGTGCCGCCGCCTTTATTGTCGAGCTGGATGGCGCCATCCGCGTCAATCGCGCGGATGCGGAAGCCGAGCTCGTCAGTATGCGCCATGAAGACAGTATTGGGTCCGGTGGTCGGACCGAGATGGAGCACAAGGTTACCGGCGGCATCCGTGGTGGGATGCGCCCATGCAGGCAGCATCTTCTCGACGGCCTCACGCGACATTGTCTCCACCTCGCTGACGCCATAGGCCAGCGTGAGTGTCTTGAGCAAGGCATCGTTTGCGGGAGCCGCGTTTGGCCGCGAGATCGCGGTATAGGCTGCCGGCGCCGGGGTGGCGGGAGCGAACGTTGGGATGGAGACGCCCAGGTACTTGCCGACGACCGCGCCGAGGGAGTCGAGATCGCGCGCATCGATCATCTCACCCGCGGTCAGCGGATAAAGGATGGGAACGCTCAGATGCGCAGACTTTTCCGGCAACGTCGGGGCTGGTCCATAGCCGCGCGTGACGAAAGGGGCGCCCTGTACCGGCTGCAGCGATGCGGTGTTCAGCCAATCGCCGGACTTCGAAGAGGAGGAGCTTGCGAACACAGCTCCTGTACCAGGTTTCGGTGACGGCGGCAGAGGCTCATTGCGCTCTGCGGTAGAACGCACCGGCCGAAGCGTGCGGCCCAGATAGAGCAGCTCCTCCGGATGCGTCTGCTGCAGTACGCGTGCCAGGCCACGTGAGCCGGTCCACTGCTGGGTCACGAAGGCGATGGTCACGGTGCCTTTGGGAGCGCTTTGACCAAGCGCTTCGGCCGCAGCCAGCAGAAGGGCGGCGCCGAAGCGATCGCCGACAGCCGTGCCGGAGTAGGTGTGAGTTCCTACGATAGAGAGGGAGCGTTCGGCAGCAAGGGGGCTTAACAGATCGACTCCGCTGGCCAGCACCTCCGCGCGCGAGCCCGCACCCAGATCGACGTAGAAGTTGTCGATATCGTCCGGATCAGGAACGGAGGCGCGTCCCGGCGTGAGGTGAATGGAAAGTCCGGCGACGATGGCCGGGCGCTGCTCGCCCTTGCGTGTGGTGATCACCATCGGCTGGGCGTTGTGCATCTCGTTGTAGTGCGGCGGCAGCCCTGTCTGCGGAAGGCGGGTAACGCGCAGGTAGCCGTCATCCTCGATATGGCTGACGACGTATCCCGGCTCATCGATCGGGGCGACCAGCAGCCGATGCGGAGCTCCGGAGCCGAAGGTGACGAGGATGTTCCCCATGTTGTCCCGCTGCGGATGGAGTGCTGCAAGCCGCTGTTCGATGCGGTGGGAGAGCTCTGTCTCATAACCGCTGACGGCGACGGTATCTGTCAGCGACTTGAGGGTGCCGGCGGGGCCGGCATTTTGAGCAGAGATCGCAGCCGTACTGCCGAGGAGACAAACAAATGACAGGAATCTTAGACGCATACCGTCCTTAGGCTATGGGGATTTCGTTTGGTATCTGATATATTACGTCGCTAAGCGGTCCCATTATTTACCCAAAATTTATGACCCGGAGAGGACGCCTCGCCAGAGGCGCGAATCTGCGGAGGCACGGTCTCTGGAAAGAAAGGCTGCAATGCATAGCCCTATCTGCCAGAGGTCCAGGTAGTTCGTTTGGAGGTCGTTCATGAGAAAGCTATTGACCATGGTCATCGCCGTTATGCTGGCGGTGACTGCCGCAAAGGCGCAATCCACCGCAACACTTTCAGGCACTGTGAAGGACTCGTCCGGCGCCGTACTGCAGGGCGCACAGGTCTCCATCCGCAACCTTGGAACCGGCGCCGAGCGCACCGTTACCTCGGATACTGGGGGCCAGTTTGTTGCCCCGTCTCTGCCGCCAGGCGATTACACGGTGAAGGTAACAGCGAACGGTTTTGGTTCGTACACCGTGGAAAAACTGACGCTGCAGGTAGACGCAAAGACCGGCCTCGATATTCCGATGTCGGTTGCTTCGACCGGTGAAAGCGTGCAGGTGGACTCCAGTGCACCACTCATCGATGCGGAGTCGATTACGGTCGGCCAGGTCATCGATCGCCAGACAGTACAGGAGATACCACTCAATGGACGCCATTTCCTTGATCTGACGGTGCTGACGCCCGGTGGTGTCACCGCTCCGGCAGCCGGAAGCCTGACTGCACCAAGTCGCGGCCTGGGCGCCAATTCGTTTGTGACGGCGGGTAACCGCGAAGACTCAGTCAACTTCCAGATCAACGGCGTCAACCTGAACGACATGGTGCAGAACCAGATCACCTTCCAGCCGTCGATCAATACCACCTCAGAGTTCAAGATCAACAACCAGACCTTTTCTGCGGAGTACGGCCGTTCGTCCGGTTCTATCGTGAATGTGAGCACGCGTTCGGGAACGAATGAGTTTCATGGCGAGGTCTTTGAATATGTGCGTAACGAAGCCCTGGATGCGCGCAATTATTTCAATACCAAGGATGTGCAGCGTATGGCGCCTTTGAAACGCCATAACTTCGGAGCCGCTCTCGGTGGACCGATCTGGAAGCAACATACCTTCTTCTTTGCCAGCTATGAGGGGCTGCGGCAGGCTCAGGGGCTGACGGTAAACAGCGGTGTGCTGACCGATGCTGAGCGCGCTAAAGTCACTGACCCTGTAGCTCAGAAGCTGTTGACTCTGATTCCACGTGCGAATGACAGCACCGGTGCCCGCTATCTTGGTCTTGCGAACGGGCCCGTCCACACTGACCAGGGAACGTTGGATATTAGCCAGATCTTCAGCGCATCTGACACTTTGCATGGCTTCTACGCCATTCAGAAGGATCAGCGTACCGAACCCACCCTGCAAAACAATACGATCCCCGGCTTTGGCGATAACCGCGCCGCTACCCGGCAGATCCTGACTTTGAACGAAACCCATATCTTCAGCCCGAGGCTGGTCAATGAGTTCCGTCTGGGCTTCAACCGCATCGCTATCGCATTCAATCCGAATGTGACGACGGATCCAACATCGCTTGGTCTCGGTACCGGCACCAGCGGTGCGACCGGCATTCCGCAGATCACGATCACCGGTCCTGGCCTTAACTTCGGTGGACCGTCGGGATTCCCGCAGGGGCGCTTTGACACGCTGGGCATCGTCTCCGACACAGCGACTTACACGGCCGGCAAACATTCGCTCAAGTTCGGCGGTGAGTTTCGCCGCTTCCTGAATGCAAACTTTTCCGGTGACACCGGCACCATCGGCTTCAACAGCGTCGCTAACTTCCAGGCCGGCCGCGCGAACAGCTTCAGCATCACTCCGACACGGACGGCGAGCCGTATCTATGTCAACGCCCTGGGTGCCTTCCTGCAGGATTCCTGGAAGATCACGCCAAACCTGACAGCGGAGCTTGGTCTGCGCTTCGAATGGAATGGTTCTCCGGTCGATGGCTCGAACCGCCTGGTGCTCTTCGATCTCCCGTCGGCCTCGCTCATTCGAGTTGGGACGAATGGTGTTGGAAACAGTCCGTACACGCAGAACTATAACTACGAACCGCGTATCGGGTTTGCCTATGACGTCTTTGGGAATAACAAGACGGTGCTGCGCGCTGCCTATGGTTATATGGCTGACCAGCCCGAGACGAATGCCGCGAGCGGCCTGAACGGCAATCCGCCCTTTGCGAACCGTGTGACCTACAGCAGCAGTACGGCAACCATTCCATTGTCGAATCTGTATGCCGCTGCCGGAGCCGCAGGCATCGGCATCAGCGGTGTTCAGCGGAATCTTCGCAACGCGTATACAGAGACCTTCAACGTCAACGTGCAGCAGGAGCTTCCCTGGGGCCTGGTCGGCTCCATCGGCTACTACGGTTCTGTTGGCAAGCATCTGCGTACTCCGTTGAATGTGAACCAGCCCAATGCATCGAATGTGCGACCGTTCCAGGCCGTTTCAACCAGCAGCCCGATCTCGGCGGGAGCGAACATCAGCGGTGTGAACATCACGCAGGTCTCGTCCATCGGCATGTCGAACTACAACGCCATGTGGTTGACGGCGCGGAAGAACTTTCGCAGCGGGCTGAACTTCAACTTCAACTACAACTATTCGAAGTCACTGGATACCGGCTCTCTAAGCGGTACTGTGCTGCAGGATGCAACACGTCCGTATCTGAACTACGGTCCCTCGGACTTTGATACCACGCACCGTATCTCCATGAACGCAATCTATACGTTGCCGTTCAAGGGCAATCGCCTGATCGAAGGCTGGCAGCTTTCGGGCATTTCGCAGTGGCAGACAGGCAATCCGCTGAATATCACCACGAGCTCCACCTTTACAGGTACCGCGAATGTGCTGCATCCGAACCTGGTTGGGCCGGTGCAGTACGGCCTGACCCGCACGACGGCCACGACGGTGCAGTGGTTCGCTCCCCTGGTCTGCAATGCGCCCACGACGGCAAACTGCACCTTCCAGATACCCACCACCGGATTCGGTAACCTGAGCCGCAATGCACTGCGTGGACCGGGCTTTGCGGATACGGACTTCTCGATCGAGAAGAACACAACGATCTACGAGGCGGTGAAGTTCCAGTTCCGCGTCGATGCCTTCGATATCTTCAACCATCCCAGCTTCGGCAATCCCGGAACATCGGCGGCCGTAGGCTCCACGAGTTTCGGCGTTATCTCGCAAACCCGCTTCGCGGTCAGCGATCTTGGCTCTTCGCGCCAGTTACAGATCGTCGGTAAGATCATCTTCTAACCCCTGCTTCTTCCAGGTGCGGCGCCTCGCCTGGTGCGAGGCGCCGCTTTTCACGTGCAACTCAACTTTCCTTACGGAGCGTTTCAATGATGAAGGTTCGCAGTATCTTTGCGGCGGTGACGGTGTTCTCTCTACCTTGCCTGCTCGTTGCACAACAGAAGCCGCAATCGGCAGCCGCGGTGAAGCTCGACTTTGAGGCAGTGGGCACGCCGATCAAGGCTGATCCCGTCGATGCGAAAATTGCAGCGGCGCTGAAGCAGGTTTCGGTCGAACGCATCAAAGCCAACATCACCCGTCTGGTGGAGTTCAACAACCGGTCGACGATCTCTTCCACTGAGACTGATCTGAAGCCCGGCACCGGCGTGCTGGCCGCTGCCGACTGGATCAAGTCGCAGTTCGAGAGCTATAGCAAGGAATGCGGCGGATGTCTTGAGGTCTCATTTGACGAGTCCGTCGAGCAGCCGCAGGCCGGCTTCAACAACAGCCGCCCGCGCATCATCAAGCCCACGCCGCTGCGCAACGTCGTTGCCATTCTGAAGGGAACCGATCCCGTCGCGTCAAAGCGCATGTACCTGGTGACCGGCCACTATGACACGCGCGAGACCGACGTGATGAACACGCATGATTTCGCTCCGGGAGCCAATGACGACTCCAGCGGCACGGCTGTTTCGATGGAAGCAGCACGCGTGCTCAGCAAACTCAAGTTCCCCGCGACGCTTGTCTTTGTCACGGTCGCCGGCGAGGAGCAGGGCCTGAACGGATCGCATCATCTCGCAGAACGCGCCCGCAAAGAAGGCTGGGAGCTTGAAGGCGTATTGAACAACGACATCGTCGGAGGCGACACCACGCCTGGAGACAAACTGCAGTCCAAGCAGCGCATCCGCGTCTTCTCGCAGGGTATTTTGCCGTCTGCTCCCATTGAGCAGATTCGCCAGACATTGAACATCGGGGCTGAAAATGAGACACCCTCGCGTCAGCTTGCACGTCAGGTGCTTGCCGTAGGAAGAACCTACTTTCCCGGGACCTTCCATCCGGTAATGGAGCTTCGTCTGGATCGCTTCCTGCGCGGTGGCGATCATCGGTCGTTCAGTGAGGCAGGTTTTGCGTCAGTCCGCTTTACCGAGTGGCGCGAAAACTTCGACCATCAGCACCAGCATGTGCGTGTGGAGAATGGCAAGGAGTACGGCGACCTGTTGAAGTATGACGACTTCGACTACATCGCCAGGGTGGCAAGGCTGAACATTGCAGCACTGGCGACGCTGGCCAACTCTCCGGGCATTCCTCAGAATGTTCGTGTAACGACGTCGAATCTCGACAATGACACCATCCTGAAATGGGATGCTCCGCGGAGCTACACGCAGCCGGTGACTTACCAGATCGTATGGCGTGAGACCACGGTGAACGACTGGCAGTATGTCGTGAATGCGACACAGTTCCCAGGTAAGGATGCGAACAGCACGCGTCTCCCTGTTTCAAAGGACAACGTCTTCTTCGGCGTGCGCGCCTGCACTGCAGCGGGGATTTGCAGTCAGGCGGTCGGACCTGTTCCCAGTCGCGAGTAGACTCCCATGTGAAGCTGGAATCCCATCCATTGGCGCGCCGAATGGATGGGATACAGATATCTGCGACTGAAGTCTGCCTTCCTACGTCAACTACGTATACGTCGTACCTGAATAGGTGGAAGGAGATGCAACGTCGAGTTGGCAGGAATGGGAACGATCTCGCGAAGAACCTTTATGCAGCAGGCCGGTCTGCTGGCTGGCGCTACGGCGCTACGTGCGGCGGATGCCCCTGTGGACCACACACTGGAAATCGCAACAACGAAGGTCGACCTCTCTCCGAAACGCTCGATCCGGACAACGGCCTATAACGGACAGGTTCCGGGACCATTGCTGCGGCTTCGCGAGGGCAGGCCGGTCCGCATCAAAGTGACCAATCGCAGCGCGAACCCTGAGATCGTCCACTGGCATGGGCTGTTTCTTCCATCGGCAATGGATGGAGCTATGGAAGAAGGGTCGCCGATGATCGCTCCCGGAGCTTCCTTGGTTTACGAGTTCTCTCCCCGTCCGGCAGGCTTTCGCTGGTTCCATACGCATACCTTTGCCGGGGGTGACTTCAGCAAGGGACAATACACCGGGCAGCACGGGCTGCTATATGTGGATCCGGCAAATGAGCCTGGACAGTTCGATGCCGAGTTTTTCCTCACCCTGCACGATTGGCAGGGCCAACTGCTCGGCAGCGATGATGGCTCGATGAATCCGTCCTACGATATCTCCACCATCAATGGCCGCACGCTGGGCTACGGAGATCCGCTGCAGGTGCGCCAGAACCAGCGCATCAAGCTGCAGATTCTGAACTCCAGCCCGACCGAAACACATTGGATTTCACTTGCCGGACATCGTTTTGAAGTGGTAGCCCTGGATGGAAATCCGATCCCGAAGCCACAACTCGTGCCGATGTTGCGCCTCGCTCCCGCAGAGCGGGTAACCGCGTTTGTGACCATGGACAATCCCGGCGTATGGATATTGGGCGAGGTTCGCAAACACGTTCAGGCGGCTGGTATGGGCATTGTCGTAGCGTATGCCGGCGCAAGTGGAAAACCGGTATGGCAGCAGCCGCAAACCTTGAGCTGGGACTACACGGTATTCGGTGCGCCTGAGGCTAAACAGAACGAGGCAGTCGAGGTAATTCCTCTGGAGTTTTCAGCGAAGTTCAAGGGGCATGGGGCGATGGAAGAGTGGTGTATCAACGGAAAATCGTATCCGAATACAGACTCGCCAGTATTGAAAACCGGGCAGCGTTATCGGCTGCTCCTGAAGAACCCGAGTCTCGACGATCATCCCATTCATCTGCATCGTCATGTCTTTGAGCTTCGCAGTCTCTCAGGGGCCAGAGCGACGCGAGGCATTCTGAAAGACACGGTCCTGGTGCCCGCCCGTGGTGAGGCCGCGGTTGAATTTGTCGCAGACAATCCCGGACCGACGCTTCTGCACTGCCACCAGCAGAATCATATGGATCTCGGCTTCATGATGGTGTTCCGTTATGCGTAATCTGATCGGACGTTGCTGCTATGTGGCGTTGTGGAGCCTGGTGCTTACCCTGGCTGGATGGCTGGCGCCAAGGGCGTATGCGCAAGGGAACTACGAGATTCAGGTCTACGGGTCGGATACGGTCTTGCCGAAGACAACCATGGTGGAGCTGCACTCCAATTTCACCGCGAAGGGGCAGCGGTACCTGATCGACGGCGTGTACCCGACCAATCATCAACAACACGAAACCATCGAGATCACGCAGGGCATCAACAACTGGTCCGAAGTGGGCTTCTATATCTTCACCAGCGAGCAGGAGGGACATGGTCTGCAGTGGGTCGGCGATCACATCCGGCCGCGCGTGCGCGTGCCCGATAGTTGGCATTGGCCTGTCGGAGTGAGCATCTCCACTGAGGTGGGATACCAGCGGGCAATGTATTCGCCGGACACCTGGACCTGGGAGATACGGCCCATCATTGATAAGTCATTCGGCCGCTGGTATTTCTCTGTAAATCCGGCCTTAGAGCGCACCTGGCATGGTCCGGACGTCAACCAGGGGCTTGGCTTTGCCCCAGGGGTGAAAGCGAGTTACGACTTCACCCGCACGATCAGCGCTGGTGTTGAGTACTACGCCGACTATGGGCGGTTTGGCGCTTTCGACACCCTGCACAATCAACAACAACAGATCTTCGCGGTAAGTGACCTGAATGTCTCTCAGCAATGGGAGATTAACTTCGGTGTTGGTCTGGGAGCGACTTCGGCCACAGACCACCTGATCGTCAAAGGAATTATTGGACGGCGTTTCTCCTGGGGCAAGCATCCTGAGATTGAATAGAACATTTTCCCTGTGGGTGTAGTGTAGGGCGTCCGCATTTATGCGGACCGGAAGCGCCAAAGGCGCCTTGTCTTGCTTAAGGGCACGGCTTTCAGCCGTGCCGTATGGGCCTCCACTGAGACGCGGCTTTAGCCGCTGAGGGCATAGCTTCGGTACCTCAGCGGCTAAAGCCGCATGTATTTCAGTGCGAGGGACGGGACGGCTAAAGCCGTCCCCTTAAGCAAGACATTCGCACCTGCGGTGCGAAGAGCGCTCGCTGAAACACTAGAGCTCTTCATGATTTTTCACGAACTTTAGACTCACGACACTAGTAACAGGGAAACGCTCTACGCGCTGCAACGGTATTAAAGCAACTCCAACAGCAGAGGAACTAAAACTCCGGCCACCAGTGCTCCACTGACGGCCAGTTTGTTTCTCGCATACCGAAACGACATATATAACCCTGTCAGTGTCGAGATAAATAGACCAAGCGAGACCAGGACGAAGAAGATCTTCATCGGTAATAGGGATCGTTTCGTCTCCGTCTTCTTTGCTGTCCCGTCGTGCCCTTCCTCCGCACGTTTGCTCTCGCTCTTCTCATCTGATTTCTTCTTCGGTGGCGGCACCGCAAATGTTGCGTTCTTATGTAGCTGCGAGAACTGCTGAATCCAGCGCGGAGGGGTATAGGACCCGTCTTTTGAAGGCGACTGCAGGGAGAACGTCTGCCATGCCCCGGTCAGCGCAAAGAAGAGGATCGCGGGTGTCAAGAACACTCCCATGTACAGATGTATCGCTCGTGCTGTTTTTACGATGAGGTGAGATCTTGTCATTGAATCTTCCGATTTTTAGTGGAAACAGATAGAACACAGTGGCAGATTTCGAATGCGTAGAAAGAGGCAGGGAACACCTGTCTCTTCCGGTTCTACGGCTGCTCGGTGTCTCGATTGAAGCTATGTCGCCTTAAGGCAACCTTAGGAACGCAGAGTTGTTACGAAGAATTCACCAGGCGTCAGTGGGATCTTCACAGCACGGTACCGCAGCGGCTAAAGCCGCACCTGTTCCGGCTTCACACGGCACAGCTAAAGCTGTGCCCTTAAGCACGGCATTCGCGCGTTGCGCGAAGGAGATGTGCTTATGTTGCTTAAGGAGATGGCTTCAGTATGGAAAGGCGCCAAAGGCGCTCCGTCTTGCTTAAGGGCATGGCTTCAGCCATGCCGTACTGAACCAAGAGCAGGCGTGGCTTTAGCCACTGAGGTACCGCTTGAATCGGCCCGCAACTCTTCCGCTTCTGCTTCTGCTGTTACCATCTGTTGTGATGAAAAGGCTGGCTGCAAAGGCGCTTGCTACTTCCTCTGGTGTGATGCAGGATCCCGTCATCACCATCGACGATGGGCGGATTGCGCGCATCGCGAACCGCGACGAGGAGACAGTCGATCGTGTCGACTATGAGTTCTCCGATTGCACGTTGACGGCTGGATTTCTCGACATCCACTTTCACGGCATCGCCGGTCATGATGTGATGAACGCCCCGGTGGAGGGGCTGGGAGAAGTAGCCCGTCACCTGGCACGCGCGGGCATCAACCGCTTTCTGCCTACGACGGTGACGGCTGCTCTTGATGACACGCTCATCGCGCTGGAGAACATGGCCACCTTCATCGAAGCAGGCACAGTTGACGATGGAGCGCAGGCTGCGGGAATCCATATCGAAGGCCCGTTTCTTTCGCACGGCAAGCGGGGCATGCATCCAGCCGAGTTTCTGCTGCCGCCTTCGCCGGAGCTGCTGAAGCGCCTTTGGGAGGCATCGCGGGGCAACATCCGGCTGATGACTATTGCGCCGGAGCTTCCGGGTGCACTGGAGACGATCCGCTACGCCGTCAGCCTGGGAATCCGCTGCTCCGTGGGACACTCCATGGCGACACGGTCCGAGACGCTGGCAGGCATTGAGGCCGGAGCGGTGTCGGCGACGCATACCTTCAATGCCATGCGCCCGCTCGATCATCGCGAGCCGGGCATCCTGGGTGTAGTTCTGGACCGTGACGATCTCTACGCAGAACTGATCTGCGATGGCATGCATGTTGCGCCGGAGATGGTGCGGTTATGGCTCAAAGCCAAAGGGCCGGAACGCGCCATTCTGATTACTGACTGCCTGGCAGCGGCAGGCATGCCGGATGGAACCTATAAAGCCGGCGGTACGGTGGTGCGCATCAAGGGGTTGGCCTGTATCACCGACGAGGGCACACTGGCGGGAAGCATCATTACTCTGGACCGCGCAGTGGAGAACTTCCTGCAGATGACGGGAGCTCCCCTGGCGGTAGCTGCGCGGTTGGCAGCGAGCAACCCTGCGCGGATGCTGGGACTTCCTGAAGAACTCGTACAGGGGGCGTGGGCCGACTTTAATCTCTACGGGCCGCACGGAGAACGGAGAGGCACGATGCTTCGCGGTGTGTTGCTCTAACGGACTCAGCCAATCTCTTTGTGTCGGGTTGTCGACAATATCATCCCATCATCCTTTGATGAGTGCCACGCGTCATGCCGCTCGCAAACCCTCCGAGTTACTACGTCCCTACGTGTCCGCGAAAATCTAAAAATAATTCTTGACGCGATTTGTGGCAGCCAGTAGGTTTGCTTTTGCAATCACAATTTAGAGATTTGATTGACCTGAAAATTTTTCAGGTCCCCACTAATGGAAGGGGATCGATGTTTTTCTGCTTTTGACGAATTGTAACAATCTTGGTTACGGGCTTTCGCCCTCCTTCTTACAACAAACCCAAATACACACTCAACGCCGTTCCGTAGGTGAACTGCAGCCTTGTTCTGCGTAAGTGCCCTTTGATGTTGCCCTGAAGTAATTCAGAAGACTGGCGAGAAGGATTCGAGCCGGAGACGCGGCCGTGCGCCCAAAAGCATCACGGAATTGAAAGCGACACAGGAAGAGGATGACAGGATATGCAAAGGAATAGGCTCTGGCTCGCCGCTCTGATGGCATTGTTCGCGGTAAGTGCGTACGCGCAAAACACGTTTCCTAGCACCGGGAACGTTGGGGTGGGGACTACATCGCCGAATGCGTTGCTAACAGTGAATAGCAATACCGCAACAACACTTCCCGCGCCAGCTAGCGGAGTAATTCTTAATATGGGCGCGGCGGATTCGTCGGCGACGGCTATTCAACTAAATGCTTTCGGAAACAATCCTGTCTTAAGGTTTCGAAGATCTGGCGGTACTAATTTGAACCCGACTGCCGTAACCGCAGGCAGCGTGCTTGGAGCAATAAACCTTGGCGCCTACGATGGAACAAGCTGGAGCCTAGGTCAAGCTACTTATGCGGGAGCGGCCTACAATACTTGGACCACAACCGACCATTCCGCATATTTGTACTTTAATACCACGCCTTCAGGCAGCCTAACTTCTCTGGAAAGAATGAGAATCGACCACAATGGCAATGTTGGTATTGGCACCACCTCTCCAAGTGCATTGCTTTCGGTCGGCTCAAGTTCTCAGTTTCAGGTAAATTCAGCCGGTGCAATCTCAACTTCCGGCGGATTATCGGTCGGTGGAAACCAGGTAATCAACTCCAGTGGCGTTTGGGTTGGCCCTTCGAGCGGGCTTGTTGGCCCCCAAGGTCCTGCGGGACCGGCGGGCGCTACCGGTCCGGCTGGCGCGAGTCCCTGGGGGCTGTCCGGTTCCAATACTTATTACACAAGCGGCAATGTTGGCATTGGCACATCAACGCCTCAGGGAATCCTCGATGTAACGCCGCCGGTTGGTGGTCTTCTCGTCTCCGGCGTCAATCTCGATCCGCAATGGGGCTCTCTCGACATGAGCAAGGTCGCGAATAGCGCCAAGCTGGTAACTGGATGGAACCGCACGGGCGGTGATGGCGAAGCGGATTTTATGGCAAACCGCGGCGGTGGCGGAGGAGGCGGCTTTGCGTTCTACGATGTAACCAATAATGGTACGGTCAATTCTCTTTTGCGCCTTCATGGCAACGGTAACGTCGGCATCGGCACGACAAACCCACAGAAGAAGCTTCATATCGCTGGCGACGTAGAGATCGACGGACAACTCTTCTTCGGCGGCATTGCGCAAGGTCAGAGCGCTCCCTATGCGGGCTGCGGCGCGGATTACGCCGAGTCTGTCGATGTGACCGGGGACCGCACCAAGTATGAACCGGGCGATGTGCTTGTGATCGATCCGAAGGCGCCGGGTAAATTCCTCAAGTCGAACGAAGCGTATTCAACCATGGCATCCGGTGTCTATTCGACGAAGCCGGGCTTCGTAGGCCGATTCCATGAGGCCAGCGATCCAGCCAGTGCAGACGAGATCCCGATGGCGATGCTGGGCAGGGTCCCCACCAAGGTAACGGCAGAGAACGGCCCTATCCAGGTCGGGGATTTGCTTGTGACCTCATCCACCATGGGCTATGCCATGAAGGGCACGGACCGCAGCCGTTTAGTCGGAGCGGTGATCGGCAAGGCTCTCGGCTCGCTTGATTCCGGCACCGGAACCATCATGGTGCTTATTACATTGCAATAGCAACGCAGAACTCTGAGGGAACGAAAATGTCGCGTAAGCCTCGCAAGATAATTCTGCTGCTCTCGATTCTCGGTTGTTTCGTCAGCCGAGGAGTCGCGGCTACGGCTATCGGCTCAGTCACCATCGGCGGAGGGGAACAGTCCTCGGGAAGCACTTACGACACCGGTACCGTGACAGCGACCATCAATGGTATCTCCGTGTCCTTGACCTACGGCCAGTTCACGACACCGGCAGGCATAGCGTCGGCACTCGGGGCGCTGATTACCAACAATTGCAACATGCCGGTCTATGCCCAAGCGAACGGAACCTCGCTCACCTTCTACCAGAAGGGAGGGAACACGATGACCTCCGCGAGCATCACGAGTGTGTCCAATAATCCTTCGCTCTTTCCGAGCAATTCTTTCCAGGCCGGTGGGGGTGGTACGTGGTTGCTTGCGCAGATCAGCTTGTTACTGCCAATCGGGCCGCCGCAGATGGGATTGACTATCTTTGGAGCAGATTTCGGCGCTGTGCAGGGGACGGTGACGATTGGTGGTATCCAGGCAGTAATTGTGAGCTGGAGCCGAGACTCTGTTGTGGTGCAGGTGCCGAATGGTCTGGCCCCTGGTCTTTACGATGTTGGGGTAACGACTGCGACATGGACGATCAATAGCGCAGCTAAGTTTCAAGTGGACAAACCATTCGCGTGCAATTGAAACCGTTCAAGAACCTAGTAGCTCTTCAACTGCCAGGTACGTTTCTCAGGAAGGCCTCAATGCGTTGCAAGAATTCAATCAAGAGCATCATGCTGCTAATGCTAACGATGACTGCTGCCTCATTATTGGGCCAGGACTCCGGCATAGTAAAGGTTCAGCCAACAAAGACGCCACCCACTCTGCCGGTTCTTTACCGCCACTTCCTTGCTTATCAGTTGCATCTTGAGAGAAGGGCCGATGCGCTTAAGCAGGCTGGTAAAAATGGCGAAGATTTTCGGACTCACTTCCAGATGCGATTGGGATTCTCGAACGGGGAATTTGAGAAACTTCACACGTCTGCGTTACATCTCGAAAAGGCTCTCCAGGAAAAAGACGCTGAAGCGCGGAAGATTATCAAAGATGCGCACGCAGGTATTCCCAAAAGTCCTCTGCCAAAAGGTTTTGTAATACCTCCGCCACCGCCTCGCTTAAAGGAACTTCAAGCTGAACGCGACGATGCAATCAACTCAGAGATCGAAACCCTTCAAAAAAGTCTCACGCCTGCTGATAAAGAGAAGCTTGAAACCTTCTTGAAAAAGGATTTCGCACCCGCCGTAACCGTAGGAACTCTACCTGATCACATATCCCAGCCTTCCATGCTGTCCCGGAGGGTGAAATGATGACATCGATACGGCGGGCCTCTCTCATCGCAATTTGTTTTTGTGTCCTTTTTGCAAAAGCTGGTATCGCTCAGGTTGTCGGTTTCTCTGGAGTCCTTGAATCCACAAATGCAAACGAAGTCGATGGTTGGTCGGAAACTGATATAGATTATGGCAGTGCGTATTATTACAACGCAGCGGTGATCGGTTATCTGTACGAGGGCCAGGCGCAGAAGGACGTTGAGGCTTCCAGGACAGAGTATTTGGATCCATGTGATTCGAACCCGCCGGATTGGAGGTGCGATGGGAATCCTATCCCACCCCCAATTGTATGGACTGGCGTAGAAACTACAGCGCCAGTGCATCAGGGAAGTGTCTACACCATCTACAGCGAACACTACCTGATAACCTACTTCTATTACGAAGACGGGTACTACAATCCTTACCAATATCCACCAGGAGCGTCTTTCACTTCACCTGGCGGCGGCGATCCCAGTGGGACTGGCTACGATCCCGGCAGCGGCCAGGTATATGTCGACGAGGAGATCATTTATCTTGGGTATACCTACTTCCAGTTCGGCACCGCACCGCCGTCGATCTCAAGCATCGATCCACCTTCGGTTGTGCGGGGAAAATCGGGAACAATTCATGTTCAAGGGCAGAATCTTCGAGACGATCTTGGGAGGCTAACGGCCTCGTCCCGTGACGGTGACCTAACAGTCACGGTGGCGAGTGGGGATGCGGCATCTGCATCACTCAACTACAGCGTTTCAGGAACCGCCTCGATCGGCCCACATCAATTCACGGTTTCGAATACCTGGGGAGAAAGCGAACCGAAGGATCTGACGGTTGGCTATCCGCCGGCAGTCGTGACGGGCGTGAGTCCACCGAGTTGGCCTGCTGGCGGTGACTATGATGTCACGGTGGTGGGCACCGGATTCGGCGACAATCCTACTGTTTCGGCTATCGCACCAGGCGTATCGTCAGGAGTCGCTTACAATTCAAGCTCTGATGGCACGCAGACGCACTTCCACGTTCATGTGGACATAAATGCTCCAAATGAACCCGTCCAGATTGTGGTTATCCCGGGATACACGGGATCCACCTTCATTTGCGGGGCCTGTAATGGTGGTAGCCCTAACGGAATCGCAAATGCGGCGGTGTTAGCTCAAACGCCTACGGGACAATTGCGTCTGGTCTCAAACGCTACAGACGCAACAAACTGTACAAACGGTGAGCTCCTTGCTTCGTCGGGAGGTGGTTCAAAGACAGTCAAGGCCGGACAGCAAATATGGCTTTGTGTAATCCATCCGCCGCAAGGCATCACTATGAGTGACCAATCATGGCAAATAAATCAAAGTGATATTACCGGCGGGTTTATAGACTATGGGAATAAAGGATATCCTAACGCCGAAAGCGGCGGGAAGGAAGCCCCATTGCCAGCAACGTCGAATGTAAACTCAATAAAATTCTATTTTCACAACATTAACGGATCAGAGTCCGTTCACTTTTCTGCAGCATTGAGCAATGGTGAGCCATATGCCGCGTCGGCAGATTTCAATGTACAAGGTCCCACGAACATACGTGTAGTTGATCTTTATCCACGTTCTCCGGTGACTATTCGAGCTGTAGAGGGAACAACGCTGATGGGGATAGGTAAAGTGCCGGCAGAAGATCCAACCGTCTACGATTTGGGATTCACATTAGAGATACAGGCAGATAACAGCTCTGCACAACAGAATACGGCGTCTCCCTTTTGGTGGGTCCAAATCATCCAATCGGATTCACTCCAAAGATATACAGAGGGCGTAATGCGGCGCCGCGTCTGCCCAAGTACTACTCCATCTCCTTCACTTGATGGTTTCTATCCGACAGCAGCTTCATCGAAATTCGGTGATGCTCCGACAGTCGGTCCGTTACCCGCAACTGATGGCGAAGTTGGCGTCAAAATGGCATTCAAACTTTACGCCCTTTGGAACCCCCTTCTACCGGACGGCTGTACGCCTAGTCCCGGAGACCCTGACTCGTGCAGTTCAATTCCGGTGCCGCTTGGGAATCTTAATTGGGATTGGTCAGCCTGCGGTATTAACACGAAACAAACTACCTCCAATGGGACCACGTACCTCCTACAGTGCCCTGCCGGCAACGGAAATGCAGGATCGTTCACCCCATCTCGAGAATTTCCGGATTGGCAAGGAACGACGCCTGCCCCCCAAACAATGGAGCAAGCTTATAAATGTTTCCCTTAGGAGGTGTGAAGTGAAATTTCATTTAGCAGCCGCGACAATGCTTTTGTTGCCTCTGTATGCACTCAGTGTTGCGCAAGAGCCGGCTCGTAAGAGTGCGCCACTATCGATCAACTTGGCTTGTGGAAACGCGAAGGAAGCTGGACATCTCATCATGCATGTATCAATTACCAACAACACAGAGGAGCTAGTGAGAGTGTCAAGCGCGCATTCGCGCGGACCATTGGAATCTCTAAAGGTCGAGGATATGAACGGGCGACGAGTCTTATTGAGAGGAATGTCCGTAGATTCAAGTCCCGGTCGGGTTGGGGGAGTAGGGGTTCTCATTGGGCCACATGCCACAGTTCTGGAATATGTTGATTTGAATGAGCTCTACGAATTAGTCTCCGGCCAGAAGTATAAGATCTCCGTCACTCGTCGGCATAAGGGTGCGGATGTCACATCTAATCGCCAAGAGTGTATCGTTCCATAGTCCTCGAAATCGGAAGGCAATCAATGTTGGGGAAACCTATCTACTTTGCAGAGGCGTGGGTACCATCAATGTGCAGGTGGCTGTTTGAAGGAGAGACGGGTGCCTTTAGCTTGCCTTCGTGGGATCGAAATGGACTGCGTTGATTTTCACTGTGCTTGCCATCGGTGAGCTGATTAACGATAAGCTGCCGAAGACACCGAGCCGCAAAGTGCCGCCGCAGTTCATTGCTCGCATCCTGATGGGCGCCCTGGCCGGCGGAACCGCCGGTGCGGCGCACAGCGTGCTCGGTTATGGCGTGGTTCTGGGTATCCTTGGAGCTGTTGCCGGAACCTACGGCGGCGCATGGCTGCGGGCAAAGCTGATCGAAGTGCGCGTCCTCCGAAACTCAGTCTTTCGCAAGCTTGCAGCTTGCGATGTCTCTTTGCATCGGAGTTTGCGGCAACCTCATCCGATATGTGGATGAGTGCCACGCGTCACGCCGTTCGCAGACCCGCCGAGCCGTTGCGTCCCTACATCAGGGAGATGCTCTGGGTCCGGTCTGAGGAAGACCGTGTGCAGACTCTTCTTCCGGAGTCAGGCATGACACTGGCATTGCGTGTTGCTGGAGCCGTCACCCGAGGGACAGAACGGTTGCCCGGCATGGTGATCTCAGGGGTGCAGGATCACGCCCGGAGTCTTGCCCATGCACGTGGGGCAGAGACAGTCATTGTGCGTTTTACTGAGGCCGGCGCCGCTGCATTCCTTCGTGAGAATGCAGGGCAGTTCTCCAATCAAACCATTGATCTTCTCGATGTGTTGCCGAAGGAAACGCGATCTCACTTCAAAGACCTGCCGGAGAGTCATATGGCACCCGAGGGATATTTCGATACGATCGAGCGGCATCTTGCAGACCATCTTCGCGTGGCAGGGGAGATATCGCGTCCCATTGCAGCGGCTGCGGCGATGATCCGGCGGCATGGTGGGAAGCTGCGAAGTGAGCATCTGGCTCGCGCGGTTGGCATGAGTGAGCGTGCCCTGGAGCGCGCATTCCTGCGCGAGGTTGGAGTCCGGCCCAAGATGCTGAGCCGGTTGGCTCGCCTGGAGCACGTGTGCGAGCTATGGGATCGCGGGCATTCGCTGACGGATGTGGCGCAACACGCCGGATACACGGACCAGCCGCACATGGTGCGAGATTTCCGCGATCTGACCGGGACGAGTCCTCGCCGTATCTTCAGCAGCGGCCAGCCGCGAAACCTGCCGGTTTTTTACAAGTAAGCAGCCTGTCCCGCCGGATAGCTTGAGACGTACGGCTGTTAGAGCATTTTCCATGTTGCTGGGTATCCCGAAAGAGGCGTGTAGCGGCGTTTTCATTGCGGAAAACGCTCATAGGTGCAGAAGCCCTGCACGACACCCACAGGAAAAATGCTCTAGCCGGGGAGGGATGTAATGAATCGTTACATGATGTTGTTTCGTGGAACCAGAGCGTTAACCGAATCAGAGCTAGAGCAGAGGGCTATTGCGATTCAGAACTGGGTCGCAATGGTTCGCCAGAAAGGGATCAACCTCGACCCGCGCATCCTGGACCAGATGGTGGGAACGTACAGCGAGAAGGATGGCGCAGTGGCTTCCGAGGCTGCCTCGAAGGATCCTGCCCTTGCGGCCGTTGTGTCGTTCGAGGCAGCAGACGATAAAACTGCCGAGGCTATAGCAGAGGCTCACCCTAGTCTGCACTACGGCGTGATCCTCGAATTGCGGCGCTGGCAGTCTCCTGCGGTCTGAGTGCGCCCTATGGAACTGTGGCTTCGACCGGCACAAACCGGAAGGCGAATAACGTTGGCGGCACCTACCCGCTTTGCAGCAGTGTGGGCACCGTTAGCCTGCAGTAGCTGTTCTTTGGAAGAGCGGTGAGTTTCCGGAGAGGAACTCGCCGCTTCTTGTTTTTAAAGGGAGCTGTCGCTGCTGAACCGCCGCAGTAGCCGAACCCCGGTCCTGTGTACGAAATTTCCGATCATGGGAATTCGTTTGAGCCTCGCGGCCTGATCCTTTTCCCAAGTTATTCGCTGGAGGGAGTGCCACCGCCCGATATAAAGAGAGGCTGCATGGCCTTCCGCCTTACGATCGATCATGTGGAGACTGAAATCGTCCAGGATGTCGGCATAGATAGCAAGCCACTGTTTTGCGGCCTCTTCCAGACCGGCTTCTGAGCGCACCCTTTGGCTCACAGCGGCCGCGTCGGCAGGATCGTATCTCTGAATCTCTCGCAGCAGGACCTCTGCTTTGATCGGCTGTGTAAGCAGCGCGCGTCCGAAGTTCTTGCGGCGCATCTCATCGAAGGTTGCCGCGGTCACATAAGCTCCGGCTCCGGCAAAGTCACAAAGAATCACGGCGCATCCTGTTGCCATGGCTTCCAGCGCGCAACGCGCTTTGGCAAAGACGAGATCGTAGCTGGGGAGCCCTTTTTCGGGGGTACTGCTAGCAGTGCCGGTTCCAGATCCCATCACATCCAGGGGGATACCGGCGCGAGCACATG
Source organism: Terriglobus albidus (assembly GCF_008000815.1). NCBI lineage: Bacteria > Pseudomonadati > Acidobacteriota > Terriglobia > Terriglobales > Acidobacteriaceae > Terriglobus > Terriglobus albidus. Next base: position 5,347,962 of record NZ_CP042806.1, on the reverse strand, counting down.
CTTTTCTCACCGCTGGAAGATAGGTGTCATTACGGGCGTGATTGCTGAAAAGCAACGCGCGGCGCGGTCTTTCGGGCAGTGGAGCACGGGGGAGAAAGCGATCGAGATCGACCGCATTTAGCATCAGCGAAACCTCACCGGCCGCTGGGCCTATGGTTTGTAGAATCCTGTTCCGGCAGCGCTCATCCACAGCGAAATAGCGACGTATCCGTGGGAAATAGATCGGTTCATCGACGATGCTGCTGCCGTCGTGACTCAGGTAGATGGCAGGCGTCTCTGGAAAATAGAGCAGAGCCTCCATCAATGGCTGATGGTGATGTCCGTGAATAATATCTGGAGCGGCATCGATCTGCGCCAGATTGTCGGTCACCTGGATTCCAGTTGCCCGCAACTCCTCTGCAATAGCTCCCAGCGTTCCGGAAAATACGATCGGCGTGTGTCCGGCGCGTGCGATGGCCTGGGCCAGATCCCGCGCCACAATCTCTGTGCCGGAGGATGTATCTAGGCTGGCGTTGGTGATAAGGATCTTCACCGGAAAGATTTCAACTCCCTGAAAATTTAGTTCTGATCGACATAGTGACGCAGGCCGCGGAAGATTGGAAGGAGGTGGTCGTTGTATCGCAGTACCTGCGCATATTTGCCTTCAACCACCCGCTGTTCTCCCCGTAGCTCATAACCGGCCTTATAGTCCTCAGGTGCGGTTGTCCAACCTGTCGAAGGTATGAGGGCCTCGTTCCGGAAATACTCGATCCCTTTGCATTCGATCGCTCTATCGACTTCATCTCGCAGCTCAACATAGGAACGAGCTGCCTCGACCTTTTCGTTAAGGCAGGTATCATCCAGTTTCAGATGAATCGCTTCTCCGTCTATCTGAGACGGTACACATCCTTCCCACTCTGTGAGGCAGAACGAGTACCGCCGGATCGCGCGCTGGGTTCGTTTGCGCACCAGCTCCACTGCGGCTTGTGTCAGCTCAAAGCAAATGTCGTGCGTGGGGTTGTATCCCTCACTGGCATCACTCGCCACTATCTCAATTTCGGCGTCGATCAGTGCGGACGCGATAGATTCAACGACCTCGCATAACGGCTCCAGAGAACGAGCGAGCATCGTTTCGTAGATAGCTTCGTCCGTGAATCGTCCATAGACCGTTCCGATCGGAGAACCCAGGTGATTGAGAAGCTGGGTCGTCGTATCCAGACGGCTTATTCCTGACGCCCCTGAGCCATCTGTGATGACAAAGGTGAGAGGACGGATGAAACGAATCCATCCATAGACCCGAAGTTCATGGCCGGGATGACCAAGGATCAAAGCAGCGGAGGCCTTCGGTTGAAGGCGGAACATATGCGACATGTTTGAAACATGAACCCTGAACGCGTTGCCGTGTTGGGCAGCCGAGTCCCCGGCGGGCAAGACCAAGCTGCAGATAGTGAAATGGGGCTGTGCGATCCGTTCGAACAAGCCCTAGAAATAAATGGATGCCAATTAAGCATATCGCGGGCGTTTGTAAGAGATTATTTCGCCGACTCCAAAGTGTGGCATTCCTTCCTTTCCTAAAGGGGCTTTCCCGGAACCTTCTGTGCGAGTAGCTTGGAAGGCGCTGGGCTCCTGTCTCTCATCCTGAATTGAACGAAATCTGGAGGGTGTGCCGATGCTGATCGTCGTCCTTTTTCTATTTGGTTTTGTCTCTGGGCTGCGTGCCCTAACGTCCCCGGCGGGCGCAAGCTGGGCAGCGCATCTGGGGATGCTTACCGTAGCCGGAACATCACTCGCTTTCATGGCATCGAAGTGGACGGTACTGATTTTCACCGTGCTTGCCATCGCCGAGCTGATCAACGATAAGCTGCCAAAGACGCCGAGCCGCAAGGTGCCGCCGCAGTTCATTGCCCGCATCGTGATGGGCGCCCTGGCCGGCGGAACCGCTGGTGCGGCCCACAGCGTGCTCGGTTATGGCGTGATTCTGGGTATCCTTGGAGCTGTTGCTGGAACCTACGGCGGCGCATGGCTGCGGGAAAAGCTGACAGAAGTGACGAAGTCCGCGATCGGCGCGGCGCTGCTGGAAGACGCTCTCGCCATCGCGCTGGTGGTTACCGCAATCAAGGGGGCTGCATGACCGAACGCTATGACGCCATTATTATCGGGGCCGGCCAGGCCGGCCCGGCTCTCGCGTCGCGCCTGAACGCCGCGGGACAAACAGTGGCGCTGATCGAGCGCAAGCTTGTAGGCGGAACCTGCGTGAACGTGGGCTGCACGCCCACCAAGGCGATGGTGGCCTCAGCATACGCGGCCCACCTCGCCCGCCGGGGGAACGATTATGGCGTCAGGCTGGATGGGACGGTGCGTGTCGACCTGGAAGCCGTGATGGCCAGGAAAAACGGCATTGTCGAAGCCTCGCGTAAGGGGCTGCTCTCCTGGATCGGCAGCATGGAACGCTGCACCCTGATCCAGGGGCAGGCGGTCTTTGAATCGCCAACGACTGTCCGTGTAGGGGACCGGCTCCTGGAAGGCGCCCGTATCTTTCTGAATGTGGGCGCACGGCCGATGTCCACCGTGGAGGGTCATGAAGGCGTGCCCGCGCTGACCAGCACGACGATCCTGCAGCTACGCGAACTACCCCAGCACCTGGCGGTGGTCGGCGGCAGCTTCATCGGCCTGGAGTTTGCGCAGATGTTCCGCCGCTTCGGCAGCGAGGTAACGGTTGTGGAGCGGAACCCGCGCATCATCTCCCGGCAGGATGAAGATGCCAGCTCCGAACTTCGGGCCATTATGGAGGCTGAGGGGATACGTTTCCGGACACACGCCAACTGCATTCAGTTGCGGAGTAACCAGCGCGGCGTCACGGTCTCAGTCGATTGTGAGCAGGGAGAGCCGGAGGTTGAAGCATCGCACGTCCTGCTGGCCACCGGGCGCAGGCCGAATACAGACGATCTCAACCTGCAGGCGGCAGGTGTGAAGATGGATGCTCACGGATTCGTCATCACCGATGAGCATCTCCGCACCGCCAGCCCAACCGTATGGGCGATGGGGGACTGTAACGGACGCGGAGCGTTCACGCACACTTCCTGGAATGACTACGAGATCGTCGCCGATAACCTGCTCGACGGCGGTACTCGCTCGGCCGCGGATCGTATTCCGGCCTATGCGCTTTTCAGCGATCCTCCGCTGGCGCATATCGGAATGACGGAAACCGAGGTGCGGCAGAGCGGAAAACCCGCACTGATCGGCAAGCGCCCGATGTCCCGTGTGGGACGCGCGGTGGAAAAGGGAGAGTCTGCCGGCTTTATGAAGGTGTTGGTCGATGCGGAGTCGCGCCGCATTCTGGGAGCGACAATTCTCGGCGTCGGCGGCGATGAGGCAATTCACTGCCTGCTGACCTGCATGTACTCACGGCAGACCTATGATCTTGTCGCCAGGGCAGTGCATATTCATCCCACGGTCTCTGAACTGCTCCCCACCATCCTGCAGGAGCTCAAGCCTTTGGCGTAGCCTTGCCCAGGCGAATCGACAAATTCGGTTAAGCCACCACTTTCGTTGCCTCACTTCTCGGCTTTATCGCGAAGGGTAGGGTATTGCGCCAGGCGCGACCGCGTTTGTTTTGTCATCCCGGAGGGATCTGCTTTTCAGTGGCTGCTAAGAAACATCGGGAGAAAAGCAGATTTCTCCGCTGGCGCTCCGAAATGACAAACAAAAAACCAGGGCTCGAAGCCAGCATTCTGGTGGCAAGCGGATTTCCCAGGACCACCAACCCTTTCGGGGGTGGTGCGAGGGGGCGTCGCCGGTGATATCGTTTCTCTACTGCTATATCCCCCCAGGGAGGGCTGCTTATGAACTCCCCGATCCGTGTACTCACTGTCGATGACCATCCTTTGATGAGGGATGGTATTGCCTTCATCATGCAGAAGGCGCCTGACATGGAGCTTGTGGCCGAAGCGACGAACGGAGTCGAGGCCGTGGCCGCGTACCGAAAGCACCGTCCGGATGTCACGCTGATGGATCTGCAGATGCCTGTCATGAACGGCATCGAGGCGATTCAGGCGATCCGGGAAGAGTTTCCCAAGGCGCGCATCGTCGTGCTGACAACCTACTCCGGTGATGTGCACGCAACCCGCGCCCTGCAGGCCGGCGCCATGGGCTTCATCCTGAAGAGCATGCTCGGCACCGAGCTGATCGACACCATCCGTGCGGCACATCAGGGACGCAAACGCATCTCGGATGAGATTGCTCACGGCATGGCAGAGCATCTCGGCTCGGAGTCGCTCTCCACACGCGAGCTCCAGGTGCTGCAGGCGGTCGCCTCTGGCTGTTCGAACAAGATCGTCGCCGACCGCCTCAGCATCTCTGAGGATACGGTGAAGGGCCACATGAAGAATGTGCTCGCGAAGCTGCAGGCCAACGATCGTACCCATGCCGTGCTCATCGCGTTGAAGCGGGGCATCCTGGAAGCGTGAGGGAAGCCTGAGCGGCGCGGTACTGGCGGAGCGGTCAGATTGGAAGCTCAGAGCGCTACGCTTGGAAAGCTGCCAATCGATCGGTCATACTGCTTGGCATGAGAGATAAGGCTGGGCCCTCGGTAAAAGACGATCGCGTGACATCAAGAATCATTACCGATCTAAAGTCACGGATCGCCGACGGAAGACTTCGCCCAGGGGAACGGCTTGCAACCGAACGGGAGCTGGCTGAGGAGTTCGGTGTCAATCGCGCTTCGGTAAGGCAGGTATTGAAGGTTCTAGAAACGATGGGTATCCTTACCCAGCGCGTTGGCGATGGTACGTACTTAAGCCTGACCGCTGAAAATATATTGGATGAACCAATAGAGTTCCTTTTACTGCTGGAGGACATTCGCGGCGAGGAGCTCTTTCAGACCCGGATCCTGATGGAGCCGGAGCTCGCGGCTCGTGCCGCGGAACGTGCGGATTCCGGGGATATCGGAGCTCTGGCGCGGGCCATCGAAGACCTGCGCTCCAGTACCTCCTCCACGGAGCGAGTCCTGGCCGACCTCAGTTTTCACGATGCGGTTTACAGAGCAAGTGGCGACAGGATCTGTCAGATCCTTTTCAAGCGTCTGCATCGCGTCACCATGGATTCCATGATGAGCCTCTCCGGTATCGAGCTTGAGCGCCCTCTTCATTTTCATGAACGGATTGCGAGTGCGATTCGTGCGCACGACCCGGAGGCGGCGCGCTCGATTATGCGCGAGCATCTCGAGGATGCAAACGCCCGGTTCGTGATGCTTCGCAAGCGGCGCAGCCGCGCGTCCCGGAAATAAATCATTTGACACTGCTGCGAACGCTTGGATAGACTTCGGCACAATTGGATGAACCAATTGTGCCGAAGGAATCAGTTGTGCCCGGAATAAGCTCACCCTCGAAAACCTGTTGGCGGGTTCTCTATCTGCTGACGTTTGCAATGGGAATAAGCTTTGTCGATCGAGGCACATTATCGATCGCATTGGTGAGCATCAAACGCGAACTGCACCTGGACGAGTCCCAATTGGGGGTTCTTGCCTCAGCATTTTTCATGACCTATACCGTCATGCAACTCGTTGCCGGCAAGCTGCTGGCGCGTATGAACGCCATCACTCTCTACGCGGGAGCATTCTTTGTATGGTCTTGTGCGACTGCGTTTACTGGTTTCACGCACGACATTCATGTTTTCGGCGTATCGATCAGCAGCTTTTATGTTCTGTTCGGCATGAGACTCTTACTCGGCTGTGGCGAATCAATCTCATATCCGGCGACCGCGGTTTTGATCACAAGTTTATTTCCGGAAGGCCTGCGGGGCACGGCAAACAGCCTGATCGACGCGGGATCAAAGATCGGGCCGGCGCTCGGCATCATGCTCGGTACGACAGTTTTATTGGCGATCGGCTGGAGAGGGATGTTCTTATGGCTCGGGGCGCTAAGCCTGGTATGGCTTCCTGTCTGGCTTATGAGCACACGCTCGCTTGATGTAGTCGCCTCTCCCAGCGCCTTCTCCCGCTCTCTGGCATATCGGCAGATCGCCTCGAAAGGCTCATTCTGGGGAGCTACTGTTGGCCACATCGGAGGCAACTACGCCTGGAGTCTGTTTGTCGTGTGGCTGCCATATTTCGTCGAGCATTCGGGATTCTCAGGCAAGCAACTGGTATGGATGAGCTCCATGCCGTTCTGGCTTCTGACCGTCGCTTCTGTAGGGAGCGGATACGTTTCAGATCGTCTGATACGGTCGGGTTCGCTCCCGATTCGTGTCAGAAAAGCGACTGTATGTCTCGGCTCGATCGGTTGTGCTGCCTGTTTGCTGGCTGCCGCCCAGGTGCATCCAGTTACTCTGAGGCTTCTGCTCGTTCTTGGCGCCAGCTTTTGTCTCGGTCTATTCTCGTCGAATAACTGGGCACTGGCGCAGGCTCTCTCTGGCGAAGATGCAGCCGCAAAATGGACGAGCCTGCAGAATCTTTTCGCGAATGCTTCGGCCACACTGGCAGCCTGGATCACCGGCGTTGTCCTGTCGCGTACTGCGAGTTTTTCCGCTGCCTTCTTCATTGCCAGCACGGTGCTTTTGATCGGGGCGGCGGCCTATTGGTTCGGTATTGACGATCGCCCGGTGGTCTGGGAACAAGAGCGAACAGGGGAGGTAAGTGATGCGTGCTTGCGTGATCCATGGTCCGCTTGACTTGAGAGTTGAGGAGCGAAGTATTCCAGAGGTGCAGAAGTCGCAGGTAGCTGTACGGCTCGGCGCAGGCGGCATCTGCGGATCGGATCTCCACTATTTTCACGACGGCCGGGTCGGCAGTTTCGAGGTTCGGCAGCCGATGGTGTTAGGACACGAAGTCGCAGGAACGGTAGTTGCTGTCGGGGACGGTGTGACGGAGTTACAAGTGGGCGCCCGTGTGGCCGTGAACCCCGCACGTCCCTGCCTCGCGTGTCGTGAATGTCTTTCCGGCCGGGCGAACCTATGTACGGATGTCAGGTTCTATGGAAGTGCCGCCCGTTTCCCGCATGTGGATGGAGCGTTCTCCGAGATTTTCGTCGCTGAAGAATCACAGTGCGTGCCGATCAGTGACCAACTGCGATTCTCTGTGGCTGCCTGCGCGGAGCCGCTCGCTGTTTCGCTTCATGCCGTCCGTCGTGCCGGCAATCTGGTCGGCAAGCGGGTTCTGATTACAGGTGCAGGTCCGATCGGTCTGTTGACGATTCTATGTGCGAGGCTTGCCGGCGCGTTTGAGGTGACCGTCACCGATCAATTGGACGAGCCTCTCTCAAAGGCACAACTGTTCGGCGCCTCCAACGTCGTCAATATCATCCGGGAGCGGTTGATGGAGGATGGTTTTGATGTTGCGATCGAAGCCGCGGGAGCCATCGCGGCTCTCACAACATGCTTGCTGCATGTCCGTCCCGGCGGCCGGGTGGTCCAACTCGGATCTTTGCCGGCAGCCACAACGGAGCCGCTTCGGTTGCCGATACTTGTCACGCGGGAGATTGAACTTGTGGGAAGCTTCCGGTTCTACGAGGAGTACCGAATGGCCGTTGCTCTGCTTGAATCGCAGCGTATCGATCTATCGCCAATTCTTACTGCTGAAGTTCCGCTCGAGCACTCACGCGATGCATTCGAGCTGGCGTCTGACCGCAGACGTGCGATTAAGGTGAGTCTGGTTCCATGAATGAGCCTGGTTTCATGAACAAAATGGATCTATTCAACGTCGCTGGAAAACGTGTTTTGATTACCGGCTCGAGCCGCGGCCTGGGCAAGACATTAGCGGAGGGCTTTCTGCGGGCGGGGTCGGTCGTGATTCTGAATGGCCGTTCGGAAGATTCCCTCCACGAGGTTCAGCAAGAGTTTATCCATGCAGGATTCCATCCCGAGGTTGCAGCGTTTGACGTGTTGGATGAGGGTGCGGTTCAAGAAGCCATCGACAGGATTCAACCCATCGATGTACTCGTCAACAACGCCGGCATTCAGCGCCGCGCTGCTCTGCATGAGACGCCCCTGGAATTGTGGAATGACGTCCTCCACACCAATCTGACAAGTGCCTTTCTGGTCGCCCGCGAGGTCGTCCAGCGAATGTTATCGAGCGGTCGCGGCGGAAAGATCATTAACATCTGTTCTCTGATGAGTGGCTTTGGACGTCCCACCACAGGCCCTTATACCGCCTCCAAAGGAGGCCTGAAGATGCTCACGCAGGCGATGTGCGCCGATTGGGCACGATTCGATATACAGATTAATGGGATTGCACCTGGCTACTTTCTCACCGAGATGACGCGGGCGCTGAAAGAGGATGAAGCATTCAACAACTGGCTGTTGCAGCGGACCCCATCTCATCGCTGGGGACGGCCGGAGGAGTTGATTGGTGCCGCTTTGTTCCTTGCCTCTGAAGCATCCTCTTTCGTCAATGGACAAGTGCTCTATGTCGATGGCGGCGTAAGCGCTGTTCTCTGACGCGAAGCGACGAATCCGGTCCATACATCAAAAAGTAGACAGAATCAGGCAAAGAGTCCGCAGGAATAGGAAAGCGCAGATCGATGTTCGCCGGGTAACCTTGAACTACGAGGGTTGCGGCATTCGCTCTGCGCATTGGCGCCGTTCAACGACGGCAATGGCTGCTTGCAGTATGGCGAGGTCGGCGTACGGGCGCTGGACGTTTGCTGGTGCATGACCCTCAGTCCACCTAAAACTCGCGTACCCAAGCATCGGAAAGGAAACTTCTATGCCGCATGTTGTCGTGAAGCTATGGCCCGGTAAGTCTGAAAAACAAAAAGAGCAGTTGGCGATGGAGATCACCGATAGTGTCATGTCTGTGCTCGACTACGGTGCAGAGTCGGTCTCAGTCGCCGTGGAAGAGGTTACACCGCTCGACTGGGCGGGCAAGGTCTATCATCCCGAGATTGAGCAGAAGTGGGATCAGCTCTACAAGAAGCCTGACTACACGATGGAATAGAGCATTTCTCCTAAAGGTGTAGAGCGGAGTTTTGGCTGTTTGCGCCGTTTTCCGCGAAGAAAACGGCATTCGCAGATTTTTCCAACACTACAGTATTAGGAGAAATGCTCTAAGGAGGTGTGTCCATGAGTCGATGGTTGAACAACGAACTGGACTGCATCGCCGCAACCGACGATCTGCATATCTCGCCGTTCCGTGAAGATGGAGTTACGTACGGCACGCCGACATGGATCTGGTCGGTGGTTGTCGATCACGGGCTGTATGTCCGCGGATATCACGGACAGTCCTCGACCTGGTATCAGGCTGCGATACTCCAGAAGGCAGGACGCATCCGCGTGGCAGGGATCACGAAGGAGGTCACCTTCGAGTCGGTGGATGGGCCGATTCAGGAACAGATCGATGAGGCCTATCGGGAGAAGTACGCCACCAGCCCTTATCTGAAACCGATGATTGCAGCGCAAGCCCGTTCGGCAACCATAAAGATCGTGCCTCGGTAAGCGGGCTACAGCATTTCTCCTGTAGGTGTAGTGCGGGGCTTATGTATCTATGGGCGTTTTCCTCAATGAAAACGCCGCTGCACGCTCCTCACGGGATACTCAGCAACAGGAGAAATGCTCTACTTATGCCCGGCCAACATACTGATGCGCTACACGGATAGAGCTCTCCAGGATGAGTCCCAGCGGTTCAACGAAATCGCGGAAATTGGATTCATCCACGTGAGTAAAGACTGGGTCATCCGTCTTCTTGAACATCTGGACGACAGCCAGTACGTTCTTCTCGCGGTCGAGGATCGGCATGCAGAGGAGCCGGTGTTCTCTGTATTCCGTCTCATGACCGAAGGCCAGATCAAAGTGCGGGTGGTCGCTGGTGTCGTGGACATTGATTCCTTGCCCGGTCCGTGCGACATGTCCCACCATGCCTTCGCTCAGCGGGAGCACCAGCTCTCTTTCGTCTCTACCGAGGGTGTGCGCAACACGCGAATACAGCGTGCTGCGTTCGGAGTCGACGACAAAGATGGAGGCATGGTGCGCGCCCAGGATATGTTTCACCTTCAGCGTGACCGCCTCGAGTATCTGATCCAGCAGGGCTTCGATGGCATCACGGTTGCCCAATTCGAGAGTTTCGAGAAATTGTTCGAACTCTATGGTCATTTCCTGGACGATATCGTGGAACTGCTTCTCTGAAAGGTCGTGGACGTAGTCCATCAGGCCTCCGCTACGTTGCAGCCTGGCAAACGCATTGAGCAGGTGCCCGGTATTCGCGGCGAGTCCGGCGGCGAAGCTGGTGATGCGTCCATCTTCCAACGTAAGAATGCGATCGGCGATGTCGAGAATTCGGTTGTCGTGGGTCACCATCAGGATCGCGCAGCCTTGTTGTTTGGCCAGGGATTTCATCAGGTCTACGACCTCACGGCCGGATTTGCGATCGAGCGAAGCTGTAGGCTCGTCCGCCAGAACGATCCGAGGCTGGCGCACCAGCGCACGGGCAATGGCGACTCGCTGCTTCTGGCCGCCGGAGAGATGCTCGGGATGGTGCGTCAGGTGCTTACCCAGGCCAACGGTGTGCAGCGCTTCGGTGCATCGCGCCTGGATGTCCGCTTTGGATGCCCGTACTCCTACGCCGAGCGACAGCTCTACATTCTGGATAGCGGTATGGGATGCCAGCAGATTGTGGTTCTGAAAGATGAAGCCGATATTCTCGCGCGTTTCAATCAACCGGGAGTTCGGGGCGCCGTTCAACTCCTGACCGAATACCTTGACGCTGCCTTTCTGTACCGCTCGCAAAGCTCCGGCAAGCGTGAGTAGCGTCGTCTTGCCTGATCCGGAAGGGCCGGTAACTAAGACGATCTCCCCGGGATAGATCTCCGCGGAGACGTCAAAGAGCACCTGCCTTTCAAGGTGGCCCTTGCCGTAGTAGTGATCGACGTTCCTAATCGAGATGATCGATTCAGGCATGATTAGAAGATCTCCGCCGGGTCCGCCAGTCTTAGCCGGCGCATTGCCAATGCTCCGGAAAAGACGCACATTCCGGCCGTAAGCAGGTACACCACGGTGACCCGGATCGGGTCCATCCGCAGGGGCAGCAATGTTGCCCGATAGGCGATGGTGTAGACCACCTGTGACAGAACCAGGCCGGGAAGAAATCCAAGGATCGAGAGAATCAGCGATTCCTGGATCACCAGCCCAAAGAGAAACCTGTCGGTATATCCCATGGCTTTGAGCGTGGCATATTCAGCCAGGTGTTCAGAGACATCGTTATAGAGAATCTGATAGACGACCACCGAGCCGACGATGAGTCCCATCAACAGTCCAAGGCGGAAGACAAAGCCAATGGGTGTACTGCTGGCCCAGAAGGTCTCTTCGCGCTCCAGAAGCTCTTCGCGTGTCAGCACCAGCACATCGTTGGGAAGAATGGCCTGCAATTCTTTGCGAACGATTTGTGGATCCGATCCGGCCTTCAGCTTGATCATTCCGATATCCATCAGCGATGGATCACGGTCTGCCTTCCACGTCTTCAGGTTTGCATCGCTGGTGATCAGGTTGCCGTCGTTGGCGAAGGATGTGCCAAGTTGAAAGGTTCCGCCTACGCGGGCCGTCACTCCGGAAAACTCCACGGAAAGAGGGCCATGGGTGAGAAGGTCCGCAATCGGCCCGAACTCCGGCCGCGAGCTGGAATCAAATAGCACGGTCGATGGCCGGCGTAGCTCCGCGATATGCGCATTGACTCCGGGAAGATCAAGAATGCCGGCCTGGGGCGGAATCGCGATGATGAAGATATCCCGCTGGATGTGATCGACCGGATTCGTCCAGGGTGCGCCGCTCAGATACATCGGCGCTGCCCATTCCACCTCGCGTACCCCCATCGCCTGGTCCAGGCGTCGCAAGGTAAACGGCGAGTTCGAGTTCGCATTCCGATATTTCGGGCTGATCAGCACCAACTCGGCGTTCATGCGCCGATAGAGCAGGCCGACGCTCTTAAACAGCGCCTGTTCGAAGCCGAGCTGGACAAGCATCAGGATGACGGCAAAGGCAATACCAGCCAGAGCGGCCATCAGGCGGCGCTTCTCTTTTACGAGCTGCCGCCATGCCATGGACCTTCCAATTGTCATGACGGACTTGCTCATGGCTGGATGACGACGGATACCTTTCCGTGAATCAGGCCTGCAACCTCTCTGTTATCAGTAAGCCGAATGACGACAAGAACCACGCGGGAGTCGGCAAAGGTGGCGGGATCAGTAGGAGCGAGGTCGGCGCGGCCGATCTCATGCCCAATCGAAGCGACGGTTCCGGTCAGAGTCCTGCCGGGCAACAGTTCGCTTTGAACTTCCGCGCTTTGCCCGGTCTTTACGCGCCTGATATCCGTCTCGTAGACCTCGGCAATGACGCACATCTCCGCTGTCTTGGCCAGTTCCAGAACACCCTGCGGTCCCACTTCTTCACCAGGCTTGGCATGCACGTGCAGCACAACACCATCGGCAGGGGAGTGCAGTTCGGCCGAGGCGAGATCCAGACGGGCGCGGTCAAGCTCTGCGCGCGAAGCCTCCAGTGCCGATTCCGCAAAGCGAATGTCATCGGGGCGCACTTCAGACAAGCCGGCAAGGCGTGCGTGCGCCTGTTCCGTCATGCGACGGGCGTTCTCCATCTCGGCTCGTTTCGCATCCAGCTCTGAGACGGAGACATCATGGTTCGCCTGCAACGACTCGTAGCGCTTGTACTCCGCCTGTGCATTGTCCAGCGAGGCCTGCCAGCGCGCGACTTCGGCATTCTGCATCGCCAGATCGGAGCTTCGCGGTGCGGCTCGCAGCTGGTCCAGCTTCACCTGATCCAGATTCATGCGGGCCTCGGCCTGACGCACGGCGGCTTCGAGCTGTTGCTTTCCGGATAATACCGCGATGACCTGGCCCGCCCGTACGGACTCTCCCTCGCGCACGTTCAGCTTCGCGATGATTGCCGGGCGGCCGTTGATATTCGGCGCTGCTACATGCGTTACGGATTCAGAGGGCTCAATGCGGCCGCTTGCCGATACGGCGGATGTCGCCGGTATGGCTGGGATAGCAGCCGCCGGAGCGGCCGCGCCGGCCGGTTTACGAGCGAGAACCCAGACCAGCGACGCGAGAATCATCGCACCAGACGCAAGAAGAGCGGGTCTTCGCAGCGCGAATTTTGATGATTGTGGCTCCATGAATTCGAAAGCTATCCTAACCTACTATGAAAGACCTCCTGTGTCTCTTGGCAATTTTTTGTTGCCTGCCGTCAGCGTGTGCCGCCCAACAGGTATTACAGCTCAACATGAAGCAGGCGATTGAAATAGCGACGTCGCCGGAAGGCAGTGCGTCGGTCCAGACGGCTGAGGCGGTCATGCAGGCCTCCAAAGCACGCGTCTCCTATGCCCGGTCTCTGCTCTTTCCGGCCATTGACGCCTCTATCGGGGAATCCAACCTGACGCGTAACCTGTCCGCCGAGGGATTCAACTTTCCCACCGGCGTCCCTAACTTCACCATCCCTGACGAGGTGGGTCCATTCAATAACTTCGATGCCCGCGTCACCATGTCGTACACGGTCTTTGACCTGGGCGCCATTCGGCGGTCGCATGGCTTACGCGCAAACCTCGATGCCGCCAAAGCAGATATCACAGTACGCCGTGAAGTTACGGCAGCCCAGGTTGCCCATGACTATCTGCTTGTGCTCCGCGCGGAGTCCTCTTCGGAGGCTGCCCGTGCAGGTGTTGCTCTATCGGAGTCTCTTCTGAAAGTGGCACAGGATCGAGCTGACGTTGGCAAAGCCACCTCTCTGGACATTACGCGGGCAAAGCTGACGTTGCTGACAGATCGCCGGAAGCTGACAACGGTTGAGAACGAGGCTGCTCAGGCACGTCTGCAGCTTTTGAGCGATCTCGGAGTTGGTTTCGCAACCAAAGTTGAATTGACGGATCACTTATTGAGCAAGACAGATGCTATGCCTGACATAGAAGCTGCAGTGGCAACGGCTCTTCAGGGACGTCCTGAACTGCAGGTGGCACAGAAACATGTGGATGAGGCGCGCTATAACAATAGTGCGGTCAGTGGCGAGCGGATACCTTTGATTACTGCATCTGGAGACGTCGGACCGCTGGCGAGCGTGGTCACACACACCGTTGGCGTGAGCGCAAAGATTCCGGTCTTTGACGGAGGCCGTATCCGCGCCAGGCACGCCGAGACACAGGCCATCGTGCGTCAGAGTGAGATTCAAGAACGGGATCTGCGCCGAAAGATCGAACTCGAAGTTCGCCGTGCCCATGCGGATCTACACTCCGCAGCGGGTCAGGTCGAAGAGTGCCAGATGGCCCTGACGCTTGCAGCGGATGAGGTGGCTGAGGCGCGCCGGAGGTTCGAGGCGGGAGTAACAGGCAATGCCGAGCTGGCAGAGGCCCAGGCAAAGCGCGCGCGGGCACAGGATGACTGCATTGGCGCACTCTTTACCTGGAATCAGGGGCGCATCGACCTGGCAAGGGCTACCGGCACAATGACGGCATTTACGCTTAACTAACAACATCGAAAGATCAGGATTCGGACAAAGGAGTAAGAGATGGAGATCAAGAAGGTAGGAACGCAGGTATCGACAAAGGGACCGGCTGACTGGTTTACCGGCACTGTCCGTATCGATCCGCTCTTTCAGGCGCCGGAACCGGCTCGTGTGAATGGTGCAAGCGTCACCTTCGAGCCGGGAGCGCGGACAGCCTGGCATAGTCATCCGTTGGGCCAGACATTGATCGTCACCGCAGGCTGTGGATGGGTGCAGCGTGACGGTGGGCCCGTACAGGAGATTCATCCCGGAGACGTGGTGTGGATCGAACCCGGCGAGAAACACTGGCACGGCGCATCGCCGACGATAGCCATGACCCACATTGCCGTTCACGAGCGCCAGGGCGATAAGGTCGTGGACTGGTTCGAACATGTCACCGACGAGGAGTACCGCAAGGCATAAAAAGAGAAGGTCCTGCCTCTACCGGCAGGACCTTTTCTGTATGCCTTTACGGTATTCGTTTTCTCTACGCTTGACGATTGAAATCGATTATCAATAATCTAGCGTGGCGAAAGGTTCCCGTGAAGGTTTGGAAGTCCGCATACCCGTGGCTCGTCGTTGTCCTGCTGTTGTTTGTCTGGATGTTCAACTATCTGGACCGGCAGGTCATCTTCTCCATCTTCCCGTTACTGCAGGCGGAGCTTCATATCTCCACGGTGCAGCTTGGGCTGCTGGGGACTTCGTTCCTGTGGGTGTATGCCTTCAGTAGTCCGCTGGCGGGGCATCTTGCAGATCGCTTCGGCAGCAAGCGGATGATCTGTTTCAGCCTGCTGGTATGGTCGTTGATCACGCTGCTGACCGGTCATGTGCGGGGATACGGGCAACTGGTGGCGATGCGGTCGCTGATGGGCATCAGTGAGGCCTGCTATCTACCGGCAGGCCTGGCCATGATCGCCGCTTACCACGGCACGCGAACACGATCGAGAGCCGTAAGCCTGCACTACAGCGGCACCTATCTGGGGACAGTGCTTGGTGGAACGCTGGGCGGATGGATCGGCTCACGTCATGGATGGCGCAGCGTCTTCAATATCTTCGGCGGTGTTGGTGTGCTCTATGCCTTTCTGCTGATGAATCTGCTTCGGAACCCGTCCGCTGAAACACAGGCGGAAGAGCCGCCGGTGCCGGGGAAGGGGCTCAAGGAGTCGGCCTCAGTGATTCTGCGCACTCCCGGGTACCGATCGCTGTTGACTGTCTTTGGCATTGCCTCCATCTGCGACTGGGCGATCTATACATGGTTTCCGTTGTATCTGTACGAACGCTTCCACTTCTCTCTGACGAGTGCGGGGTTTACAGCGACCTTTTGGATCCGTGCTGGAGGCTTCATCGGCCTGCTCTGCGGCGGTTTTCTTGCCGACTCCTGGGCACGCCGGACGGCACGCGGGCGCGTCTGGACGCAGACGGTGGGCCTGGGGCTGGGTGCGCCATGCCTGATCGTCAGCAGCGTAACTGGAAACGTCTCGCTGTTGTGCGCCTCCATGCTGTTGTTTGGGCTGGGGAAGGGAATGTACGACGGCAATACCATGCCGGTGCTCTGCGAAGGCATCCCGCCGGAGATGAGAGCCACGGCATTCGGATTCCTGAACTTTGCGGGCACAATGCTTGGCGGAGCTGTAGCTCTGATCGCCGGCGCACTGAAAGCAACGATTGGACTGAATGGAACCTTCCTCGGTTGCGGTCTTCTGATGCTGGCCGCGGCAGGCATTACAGCTCAGATTCGTATGCGCCCTTTGAGTGCGGAGCCGATCTAGTCTACGAGCTCTCCTTCCCACTCCTCGTCCTTCAACGCACGCCTACTACAGCAGGGTCGGCCCAAAGTACGCATTCCTGACGAGATGCGCATTTATTTATCAGGATTAATGCTGTAGGTATCAACCGTTTGATTGCCAAGAAGCGCGCTTGGGGGTACTAGTGCATAAGTGGGTTCGCACCTAAAGTCCCAATACTTCACCTACGCCAGCATAGCGATAATTTTCTCCAAGACGCTTCCGCAAGATCGCGAACGTCTTCTCGCCAGTGCAGTGACCAAGCACCGTCCGTTGCAGGTGATATGTATCCAGCAGCGCGGAGACAGTGTGGTCGACCTGGCCTGGCGTTGAAACGACCATGTGCAATCCTCCGACCAGTTCAAAAATCGAGCCCGCATGCGTCTGGGCCACTACATTTGCGAGAATGGCTTCAATGCTCGGATGCGAGCACCCCACGATCACGATAGGTCCCTGCGGCGTGTCCAGAATCAGCGACGTCTCGGGCATGTCGCGAAAGCCCGGAGTCTCCGACATCGTACTGATCAGATGAATATGAGGCGTGATATCGGTGAACTTTGTCACGGCATGGAATCGGGCCGCAGGCCACGCCGTCCCATGAGACGGCGGTGGCGCAGGTGGATTGCCTCCGAAATACCGCATCTTTGCTGGTAAGGAAGTATCCTCGGTGGCAGGCGCGAAAAAACTCACCGGCGTCGTCTGCAGGAACGTTTCGTCGCCGGGTACATACACCGGCACATTCGGATTCACCGAAAGCACATAGCTCAACCCGGACGTATGATCGCCGTGGCGATGCGACAGTACCACGAGGTCGATCTTCGACAAGTCGACATGCAGGCGTTTGATGTTGGCTGCAAACATCGCTGCATTGTTGCCCGTGTCGAATAGGATTCGCTTGCCATCGAACTCCACCAGTGCGGCATAGCCCCAATCGAGCGCGAGGCCGGGCTTGTCAGAGAATGCATCGTAGAGGATGGTGATCTGGTTGCCCGTCGCCACATTTTGCGCCGCAACAGGAGAAGCGAGACCAATCAGCAGCGTGAGCACAAGAGCGATGGGTGAGCGAGGCATGGACGGATTGTAAGCTCTTGCTCCATTCTTCAACCGGGAAATCACCGAGAAGTTCCGGTTACGGGCGGACTGTGATTCAACCTTCGATGGCACTCAAGAACGAGGCCCTGATCGGAATCGCAGGTCGATGGAATCGAACTCATCGATTGCTTTGTTCGTTCAATAGATTATCAATAAAATACTATTGACATCATTTGGCGCTCTTCGATAGTCTGCCCTCCGTTCTGAACAGATCGACTTTCGGAGTGCCCTATGCCGTTTGTTTCCCAGGTCCCTTCCCGGCTTCGCTGGCTTGTTCTCGTTGTTGCCGTTCTGAGCCCGGCTTCTCGTGTCCTGGCGCAGGCCTTCGGCGAGATCGCCGGCACAACTACCGACGCTTCGCGCGCCGTTGTGCCGAATGTGGCTCTCACGCTTTCGAATGAGGCGACGGGAACAGCCGTTCGGAGAGTATCCAATGGCGCCGGCATCTTTGTCTTTCCTCAGCTCAACCCCGGCAGATACACGCTTACGGCGATCTCACCCGGCTTTGGTCAGCAGGCGGTCAAGAGTATCAACGTTGGTGTCAGCCAGACGGCGCATGTGGATATCGTGCTGCAGGTCTCCAGCGTTACTGAGCAGGTCGTGGTGGCGGCGCAGAGCAACGCGCTCGATGTCGACAACGGATACAAGGGCCAGATCATTGAGCAGAAGCAGATCGAAGAGCTTCCGCTGCCGACACGGAATCCGCTTTCGCTGATGGTGCTTACTCCCGGCGTGCAGACTGCGCTCGGCAACTCCGCAGCGAATCGCGGCGGAAGCGACAGCAGCGTGGCCTCTTCCGGTTATCAGGTCAATGGCGGCGTCCGCACCAACTTCGGCGGATTCTCGGAGTACCTGGTAGATGGGGTTACCATGACCAATCCTCGTGACGGCACTATCATTGCGCTGCCCTCGGCCGGAACCGTCCAGGAGTTCCAGGTACAGTCGGGTGCGATGTCAGCTGAGTTCGGAGCAACAGTCGGCGGTGTGATTAATTACGTCACCAAAAGCGGGTCGCGCACACTGCACGGCATGATCTTTGAGGACTACCGCGGTACGCATCTCAATGCAACGCCAGCCTTGCCCTACGGTTCGCCGAAGCCCCTGAATAACTACAATCAGTACGGTGGCAACATCGGCGGGCCTGTGTGGATTCCGAAGATCTATGACGGGCGCAAACGCAGCTTCTTCTTCGTCGACTATGAGGGGCTGCGCTGGGCAGCACGATCGAACTCAACCGCGTCTGTGCCTACTGTCCTGATGCGCCAGGGCATCTTCACCGAGATTACGACCACGGTCTACGACCCCAGCACCGGTAACGCAGCTGCCTCGCGTACGCCATTCGCGGGGCAGAAGATACCATCGCAACGCTTTACCGACTTCGGCAAAACCGTAATGGCGCTCTATCCCATGCCGACGACTACGGGTGTTTCGAATAACTACGTCACGGTCTCGAAGAACTACCAGACCACCGATACCTTTACGCTGCGGGGCGATCAGTACATCGGGCAGAAGCACCGGCTGAGCCTGAAGTGGACGCGCGACGAGTACAACTCACCGGCAACATCCGGGATTGGCGTGAACGATGGTGGGACGCAGAATGTGAAGATCCCGACGCGGAACTACACGGCGTCGTACAACTACGCCGTTACGCCGAACATCCTGTACACGGCGGTTGCGGGTTACACGTGGTTCCACCGTTACTTTGCCGATCCTACCGATAACACGATCGGCACGCAGTACTTCGGCTATAGTGTCTCTCCGGCGTTGCCGAGCGGCTCTGCAGTCAATGTCAGGCCGTCGGCTTCGGTAAGCTTGTTCAACTCCGTTGGAACAGGCACGCCTCAGGACCGCTATACGACGATCCGCGAGCTGAGCCAGATCCTCTCCATGACACGCGGGCGCCACTTCCTGCGTGCGGGTGCGGATATCCGCATTTACAAGGCATCGGGACTCGTGACCTCCGGTTCGCCAACCGGCGCCTTCGGGTTCAATGCACTGCAGACTAGCAATGGAAGCTCCACCACGGGAAGCGCTTTTGCCTCGCTGCTGCTTGGGCTCCCGGACACGATCAACTTCGACCAGGAGCCGAATGCCTCAGCCGTGCTGACGACGCCGGCCTTCTTCCTTGCTGATGACTGGAAGGTGACACCGCACTTTATGCTCAATCTGGGCTTCCGTTATCAGTTCAGTACAGACTTTCTGGAGCGCGCCAACTCCGTAGGCTGGTTCGATCCCACGACGATAAATCCGATCGTGAATCTCCCGGGCGTCATGCAGTATGCGAATGTCGGCGGCAATCCGCGTGGCTTTACCCAGGGGGACTCTGGCCAGTACGCTCCGCGACTCGGGTTCGCCTATACCCCTGCGGCCTGGGATGGCAAGATTGTTATCCGCGGAGGCATCGGCGTCTACAACGGTCCGTTTCCGATCTATGGCTTCTACTCCTCCGCGCCAGGGTTCAATGCGATCTATAACCCCATTAAACCGAATTCGACCTCACCGGCCGCGGCGCTACAGAGCACCTATACACTCTCTGCTCCCACCGGGCCGCAAGGGGCAAGCGCAGGTTTGGGTACGGCACTTTCGACCATCTATAACCGGCAGATGAACGCTCCCCGCGTTGTGCAGTGGAACTTTGGGGTACAGCAGCAGATGCCGTGGAAGATGAAGTTTGAGCTTCTATACAGCGGAAATCGCGGACAGCATCTGCTCATCACGCAGAACATCAATCTGCCGTCCCAGTCGCTGATCAATACAGCGATTGCCATGCAACAGTCCTCCGGCAAGACCGGAACGGCTTCAGCGTATCTGAATACCGCGGTTACAAATCCGCTTGCCGGCAAGGTTCCGGGAACGCTTGGGAACGCCACGGTCACGCGTGCTGTCGCATCGGAGGCCTTCCCGCAGTTTGGCAATGTTACGGTGCTGCTCGGGAATCGCGACTCCATCTACCACAGCCTGCAAACCACGCTCGACCGCCGCTTCAGCAAAAACCTGACCTTCCTGGCGGCATACACCTTCTCGAAGCTGATCACCAACTCGACGCCCGGCTCCTTTGCCTCGCAGAGCAACACGGGAACCTTCCAGAATCCGTATGACCTTCGCGACGCGCGGGCTGTAAGCGCCTTCGACTCGACGCATACCTTCTCCATTACCGGTCTGTACACGCTGCCATTCGGGCGCGGACAGAGCTACCTCACGCATGGATTCTTTTCCGCACTGTTGGGTGGTTTCCAATTGACAGCTATTGAGCGCTCCGTCTCCGGCGTGCCGGTGGCGGTTACGCAGGCAACTTCCAATGGGCTTGGAGTAGGCGGAGCGCGCCCGGACAAAATCGGCGATCCTACGGCAAACCGGCATACCAATACCAATGGCAGCCGCCAGTGGATCAATCCTGCGGCCTATGCCATTGCCGACGGTCACTTCGGCAACTCGCCCATTCGCGATGCCAGGCTGCGCGGGCCAATGTTCAACAATGTCGATATGGGACTGCAGCGGTTCTTTCCAATCTGGCGCGAGGCCCAGCTTCAGTTCCGCGCCGAAGCCTTCAATGCGCTCAACCATACCAACCTGGCGATGCCGAACTCGGATGCATCGAGTACTTCGTTCGGGCAGATCACATCCAGCTATGATCCTCGTAACTTTCAGTTCTCGCTCCATGTGTCGTTCTAAGGTTTTGGAGGAAGGGATGAAACACAGACTACGATTGGTCGCGGCCGCTATCCTGCTGAGCTGCGGCGCGGCCTGGGCGCAGGTGGAGAGTGTCAACCTGTGGAATGCCGGTATTGGCGGGTATGCGACCTACCGTGTGCCGGGTATCGTGAAGACAAAGCGAGGAACGCTGCTCGCTTACTGCGGAGGCCGGAAGGATCTCTCCAAAGGAGACTGGTCGCCGACAGATATCCTACTGCGCCGCAGCACAGATGGCGGCCGCACGTGGGAGCCGTCGCGCATGATTGCAGGCAATGGCCAGGAGCTGACGGATAACGCGGTGATGATCGCGGATGGCAAGACCGGCGGGGTGCATCTTCTGTATCAGAAGAACTACGCGAAGGTCTTCGTCAGAGATAGCAGCGACGATGGCCGAACCTTCTCGCAGGAGCGGGAGATTACAGATATCTTCGATCAGTTTAAGAACGACTATGACTGGAACGTGGTGACGCCGGGAACCGGGCACGGCATTCAACTTCGCGATGGACGTCTGCTGGCATCGATCTGGATTGCGAATGGCAAACTGAATCCTGACGGAACACGCGCGCATGGTCCCGCTGCCGTTGGAACTGTCTATAGTGACGACCAAGGGCGGACGTGGAAGCGGGGCGCCCTGGTGGCGCGTGACTCGGCTGAGATCGTCAGTCCCAATGAAACGGTGGCTACTCAGCTACCCGATGGCAAAGTGATGTTGAACATTCGCAGCGGAGGCGCGGAACATCTGCGCGCCGTATCGACGAGCGGGGATGGTATCTCCGGATGGTCGAAGCCGCGCTTCGACGCACAGCTCTTCGACCCTACCTGCGATGCGGGCATACTGACGGATGCCGCAGAGAAGCGAGTGTACTTCTCGAACCCGGATGCCCGGGACGTGCCCGGAGCAAAGGACCGCAAGTGGCGTGTGCGCGAAAACCTGACCCTAAAGGTCAGCGAGGATAACGGACAGACATGGTCGCATGAGCGCGTCCTTGATCCCGGGGTGAGCGGATACAGCGATCTCGCCTCAGGGAAAGAGGAGCTTTATGTCATCTATGAGTCCGGATCTTTACAGGGTTCGCAGACCAAGCCTGACCATGTTTCTGTAGCGCGGGTAACAAAGTCGTGGTTGATGCAGGGGCCACAACCCAAGCCATGGAGCTCGCCGGAATGAGTGGTGCTTCCAATTGCGGCTCGGCATCTAGTAGCATCATCGCTGTGCCCACCAAG
Source organism: Terriglobus albidus (assembly GCF_008000815.1). Classification (NCBI taxonomy): domain Bacteria; kingdom Pseudomonadati; phylum Acidobacteriota; class Terriglobia; order Terriglobales; family Acidobacteriaceae; genus Terriglobus; species Terriglobus albidus. Next base: position 5,325,721 of record NZ_CP042806.1, on the reverse strand, counting down.
GAACTGAACCCAATCCGAACGCTCAGCAAATCACGCGGAGTGTTTGAGGAATTGCGGCAGGCGATCTGCTCTGGTGACCTGGCTCCGGGAACGCCGTTACGCGAAGCCCATATCGCCAAACAGCTCAATGTCAGCCAGGTTCCGGTGCGTGAGGCGCTGCTGCAGCTTGAGCATCTCGGCCTGGTGGTCCGGGTCCAGGATCGCGGCACAACCGTCACTAAGCTCACCCGTCGTGAGATCCAGCAGATGATGGAAGTGCGGCGGCACCTTGAAGTGATGGCCTTTCATCTGGCAGCGGAGCATCTGACCGATGATGTAGTGCTCGAATTGAAGCGCCATCTGCGGCGCATGCAGGAGATGGTGGCCGACGGCGATCATTTCGCAGTGGCCGAGGAAGACTTCGCCTTCCACCGCACAGTGTGGCGTGCCTCGGGTAATGAGGTGCTGGAGCAGACCCTGGAACGCCTCTGCGTTGCGATGTATGCCTTCGTCAGTCTGAAGCGTGCAGCAGCAGGAGAGACTCTCAAGTCCGCGGTAAAGTCGCACCGCAAGCTACTGGAAGACCTGCTGTCGCGCGATGAGAAGCGCATCACCGCAGCGGTGAACGAGCACATCAGCTCCACCACGATTCCCGATACAGTCGCCGACTAAGCAAGAGATTGCTTCTCTTTCACGATGTCTCCGTTTGGGATGATACATTATCAATAATCGCTAATTGCTTCGGGAGGCCCCTTGTCACTCCATCCATTCGCCGGCATCTACGCCGCATTGCTCACACCGCTAACCCCGGATGGCCGGTTGAACGCTCCGGCTGTGCAAAAGCTTCTGCTCGAGCTGACCTCCCAGGGGCTGGATGGAGCGTATGTCGCGGGAACCACCGGCGAGGGTATGCGTCTCTCCATGGAGACCCGCAAGGAACTGGTGGAGACGGTGATGGAGGTTCTGCCGGCAGGGAAGCGGATCTTTGTGCATGTGGGAACTCCGGATGTGCGCGATGCCATCAAGCTCGCTGAGCACGCGGCCGAAAAAGGGGCACACGCCATCAGCAGCCTACCTCCTGCACTGGACTCACAACAGGTGATGGCTTTCTACAAGGAGCTGGCACAGCACTCGCCGTTGCCGCTGTTGGTCTATTACTTCCCCAAAGCTGCTCCGCTCGCCTTTCAGAAGCCGCAGGAGCTACTGGAGATCTGCGATCTTCCCAATGTCCTCGGAGTTAAGTTCACGGACTTCAATATGTACCTGCTGAATTCACTGGCGAAGCGGGGCAAGCTGGTCTTCAACGGTTATGACGAGGCGCTGGCCGCTGGGCTGCTGATGGGGGCTCAGGGAGGTATTGGAACTACCTATAACCTGCTGGGGCCGGTGTATCTCGATATCTACCGCGCCGTGCAACAAGGAGACTGGGAGACAGCGCGCACCCTGCAATACGACGCCAATGCGGTGCTCGATATTCTCTTCCGCTATCCATTCTTTCCCGCGGTACGCGAGGCTGTCCGCCACATGGGCATCGATTGTGGGCCGATGGCCAGTGGCGAGGCCTTCGCCTCGGATGCCCAGCGCCAGGCCTTTATTGAGGACATGGATGCCAATCTACCGAAGGGGATATTGCATCGTATCCAGTGGCCGGTCGCGAGCGGACGGTGACCAATAGGTACGAGTATCAATAAATTCACTTTGTGTTTTGTTGAGAATTTGGGGTTATTCCTCACCCACCTTAGCGTTGCGAGGGCGGGGCACCCAGGCTGAGACGAGAAAGCAGATTTCTCCGCTACGCTTCGAAATGACAAAGCAAAAGGTGCCATAGCTCTGAGCGCTGAAGGCGCGTTCTATATCAGCCTGGGGCAAGGCCCCAGGTTCAAGGTCTACAAAGATCTTAAAGGGCTGAAAGCCCGCTCTATAGTTCTGCAATGAAACGAATTTGCCGAGGCGACTTATTCTCCGAACGTTTCGATTAGGTAGGAGCGAGCTTAAAGCCCGCTGCTCCTACCCAATCCTACATAGGGAATGTTCTGAGGCAAACCTATCGCTCTGACGTGAACGTCCCCAATGGCAATCCTTTTCCGTTGTACACATAGCAATCAACCCCGCCATTCCAGGCATACCGAACATAACGGGGTGTGGCCACTGCGGCCGCTTTCACGACGATGGTTTCACCATCAATCGTCGCCTCTGCCGGAGAGAACTTGTGATCCTCTCCGGCAACTTCGAATTCGCTCAGCGGATTCATCTCACTGTGAAGGCCGGTTGCATGGGCAAGCCATACCCGCATCGTTCCGCCTTCCTGTGTCGCCTGCACAAACGTAGGAGACTCGCCCTGGACTTTCTCGCCATAAACTGACTCACGCGCGACCATCGCCAGGCGATGAGCTACGGTCTGTTTATCGGATGGGTGTACGTTGTCGTGATTGCCGACATCGAGGGTAACGGCCATGCCAGTCTGCCCCAGCTCGAGCGTCCTCCGTTGGGCCTCCCGCACTTGGCCCCAGCCATCGTTAACATGGCCGAAGTTCGAGATCTGCACATAGAGAAAGGGGAAAGTTCCCTGGCCCCACTGGCGTCGCCAGTCTTGAATCATGGCGGGGAAGACGCGCGCATAGTAAGGCGCTCGTTCCGGTGCTGTATCCGTCTCTCCCTGGTACCAGATCACGCCTTTGATCCCGAACTTGGTAAAGGGCGCCACCATGCCGTTGTACAGCGTCGACGGAGTCCAACTGCCGGAGTGGTCATAGGAAAGGCGAGCATGCGTTGGCACTTCCTTGCCGGCTTCCTTCAACGCTGCATCCTCGGCTGCGTACCGCGCTTTCAGCGTGTCGGCGCGGCCTTGATCGATTGCGATTCGCGCTGCGTCCGCGGCGACTGATGGCAGGTTCGCATAGGCGATACCCTCACCGCTCATCCAGGCATGGGCCGGTGTGCCACCCCAGGTTGAATCGATGACGCCAATCGGGACGTGTTCTTCCTGTGTGAGTTCTCGGCTGAAGAAGTAACCCACGGCGGAGAAGTCCTTCGCCGTCTCCGGTGTGCACAATGTCCATGTATCCTGCGCATCGCTCTGAACCACAGTGGAGGTGCGCTTCCTTTCACGGAGAAGGCGGATCTTCGGCTGCGTCGACGCCGCGATCTCCTTATCGCCATTCAGCAGCGGGGCACCGGTGAAACCCTTGAGGGGGAACTCCATATTCGACTGGCCGGAGGCGAACCATACATCGCCGATCAGCAGGTCTGTTCTTTTGACGGGCACACTGCTCTGCGATCCTGTCACCGTTAGCTCATAGGGCCCACCTGCCTCTTCAGGACGCAGCCACAGTTCCCAGTTCCCATCGGCGTTTGCCGTCGCCGTTGCTGTTTGTCCATGAAAGGTGACGGTAACGGTTTCCTGTGTTGCGCCTGTTCCCCAGATGTGGATCGGGCGGCTGCGTTGCAGTACAGCATGGTCAGAGAGCACGTTGGGGAGGCGAACCTCCGCAGCCGCAGAGAGACTGCCAAGCGAGAGCAGCGCAAAGGAGACGAGGGTATTGCGATTCATTCAAAAGCTCCACAAGAGTGTCGGATGGGGGATCAAGATAGCAGGATAAGCATAAGCGGAGTGGGCATAGTCGCGTCCACTTAGAGCAGATGGAAAGATTCATTCTGTAGCTTGTTAGGAATTTAGGGTATTCCTCACCCATCCTGGCGTTGCGAGCATTCACCCCAACGAACACAGTTCGTTGGGGACCCCGGTAGAAAAAGTGGAAAAGCAGATTTCTCCGCTGCGCTACGAAATGACAAACAAAGCTTGCCATGGGTCTCAGCGCTGAAGGCCGGGGTCCCCAATGAACTTTGTTCATTGGGGTGGAAAGGCGCGTTCTATACCAGCCGGGCAACGCCCCAGGTATCAGGCCGGTTGGAAGTCCAAGGGCTGAAGGCCCGCCCTATAGTTCTTCAGCGAAAGGCGAATTTGTCGATACTCAGGTGCTCGCTTCCATAGCAGAACACTTCTCCATTCCCAAATAGACCGCACGCAGTAGACAATCTCTGTGTCGATCCATTGGCCATCGGAGGTGGAGTATCGTGCAACGAACCAGCCGGCTGGGTGTCCTGTTCGCTATGGCAGGTGCAGGCTTTCTCTTACTAAGGACCTCTGGCCTCCATACAGTTTCGGCAGCCGGCACGGCGCAAAAACAGGTGGGCTGGCTCGCCTATAACGGCGGGAAAGACAATGCGCACTACTCTCCCCTGACACAAATCACGCCGGAGAATGTCTCTCAGTTGAAGCAGGTGTGGCGCTTCGACGCCGGTACCAGCGGTGGGCTACAGACGAATCCGCTAGTAGTCGATGGCACGCTATATGCCTATACACCCGCGCTTCGGGTCGTGGCTTTGAATGCTGCTACAGGCGAGAAGCAGTGGAGTTTCGACTCTGGCATTACGGCGGCGCAGCCGAGCCGAGGGTTCTCCTGGTGGAGCGATGGCCGAGAGAAGCGCCTCTACGCCTTCATCATGAATTATGTGTATGTGCTCAATCCAGAGGATGGGAAGCCCATTCCATCCTTCGGAGAGCAGGGACGAATCGATCTCAGGAAAGGACTAGGAACGGACGATTTTCAAGAATTGCCGGTGGTGGCGACGACTCCGGGAGTGATCTTCCGAAATCTGTTGATCGTTGGCTTTCGCACCGCCGAGACAAAGCCTGCAGCGCGCGGCGATATCCGTGCCTATGACGTGAAGACAGGAAAGCTGCAGTGGAGCTTCCACACCATTCCTCATCCTGGTGAGCCCGGCTACGAGACCTGGCCTGCTGGAGCATGGCAGAAAGCCGGAGCCGCGAATAACTGGAGCGGCATGGCTCTCGATGAGAAGCGGGGCATCGTCTATGTGCCTACCGGGTCGGCCGCGTCAGATTTCTACGGAGCCGACCGCGCCGGCAAGAACCTGTACGCGAATACGCTGCTCGCGCTGGATGCTGCGACGGGCAAACTGCTGTGGCACTTCCAGGGTGTGCATCACGACATCTGGGACCGTGATTTTCCGTCGCCGTCCACGCTGCTGACCGTTGTCCATGACGGAAAGAAGATCGATGCCATTGCTCAGCCGACGAAGCAGGGCTTCCTCTTCGTGCTGGACCGCGTAACCGGCAAGCCCGTCTTTCCTATTGAAGAACGCGGCTTCCCAACTTCGGACGTTGAGGGGGAGACCACCTCGCCGACGCAGCCAGTATCGACAATGCCCGCGCCGTATGCTCGGCAGGTACTGACGGAGTCGATCCTCAGCACACGCACACCCGAGGTGCACGAGCAGGTGTTGAAAGAGTTCCGTGCCATGAAGGGGGGCGGGCTTTTTGTTCCCATGAGCATGGATAAGCAGACGATCGTCTTTCCCGGTTTCGATGGCGGCGTGGAGTGGGGCGGTTCTGCGGTCACCCCGGCGGGTGTGCTCATCCTGAACTCCAACGATATCCCCTGGACGGGGGGACTGACGAAGGCCAAAGCCAACGCTAGCCCGGGCGAGACGGTCTATCAAAGCCAATGCGCGTTCTGTCACGGCAAAGAACGGCAGGGAAATCCGCCGGAGTTTCCATCACTGGTCGACATTGGCGGCCGCATATCCGTGCGCGAGATCGAGCAGCGGATTCACGGCGGCTCCGGACGCATGCCATCGTTTCCAGGGCTGACGGGAGAGAAGCTCCGCGCGCTGGTCGGATATCTGACCGGAACGGAAGATACGAAGTCTCCTGGATCCGGGCGAGAATTGGCAAGCAAGGGGGTAGATGATGCGCCGTATCAGTTCACCGGCTACCGGAAGTTCCAGGACAAGGATGGCTATCCAGCGGTGCAGCCGCCATGGGGAACGCTAAATGCCATCGACCTGAACACGGGCAAGTATCTCTGGCGGGTTCCGCTGGGCGAGTATCCCGAGTTGGTAAAGCAGGGAATGCCGAATACAGGATCGGAAGGATACGGAGGCCCGGTGGTTACGGCGGGAGGCATTGTCTTCATCGGGGCGACGATTTATGACCGGAAGTTCCGAGCCTTCGGTGCCAGGACAGGTAAGCTGCTGTGGTCCGCGGAGCTGCCGTATGCCGGCGCCGCGACTCCGGCAACCTACTCGGTGAACGGCAAACAGTACGTCGTGATTGCGGCGAGCGGTGCCCGTGACAAGTCAGGTCCACAGGGTGCCGCGTATATTGCCTTCGCTTTGCCGTAGAGCATTTCCCTGTAGGTGTAGAGTAGGGCTTCTGCATCTATGGGCGTTTTCCGCAATGAAAACGCCGCTTCACCTCACCTTCGGAATGCCCAGCAACAGGGAAAAATGCTCTAAGCTGGTTGAGTCCGTTGGAAACGTTCTCTGGAGGTTGTCGATTTTGAAACTCACAAAGATGATTGTGTTCGGCATCGGTCTCGCCCTGGCGCCGTTGTCGCAGGCCCAGCATGCGGCAGCGCCAAAGCTTGCACCGCGTCCGCCGATGGGTTGGAACAGTTGGGACTCGTATGGCCTGCGCGTCAATGAACAGCAGTTTCGAGAAAACGTTTCCTCGCTGGTGAGTAAGCTCAAACCTGCCGGATACGACTACGCCGTCATCGACGAGGGCTGGTTCCTGAAGAACCCGGAATCGCGTCCGCATCCTGAGCTGCTGCAGTATGAACTGGATGCCAACGGCCGCTATATCCCGGTGCCGGCACGGTTTCCCTCCGCGCTCGTCAACGGAAAGAACGTCGGCTTCACGCCCGTAGGACGCTGGGTTCATAGCCAGGGTCTGAAGTTCGGTATCCACATCGTGCGCGGTATTCCGCGCGAGAGCGTGAAACAGAACCTTCCTATCGAGGGCTCGAAGTTTACCGTGACCGACGCTGCTGACCAGACGGATGCCTGCCCCTGGGATCCGACCAACTGGGGCGTGAAAGACACGCCCGCCGGTCAGGCCTGGTACGACGCGTTGTTGAAGCAGTATGCCTCATGGGGTGTCGATTTCCTGAAGGTCGACTGCATCTCCGATCATCCGTACAAGGTGAGCGAGATCAAACAGATCAAACTGGCGATTCAAAGGAGCGGACGCCCCATCGTCCTCAGCCTCTCGCCGGGACCTACAGCGATCGAGCACGCCGAAGAGGTGATCTCGCTCTCACAGATGTGGCGCATCTCGAATGACATCTGGGATGTATGGGAGACCAAGGCATCGTTCCCACGCACTGTCAAAGATCAGTTCGCGCTGGCGGCGCAGTGGAGCAAGTTTGCTGGGCCCGGTCACTGGCCCGATGCCGACATGCTGCCGGTGGGAGAGCTGCGTCCATCCCCGGATGTCGGCCCCGGTCCACGTCACACCCGTTTGACTCCTGCGGAACAGAGAACGCACCTGAGCCTCTGGGCCTTTGCGCGCAGTCCGCTGATTGTTGGTGCGAACCTCACACTGCTCGATGACGCGACGGTGAGCCTTCTGACGAATAAGGAGATTCTCCGCATTGACCAGACCGCGATGGCAAGCAGACAGGTGCTGCATGAAGGCGCCACGATTGTCTGGACCGCGGACCTTCCCGGTGGACAGTATGCGGTCGGCGTCTTCAACGTCGGAGATTCCCCCGTATCCTTCCAGCGAGAGCTGACCGCACTGCAGCTACCCGCAGGCAAGTTCCATCTGCGCAACGCCTGGCAGGGAAGCGAAGAGCTCGGAGCCTCAAAGATCGATGTAACGCTCGACCCGCACTCTACGGCAGTATTTGTATTGCAGCGGAACTGAAACATTCCTTTGTTGTTTATAAGGAAAGCGGGACCGCGAGAGAAATCGCTCGCGGTCCGGCTTTTGTCTTTTGCATTACCGCTGATCGTTATTCACCAGTCAGGCATTGCTCGAATGGGCAGATAGGGTTATTGTGATGCTGGCGGGCGAATCGTCGAGTGGGGACGCCTGACGGCCTGGTGCAAGTGCGATGCGCACATGCAAGGCCGCCAAACCGAACCCGTGCTCACACCCGTCGATGAGGCGGTGCTGGTATGAGCAGTCTCCGGATCGCGGTTCTCGATAGTGGTGTCAACCCGCTGCACTCTCATGTCGGTTGTCTCGCGGCAGGTGTGAACCTGGCTGCTGAAGGTAAAGTTGAGGACACGCTTGACCTCCTTGGGTATGGAACTTCCGTGGCAGCGCTTATTCATGCACTGGCTCCCGAGGCAACGATTGTGCCGGTACGCATCTTCGATAAAACGCTCTCGACCAATCTACCGATGCTTGTGCGTGCTCTGGAATGGTGTGCGGCCAATTCCATCCAGATTATTAATCTCAGCCTGGGAACAGCCGACGAAGATCACCGTGAACCTTTCGAGAGGGCCGTTGCGCGTATCGCCGCAGCAGGGGCCGTGTTGGTCGCGCCCTACGCGATTGAGGAGAAGCTTCTGCTGCCGGGCACGCTTCCGGGAGTTGTCGGTGTCGTCGCTGATACGGCGTGCGGCGATGCGGCATGTACGGTGAAGCAGATGAATTCCAAGGTCGTCTTCGGTGCACAGCCCTATCCACGCGAAATTCCAGGCGCTTCTCCGGAGTTGAATCTCAATGGCGTCAGTTTCTCTGTGGCACGTGTTTCGGCCTATCTCGCACGCGTCTGGCCCAGTCGAAGAGCCGGCGAACCGGTAGAACAGGGCATGTTTTTCAGCCCGAGCATTCAACACGCCAGAACGCAGCGTCCTGACGAACCCCGATAGAGCTTTGGACGGCGATACCTGAAGGTGTTGCCCCTGTAGGTGTTGCACCTGGAGGTGTTTCCTGCACTATATGTAACTGGTCTGTCTAAACTCTTTCTGGCCCAAAACGCAGACCAGACCATACAATTTCTGAATGAGATCGTCGGCCCCAAAGCTTGCAGATATTGCCAAGGCTGCAGGTGTCTCGATTGCTGCTGTTTCCATCGCCCTTAATAAGACCGGCTCACCGCGCGTAAGTGCGCAGCTGCGCGAGCGTATTATCCAGATCGCTCGCGAGATGGGTTATAAGCCCAATGAGCTGGCGCGGGCGCTTGCGGAAAAGCGGACCAGGCTGCTTGGGTTGGTTGTGCCCATGCGCGACCCCATCTTTTTTAACCAGTTCATCGCGCAGGCGCTCTCAGGTATACAGAGCGCCCTCATGCGCCGGGGCTATAACCTGCTGATCTTTTCGCCGACCGGCAAACCGGGGCGCGAGACCCGCGATCAGATGCTGGAGAGCCGCTTTACGGACGGCATTATCTTCATCAACACGCGTTCCTGTACGTCTCAGGATGTGAACAAGACCATCGATGAGCTGCAGCGGGCCCAGATCAAGTTCTCGATGATCAACTCCTATTACGGTAAGGCGCCCATCAACTATGTCGGCGTAGATGATGCCGCCATTGGCCAGGCCGCTGCCGAATATCTCGCGGAGCACGGACACCGGCAGGTTGCCTTCTTCAGCGGATCGGCAACGCTGCCCGGGCATCAGCGGCTGGTCGCAGGCCTGCGCAAAGGACTCGCGGGCTATGGGCTCGACCTGCCGCAGGAGCGGATCGGCTGTACTGGTTACGAACGGGCCGAGGGGATCCGCATTCTGGATACCTGGTTCTCCACCAAACGCAAACGACCAACGGCCATCTTTACCGCCGATGACCAGCTTCTGCTGGACTTTTATGACTACGCCGAGATGCGCGGCATCTCGATTCCTGGAGACATTGCCGTGTTAAACCGCGGCAACACGGGCTCGAGCGATCATCTCCGCCCGCGTCCGACGACGTTCACCATCCCCACCTTCCGCATGGGCGAACTGGCAGCAGATCTTCTGATCGACACGATCGAAAATGCCGGGGTTCTGCCGCAGCGAGTCTTCCTCCCCTACGAACTCATCCCCGGCAGCACCGCCTGAATAGTGCACAGATCCGGGTGCCCCACATACGCGAAGCTTATGTGGGGTATCGCGCTACGCGCGACCGTTCTATTGACGATCAGGGAACAAAGACACTTGACAATAGTTCCTTCGAATAATTAAACGGTTAACCTCACCCTCTCGGAGGTTTTTCGTGAAGCGTATCGCCCTGCTTGCCTTGACCCTGTTCCTTTCCTGCCGCTTTGTACATGCCACAACAAAGATTGACCTCGATGGCGCCGGCTGGAGCTTCCGCACCACCCTGGAGGAACAATGGAAGCCGGTGAGCGTGCCGCACTCCTGGCTGGTCGACGAAGGACACGAGAAGTACATCGGCCATGCCATGTATCACCGCGACTTCGATATGCCGGCACTTCCTGCGGGAAAGATCGCCCGGCTGCACTTCGATGCGGTCTACGATGTCGCCCAGGTCTGGGTGAACGGCAAACTCGCGGGAACGCATGAAGGTGGCTACACCGCCTTCGACCTGGACATCACGCGCCTGGTGCATCCCGGTAAGAACTTCGTCGTCGTGGACGTCGATAACACGCCTACTTTTACTTCGATTCCGGCGCTGGCGACCGGCCATCCATCGACGGACAAGTTCACGCCGGACGGCGTGGGCAAGGCAACGATCGTGGGCTGGCTGCCGTACGGCGGCATCGTCCGTCCGGTCCACATCGAGATCGGTGACCCGGTGTACTTCCGTAGTGTGAAGGTCGACGCCGATCCCGATTTGAAGACGGGTGCGGCGACCATCACTGTCCGGGCAACCTTGCACAATGCGGGCGAGCGGGCAGCATCGGCAACCGTCAAAGGAGAAGCTGCCGGCCTGACTGCAGGCTTTCGCGCCGTCAACGTCCCGGCGAACGGTGATGCCAGTGTCACCTGGAAGGGAACGCTCAACAGCGCTCATCTGTGGAGTGTCCGCGATCCATTTCTGTATGACGCGAAGCTGCAGGTAGCTGACGATGAGTTCACCGCACACGTCGGTGTCCGCAAGGTTCAGGTCAGCGGAACGCGTCTGCTGTTGAACGGAAAAGAGGTGCATCTGAACGGGGCCAACCGTGTCTCGGAAGACATGAAGGAAGGTCTCCGCGAGTCGGATGCGATTGTGGAGCGGGACCTGAGCGATATGCTGGCGGACAACATGCGCATGATGCGCATCGCGCACTATCCGCAGACGCAGGCCGTGCTCGACTTTGCGGATCGTCACGGCATGCTGTTGATCCCCGAAGCAGGGAACTGGAACTTCAGCGCATGGCAGATGGGCGACGCCGGTATCCGCGCACGCTGGAAGCAGCAGATGCAGGAGATGATGGAGCAGGACTGGAATCATCCCTCGGTCGTCGCCTGGAGCGTCGGCAACGAGTATGAGTCATACACGCAGGAAGGCCGCGACTGGACTCGCGACATGCGCGCCTTCACGCTCGGTCTGGATGCAACACGCCTGATCACTTTCGCCTCGCGCTACACCGGCGATGCCGCGGTGAAGACCGGTACCGATGAGGCAAGCCAGTACTGCGACTTTGTCTCCATCAATGTCTATGGCGACTATGCCAGGCGCTTCGACCGTGCCCATGAGCTCTTTCCGGACAAGCCCATCTTCGTGACGGAGTTCGGCAAGATGGGCGAGCCCGGCATCCACGATCCACAGCGCATTGCGGATATCACGGAGGCGATGACGGCGATAAAGCAGCGGCCATACATGATCGGGGGTTCGCTGTGGACATGGAACGACTACCGGTCATTTATTCGTGGAACACCGGCTGATGGCATCCGCCGCTGGGGTGTGGTGAATACCGAGCGGGAACGCCGCGATAGCTGGAAGGTCGTTCAGAAGCTCTTTGAGACGGACCTGCCATAAACAACAATCCGTCTTTGTTGTCATCCTGAGCGGACGGGGCCCCCAGCCAGCTTCGCTGGCTGGGGTGGGTCAGCGAAGGACCTGCTTTGTCTTCGTGGTTGGAGCCGTGAAGTGAAGGATTGCTTGAGAGAATTTAAGGTACGGCACTGCCGCGTTTTCGTTCGCGCAACGCGAATGCCTTGCTTAAGGGGACGGCTTCAGCCGTCCCGTAATGGCATCAGTAAAGATTGCGGCTTTAGCCGCTGAGGTACCTGATCTGATTGACCACCCTCAGCGGCTAAAGCCGCAAATCTTTCAAGCACTGTTTTGGCGCGGCTGAAGCCGTGCCCTTAAGCAAGACGATCGCGCGTAGCGCGATATTCGATTCTTCGCGGTGAGACCGCGAAGAATCGATAACCAACCGGTTGAAATCAAAATAGAAAAGATAGTGGGAACTTGGGCTGCCGTTGATGCCTCAGCTCGCCCTAATTCGCGTCGCCCGCAACAAGCGCTTCTCCTACAACCGGCACCTGCATCTCACCCCGAGGCTTCGCCCGGAAGGCCGTCCATAACAGTACGATCGCAATTGGATGCATCAGGCCCATCGCGATAAACACCGGACGATATCCCCCATGCGTCAGGCAGTAGGCGATGATCTCGCTCGAAAGCATGCCTCCGAAGGCGCTGCCAGCGGCGATCAATCCCGCCGCGCGTCCTAACTGCTGCGGCGAGAAGACCTCCAGCAGCGTCGAAGTAAGGTTCGTGAGCCACGACATATGCGCCATGGCGACGACTGAGGCAAACAGCATCGTCATGCCAATCCCGGGGCTCAGATAAGCGAGTGGGCTCACCAGTACAGCGAATGCCGAGAAGAGCATGGTGCGGCGATAGGCAATCCCTGGGTCGAGGCCGCGGCGGATGAACGCACCGGAGAGCGATCCGCCGACGATGGTGCCGATGCCGCCGGCCAGATAGACCATCCAGCCGAAGTGAGCCATCTGGCTCGCAGTGAGATGACGGTCACTCAGCAGATATTTGGGAAACCAGAAGAGATAGAAGTACCAGACCGGATCGGTCATGCCGCGAGCGATCAGCAGCTGCCACATCTGCGGTTGCGCGATCACATCGCGAAAGACATTCGTTGCGGCTGGGGCGATGGTCTCGCTACGTGGATGCTCACGATAGATCCACAACCAGACAGGAACCCACAGCAGTCCCATGGCTCCGTCAATCAGAAAGATACTGCGCCAGGGAAGATGCGTCGTGATGGCCAGGATAGCGGGGATGGCGATAATTGCGCCCATCGTCGCACCGGCCGTATAGATGCCCACGGCAAGACTGCGCCGGGTCCTATCCAGAACCTCGCCCACGGCTTTTGGGGCGGCCACCCACAGTCCGGGTTCTCCGAGTCCAAGGCAGAAGCGTGCGATTCCGAGAAGAAGCACGGAGGAGGCAAACGCCGTCGCCGCTTCCGCTGCTGACCAGAAGGCTACGAACAACGCCATGGAGCGGCGCGTGCCCAGAGCGTCGCAGACGAAGCCTGAGAGCGCATACGCAAAAGCAGAAGCCAGAAGGAAGAGGCTGACTACATGCCCGTAACCAACGTCGGAGAGATGCAGCTCCGCCTGCATCCGTGGAGCGACGACGGAAAGACTTTGGCGGTCAAAATAATTAAGAACCGCTACCGCGAAGAGCAGGGCAACGATACTCCACGGATTCGCGCGTTTGGTCATATCGCCTCAGAAGCAGGACACGTTGAAGATTGCAGGCGGAGCTTCTCCATGTTCCAGAACATCGATATGCAGGCCTGAAGTGGTGACTGCTGCCGGCAGCTCCAGAGTCCACTGTGTCTGATGATTCTCGGTTACCTCTGCCAACCTTACACCCTCAGCCGTGGAGACGCGGAAGGCTCGGATGCATCCCGGCATAATCCGCTCCGGGTGTGTCATCAGCACCGACTCCATGGGATGGTCAAAGTCAGTGTCAAAGGTGATGGACACCTTCTGTACCTCGACAGGTTCTTCCCAGCACAGCGTGAGTGCCGGTGCGTTGTCGTCCAGTGCCGGAGCCCACGCATTGGTGCTACGCCATGGCCGGTTTAGACCGTTCGTCACATTGGCCGGACGATAAAGTTCGAGAGGGCGATGGAACTTTGCAGCGAGATTGCGCGCCTTCGGCCGCCGTTCCGGAAGCCAGAAGGCAAAGGTGTCGATGCCGGAACCCTCAGGCGGAGTTTGCACCAGGCTCTTCGCAACAGCGGCATTCATCTTCTGCGAGACAGTGAGGACTCCCGGCATCTGTGCTGTGCTGAGATGAAGGCGAACACCGGGTTGCACCGGAACCATGACAAAGTAATGGGCGACGGCCGGCAGTTGTGCCTTGAAGTCGAGCGGAATCTCTACCCCATCACCGGCTTCTACTGAAACGTCAAGCGTAGCGACAAGCACATCCGGAGTGGTGTTTCCGCAATGCGCTGAGGTCCACAGCTCCGCACGCAGTGTCATGGGATGCGCTACATCACCATAGAGCGACAGTGCCGGGCTAGGACCATCCTGGAATGGGACCAGAAGAGCGTAAGAGCGTTCTTCCGCAAGCTCACCGCAGGATGGCAGCTCCTCCAATAAAAGTTCACTGGACGCGGATACCGTCGTCTGGCGGGAGAGATCGTTTTCTGCCTGAAAGGCGATGCCAGGAATATGCTGTCCTGCCGCCAGCAGATCCTGCTGCAGCCGATGCAGACGGGCAGGCTCAAGCAGGTCGCGCGGCTGCACGCCGTCCTCAGTGCAGAGCACGGCAGCCATGCCGACGGCTTGTCCGTTGCTGGCGCAGGTCGCCATCACGCGAGTAGAACCGAATGCAATATGCGTGGTGCTGATCAGGCGGCCTGTCAGCAGCAGGTTGGGAACATTGCGGCTGTACATGCTGCGGAACGGAATCTGGTAGACGCCCTTGGCGTGATATTGCGTGCATCCGGGTTTTGCACTGAAGACTCCGTCGGAAGGATGCAGGTCAATCGCCCATCCGCCGAACGATACTGCATCGGGAAAACCCTTCTGCTGCACGAGGTCATTTTGCGTCAGGATGACATCACCGATAAAGCGGCGGCTCTCGCGTTTGCCGGGGATGGTTCCCATCCACTCCAGCGTGAGATTCTCCGCGTCGGGAAACTCACCGGAGTTCTTGATGTAGTTCCACACACCGTACGCTACAGCCCATAGCTCCCACTTGATCTCTTCTGTCTGGCCTACTGTATCTAAAGCTCCGCCGTACTCCAGCCACCACAGACGGCAGCCGCTATCAGAGACACGGATATCCCGGAAGCGCGGAATGCGTGTGATGTCCTGTAGAGCAAATGTCGGCGGCACATACTTTACCGGCTGCCCGGTATCGCGGCTATAGAAGTAGAGCGAGTGCCCAAGCAGCGTATGCTCTTCGTTCTCCGGAGCCATACCTTCGTTGAACTCTGAACGGGCTTCTGCGCCCATGCGGAACTCGGCGCCTGCGAGAAAGCCCAGAATGCCATCGCCAGAAGCATCGACGAAGAGCGGTGCCTCCAGCGTGTAGGCCGTCTGGTTCTGACTGTTATAACCACGTACCCCCGCGATGGAGCCGCCATCCATGTCGAGCTCATAGATGGCCGTATTCAACAGCAGGGTGATCTTCGGTTCGCGTTTGACGGTCTCAAGCAGGATGGAGTCGAAGAGGATGGGGTTGCCCTCGGGATTGCGCCACATGTTCTCCACGAGCAACTCGTCAATGACGCCGCCCTCACGGGCCCAGCGATTGTTGTTGCCCATGTGGGAGGTCGCACCCAGCACCCACAGCCGTACTTCGCTCGAGGCATTGCCGCCCAGGACAGGGCGGTCCTGCACCAGCAGAACATTGATTCCCTTGCGTGCCGCAGTAACAGCGCAGCAGACGCCGGAGAGGCCGCCACCAACGACGACCAGATCGCTACGTTCTTCTACGTGCGTAAGACTTCTCACCACTTCACCCTGCCCTCATCGGTATGAACCGTGCCAGAGAAACACTATAGGTTAATCGTTTAAGTTGTCTAGAGCATTTTCCCTGTTGCTGGGTATCCCGGTAGAGAGTGCAGCGGCGTTTTCATTGCGGAAAACGCCCGTAGATGCGGAAGCCCTAACTACACCCACAGCGAAAGTGCTCTAGCGACTCTTGCGGTAGCCCGCCAGGGCCTGTTCCACAATGGGCGCCAGCAGCGCATAGCCGGCGGCCTTCGGGTGTACGCCATCTACCGTCAGCTCCGCCCGCATCAAACCGTTCGCATCGGCCAGCGGCGCATTGAAACGAAGCAAATCCCAATGCTTTTCTTTGCACATGGCGGCCAGCAGATCGTTCAGTTGCCGAATCCGTGCGACCGTCCGCAGGCCGGTCAGAGGGCGCACGCAGTCGCAGACGGGAGTCATCTCTGCAACGTAGACGCGGATGCCGTGCGATGCCGCTAACTCCCCCATGGTGAGGAAGTTATCCCGGATCTCCTCCGGCGAAAAACCAAGGCGCATGTCGTTTCCGCCGCCCTCGAGCACGATCGCCTTCGGATGGAGATTGAGTGCATCGTGCCGCTCGCGCAGCAGCATCTGCTGTGTTGTCTGGCCGCCGATGCCGCGGTTGATCCAGCCGGGGTAGGTGAACCAGGTTCCCTCTCGCGATCCCCAGTAGTCCAGGATGGAGTCGCCCAGAAAAACGACCTCCGCGGAGAGTTGTTCATTGGCGTGGCGGTAGCGCGCTGCCTGCGCAAAATCTGCCTCCGCGGAGTTCGATGGCGCGGGCGGGGAAGTTTGCGCAATACAGGCTGTGCCTAATAGCAGACAGAGCAGAGACAGACGGTGCACGAAAGGGACTCCTCTCAAACGGAACAAAATGAATCTTGCCTGAAGATTAAACGGTTGACAAGATTTCTCTGACGAACTTAGGATTCTGGCGTTCCGACGAAAGCTCTCCCCCAGGTATTCGCCGAATCCTAGAAGTTAAACGTTTGATGTAACGAGGCCTGACGAATATGACCAGACAAATACGACTCTCCCTGCGCCGCCAGAGAACAATTACAAGGCGCTTCTGGATTGCGATAACCTTCCTGCTCCTTCTGGCGCTACCCATGACCGGCCGCGCACAACAGGACGTTGGAACCATCGGAGGAACGGTGGTCGACCCGACCGGAAGCGTTGTTCCGAATGCAAAAATCACGGTTACCAATGACGCCACTGGTCTGAAGTACGAGGCCACGACCAACGAGAATGGTTTCTACCAGTCGCAACCGCTGCCTCCGGGAACCTACAGTGTCACGATCGGTCTTGCCGGATTCTCTACGATGACGACACGCAATGTTGTCGTGGACGCAGCCGCTCACGTGACGACCAACGCGCAGCTCCAGGTTGGCACTGTCGACAGCAGCATTGTGGTCGAGTCGACACCGCCGGCGTTGAACATCGTCGATGCCCAGATCAGTAACACCATCGATACGCGTGCCGTGCAGGAGCTTCCGGTGAACGGGCGCAGCGTGCTTGCGCTGGCCACATTGAGTCCGGGTGTTGTCTCCGCAGCCGGCGCGACGAATCAGGGATTCACCAATCGCGGCACGCAGGCTTCGGCGATCCGCATCTCGGGCGGTGTTCCGGGCGGCAATAACAATCTGCTCGATGGCACCAGCAATCTGCAGAACTACCTGGGCGAGGTGGCCATCAACATCAAGGCCGACTCGGTGCAGGAGTTCCGCATCATGACGGGTGTTATCCCGGCGCAGTTCGGCTACACCTCGGGCGGCGTCATCAACGTCGTTACCCGTTCCGGCGCGAATCAGTTTCATGGTTCGGCGTATGAGTTCTTCCGGAACGACTATCTCGATGCCACGCTCGCGCTGCCAAAGACGACGAAACCGGAGCTTCGCTTCAATAACTACGGTGGTACCTTTGGCGGACCCATTATCCGGGATAAGGCGTTCTTCTTCGGTAACTACGAAGAGTACCGGTTCGTCACCGGTTCGGCGATCAACTACTCAGTCCCGACGGTGCAGGAGCGCGGTGGCAACTTCAGTGATCTGCGCCGTGTTGTGAATGGGACCTGCACCGCCTTCAAGATCTTCGATCCCAATACGGGCTCGGCAACGACACAGCGTCAGGCCTTCCCCAATAATCAGATCTCAGCCTCGCGTCAGGACCCGGTTTCCATCGCGGCGATGAACCTCTTCATTCCCGCGCCGAACAACTCCGTCGGCGCTTACGATAGCTGCACCAATGCGAACAACTATCTGGCGAACCCGAAGCTGGTCTCGACCGAGCGCACGATCCTTGGACGTGCCGACTACCGGTTGAGCGACAGGGATAGCGTCATCGCACGGTATGCCTATTATCAGAACTACACAAACAACGGTTCGCAAGGGTTTGGCCCGCTGTATTACCGCAACGATACGCTCTCGAACTTTACGGCGATGCTGGCTGAGACGCACATCTTCTCGCCGACATTGGTGAACGATCTCCGTCTCTCAGGTTTGCGCTCTGACTTCCCGTTCCAGGCAGCGACTGCGAACCAGAACTACGCGCAGAAGATCGGTCTCCCTGGCGTTGGTGGAGACGTTGCCCCAATCCTGAGTATCTCCGGCGTTCCGTCGCTTAACGGAACGGTCGGTTTCCGTGCCTCCACGACCTTTGAATTGCTGGACGATCTGACCAAGACCCTGGGCGCGCACACAATGCACTTCGGCTTTGATGGCCGTTGGGTTGAGGGCTTCAACCTTCAGTCGGGTAATGCGTCCGGCTCCTATGGCTTCAGCTCGAACAGCACAGCGGAGGGCTCCGACACCGTTCTGATTACCACCAATGGCAATGTAGGTAGCAGCTTTGCCACCTTTCTTGCCGGCAATGTCTCGTCGGCGAGCACGCAGTTGGCGCGCGGCATCGCCTTCCGTCAGCTCCAGATCGCCGGATATGTACAGGACGACTGGCACGCCAACCAACGTCTCACGCTCAATCTCGGCCTCCGCTGGGACTTCCAGCAGCAGCCGTACGAGAAGAAGAACGGCATGGGCGACTTCGACATTACGCAGGTCAACCCTGTTACCGGATATCTCGGAGCAGTTCGGTTTGCCGGGCTGAATGGGGAAGGCCGTAACTTTGTACACCAGAACTGGAACGACTGGGGACCGCGTCTTGGTTTCGCTCTCGTGCTGACGAATGACAACAAGACGGTCCTACGTGGCGGTTATGCGATGTACTATCCCACCACGGCTCAGGCTTCGTATGACGAAGCTGCTGGAAGTTCAAACGGTTTCGGTCGCATTACCACCAGCTACAACGCCGCCACCACCTATGGAACCGCCTTCCTGTTCAAGAACGGTGTGCCATCACCTGCGCTGCAACCGTTGGGTTCATCGCTTGGCCAGATCTCCTTCCGCGGCCAGACCGGCTATTACATCGTGCCTCGTGCAAGGACACCGCAGAGCATGCAGTACACCCTGACGCTGTCGCGCCAGTTGCCGTTCAAGATGGTGATGGATATCTCGTACCTGGGCAACCATGGCCGCTACTTCAACCTGGGTACGTTGAACATCAATACCCTCGATCCCAGCTACGCCTCCCAGGGAGCAGCGTATCTCAATGCCCTGGTGCCGAATCCTTACGCCGGGAAGGTTCCTGAAAACTCTGCTCTGAACGGCGCAACCATCTCGCGCGCGAACCTCCTGCGCCCCTATCCGTATATGTCCAGCGTGCTGCAGAGCTTTCCGCGCTCGGCACATTTCGATGGCAACTTCATGTATGTCACCCTGCAGCGTCGCGCGGCTGAGGGGTTACAGTTTCAGGGATCGTATACGTACGGCAAGCTGATGAGCCTGCCGATCTATACGGATATCGCTACCACCACTGGCATTACGCAGACAGGGAACGGTATTCAGAATCCACGCAATCTGGATGGCGATTACAGCGTAGACGCCATCGACGTCACCCACCGCGGTATCGTGGCAGTGCTTTACGATCTGCCCTTTGGGCGTAATCGCCGTTATCTGAACAAAGGCGGATGGATGGATCGCCTGGTGGGTGGTCTGCAATTCAATACCACCATGACGCTGGAGTCAGGCCGCCCGTTGAATTTCAGCGGTGCGAATAACTCCGCGGCCACACGGCCTGACCTGAACGAGTCCTTGCTGATGCAGAATCCCACCGGTTATACGCTGGGCAAATATCGCCGGTTCAACTATCTCGCCTTTACCAACCCGGCGGCCTACACCTACGGCAACGCGCCTCGCTTCTACTCGAAGTTGCGCGCGCCTGGCGTGGTCAACTTCGACATGTCGGTCTTCAAAACGACTCGCATCACCGAGGGAACCTCGCTGGAGTTGCGTCTTGAGGCGTATAACGCCTTGAACCATGTCAACCTCGGTGCGCCAAATACCTCCTACTCCGGTACCAGCGTAAACACAAATAACAATATGGGTGTCATCACTACATCGTACGCAGCCCGTACGTTACAGTTGGGTGCGAAGCTCCACTTCTAATGTGCGAGTGCCCGGCCGCAAGGCCGGGCACTCAGCAATGTTTTGTTTCAGGGAGAACTATGCAACGCCTGGCCAGTCTTCTTTGTGTCTCCGCGATCGCGTGTGCGTCGTGTCTTTATGCGGAGACCCGCCTCCAGCATCAGGGCCTGACCTTTCATCTCGATGAGTCGTCAGGCCGCTACGGCTTTGCCGCAGGAGCCGGCGATATCGTGTTGCCGGACTCCAGCGCAGGCGTCCTGCTTGGCGGGGAACCAGTCCGCTTCAAGCGGGTGAACGCTACGTCCAGCACGGTATCGCTCGAGGGAGGTACGCCCTCGGGGAAGCACATGTCCCTGAAGGTGACGTTCTCCGCTCACTGTGCCGATCTTGAAGCAAGTGTCGCAGAGCCGGGGGCCGAGCTTCGCTTCCAAACCTCCGGCGCCAGCCCAGCCTATGGATTGGCGGACCATGCGGTATATCGGGCGAAGTATGAGAAGGCAGGCGGCCAGTGGTTCACCACGGATGTGACCGGATTCTCGGATGACGCGTTTCTCTCCGGGCAGGGAATCTCGCGGCTGGTTAGTAACTTTGTCATCTATCCGAAGCAGCAGTTCGCCGAGCTGCTGATCGATCCAACGACAAAGATCGTTCACACCTCAGCACAGCAGATTGTCCAGGGTGTGAAGCGCGCGCCGGCGAAGGTGCACCTCTATTACTTCTTCGGCGATCCGCACGCTATTTATGCGGAGTATCTGCGTGTCCGCCGAGCGGCTGGATACAAGGTAGAGATGCCGAAGTATCAGGCCTTCGGTGTGGGTTGGGAGGCCTTCGGCGCTCTCGGTTGGGAGACCAACACAAACACCGTCCGCGACAGCGTAGACCGTTACCTGAAAGACGGCTATCCGTTGACCTGGATGGTGATCGGTTCAGGCTTCTGGCCCGCCGAGCCAGACACCATGCATGAGACCACCAGCTTTGGCTATTGGGATAAGACGAAGTATCCCGATCCGAAGGCGTTGATTCAGCACTTCCGCGATGAGGGACTGGCCGTCATGCTCGGCCTGCGTATCACCTTTATTGTCGGCGGACCTTACTCGGACGAAGGCGTAAAGCATGGTTACTTCCTTACCGAGAATGGGCAGGCAAAGGTCTATAAGGGCGGCTGGCCGAAGCTACCGTATTACCTGCTTGATGCCCACAATCCGGCGGCGCTGGATTGGTACATGGGTTTGGTGAAGAAGTGGCAGGACTACGGCATCAACGGATGGAAGGAAGATTTCTACGGGTACGGCGGATACGAAGACCTGCGCGACGATAAGGTCGATCCCACCAATGGCCGTCTGTTTGCGCAGAAGCAGTTGATCATCGAGCGTAACGGATATCTCTCCTCCAACGGCGACCTGCACCGCATCAACGACTTCAACTACAACCAGCAGCAGGACCGTGGACCGGTCAATGCGCTCGCCTTCGCATACAGCGGCTTCCCGTATGTCTACCCCGATATCGTCGGCGGCACCTTCGGCGAGAATCACTTCAGCACCAACCGCACGCCGAAGATGGAGGCATACATGATGCGCAATGCCCGCTGGGCCTCGCTGCACGCTTCCATGGGTATGGGCGAGCCGCCGTGGAGCTTCCGCAAGGAGGTCTCGGATGTGATGCTGGCTTCGGCTCAGTTCCACGCCCGAATCGTGCCTTATCTCTACAGCAACGCCCGCAAAGCAAATGCGGACGGCTACCCATGGACGATGACACCGCTGCCCATCGCCTTCCCGAGCGATGCCAATGTCCATGGCCGTGAGAACTCCACCACCCGTGGCTACGAGTGGCTGATCGGTGATGCCATGCTGGCCGCGCCTCTCTATGGCGATGACTATCTCTCGGCGACGACACGTGATATCTATCTCCCCGAAGGCCGCTGGATGGACTACGACACCGGCAAGATCTATGAAGGGAAGCAGACCCTCAAGGACTTCGAGATGCCGGCGAAAAAGACTCCGGTCTTTATTGGGGGATCAGGAGTCACCCTGGAGAAGATCAACGGTGAGACACGCATCTGTGTCTATCCCATCGCGAAAGCATCGACCGTGCAGCTCACCTTACCGGAGAGCGAGCAGGTGATTGCGGTGAAGGTGCCGGCAATCCGCTCGATCGCGACGGTGAAGGTGACTAGCTCCGGCGCTGCTGTTGCAACGCGAACGGATGGCCATGCCATCACCTTCGTGCCACGCGCCGGCGCGAGCTATGTTCTGACGGGAGGCGAATGATGAGAGTCACTCCATCGTGCGCACCAGATAAATGGAGCGAGTCAGACAATTCGAGCGAAGCTCGAAACGGTGGGAGCAGCGGCCTTCAGCCCGCTGGTTAAGGACCAAAAGTAGAAGGGCTTTAGCCCTGGGCTTTTGCCCCACAGGTAGAAAAGGCCCAGGGCCAAAGCCCATTCATTTCAAAGCCGGTAAACCGTGGGCTAAAAGCCCACGGCTCCCACCGGTTCTCTCATCTGGCGTAAGCTGGTTGGCACTATGCTTACGCACTTTCCCATGGCGGTTCCTGAGATTCCGGTCAGCAACGTCGATGCGGCGGCCGCATATTACGTCAACGTGCTTGGCTTCCAGCTCGATTGGGGGAGTGACCACGGCGGCATCGGTGGCATCTCGCAGGGAGCGTGCCGCATGTTCCTGACGAATGCGCCGTTCCGCGAGGAGTACGGCAATGGAGAAAGAGTCATCGTCTGGCTGAACCTGGAGAGCAAGCAGGAGGTCGATGAGCTCTACCATCGCTGGCTGGAGGCCGGAGCCCAGATTCTGGCTGAGCCGGAAGACAAACCTTGGAACCTGCGTGAGTTCAGGGTCGCCGATCTCGATGGGAATCAGCTGCGGGTGTTCTACGACTTCTCCTGGGAGTTAAGGAAGGAGCAAGTTTAACGCGATACTCGTTGCCCCATTCTTTGCCAAAGGCAAAGGGTGGGGTATCGCGCGGAGCGCGACTGTTTTTCGCTTAACTGAACCGAGAAATAGCGAAGGATGACAACCTAAAACAGCGAATGATCAAACAACAAGGCGCCGCAGGATCACTCCGGCGCCTTGTTGTTTGCATCGCTTACTTCGATTCCAGAACCAGGACAGTCGCAATCGGATCAAGCGCCTTCTCAGGCAGGGAGACATCAAGCACTCCATCCCTCTGTGTAAACTTCAGCGCCTTGTGAGACGAGTCCGCCAGCAGGTACGCCTTGGTGATGGTGCGCGGAACCTTCTCTACGTGGAAGCTCCCCTTCGGCCAGGCGAAAAGATGGATGTAGATGCGGTTGGCCTTAGTCGTCGAACGCCACTCCCACGCGGGAACAAACTTCGGCTTGGCATTGCCTTCTGCCGGAGCAAACGATCCTGCCTCGGCTCCGAAGAGCGTGGCCTTGGCTCCATAGACAGCCTCGCCATTGACGGCCAGCCACTTGCCCATAGCGTGCAGGCGCTCGACCTCGGGCTCGGGAACCTTGCCCTGGGCATCCGGTCCAATGTTCAGCAGGTAGTTGCCGCCCTTGCTGGTGATATCGATCAGGTTACGCAGCAGCGTCTCGGTCGACTTGAAGTTGGTGTCAAACGACTTGTAGCCCCAGGTGTCGTTGATGGTCATGCACGACTCCCAGTCGCGCCCCGGATATCCCTGCGCCGGGATGTACTGCTCCGGAGTTTCGGTGTCGCCCTTGTATCCGCCGCCCAGGCGGTTATTCCAGATCAGCTTCGGATACTGGTTCAGCACCTTCACGACTTCGGCGGCGCGCTCCGGAGTCATCCTGCTGGTCGGGGTATCGAACCAGATGATGTCGGGCGCGGTCTTGTAGTTCGAGAGCAGCTCCTTGATCTGAGGAATCGCCTTGGTCTTCAGGTAGTCATCGAAGCTTCCATCCTGCGCCGGATCCCAGTGGCCTGTTTCTTTGTTGTGGGTACCGCGAACGGCCGCCGCACCACCGGGAGCGGTCCAGTCCTGTGCCTGCGAATAGTAGAAGCCGAGACGGATGCCGGCCTTGTGGCACTCCTCTGCGAGTTCACGAAGGGGATCCTTCTTGAAGGGCGTGGCGGCGACGATGTTGAACGGATCGGTCTTGGAGTCGAACATCGCAAATCCGTCGTGATGCTTCGAGGTGATCACGATGTACTTCATACCCGCATCCTTCGCCAGCGCAACAATGTCGTGCGCGGAGAAGCCGGTGGGATTGAAGTTGGTTGCGAACTGTTTGTAGTCGGCGACCGGAATGGAAAGATCGTTCATGATCCATTCCCCAATATGCGTAGTGCGCTGCCCATGCCACTCACCCGCGGGAACGGCGTACAGGCCCCAGTGGATGAACATGCCGAAACGTGCCTCGCGCCACCATGCCATGCGGGCATCATGCTGGGCCGGAGTCTCCTTGTCCTGGATGGCAGGCACGGGATGGGGAGTGGCGGACGATTCGATCGCATGCCCTTCCAGTTGGCCGTATGCGGATACGGAAGAGAGAACGCATGCACCAAGCGCCAGGCGCAGGACAAAAGAGTTCATAGGTATCATCCTCATGGTTGAGCCTTGTTGGTAATGCGGCGGCCGTTCGGAACAGGAAATATGGCCTCCGCTCGACGGAACAACATTAGGGGATTCCCCCGGGTTTTGTCGAGGAGTTCGTGTATATGCGAAAACTATGTTTTACAGGTAATACGTCTTGACATGGTTTTAGTTAACCGATTAATTTGCCGAAGATCCCGCAAGGAGATGACGCTCATGAGGCTGACGACGCACAGCTATTTTCCCTCCGCGGAACGGAAGACGCTGTTCGCGGGGATGGCTCTTCTTGCTGCCTGCACCGTTGTCCCGCAATGCCTCGCGGAGGTCGAACTTGCACACATCTTCAGCGACCACATGGTGCTGCAGCGAGACCTTCCGATCCATCTCTGGGGAATGGCGGAGCCGGGAGAGCAGATTCATGCGCAACTGCAGGATGCTTCCGCCGAGGCGGTAGCGGACGACCTTGGGCGATGGAGCGTCTATCTCCCTTCCAGAAAGGCCGGGGGCCCTTTTGAGGTCGTGGTTCGCGGCAGGAATGAGGTTCGCCTGCAGGATGTGATGATCGGCGACGTCTGGGTAGCCTCCGGCCAGTCCAACATGGAGTTCGGCATGAAGACCGTGGCCAACTCGGAGGTCGAGCTCAGAAAGGCCAGCCAGTACGACATCCGGATCGTTAACGTTGGCCATGCCTACTCCGAGTTTCCGCTCTCAAATCTGAAAGAGGGCGTCTCCTGGGCAAAGGCGGACGAGAACAACCTCCTGAACTTTTCGGCAGTGGCTTATCTCTTTGCACGCAAGATCGAAGACAGCCAGCACGTTCCGGTCGGAATCATCGAATCTTCGTGGGGAGGAACTCCGGCAGAGGCCTGGACCAGCTTGCGTACCCTTACAGCCTCTCCTGAATTAACGCCGGCCCTGGCCGCCTGGGCGAAGATCCTGGAAGGCCGCACCGAAGAGGAACTCCGGTTTACGCAAACGCAAAAGAACCCGGCAGCAGGGCAGAAGCCGGCGCCCGCTCCGCGCGATCTCAATGCATGGCACCCTGCCTATCTCTTCAACGCCATGATCGCTCCGCTGACGCCATTTCCCATCAAAGGCGCGCTCTGGTATCAGGGCGAAGCAAATACCTCGGAATGGAACTACGCCTACTACGCTCCACTCTTTCGGGCGATGATCGAGGATTGGCGAGCGCAGTGGAAGCTGGGAGACCTCCCGTTCCTCTTTGTCCAGATCGCGAATGTCAAGGCATCGTCTCCGGCGAACAAGTGGGCTGAGATCCGCGAGGCACAGATGCAGACACTAACTTTTAAGAACACCGGAATGGCTGTGACCGCCGATATCGGTGAAGCCGCTAATGTTCACCCACGCAATAAACAGGACGTTGCAGACCGTCTCTCCCGCGTAGCGCGCAAGGTCGCTTACGGAGAGGATATCGAGTTCTCAGGGCCGATCTATCGCAGCTCCATTGTTACCGGGGACCAGGTGAGGATCTGGTTCGAACATGGGGAAGGACTCATGCTCAAAGACGCAAACGCGTCTTTCTTTGAGGTCGCAGGCGCGGACAAGGTCTTTCATCCGGCAAAGGCATCGATTGAGAACGGGACGCTGATTCTTCGTTCCCCTGATGTTCCACATCCGTTACAGGCAAGATATGCATGGCTGGATAACCCAACCTGCACTCTCTACAACGCCGCAGGATTGCCGGCATCGCCATTTCGCACGCGCTAAAAAGCACGCTTATGCGTTAAAGTTTTTGCGAGAGCGTAGCTTCGTTACGCTACCCGTTTTTGGGATGGCGGAAACGCGTCTACGGTTTCCAGGCGGCTTCTATGCCAGAACACATACTCCTCGACAGGGACTCTGCGAGGCCCAAACCGAGGCGGGGCCTGCGCCTGTTGAGAGGGTGGTTCCTCAAGGAGAACCGTCATCTCCGAAGAAACGCGGTTATCGGCAGAAAGCGATGGTTGAATCATGGCTGCACCCGTCTTTCCATCATGAAATGCTTGGGTTGGGGACGCAGTGACCGTGGTCACCTGAAAGCTAACAGCTTTTCTTAGGCCACAAATAATACTCCATTTCGAACAGAAATTCCAACAGTCATCTACACGGTTTGGATCCCATTCCACAGTGCTGGGAGACTCATTTCGGCGAAAAGTTTTAGTTATCGGTTACGTGATCAATATGGTCCAGAATGATGACCTGTATGTCGCTTTTTTCGGACTCCAGCTTCAATCCAAGCTGCTGTTTGAGTGCTTCGCGAAACATGGGGCCTGAATCTTCCGCCGCATTTTGAGACGTTGCACTCTGCGTCGGGTCCGGCGTGTACTCCAGCGTGAAATCGTATCCACCGCTAAGGCCTGTTTGATCAACGACGGGATGATCCAGCGCTCCCCAGCCTGTGAAGGAGTTTGCCAGCAGGCTGATCGGGACATTGCGGCCGCCGAGGTTGAAGCGATGAGGTGCACTTGCCGGCAGAAGCAGGATGCCGCCGCAGGTCTCTGGAAGTCCGTCGTTGCCCGCGGAAGGAGGAGTAGGTTCTTTATCCGGCAGGGTTGTCGGGCAGGGTGAGTTCGCCGGGTGTGGCTGCAGCTTCGGGCCAGTCTGCCCAGGTTTCACCTGCTTGAGCGCATAGACGGTGACTTCTCTGCTCTCATAGTGGACCGCCAGGTTGAATCTCTCCTTCAGCAGTGAGCGCATCATCAGTCGCAGTTCGTCTTTCGTCACGTCGTTCTTGTCGGTGCGTGCCTGGATGTCGAATCGGTCATTCCTCACCCACTCCGGCGCCATGGCCCGGAACGATGTCAACTGGCCGTCAGTCATCCTGTAGGCAAATGCTATGTACGACAGCAGCGGAATGTTCTTCCCAAGAAAAAGACCTCCGGTTGGAGAGTAGACATTTCCAGGACCGAGAGGCACGTTGGAGCTGATGCCGTCAGGCGACTTATTTTCTCGGATAGAAGCGACGTCGAAGCGAAGCGCGTCGTTTTGTTTCGCTGCGCTCGGAGATTGCGCTCGTCCTTCTTGATGAAGCAGAACCAATGGGAGTGCGGAGAGCGCGATAAGAGCCCAGCGGCAAGCTGAAGGAGGAGTATGTCTACCCACAGGAACACTATAGCGTTGTCATCTTCTCGATGAGAGGTGACTATCCCCAGCGGAAGGTGATCGCAGCGTCGATCTCAGGTTTCAGGATGTTGTGTACCGGGCAGGCATGCGCGGCGCGCTCCAGTCTTCTGATCTGCTCTTCGTTCAGAGCATAGGGGACATGCACGGTTACCGTGAGCTTCGAGAACCGTCGCGGAGCGTTCGCCATCTCCTTTTCGACTGTCGCTGTCGCGCCAGTGATATCGAGATCCATCGACTGAGCAGCGATGGCCATAATGCTCAGGATGCAGCTACCCAGAGAGACGGACAGCATCTCGCTCGGAGAGAAGCTCTCACCCTTGCCGTGATTGTCCTTCGGCGCATCGGTGATGACGACGGTGCCGGACTCGACATGTTCCGCCCGGCAGCGCAGGCCGCCCTGATAGTGAACTACGGTCTCGCTCATAGGTCATGGTAGCAATCCCTTGAGCATTTTCCCTGTGGGTGTCATGTAGGGCTTCAGCATCTATGGCCGTTTTCCGCAATGAAACGCCGCTGCACGCTTCTTCCGGGACACCTGGCAACAGGGAAAACGCTCTAACTGGGATACCACCCGCCGTTCAGGTTGATCGTCTGGCCGGTGACGTACTCGGTGGTGGCGAGGAAGAGAGCCGCCTGTGCTATCTCGTCCGATGTGCCGAAGCGGCCCATCGGGATCAGGTCCGGCTGGACAGCGGTTCCTTTGCGAATCATGTCGGTATCGATCAGCGCCGGTGCAATGGCATTGGAGGTAATACCTTCTTTCACCAGCAGGCTGGCATAGCTGTGCATCAGGCCAAGCATGCCCGCCTTGCTGGCGGCATAGTGCGGGCCGACCACTCCGCCAGTCTGCGCCGCAATCGACGACAGAAAGATCAGGCGTCCCCATTTGCGCCGCCGCATGCCTGCGAGTACCGTCTGCGACATCAGAAACGAAGAGGTGAGGTTTACCTGGATCGTGTAATTCCATTCCGCAAGATCGAGGTCCTGGAGCGGTACGCGATGCAGGATGCCTGCATTGTTGACCAGGATATCGATCGGTCCCAGGGCTTCTTCGCTGACTGAGACCAGGTGCTGTACATCGCCTTCCCGTGAAACGTCGGCCTGCACCGCAATTGCGTTTCCGCCCTGCGTCGTAATCATGCTTACTGCTTCCTCGGCCTCGTCCTTTGCGTGCAGGTAGTTGATCGCGACAGCGCATCCCGCCTCCGCAAATCGCAGGGCGATGGCTCGGCCAATCCCTCGCGATCCTCCGGTGATGAGTGCAGTTCTTCCGTACAGTGGCTTCCCGGTCAAGCTGTTCTCCATGAGCGTCATTGCCGCTCGATCACTCATGGTGCAACGCCATCAGAGGCGAACGCAAGCCGCGATGGCAGATTCTTCCTTGACGATGCTGACGACGCGTTGCTAGTATTCGTCGTCGTAATAAGCAAGATAAATTGCATAATACGCAATATTTTGATCCCGTAAATTATCCCGCAAGTGCGGCTGCCGTTCCGACGGTACCCGCACCTCCCATGTGTCTGTGGCTGTAATAAGAGGGCTGATCGATGCAATTCGGTTCGAAGGTAAAGTCCGTCGCAGTTCTCGGAGCATTGGTTGCAGGCGTTGGCTTCCTGTATGGGCGCCACTCTACTCCGGAGGTTGAGGCCGCCGCCGCCTCCGGGCCGCCTCAATCTGCGGCTTCCAGCTCCTGGCTCGCGTATGGCGGCTCCAACGCGGATGCGCAGTACTCGAGCCTGAAACAGGTCAATCGCTCGAATGTGGGGCAGTTGCAGCAGGTGTGGTTCTATCCCTCCGGGAACAACGGCTTCCGGTACGGATCCAACCCGCTGGTGGTAGATGGCGTGATGTTTGTCTATGGGAAAGACAACGACATCGCCGCGCTGGATGCCACGAACGGCAGTGAGATCTGGTGTCATCACACCTACAATCCGCGTCTGATCTCGCATCGCGGCATGGCGTATTGGGAGAGCAAAGATCGCTCAGACCGCCGCCTGATCTTTCACATGAACAACGAGATCCACGAGTTGGATCCGCGTACCGGAAAGGAGATCGCGACCTTCGGGAAGAACGGAGCCGTGGATCTGCGCGAGGGCCTGGGCCGCGATCCAAAGTCGATCCGCCAGATCGAGTCCGGAACGCCCGGACGCGTCTTTGAGAATCTCTACATCACCGGATCAGCGACGGGGGAAGAGTATGAATCGCCGCCGGGCGATCTTCGTGCCTTCGATGTTGTCACCGGAAAGCTCGTATGGCAGTTCCATACCGTTCCCCATCCCGGCGAGATGGGCTATGACACCTGGCCCAAGGATGCCTACAAGTACGTTGGCGGCGTGAATAACTGGGGAGAGTTCTCCATCGACGAAAAGCGCGGCATTGCGTACTTCCCATTGGGATCGCCGACCTATGATTTCTACGGCGCCGACCGCAAGGGCGCAAACCTCTTCTCAGATTGCATCCTGGCGCTCGACGTTCGCACCGGCAAATATCTCTGGCACTTCCAGACGACGCATCACGATCTCTGGGACTACGACCTGATGACGGGGCCGAAGCTGTTGACTATCCAACACGACGGCAAGAATGTGGATGTCGTTGTGCAGGCCGGAAAGAACGGCTTCGTCTACGTACTCGATCGAACCAGCGGTACAGCGATCTGGCCGATCGAAGAACGGCCTGTGCCTAAGTCCGATGTGCCGGGAGAGGAGCCCTGGCCGACTCAGCCCATTCCCACGCATGTTCCTCCGTTCGCCCGGCAGGCCTTTACTCCAGAGATGGTGAACCCCTATATCGCCGACCCGAAGGAGCGAGAAGCAATTCGCAAACAGGTCGCGGAGGCGCGCCAGGAGGGCATCTATACTCCACCCACCCTGGGCACCACCATGGAGACGCCGGGAAACAACGGCGGCGCCAACTGGGGATCGGGAGCGGTGGATGCCTCAACCTCGACCTTCTATGTCATGTCGAAAGATGCGCCGTCGCTGCTGCACCTCGAAGCCAAACCTCCGAAGCGCGTCGTCACCGGTCCACCGGAGAATTCCGGGATGGTGACCTATCTGCAGAACTGCCGCGCCTGTCATGGCGTCGACCGCAAAGGGCAACCGCCGGCGATTCCTTCGCTCGATGGCGTGATCCAGCGGGCGGGTGCGGATCGGGTGCGCACTGCGGTCAAGACGGGGCTGGCTCCGATGCCGGCGTTCCCCGATCTTGATGACAACGACATCGACCGTCTCATCGCCTATCTGAAGTCGCCGGAGAAGGCAAAGATCGCGCCGGACGTGCTGACCCGGCTCATGGCTCCGCCACCGGCGACAGCAAGCAAGCTCGGCCCCGGGGGAATACGCTACTGGACCGGCTACGGTTACATGAACTCTTCGGATGGTCTGCCGGCGATCAGCCCGCCCTGGTCATCCTTGACGGCCTATGACATGAACAAGGGCGAGATCAAATGGCGGATTCCCATGGGAGAAGTAGCCGCGCTGGCGGAGAAGGGCATCACCGGGACGGGCAGCTTTTGGCCTCGTGGAGGAGCTACGGTCACCGCAGGCGGCCTGATCATCGTGCCGACCAAGTCTGACGGTAAGTTGCACTTCTACGACAAGGACACAGGCAAGCAGCTCGGCGAGCTCTCCGTGCCCGCAGGACCGGAGGGCATTCCCACGGTCTACGAGGTTGCAGGCAGAGAATACATTGCGATTAGTGCTCGTCCCAATCCGGAGCGAATCCCCGTTGGCGATCAGCAGCCTTCAGAGCCCAACCAGGGAAGCGCTGAGCCTGCCGGTGGGAAGACAACGCAGGGCTACTACGTCTTCGCCCTGCCTGTGATTCGAAAGTAAGCATCCTAATCGGTCCGGAGCGCCTGCATCGGATCCAGCCGGGAAGCTCGCCATGCTGGAGCGAGACAGGCCAGAACTGCTACCGCAAACAGTGTGCCAACAACGCAGGAGATAACGACGGGATCGAGAGGCTTGGTTCCGAAGAGCATCGATTCAAAGAGCCGCGTCGCCACGAAGCTTACCGCCAGGCCAAGCCCCAGCCCCAGCAGCGCCGGACGCATGCCATCGCCGAGCATCAATCGCAAAAGCTGATCGCGCTGCGCGCCGAGCGCCATGCGGATGCCCAGTTCCGTGGTCCGTTGTGTGGCCAGGTACGACAGCACTCCGTACAGTCCCACCGCAGCCAGCAGCAGCGAGAGAACGGCGAAGATAAGCACCAGCCTTGCGCTAAGGCTGGCGTTCACCAACGACGCGCCGATGACCTCGTCCATGGTGCGCACATCTGAAACCGGAAGCTCCGGATCGAGCGCTGCAATCTGCCGCTGTATCGGAATCGAGAACTGTAGCGGCGCCGATGTTGTGTGCACCGCGAGCATCTGGGAACCGGTGCCTTCGAGCATCGGGAAGTACATGGCCGCCTTTGGCTCTTTTCCAACCTGGTACAAGGTATCGCCGACAACGCCTACGATCTCGTAGTCGACGATGCCGGGCGCTCCATCATGAGGATGCGCCGGAACGTGAAGGTGTCGCCCAATGGGGTCCTCACCGGGGAAGTACTTCCGTACCAGTTGGCTGTTCACAATCACTTTGTAGGAGCGATCACCG
Source organism: Terriglobus albidus (assembly GCF_008000815.1). Lineage (NCBI taxonomy): Bacteria > Pseudomonadati > Acidobacteriota > Terriglobia > Terriglobales > Acidobacteriaceae > Terriglobus > Terriglobus albidus. Next base: position 5,293,295 of record NZ_CP042806.1, on the reverse strand, counting down.
CGTTCATCATCCGTGAAGAACCGGCCTCTCACGAGCGGAATCCCGAGTGCGCTGAAATATCCCGGATCGGCCCAGCGCGTCAGTGCCTCCGGCAGGTTTGCACTGGCGTTGACTGGAGGGTGCTCTTTCACCGTAAAGATGAAGTCACCCCAATAGCCCGCACCTGGAAGAGTGTTTCCCAACGCGGCAGCATGTACTCCGGGAATGTTTCTCACGCGCTCCAGCAGCGCTTCATTGAACGCGTTTCGCTTCTCCGGCGTATCGTATTTCTTCTCTGGAAGGCTGTAGCTCAGCGTGAGCATGTTCTGGGTGATGCAGCCCACATCGGTAGAGCGCAGCCGTAGAAAGCTCTTGAGCAGCAGACCTGCGGAGACCAGCAGGACCACCGTGATTCCAATCTCGGTTGTGAGCAGCGTTTTGCGTAGTACCGTCCGTGAAACACTGCTGGCTCCGGTGCGCGCGGAAGCCTGCAGCGCATTCATCATCGCCTTGCCCGTTGTTGAGAGCGCGGGCAGCAGGCCTGCGATCAGAGTCGCTGTGATCATGAGCAGACATGCAAATCCGATCACGGTTCCGTCGATATAGATACCTTGCGCGGTGGGCAGATCTTTCCATGCATGCGCCAGCGACCGCGTAGCAGCCACTGATAGTGCAATGCCACCCATGCACCCGGCGGCGCAGATCAGCACACTCTCGGCCAACTGCTCACGAATCAATGTCCCTCGCCGCGCTCCGAGTGCGCTGCGAATGGCTACTTCCTTCTGTCGCGCCGCACCCCGTGCCACCAGAAGATTTGAGACGTTGAGGCAGCCGATTAATAGCATGCAGCCTACGGCGCTCATCATCAGGTTCAGAGGTTTCTTCACGTTTCCGGCGAGGTCTTCGTTGAGCGAACGTGGAACAACATCTTCCGCTACCGGATCATGCGGATATTGCAGATGGAGCTGGTACTGAACTGCGCCCACCTCTTCCAGGGCGCTCGCAAGGCTTACACCGGGGCGCAGCCGCGCGATGACCAGGCTCTGGTGGAAATCGTGATGCTGCAGGAACTCCGGCGTGGCATCGGCTTGATAGGGACGCCATAGCTGGATACCGGCATCGGGATAGGCAAACCAGGACGGTAGCACCCCGACTACGGTGGCAGGCCGGCCGTCGAGATGGATCTGACGGCCCACAATCGCCGGATCACCGGCAAAGCGCCGCTCAAAGACGCTCCAGCTCAACATGACGGCAGTGCTGCCGGGCCGGTCTTCCTGCTCACTGAATGCCCGGCCAAACGCCGGCTTCACTCCCAGAAGCTGGAACAGGTTCCATGAACCTGTGGCAGCGCGGACTGACTCCGGCAGTTCATTCCGTTCGCCGGTCAGGTTGTACCCGGCGTAACGAATGATGGCCATATCTTCAAAGCCGTGGGTTTTGGCGCGCCAATCGTAGAAGTCCGCGGGCGCAACCTGAGTGCGGCTATCAGCTGCCGCCCCGTTTGCTCGGCGGTGTTCGTAGACAACTACCAACCGGGCTGGATCCCGGAAGGGAAGGGGCCTTAGCAGCACCGAACGCACAATGGTGAAAAGGGATATGGCGGCGCCCATGCACAGAGCCATAACCACAATCGCGATGACCGAGAACCCGGGCGTGCGGCGCAGCGTGCGAAAAGCGTACTTCAGGTCGCGGAAGAGATGCGTCAATGGCATGGGAGAGTTCTGCATCCATAACGACTCGCGCACCTGCTGCGAGTTACCGAGCTTCACCCGCGCCCGCCGGCGTGCCTCTCCCGGCGACATACCGCGCGCGACATTGCCGGCGATCTCTTCTGACAGAAAGGAATCGAGCTCGTCCTGCAACTCGGCATCCTTGCGTTTGCGGCGAAAAAATCGCAGCCAGCTCATTGCGCGCCTCCCTCCTCGCCCATCACAAGACCGATGGCCCGCGTCATCTGGCGCCAGCGGCTGGTCTCGCGAACCAGTTGTTTACGGCCTTCCGCCGTCAGCCGGTAGAACTTTGCCTTGCGATTGTTTTCGCTCGCGCCCCAGTAGGAGGAGACCCATTTCCGGTCTTCGAGCCGATGCAGCGCCGGATACAGGGAACCCTGCTCCACCTCCAGGAGATTCTCTGAAGTGTGCTCAATGACCTTCGCGATAGTGTGCCCGTGCGCGTCTCCGCCGACAAGCGTCCGCAGAATCATCATGTCCAACGTACCCTTCAGCATCTCACTCTGTGGCTGGGTCTTTCCCGGCATAACTTTTTCCCCTCGAAGTTCTATTGGAAGGAATGGTACACCACTCGAACTTCTATGGGAAGGCGCAGAGGAATGGAGTCTCGAATGGATCAAAAACCAGGGCGTATCGACAAACTCGAATTGAGTTTTATTTAGGAACCTCGGGTATTCCTAACCCACCCTAGCGTTGCGAGGGCGGGGCACCCGGGCAAAGAAAATAAGAGAAAGCAGATTTCTCCGCTCCCTCCGAAATGACAAACAAAAGGCAGCCCTAACGAAAGCGCTGAAGGGCCGGGGTCCCCAACGAACGTGTTCGTTGGGGTGGAGATGCGCTCTATATCAGCCTTGGGCAACGCCCCAGGTTTTGGGCTTCTGGGACACCACACTGGATCTCTAATACAGCTTTACTTGCCTACCCAGCCGCCATCGACGTACAGAGCCTGGCCGGTGACATAGGCTGCTTCTTCTGAGGCAAGAAATGCTGCGACGGAGCCGATCTCGCACGGCTTGCCCGGACGTCCAAGAGAGATCTGCGCGACCACCTGCGGCAGAATCTCCGGACTTTCCAGGACCCAGCGAATCATCGGTGTATCGATCAAGCCGGGATGGATACAGTTCACCCGAATGCCGTGAGGGCCCATCTCCGCGGAGATATTGCGGGTCAACGCCTCCACCGCCAGTTTGCTGGGAGCATAGTGTGTGCGTCCCGGCAGCACACGTGCGGCCTGAATGGAGCCGATATTGATGATGGCGCCCTTGCGGCCTTCGGCGATAAGACGTTTGCAGAAGGTCTGGGCACACATCCACTCGCTCTTCAGGTTGGTCTGCGTTACCGCATCCCATTGTTCATCGGTGAGTTCCGTGAAGGGAACAATGGTCTCAATGCCCGCATTGTTCACCAGGATGTCTGCTGGGCCGAGCTGTGCCCAGGTCTCTTCGAAGAGACGCTCCACATGGCAACGCTGCGAGACATCGCCGGCAACGACGATGCATCGGCTGCCCCTGGACTCGACATATTGCTTCACCTCTTCGGTCCGCGAATCAATGTGCAGATCATTGATGACGACATCAGCGCCTTCCCGCGCAAACGTTTCTACGATACCGCGCCCAATACCCTGGCCCGCTCCGGTAACGATCGCAATCTTCTTTTGAAGCTTCATAATGAGTGACCCTTCCCAATCTCTGCCTGGGATAGCTGTTTGTGTTTTAGTGAATGGTCCATCCGCCATCGACCATCAGGGTGTGACCTGCGATCATGTCGGCAAAAGGGCTGGAGAGGAAGAGTACAGCGCCGACCAGGTCCTCCGGCTGATTCCAGCGTCCGCGGGGAATCATCTCCTGCGTTGCCCACTCCTTATACCCAGGGCGTTCGAGGATGTTCTTCCGCGATTCCGTCTCTGTAATACAGGGAGCGACGGTGTTCACCAGAACTCCTTTGCCCGCCCACTCCAGAGAGAGCGCCTTGGCCATGTGATGCACTGCCGCCTTCGCCGCGGCGTAGACCGCGCGTTTCTTGAACGCAATTTCACCGAAGTTGGACCCAATATGGATGATGCGTCCGCCCTCCGGCTGCTGCAGCATCACCCTGCCTGCGGCCTGCGAGGCAAAGAAGACGCTCTTGACCGTGGCGTCGAAGGTCTTGTCGTACTCTTCTTCGGTGACATCCACGGCATCGCCCGTTCCGGTCCAGCTGGCATTGTTCACCAGAATGTCGACACCTCCAAAGTGATCCACTGTCTTTTGGATGAGTGCCTGGCAGTCCGCGACCTTGTTGACGTCGGTGATGACGATCTCCGCCCTTCGCCCCAGGCCTTCGATCTCACGCTTCACCGCTTCGATCTCTTCCATGCGGGGGCCGGGATACTTGGCCAGCACAAGGTGCGCGCCCGCCTGGGCCAGACCGATGGCGATGGCGCGGCCGATTCCCTGAGAGGCGCCGGTGACAACAGCGATTTTGTCCGTCAGTTGAAAGCTTGAATAATCTGGCAAGGCGGCTCCTTCCGCAGAGTTACAGCACTTCAGCCTCAAAGCTGTCTTCGATCAGGTCCGGGTTGATTGCGTAACGAGAGAAGTATATTGCGTATAGTGCAATATCGCAAAGCCTAAATTTTGCACCGTTTTTCTTTCCGGTGGCCTATGCTTTGTATTCTCTCCGGTCGGGGGAATCCTTGACAGGCATATCTCCGGCAGGGCAGAGTAGTTGCGTTTCACGCAAATAGAATTGCGTGATGTGCAATCGGAAAGATTTGCCAGGGAGGCCTGCATGACTCGCCCTTTTACGCGCCGTGAGCTGTTGCTTGGAGCAGCCGGCATGACGGCTGCCGCCGTGTGTCCACCGCTTTTTGCCGCTCCCGTCAGAAAGCTGCAGGTCCATGTGGGATACACAGGCATCACCTGGATGAACGACCAGATCGAGCAGGCTGTTGATTCGGTCTCCTCGCTGAGATTTTACGGCTTTGAGACCTTCGGTGACGTGCTGTCGAAGTGGAAGGCCCGTGGCGGGCTGGCGCCGGTGTTGAAGGCAAAGAACCTTCCGCTGATCTCAGGCTATTGCACCGTGAACCTGACGGATGCATCGCGGAAAGAAGAGCAGCTCGCCAAGGCGAAGGAGTGGTGCGGTCTTATTAAGGAGTGCGGCGGACGCATCTTTGTTGTCGGCCCCAACCCGGTGAAGCGGGATACTTACGACTTTGGCGCCAGCAAGAGCGGTATTGTCAGCATGCTCAACGAGCTGGCGAAGACGGTGGAGCAGGAGGGGCTCACTCCGGTGCTGCACCAGCACACCGGAACCTGCATCGAATCCCGGGACGAGACCTACGCGGTGCTGGAGGCGGTGGACACCCGCCACCTGAAGTTCGGCCCCGATGTGGGCCAGTTGACCAAGGGGGGACAGGACGCCGTCAAGGTCGTCAAGGACTTCCTTCCCATCGTGCAGCACATGCACCTGAAGGACTTTGACGGGAACGACGACCACCTGCTGGGATATTGCCCTCTGGGCCGGGGGAAGGTCGATGTACCCGCCATCCTGAAGCTGATGGACGGCAGAAAGATTAGTGGTATGGTTATGGTCGAGTTAGATAACGATTTCAAGAATCCATCCTCGACCCCTTCCGCTGCCCTGGCAAAGCAAAGCAGGGACTACCTGAAGTCGATAGGAGTTGGATTTAGGGGTTGAGTACAGTAGGTACATGCCGAAAAAAGCTGCACAGGTCCCATTCATTCAAAGTCTCGACCGCGGTCTGACGATTCTGCAGGCCGTCGCCACGTCAAATCACCCGGTAAATCTGGGTGAGCTGGCAGAGTTGCTCGACGTTGACCGCAGCAGTGCATTTCGGCTGGCGCAGACCCTCAGGCGCCGCGGCTTCCTCTCCACGCCTGCGGGCCGAAAGGACTATATCCTCGGCTCCGCGATCTGGACGCTCTCGCGCCAGTATGACTGGAGCAAGATGCTCGTCCGCGTGGCCCACCAGGAGCTCAAGGATCTGGCCGGTGGTCTGAATGAGACCGCCCACCTCGCCGTTCGCGAAGGAAAGAGCGCACTCTTCATCGATTCAGTCCACGCCCGGCGCGTGATCGCCGTCGCCGGACAGACCGGCGAGCTGGTTCCGATGCATGCCACCGCCCACGGAAAGGCGCTTCTCGCCGACTTCGACGACGAAGAGTTGAAGGATATCTTCGGCTCGTCACTGCAGAAGTTCACGAAGACAACCATCACTTCCTTTCCAGCGTTGCTCAAGGAGTGCCAGGCGATCCGGCAGCGGGGATATGCCACGGATGAGGCCGAATATATGGAAGGCATGCGCTGCATCGCCGCTCCTATCCGGCTCCACGACGGCTCCATCGTCGGCTCCATCGGCATCTCTGCGCCCGCAACCCGCTTCCTGAAAGAGCACTATGCCGCCCATTCGAAGCGCGTGGTGCAGTGCGCAAAGAAGATCGGCGAACGGCTCAGCATCACTGAGGAGACGACCGACGAGGAATAGATCTCCTATACCCTCGATTCACGAAACGCGCCCTATTGCGGGGCGCGTTTTTCATGGAATCTGTAGCCTTCAGGTCTTGCGCAGGCTGCTGTGTATATCGCAATATTGATTGCGTTATAAGCAACGGAGGAAGAATGAATCCAATCCTGGATTTCGGGATCGATACGTCGAAGCTGCAGTACATCGGGGAGGGGTTGCAACGCCCGGAGTGCATCCTGGCGGAGAAAGATGGGACTCTGTGGTCGGCTGACTCGCGCGGTGGCGTGGTGCGCCTGCGGCATGACGGCAGCCAGCAGATCATCACACAGAAGATCTCGGCGTACTTCGCACAGGCCGACAGCGAGGCAACTCGCTATCTGACAGGAACATTGCCGAACGGTCTTGCCTTTGCTGAGAACGGCGACATTCTGATCTCGAACTTCGGCACCGACCGCCTGGAGATCATGACGCGCACGGGAGAATCCAAGGTGTTGGCCGACAGTATCGAGGGAGAGGCCATCGGCAAGGTCAACTTCGTCCTGCGTGACTCGAAGGGCCGCATCTGGATCACGATTTCGACGAAGATCAAGAACTGGATGCATGCTCTGCGTCCCGATCTTCCCGATGGCTACATCGCCCGTTACATTGACGGTAAGTTCCGCATCATGGCCGAGGGCTTCCACTTCACCAACGAGATCCGCATGGATGGGAAGGAAGAATATATGTACGTCGTTGAGACGACGGGCGGCTGCATCAGCCGGCTACGCGTTCACGACGACGGTACGTTGGGCGAGCGCGAGATCTTCGGTCCCAGCAGCCTCGGAACCGGCGCCTGGCCCGATGGCATCGCCTTCGACAGTATCGGCAATCTCTGGGGCACCTGCGTCTACTCGGACAAGCTCTTCGTGCTTACACCGCAGGGAGATCAGCGTGTCCTTCTGGATGAAGGAGACCCGGTCAAGGTGAAGGCTCTCGAAGATCAGTTCCGCGCCGGCGCGGTGACCGAAGATGTGCTGTTTGCCACTGGCCGCGGCATCGCTCCATGGATGGCCAGCGTCACCTTCGGCGGACCCGATCTGAAGACCGTCTACATCGGCTCACTACGGGCGCACAGTATCCCGTATTTCCAGAGCCCGGTCGCAGGGCTGCCGATGGTGCACTGGAAATAATGGAATGATTGGAGGATTGAATAATTGAATAAGGGATTCGAGCTTTGCTCGGATGTCCGCTTGAACCTTATTCAATCCTTCATTTATTCCATCATTCAATTCCTCTTTAATCCTTCAATCATTCAATTTCCCTCAATCACCCCTCGCCTCTGCATATCAGCTACCGCCTCCTGTACCGCTTCAAACGAGCTATAGCGCGGCTGATAGCCAAGGAGCGTCTTCGCCTTCTCGATACTGCAGTTCGGGGAGTGAGCGATGTGATCCCATGTCGATAGGGCATCTTTCTCGCTGACGAGGGACCGCCACTTCTCCCAGGAGTGGAACTCCAGCTTTGGCTCCTGCCCGAACCAGCGAGACATGCCTTCGGCAAAGCCTCGAAGCGTCAGAGCTGCAGCCGAGACGACGTGGAAGCTCTCACCGAGCGCGACACTCCGATGCGTCAACGCCTGTTGAAACGCTTGCGCCACGTCGTCGGCATGCACATGGTGCACCGTTTCCAGGCCAAGGTTCGGCAGAGCGATTGTGGTTCCCTGCGCGAGAGCGGTAAAGACAGCCGGGTTGAAGTTGCCCTGGGGGTTGATCGGGTTCCATCCGGTACCGACCAGGTGACCGGGATGCAGCAGGGTCGCGGGGAAGCCCTTGGTCCGCGCCAGCCGCAGCAGGTAGTCCTCAATGGCGACCTTTCGGACTCCGTATTCGCCGAACGGTGACCGTGGTGCGTCTTCGGTCGTAGGCACCTGGCAGCTATGGCCGTGGATCCAGATGGTGCCGCAGTGCAGGAAATGCTCCACGCGGCCCAGGAGCGCCTCGGCGAGCTGAGCGGCGCTAGCCGGGGTGTAGCAGGTAAGGTCGATCACGGCCTGTCCGTCCAGCTCCGCGATGCGCTCGCCGAAGTTGCCGGCGGCCTCTTCCGCGTCACGGTCCAGTACGACATGCTTGACCTGCTTCCATGCCTGATCGGGCCGATAGGGATTCTTTACGCCGCGGCTAACACAGAGAACGTCGTGCCCCGCAGTTGCAAGCCTGGGTGTCAGATAGCTGCCAATATGGCCGGAACCGCCGATGATCACAATGCGCATAGAACAATTGTCTCCGTTTTCCGAGTGCTAGGGTGTGTCATCAAACTCCGGCCGTCAGCGTTGCGAGCGCAAATTTGTCCATACGAGGCGGAGGCCGAAGGCTGTGGCGGGCCCACAGTCGAGGACGACAACGAAGTATGGGCGAATTTGCGCCGCAACGCTGACGGCCGGGGCAGATTTTCTTCACCCCAGCCAGCAAAGCTGACTGGGGACCCCGATTTCCCGATCTCTTCGTCACTCGTCGTTCCAGTAGGCCGGCTACAGTTCTCTCCTCACTCCTCGATCTCAGAAAAATCTGCTCCCGGCGTTGACGGCCGGAGTTTGATGACACACCCTGGAGACTGCTTGACGATCGCAGGAACCACTCCATATACTTTGCCTCACATAACGCAATGAATATTGCGTATTATGCAAATAATCTTGCATGGAAGGTCCAGGCAATGAGCATGCCCGTACTGTCAACTGCTGTCTTCAGATCCGCCTCAGGAGATCTCTCCCTGCACCGCGAGTCGATGTATCGCGAGGGCATGCTGAAGCTGCTTGCCATCAAGGACTCCGACATCCGTATCCTCACGCTTGAACAGAGTCGCGATGCGGTGGATAAGGGGCTGCACTCCGGAGGAGCTTTCTCGGCCATTCTGCCCATGGTGACTCTCTTCTATGGCGGGTTTCTGCGCCTCGACGTCGAAGACCCCACACGCCGCGGGCAGGACATCTTCACCCTCAGCAAGGGACATGCCGTCGCTGCGATGGCGTCGATCTATGCGGAGCTGGGCTACTTCTCCGCCGACGTTCTGAAGAACTCCCGCTCGCACAGCAGTCTGCTCAACGGTCACCCGGGTCCGGTTCTCCCCGGCGTCCACATCGCCACCGGCCCCATGGGGCAGGGAATTGGCGTTGCGGAGGGCTTCGCCGTCGCCGGCAAACGCAGCCCGCGCTTCGACTCCTACTGCATGGTGGGCGATGGAGAGTTACAGGAGGGCTCCTGCTGGGAGGTCATCATGTATGCCTCGCAGCATAACCTCGAGAATCTGTGTGTTTTGGTCGATCGCAACAACGGCCAGCTAGATATCCACGACCGCATGCTTTATCCCATGCCGCCGCTCGCCGATGTCTTCCGGTCGTTCGGATGGAATGCCTTCAATGTGGATGCCACCAGCTTTGACGGAGTCTTCGATGCACTGACCGCCTTCCGCTACGGCCCGCGGAATGGCAGGCCCACAGTGATCGTCTGCAACTCGAAGAAAGGCTTTGGAGCGTTCTCCGACTTCCTGAATAAGCATAAGGTGACAGTTCCCGACGCTTTGTTCGCGCAGGAAGTGGAGATGCAGCAGAAGCAGCGCACGGCAAGAGTGACGGAATTCCTGGAACTGCTCAATCGAGTCGCGGGCGATGAGTCACTCCATGAATTGCTGTTGCAGGCCGCTGCCGGCATGAATCTGGCAGTGGATGACAGCAGCGACTTCCTCAGGCAGGTCATCGGCCCGGTCCAGACCAGGCGTGTTCCGCGGCGCGATAAGCAGATCCGCTACGACGCTGCCGCGCTTCCTAAACTCGATCGGAACAAGAGCTACAGCGCCGCTGAGATGGTGACGGCCGGAATGAAGGTCTTTGCACGCGATCCGCGCGTTGTGTCGATCGACTCGGACCTGGCTTCAACCAGCGGTCTGGAGAGCGGCATTGCCGCCGTCGACCAGGCGCGTGCGCTCAACGCCGGCGTTGCCGAAGCAAACATGATGTTGATGTCGGAGGGATTTGCGGCACTGGGCTACAACACCTGGTGCAGCACCTTCTGCCCCTTCTTCAACTGGCAGGTGCTTCGCCGTATTGCGGTCGGGCATCAGGAACGCCTGGAAGCGATGGAGGCCGCCGATGGCTGGCTGAGCGAGGGGCACGGCCTCGATATCACCTTCCTTGCAACTGCCGCCAACTTTGAGACCCGCACCAACGGCGCAACCCACATGGGCAACGATGATGCCACGACCTTCGACGCGGTCGCACATCTGAAGATCATCGACGTCTCGTGTCCGCAGCAGATGCTCTCCATCATGAAGTGGGTGATGGAAGGGAATAAGGGCCTGGTGTATGTACGTGTGATGCGTACGCCCTCGGCAGTACTCTACGACGGCGACTACGAGTTCGAGTATGGCAAGGGCAACGTCCTGCGGCAGAGCGAAAGTGATCGCGCCATCGTAATCAGCTCCGGAAGGGGAGTGCATGAGGCTCTTGCAGCTGCCGATCTATGCGAGAAGGCGGGCGTGAACGTGATGGTGGTCGACATGCCATCGGTCGATGACGACCTTTTGCTGCGGTTGTATGAGACCGGCCTTCCCATCTTCTTCGCAGAGCAGAACAACGGATATCTCTGGCAGAACTTCCTCAAGGTGCTGTATCGCCATCGCAGTTCCGCCAGGCTTGATTCGCTCAACCGGGTTTTCACGGTGAACACGCTGGATGCAGACGGCAATAAACAGTTCATCCACTCGGCCACCTACGAGGAACTCGTCGAAGTCTTCGGCCTGACGCCTGCAAAGATTGCGGCGACAGTACAGCAGGCCGTTGCGCACGGATAGAGGAGACGTATGGCAGTCAAAGTGATTCATGAGAGCACGGTCGAAGAGCTTGATCTTCCTGGTAGAAACCTGCGCTGGGTAGTGACGCCGAAGAACACTGACGCGAAGTACTGTTCGATGGCGGTCATTCGCGTCGCTCCCGGAGAAAAGGTGCGCCCGGCCCACTCGCATCCTGACGGCGAAGAGGTGATCTACATCCTCAGCGGCCACGGCCGCGTGCTGGTCAATGGAGAGGTTGCGGAGGTGCAGACTGGCTCCGCGGTTCTCTTCCCGCAGGGAGAGATCCATATGCTGCAGAACCTCTCTGAGGTTGAGATGAAGGTCGCTTGTTTCTTTGCTCCACCGGCAAGCCTCAAAAACTACGCCTTCTTTGAAGACGTTGACTTCCCAGATGCAGGTTGAATCTGCTTTCTAGCGCCTCAAACACGACATCGAGATTGGTTTTGTGGCGGTAGTAAAACCTGCGCGAGCCCATCCGTTGCGGCGATGGCGTGGGATATTCGAGCGTAGCTCGAATCGGTGGGAGCCGTGGGCTTCAGCCCACGGTCTACGCTGGGCCTTTTCTCTAGGATCAGGACAAAGCCCAGGGCTCAAGCCCATTCTTCATTTTGTGCCTTATCAGCCCGCTGCTCCCACCCAACTACCGTCAAGCGACGGGCTGAAGTGCGCTGTTGCATGGGTGTGTCCCGCATGGTCCAAAGCCTCTGAACAGCGCGCTGGCGTGCGTTTTTGCGAAATTCCAGCTCTCAAAAAATCGCATAAATTCGCCTCTCGACAATGGCACATCAGGGTGCTAGGATGGCTCCGTTTCAAAAATGACGTTTGCATAATACGCAATATAGATTGCGGCTTATGCTGCGGCAGCCCATATTTTTCGAGGCTCGACATAAATGAGACGGTTGTCCCTGTTTGCAGCAGCTTCCGCATTGTTCGTCAGCGTGTCTCCCGCGCTTGTCGCGCAATCCCCAAGCTTTGCTCCTGACGGCGCCTTTGCAGGCTCGTCTCTGTCTGGATGGCAGCAGATGGGTAGCGCACAATGGTCCGCCTCCAATGGTGAGATCACCGGTACAGGTACCGGCCTGCTGGTCTTCAATAAGCCTGCACAGGACAGCGCCGTTTATCTGCAGTTCCGCTGCGAAGGTGAATGCAATGCGGGCATCGTGATGCGCACAGCGAAAAGCGCAAGCGGTATGAGCGGAGACATGCTCTCGATCCGGCCGCAGGAGCTGGCCGGCTACCGCGCGACCTTTGATGAGTCCGGCAAACTTGCAGAGCACACTCAGCTTCGCCTCGCCGGAGGTCAGATCCGTTTTGCGCCTCCACCGTCGGCCGCTGGTGCGCCCGCTCGTCGTTTCACTCCCCCTGAGCCCTTGCCAATGCCCGCCGGCGCAACGGCGCCCCTGCAGCGTCCGTTGCATGGCCTGCGCACTGGCGAATGGAATGACGTCGAGGTGCTTCTGGATGCCGATATCCTGCGAGCCTTCTTCAACGATGGCGGAGACGCCGTAAGCGTTGCGACCGAGAACATGAATGGCTATGGTCCGTTCGCGCTCTACGTCGGGAGTGGAACCGTTCACTTCCGTGCCATCGCCTACAAGGACATTGCGGTCAAGACGCTGCCCAAAGAGCAGGTCAGTCCCAACTTCCGCATGCAGAGGATCAACGAGTTCTACTACGGCTGGTCGGCCGCGGCCGCTGACTTCAATCACGACGGCAAGCTCGATATCGTCTCCGGCCCGTTCATCTACTTCGGACCTGACTTCACCCAGTCGCGCGAGATCTATCCCGCGCAGATCGTGAATGCCTCCACCAACTACTCGATGGAGGACTGGGTGCAGCACGCCGCGGACTTCACCGGTGATGGCTGGCCCGATGTGGTGACCACCAGTCATGCCGACGGTGGCAAGACGGGAGCCGTGCTCTATGTCAATCCGAAGGGAGAGTCGCGCCGCTGGGAGAAGTTCACCGTCGTTGCTCCCATCGACAGTGAAGAGACCGTGCTCGCAGATGTCGACAAGGACGGCAAGCCGGAGCTGGTGTATATGGGCGGCGGCTACATGTGCTACGCCAAGCCGGATTCTTCGAACCCCACCGGCAAGTGGACCGTTCACAAGGTCAGCGAACATGGCCCCTGGCCCGCGCATGGCGTCGGCGCCGGTGATGTAAACGGCGATGGGCGTGTCGATATCGTCGGCGCGTACGGCTGGTGGGAGCAACCTGCTCAGAACGATGCCGAGACGAAGTGGACCTATCATCCCGCTCCCTTCGGCAAGTGGGGACGCACCTCTGCCGGCGGCGCGAAGATCGGTGTCTACGACATCAACGGTGACGGACTCCCCGACGTTGTCACCTCCATGCAGGCACATGGATGGGGCATCAGTTGGTTCGAGCAGAAGAAGTCCTCCTCCGGCGAGATTACCTTTATCCCGCACCAGGTGATGGGACATCTCCCATCGGAGAGTGCAGGCGGTGTGGTCTTCACCGAGCCGCATGCCTCCACGATTGCGGACGTGGACGGAGACGGCATACCCGACTTTGTTGTGGCCAAGCGCTACTGGTCACATCTGGATGACTTCTACGATCCCGATCCCTATGGTCCTCCGGTGCTGTACGTGTATCGCACCGTCCGCGACAAGAAGAGTCCCGGTGGAGCGCGCTTTGAGCCGGAGCTGGTTCACAACTTCTCCGGCGGAGGATCGGATGTTCTGGCCGTCGACCTGAAAGGCGACGGAAATATCGACCTCGTCACCTCCACGCGGAGTGGCACTTACATCTTCTGGGGGACAAGAAAGCAGAAGAAGACCGGCAGCCAGTAACCCGGCGATCGGAAGCATTGATTCATTTTCTGGTGCGACATCGCAAGAGCAATTGAGCAACCGGCGCTTGTAGCAAGGCAGTTGAAAGAACAAACCGGGGCCGCAACGGATACGGCCATTTCGGAGGAACGCAATGAAAGGTATCAAATTAGCACTCCTGTGCACGCTCCTTTTGTGTCTGGTGGGGATCGCTCCTCACGCATGGGCGCAGAGCGCTGCCGGATCTGTGGTGGGGACGGTCACTGACACGAGTGGATCGGTAATGCCGGGCGCCCAGGTGACACTGACAAACAATGCAACCGGAGACAAGAAGGTCGTTGCCACTGCTGACAACGGCGACTTCCAGTTCCTGTCTCTGATCCCAGGCGAGTACACGCTTTCGGTAGAGAGAAGCGGCTTCAAACGCTACACCCACAACCCCGTCGAGGTGCAGGTCGCCCTGGCAACCCGCGAGAATGTAGAGCTCGCAATTGGTGAGACGACGGAAGAGGTCACCATCACCTCGCAGGCGCCGATCATTCAGTCGGAGAATGCATCTCTCGGCCAGGTCGTTCAGGGCAAGGCCGTGACCGAGATTCCGCTTAATGGAAGAAACGTTCTGGCGCTGGTCGGCCTTGTCCCCGGCGTGGTTCCGCAGGGCAGTTCGTCAGGTAACCTGACCGGCCAGAATGTATTCGCTGCCGGCAACTATCAGATCGGCGGCGGCAGCGCCAATCAAAGCTCCACGCTCTATGACGGTGCTCCGGTGAATGTGTCCTATGGCAACGCCACTATCCTCGTGCCGTCGCAGGACGCTGTACAGGAATTCCGCGTTCAGACCAGCAACAACACGGCTGAGTACGGTATGTACACCGGCGGCGTCGTCAACATCGCCAGCAAGTCAGGTTCGAATAAGATTCACGGAACGGTATACGAGTACGTCCGCAACACGATCTTCAACTCGACCCCGTACTTCGCGAAGCATACAGATGTTCCGGCAAACGTTCTGGGCAAGAATCCGTACCACCAGAACCAGTTCGGTGGGAATATCGGCTTCCCGATCTTCAAGGATAAGGTCTTTGGATTTTTCGACTACCAGGGCTACCGGCAGGCGCAGAAGCGCCTCTATAACTACACGGTACCGACGGTAAAGATGCGCACAGGCGACTTCAGTGAACTGTGCACCCTCAACTCATCGACCGGCTTCTGCACCAATGCGTCAGGCAGCCCGGCTTCGGTAGCCACCGCGGGGCAAATCTACGATGCATGCGGCGGCACTGCATCGGCAGGCCAGGGATGCCCTGGTTATACCGGCCCGCGCACACCGTATCCGAACAACATCATTCCGCAGGCTCGCTGGAGTAAGGTCGCCACCAACTTGCTGGCCTTCCCGTACTATGCGCAGCCCACACGTGCCGGTGTGACCAATAACTTCGTAGCCTATGCCGGTTCCGGTGGCACGAACGACCAGTACAACGGCCGCGTCGATTTCAAGATCGGCGATAAGCAGAATCTCTTCGGCCGTTATACGCAGTGGAACTCAAACAACGCCGCATCGGATCCGTACAAGAATGGTCTCCGTTCCGGCGATCCCATTTCGCCCGAGTCGTTCAAGACTTACCAGACCGTTGTCGGTGACTCGTACATGTTCAGCCCGACTCTGGTAGGCGATCTGCGGCTCTCCTTCACCCGCTGGAACTACGTTCGTACGCCTGGAACCCTGGGGTATGACGAGACCAAACTCGGTTTCCCCTCGTACATGGGAACTATCTCCGGCCTGAACAATGTGCCGAGCTCGACCACGGTGCCCGCAATTGCGTTGTCGAACCCGACGGTCAACGGAATTGGTACCGGCTATATCTTCTCAGTCAACAACAACTACGTCATTGCTCCGACCATTACGAAGACCATCAGAACCCACACCATCAAGGCGGGTGTGGATCTGCGCCGCATGGAGATGAAGTACTTCCAGAACAACAGCCCCGGCGGATCGTTCCAGTTCAACACCTTCATGTCCTCGTTTGGAAACAACGCGGCGGGTGGACATCCCTTCGCCTCATTTCTGATGGGCTACATGGTCGATCAGGCGTCGTCTGCAAGTGTGGTGCAGATTGCGCCGCCGACGTTCAGCACCATCTACTACCAGGGCTACTACGTGCAGGACAACTGGAACCTGACCCCACGGCTGACTCTGAACGTCGGTCTGCGGTATGAGATTCCGGGTACGTTCCGCGAGACCAACAACCTGATCGCCACCTTCAATCCCAACGAGGTGAATCCGGTTCTCGGCAACATTACGATCAACGGCCGGGCAGTGACCGGAGCCTATGATCTTGTGTCTCCGGGGCAGGGAACCCGCAACGAGCACTTCGCCAACTTCTCGGGGCGTCTCGGTTTGGCATGGAGACCGGATGATAAGACGGTCGTTCGTGCCGGCTGGGGTAAGTTTGTGATCCCCGCAATCCTGCAGTTCCCGGAGTCGCCGGTGCAGTCGCCGCTCTCCTACATCACCAACAATCCGGTTACCACGTTGGACTCGGGCAAGACTCCGAACGCTACGCTGGATAATCCGTTGCCGAGCGGCATTACGCCCGCTCCCGGCCGCGGAGCCAACTACCAGAACCTGCTGCTCGGCGGCTCCGCAAATGCGCTGCAGAAGGATGAAGAGAACGGCGCCACCTACCAGTGGAACTTCGCCATCCAGCGTCAACTCCCGCTCGGAGTTGCACTCGAAGCTGCTTATGCCGGTCTGCATGGTTCTCACCTGCCGAACAGCCACAGCATCAACCAGGTCGCGGCCTCGTATCTGAATCAGGCGGCGAGTGACCCCAACTGCGTGGGCTCAACTGCAAACCTGTCGAGCGCGTGCTTCCTCACCAAGACGGTTCCGAATCCGTTCAACCGAGCAGCGTTCAATCAGGGCTCGCAGCAGTATGCCACCATCAACTCCACGCAGCTCTATCGTCCGTTCCCGCAGTATGGAGCCATCTCCAACACGGGTAACTATGTGGGCGTCAGCAACTACAACGCGTTGCAGATGAAGATGGAGAAGCGCTTCACTTCGGGCGGAGTGCTGCTCGGCTCGTATACCTTCTCGAAGCTGCTGGCCAACACGGAGTCGCTGACCTCCTGGCTAGAGGCAACCGGAGCTCCCGGCTATCAAAACAACAACGATCTGGGTGGAGAGTACGCGCTCTCCGGCTATGATTCGCGCCAGCGTCTTACCGTCAGCTATGTCTACTCACTGCCATTCGGCCGTGGGCAGCACTTTGCCGCCGGCGTCAGTGGCGTGATGGATAAGTTAGTCTCCGGCTGGGGCTTCAATGGTGTAACGACCTTCCAGAAGGGCTACCCGCTGGGACTCTCCATGGCCTCAAACACCGTCAGCACCTACTCGCTGGGCGGTACGACACGTCCGAACGTGGTTCAGGGTTGCAATAAGGGCATCGGAGGACGTGTGCAGTCGCGGTTAGGAGATAAGTTTTCCAACAGCGGATACTTCAACACCTCATGTTTCGTTGCTCCAGGCAACTTCAAGTTCGGCAACGAATCCCGTACCGATGGCACTCTGCGTGCTCCAGGCATAGCGAACTTCGATCTCGCTTTGTTCAAGGACACGCACATGACCGAGCAAGTGATCCTGCAGCTTCGCGTCGAATCGTTCAACCTGTTCAACCGTGTCCAGTTCGGCGCGCCAAATACCTCTATTGGCTCGGCGCAGCAGGGACAGATCACAACCCAGGTAAACGAGCCAAGGCTGCTGCAGCTCGCCGCCCGTATCAACTTCTAAGACGTTGTACGCCCCCTGTAATGCCGTGCCGCGAAAGCGGCACGGCTATTTTTTGTTGGGGGGACGTGACCGTGTGCAGCGCCAAATTCCGGAGCCCATACTCTCTAGATTTGTCATACTGAGCATTCGGACCCCAGCGAACTTGTTCGCTGGGTGATTAGCGAAGGACCTGCTTGGTCCATTCTTCGCCGAAAGCGAAGAATGGTATCGCGCCTCGCGCGATTGTTTTGCTTAAGGGGACGGCTTCAGCCGTCCCGCACAAGGTCGTACAAAGACTGCGGCTTTAGCCGCTGAGGTCAAATTCATCCACGCGGAAGTACAACCTCGGGCTCCAACTTTTGTCATTTCGTAGCGCTAGCGGAGAAATCTGCTTTTCAAAATACGAAGCCCTCAGCGGCTAAAGCCGCCATCTCTTACTGGCAGGGATGGGACGGCTGAAGCCGTCCCCTTAAGCAAGGCATTCGCACCTGCGGTGCGAAATGGTTGCGCCGCGCGCAACAGTTGCAGTTTCTCTGGTTAAGCTATGCGGGAAAGAGATATAGCTCCAGAAGAGAGGGGCTTTAACCGTGGGCTTTTCCTGATGGCCAGGAAAGCCCAGAGCTAAAGCCCATCGTTTTATATCCTTCATAGCAGCAGACTCAAACCGCTGCTCCCACCCAATATCCACTACCCCAACGTAGGCATCTTCGTATCCACACCCTCGCGAATGCCCGTTGGCCACCGTGCCGTAATGGTCTTCAGCCGCGTATAGAAACGAACCCCTTCCATGCCATAGATTGCATGGTCGCCAAACAGAGACCGCTTCCATCCACCGAAGCTGTGGAAGGCCATCGGCACCGGGATCGGAATATTGATGCCCACCATGCCGGCCTGTACCGAGCGTGCAAACTCGCGAGCCGTGTCGCCATCGCGCGTGAAGATGGAGGCGCCGTTGCCGAACTCGTGTTCGTTGATCAGCTCCAGCGCTGTCTTGAAGTTGCTGGCGCGGACCAGTCCCAGCACCGGCCCGAAGATCTCATCCTTATAGATATTCATCTCCGGCTTCACATGGTCGAAGATGGTAGCTCCCATGAAGAAGCCTTCGCCCTTGGGCAGCGCGCTCTTCCGTCCATCCACGACCAGCTCGGCGCCTTCCTGCGTTCCTGTATCGAGATATCCGCTGACCCGCTCAAGATGAGTCTTGGTAACGAGCGGCCCCATGTCGGCGTCACGGTCGGTACCGGGAAGGACCTTGAGCTTTTCGATGCGTTCGATGACCTTGTCCCGCAGGATGTCGGCAGTCTCATGGCCGACCGTGACGGCAATCGAGATAGCCATGCAGCGCTCACCGGCAGATCCATAGGCTGCGCCCACCAGGGCATCGGCCGCCTGATCCATATCGGCGTCGGGCATGACGATCATGTGGTTTTTCGCTCCGCCCAGAGCCTGAACGCGCTTTCCGTGCGAGGTTCCCTTGGTGTAGACGTACTGTGCGATCGGGGTCGATCCAACAAAGCTGATCGCTTTGACGTCAGGATGCTCCAGTAATCCGTCGACGGACTCCTTATCCCCATGCAGCACGTTGAATACACCGTCCGGAAGTCCAGCTTCCTTGAGGAGTTGGGCAATCAGGATGGAAGCGCTGGGATCGCGCTCACTCGGCTTCAGGACGAAGGTATTTCCGCATGCCAGTGCAATGGGAAACATCCACATAGGAACCATCGCGGGAAAGTTGAAGGGAGTAATGCCGGCGACCACACCGAGCGGCTGCCGCATCGACCAGCTATCCACATCGGAGCCCACCATCTCAGAGAACTCGCCCTTGATCAGGTGTGGAATGCCGGTGGCGAACTCGATCACTTCCATGCCGCGGGTCGCCTCGCCTTTGGCGTCCGAAAGCACCTTCCCATGCTCCGAGGTAATGATCTCGGCAAACCGGTCCATATTCTTCTCGAAGAGCTCGCGGAAGCGGAAGAGCACGCGTGCCCGCCGCAGCGGGGGCTGTGCGGACCAGCCAGGGAAGGCCTCCCGTGCTGCAGCAACGGCTGCTTCCAGCTCCTGCCGGTTAGCCAGCGGAACTTTGGCTTGCACGTGGCCGGTAGCCGGGTTATACACGTCGCCGAAACGGCCGGATGTCCCTGCCCGCTCTGCTCCGCCAATCCAATGTGTGATCTCGCGCAGCCTTGTTGAGGCGGCTGTATGATCGGGTGCGATCGCTGTGGATGCCATTGCTGAACCTCGATTCGTCGGGGAAAGCATACCCCTTTGACGTGTGCAGCCACCATACAAATTTCTATGCAGAATAGTCAAACGGCAATGCATAATACGCAATAGAGTGAATACTGGTGAATCCACGATCCTTCTTCCGGTTTGAGCACTCACGATGGCGAATCGCCGCTGCAGTGCTCGCCCTGCTGGCGGGCGCCACTGGAATTCTGCTGCACCGCGCAATCTCTTCCCGCGACGATCAGCACTATGCCAACGGGTATGCGCCTCCGCAGAGCTGTAACCGCTGTCATGCCAGGATTGCCGAGACATATAAGCAGACCGGCATGGGACGGTCATTCCATCGGGTCTCTCCGCAGACCGAAACTGCTGACTTCAAAACTCGGAATACCATCACGCATGAACCCTCTGGAAAGCGCTACGAGATGGTGCAGCAGGACGGCGCGCTCTATCTGCGGAGAAGCGTGCTCAATCAGGATTCGGCGCAGGAGATTGAGAGCTATGTCCAGAGCATGGACTACGCGATCGGCTCCGGAAACCATGCCCGTACCTATCTTCATCGCACAACGGATGGCAAGCTCATCGAGCTGCCGGTGAGCTGGTACACCGAACTGGGTGGCTACTGGGCGATGAGTCCCGGCTACGATCAGGCCACACAGATGGATGTCCATCGTGCCATCGGGAAAGATTGCATGTTCTGCCACAATGGCTATCCATCGTCAGACCCCGGCAGCGGAAGTCTGTCCGATGGAGCCACCTTCGCTGAGCAGCTTCCGGAGGGGATCGACTGCCAGCGCTGTCATGGTCCCGGGGCAGCACATGTCAAGGCAGCCAGCGCCTGGTTCCCGAATAAAGAGAAGGTACGCGCCACCATTGTGAATCCGGCGCACCTGCCGCGTGAGCGCCAGATGGATGTCTGCCGTCAGTGTCACCTGGAAACGACGAGCCTTCCATTGCCGAACTCGGTCCGTCGTTATGACCGCGCGGCATACTCATTCAAACCCGGAGAGCCGCTTCAGGACTTCGAGATCGCCTTCGACCACGCGCCTGGCTCCGCGTTGAAGGACCGGTTTGAAGTGGCTCATCAGGCATACCGGCTGCAAAAGTCGAAGTGCTATCTGAAGAGCGACATGACCTGCATCACTTGCCATAACCCTCACCGGCCGCAGCGTGGAGAAGCCGGAGCCGCACAATATCGCGCCGTCTGCCAGGGATGCCATCAGGCCGAGCATCCCAGGCTCGCGGCAACAACGGTGACTCGCGACTCTGACTGCCTTGGCTGCCATATGTGGAAGCGTCGGACCGAAGATGCCGTTCATGTTGTGATGACCGACCATTTCATCCAGCGGTTTAAGCCGAAGGATGATCTGCTGGCGCCTATCCAGGAGACGATTCCAGCCTACCAGGGCGAGGTCGTTGCGTATGATCCGCGGCTGTTATCGGAGATGCCAGAAGGGAACCTGTACTACGCAGTCGCTCAGGTTGCGGCAGGGTCCAATCTTAAGCAAGGAATTTCTCTGTTGCAGCGCGCCCTGGAAGAGCAGAAGCCTCAACACGCCGGCTTCTACTTTGCCCTGGCGGCAGCCCAGGCAAGGGCGGGGAACGACGCTGAAGCGATTAACTGGTATGAGCAGGCAATCAAACAGCCCGATCACACATCGGCAATGCTGCGGGAGCAGGCGGCGGCGCTCGCTCGGTTGCATCAGCTACCGCAAGCGTTGCAGGTTGCAGGGAAGGCTGTTGCTGCAGCTCCGAACGACGCTGTCGCATACACGACGTTGGGAAACATCCAGCTTCAGTTAGGGAACGTGCAGCAGGCCCAACAAGCGCTCGAGCGTGCGCTGTCACTGGACCCTGAGATGGCCGACGCACAAAACCTGATGGGGCTGACCTTCACACGGCTTTCCAAACCGGACGATGCGGCACGCAACTTTCGTAGAGCGTTGCAGATCGACCCTGGCTTGACCGAGGCAAGGATCAATCTCGCGGTGCTGCTCGCGGACCAGGGCGATATGGAGAAGGCGGAAGCAGCCATGCAATCGCTGCTGCGCACGAACCCGGAGTCTGCGGATCTCCATCATCGTTATGCCCTCGTGCTCGCCTCGAACAAGCAGTGGGTGAAGGCGATGGAGCAGATGCAGCAGGCCATTCATATCGATCCACGCTCCGCGGCTCTTTATGCAGACCTTGGAGATATCTCTGTTGCTGCCGGAAAGATCGATGCTGCAGTCTCGCAGTATCGTCAGGCGATCGCGCTCGACTCCGGCCAGCTGAAGGCGCATCTAGAGCTTGCATCCATCCTCATGGCGCAGAACAAGCCCGCCGCCGCGGAAGAGGAGTATCGATCTGCCGCAGCGGCTAGTCCGCAAAACGGAGAGGTTCATCTCGCGCTCGCCGATCTCGCACTTCGCAGAGGCTCGACGGTAGAAGCCAGGCAACAGCTCGAACTGGCGCTAAAGAGTGACGATCCATCCGCCCGGCAGACGGCGTACCGTTTGCTCTCAGGGCAACGGTGAGAACTCGGAAGAACAGCTGGATACGAATTACAGGAATGTGATATATCAGATGTTAATCGGTCAATTTTTCCAGGAACGCACTCGCTGAGCGTTACCGCCTGGGCAGTTGTATCGGCGGTCTTCGTTTCTATTTCGAACAATTTCTAGGCGCTCGTTGCGATGGGAACGATCCGGGCAAACATCATCGATGCCCAGGGGAGAGCTACATCCGTATCGCAATTTATTTCGAGATGCTAAAGAACCTGATCCCTGCTCCTCACTGGCCGCCCTGCCGGCTGCGAGACTCAGAGACACTCACTGAGCCAGAGGAGCAAATCTCCATCGTGGATCTACCGTAAGAGGACTCGCTGGGGTCCTCCAACATATTGAAAACACGCATCACCCTGATCCTGACTTCCGAGAGGGCAGCATGAGTGAGTGTGATTGGTTGTATCTGGCGGAACATGTATCTCCAGTCTTTGAGGCAACGACGACGGGCGCACACCTGAGAGCTTTGTTTGAAGACAGTCCCGTAGCGATCGTTGCCCTCGACGCTCGGCATGACTTTGTCATGTGCAACCGTGCGTTCCACACGCTCTTTCAGTTCTCGACGGAGGAACTGCACGCAACCACGTTGGACGAGCTCATCACCGGGCCTGATACGACCGAGGATGCGCAGGCCTTGAGCATGGCCGTTCTGCGCGGGGAAAAGGTCCACACGGTCGCGCAGCGCCGGCGCAAGGACGGCATGATGGTCGACGTCGAGATCTATGGCATTCCCCTGATCGTCGACGGGGTGCTCGAAGGTGTCTACGGCCTGTATCAGGACATCACAGAGCGTAATCGCGCCGAGAATGCGGTGCGGCGGATGGCAAACACCATCGACACGCTGCAGTTGGAAGAGCGCCGGAGAATCGCACGCGATCTGCATGACTCCATGTCGCAGGAGCTGGCGGTTCTGAACTGGAATTTGACGCTGCTCAAGGGGATGACAGCAAACGCCGATCCTGTTCTCCGCGATATGGTCGCGCAGACGAAGGAGATTGCATTGCAGTGCTCGTCGCGCATTCGGACGGCATCGTACCTGCTGCATCCTCCTCTTCTTGGCGAAGAGGGCCTTTACCCGGTGATCGAACGTCTCTCGAAAGAGTTTGAGGTGCGAAGCGGAATCGCGGTCGACCTCAACCTTCAGTTTGATCTCGGCCGATTCTCAGATGAGGCGGAGATTACTGTTTTTCGCGTGGTGCAGGAGGCACTGGCGAACGTCCTTCGCCACTCTGGCAGCCCCATTGTGCATATCACTCTGGCAAGAATCGGTGAGTCCCTGATTCTCACTGTCTTCGACGAGGGCAAACGATATCACTGTGAGGTCAATGGGACTCTTCCCGCCGGCGTTGGTTTGAGCAGCATGAGCGAGCGGCTGGAACAGCTCGGCGGCTCCCTGCGTCTGGAACGCAGTACGAACGGCACGACCTTGATTGCATCATTGCCTGCGGAGGCACGAACCAATGGATAACCTGCGGATCCTGATTGCGGACGATCATGAACTCATTCGTCGCGGTGTGCGGAATCTTCTGGCGGCACGGGAAGGGTGGAACGTGATCGCTGAAGCCTCCAATGGCCTCGAGGCGGCAGAGAAGATCGAGCAACTGCAGCCCGACGTTGCTATTGTGGATTTCTCCATGCCGCTCTTGGATGGTTCGGCAGTAGCGTCACGATCGACGCAGTGTTCTCCGAAGACCTCCGTCATCGTGTTGACGATGCATGACTCTGAACGCATTGCATATCAAGTGCTGCAATCGGGAGCGAAGGGCTTTGTTTTGAAATCCGATGCAGACCACAATCTGATCGAAGCTGTCAGCGCTGTATCAAGAAGTGAGCACTTCTTCACCAAGACCGCAACTAATCTTCTGATGCGGGGCATTCTGGGCAAGAACGGAACGGAGAAGACGTCCGCAAAAACAGAGCCTTCTCTCTCCGCGCGTGAAGAGCAGGTGCTATGTCTGCTTGCCGAAGGCACAACAAGTAAAGAGGCCGCAGCCAGGCTCGGCATCAGCGTACGTACGGTGGAATCACACCGCATCCGCATTAATCGGAAACTCGGTCTGGACTCCATCGCCGACCTGGTGCGTTACGCCATTAGACATGGGTATGCTTCTTAGGGCGCGCTGCTATCTGAGCTGTCATCCTGAACAAATGGAGTTCCCGGCCAGCTTTGCTGGTTGGGTTAGAGAAGTGAAGGACCTGCTTTGTTGCCCCATTCTTCGCGTAGCGAAGGGTGGGGTTTAGCGTGGGGTATCGCGCTACGCGCGACCGCCTTTTTTGTCATCCCGCAGGGATCTGCTTTTTGCCTCTTGGAAGATTTCTTGACTCCGCTCCGAAATGACAACAAAAAGACGGATCGAGCTTGCGCTCGATACTCCCACATAGGCTCCGCGTATGTGGGGCACCCGGTATATGGGCAATCCGAATCTGTCGTTATCCCTCCAATACAGACCGCGTCAGTACTGCCCGTAACGGCCTTTGACTGATTCCAGAAGCTTGGCCGAGTCATACGCCGTGCCGTCCTTCAATACGATCTCGACGTTCTCGATATCGGTGATGTTCTTTGAAGGATCTCCCTTGACGATCACGAGGTCCGCATCTTTCCCCGCCTCAATCGATCCAATGCGTTCGCTCTCACCCAGGTAGATCGCGCCGTTTAGCGTAGCGATTCTGACGGCTTCAATCGGGGTGAAGTGGTCGTCATTCACCAGCAGTTCCACCTCATGCTGATCTCCAAAGCCGGGCAGTGTCGCTCCATTGCCGGTCGGATCAAGCCCGGCCATCAGAAATCCACCGGCCTCGACAAACTTGTGTTCCAGCGCCGTCGCGTTCTTATAGTTCTGTACCTGACGCCGCGTGAGCTCGGTCTCGGGCGCGGTACTGCGACGATCGCGCCCGTACATATATGCCTCCAGTGCCTGCGGCGTGAGTGTCGCCAATGCCTTTGGCCGAAGAGTGGGTTTACCAGGAAGTCCGGCTTCGAATACCGGAAGCGTGCTTGTGATTGCTACATGATGGGCGACGAGTAGCTTGATCAACTCCGCTGCTTCTGGGCTTTCAGGCGTCATCTTCGCAAGAGTGGCCGCACCCGTCTCCCGCGAACAGGTGTCAGGCTTCTTCTCCGGATCGAGCTGGGTATTCACAAAGAATCCATGCTCCAGATTGTCGATACCGAGCTCCGCGGCCTCCGGATAGCTGATAGAGCACAGATGTCCCGTAACCTTCAGGTGCAGGGAATGCGCTGTCTCGATCGCTGCCTGCAGCTCCGCGCGCGTGATGTGCATATACGCTTTGAAGTTATTTGCGCCCTGATTCGCCCAGAACCTCACAAACTCTCTGGCATCTTCAGGACCAGTGAGCGTATGCATCTGCATGAAGATGTCGCTCACGCCCTGCAGGTAGGGTGCAGTCGGCTCTACGTGAGGGCCGATCATGCGTCCGCTGTCGATCAGCTTGCGGAGGTTGATATCCGCAAACGGCTCCACGGAGCCCGCCGTCCGGATCGTTGTAACGCCATTCGCCAGGTACATGCGCGGTGCGGAGAAGGTCATTTGCGGCAGCAATGTAGGCCCCTCCGATCCCTGTGCATCGGTGTTCGGCCGCTGCAGGTAGTAAATGTGATCGTGCATTCCGACCAGGCCTGGAAGCACGGTGTATCCCGTCAGGTCGAAGACCTCCGCATTTGCAGGGACACTCACCGATGTCCCGATGGCTGCGATCTTCGTCCCTTCGATCACAACGGTCTGGTCATCCTTCACGGCTGCGCCTGTGCCATCGATTACGCGTACGTGCTCCAGCACCTTGGTCGCGGAGTTCTTTCCGTAGAGGTATCTCGACGTGTCCACCGCGGTAGCTGGACGTTGTGACAACGCGGATAGAGTCAGAAAGACAAATGATGCTGATACTACGAACGTACGCATGAGGACGAGAGAGCTCCGTACCGTATAGGTGTTGCCACACTCTAACAAAAATGGCGCGGCCTATCCTGTTCGCACCTCGTGAAACAGTCGATTGTTTCCGGTGTTACGTAGAACTACGGAGCATTCACGCGCCATTTTTCCGTAATTAACCGAATTTCAAAACGGCAATTGTTTCCGCACAATCAAAGCACCCAACGAAAAAGAGGTTCTTCGATGAACTGGAAAAACTCCCTCAGGGGTGCTCTCCTTAGTGTCGCTGCAGGACTGTTGCTTACCCAGGCATGTGTGTCGCAAACGTCAACTACCGGAGCCATTCGTGGTACGGTCACTGATCCGACCGGTGCGGTAATTCCGAATGCCACCGTGACCGTAACGTCGAACGCGACCTCGCAGGTGCGCTCGGTAAAGACCGATGGCGATGGACAATTTGCTGTCGGCCTGCTGCCGCCGGAGACCTACAAGGTCAGCATCACTGCGCCCGGTTTTAAGACACAGGTCGTTCCTCCCATCGCGGTGATTGTGACGGAGACGGCTCGTGCTGATGCTCAGATGGTCGCCGGCAGTGAAGGAGAGACGGTAGAGGTCAGCACAACTCCGGCTCCCCTGCAGGTCGAGAATGCCACTCTGGGAACCGTCGTCGACGGCACGACGATCCGCGAAGTGCCTCTTACCAATCGGAACTACACGCAGGTGTTGACGATGTCCGCCGGAGTAGCCGGAGACGTCAACAATGCCGCGACGCTGGGCAAGGGCACGCAGGATGTCTACGTGAACGGCGCCAGCAGCATCAGCAACAACTTCCATATGGATGGCGCCGACATCAACAACTTCGGCTCCGGCCGCGCCGGTGACTTCGTGCAGCAGGCCGGAATCGCCGTCCCGAACCCTGACTCGCTGCAGGAGTTCAAGATCCAGACGACGAACTATGATGCGGGCTTCGGACGCGATGCCGGCGCGAACGTCGACGTCATTACTAAATCGGGCAGCAACACTCTGCATGGATCGGCATGGGAGTTTCTTCGCAACGATGTCTTGAACGCGAACGACACCTTTCTGAAGATGAACGGCCAGAAGCGCGCGGTCATGAAGCAGAACCAGTTCGGTGGCACGCTCGGCGGCCCCATCCTCAAGGACAAGCTCTTTATCTTCGGTTCCTATCAGGGCACGCGGCAGGTGAACGGTCTCAGCGCCGGCTCGCTGGTTACCAACACACTCTTTCCGCTGACCAACGATCGCACCGCAGGCGCCGTCGGACGTGCTGCATGTCCCAATGGAAATGCGCGCTGGCATCCCTTCAACGGCGGCAACTACAGCAATACGGGTTCGCAGACGGAAGTTGCCTGCGATGGCAGCAACATCAACCCGGTGGCGCTGAACCTGCTGAATCAGAAGATCGCGAACGGCACCTATCTGATTCCGACGCCGCAGCGCATGTCGACCGATGCCAACGGAAATCCCGTAGGCTTTTCCACCTTCAGCCTGCCCTCTCACTACAGTGAAGATCAGTTCATGGTGAACACCGACTATGTCCTGTCAGAAAAGCACACCCTTGCAGAACGCTACTTCTACTCGAACCAGCCCCAGGACAAGCCCTTCAGCAGCACCTCGAATACTCCCGGCAACGGCGTGACGCCAAAGTTCAACAGCCAGGTTGCGGTGCTCAAGCTTACCTCTGCGTTGAACGCGCACCTGCTCAACGAGGGGCTCATCGGTTATGTCCGCAATACCGGCAATCTGCAGACACAGGCGAACCTGCGCTTCGACCAGATCGGAATGACAGCTCCCAGCGATCCGGCATATCCGCTGACGCCGATCATGTCCGTCACGGGTTACTTCAGCCTGGGCGGTGTGAACAACGACGTCTCCATGTCTGCGGTCAACACTTTCGAGATCAGCGACCAGATCAACTGGACGCATGGGAAACAGAGTATTCGTGCCGGTTTCCTCGGTGAAAAGAACCAGTTCAACTTCGACGATCCAAACAATAAGCGTGGAGCTTTGAGCTTCCAGACCTTTCAGGACTTCGTCCTCGGTCTCAGTGCGGCACAGAATCACAGCTCTTACAGCAATGTGAACTCCAGCAGCAGCCAGCAGGGCAGCTACTACAAGGGCTACCGCGGCACCAGCATGGCGATGTTCCTGCAGGACGACATCAAGCTGGCATCGAACCTTACCGTCAATGCCGGTCTCCGCTGGGAGATCAACAGCGGTGTCAGCACCAACAAGGGTGTCCTGACCAGTTTCTGGCCGTCCCTGGTGACACCCTTCCGGCCGGTTCCCGTGGGTGGAACCTATCAGGGCTTTGTCGTGCCGGCTAATTCTTCCGCCAATCCTCCAGCAGGAGTGAAGCGTCTTGGAAGTATGAGCCTGGGAGAGAACGACCTGCCCCTGCATAACTTCGGTCCCCGTGTCGGCTTTGCCTGGCAGCCCCTGGGCGCCAGCTCGTCGACCGTAGTTCGCGGTGGCTACGGAGTCTTCTACACCCTGCCAAATGCGAACTCGGTGCTGCAGACACTGGGAAATCAGCCTTTCGTCAGCTCCTCCGGAACTATCAGCGGCACGGCAAATGCTACCGCGACCTTCCAGACACCGTTCACGACAGTGCTGACCCCTGGTATCTGGCGCCCGCTCATGCCGTACTCGTCAACCAACACCAGTGGTTTGCCGGTAACGGCAGTTGCCCAGAACATCGACTCGCCCTTCGTGCAGCAGTACAACCTCGACGTACAGAAGGAGCTCCCGAAGCGCCTGGTAGGCGAAGTCGGCTATGTCGGTACGCGTGGCACTCGTCTTGCTGAATCGCGTGCAATCAACCGTGCCTATCTCGCCAGCCCCAGCAACCCGATCAACGGCGTCACAACAAACTCGCTTGACTCAGCAAACATTGCTGCCCGCGTTCCGTATCAGGGTGTTGCCCCCGGAGGCCTGAACCGGATTGAGACCTACGGCACCTCGATGTATCACAGCCTCCAAACCACGCTCCGTCGCCAGGTCAGCAAGGGTGTGTATGTTCAGGCTGCCTACACCTGGAGCAAAGTGATGACGACCGTGACCGGCGGCGACGGCGATAACGGAGTCTTTTCCGGCGGCAGCGGCAACAGCAACGATCCCAACAATCGCTACGCGCGTTATGGTCTTGCAGGCTATGACCGCACCCATCGCCTGGTGGTGACCTACTCCTGGCAGATTCCGGGATGGAAGAATGGCGGCAGCTTCGCACGTGTGGCGACCAGCGGCTGGAAGTTCTCCGGCGTCTCTACCTTCCAATCCGGCAAGCCGCTCACCTTTACCGACACCCGTAACGGCACGGCGTATCGCACCGCGAGCCGCGCTCAGTTCATCGCCGGAAAAGGAAATAACGACGTCCTCAATAACCAGGGAGGCACTATGCTGAACCGGGTGAAGACCAACACCTATCTGAATACGGGCCTGAATGGCAGCGCGGCGCAACCGTGGGCCGTTGCTCCGGCGGTTCCGTATAGCGTGAAGGTCGGCGGTGTGGATGCGACAGAATACGGTAATAGTGGAATCGGTATCGTCCGCGGTCCAGGGAATGACAACTGGGATATGACCCTCTCGAAGGAGACCAGGGTTGGCGGCCTGCATGAGGACGGCACGCTGGTCTTCCGGACAGAGTTCTTCAACGCCTGGAACCATCCGCAGTATGCGAATCCTTCCACCACGGTCGGCGCCGCGAGCTACTCTCAGATCACGGCCTCTGCAGTGGCTCCGCGTTTGATCCAGTTCGCATTGAAGTATCAGTTCTAACCAACACCTCTTCCTGGAAGGGAAGAGGTGTTTCTAACGCAGGTCAGGAGATGCAATGCGCAGGTGTACGTCGTTGGCAGCAATCGTTCCTTTGGCTTTTCTTCCGGCGTTCGGTCAGCAGCCTGTGGTCGTGAAGGCCACCTCGAAGACCGTCTCGTGGGGTTACTACGGCAGCATGCATCCTGCCGCGACCGTTCATAGCGGAGATACCGTCGTGATGCAGACCCTCTCCACTTGCGGTCCGGCCGACAGGCTGATTGCCCGCGGCGTCAAGCGCGAAGATATTCCTGCCTACAACGATGAGGTCTATCAGAACTATCCGGCGGCCGAGAAAGGACCGGGTGGCCACATCCTTACCGGGCCCGTAGAGATTGCAGAGGCAGAGCCGGGCGATGTCCTCGAAGTGCAGATCCTGAAGGTGGATATCGATGCGAACTTCGCCTGCAACGGCTTCGGTCTGCACCGCGGCTTCCTGCCGATGGAGTTCCCCTACAGCCGCAACCGGATCATTCCGCTGGATCGCGAGAAGATGATCGGTCACTTCGCCCCTGGCATCGACATCCCGCTTCATCCGTTCTTCGGAAGCATGGGAGTCGCCGGATCGGCCGGAAAGGTCGGCAGCACCGAACCGTTTGCCCACGCGGGCAACATGGATAACAAGGAACTCGTAGCCGGGACCACCCTCTATATTCCCGTCGCGGCCAAGGGAGCCATGTTCGAAGCAGGCGACGGCCACGCAGGCCAGGGAAACGGTGAGGTCGATATCACCGCAATGGAGACTTTCCTGACCGGGACCTTCCGGTTCGTTGTTCATAAGAAGGAGCAGCTGAACTGGCCACGTGCGGAAACGCCAACCCACTACATCACGATGGGTTTCAGCCCCGACCTGAAAGAAGCTACAGAGCACGCCCTGCGCGACATGATCGACTTTCTGGTCGAGGAAAAGCATATGAAGCGTGACGATGCCTACATGCTCTCCAGCGTTGCTGTCGATCTCGACATCACCGAACTGGTCGACGGAAACGTGGGAGTCCACGCAATGTGTCCTAAGAACATCTTTACCGACTCCGAAAAAAAGTAGCGGCTGAGGAATGATTTAAAACCGGTTGGGAGAGGTGGCTTCGGTCCACCGTAGTTAGCTCTAACAAGAAATGGGCTTTAGCCCTGGGCCTTTTCTGACGGACTGAGAAGGCCCAGGGCTAAAGCCCGATTCTATTAAGGCGTGTAGACCGTGGGCTGAAGCCTACCTCGCCTACCGATTCGAGCTTTGCTCCAGTGTTCCACTCGGGTTCCCATGAATGGGTACCCGGCACTAGATTCACCACGCTAGTTTTGCAGCTCATAAGTGACGGGCGTCACCGCAGAATTTATCCTCATTCCACACCATAAGGGCAGGAGGTTCCTCTGCCATGGCCACTATGATCCTCGACTCAGCCCACCTGGAGACAACTCCCGTCTCATTTCGCCGAATACTCGTGACGACTGACTTTTCGGCACAGGCGCATATGGCCCTGGTGGATGCCGTACGGTTGGCCACGCTGTTCGCCGGGGAGATCTTTGTGCTGCATGCGTTACCGTCCATGGAGGTGCGGTATGGCGACGTCCTCGGAATGGAAGCACGGCAGGCGGCTATGGCAGCGGCTCAAACGGCGATGGCGCGGGAGGTCGAATCGATTCCCGATCTCGCCCGCATTCCATGTATGACGCGTGTCGAAGAAGGGCCGCTCGATCTGCAGGTCGAACAGGTGGTGCGGTCGCATCATGTCGATCTGGTGGTTGCAGGCTCGCGGGGAGCGCAGGGGCTGGATAAGCTGCTGTTCGGCTCCTCAGCGGAATCTCTTATTCGCCGGGCGCCATGCCCCGTGTTGATTGTTGGTCCCAACGCCAGGCGAGTCGATTCACTGCAGTCGATCCTGTTCGCAGCGGATCTTGAGCTCGGTTCGTTGCGAGCCGCACAGTATGCCGCCGCTCTGGGGAAGACGATGCAGGCGACGCTTACCGTGATGCATGTTGTGAATCGTGTCGGTCCGCCTCAGCGGGAGCTTCGCAAAGATTTGGAAGAGCGTTTGATGCATCTTCTGCCTCGCGATGCCGCTATGTACTTCAAGGCACACGTGCAAGTGGATCATGGCCAGGCGGCGCCGCGCATTCTTCGAGCGGCAAACCTGGGCGGCACCGAACTCATCTTAACCGGATGTCGGCATAACGGCGCCCTCGGAGATCACGCAGCCTGGCGCACATTGAGCAAGCTGATTCACGATGCGGAGTGCCCGATCCTTGTCGTCAATGGACGCCTGGGAGAAGGGGCTCCGGCGTAAGGGGCCGTGACCTCCATCGAGGTCTGTGACCTCCATCGAGGTCTCTGTGACCTCCATCGAGGTCTGTGACCTCCATCACTGCCTCTGCCGGCAACTGCTGTAACGCTCTCATGGAGAGGAGGAGACCATGCTGAAATGCGCGATTCCCGGGTGTGACGCTCAGGAGAAGTTCCTGCAGTCTGGCACTCTACAAATTGTTGATACGGCCAAAGAAGAGCGGATGACAAAAAAGATGATCTGGTTCTGTAGTGCTTGCACACCGAAGTATGTGGTTCAGTGCTGGCGTCCTACTGGGGAACAGGTGCAGCCCCGCATAGAGATATCGGAATATGTGATGCCGGAGCACATACCATCACAGCACACGCCCTGGTATTGGCAACCGGCACCAGCGAACAACAGAACTCCCCGGGTAGCTGCTGAAAGCCGGCATCCACGGGAGAATGCATCGAATGCAATAGAAGTAGCGCGGCGGATCTGGAACTCCCGCCCAACCGGCGATCGGCTACACATGGAAAAGAGCCAGCCGGCCGCACATGCCCACCATAAAGGCCATTGAAGATCCAATCGCCCGCTCGTCGCTCTTCGCCCAATACCTCTACTGGCCGGCGATCGCGGCGAGCGGGATTGTTTGGCGTTCACGATGTTAGCTGGATAGAGGCAAGCTGAAAATGCCCGTGGTATTCGGGAGACCCCATACATGGAAAGGCGTTCTCAATGGCAAAGATGAAAGCAGCGGTCGTCACTGAGTTTGGAAAGCCGCTTGACATCCGAGAGGTTCAGGTACCGGAGGTCGGTCCCGGACAGGCGTTGATGAAAGTCATGTCGACGGGAGTATGTCACACCGATCTGCATGCCGCTATGGGCGATTGGCCTGTTAAGCCTGCTCCTCCATTTATCCCTGGCCACGAAGGCGCTGGTGTCATTGTGAAAGTGGGCGCCGGAGTCAAAACGGTAAAAGAAGGCGACCGTGTAGGCGTTCCCTGGCTCCATAGTGCCTGTGGCGCCTGTGAGTTCTGTCTGACTGGATGGGAGACTCTCTGCAAACAGCAAAAGAATACCGGCTATTCGGTGAATGGAAGCTTCGCTGAATATGTTCTCGTTGACCCAGGCTACACAGCTCATCTTCCGGCGAATATAGACTTCAATTCCATTGCCCCAATTCTTTGCGCCGGTGTGACGGTTTACAAGGGGCTGAAAGAAACGGAGACCCGTCCTGGACAGTGGGTGGTGATCTCCGGCATTGGCGGGTTGGGTCACATGGCAGTGCAGTATGCCAAAGCAATGGGGTTACATGTTGCCGCGGTTGACGTCGCCGAGGACAAGCTGAATCTGGCGATGAAGCTGGGCGCTGATTTTGCGATCAACGCAGGATCGGAAGGCGCCGCGGAGCGCATCATCGATGCAACCGGCGGAGGAGCACATGGTGTGCTCGTTACCGCGGTCTCTCCAAAGGCCTTCTCGTTTGCGACGAGCCTGCTCAGACGGAAGGGAATCATGTCTCTCACCGGCCTGCCGCCGGGGGATTTTCCGGTATCGATCTTTGACCTGGTGCTCAATCGAAAGACATTGCGCGGCTCCATCGTAGGCACTCGCAGCGATCTGGCCGAGAGCCTGAGCTTTGCCGCGGAGGGCAGGGTCGAGGCTACCTATAAGACCGCAGCACTCGAAGACATCAACAACATCTTCGATCAAATGAAGGCAGGTAAGATCGATGGCCGTATCGTCATGGAAATTGCCTCCAGCGAACAATGAATATCGCAGGAGGTCGATCCTACATGGCGTATATGAATACTACGGAGTTGCTCTCTCCAACCTCGGTTTTCTTCGATAGAATCCTGCGCTGTGCGCAGGAACGGGAACCTCTATCGATGGCGGTCTGCTGGCCCTGCAGTCTCGAGGCGCTGGCTGGAGCGTTAGAGGCGGAGCGAAGACGCCTGATCCGCCCATTACTCATAGGTCCTCGCTGCACATTGCGGAAACTGGCAGCTCAGCTATCAGTCGACGAGGAAGACCTCGCAATCATCGAAGCCGACACCCCGGAGAGCGCGGCAGCTCTCGCATGTGAGTTGGTGCCACCGGGATGAAGCGGAAGCCCTGATGAAAGGAAGTCTGCATACCGATGCTTTCATGCATGCAGTCCTTGCTGACGAATCGGGTATGGTGACAGGCAGACACAGGCATCAATCCTCGTCGCGCCACCTCGAACTGTCAGGCCTGAGAGACTGCAGCTCGCGGCAGACGCCGCGATGCCGGAGCGAGCAGCCAGCGCTTTGCGGCTTCGACCATGCCCAGATAGAGCGTAATCGTCACCAGCAGAAAGAGATAATATCCCCCCGGGAGTGGCGTAAAACCTAGATACCCAGCGGCAGGGGATACCGGCAGTAGAAATCCAATGACCAGAACTGCGAGCATGCTGATCGCCAACGGCCGGCTCGGCCGGCTCCTCCAGGGAGCCTTGGTAGTTCTGATGACAAGCAGCACCATGATCTGGGTAAACAGAGATTCGATGAACCAGCCCGTGTGAAACTCTGTTTCACCTGCATGCATGAAGTGCAGAAGCACATAGAAGGTCACGACATCGAAGATAGAGCTGATAGGACCGGCCAGCAGCATGAAGCGGCGGATTAATGTCATATCCCATGACCGCGGAACAGCGGAGTATTCCGGATCTACGTTATCAGTGGGGATTGGGATCTGGGACATGTCGTAGAGGAAATTATTCAACAATACCTGGGTAGGAGACATGGGGAGGAAGGGCAGCATGACGGCTGCGACGGCCATGCTTAATACGTTGCCGAAGTTGGAACTGGTGCCCATCATGAGGTATTTCATGACGTTGCCGAAGGCGTTGCGCCCTGACCTGATTCCCTGGTGCAGAATGCTGTAACCGGGGGTGAGGAGAATGATGTCAGCGGCAGCCCGGGCTACGTCGACGGCGTGAGGAGCGGCAATTCCAATGTCTGCAGCGCGGAGGGAAGGCGCATCATTGATTCCGTCCCCGATGAACCCCACCACGTGGCCTCGCGAGCGGAGCGCCCGGAGGATGCGGCTTTTTTGGGCGGGTGAGACACGAGCAAAAAGGTTCGACTTTTCGGCCCGGATGGCGAGAGCCGTATCGGTCATGCGATCCAGATCGTCTCCAAGGAGAACCTCACCTGTATCGAAATCAATTTGTTGACATAGATGTTTTGCGACATCCGCGTTGTCACCGGTGATGATCTTTACGGCGACGCCATCTTCGGCGAGTTCCTGAATGGCGCCTGCAGCGTCCGGGCGGACCGGATCTGTGAAGGTAAGGAAACCGACCAGTGTAAGATCGCACTCGTCGGAGGGGACGTAATGAGGCTTCGATGGTATTCCTCGTTCTGCGACAGCGAGGACCCGGAGGCCATCGTCTGCCAGTCTCACGAGGGTCCGTTCTGCAGTCTTTCGCGCCTCGGGAGTTAAGGGGACTGGATGTCCTGCTACGCCCACGCTTGTGCAGAGCGGAAGTAGACCCTCCGGGGCTCCTTTGCAGATGAGGCGGATCTCTTGACGATTGCTGAGGACGATCGACAGGCGACGGCGCTCGAAATCGAAGGGGAGCTCGTCAAGCTTCTCCCAGTCTTCGTTTGTTGCTGCCTCGCCGGCGGGGGGCGGCGCCTCCAGAATCGCTGCGTCCAGCGGGCTATGAACACCTGCCTCAAACAGGCTGTTAAGCTTCGCGGTGCGCAACGGCTCCGGAGCTTCTACTCCGCTGTAGTCAAGCGATTGAAAGACATGCATCTCGCCGAGAGTGAGTGTGCCGGTCTTGTCACTGCAAAGAATGTCGATACTTCCCAGATTCTGAATGGCGGAGAGGTGCTTTACGATCACATCTTTCTGCGCCAACTGTATCGCTGCCTTTGCCAGGGTGATGGACGTGAGTACTGGAAGCAGCTCGGGTGTTAACCCGACCGCAAGGGCTACGGCAAAGAGCAGTGACTCAAAAGCGCTGCGATGAACGGCTAGATTCGCGAGCAAGACAAACAGTACGAGGAAGAGGACAACCCGGCTGATGAGCAGGGCAAACTGCCGCAGGCCCCGATCAAAATCAGTCTCTTCCTGCGTTGCCGACAATTGTTGCGCTATTTCGCCAAACTCAGTGGCAGCCCCGGTCTTTACAACAGAGGCGATGGCTGACCCGCTCGCGATCGAGGTCCCGAGATAAACCTGATTGAGTCGTTTATTCCGGGTGTCGGATGCCGCTGCCTTTACTGAAGGCAGCGACTCGCCTGTGAGGACGGCCTCCTGCACGTAGAGATTACAGACTTCCAGTAACGTGCAGTCGGCGGGAACCAGGTCACCGGCAGCCATCCTAACTACATCTCCTGGAACAATGTTTCGGCGATCCAGCTCAACCCACGCTCCATCGCGCAGGACCGTCCCCGTCGGTGCGACCAGCCGGCGCAATTTTTCCATGGAGACCTGGGATCGATATGTCTGGTAGAAGTCAACAATGGCGCTTGCCGTGACCATTACGGCGATGATGGAAGCATCCAGCAATTGTCCGATAAATGAAGAGATACAAGCTGCTATCAGCAGAATGAGCGGGAGAGGCTGCAGGAAGAGTTTGAGGAACTGGAGAACCCAATGCTGCTGTTTCTCTCCTGCAGGCTCGTTGAATCCATACTGTGCGAGGCGTGTCTCGGCTTCAGCGCTGGTTAAGCCTGCCCACTCGTGTTCGATGTCTGTTTCTGTCATGTTGGTTTGTCACATGGCAAATATCGCCGAGAGAGTGGAATTCTCCGCCAAACGTTGATCGGTTACATCCTGGAGAAGATGGATCAGTCTCTTATCTTCGCCGTAAAGATCGTTGAGAAAGTAAACTCGTCCATTCTCCGCCGCGAAGCCCGTTCCATAAACAATCAGAATCGGAATTGATTGCGACAGCTTCACCGAAAAACTGGTATTTCCGTGCATCGCATCCTGTACCCGCTGCAGGGGCCAGTTATCCTGGTCGCGCAGAACCCAGACAGCCAGCTCATCCGGTTTTTCAATGCGAATACACCCATGGCTGAAATCGCGGCGAACTCTCTCGAATAATTCAGGCTTGGGCGTGTCGTGCAGATAGACGTTGTGAACATTCGGCAGCGAGAACTTGATGAGTCCAAGGGCATTTTCTTCGCCGGGACGTTGACGGATCCGAGTGGATCCGTTCGGGCTACGCACAACTTCGAAGTTGTGCCTTGCCAGATATCCCGGGCTGCGTTTTTCCGCAGGAAGAATCTCATTGCGCTGAATACTCGGAGGAACGTTCCAGTATGGGCGAAACTCGACCGCGGCGATTCTGTTTTCAAAGACCGGTGTCTGCCGCCGATATGCGCCTCCGACGATGACCTTCATCGAGAAACGGATATTCATGCGGTCATCGTAGGCACGGAGGCGGAACTCAGGAATGTTAACCACGATTGGAGGACGATCGAAGGACCGCGCTGTCCACCGCCACCGTTCGAGGGTCAGGCCGAGTTGTTCCACCCGTTCCGACAGTGGGATGGAGAGCGCCGTATATGTCGGTTGATCGAGTTTGCCGGTCGTAGCGAGGCCGTGCTGTTCCTGGTAGGTCTGCATTGCCACTGAAAAGAGGGAGGGAGTGGCTGCGGCTGCACCTTCAGCAAAGTCGCCGAGTTCCAGAGTCATTCTTTGCAGAAGGGCTGTTCGGAGTGAGGGGGTGTCGTCGGCAGCCAGTGTGCGAGAGAACGGAGGCAAAAGAGCAACGCTGACGCCACTTCTCTGAAGGAGCAGTTGCAGTGCAGCCTTGGTTCGCCGATATCCAGGTGCGTCCGGTTCCAGACTTTCGATCTGCATCGCAGGTTGGTCCGAACAGGCAAGATTCCAGACAAATCCGATGAGATCGAAGCCCGTGCAGGTGTCAGCGATATCGGCTTTAGCTCGTGCAGGTGTGAGCCGGCCACATCGAAGATCGTGGGCAAAGCGAAGCACCGCGGCTGTGAACTCCACATCAAACTGGTCCGGTACGGTAACGTTTGTGGGCAGTGGATAGTCCGCGGTCCTGAGTCCATATTCAGGTGCTCGTTGTATCTGAGCCGCAAGTGTCCGGGCCTGAACGGTGGGATGTCCCCCCTGATTCCATGCCAGGGCAAACTGGCATCGCCGGTAGAAGGCGGCGACAGGCGTGTCCGCTACCAGTCCGTGTACCAGCTCCTGCTGGATGGGCAGTGAAAGCGTGAGGTTAGGTACGCAGGAGGCAGTGGCACTTTTCGCCGCCGGCAGGAGCAGGCAAACCAGAATTGGCAAAATCCGGAAGAGCATAACCCGGTTTGAATCTGCTTTCTCGCGTTCCGTCAGCATGCACAGAGTTGCCGGAGCTGGGCGGGCTGCAGAATCGTAAGCGAGATTCCTTTGGTTGCGATGAGCTTTTCCCTGCGGAAGCGGCTCAGGGTGCGAGTCACGGTCTCACGTGTTGTCGCGGTCATGGAAGCCAGCTCCTCATGCGTCAAAGGGATTGTGATGGTCGACGCCGGCATCGTACGTCCGCTCTCCGCCCAGTCGAGAATGAGGCGTGCAACGCGGCCCGCCGGACTGTCAGGAAGGGCGATCCGCCGGATCTCCTGGAACGCGGCCCGGTAGTGCTGGGCAATCATGCTTGTGGCAGCCATCGACGCGTCGCCAAATTGAGTGAGTAGTTGCATCAGCAGCCGGTTCTGCAGAATTCTGATCTTGCAGGGTTCGATCGCTTCCGCACTGGTCTCATAGGAAGTTTTGTTAAGTGCCGCGCTAAGTCCGACGACGTCGCCGGCGGAGGCAATGCGGAGGATTGCCGTTTTTCCTTCGGATGAGCTGGCTGTGATCTTCACGCGCCCGGAGCAGAGCATATAAACGGAGTCGCTGGAGGTTCCTTCGTGAAAGAGCGAAGCGCCGCGAGGATAATCTACGACTGTCGAATTCGCGTCGAGGAAGGCGCGGGCTTGAGAACCAAGCCCACAAAATGGATGTTTTCCGGCTTGGGGGCAGTTCTGGCAGTTCGACATATAGTGGCTCCTTGAGGGTCGCTGATCTGCTTCTTCTAGGGCACCTGTGATGCCAAACATAGCGTCCAGTGATTTCAATCACTTGGCAACCTGCGCGGCCGATTTGGACTGCGTCTTCCCACCCAGGCTGCGTCATTTGACGCAGGTGCCCGGGACGCCATTGAATGGATTACCATCAGCAGAGTTACGGCCATGAGTGGTGTTATCCGGATAGTCATCATCGACGACAACATGAGCAGCCTCGAGCTGCTTAGCACCGCTTTGGAGCGGGAAGGGCTGTCGATCCACACCGCCAATGACCCGAGGGAGGGGCTGGAGCTCATACGCTCGCTTCGCCCGCGCATGGTTATTACGGACCTGGTCATGCCGGGGATGACCGGGCTGGAGGTCCTGCGGCAGGTGATGCACATCGACCCCACCATCGATGTGCTGCTGATGACTGCACATTACACGACGGAAACAGCGGTGGAAGCCATCCGCAACGGTGCGGCGGACTATCTGCAAAAGCCGGTCAAGATCGCCGATCTGCGAGAGCGTGTCCGCCGCCTTTTGGAAGCCGCCGAAAAACGAAGGATTGCGAGCAGTGGAAGCGACGAATCCGGGGATTTTCATTTTGAAGGACTTGTCGCCAAAAGCGAGGCGATGTGGAACCTCTTCGCTATGGTGGAGAAAGTCGCGCCCCATTTCCGGTCGCTGTTAATTCAGGGACCGACAGGCTCCGGCAAGGACCTGATTGCCCGGGCGCTCCACGAACGAAGCGGCTTGAAGGGTAAATTTGTCGTTCTTAACTGCTCTGCCGTGGTGGAAACTTTGTTCGAAAGTGAACTATTCGGTCATGTCCGCGGAGCTTTCACCGGCGCCGACCGCGATAAGACAGGGCTTTTTCAATTAGCTGACGGCGGCACCCTCTTTCTGGATGAGATCGGCGACATGCCACTCAATACACAGGCCAAATTGCTTCGTGCTATTCAGAATCAGGAGGTGATGCCGGTCGGTTCGCTACATGCAAAGCGCGTCAATGTTCGTATCGTAGCCGCGACCCATCGCAATCTACGGCAGGCAGTGAAGGAAGGGAGATTTCGCGAAGATTTCTACTACCGATTGTCGATGGTTGAGCTTACGCTGCCGCCTCTCGCTGCGCGCAAGGAAGATATTTCTCTGCTGTCTTCGTTCTTTCTGCGAAGGTTCGCCGGCGACTTCGGAAAGAAGGTGGAAGGCATCTCACAGCGAGCTCTCCGTGTCCTGGAACGGTATTCGTGGCCAGGAAATGTCCGTGAGCTTGAACACGTGGTTGGACGCGCCTGCATGCTTACAGACAATGTGACGATCGACGTGAAAGATCTTTCTGAGAACATTGTCGGTGCTTCCAGTGAGGCGCTTGCCGGGGCTGTAGACGATCCGGGAGCTTCTGTGCTCGATAGTCAGGAACGTGCTGTGGTGGAGCGGATATTGCGCGAGACAAACTGGAATCAATCTGAGGCCGCCCGCAAGCTGGGCATTGGACGGGACGCCCTGCGATACAAGATGAAAAAATACGGGCTCGGTTCCCGCCCTGCACTCAGCAGGTGAAATCCGCGAGCGCCTGCCGGATAATGGCCGGCCGAATGGGTTTCGGAAGCCACGCGGTAAACCCGGCTTTTTCGAAGTCGCGGCGGTTCAAGTCACCACTGGCTGCCGTGAGTGCCAGAATTGGGGTGGCGTTGAAAATCTGCATACCGCGTAGTGCTGAAACAACTCCGAAGCCATCAACTTTGGGCATTCCGATATCGAGGATGACGAAATCCGGCGTATGCTCAAGAGCCAGATCAATGGCCTCCTGACCGTCGCGGGCTTCGATCACTTCGATTTCCTGGCCTTCGAGAACATACCGAAGCAGCTCTCTTGCGCCGTCTGCATCATCGGCTATCAGACACTTCACTGGAATCACCTCAAAATGAGCCTTGAGAGACTCAAATCAAGTACAAGTCTATGATGCAGGCCGAAGGGCAGCAGTGATGCAAATCACTGGACCCATTGTGGCAATGTGAAGGTAAATTCGCTTCCAGCTCCCTCGGTACTGTTCACCTCCAGCCGTCCCCCGTGCATCATCACGATTTGCCGGCTAATGGTCAGACCCAGGCCAGTTCCTTCTTTTACGCCGCCGGTGGTAACGGCGGCTTGATAGAACTTATCGAAGATCAGCTCATGTTCCTCAGGTGCGATGCCGATTCCAGTGTCACGGACTGAGATTCGGATCCATTCATCCTCGATGGCGGTTGTGATGGTTACCGATCCGCCGGCAGGGGTGAACTTGATTGCATTGCTGAGGAGATTTAAGAGGACCTGCCGTACCCGGGTTCGGTCTGCTGAGGCGTAGAGGTCCGCCTCGTACTCTGTTTGAAGGATGATTCCTTTAGCAGCCGCCTGGCCTCGCACTGACTCCGTTGTCTGATGGAGCAGATCGGTAACGTCGATCTGTTCGGTCTGCAGGGAAAGTCCGCCGGCTTCAATACGGCTGAGATCCAGCACGTCGTTAATTAAGGCGAGTAAATGCTCTGAATCCCGCTGGATATGCTCGACAAACCGGGTTTGCTTCGCGTTCAGAGTCCCGTTGCTCTCTTCTTTTAGAAGGTCGGTAAACCCGATGATCGTATGCAATGGAGTTCGCAGTTCGTGGCTTACGCTTGCCATGAACTCGCTCTTCAGGCGATTCAGACGCTCCGCCTCATGCTGGCGGGCCACTAGCTCATTGAAGTAACCCTCCTGGAGCGCGCGCAGCTGCTGCTCGGCTTTACGGCGTTCCGATACGTCACGGATGACGACAACGATCAGAACCTCCTGCGCGCTTCTGATAGGGCTCAGGCTGATCTCGACAGGAAACTCCGATCCGTCCTTTCGCCGCGCATTCAGGTCCAGTCCCTGTCCCATGGGACGGGTCTTGCCGCTCCGTACAAACCTCGCGACATTATCAGCATGATTGCCCCGATGGGGCATCGGCACAAGAATCTCGACCGGCTGGCCGAGCAACTCCTCGCGTGTGTACCCGAAAAGTGTCTCGGAGGTCTTATTGGCGATCACGATGTACCCGGTCTGATTCACTTCGAGGATTGCATCAGGAGCCTCCTCGATCATCTCCCGGAACTTGCGTTCTGCAAGCACTTCCGCATGAGAGCGCGCAATCTGCTCCTCGGCCAGTCTGCGGTCGGTAATATTCCGGGCAATCTCGGCGATACCTACGATCGTCCCGTCAGCATCCTTAACGGGAAACATGCTGAGAGAGACAAAGACCTGTGAGCCGTCCTTGTGTCTGCGCGCTGTCTCGAATCCATCAATGCGCTCACCGTTCCGCACGATGCGGAGGAGTTCATGCATTCTCTCGTCTTCGCCGGGCCATGCAAGAAAGAAGACCGGTTTACCGATCGCTTCTTCGGCTGAATATCCGAACATCTGGACGGCCGCGCGATTCCAGCTTGTAATCATGCCGTCGAGCGATTCGCCCATAATTGCCGTATCGGATGATTCGACAATCGCTGCGAGCCAGCGTTCAGGATCGACCCAGGTTGCTGGGATGGGGGTACCGCTACTTTTAGGCGTCTTATCCATGGACAGTGGATACAAGTGTAACGCCGGGTTTTCAAGCGCTCCAGACCTGGTGTTCATGCGACACCTCTCGATATAGAGCAGCGCCGCTCATAAGGTATCTCCGGCGTTGCGCGATTCATCTCTAGAGGCCCGCCGCATACAGATTGCGACGAGCAGCTCAGTTGTTACCCACACGAGCGGCCCAAGGACCAGGCCGCTGATGCCGAAAAGCCAAAGCCCCCCAAAGACCGATAGCAACATCTTTGCGGTGTGCAGGTGCGCTCGTGCGCCGACGAAAAATGGGTACAGAAGATTGTCGACGGTGCTCAGGAGGAAGAAGCCGATGGTGAAGAGGATCACTGCTCTCGTCCACGCGTGGATCGCCAGAAGATAACCGACAACCGGCAGCCATACAAGAAATGCACCGAAGGCGGGGATCAGAGCGCAGACCGAGGTAAGGTTAGCCAGGAGAACCGCTCCCGGCACGCCGAGGGCGGCGAATGCGATCCATGCAAGAAACCCCTGAATGGCGGCGATCCAGAGCCTGCCGACGACACTTGCCCGGATCGTCCGCTTGAAATATTTCACGAAAAGCCGTTCCTCGCCGGAGTTGAGGGGAGAGGTTTTGCGCAGATGGGCTAACAAGTCGTCGGAATCGCGATACCAGAAGAAGAGTAGACACAGCATGACGACGATCTGGGTAAAGGCTTCGACCGATCCAGAGACGAGCGTAAGAAAGGTCGATCCCAAAAAACCAGCGCCGGTCTTGATGATCTGCGGGAGGTCGTTTCCCATGAGAGGGATTCCACGCAGGGAGAGATAGGACCTTATTTGATCGATAAGATGCTGTAATTTATCGAGCCAGGCCGCGTCCTGAAGAAGCTGTAGTCCGCCCAGCGCCTGCATCGCTACCATACGCAGAATGAATGCAGCGGGCACAATAATGCATAGGGCGACAATGACGGTCGCCACGGCTGCCGCGGTTGTACGG
Organism: Terriglobus albidus; assembly: GCF_008000815.1. Lineage (NCBI taxonomy): Bacteria > Pseudomonadati > Acidobacteriota > Terriglobia > Terriglobales > Acidobacteriaceae > Terriglobus > Terriglobus albidus. Next base: position 5,249,399 of record NZ_CP042806.1, on the reverse strand, counting down.
TGCGAGAAGATCTGTCTGAGCCGCTTCGCAAGCGGTTGGGTCATTGTGACAATGAGCAATGAACCGGTGAGAGCGGGGATGAACGGTTTCAACAATAGAGCGCACAGGAATAGAGACCCTGCTGTCAGCGCAAACACCATCGCGCTGCTCCCGGTGTGAGATTTGGACCTAGTTCGCATGAGAGGTGGCTCGGGAAGTGGGAATCGAAGCCGTGCCTTCGACTCCGAGATTGCTGTGTTTTCTTTGCCTTCTCAGAAGGAACTTGCGGCATTCACTCAGAACAAGAACAGACGAGGTCGCCAGAAAACATAGCAGCCAATCTTGCCAATTGAGCTGTGACAAGCCGAAGACCTCACGCGTAAAGGCAAAGCTTACGATGAGTACTTGCGCGACAATCGACCATGCGATTGCAGGTATCAGCCATCGCAGTTCAGAAAGATACCGGAAGATGCTGGCCGATTCTGACTGCAGCGTCAGTGCATAGGCGCACTGGCAAAGCGCGATGACCGTCAGCGTCATGGTCCGGCGGTGGATCAGGTCGCCTGAAACCAGGAAGAATGCTCCCAGGGTGACGGCAGTGAGCGCGAGACTGTTCCCCAGGATCTGGTACACCGATCCTTTGGAAAGAATTTGTTTAAGGTTCCGATGGCCGCTTCCTTCCATCACGTTCGGACGCGCAGGCGAAAGCGCCAATGCGATCGCCGGGGCGACATCGGTCATCAGGTTCAGCCATAGAATCTGAGCCGCGGTCAGGGGCAGCGCCGCAGGTGCAGCCTGCTTCATCGCCATGGAAGCAACTGCAGCGAGAAAGATCGTGCCGACCTCAGACAGGTTCGTCGTGAAGAGGTACATCACGGCCTTCTGGATATTTGCCGCCATGATTCTGCCTTCGCGGATGGCGTGCAGAATGGTCGCAAGGCTGTCATCGGTAAGGACAATATCGGCTGCATCTTTGGCGATCTCAGTGCCACTGCCCATTGCGATGCCGACATCGGCAGCTTTCAATGCTGGCGCGTCATTGACGCCGTCGCCGGTCATCGCAACGACCTCTCCCGACCGCTGCAGCAACTGTGCCACCCTGAGTTTATCCGCGGGTGTGACTCTCGCGCAGATGGTAGTGCCGCGAAGCTGCTGTTGGAGCTCAGCATCATTGGATCGCTCAATCTCTGCTCCGGTTAGAACGGTGGCGCCAGACTCGATGCCGAGTTGTCTTGCGATAGCAGCCGCAGTTTTAGGGTGGTCGCCGCTGACGAGAATTGTGCGGATATGGGCGGCGGTCATCTGCCGGATGGTCTCGCTCGCCTCCGTCCTTGGAGGATCGAACAACGTGACGAAACCGGTGAGGGTGAGGCCGCTCTCCACGAGCTCGGGTTTTGCGGGTTGGTCGGTTGATACCGGCAGAATACGGCGTGCCAGGGCCATGATCTTCCACCCCTCCAGGGCGAGGGCGTCAATTTTGGCCGACAACTCGGCTCGTCTGGTTGCTGTGATCTCCGTGACTCTTTTACCAGCCATTTCATGCGTGCTGCGAGACAGAACCGACTCCGGCGCTCCCTTCAGATAGAGGAATATCGCGTCCGGTCGATGCCGATCCTGTACCGCTACGCTGAGCATCTTGCGTTCCGAGGTGAAGGGAAATCGCCATTTGCGAACGAATCTGGCCTCGATGGCATCGGGTGAAACTCCGCGATGTGTTGTGGCCATCCACAAGGCAGTGTCGACCGGGTCACCATGAAACTTAAAGGCGGTCCCTTCCCGAACGTAATTGGCGGCATTCGCTAGCGCGGCACTCAGAAGACATGCTTCTATCGGGCTTCCGGTGTGGATAGGTCCGGTCGATGACTGCGATGAGATCGTTTCGGCCGCGGTGAAGAAGGAATGAACTTCAATCCGGTTCTGCGTCAGCGTGCCCGTCTTGTCAGACATCACAACGGTTGTCGCGCCCAGAGTATCGATCACGTTGAGTCTTCTGACAATCGCGCCACGCCGGGCGAGCCGTAGTACGCCGAAGCCAAGAGTGAGAGTAACGAGTGTGCCGAGCGCCTCCGGTGTTGCTGCAACTCCAAGAGAGACTCCAAAGAGAGCAATCTCGATGAGGGTGTCCAACGTCTTTTCAGGGAGAAGGAGAATGAAGGTGATTACGCAGAGCGACCCAGTTAGAAAGACACCAATGGCGATCTGTTTGCTGAGTCCGTGGAGGCGGTTCTGTAACGCGGTCGCATCCTTCTCCGCTTTGGCCAGCAGGGAGGCGATGTGCCCGACTTCGGTGTCTGGCCCGGTTGAAGCAACCACTGCTCTGGCATGCCCGGAGAGGATGCCGGTACCGCTGAAGACCATATTGGTTCGATCTGCTGTGGGCGTAGTCAGCGGAAGAGGGGCCGGCTGTTTCGAGACGCTGAGGCTCTCTCCCGTGAGGAGAGCCTCAGTTACCTGAATTCCATCTTCTTCAATGATTCGGGCATCGGCAGGCACGATGTTCCCCTCCTCCAGCAGGAGGATGTCACCGGGGACAAGCGTGGCCGAAAGAACGTCCTGCGCTGTGCCGTCCCGGATTACACGCGAAAGTGCCGGCGAGATGACTTTTAGCTGTTCAAGCGCCTTCTCTGCCCGATCCTCCTGCAGGAAACCGAGGATGGCGTTCAACAACACCACGGACAAGATCAGTAATGCTTCCCAGGGAGCTCCACCGTGCTTCGACAAAGTAACCACGAGCGACAGAACCGTTGCGCTGAGCAGCAGGTACATCTGCGGATCCGCGAATTGTCTGAGAAAGAGCCGCCAGCCCGAGTAGGCGTGTTTCGTCTGAATCTCATTTCTGCCGTTACTGAGGCGGGCATCAGCCTCGACTGTCGAAAGGCCGGAATGGGGATCGGTGCGCAGCCGGCGCAGTACTGTTTCCGCGGATTCCGCATGCGGAGCCCTCTTGTCGAAGTACATCGATCTGGACACACAGCACCTTCCGATCGTGATACTAGGCGGATTCCCATCCTTCCTCCTGTGACATCCATCACTGAGCCGGCAGGACAGGCTTTGTAAGCTCCTATCTGCAGGAGGACTCCGCGATGCGAAAGGTGCAGCTCGGAACAATTGTCATCCCCACGGATTTTTCGAAGGCATCGAAGATTGCCCTCGGATTTGCGCAGTCCCTGGCTCAGCAGTACGGCTTCGATCTGAGCTTGATTCATATCTTTCCTTACGTGGCCCATCATCGCTACGCAGCGCCGGTCGGCTGGATGATGACGGATCTGCGTGCGCGAAGCCGTCGCCGGCTCATGGCGGCAAAGGCGAAGGTGCTTGCGGCCGGTACGGGCATTCGCTGTTCGGTGATCGATAGTGCTGGAGACATCCCTGGGCAGATCATCAACACCGCCGTCTCCGAAGGCGCGTCCCTCATCGTGATGGGGACACATTCACGGGACGGAGTGGAGCGGTTTCTCGTAGGGTCTACTGCGGAGGAAGTGCTGCGCCATGCTGTTCTGCCAGTGATCGTGGTCGGGCCACACGTCAAGGACTATAGCCGCCGTAAGATCCAAACCCTGGTCTATGCCACCGATCTGAGCGCGCGTTCACTCGGCGTGCTCCGGATTTTGCCTCTCCTGATGGCCGGAGATACCAGGCTCTCAGTGGTTCATGTCAGGGAAGACCAGGCGCACGCGCCGGCGTCAGCGGGGTGGGAGGTCACCGTTCGCAACAGCCTGGCCGGTGTTCTTCCCGCCGACGTACTGGAGAGTCGAGTGGACTTCAAGACGCTGGAAGACGATGATCCTGCCCGCGCTGTCGAGCGTCACCTGAAGGCGGTTCATGCAGATCTCCTGCTGATCGGCGTGCATAAGGGCCGGGGAATGACCGCTCACCTGTCGCCGCGTACAGGATTCCGCATGATTATGGCTGCTCCATGCGCGGTGCTTTCCATCTGCGAATAGGGAAGATACAGATTAGACATCTTGGATTTCAGGTCCAAGTGCGAGCAGCGAGATGTGCGTCTTCCAGGTGCCAAAGCGGAAGTCAAAGTCGTGCTACCCGCTGGGCGCCGGGCTGTTAGCCCGCGATTGCGGGCTAACAGCGGCCTGGGTGGTTTGAGGGAAGGATGTACCCGGGATCCAGGCTATCGCGCGGATCGCCAGAGCGACATAGATGTTCTTCCTCTTAGTCATGATGTTCATCGTGTCCTCCTTTCTGCGGGTATCAGGCGTGATGGTTGTAGACAACGTCGCCGGCGAAGCTATCGAACGCGGCCAGGGCTGCGACCCTTGGAAAGTACCCTGGGACGTGGCTTTCTGTCCCGCACCATGAAGACGATCCCAAGGTGGCAACCGAATCGGTCCAGTAAAAAAGTCTTTTAGATGGCCGGCGAGAACTGTTCAGCTCCCATGTTGTCTATGAGCCAGTCACTGACACAAGACAACCGAGGTTTCGATTTGACGTGTGGGGACGTCCCAATATTTCCGCAACAACTGATTCTTCTCGCCTGCTTCGACGACCTGAAACCCATGTTTCTCATAAAAGCGAATCGCCCAGGCGGCATCTGCCCAGGTGCCGACGAGTAGAGGGCGCTGGGTCGACGCTTTCAAGTGATCCAGCAGGAGACCTCCGATGCCACAGCGCCGCACTCTGGTCCGAACGTATGCATGCCGGATCAAGGTGACATCCTGTACGTTTTGCATCCCCATCACAGCTTGAAGTGTCCCGTTTTGTTCGTATCCCCAGAACGCCACACCATTCGCGAGCTCGTTACGGAGCTCTTCCCGCGTCATGTATGGCTCGTGCCAACGGTCTTCGGGGATGATGCCGCGGTAGGCTTCGGCGCCATCGTTGATGACGGTCCAGATTTGGTCGAAGTCGGCTTCTTCACAGCGTCGGATCATGCCTCATCCTCAGCTCATTGCCTGAATCTCGTCTTGAACGAAATTGCGCGTGACCGGTTCGTGCAAACCGTTGCCCGATAACGGGAAGGGGTTACCCCGAATTGCCGCACAAAGGCGCGGGTCATATGGCTCTGGTCCGCGAATCCTGCTTCGCAGCTCACTTGAACCAGTTCTTTTCCGCTTGCAATCAGTCTTCGCGCGAGCCGCACTCGCTGCTGAAGCATGTAGGCGTGAGGTGTGGCGCCCGTTGCGTGAGCAAAAGCTCGAAGGAATTGAAATCGACTCGTATTGGCCAGGATCGCCATCTCCTGAAGAGAGTGCGGCAGTTCCGGTGACAGATCGATCTGCCTCTTCACCTTGTCGATGCTGGGTGGAAGTATCTGCTTCCCGGGACGCCGCGTACTGTGGTGCCTGAAAGCATGAACGACTGTATGCAGAAGACACTCTTCGGTGTGTCCTGGGTCTGGGCAGCGCTCTGTGAGTGCACCGAACAGGCGTGAAAAGCGGAGCGCCTGGCGTGAGTCGCGGATTCGGGGCAGCAGAACGGCGGCACTCCCGGCCGCGTCACCGTCAAACAGTTCGGAGATCAATTCCGGGGCAAAATAGATCATCTGCCAACGACGGCCGTTGCTGTCCTGCGAACTGCCATCGTGCATCTCTCCGGGATTCACCATAATGATGTCGCCTGCTCTGGCATCCACCCAGCCAAACCCGCTCCATGATCGATGAGCTCCTGATAGGATCAGGCCGATTCCGAACTGGTCGTGCGAGTGACGCGGAAACTGCCGCGTCGAGGCGAGGCCGAACGCCTCGATTCCTGGAATTCCTGTGCGGAATGGTTGAACGGTATGCATCATCTCTCCATGTGCAGGGTACGTGTATTTCTGGAGGAACGTTACCTCGCGGGATACCGATTTTTCGCCCGCAGCGAGACCTCTCAGCGGAAGAGTGTCTCGAAATGCAGTCGTCGATTTCGAACGATTGGGCTCTAGCTGAGTCCGCGCTCCACCATGACGACTAGTCTCTCTCCCAGCGCCAGCACCATCTCCCGCGGCATCTTGTGCAGCGGCCCCTCAAGCGCCAGCAGCGCCAGACCGTGCACTGTCGACCACGCCAGATATTCCGCACCCTTGCGATCTTTCCTGTTGAGCAAGCCGCTCTCCTGCATGCGATCCAGGGCTAGTGAGAGTAACTGAAAGGGGTTCAAGCCCAAAGACGCCGTATTCGCCGGGTCAGGAGAATGAACCGGTGGCGGTACCGAGAAAGCTGTGCGGAACATTCCCGGCTCTCTCATCGCAAACCCCAGGTAGCCCATGCCCACAGCGTGCAGACTCTTTCGCGCGAATGCCTGCGGGTTGCGTCCCGCTTTGTGCTTCTTCATCTCATCTTCAATCGCCGCGGCGACCCGCGACAGACATGCCGAACGTACGGCATCCAGCAGCTCCGCCTGGCCGGCAAAATGTCTGTAAGCCGCATTCGGAGCGACACCCGCTTGCCGGGTCGCCTCCCGGAGAATCACCGCATTGGGCCCTCCGGCGCGGGCCATCTCGAGCCCGGCAGTCACCAATGCGTTGCGCAGATCGCCGTGGCGGAAGGTCCTGCGCTTTTGAGGAGAAGCGTTGTTTTTCATGGTGTATTCAAGAAGAGTGTAGCGCGTAACGAGTAAAAGTGGACAGTGTCCACTTGCGGTGATAGCGTATGTGGACGATGTTTACTTCGTAGCGATACGTCGCAAATGGAAGGTATGAAATGGCAGACGGTTTCATCTGGTACGAACTTGTCACCAACGATATGGGCAAGGCAGTGAACTTCTACAAGAAGGTAGTCGGGTGGGACATCAAGGATGCCGGTATGCCTGGCTTCACCTACATGATCTTTGGCAAAGACGGCAAAGATGTCGGTGGCATGATGACCTGGGCCGGAGCAGGCGCTCCTGAGCTTCCCACGCAGTGGATGGGCCATATCCATACCGCAAAGCTCGACGAGGAGCTTAAGTCTGTTACAGCCGATGGCGGCACGATCGTGAAGCCGGCCCAGGAGATCCCGGGTGTAGGCCGTTTTGCCGTCGTGCTTGACCCTCAGCAGGTGAAATACCTGCTCTTCGAACCCGGTAAGCAAGAGGCGCCACCTCGTCTGGATCAAATGGCAGTGGGAAACGTGGGCTGGCATGAACTGCTCACCGATGATCCGGCGAAAGCCTTCGACTACTATTCGAAACACTACGGCTGGCAGAAAGACTATGCGCATGACATGGGGCCCATGGGCATCTACCAGACCTTCCGGACCGATAAGCCCCTCTACACCGGCGGAATGATGGCTCGTAAAGGCCCGGGCATGCCCGAAGGAATTCCGCCGCACTGGCAGTACTACTTCCTTGTCAATGACATTGAAGCTGCGCAGCAACGTGTGATCGATGCCGGAGGTAAGGTCCTTATGCCTCCCATGGAGGTACCCGGAGGTTCACGCATCATGCAGGCCCTGGATGATCAGGATGGCCACTTTGCCTTGATGCAGGGACCAAAATCGTAACCGCGAAGTCCGTCATCCGATGCAGCCGCTCTTCTCTTCCAGAAGTGTGGCTGCCGAACTTACGTGCAGAGGAGAGAGCAACATGTCCGAGAAGATGAGCACCTGCCTGTGGTTCGACCACGGGAAAGCACGCGAAGCCGCCGAATTCTATGCCGCCACCTTCCCCGACAGCCACGTCGGGAAGACAAGCATATCGCCCATCGATACCCCATCCGGCCCCGAAGGCCAGGAGCTCATCGTTGAGTTCACCGTCTGCGGCCGCAAATTCATAGGCCTTAATGGCGGCCCGAACTTTATCCCGAACGAAGCGGTCAGCTTTGTAATTCTTACCGACGACCAGGCTGAGACGGACCGCCTGTGGAACGCCATCGTAAGTAACGGCGGCCAGGAGAGCATGTGCGGCTGGTGTAAGGACCGCTGGGGTTTTTCATGGCAGATTACGCCACGCGCCCTGCTGGCGGCGATGGCGGACCCGGATCGCGCTGCATCGAAGCGTGCGATGAGCGCAATGATGACGATGCGAAAGATCGACATTGCCGCAATTGAGGCCGCGCGCGCGAAACGATAGAACATGTTTCCTGTAGGTGTGGATAGGGCTTCCGCATCTATGGGCGTTTTCCGCAATGAAAACGCCGCTGCACTCCTCTTTCGGGCTACCTAGAAACAGGGAAAATGCTCTAGCAGATCATCCATCTCAGAACGGAGCCCAGCTACGATGAAAGTAGCGGGGTGAAGTGCTCCCCCGGGCAGAGTGAAGAAGAGGGGGTTGGATGACGCTGCAGCAGCAGTTTGGGCAGATTGATATCTACCTGTTCGACCAGATATTGCGCGGGAATATTTCGCCGGGCAGGCGGGTGCTGGACGCGGGGTGCGGCGGCGGCCGGAATATTCAGTATTTGCTGCGTGAAGGGTATGAAGTGTTTGGCGTGGATATAAGCGCCGACGCTGTGGCGGAGGTGCGGCAGATGGCAAGTGAGCTGGCGCCGAGGCTTCCGGCTGAGAACTTCCAGGTGGCGGGCGTAGAGGCGATGCCTTTCACGGATGAGTTTGCGGACGTGGTGGTGTGCAACTCGGTGCTGCACTTTGCGCAGGGTGAGGCGCAACTGAAGGCGATGGTGCGAGGGCTGTGGCGGGTGCTGCGGCCGGGTGGAATGCTGTTCTGCCGGCTGGCGTCGACGATTGGAGCGACGCAGGGGATGGCGTTCGAGGCGATGGGAGGACGGCGGTTCAAGATGTCGCATGGAGTGGAGTGGCTGCTGGTGGATGAAGCGCTGTTGATGGAACTAACGCGCGGTCTGGATGGGGAGCTGGTGGATCCACTGAAGACGACCGTGGTGCAGGAGCAGCGATGCATGACGACGTGGGTGGTGAAGAAGAAGACGCCGCCGGCAGGGGAGGGGCGGACGTTTGTCGGCTCGGGGATGCCGGGGCGACGTTGAAGGGGATGATCCTGCCCGAGCGGTAGAGCGTCACCTGAAGATGGTCCATGCAGAGCTCCTGCTGATCCTTGTTCACAAGGGCCGCGGGATGACCACTCACATGGCTCCGCTTACAGGATTCCGCATGATTATGGCTGCTCCATATCCGGTGCTCTCCATCTGCGAGTAAATGACTCTAGAGCAATTCTCCTAATACTGTGGTGTTGGATAAATCTGTGAATGCCGTTTTCTTCGCAGGAAAACGGCGCAAACAGTCAAAGCTCCGCTCTATACCTTTAGGAGAAATGCTCTATCGATGCTCTCACGCGCTTTCTATGGACGTTTTCCGCAATGAAAACGCCACTGCACGCCCTTTCCGGGATACCCAGTGCCAGGGAAAATACTCTAGTCACTGACGAAATGCGGGACCATTTGTCAGCATCAAATGAGATCCAAGCCCAATCCAGACCCAGATGTATGCGATTCTGGCGGTGATCGCGGATGCTTAGACGGAGACTTCCAAAATAATGGATAGCCTCATCCAGAGCCTGAGCAATAGAAAGGATCCCCATGCGTTTCCTGGCTGATTTGGCGCTTTTCGTTGAGGTTGCCAACACACGCAACTTCAGTCGGGCAGCAGCAGCGCTGGGAATGCCCGTATCGACGCTCTCGCGTCGCATAAGCGCACTCGAGCGAGAATTGGGCTTCCATCTCATTTATCGTTCTACGCGGGCCTTTCAGCTGACCGATGCGGGCCAGGCTTGCTACGAGCAGTCCAAAACTCTTGTGGCGGAAGCGAAGCGCATTCAGGAGGAAGTTGCCGGGATCGCCTCCAGGGCGTCAGGACATATCCGCGTGGGTGTGCCATTCGATTTGGCGCAGACCATCTTCCTTCCTCTTTTCGCCCGCTACATGCTTGACCACTCTGATATTTCCATCGAGGTGCTTTCCATAAGCGGCCATCCCAATCTCCTGACGGAGAGTCTCGATTTAGCCATCATGGTAAGTCACCAGTTGCGTTTGCCTGACTCTTCTTTCTGGTCCCGGCGGGTCGGCACTTTTCCTCGTTACCTGTTTGCCTCCCAGGAATATCTCGCTAAGCACAAGAGGATCCAGGACCCGGCGGAACTGGCCCAACACTCGTGCCTTCGTCTTATTCACGGCGAAGCCCTAAGCCAGTGGGAACTGCGCCGCGAGCACGAACGTAGGACTGTGACGGTGGGTGGCGCGGCTAGCGCAAACTCTGTTGGAATGCTGGCAAAGCTGTCCAAACACGGTATGGGGATCGCACTCCTTTCCGATTTTCTGGCAATTCATCCGGGTTTCGGCGATGGCCTGACGAGGCTACTCAAAGATTGGGAAGGCGTTCCGGCCCACATCTTTGCGGTAACGCCGGCGGAAATGCAATCTGTCCGCGTTCGAAAGCTCGTTAGCTTCATCAAAGAACACTTCGAAACTACGCTGAATGATCTGAGTTCCCGTAGAAAGTCGTAGGCGCCGAGCCTTCTTGATTTGTTCCAGAATTGCAATTCTGTTTTCCAGTACATGTTGACTCGTGTACTCATGCCAAAGAATCTCTTCTATCGAAGCGACCGCGATCCTGGCGGCGCCATTCGAAGGGAGATGTATATGAAAGCACTGCGCATCAACGACTATGGGGCAGCTCTCCACCTGGATGAAGTACCTGTCCCAACTGCCGGCCCCGGACAGGTGCTGGTAGAGAATCACTTCACCAGCATGAATGGGGTAGATCCCGGGCGCGGCCTCGGCTTCTTGCGCCAGGTCTTTCCATTGCAGTTTCCATGGACGCCGGGTGGCGATGTTGCAGGCCGGGTCGCTGCGATCGGTGAAGGCGTCACAACCTTCAAAGTGGGCGATGAGGTGTTTGGCTATACAAGGGAGGCCGGTGCGTACGCCGAGTTTGTGATTGTCACGGCTACCAGTCTGGCCCACAGACCGGCAGCCATTTCCGCCGAGGAAGCAGCCGGAATCGCGCTGGTAGGTCAGACCGCGACGCGGATGTTGGAGCTCTCGAAGATCAAGGCAGGGCAGACGCTGCTGATCATGGGTGCGTCGGGCGGTGTAGGGTCACTGGCGGTGCAACTGGCGCGAGACGCCGGAGTTCATGTCCTCGCCACAGCCCGCCAAAGCAAAGCCGCTGCTCTTCAAGAACTAGGAGCAGAACGTGTTATCGATCTTGCACAGCAGAGGTTGGAAGAGATCCAGCAGGTGGAGGCTGTCCTCAATCTGATAGGAGGTGATACCGTCGTGCCTTCCTATGCACTGGTGAAGCCCGGCGGGGCCGCCGTGACGGCGAATCGACCGCCGATCGCGGAGGAGGCGGCACGTCTGGGGATTGAAGCCGCATTCGTTGAGACCAACGTGACGACCGAAGGGCTAAATGCTTTCGCAACGCTGGTTGCCGACGGGAAGGTCAAGCCACAGATCGCCGCAGTCGAGACGCTCTGGTCGCCGGCCACACTGTGGGAGAAGCGCGAACTCGATGGAATTGGCAAGGTCGTCTTCTCGGTCCGGGCATGACGGCCTAGGAACATCAGGCCAGAGACTGAAGAGTCTCTGGCCTTCTGTATGCCCGAAGACAGACTTTCATCGCAGCCGGAATAGTGCCCGCATAAGAAAAAGCCGGGCTGTATAAAAGAACAGCCCGGCTTGGAGGCAGCACGATTTACACTGCAAACGCTAGAAGTTGAGTTTGAGAGCGAACTGGTATAGGCGTGGTGTGTAGTTCGAGTCGGTGGCGGTTACCGTGCCGAAGGCGGAGTTGCCCATCTTCACATTGCCGCTGCCCTGACCGATGATCCAGCTCGGTGTATTGGAGATGTTGAAGGCCTCAGCACGGAACTGCAATTTCGCCCGCTCCGTCAGGAAGAAGTCCTTGAACAGCGACAGATCGACGTGCCTGAAGTTCGGGCCGGAGAGTGCGTTCCGCTGCGATGTTCCGATGGTGCCGAGCGTCTGGGGTGCAAATGCCGCTGTATTGAACCAGTGTTGGAAGCTCCGCTCAACGGCATGATCATCACCGACCTGGTTCGGGCGATCGCCTCCACCATTGTTGATGGGCGTAGCACGGTTGCCGTATCCGCCGGCGGCACTGTCATTCAGAATGGAGAACGGTTTGCCCGTCTGCCAGATGGTGATGGTGTTCATCTGCCAGCCGCCAAATGTAAACCGCTCAAGCGAGTTGCCGAAGGTGTGACCGGCGGCGAACTGATAGTTCAACGAGAGAGCAAAGCGGTTCTGAATATTGTTCTCCGCAATGCCGTAGTCGATCTGCCGGATGCGTGTCGGGTCCGCGTTATAGGCTCCCTGTGCGCCTTCCTGGCTGAAGCCGGTAACATCGCTCAGTCCCTTTGCCCAGGTGTAATTCGCGTCGAAGGCCAGTCCCTTCACAAAGCGTCGCTGGAAGCTGGTCTGCAATGCGCTGTAGTTGGAAATACCTTCGCTTACCAACCAGTTGACGCCTGCGAGGTTTGGCAGAACGCCGCTGAGTGGGCGCGCGCTGGAGGCTCCGCCGCTGACACTGTTGCCCGGCCTTGGCACATTGATGTCGTTGATAGTCTGCGGCAGATGCTGGGCAACGTTGCCCACGTAGCCGATCGTCAGCACATTGGAGCTGAACTGCTGCTGTATCTGCAGGTTGAACTGCTGAATCATCGCTGACCGGAAGTTTGGAGACTCGGCGACGAAGCTCAGACCGGTACTGCTGATCGTCTGTGGCTGCGGCAGCGGCAGGCCCTGGCTGAAGCTGGTGTTGGCGCCCGAGATGGTGGCGCAGTCCGGGTTGCTTGCGCTTGCCGGAGCTCCGTTCCGCGTTGTCTGAATCTGGAAGGCGACACTCGAGATGCAGTTTGGGGAATAGACCGAGACGAATGGCGCATTCTTCAGGTCGGCATTGGACGTGTAATTGCCTGGGAAGAAGCTCAGGCCATAGCCGCCACGCAGTACGGTCTGGGGCGCCAGTGACCAGGAGAAGCCGACTCGTGGAGCCAGGTTGCTGTAGTCGGTGCTGATACCGGCATGTCCGTCCACACCGTTCTGGTTTGCCACCTTCAGCGCCTGTCCGATGTTGCTGCTGTTCAGCGTCAGCGCCTGGTTGAAATCGAAGTTCGAGATGCTGCCATGGGCTTCCGTGAAGGGCGTAAATACGTCGTAGCGCACGCCATAGAGCAAGGTGAGTTTCGGTGTCAGCTTCCATGAATCCTGCACGAAGAAGTTCGGCTCATAGGTCCGGTAGTCCGGCGTGTTCAGGTTGTAGTTGCGGCTCGACGAGCTAAATGCGCCCACGAGCGAACTCGCAAGGTTGTTATCCTGGCGCTGCTTCGCGGAGGCGGTCGCGTTGCAGGCTCCAGTTGCGGTGTTGTATCCCGTGCCGGGAACGCAGTTGTCAGTGTTCAGGCCAAAGCCATACTGGCCGGCAGGAAAGGCGCTCTGCAGGTTGCGCGCCTGTCTGCGGATAAAGCTCGCACCGAACTTGATGTTGTGGTTGCCCTTGTTCCAGTTGACGTTCGCCGCATATTGGAAGGTGTTGTCGATATCCTGCAGCGGCACATAGGCGCCGTCACCGATGTCGCTGAATGGGCCAAAGCTGATCGGCGTCAGTACATTCGCATTCTGCGTAAAGTTCATGTTTGAGCCGAAGCCGACCGTGGTATCCGCATTCTTGCCGTAGTTCAGCGGCAGTGACAGGTTGTTGATACGGGTGAAGCCGGCCTTTAGATCGATCAGCAGGTTCTGCGTGAAGATGTGCGTGTAATCGAAGGCGTACTGCTGCGCGCCGTTCTTTGCCGGTCCGGCAAAGATGTAACGGCCTCCCGAGATCTCAAGACCATTCACAACGCCGAGCGCCGGCGGGATGGTTGAATCGACATGGTTGTAGGTGTAGCGGCCGTAGAACAGGTTGCCTGCGTTAAACCTGTGGTCGATACGAACATCGAAGACCTGGCTGTACTGCGTCTTGCTCGGGCTGATGACGTAGTTATTTGTCAGGCTGGAGTTGGTCGGGGCGGGGAAGAGCTTCAGGTAATTCAGGGCGATGGGATTGATAGGGAGACCCGAGGTCCCGTTGCCTGCTGCCACTAGCGCCTGCGGTGATCCCCCGCCGATGCTGTTGATGTTGTTATACTCATCGATCGTCGGTACCGTGCTCTGGTAGGTCACGCCTGTGACCTGGCGGAAGCCTTCATAGTCGCCAAAGAAGAAGGTGCGATCTCTCCAGATTGGCCCACCGATGGAGCCGCCGAACTGGTTCTGCCGCAGTTCGGGTTTGCTTCCGGAGGTCTGCAACACCTGCCGCGCGTCGAAGATATCGTTGCGGAAGTACTCGTACGCGCTTCCATGAAACTGGTTCGATCCGCTGCGGGTCACAATATTGACGACGCCGCCGGCGGTGCGTCCGGCTTCGGGAGCGTAGCTGTTCGTCTGGACGCTGATCTCCTGGATACCTTCGACATTGGGACGAACGCCGCTGGTGCCGATGATGCGTTCGTTGTTATCGAAGCCGTCAATGATGAAGTTGTTAAGGGTATCGTCCTGCCCGTTCACCGAGAAGGAGCTCGACTGCCGGCGATCGTCCGGTCGTCCTCCGCTGGTCAGCCCGTTTCCTGGTCCCTCATTTGCACCGGGAACAATCTGGATAAGCTGGACATAGTTGCGGCCATTCAATGGCAGATCCTGCACGCTCTGCGCGGTCACCGTTGAACTGACAGTGGCGCTCTCGCTTTGTAGCAAAGGAGTCTGCGCTTCGATGCTGACAGTCTCATTGACATCGCCCAGTTGCAGGTGAGCGTCATTGCGGGCGCGGTCACCGGCTTCAACAGCAAGGTCCGGAGTGTTGAAAGCTTTGAAGCCCTGCACGGTGACCTTAATGCTGTAGTGTCCCGGCTGCAGAAGAGGGAAGGTATAGTTGCCGCTCTCATCCGTGGTGACAACGCGGGTGACATTGGTGGCAGTGTTTCTTAGCTCCACTCTTGCGTTCGCCACCACGGCGCCGGTCGGTTCCGTGACCGTTCCCAGAATATCCGCCGTGGTTAATTGAGCATGCATCGACCCGGCGCCGAACAGGAACAGGATCACTACTGCTGCGAGCTTCAGGGTTCGCAGTACCCATAGATGGCCTACCTCAAGAAAATGCACTCTCTGCTTCATGGTCGTTCCCTCTGTTGTTGTGTGTTTTTTGGAGGATTTCGTGCCAGCGAAATTTCGGGGCGCGGGCACAGGTGTACTTCTACGACCAGCGGAGTCTAGGTGCCGCATGTCATTACATGTCAGGTCTAACGGGTATACACGGGGTAGACCCTGATTTTGCTTGGAGATAGCAGGAGGTATGAAGGAGGTAAAGGTAGGTAAAGACCTGGGTTGCGGAAGCTGGTTATAACGGCCTATTCTTCTGTAACCATTGGGGAAGGCCAAATGCTACCGAGCACTCCTGAGTCGCAAACGCTCGTACCGTTCTCATCGGAAGATAAAGAGAAAATCCGGGCGCAGATGGAGCGCCTGCTCCACTCCACTCACTTTCGCAACAGCAAGCGATACCCTACGCTGCTGCGATACATGGTTGAGGAGACGCTCGAAGGACGAGGGGCGCATCTGAAGGAACGAACCCTCGGTGTCGAGGTCTTTGGCCGTCCGGCAGACTACGATACTGCGTCAGATCCTGTGGTCCGCGTGACTGTCGCGGAGATTCGCAAACGCATCGCGCAGTATTACCATGAATCGTCTCATGCCTCAGAGCTTCGCATCGAGCTCAACATCGGCTCCTATATCCCCGAGTTCTTTCCGGCGCGCGATAGATCCGCCGCTGAGGTGCCAGCCCCTGCGAATGATGTTGCAGACGAAAGCGCACCTGCCTCCACTCCAGTGAAGAAGCCGCGCTTCTCGCGCCGTTTGGTCTGGACCGTTATTCCAGTGCTTCTCCTTGTGATCGGCATCGCCTCTGGATTTCTCTGGCGGAGCTATACACCCACACCGTTGGATCGGTTATGGTCACCATTCTTTGCCGCGCCTGGACCTATTACTTTCTGTCTACCGATCTCGGCGAAAAAACGCTGGCCGGGGAATGCCGCTACAACACCGGCGGCCATCGCGCACGCCTTGGATCTGGAAGATACGAAGCTGCTCTCTTCCGGAACCTTCTTCGATCACGAAACGCTGGGCGAGAATGTCGTCTATTCAGACGTTCTTGCCATGATGAGGT
This sequence comes from Terriglobus albidus, assembly GCF_008000815.1. Lineage (NCBI taxonomy): Bacteria > Pseudomonadati > Acidobacteriota > Terriglobia > Terriglobales > Acidobacteriaceae > Terriglobus > Terriglobus albidus. Next base: position 5,233,374 of record NZ_CP042806.1, on the reverse strand, counting down.
TGGAATCTGTTGTAGGACATCAGAACCGGCCGGTTCGTGTCCGCCTGAATCTCGGAACCAACCTCAATGAACTCCGTGAAGGACCAACGGTCTTTCTCGGCGGTCTCGATAATCAATGGACTCTCAAGCTGATCGAACCGCTGCGATACCAGTTCGGTGGAAGCGACATGGACTCTTTTTATATCCGTGACAGCAAGGATCCTGGAAACCGCCAATGGAGCCTGCATCCGCAGGATAAGATGGCTACGGTCAATCGCGACTATGCCATCATCGCCCGTATTCACAGCCAGGCACTCGGGCAGGTGATCGTGATTGCCGCCGGTATCGGCATGAGCGGAACAGCCGCGGCAGGCGAATTTCTCTCGAACTCCAACCAGGTTGCCGAGCTCGAGCGGCGCATCGGCGCAGAGAATAGCGATCATGACTTTGAGGCAGTACTGACGACCGATGTTGATAACGGCATCGCAGGTCCGGCACGTATCGTAGCCGTAGATGTTCGCTAGTAGCGGTTGGCGATGGACTCGTTGCCCCATTCTTCGCGGTGCAACCGCGAAGGGTGGGGTATCGCGCTTCGCGCGACCGCACTTATCCTGCCCGGGTGCCCCATCCTCGGGGCCCCGACGAACTTGTTCGTTGGGGTGAATGCTCGCAACGCCAGGATGGGTTAGGAATACCCAAAATTTCTAACAAAACGCGAAATCGAATCCTTCAATATACCTGGCCTGGGAAGTACATCGTCTACTCGCATCGACCGCATCCTGCTACGATAGCTGCGCAGATTCACCTTCAGAGCAACGACTCTGCCTGAGGCTCGGAAGCTTTCCCGCCTCAATGAAATCTCTATCGATAAGGGCTGATCATTTATGCGGGTGCTTCCGGCGAATTTCGCTGTGTTTGGGCTGCTCCTCTCTCTGAGTTGTGGAACGACGAATCTTGCAGGACAAGCTCCTGCAGCAGGCTCCAAAACGAAATCTCCGGTGGAGCATGCGAACTTCATCGATGCCTCAGACCGCCTCAAGCCCGGTTTTCAGGCGCGTGCTTACCACTCGTCTCACAAGTACATTATGGAGACGATAGGCTCTGGCGTAGCAGCCTTCGATTACGACAACGACGGACGTCTCGATATCTTTCTCGTGAATGGTGCGTCCGTGCCGAACCCTGCACCGAAGGGGACCATACCGCAAAAGAAGGGGCCGGAAGACTGGAATCGCCTCTATCACCAGAAAAGCGATGGCAGCTTCGAAGACGTGACCGAGCGCGCAGGCTTGAAAGGTGTCGGCTATGGCATGGGGGTTGCCGTCGGAGACTTCGACAACGATGGGTTTGAAGATCTCTACGTGACAGCCTATGGAGGCAATCGCCTCTATCGCAACAATGGTGACGGCACGTTTACGGATGTGACGGAGAAATCCGGCACGGGCGGCGCGGCTGCCCAGGGTGATACCTGGTATACCGCCGCAGCGTGGGTCGACCTCGATAACGATGGCAAGCTTGACCTTGTCGCGCTGCGGTATGTGCATTGGGACTTTGAGGATGTCTGGTGTGGAGAGCATCGCGAGGGGTATCGCGCCTACTGCCATCCTGATATCTTCCCTGCGATTCGTCCCATGGTGTATCGCAACAACGGCGATGGGACCTTTACGGAGAAGGGCGTTGCTTTCGGTCTCGATAAGCCGGCAAAGGGATTGGGCATTGCTCTTGCGGATTTCAATCGTGACGGCAAGGTCGATCTGGCGATCGCGAATGACTCCATGTTCGAGTTCCTCTACAGAAATGAAGGAGACAAGTTCAGCGAGATCGGCCTCACTGCGGAGATTGCCGTCGACAGTGAAGGGAAGACGTACGCCGGCATGGGAATCGACTTCGAAGACTATGACAACGACGGTCTTCCGGACCTGGTCATCACGAACCTCGCCATGCAGAAGTATGCGCTCTATCGCAACAACGGCGATGGTTCCTTCAACTACGACACCTACAGCTCGGGTATCGCGAAGATGACCTTGCTGCGCTCCGGCTGGGGCATTCGCTTCTTTGATTACGACAACGATGGCCGCAAAGATCTGATCGTGGCCCAGGGACATGACCTGGACAATGTGGAGCTGAACTTCCCGCAGCTTCATTACCGTGAGCCGATGCTGCTTGCCCGTAACGTCGGCGAAGGAAAGTTCGTTGATATTTCGTCCGAAGCTGGAGCAGTTTTTCGGGAACCGTGGGTGGGAAGGGGGCTGGCGCTCGGCGACTTCGACAATGACGGCCGTCTCGATGCGGTGGTCACGATCAACGATGGGCCTGCGCACCTGATCCTGAATCGGACTGAGTCCGGCAATCACTGGCTGACGCTGCTTCTCGTCGGCCATACCTCCAATCGCGATGCAATCGGGGCCAATGTGCGCGTGATATGTCACGGCCAATCGCAGTACGCCACGGTCTCGACCGCGGGCTCGTATCTCTCCAGCAGTGACAAGCGGGTTCATTTCGGTTTGGGCGACAGTACGGAAGCAGACGTAGAGATTCTGTGGCCGAGCGGCATCCGGCAACGCCTGCAACATGTGAGTGGGAATCAAGATCAAGCGCTTCGTATCGAAGAACCCGCGAAATAGCGCGCTTTTTCGTTTGTGTCGTTAAGCGGACCTACTTTGGGTGAGACGTCTCTCGATAACTTCGATCCGTGAACTAATTCGGCCGATTGAAACGTCTCATAAAAGATTTCTTGACATAGCTTTAGCGACGCGGATAACGTTTTCTCGCTATTAGATGAATCCGGATACAAACACTCTATGAATCCGGATTCAAACAAAGCAGCAGCTTTTCCATTCGAGGGGCAAAACGCATGAACGCACGCGCAGTTAACCAACTCTGCACGCGGCGAGGTATGGCATGGGTACTGTCCATGCTTCTCGCACTTGTTTCTCTGGCAACTCATCCTCTGTACGCACAGGTCGACCAGGGTGCCATCACTGGCACCGTCTCGGATCCTTCCGGCGCTGCAGTCCCGAATGCGACGGTGACTGTAACGAACGTGGATACGGGATTCGTCCTGACGGACAGAACGGACTCCAGAGGAACCTACACCTTCTCCCCCATCAAAATCGGCAAATACTCCGTGAAAGTTACGGCCTCCGGTTTTTCCACCAAGCAACAGGAAAACATTCAGCTCCACGTCGCTGAACGCGCGACTGTGGACATCGCACTTCAGGTCGGAGCGGAAGAGACGGTCGTCGTAACGACGGAAGCTCCTCTGCTGCAGACCGGCGATGGTTCGACGGGACAGGTTATTGAAGCGCAGACCATCGTCGATACACCGCTGAACGGACGTAACTACGTCTTCATCGCGCAGCTCGCAGCCGGCATTGCTCCCGGTAATGGTTCGCGCGGTTCGGGTAAGGGCGACTTCTCCGCCAACGGCATGCGGTCCGAGCAGAACAACTTCCTTCTGGACGGCGTCGATAACAACGTCAACGTGGTGGACTTCTTCAACGGAGCTTCGTACAGCGTGAAGCCCCCACCGGAGGCACTGGCTGAGTTCAAGGTGCAGACCGGCGCCTACAGCGCGGAATACGGCCACTCGGCCGGCGCAGTCGTCAACGTGTCCGTGAAATCAGGTACCAACAGCATTCACGGTTCGGCATGGGAATATATCCGTAACGATGCCTTCGATATTCATGAGTGGGCATCGTTTGGCAACCCTGTTCCCAAATACCGCCAGAACCAGTTCGGCGGCACGCTGGGCTTCCCGATCATCAAGGACAAGCTATTCCTCTTCGGTGATGTAGAGGCAAACCGCATCATCTTCGGCGAGAGCGGCAACATCACTGTACCGACGACGCTGATGCGCCAGGGTAACTTCTCAGAGCTTCTGAATCCTGCTAAGACCGGAAATAGCAATCCCGTACAATTGCTGCAGCCGAACTCAGGCAACATCGCCACGCCGATGAGCTGCAATGGCCAGAACAATGTCCTCTGCGCAAGCCAGATCAATGCGACTGCGCTGAAGATTCTGAACATGTATCCGGTCGCGAACCAGAGCATCGGCGGCAGGATCACGAATAACTACTACAGCGCCCGAAACGCGATCGATAACACCACGCAATTCGATATCCGTGCGGACTACAACGCCACCAAGAGTGACCAGGCGTTCGTTCGCGTCAGCTACTCGGATACACCCGGCACTCGCGCTCCACTCCTGGGGCCAGTTCTGGATGGCGGTGGCTTCGGCGACACCGGCAACATTGTCAACTTCTCAGAAGCTCTGGCAGCAAGCTGGACGCACGTCTTCAACTCGAGCTTCGTCAACGAAGCACGCTTCGGCTACAACTACGGTCACTTCGGGTTCACGCAGCCGAACGCGACGAACTCAAATCTGGCTGCCAGCATTGGACTTGGCGGTATTCCGGGAGGCTCCGCCAATGGCGGTCTGCCTAACGTTTCTGTAAGTGGTGTCAATGGATTTGGCACACCGACCTGGACGCCAACCGATGAGCATCAGAACGTCTACCAGATCCTGGATAACGTCACCAAGATTGTCGGCAACCACAGCTTCCGTACCGGCATTAACTTCCAACGTATTCGCTTCTCCACGCTTCAGCCCATCGAACCGCGGGGAACCTATAACTACAGCGGTAAGTTCACCGCGGGACCGGGTTCGCCCACGACCGGCGGAATCGCATACACGGGCTCCGGCGTAGCGGACTTCCTTACCAACAACATGGACACGGCAGCACTTACCAACATCGCAACGACGGATGATGTTCGGTGGATTCGTGCGGCGTACTTCCAGGATGACTGGAAGATTTCGCAGCGGGTTACTCTGAACCTAGGCCTGCGCTACGAGTATGCGCAGCCTTATATGGAACGCCATGACAACCAGGCGGCCTTTGTAGTGAACACGATCGGACCCAGCACAGGAACGGGTACCTACTATCTTCCGAGCTCCAAGCGGAATGTATCGCTGGCAAGCAGCTTCACGAACACGATGGCGGCCAACCGTATCAACATTGCTTACTCAGACAACCGCTTCCTGATTCAACCGCAGAAGACCAACTTCGCACCCCGCTTTGGCATCGCCTACAAGGCGACGGAGAAGCTGGTATTGCGCGCAGGCTATGGTCTCTTCTACGGCGGTCTCGAGAGCGCGGGATACTATCCCAACCTCGGCCTCAACTATCCGTTCATGTTCGAGTCTGGATATAACTCCACGACGCTGTATGGATCCTGCAGCGCCACAAGCTGCCGTAACAACGGTATTACGTTGGAGAACGGCTTCTCCGCCGCGATCGCCGCCGGTTTGCAGAATTCGGTTTCTAACCCCAGCCTGCGCGGATCGGATGCTCAGGTGAAGACGCCGTACAGTCAGCAGTTCAACCTCTCAACCGAATATGCGATCTCTCCCACGCTCTCTGCGGGACTGGCGTATGTGGGCTCCAACTCACGTCACCTGATTGTTTTTCCGGATAAGAACGGATCGACAGCGCTGCTCGCAACGGGCAAGGATATAACCGCCTACAGGCCATTCCCGGGGGTTAACGGTACGGCCTACAGCTCGTACGCTGGAGGTTCCAGCTACAACTCGCTGCAGGCAAAACTCGATCAGCACATGCATAACGGGCTTAGCTTCCTGGCGAGCTATACCTGGTCGCATGCTCTTGATAATGCTCCAACCCCGCTGGGCAGCCGCGGCGACGCCGGTTTCCGGAACCCGAATCTGATCGGCTTGGGCCCGGACTGGAGCAACTCACCCTTCGACGTGCGTCAACGCATTGCGCTCAACGGCTCATATGCCTTCCCGTACGGCGTCGGCAAGAAGTATGGCAATCATCATGGTGCGATGGACATTATCCTTGGGGGATGGACGAACAGTTTGACGTTCATCGCGCAGACGGGTAATCCATTCAGCATGAACACCAATGTGTCCACGCAGGCCGGTGGAACCGCGCATCCGGTGGCTATCCGCGATCCGTTCTCGGCGGGTGGTTCTCCCGATTCGCGGCGCACTGACAACATCACGAGTTGCCCGACACAGGTTAAAACCACGACACACTGGTATAACCCGTGCTCCTTCATCAATCCACCCGCGGTTGCTTCTGGGGCTGTCATCACCGGCTCCGCCGCGCTACCCTATCTTGGTTCGCCTCGTAACTCGGTCTACGGTCCGGGATACCAGCGCGTCAACGGTTCACTCTTCAAGACCTTCAACATCTGGCGGGAGTCGACGACACTCCAGCTTCGTGCTGACTACTTCAACCTGTTGAACACGCCCGCCTACGGCAACCCCGATCAAAGCATCGGATCCGGTGGCGGACAGATTACCTCCGCCCGCAGCCTGGGGCAGTTCACCCCAGACTCGCGGTTCTGGCAGTTCGCGGGCAAGATCAACTTCTAACCTGCAGTTTCATACAATGATGTGCAGCCGGACGATGAGTCCGGCTGCACATCGCAGTCTTAAGCCATCTAATTTTTCCCGGACCCTGTGAGCCCTGTTTCAAAAGCCGCCGTGCTTCTGCTGTGCTGTGTGCCTCTGACGTTGCATGGACAGACGACAGCGAAACAAGCGGTGCATCCCGCGACATGTTCCCTTTCGCCGGCAGATGCCGCCCTGGCTCGCAACGCGCTCGAAAGCTATAACAAGGGCGATCTCGAACAGGCAAAACCCCAGCTTATAAAGCTCGCGCAGACCTATCCCTGCCAAACGGAACTTCAGGCCGCCGCTGGTATGGCGCTGGCAGACTCCGGTGACAACGCGGGTGCATTGCCGTTCCTGGAGCATGCGCATACTCAGAACAGAAATGATGCTGCCATCGCTTTCAACCTCGGCGTCGCTGTGATGAAGTCCGGCAACACGAAGCGCGCGGAAGAGATCTTCAGTAATCTGGTAAAGCGCGCTCCCGCAAAGCCTGACTATCACCTGGCATTGGCCGAAGTGCAGATGCAGCGGGAAGAGTTCGCCGCCGCCGCTGCATCCTTCGAAAAGGCGAATGCAGCGTTGCGAGCAGTCAACGCTCCGGTAAGTTTAGACATGCGGATCGATTGGGCAACGGCACTGCTGAAGAACGGGCAGCCGGCCAAAGCGAAGGATCTGCTCGCAGACCCTGAACCTCTTAAGTCCGCGCCCGCGCAAGAGATCCTTGCGGAGTCCGAGGAGAAGGCAGGGAACTACACCGAGGCGGTGAAGCACTTTCAGCTTGCTGCCCAGCTTGATCCCTCCGAGTCCATGATCTTCGGCTTCGGTAACGAGATGTTGCAGCACTGGAGTTTTGGCTCGGCGATCGATATTTTCAAGTACGGAGTTTCAAAGTATCCATCAAGCGAGCTACTGCAGATGGGGCTCGGCATCGCATACTTTGGCAACCACAGCTACGATCTGGCTGCTCAGCCCTTTCAATCGGTGCTGCAGCGCTCTCCGCAGAACGCCACTGCAGCGGAATTGCTTGGCAGAAGCTGCGAGGTCGCATCCAGTGCCTCTGTTGCCGGCTGCGACACGCTGCAGGCCTTTGCCGACGCACACCCTGAGAATGCAATGGCATCGCTCTATGCCGCCAGCAGCATTCTTCATCAAGCAACCGATACGCGCGACACCGCAAGAGCGGAGTCGCTGTTACAGCACTCCCTGAAGGCGGACCCTCGGCTTGCCGATGCCTGGTATGAGTTGGGTGTGCTGCAGCATAGCAGAAATCAGTGGGATGAAAGTGCGGCGTCCCTGGAGCACGCTGTCGAGCTGCGACCCGCATTTCCTGAAGCTCACTACCGTCTCTCACGCGCCTATGCGCGTCTCGGAAAAGGGGACAAGGCTCAGGCCGAGATCGCGTTACAGCAGAAGTACGCCCAGCAAACCAAAGACGAAAACAACCGCCGCATGCAGGAAGTGATTACCTTCCTGACTGCAAAGAACTAGACCCATCTTTCTATGACAGGAGCTATCGCATGCCTATCTCTGCCACTCGCCTGACCCTCGCGCTTGCAGCCACGCTGGCATTTGTCCCGCAGGCCGCACCGCAGGCACAGGCAGTCCCGGCGCCGAAGGTTGTTGAGCAGGACGGACGTCACGCCCTGCTGGTAAACGGCAAACCGTTCCTGGTACTGGGAGCGCAGATCAATAACTCCAGCACATGGCCTGACACCATGCCGCAGGTCTGGCCTGCTCTGGAGCGCATGCATACCAACACCATCGAAGCCCCGATCTATTGGGAACAGATGGAGCCGACCCCGGGCAAGTTCGATTTCTCCTCCGTGGACATGCTGGTGCGGCAGAGCCGCGAGCACAACATGCATCTGGTCATTCTCTGGTTCGGCACATGGAAGAACGGCAACATGCACTATGTGCCGCAATGGGTGAAAGAAGATCCGAAGAAGTACGCACGGGTGATCAATCGGTCGGGTGAACCTCTGGACGTGCTCTCCGCGCAGTCCCGTACCAACCTCGATGCTGACAAGCACGCCTTTGCGGCGATGATGCACCATCTGGCGGAGATCGACAGCAAGGATCACACCGTGATCTTTGTGCAGGTCGAAAATGAGTCTGGCAACATCGGCACACCGCGCGACTTCTCTGAAGCATCAAACCGCGAGTTCGCCGGCGCTGTGCCCACTGACCTGGTCAATGCTCTGCATAAGCGACCGGGAACCTGGTTTGAGGTATTTGGCGGCGATGCGGACGAAGCCTTCCAGGCCTACTATCAGGCTCGTTACGTCAATGAGATCGCCGCAGCCGGCAAGCACGAATTCAATATTCCCCTGTACTGCAACGTCTGGCTGGCCTATCCCATCGGGGAGCTTCCCGAACGCCAGGTACGCAACCCAGGCATCGGTTATCCCTCCGGCGGGCCAACGGTAGCGATGCTTCCACTCTGGAAGGCTCTTGCGCCGTCGATCGATGTCATCGGCCCGGATATCTATTCCGACGATCCGGGCTTCTACCGGCAGGTGATTGAAGCCTATGCCCGTCCGGACAACGCGTTATGGATTCCAGAGACCGGTAACGGCGACAGCTATGCCCCCTATCTGTTCTTAGCTCTAGGCCATGGAGCCATCGGTTTCTCGCCGTTCGGTGTGGACGAGACCGGCTGGACCTTCGGCAAAGATGACGGACCAAAGGCTCACACCCGGAACTATGCTCTGCTGGGACCGATGGCGGATGAACTGGCGAAGCTCAACTTTGAAGGAAAGCTGAAGACCTCGGTGGAACTCCCCGGACAGGCCGAGCAGGAACTCGACTTCGGTCCCTGGAAGGCGTCCGTGCGCTTCGGATTTCCGCAGCAGGATGGCCGTCATGCACCCGGCACTCCTGACCACTCTGGCCGAGCGCTGGTCGCGCAACTTGGTCCCAACGAATTTCTGGTGACGGGCGTCGAGTCCAGCGTTGCGTTTCACGTTCCCGATCGTCTTCCCGGGCTCCGGATGCAGATCCTCAGCGCCGAAGAAGGCGAGTATGTTAATGGCGCGTGGAAGGCGAAACGGTTGTGGAACGGCGATCAGACCGATCGTGGCCTGAACTTCCATCGCAGCCAGAACACCGTTGTCCGAATTCGTCTGGGCACCTTCTGAATGCCCAATGGAAACAATCACTTCGGAGATTTTGCAATTGATCTCGACACAGGTATCCCGGTTTTGATAACACACTGCACAAGTACGCGTATGACCGTCTCTGAAAGGTGGTGGCTAGCATGAAGCAGCGCCTTTTCTCCTCGCAAGGTATTGGCCTGCTGCTGACCGCGGCAGCCGTTCTCCCGTTGGGGATTGCGGTTGCATTGCGCGGCAGCAGCGGCAAGGTCTCAGCCGCGACCGAGACAGAGACCGCTGCTGCAAAGCGCGCAGCGTACAACGAGAAGGTCAACGCGAACTATAACGACCGTTTCAGCGCGGAAAAGCATTTCCTGCCTTCGCTGATGACGACGGATACGGGGCAGTTCATCGACCCCAAGGACTTCCCAACCGCACAGTACTGTGGACGTTGCCACAAAGAAGCTCAGCATCAGTGGCGTGAGTCGGCACATTCCAACTCCAATCGAGCGCCGTGGTATCTGCGCAACGTGGACATGTTGAAAGACACAAAGGGCGTGGAATACACACGTCACTGCGAAGGGTGCCACGATCCCGTGGCAATGGTCGCCGGAACACTTACGCAGGGTGCTGACAAACGCCGTCCATTTGACGCCGATGGTGTCACCTGCTCTGTCTGCCACTCCATCCAGAAGACCGACACCCGCGGCACAGGTTCCTACGTCATTGCAGTTCCGGCAGTGCTCGTGGACGAAAGCGGAGCCCGCATCACACGCCAGGTCTCCGATCTCGAGATTCTGACGCATCTCGACCGTCACAAGGCAGCGGTCATGCAGCCTCTCTATAAAACTCCAGAGTTCTGCGCTGCGTGCCACAAGGCTGCTCTTCCCCGTGACCTGAACGACTATAAGTGGCAGCGCGCGATCTCGCTCTACGACGAGTGGCAGAATTCTTCGTTTGCCAAGCAGTCTCCACTGCCGTTTTATGTGAAGGACTCCGTCTCCACCTGCGTGACCTGCCACATGGTGCGCGAGAAGATCACCCTTCCGGATCCTGGAGCGAAGAATGGGGAACTGGCTTCGCACCGCTGGCTGGGAGCGAATACCATCATTCCGCAGTTCTACGGCTATGACGAGCAGGCGAAGAAGATCGTAGAGTTCCTGCGCAGCAACTACATCAACGTCGACCTCTTCGCACTGGAGCATGGCAGTGACGGGAAGGATGTCTCCGCGCCTCTGGGAATGCAAAGCTTCGAAGTGAAGCCCGGCGAGCTGATTACGGCGGATGTAGTGCTGCAGAACAAAGGCATCGCGCACGCTCTGGTGCCGGAGCAGCGCGACTTCTATGAGTCGTGGGTAGACTTCACCGTCAAGGACAAGGTCGGGAAGGTGCTGTTTGAAAGCGGCTTCCTGCAACCGAACGGCGATCTTGATCCGCGGGCGCACTCGTTCACCAATCGCCTGATCAATCCTGACGGAGTGCAGAACCGTGAACATCAGGTCTGGAACAACAAGATCGTTGCGTACAACAACACCATCCAGTCCGGCCGTTCGCAACTGGTGCGTTACGCCTTCCATATGCCGGCTGCAAGCACCGGACCGGTAACACTGACGGCAACCGTGCGGTATCGCCGGTTCAATCAACATTTTATGGACTTCGGCATGAAGAAGACCGGCAACGATCACTACCCACAGCCAGTGGTTGAGGTCGTGTCTACGTCGCGCACGATCCAGGTCGGAAAGAACGGCCGCACAGAGCCGGTTCCGAATGAGAATCCCGACTGGATGCGTTGGAATAACTACGGGATCGCGCTGCTGGATGCGCAGCAGTATGCCGCCTCGCTCGACGCTTTCAAGCATGTTGCGGCACTGCGGCCTACCTATGCGGATGCCTACACGAACCAGGCCATTGCGGAGTTCTTCTGGCAGCGGTACAGTGACGCCGCCAATCACCTGCATGAAGCGCTGAAACTCTCACCCGGAAATGCGCGGGCACAGTATTACCTCGCGTTGGTGCAGCGGAACACCGGAGACCTGGAAGAAGCGATTGTTCTTTTCCGTCAAGTGATTGCCACCTTCCCGCGCTCGCGGGATGCGCATCGCGAACTGGGCTTCTCGCTCTATCAACTGCACCGCTATGCTGAGGCGAAGGAGGAGTATCTGAAGGTGCAGGGCATCGATCCCGACGATCTGGCGGCACACTATATCCTTTCGATCCTCTACCGCAGACTCGGCGATAAGGAGATGGCGGCAAAGGAGTCAGCGACCTTCAATGATCAGAAGGACGATCCCTCCGCCAATAGCTTCGCTCTTGGCTTCCTCAACCAGCACCCTGAGATCGCAAATGAAAGTGTGTTCTGGCATGCGCATGAGCTCGATTCGGATCAGGATCATATCCAAGGCCCACTTCCAACAAACTTTACAGCGACGCAGAACTAGAGGGCACGCGTGTACAGACGTCTTTCGCTCACAGGTCTTCGCTGTATTGTCCTCTTCGGGCTCACGGTTGCATGCGGTGTCCAGGCACAGGAGCAACAGCAGCCCGCCCAGCCGCTCGATGGAGCGGCGTTAACGAAACAGAAAGGCTGTGTCTACTGCCACGGCGAGCACCTCGAAGGTACAGAAGGGAAGGCGCCTTCTCTTCGTGGCGTTGGTCTGCGCCGGGATAAGACTTTTATCGAAGGTCAGATCCGCAACGGCGGCCAATCGATGCCGCCCTTTGGTGAGGCTTTGACCAACGACGAGATCCAGACGCTGGTGCAATATCTCTCTCAGATGAAGGAAGCGCCGGCAAAGACAAACACAGATGCAAAACAGCGTTCAGGGAAGAAGCATTGAGCATCCGTCGGAACCTCCTTTTGTTATGCCTTACTCTTGCCGGGTTCGCCGCTGCCCAGCAGCCGTTATCGACGAAATGGAACGCGCCTCATAACGGAAATCCATTCATTCCGGGATACAACGCCGACGCGACGGTCCTGCAGGACAACGGAATCACCTATATCTTTGCGACAGAAGATCCATGGGGCGGCCGCACGTTGAGCTGCTGGATGTCTGCTGACATCGTGCACTGGTCCTCGTGTTCCTTGAACTGGCCGACTAAGGAAGCGGCGACGAGCCCTACCTCCAAAAACAGCATGGTGTGGGCGCCGTCAGTGATTCATGCGCCCAATGGCCGTTACTACATGTATGTCTCAGTGGGCAGTGAGGTGTGGGTCGGTGTTGCAGATCGGCCGCTCGGACCTTGGAGCAACGCCCTGGGCGACCGCCCTCTTATCCGTGCGGATTTCGATCGCAGGTATCACATGATCGACGCAGAGGTCTTTGTCGATACCGACGGCCAGGCTTACCTGTACTGGGGATCAGGATTGAACTGGGTAAACGGACACTGCTTCGTCGTCCGTCTGAAGCCCGATATGATCACCTTCGATGGCGAACCGAAGGATGTAACTCCCGGGCACTACTTCGAAGGCCCGTTTATGTTCAAGCACGGAAACGCGTACTACCTGATGTACTCCGAAGGCAAGACTACGGATGACACCTACAACGTGCGCTACAGCGTCGCTGACAATCCGTTCGGTCCGTTCCATGAAGGCGCCACCAGCCCGATCCTTGTGAGTGACAAAGAACATGACATTCTCGGGCCTGGGCACCATGCGGTCTTCGAGCGTAATGGCAAGACCTACATCGTCTATCACCGTCATAGCCTGCCATTCCAGACCGCGTCTGTCCTGCGTCAGCTCTGCATGGATGAGCTGGTCGTGGATGACGCGGCTCATATACTGCGCAAAGTGACGCCCACACATACCGGACCAGCACTGCTGCACACCAGCATGCGCGATGCCGGTCAACTTCCTGTAACGGCGACTGCCTCCAGTACCACAAGTAAAGACTTCGCGGAAGGCGCAGTTCTTGATGACAACTACGCAACTCGCTGGCAACCGAGTGCGGATGATAAAGCTCCGTGGCTTGTCCTTGACCTCAGTAAGCCGATTACAGGAACAACGGCAAGGGTGACCTTCGAATACGCATGGAAGCGCTACCGCTATCGTCTGGAAGGTTCTCTTGATGGAACGAAGTGGTTCCCAATCGTCGATCAGACCGGAGATGGAGCAAGCGGTTCACCGACGGAGTTTCCGAGCCTGCCGCGTGTGCGCTATCTGCGGTTGAACTTCGCCGCAGGTACTCCTGCATCCGATCTCGCGATCTTTGAGTGGAACGTCTATCGCAGTCAGTAGGTGGGTGGGAGCAGCGGGCTTCAGCCCGCTGATTTAGGCCTAATAATACGTCGGGCTTTAGCCCTGGGTTTTCGTCTTGATCGTCGGAAAAGGCCCAGGGCTAAAGCCCATCATCTTTTGCGCTTTATCAGCGGGCTGAAGCCCGCTGCTCCCACCCGATATCGTCTGGAAATAAACGCTTTTCAGGCGCTCTGAATCTAGACCACCGCGAACGACGCCAAAGCCTGTTCGATCGTGACAGCCTGATTAGAGATCGTATTGGGCTTTGTCTTCGGGCTGACCATCACTGCCTTGGAGCTGCCCTCTACCCATGCCAGCACGGTCAGTTTGCCGGGTGCTGCAATACGGCCCATCTCGATCCAGTTGTAGTAGGCGTCCATCTCAGCATCGACCAGCGAGCCTTCCGGATCCAGCGACTTCGATTCCGGATCGCTCACCATCTCGTTGAAGCCGCGATGACGCTGGCGCGGTGTGTATCGCAGCAGCACGGTGTGCGGCTGTGCCCGGCGGGCAAGCTCTCGCCCGGCCCACTGCACGAATGAGGTGCTGAAGATCTGCGTGCCCGAGCCCGATGTGAACAGCTCGGTATAGAAGCGCTGCAGAATAGGATCGGATGCGACCTGTCCGCTGAGCAGTTCATTCGGAGCAATTGCTGCAAGATCGCTGCGCATCTTCTCGGCATTCGCCTGATTCGTGTTAAGGATCGATTGCATGCGCTCCAGCACACGTTTCCGCAAAGGAGCGAGTTGGGGATAACTAACCTGGACAGCGGAAGCCCGCACGCTCTCCGGCAGCACCCATGGCTGGCCGCCGTCGACATACCAGTGTGCGTATGCCTCTTTTTCCTTCGTGGCGTGTTTCGCGAAGGCTTCCAGCAATTGCTGCTGCGCGGTTGACGGGTTCACACCGTTCAGGCGGACGCCCTTCCGTGCCAGCTTGCTGAGGATCGACGCCCGGGACGTGTTCGCGCCCTGGCCGACAACGATCAGTGCGAGGCGTGTGGCCTCATTCGGCTGATCCGGAATGGCGGCAAAGAGTTCACGCGACGCATCGTGGAAGCCGTTGATCTGTCCGGTAGACCACAGATGTGCGCTCAGACGCTCTACGAAGACGGCAGGCGAGTTAACCCAGTCGATCTTCTCCAGCTCCGGCGCCATTGCAATGGCACGTAAGGGAGCAAGCAGAGCATCGCGCTTTTCCTGAGGAAGAGCCGCAAGCGAATCGCATTGCCATGCCAGAGTCTTTCTCTCAATGGGAAACCGGGTATCGAGATCGGCGATCTGCGCCAGGAACGACGGACAGACTGTAAGCGGCAACTGCCGCAGCAGAGCAAGGTGTTCCACCGCGAAGCCGCGCGCCAGCGGTGGATAGCGGTCGAACGACGACGGCTGCAGTTGATCCGGTGTCATCGCAGCTCCTCAATGCACCGGCCCGGTGAGTTCGTGCTGAAGCCAAGGTGACAGCCGATGGTCGGCACCAGGTCAATGGACTCAATCGCGCGATCAACGACGGTGTTCTGACGGACATGCGGTCCCAGGGCAAGCAGCCAGGTCGTGCGAGCCATCGCACTGCCGGTGCGGTGATGCTGGAATCCATTGCCGGCCGGATCATCATCAGCATCGCGGCCAAAGTCCGGCATGATGTAAACGGTCGTACGGTCCTTGTATTCCGGATGCGACTGTACTGCCTTCCAAAGCTCAGCGCAGAGACGGTCCGCGCGCTGAATCGCGTCGATATACAGCGAGAACGCTCCGGAGTGGGCAACGTCCATATCGTGCAGGGTCAACATCATGAGCGAAGGCGCCTGCTGATCCATCAACCGTCTGGCAATGAATATGGAGAGCTCGTCGGCGCTGTCCAGGGTTTTGGCATGCTGCACGAAGTCCTGGACCGAGAGCCGCAAGGTCGACTCCAGCGTGTCCAGATGCATCTCGTTATCCTGCGCGGTCGCTGAGATGTCATACGAGGGCATCTCGTAGTTGTCCTGCAGGAAATGCTGTAACTGATCGTTATCGAACAGATTGGGAGTGTTTCGTGAAGCGGCGCTGAGCAGACGTTTGGGCAGAATGACGCCTGCTCCGAACTGGGGACCGAAGCCCCGGGCACTGCTGCTGCCAATCTTCTGGAAGCCGTTGCTGGGAGCAATCACCCATGCATCGGTCTCCGGCCGCCGCAACTCGCGGCGGAAATACTCAAAGAGGGTAGGATTCGGTGGCGGCTGGGCGATGAAATTGTTGAACCGTTCGTAAACACCGGTGACGATGCTCGCCGTCGCGACATAGTGACCAAGAATGCCGGCGTTCCGAACCTGCGTGAAGAAGGTGCCCTGAGGCAGCAGCGTATGCAGCAGGTTGGGGATATTCGCCTGGCCCTCTTCCGCGAAGGTCTCCTCATCGCGCGCGCCACCACCGAAGGTTACGACGATCGTCTTATCGGTAGGGCGCAAAGCAGAACCGGTCAGTGCCAGGCTGCTGCTGAACGAAGTTGCCGAAACCATCCCGACAGCGCCGCGTAGGAAAGCACGTCGTGAAGCTGAAACCGCCTGGAATGAAGCATCGTACTTCATTGATTTAATACAGATATTTCCGCTGCGAAATGAAACTTTGTGCCCGATGATATCGTATAAAAACTAGCTATTTCAAGCCCTGATTGATCGCCAGAAGTGCCTGTGCGACAAGTCCGGATGTAGAGAAATGGGCCCTGTCTAGGAACGGGTAACGGTGGGTATTTTGGGACCTGTGAATATGCGCGAGATTGCTCGGCGCGCAGGCGTGTCTTGTGCCACGGTCTCGCGTGTCTTGAGTGGTTCCTCCCTCGTCCGTGAGGACACAGCTAAAAAAGTCCGAGACGTCGTCAGCGAAGCCGGATTCATTCCCAATCCCAGTGCGGCGATGTTGAAGTATGGCCGCAGTCGAACATATGGATTGGTCCTCCCGGATCTTCAAAACCCGTTCTTCGGCGAGTTTGTAGGCGCCTTCGAAGATCTGCTCATCGACATCGATCACGAAGTGCTGCCCATCAGCGTGCAAACCTCAGACAAACTGGTGAAATCTGTCCGGCGCATGCTGATGCGGCAGGTTGACGGCGCTGTCCTGGTCTCCTCTGAGTTTGATACCGGTGCGGTAGAACCATTGCTTCTGCGCCAGATCCCGCTGGTCACCGTGGACCGCCGGTCGGTACAGGTCGGCTGCAGCGACGTCTCCATCGACTACGAGCGCGGATTCGTCGAAGCCGTGCTACATCTGAAATCCCTTGGACATAAACGGATTGGGTACATTGGGGGCACAAAAGGCCCTCATACTTCGGAAGTACGGGCCAATGCGTTCGAACAGGCAATACGCGGCGCCGGCCTGGTCTTTTATCCAGGACTGACACGGCGGGGGAACTATCAGGTCACGGGTGGTGAAGCTGCAGTTATGTCGTTGATGAAGATGCCTGCTCCTCCAACGGCGATCATTACCGCGAACGACCTCACGGCTCTGGGAGCCGCGCTTGGCATCCATCGTCTCGGCGGTGTTGTGCCACGAGATCTTTCGATCGTCGGTGTCGATGATCTTTTTCTGAGTGAAGTCGTGCAGCCGCCTCTTACCACTATCCGCATTCCGCGCAAGCGGCTTGCGACAGCCTGTCTGCAGGCAATGAACTATACGAAACAGAATCTCGAGCGAATCGGTGCTGAGTTCTCCGTCCCCACACAACTGATCGTCCGCGAAAGTACCGCGAGACCGAAGAGTGCGCCGAAGAAAAAGAGCAAGCGTTGAGCATGCAATCCGGAAGGCCCCTGGGTGCCGATCTCGCCTTCTTTGCTGCCTATCTCATCGTCACGATGCTCATCGGATGGTTTTCGAAACGGCGGAATGTCTCCGTCGGCGAATATCTGAATGCGACCCACGTCATGCCTCTGTGGGCGGTGGTCACTGCCTACATCGCGACCAACTGCGGCGCTCTTGAGATTGTTGGACTTAGCGCCATGGCGGCTCAATATGGAGCGCAGGCGCTTCATTTCTACTGGGTGGGCGCCATCCCGGCCATGATCTTTCTCGCGCTCTGGATGATGCCGATCTACCGGCGAAACAACATCACCAGTGTGCCGGGATATCTTCTGCTCCGCTATGGCCCGCGCATGCGCCTTATTAACGCATGCATCACCGCGATCATGCTCCTGCTTCTGGCCGGCATCAGCCAGTACGCTGTCGCCCAGGTTCTGGCAGCGACCATGTCGCTTCCGTTCGAATACGGCATCGCGCTTTGCTCTGTCGCGCTGACGATCTATGTGTTGCTCGGCGGAATTCGAGCCACCATCTATAACGAGATCTTTCAGCTTGCCGTCATCGTCGCCGGCCTGCTTCCGCTGGCGATCCTCAGCGCACGCCGCTTCGGAACGCTTCCCGCGTGGGCTCTCGGTAACCGTGTGCATCTCTGGCGTGGTCTGCCGCTGGTTGCTCCGCACGCTCCCATGGATGTGCTCGGTGTTGTTGTCGGCCTTGGCCTCGTCCTCAGCTTCGGATACTGGTGCACCGACTTTGTGCTCATGCAGCGTGCCTTCACGGCCCGCACAGAACTTGAGGCCAGGCAGGTGCCGCTATGGGCGGGTTTCGGCAAACACATCTTCTCCATGATCGTGATCGTGCCGGGCCTGGTTGCCTACGGTCTGGTGCCGAACCTGAACCGCTATGACCGGGCGCTGCCATCCCTGATGACCTTGCTCTACGGCCGGTGGCTGACTGACCTGGGAATCACGGCGCTCGCTGCCAGTCTGATGTCGGGGCTGGCGTCGAACGTTTCGGCATTTGCCGCGTTGTGGACCGAAGATATCTACCATCACGTGCTTCGGCCCGGAAAGTCTGACCGGCACTACCTGACGATGGGACGGGTAGCCGTAATCTTTGCAGTCATCGTCAGTCTGTTTGCGTCGTATCTCAACTTCCTCTTCGCCAACCTGATGGAGCACGTGCAACTGATCTTTTCGGTCTTTGCCGCGCCGTTCTGGGCGGTTTTCCTTCTGGGTATCTTCTCTCGCAGAACTTCGGAACGCGGCGCGATGATCGGTTTCTTTGCCGGGTCCATCCTCTCCTCGCTGCATTCCATCGCTGTTATGCGCGGGTGGCTGCACTACGGAAGCACGATGTCGGCGAATTTCTATGCCTCCATTTATGCGTTTACGATCGCGATGGTCGTAGGCTGGCTCTCAAGCCCGTCTGTGACGCCGGATGCTGCCCAGCAGCATGCAACACTCCGCTGGCAACGCGAAGACCTGATCCCAGGAAACCGGATGCTCTGCGTTCTCGCGGTCATCCTGTTCGCCTCCACCATTCTGATGAATATTTTGTGGTGGTAGGGCCGCAAAGTAGGTAACACTGTACCTCAGCGGCTAAAGCCGCATGTTTTCCAGCCCGAATACGGCATGGCTAAAGCCATGCCCTTAAGCAAAACTAAGAAGCAAAACAAGAGAGGCAAGCCAAGAGCTTGCTTCTTCGTTCGCGCAATGCGCGAATGTCTTGCTTAAGGGCACGGCTTTCAGCCGTGCCACACCGGTCGGCAAGAAACGCGGCTTTAGCCGCTGAGGTACGTTCGAACACCCCACCTATCGCGATGCGATGGATGGGGCACCCAATTCAAAGCCACACTGAAGCTGTCGCGATACCTTCAGCAACCACTCACTGCCGTTCAAGCGTAAACATCGCCCCTTGAAAATCACCCCGAAGTGCCAGATCGACGCCGTGATGCATCCAATATGCTCCTGTCGCCTTGACCGGAGTGTCTTCATTCACCTTGCCGGCGACGCTATGCAATTCATACATCGCATTCTCATCGAGACCCCGCAGATACAGCCGAGGGAAGGGATACATTTGCGTACTTGAATGCAGGAACGCGAAGACCGCCGCCTGTTTCCCATCGCGGGAGACGCTCTCGGTCACGGTCTGCTCTCCCTCACGAGGAGACATCAGGCGATACAGATCACCCTGCTGCACCGTCTGGCGAACGGTTTTATAGGCCGCAACCATCTTCTGCGCGGTCGTAAAGTCCTCCGGAGTCCACTTGTTGAGGTTGGCTCCGATCCCAAGAGAACCCTGCATGGAGGAGAGGAAACGATACTCCAGCGAAAGAGAACGCTGATTCACCCACGTGGGCGAATCCGTGACCCAGGCCATCATCACTGCGGGTGTGTAGGCATAGCTGAACCCCTCCTGCAGGAAGAGCCGGTCGTACGCGTCGGTGTTGTCGGAGGTCCAGACCTCATCCGTCAGATGCATCACACCAAGATCGACGCGGCCGCCGCCGCCGGAGCAGCTTTCAATCTCAACTCCGGGATGTTTCTGCCGCAGCTTCTGCAAAATGTCGTAGTAGTTGCGAATAAAGTCTACGTATACATTTTTTTGTTGTTCGACCGGAACAGCCGGCCAGCCCGGCTCCGACCAGTTGCGGTTATAGTCCCACTTCAGAAACGCAATATCGTTCTCGTTGAGAAGCTTGTCCAGAAAGCCAAGGACATAGTCGTGCACGTCGGGCCGGGCCAGATTGAGCACAAGCTGATTGCGGCCCTCGGTACGGGGGCGGTTGGTAAAGTTCAAAACCCAGTCCGGATGCTTCCGATAGAGATCGCTGTCTGGATTCACCATCTCGGGTTCGACCCACAGGCCGAAGTCCATCTTCAGAGAATGCACCTTGTCGATCAGAGGTTTCAGGCCGTGAGGGAACTTCTTCGAATTGACATACCAGTCTCCGAGTCCGGCATGGTCGTTGACACGTTCCCCGAACCAGCCGTCGTCCATGACGAAGCGCTCTATCCCAATGCCGGCGGCCTTTTCGGCGAGCGCCATCTGCCCGGCTTCGTCCACATTGAAGGTAGTGGCCTCCCAGGAGTTATACAAAACGGGGCGCAGCTTGGGATGCGGCGCATGCGGCAGCAGAGAATCGACTTCGAAACGATGCAGCAGACGCGATGCGCCGCCGGTGCCGTTACTGGAGAAGCCGCCGTAAAAGTACGGCGTCTGGAATGTCTCCCCATTTTTCAGGTAGTAGGAGGAATCGAAGGCATTCGGTCCGCCGGTCACGCGCGTTTCTTTGGCAGGATCCTGTTCCACGGCAATCTGCCACGATCCGCTCCAGCCGAGTGCTGCGAACCATACGTCTCCGTGATCCTGGTCATGATCTCCAGTGCGATCGATCATGACCCACGGATTATTCTGCGCTCCGGTCGTTCCCCGGCGGCTCTCCAAAACCGTCTTGCCGCCATGAATCGGCTGCTGTTGCAGATTCCATTCCGCAGCCCAGCGGCCGGTGACGTAGTGCAGCTGATAGTCGGTGCCGCGGGGCAGATTGTAGGTTCCGCTTGCGACCTGTTCGATGGTGAGCGGTGCGCCGGTGCGGTTCGAGATCTCGGCTGAACGGCGCACGACGCCTGTCGAGGAATCCATGTGATATTGCACCTTCACATAGACCTCACGTGAGATGTCCTTCATCACGACGTCCAGTTCGTCGGCCGTCGCCGTATGCGAGACATATTTCAGAACAAGGTCGCGGTTCCCGTCAGGAAAGGTGATCTTCAGATCGGGTTCGACATAGAGTCCCCCGCCCCAGCCTGCGAACTCCTGCGGAGTCGTGTTCAAGGACATATCGAATGAAGCTACTTCTCGCCCTTGCTTTGGCGCCTGGAACTCCTGTGAGTCCGGAAGCCGCTTTCCCCAGTAGACCGTCTGCAGTTGGCCCTTATCGTTGATTCCAACGACATAGCTCACGTCACCGCCGTTCAGCCGAAAGACCTGCTGTCCGTCTTTTGCTCCCCCGCCGGA
The DNA here is from genome assembly GCF_008000815.1 of Terriglobus albidus. Lineage (NCBI taxonomy): Bacteria > Pseudomonadati > Acidobacteriota > Terriglobia > Terriglobales > Acidobacteriaceae > Terriglobus > Terriglobus albidus. The sequence goes on along the minus strand of NZ_CP042806.1, from coordinate 5,211,855 downwards.
GCCCTGCAATGCAATTGCAACCGGTGTGAGGAAGAGAATGGCCCAGGTGACATGCTTCATGCAGTGCTCCTTCTTGATTCGCCAATACAGTAGTTGGGATGCTCCCCGCATCGTTTCGACGGGGTACGTCTGGATTTCGCTGAGATGTTGTTGGAGTGGATCTTGATCGCAGAGACTCTAATTCGAGTAAAGCGTTTACCTGCGGATTGTAGTGAAAGGCACTCAGAGTTGGGAAGGGTATAGAGGCCTCGTGCGCGTCACCGGAATCAGGTCTCGTACGTGGCGCAATGACAGGCGTAAGCCGGTTACTTTGGAAAGGTTATCTGAAGCGTCTCACCAGTCATTTTTCTGGACCAGTTTGGGCTGCTTGCCCTGGCGGCCATTGAGCAGCCAGTCCAGGCGGGACGCGATGTCTTTTTCGCTCGCCTCGCCCTCGATACGACCTACCAGCATGCCGTCCGTATCGAGGATCACCGTTGCCGGGACCAGTTCGCCGAGTGCAAGTTCTTTCAAGGTATCTGCGGATGCCCCCTGCCACACCGTGAGGGAAAACTTGCGTTTCGCGATCAGTGCAGGAATCTTTGCACGTGTGTCGGCATTATCGATGGAGATGGCGACGAAGCGAACCTTTGGATAGCGTTCCTGGAGTTTTACCAGTCGCGGCATCTCGCTTTTGCAGGGCATGCACCAGGTCGCCCAGAAGTTTATGACGGCCGGCGTACCGTGAAGTTCCTCGATCAGATGGCGATGGCCCTGAAGGTCGGTAAGTAAGGCGGAAGGCTCTCGCAGAGCCTGTCCCTGTGCGAATCCTTGCTGTGAAGCAAGCGCAAAGACGACCGCAAAAAAGGTGCACAAAAGCGCTCTAAAAGGCGTATTCTTCTGTCTCAGTACTTCCATGAAAACGTTTACCCTGTTCGCCCTCATTGTGTCTTCCACCTTCGCGCTTGGTCAAGGTTGTATCGCCGCACACACAAACCAGTCAATCTGCGCGATGGGCCCACAGGAAGAAACAAGTAGCGGCAAAACGCACGGCGGTCCACACGATTTCATGCATAAGGTCTCGGTAGAAGTGGACTGGCGCAGCTTCAGCTCCTTTCGGCATTATGTCGGCACCGTCGAGCAGACACAGCGCGCGGTTCTCGGCACCCAGATCAAGAACCACCAGAACATCTACAACATCGCCGTCAACTACGATCTGAATCCCCGCTGGAGTTTGAATGTCTCCGTCCCGGTGCTGCAGGGAACGCGCAATCAGCTCTACACCCCGAAGGGCGTATACGAGATCGCGGGTGTGGGTGACATTATCGTCGGTGCACAGTCCTGGCTCTTCCGTGGACCCACTGAGTGGGGAGGAAACGTTGCCATCGGCTTCGGTCTCAAGCTTCCGACCGGCGTAAGCGATGCGACAGGCACAGCCTTGCTGTCAAACGGAACGTATGGAAAGGCAGTAGCCGACCAGTCGATGCAGCCGGGTGATGGTAGCTGGGGCTTCACGCTGTCATCGCAGGCGTATAAGCAGACTTATTTCAAGACGACGGCCTACTTCCAGGGTTCCTGGCTCTTCAACCCGCGCGACACAAACAATGTATTGACCTTCCGCAGCAGGCCGCTGGAGAAGTACATGTCGGTGACGGACCAGTATCTCTTCCGGGCCGGACTTGGCCGCCATGTTCCGAAGGTTCGCGGCCTCTCCGCCACCTTCGGTGGCCGCATGGAAGGCATTCCCGTTCGCGACGCCTTCGGCAAGAGCAATGGCTTCCGCCGTCCGGGCTATATCATCTCGCTCGATCCCGGTATTACCTACCAGTATGGGCGAAGCACTCTGATGGTGAACGCTCCCTGGGCGATCCAGCGCAATCGCCGGGCGTCTGTACCTGACCTGGCAGTCGGAGGCCACGGCGATGCCGCCTTCGCGGACTACGCCCTTGTCATGGGAATCGCGCACCACTTCTAAAGTTCATCCCGGCTAAGCCACTACACTCGTTGCCCCATTCTTCGCGGTGAACCGCGAAGAATGGGGTCCCCGGCGAACTTGGTCGCTGGGGCTTAGCGTAAATTTTGTCATCCTGAACGTAGTGAAGGACCTGCTTTTTTCAACGCTTCGGATGGTAAAGCTGTTCATGATTTATGTCGAACTTTAGACTCACCACACTAGGGTGGGGTATCGCGCTACGCGCGACTCCTCCACTGGCCCATTGTTGAGCCGTAGTATCGGGCTCCATCGCGGGGTGAAGACATTTTTCATTTCTGGACTACGCTCGTAACATGTTCGTTGCCATGAGAAGGCTTTCGCAAAAAGAGGGAAACCCAAATGAGCTCGTCCGAAAGTAATGATCAATCACAACCAGCCTACAAAAGCAGGCTGAGAGAACTTCATCCGTCCACCCGCGCGATCCTGGCAGGATACGCTTCGAAATTTTCTGAACGCTCTGTGAAGCCACCGCTATTCAGAACTTCGACTTTTGAATTCAGTAGTGCTGAAGAGGGTCGTCAGTTTTTTCAACGTGCCTACCATTTGCCCGGCGACGATGGAAAAGAGCCCGGACTGATTTATTCGCGCCTCAACAATCCCAACGTCGAGATTTGGGAGGACAAGATGGTTGCCATCGAGAATGGAGCTGCGTTTGCTGCGGCCTTCCCTTCCGGCATGAGTGCCATCAGCACAACGCTGCTCGCGCTTTTACCTGTAGGCGCGCGAATACTCTATACCGATCCGGTCTATGGAGGGACGTACTTTTTCTTAGAACACTTCGGAGAGCGATTCGGTTATTCGGCACGCGCAGTCGATACGAGTGACTTGTCCGCCGTCGAATCGGCATTAGACAACTCTCCTCAGCCGTACGATATGGTTTTCCTCGAAACTCCCTCTAACCCCAGTATGACGATTACTGACATTCAAGCCGTCGTCCAATTGATTAGGACCCGCAATGGCGCCAGGACGCTGATCGCGGTCGACAATACCTTTCTTGGTCCCGTGTTTCAACATCCGTTTCTGCAAGGGGTCGATCTCGTCTTTTACTCGGCTACCAAGTTTCTTGGCGGACACAGCGATCTGATCGCAGGCATCGTACTGGCTGGGGAAGGGCGTGGCAAAGATCTCATTGGAGTTATACGCGACTTCCGGACAATTCTCGGCGGAACTCTGGCCGCGGACACCGCATGGATGCTTACTCGCTCCTTGGAAACATGCTGGTTACGAATGGAGCGACAAGCGGAAAAGGCTACTAAAGTAGCGACTGCCTTGGCACAGCATCCTAAAGTTGAGCGAGTACTGTTCCCAGGATTGCTCAGCGAGAACGACGGTCCTTCTTACGTAACGTACAAGAAGCAATGCACGGGACCTGGTTCAATGATCACTTTTTATCTTAAAGATGCTGGCTTCAAGGAAGCTTCACGTTTTCTAGATGCAGTGAAAATCTGTCATCTTGCCGTCTCGCTTGGAGGTACAGAATCTCTGATAGAACATCCGCGAACCATGACCCATTCGGATATGAGCGAAGATGATCTCGAGCGATGCAAAATAACCAACTCCATGATTCGTCTCTCCGTCGGACTGGAAAGCTCAAAGGATCTCGTACGCGATCTATTTGATGCACTCGATCAAATTTGATTGCTTCCTCGAACCGCAGCTTTGCGGGTGGGGGCAGCGGGGTCCCCGGCCAGCTTTGCTGGCTGGGGTGTTCAGCGGGCTTCAGCCCGCTGATAAAGACGTAAAAGTAAATGGGCTTTAGCCCTGGGCTTTTCCTGTTGGAAAAAAGCCCAGGGCTGAAGCCCGTTTCTTATAGAGCCAACAAACGCGGGCTGAAGCCCGCGTCTCCCGCCCCGATTCGAGCTTTGCTCGGTTTACCGATTCGATCTCCATTGGAATATTTCCTTTCCCGACGGGGCCAAGGCCATGACCTTGCAGAGCATTTCCTTTCGCATGCTGACAATCCCTTGCAACGAAGAGATCTGCGCGGCATCCATCCATATTGCAAGGCTTATCAAAGGAGATTTACCGTGCAACAGGAAGCAAACAAGCTGTCTCGCAGACGTATATTGGGAGTAGGACTCTCTGCCGGAGCAGCGCTGTTAGGAGAACTGCCTCTCTTCGCCAAAGAAAATGAGATGCCGCCGGCGCCAAGTCAATCGGCCGCTGCCGCGCAGAGCACAACGTTTGACTCGCTCAAAGAAATAGATGCAGGCCTACTTCGTGTAAGCTACGCCGAAGTTGGGCCTTCCAATGGAAAACCGGTCCTTCTTCTACACGGCTGGCCATACGACATTCACAGTTTTGCAGAAGTTGCTCCGCGGTTAGCCTCCGAAGGGTATCGGGTCATCGTTCCGTATCTGCGCGGCTATGGTTCGACGCGGTTTCTCTCTGCGGAGACGGTTCGCAACGGTCAGCCTTCCGCTCTTGCGCTTGACTTGGTGGCCTTGATGGATGCGCTTCATCTCGATAAGGCGGTTCTGGCAGGATTCGATTGGGGCGCCCGTACGGCTGATATCGTCGCCGCGCTGTGGCCGGAACGCTGCAAGGCGCTCGTCTCCGTCAGCGGCTATCTCATCGGTAGCCAGGAAGCCGGCAAGATGCCTCTGCCTCCGAAGGCTGAGCTCGAATGGTGGTACCAGTTCTACTTCGCGACAGAGCGCGGCCGAGCGGGGTATGAGCGATATCGGAAAGAGTTCGCAAACCTCATCTGGAAGCTCGCCTCACCGAAATGGAACTTCGACGATCAGACCTTTGACCGTAGCGCAGCCTCCTTTGACAATCCCGACCATGTCGCCATCGTCATCCATAACTACCGCTGGCGGCTTGGACTTGCCGAAGGCGAGAAGAAGTACGATGATTCCGAAAAGCAACTGGCACAGGCCCCTTCGATTCGCGTTCCAACCATCACATTGGAGGGTGACGCCAATGGAGCTCCGCACCCGGACCCTGCGGCCTATGCCCATAAATTCTCTGGCAAATATCAACACCGAAATATAACGGGCGGTATCGGTCACAACCTTCCGCAGGAAGCCCCACAGGCTTTTGCCCAGGCAGTGATCGACGTTGACCGTTTGTAAGAGGGGAGTACGAACACCCGGGGCCACTGGAATGATCCTCAGCGATTTTGGAAGGAGAAGCATATGGCAAGCTCAGTTCAGGAAGCGTCCAGCAGCGCGGCCGTAAGTGTTGCGAGCGCCAAACAGGTCGACATGAAGTTCGAAATTGTAGTCATCCCGGTATCGGACGTCGATCGGGCAAAGGCGTTCTACACCCAACTCGGATGGCGGCTCGACGCCGACTTTGCGCAGGGAAGCAACTATCGTGTGATCCAGTTCACGCCGCCGGGCTCCGGCTGCTCAATCATCTTTGGTAAAGATGTGACCGCGGCGGCGCCAGGGTCGGCGAAGGGGCTGTACCTGATCGTCTCCGACCTCGCCGCTGCCCGCAGTGAGCTACTTGCTCGCGGTGTTGCGGTTAGCGAGATCTTCCACGGCGCGTCGGATAACTACTCCGGGGCCGACGAACCATATCTCTTTGGAAGTAATCGCGTCGCTGGACCAGACCCCGCACGCAGCAGCTATCGCTCGTTTTCCTCCTTCCAGGATCCGGACGGGAACGAATGGCTCTTCCAGGAGATAACGACCCGGCTTCCTGGCCGTGTCGTTGGTGATACGAGCTATGCCTCGGTTGCTGACCTGATCGGTGCCTTACGCCGCGCCGCGGCCGCACACGGAAAGCATGAGGAGCGGACCGGTCAGGCGGATGCGAACTGGTACGACTGGTACGCCGAATATATGGTCAAGGAGCAATCCGGAGAGCCACTGCCGGGGTAAGGCGCTGCCGGATATTTTGTCGAATCTGATCAGCCGGAAGGTAGGTGTGCGTCGTCTCATCCGGGACGGCAGATCGCCAACCGGCTGGTCACTCATTCCCCACCAAATTTCGAAAACGTGACGCAATGTGATATCACCATCGATGGTGGTGTTGTCTGCGTATGTTTGAAATCCTTTTGGGAAAGGGCAGGTCCTTGGTTCCCCTGGGTCTGCCCATTCCCTGAGTTTCTGCTCCAAATCCCAGCAAACCGTATCTGAAAACACCGAGAGTGCGATTGTGGCCAGAACAGCTCGCTGTCGCGTAGCCGCGAGACCGAAAGATATCCATTCGTTCCCGATATTTCTGCGAGATGTCTTCGCGGGGATGCTCCTCATCGCGGTATTTGGAGTATCGGTGTTTCAAGCGAAACCTGCTTGGGGAGCACGACCGGAAGACTCCCGCCAGGAGCTGAGGAACTTTCATCACACAGCGTGGTCGTCGGAAAATGGTTTAGGCGCGGTCTTCGACATTCAGCAGAGCCGGGATGGATATCTATGGCTGACGACCTCCAAGGGAGTCTTCCGTTTTGATGGAGTCCGTTTTGAGTCAGCCGATGCCATCACCGCCGGTGCTGCGCAAAACGCGGAGTTGAACTCGGTGTTTGTGGCCTCTTCCGGAGATGTCTGGTTCAGAACGCGAGCGCCTGGACTGCTTCTTTGGAAAGATGGAAAGCTATCGGCGTTCCCCGGCAATGGCTGCACGCCAGGACTGCTGACAGGTTCCACCGTCGAGGATCGCGATGGCACGTTATGGGTCGCCGGGTCGGCTGGCCTCTTTCTTGTTCGTGATAACAGATGTGAGCTGGTCAGCAGCCGCTATGGTCTTCCCAGCGGCTTTCCTTCCGCCATCGCGATCGATCGCGCCGGTACTATCTGGTTGAAGATGCCGTCTGGGAAACTCTTTTATCTTCCGAGCGGTGGCAGCAAATTCGTCATCAGCCCGCATGGAGAGGGACCGGTCGGAGACTTTGCATACCTTCATGGGGGGCCGAATGGCTCCATGTGGCTCTCCGACGAGCTGGGGCTGCGACGAGTCTCAGAGGACAGTTCCACTTCAAACGTACCTTCGCAACACCCCTCGCGAATACCAACGCGGCCTCGATTCGGTAACTTCACCTTCGATAGCAATGGCACACTCTGGGCCGCAAGCGGCAACGGCATCCTGCGCATTCCAGAGCCAGAGAAGAGCCCAATCGATGTGAGTGTCGATTCCGCAAGCGGCCAGCGTTTCACCGTCGCTCAGGGACTCAGCTCCGATGTTGTTTGGAAGCTCCTGTCGGATCGCGAAGGCAGCCTTTGGATCGCAACCAACTCGGGACTGGATCAGCTTCGACGAAATCTGATCTCGCAATTGGCAACACCGCCGGCCAGCGAACATCAGTTCGCTATCGCGATTGGCGACAACCAGAACGTCTGGATTGGCAGTCGGACGATGCCGCTGACGGAAGTCAGTTTCGACGGCAGAAGCAGGACGCTCTCTGAGACCGGTCAGGTCATCGCTATTCGCCGTGACTTTAAAGGCGGCATCTGGTCCTCCGGTCTGGGGAAGCATCTGCTCTGGAAGGTCCATGCTGATCATCTTGAGCCGGTCTCTTACCCGAACGATGACCGCGAGGTCGTCGCCTCAATTGCACTCGATAAAAACAACGAACTCTGGCTTCTAACATTCGGCCAAAATGTATATCGGCGCGTCGGCCAGACCTGGGTCAATCAGAACGTCGCTCTCGGCCGTGAACCGGGCATATTAGGCACCATGGAAAGCGATCCGGCAGGCAACATCTGGTTTGCATTTTCCAACCATGTGGTGGAGTGGGACGGGAACAGTTACAAGAAGTACACCTACCCCGGAAAGAACCGCTTCCCGAATGCACTTACGGTCAAAGGGGAACACGTCTGGCTTGGCTCTGAGACCGGCGTGCAACTATTGAGCCACGGTGAATTCCGCATCATGCGATGGCAAGATGCAAATCTGCCAGGGCGCGTGTCAGGTATTGTCGAAACCAAAACAGGCGACCTCAAAACTGGCGATCTTTGGATCAGCGGATTTTCCGGCATCGTCCGCGTCAGAGCCGACGAGCTGGCGAAGTGGCTGGCGAATCCTGACTACGCCGTATCCGCAGAGAGCTTCGACACGCTGGATGGCCTTCCGGGCCTGGCTGCCGAACGATTTCCCGAACCATCGATGGTGGAAGCAGAGGATGGCCGTCTATGGTTTGCTACCACCAAAGGGATCGCATGGCTTGATCCGGCGTCGCTTGAGCGCTCCTATAACCTGGTGCCGCCGACGGTTCTGATCAGTTCTCTGGTTGCTGGTGGACAAACCTACTCTCACCTGCAAAATCTCGTGCTTCCTCCGAAACATGGAAACATTGAGATCGATTACACCGCGCTCAGTCTCAGAATTCCGGAGCGGGTCCAGTTTCGCTACAGGCTCGATCCCGTCGATACGGAATGGTCGGACGCCGGAACCAGACGTCAGGCCTACTACACCAAACTTCGGCCCGGCCACTATACCTTCCGGGTCATCGCAAGCAACGATCACGGCGTTTGGAACGAGACGGGAGCATCGTTCTCCTTCAGGATTCTGCCCGCCTGGTACCAGACCGCCTGGTTTGCAGTTCTATGTGGACTTGCGATCATCCTGATCATCTGGATGATCTACCGCCTGCGTTTGCGTCAGGTTGCGGCAACTTTGAGCGCCCGCTTCGACGACCGGCTGGCTGAGCGAACACGGCTCGCGCGCGAATTGCACGATACCTTCCTGCAAACCGTACAGAGCAGCAAGATGGTCGCGGAGGACGCTCTCAGCGAGGACACGGACGAAAAACGCCGGCGGCAGGCGCTCGAAAAGCTGTCGATATGGCTGGGGAGGGCAGTCGACGAGGCGCGGGCAGCGGTGCACTCTCTACGGGATAGCACTACGGAGAAGAACCATCTTTCTGAAGCGCTACAGCGGGCCGCTGAAGAACATCAGCTGCCGGCTTCCATGAGCGTCGCCTTTTCCGCAGTTGGTGATGCCAGAGACATGCATCCGATCGTGCGCGACGAGATCTACCGCATCGGCTATGAAGCGATTCGCAACGCGGTAGCGCATTCCCGGGGAAACCGTCTGGAGATCGAACTTCGGTATGCGAACGATCTCTCCCTGCGCGTCAAGGATAACGGGCAGGGGATCGATCCGGCTCTTCTGGCGGAAGGCCGTGAGGGGCACTTCGGGTTACAGGGGATGAGGGAGCGGGCTTCGCGAATCCGCAGCAAGCTGACTGTAGGTTCCACGGCCGCCGGAACCGAAGTCACGCTCGTTGTTCCGGGCACGGTGGTCTACCGCTACGAACATCTGACACCGTTCCACAAGTTGAAGGAAACCGTCCGTCGGCTTTTCCACCCTTCAGCGAACGATGACATCTGACACGCCCTGGAGGTCGGGTAAAAAGAACCGCACCCTTCCGGACATTTGGATGGGTGCGGACATCTGCATCTGGTCAGAGCCTCTGGCGGGCTCTACGGCATTAGTCGCGCATTTGCTTCAAGAAGGTTACAGATCCACCGCCTCGCCCTCCGCGCCGCATTTAACAATCCATAACGTTGTCCATAACGTGTCCTGTTACGAAGTCCTGCGCGATTTTAAGTGCTTGAAATCAAAGGGAAATCGTTTTCCCGTCCAAGGGCTGAACTGTTTGGAACGTTGACGATCCGGCAGAGCCACCCGAAGACTCGTCACGCAATCCGGGGACGTCTTTCCCGGTAATCACTGCAGTTTTTAGGAAGCGCTCCATGGGGAAACCCGGGGGTGAAGGTGTTTGTGCGCACACACGCAGGACCGTATGGAGGAGTGACGAACGTGAGAATGAGTGGAAAAGGGCGGTTGGCGATCTGGTTGTGGTTCTTCTTTACCCTTTCACTGGTGCCAGGGCTGGCGCAGCCGGCCCTGACCTTTCAGCCCGAGATCATTACGACCATCGCCGGTACGGGAGCCGCGGGGTATACGGGAGACGGTGGACCGGCAACCAGCGCTCTGATGTCAGGCGGTATTAAAGGAGTCGTTGCGGACTCTTCCGGTGACGTTTTCTTCGTCGACGGCACCTACTGCACCGTACGCGTGATCTATGAAGGCGGGGCAACAGCAGCGCAGTTGATCGCCGCTGAGACCGGCGTTACCTCTCCGGTTATCGGCAATATCTATGTAGTCGCCGGTATAGAAAATCAGTGCGGCACCCCATCGAACGGTACCCTGGCGACCAGCGCGAAGATCACCCCGAATACCGGTGGACTCGGAATCGACTCCGCCGGTGACATCTACGTCGCGGGGACCTCCTCGACGGTATGGGTGATCTATGCCGGAGGAACCAATACGGTCGGCACCAACTTTATCTCTCTTGAAGCAAGCGTCACCAACCCGACACTGGGCGCAATCTATCGCGTGGCTGGCAGCCGCACCAGCGCGAATGGAGGTGACGGAACCCTGGCAACCTCCAGTTCCGTCGGACTCCACGGTGTCGACGATATCAAGTTCGACTCCGTCGGCAGTATGTACCTGGCGGATCAGGGCAATAACTCGATTCGTGAAGTGAGCGCCTCCACCGGATTTATCAGCACCATCGCTGGAGGCGGCGGAACTGCATCAGGCGCATCGGGCAATAGTCGAAACGGCACTGTTGCTTCTTCATCGCTGCTGAACCAGCCCTATGCGGTAGCTGTGGATGCCTCGAATAACGTCTACATCTCCGATAAGAACAACAACCTCATCCGGATGATCTATGTCGGCGGCAGCGCCGCTGCTGCGCTCATTACTCTTGAGAATCCGACGATTACATCTCCGGTCCAGGGCAACCTGTACACCATCGCTGGAGGCGGCGGCACACTCTCTCCCTATGGAGTGCGGGCGACCACGGCAAAATTGAATGGCACCACAGGGTTGGCAACCGACCCGGCAGGCAACATCTATCTCGCCGTGAACGGATATAACGAGATCCTTGAAGTGAATGCGGCGACGGGCGTCATCTCCGTGGTTGCCGGCACTGGGACCGCCGGTACTGTGACTGGGACGAACGGAGATGGCGGCGTTGCCACAAGCGCTCTGCTGAGCGGTCCGCGAGGTGTCGCGGTCGACGCAGCCGGCCGCGTTTACATTACGGATGCCGGCAATCTCAAGGTGCGTCAGGCCGGTCCGCAAGGGCTGCTGGTCTTTGCCGGGCAGGCTCCGAATACAACCAGCGCCGCGCAGTCGGTTGTGCTCAGCAATGTGGGCAATACCACGTTGAACTTTACCGGTGGCGCTCCGAGCATGAGCGGTACAAACGCGAGTAGCTTTGCTATCGCTTCAACTTCTTCCACAAATGCCTGCAACTTCACCTCGCTGGCTCCGAGAGCAAACTGCACACTCGCAATCACCTATTCGCCGCAGGACAATAACGCGAGCTCGGCCGCTCTCTCCTTTGTGACCGATGGAGTGCTGTCGCCACAACAGATTCTGCTGCAGGCCGCGGCTCTGCCGGTGACAACAACGACGCTGCAGGCCTCCGTCAGTAGCGTGGTCGTGGGAACCGCCATGACCCTGACCGCGACGGTCACCGGCGGCGCAAGCCCAAGCGGCGCCATCTCGTTCTACAACAACGGTAGCTCGCTGCTGGGGACAGCAACATTGAATTCCTCTGGAGTAGCGACGCTGACCTACACTCCACCGGCGACCGGCGCACTGTCCATTACGGCGACCTACCCCGGAAATACATCGAATGCAGGCTCCACCTCGAACACGGTTTCGGTGAACGTCACCGGCAGCGCGTCGTCGACAACCTCGGTCGCGGCTTCTCCCGCAACCATCAACCAGGGGCAGAACGTAACCTTCACCGCTACCGTATCGGGCAGCGGAACCGTGCCAACAGGGACGGTTGCTTTCTACGATGGCATCACTCTGCTTGGCAGTGCGGCTCTTGACGGATCGGGCAACGCGGTTCTGTCGACTACGGCAGTGCCGGTCGGTCTCAACAGCGTTCGGGCAAGTTATCCCGGCGATGCCACCTTTGCCGCTTCGTCGTCCACGGTCTCCGTTCAGGTATATGGAGTACCGACCGTTGTGCTCACGCCATCGTCAGCTTCGTTGAATCTTGGTGTGAAAGAAACGTTGACAGCCACAGTATCCGGAGCAGGCGCTACGCCAACTGGCACAGTGACCTTCTACTTCGGAAGCACTGTCCTCGGTACTGGAACTTTGACCGGCGGTATCGCGACGCTTGCGACAACAGCACTCCCCGATGGGTCCGATGTTCTGACGGCAACCTATAGCGGAGACGGCAACTACACCAGCGGTACGTCGCCGGCGATTACCGTGACGGTCTCAGGCCGTGCCTTTGTGCATCCCGGCGGGCTGCATACCCAGGCCGACTTCGACCGTATGGCAGCGCAGGTGGCCGCCGGTGCGCATCCCTGGATTGATGACTGGAACCTGCTCATCACGGATTCACAGGCGCAGAGCACCTATGCAAACCACGCAACAGCAAATATGGGCAGCAGCCGTCAGAACGCGGACCTGGATGCCCATGCCGCCTATCTGAACGCTCTCCGCTGGCGCATCTCCGGCGATACGACTTATGCGGAGGAGTCGAAGAAGATTCTGAACGCATGGGCCTCGAAGGTGAACCAGGTGCCGACAGGCACCGATATCCCGGGCCTGATGGGCATCGCTGTTCAGGACTTCGCCCTCGCCGGCGAGACCCTGCGCGGTTACTCCGGCTGGTCCGATAGCGACTTCGCCGCCTTCCAGAACATGTTTACCAACTACCTCTATCCGGTGGTCAATAACTTCCTTACCAATCACAATGGCGCGGCAATCGATCACTATTGGGCGAATTGGGATGCGTGCAATCTTGGTGCGTTGATTGCCATGGGCGTGCTCAATGACAACACCGACTGGTTCAATCAGGGCGTTGCTTACTATCAGAACGGAGCAGGGAATGGCGCAATCAATCACGCGCTCTGGACGCTCTATAACGATGGAGCGCTGGGGCAATGGCAGGAATCAGGCCGTGACCAGGAGCATGCCCAGCTCGGTGTAGGCCTGCTCGGCTATGCGGCGCAGACGGCATGGAACCAGGGCGTCGATCTCTTCGGCTATGGCAACAACCGCCTTCTCGCGGGAGGCGAATATGTGGCGCAGTACAACATGAACCAGACGGTTCCGTATACCTCCTACAACAACAGCGACAATGTGCTGCAGTACTACCCTTCCACCAACGGACGCGACCGTCTGGATGATCGTCCAGTGTGGGAGCTGCTCTACAACCACTACAACGTTCTTCAGGGAGTAAGCACACCCAACACCCAGGCAATGGCTCAGTTGCAACGGCCGGAGCATGGCAGCACCGACCACTTCGGATATGGCACACTGACCTTTACCTTGAATGCTTCTGCGTCGGCGTATCCTCCGTCGCCTACCCCTGCTGCGCCAACTGGACTGACCGCAACCGCCAGTGTGGGCCAGGTCTTTCTGAACTGGTCAACGACAGCAACAGCGAACGGCTACAACGTTCTACGCTCCACGGACGGTGCGTCGTATACGGTGATCGCCAGCCTCACACAGACCACAATGGCGCAGTACACCGATTCAAGCGTGACCAATGGCACGGCCTATTCCTACGAGGTGCAGGCGGTCAATCAGTCAGGAACCAGTGCGACATCGACCTCTGCAAGTGCTACTCCCATGAGTGCGGGAGCATTACCGACGGGCTGGCTCGATGCGGACATCGGCGTCGTACAGGCGCCTGGCAGTGCGCAGTATGCCACCGTAGCGAGCAATACGTTCGTGGTCACCGGTCAAGGAAGCGGGATCGGAGGCGCGGCTGATTCGCTGCACTATGCCTATCAACAGGTCACGGGCGACTTCACACTGACCGCACGCCTGTTCGGTGAGAGCGGAACGTTGAGCAATACCGGCTTGATGATGCGGGAGACACTGGATGCCAATGCCACCGCTGCGGCGATGGTCCTGGGGTCGACCGGCGGCCGCATCGCACAGATGGGAGGACGGGCGTCGACAGGCGACACTATGACCTGGACATCCGGTAACCAGTACACATGGATACCGGTATGGTTCCGATTGGAGCGTGCGGGCAATGTCTTCACCGCTTCGCAGTCCTCTGATGGTGTGACCTGGTTTGTCGTCGACACTCGCACCATCAACATGGCAAGCACTTACTATGTCGGTCTTGCGGCATGCTCGGGAGACATCACAACCTACTCCACAGAAACCAGCAAGTTCGATAACGTGAGCTTTATTACAGCGTCGGAGCCGGCCCTGACTGTTACCGCAGCCTCTTCGACCATCACCTATGGCCAGACTGTACCGGCCTATACTGCCAGCTACAGCGGGTTTGTGAACGGAGACACGGCGTCCATCCTGAGTGGCGCGCCGTCATTGACCACGAACCCGGCCACTCCAACCGATGCCGGCTCGTACACCATCACGGCTGCGGCAGGCACTCTGAGCGTGGCGAACTACAGTCTGCACTATGTGAACGGGACACTGACGATTCAGCAAGTCGCAGCCACCGTGGCACTTGCTGCAAGCTCCAATCCTGCTGCACAAGGAAAGACAGAGACGCTGACAGCTACGGTCTCCGGGGCAGGTCAGCCCGGAGGTTCCGTCGTCTTCAGCGCGGGCTCAAACGTGTTGTGTACGGCAACGGTAAGTACATCAGGCGTCGCAACCTGTTCTTTTGTCCCGACAACTTCCGGCAGTGAGGTGATTACGGCTCAGTATGGTGGGGATACCAACCACCTCACCGGCTCAGCTAACCTGACGCTGAATGTCTACGACGCTGCCGTCGCGCTTCAGTTCGCAAGTACGCAACTGACGTATCCCGGCGCTACCAATGTCACCGCGTGTGTGACGGGAGCTACGACGGCAACGCCCACTGGAACCGTTCAGATCGTAGACGGAGTTTCTTCGCTAACCACGCTGTCGCTACAAGGGAATGGATGCGCCTACTGGTACATCTCGCCTGGGCTGGCAGCCGGTACGCACACCTTCACCGCAGTCTATTCCGGTGATGGAAACAACCCGGGAGGCACCTCGGCGCAGACCACGGTGAATGTCACTCCGGTTCCGGTCACCATGGGAGCTTCGTGTTGGAATGCGTCCTCGCCCTACGGCTCTAACTATCAATGCACGGTCAACGTGAGCTCCAATGCGGGCGCACCACAGGGAGGAATCAACTACAGTCTTGACGGCGGCGCGGCGGTATCTGTTCCGCTGAGCAACGGCAGTGCTGGTTTTACTCTGACAAAGCCTGTGGCGGGTAGCCACACGGTTGTCATTACCTATCCACAGCAAACCAACTATGGCACAGCGACTCAGGCGCAGAGCTTCACCATAACGGCGGCTCCTGTGAATGTATCGCTCACGCCATCGAGCTGGTATGCAAGCGCCGGAACAAGCCTGACCTTCTCGGCGGCTGTAACCTCGTGGAGCGCAGGCCCGCCGGCCGGCGTCGGATCGGTCGCCTTTTATGATGGCAGCACCTTATTGGCGACTATCGCGGTGGACAGCAATGGGAAAGCCACTTATACAACCTCCAGTCTGACGGCCGGCAGCCACACCATCACGGCTACCTTTACCGGAGCCAACTATGCCTCAGGATCGGGGAGTGCAACCATTACGGTTACGCAATAACACCGCAAGTGAGGCAATACACTCGTTGCCCCATTCTTTCGCGAAGCGAAAGGGTGGGGTAACAAGGGTGGGATATCGAGCGAAGCGAGACTGCTTTTATTCCCGCACTGTAGATGAACAATGCCGGTAGGGATCTGAATCTCTTCTGCTGCGATAATTAAGGGTGAACGGAGGTATGTCCTTTTGCCCGAACTCCCACAGGTACCCCTGACGCTTGAAGGTTCCAACGTCCTTCATCAGATTTTCCGCTTTGACTGGACTGCTTGGAAAGAGCTTCCCCTTGACGAGCGCACTGCCATTTCAGAGGAGTTCAGCGGGCTCCTCGCTCGCTGGGAGGGCGGCAACACTGAGCCCAATGGGCACCCGAACCAGTCAGCACTGTTCTCGCAGATCGGCCACAAGGGCGACCTTATCCTGATCCACTTCCGCGATTCGTTGGAAGACCTGAACCGTGTCGAGCTCGAGCTGGCTCAGACCCGTCTCTATCCCTTTCTTCAACAGACATCCTCGTACCTTTCCGTCGTCGAGCTTGGCCTCTACGAGTCTTCGGAGAAGATCTACGCGCAACTTGCTGAAAAGGGTCTTGAGCCTGGTACGCCCGAGTGGAACGCCGGAGCCGGCGAGGCCACTGCACGCACCTTCGCCTCGCTCAGTTCGCGCCTCTTTCCGGCCATCCCGCCGGCGAAGTATCTCTGCTTCTACCCCATGGATCGTAAGCGCGGCGAACAGGTCAACTGGTACACCGAGCCCATGGCTGACCGCCGCGCTATGATGCACGAGCACGGCCTGATCGGTCGCCGCTACGCCGATCACGTCCGGCAGATCATCACCGGTTCCATCGGCCTCGATGATTGGGAGTGGGGCGTTGACCTCTTCGCCGACGACCCCATCGTCTTCAAAAAGCTCATCTACGAGATGCGCTTCGACAAGGTGAGCGCCGTCTACGCTTCCTTCGGTCAGTTCTTCCTCTCGGTTCGCGTGCATGCCTCCAATGTCAATCAGTGGTTTGATGGCACGCTCGCCTGATCTGTAGAACCCTGCGCTGTTACACCTCCAGCGCGACTACCTCGTAAAGCTCCACGCGAGGGACAGTAACAGAAACACGATTCCCATTCTGCTGGAACACAACAGGCGTCCCTGCGTGGAGCAGGGATGCCTTTTTGATCTTCTTCGCATCCGGTAATCGAATCTCCAGCCTTTGATCTGTCAGGGTTGCAGGTTTGCGCATGTGTCCGCGAAACGCATTCGCCCCCGTGTAGTTCAGCAGGTGGAAGGCATAGCCCGGTTGTGTTTCCCATGCGGACACTTCCATCAGTCCTTCTCCATGCACATCGACGGTATTGGTGTCTTTCAACAGCCAGCGCACGGCGTTTGTGATCTGCCGTCCAAGGTCAGGGTGATCCAGCCTCCAGAAGGAGCTATCCATATCTCCAGCCAGATACACCAGGCGCGATGCTCCTGTTTCACGAGCCACCATCGACGGCAGATCGCTCGGCTCTTCTCGCTGATAGACGGCCTCCGGCGGATAGACCGGATAAGGCTTGATGAAGGTCATCGTGCTGCTTTGAATCGGTTCGACCGGCTGCCGCCATACCGGACCGGCGATCCAGCGTGTCTCTTCAAAACCTTCGGTGAGAGGTCCACGATTGCGGATGTACTGAAGATGAATACCGCCGATAGGGTCCGTCGCTTGCGCGGTAGTGCGCACGGCTTCGCCAGCTTTTTTGATTCCGAATAGATCTCCGAGTGCGAAATCATTACGCGCCTTGCCGCTCTCGTCGAACAGACCGGTCTGAAAGGTAGCCAGAAGGGAACCGCCCGCCTGCACAAACTGCCTGATCGCACTGGCCTGTACATCGGAGAGCAGAGTTACGTTCGGCAGAATGAGAACCGAGTATGCGCGCAAGCGATCCTGATTCAGATCCTCCTCATGGACGAAGTCGAACGGAATCCTTGCCTCCAGCAGTGCCGCATACATCCCCTCGATATGGTCGGTACGATCTTCTGTGTAGGGCGCCTGGTAAAGAGTCACCGAGCGCGGCGAAGTGAGAATGGCCACCTTTGCGAGAGAACGCTTGTTGTGAAAGTGCGCATCATTCTTCGCATGCCATGAGAGGAACTCCCGGCCTGGTGCCTGCCAGCGGCGATCGTCATGAAACCCCTGTTCCAGACCGAGCCAGTGATACCAGATGATTCCGCCAGCGGCAGCCGTTTGCGCCATGCGGCATACCGGCTCAACGGACGTGTCAGCCACCTGTCGCCACATAATGCTGCCCGCGCGTCCGTAGCTAGCGCTGACGGCTGCCACCGAACGGTCTCCCATCAAAGCGCGTGCGAATTTCACCTGTTGGGCATCCTGCCAGACCGGAGCAGCAACACCGGACCGCGACTGGTTGTCGGCTGTATACCAGGTGGCTTCACGCGTGAGACGCCACTGGTCCAGTCCCGACTCTTTCAATCCACCGCCCAGGTTGCAGGAGTAGAAGTTGTTCGGGCTCTTCTCCATTACCGTTGCTTTGTAAAGCTGAATCAGTTCGAAGGCCTTATCCATCAATGCCGAACGATATTCCTTCGAGTGTGGGTCTCCGATCTTGCGGCAGTTCTCGCAGTAGCAAACCTGCATGGTCGGCCATCCGTTCATATAGACGCCGTCGATATCGTAGTTTGCGTTCAGTTCGCGAATGATAGCGGGCTGCTGTTTCGAATAATGCTCACTGAAGATGCAGGTGAAGGCAATGTCTGGTGCAGATTGCTGCAGGCCTCCGTTTTGATTTCTGCGAAACCAGAGTGGATGGGTTTGCAGCAGTTCCGGATCGGTCCACTGGATATCCGGACTCATACGGCCATACACGCGGATGCCGCGCTTTTTGGCGGCGCGTAGGCACTCTCCAAAGAGATCGCGGCCCTTCAGGTAGATGCTGTGGTGGAAGAAGGGAACCTCCGAAGGATAGAAGGCCACAGGGCCGGAGACCGAAAGGGCCACAGCCTGTACCTTTGCGGAGGCCCAGTAGTCAGCCCATTGTTCAACGTTCTGCGACTCCCCGTCCCTTTCGTTGAAATTCGTCTGGCCAATCCGCTTGATGGTCCGATACCAGGGAAGAGCGTCGCTCTGTTGTTCCGGAGCTGCAAGGATGGTTGCCAACTCGCTACCCGCAGCGTTCTTTGCAGCCAGCGATATGAGTGTGCCTGCACCCAGGGCGTTGAATTCCCGCCGGTTCATGCTCATTGAAGTTAGCTCCTGTTTCGCAGTTGTTCATGCCGGTTTAATGATGGCTACGTCGCGCGACCGCAGAGTAACAGATGGCTGGCATCGGCGTCGTTTGCAGTCCCTGGCTGCGAGCCTGTATAAGTCCGACGACGTTCAGGATCCAATTTTTACGGCGATGAGGAGTTCACACGATGGGTCTCAACACCACACGGCGGCGGTTTGTACAGCTTGCAGCACTTTCGACGACGAGTGCTCTTGGACGCACCGCTACAGCGGCTCCTTCCCATGGAACGGTGCAGATCAAGACCGATCCCGCAGAAAAACTGACACAACAGCCGGGTGTTGCATGGGCGTTGGAACAGCTGCAGTCATCGCTGGAAGCAAAGGGAGTATCTGTCAAAACCGGCGGCAAGCCGGTGGCGACGATCGTGGTCGCTTCTGCTGCTAGTGAGCTCGCCAAAGCCTTCGAACTGCCGGGCGATCACAGCGCTGAGATGACCATGATTGTTGCTGCAAAAGCCGAACGCAACGTCATTCTCGTAAGTGGCCTCGACGGGCGAGGAATCACCTATGGCCTGTTGGAATTAGCAGATCGCATCCGCGAGAGTGATCACCTGGACACAGCCTTCCAGCTGAATGCGTCTATCGTTGAGCGGAGTCCAAATCGCGTGCGCAGCGTTGCCCGTGCGTTCTGCTCTGAGATCGAAGACAAGTCCTGGTTCTACGACCGTTCGTTCTGGACACGTTATCTCGGTAACATCGCCTCCGCGCGCTTCAACCGTTTCAACTTCGCGCTGGGGTTCGGCTATGACTTTCCCACCGGAGTAACCGGGGACTACCTGCACTTTCCCTATCCCTACCTGGTCAAACTTGCGGCCCATCCCGATGTGCGCGTCGATCCACCGCTGGCCGAGGGAGAACGGGAAAAGAATCTGGAGACCCTGCAGTTCATCGCGAAGGAGACCCGGCGTCGCGGCCTCGACTTCCAGCTTGGCCTCTGGACGCATGCCTATCAGTGGACAGCCAGCCCTCATGCAGATCACCAGATCCTTGGCCTGACGCCGGAGACGCATGCCGCGTACTGCCGCGCTGCCTTGGCGGAAATCCTGAAAGTATGTCCCGAGATCACCGGGCTGACGCTTCGCATTCACGGCGAGAGCGGTATTCCCGAAGGAAGCTATCCCTTCTGGGAGACGCTCTTTGAAGCGATACGAGATGCAGGTCGTCCCATCGAGATTGATATGCATGCCAAGGGCCTCAATCAGACGATGATCGACATCGGCCACAAGACTGGAATGCGTCTGACGGCGGGTGCGAAGTTCTGGGCAGAACATCTGGGGCTCGGCTATCACCAGGCGGATATTCGTGCGACCGAATATCCGCGTGAGAATGTGACCGGCACCTTCGCCGTCTCGAATGGCGCGAGGAACTTTACCCGCTATGGGTATGGAGATTTCTATCAACAGGGATCTGAGATCGAGGTTCTCTATCGCGCCTGGCCCGGAACCCAGCGCCACCTGCTGTGGGCCGATCCTGCGCTCGCCTCAGGCTATGGCAACGCCGCCCACTTCTGCGGCGCCGCGGGCATGGAGCTTTGTGAGCCGCTCACCTTCAAGGGAAGGGAAGGCTCAGGACACCGCGATGGCCGCAACGCCTATGCGAACCGGCAACTGGCTTCTCCGACACTCGATGCGGAGAAGTTCGAGCTGACCTACCTTATCTGGGGCCGCTCCCTGTACAACCCCGACGCGGCGCCGGAAGCGTACAGGCGTTCTCTCCGTCGAGCCTACGGCAGCGCGGCAGAGCACATCGAGGTAGCTCTGGCTAGCTCCAGCCGCATCCTTCCGCTGATCACGACGGCATGGCTGCCTTCCGCATCCAACCACTCGTTATGGCTTGAGCTCTATACGCCCATTTCGATCCTGCCGACGAAAGAGAAGCCCCTCTACAGCGACTCGCCTGCTCCCCACAATGTCAGCGCCATCAGTCCGCTCGATCCTCAGATCTTTCTTTCGATCGATGATTATGCACGCGCCTTGCTGAGCCATTCCGTCGTTGCGCACTATCATCCGCTCGAGGTTGCGCAGTGGATTGACGAGCTGGTCTCGCAATCATCGAGCGCGCTTGCCGCAGCGCAGAAGTCTGTCGCCGGCCGCACGGCATCCCCGGCATTCCGCCGCGCGGAAGAAGACATCCTCATTCTGAACGGCCTGGGCGGATACTACGCCGGACTCTTCCGTGCCGCCGTTTGTTATGCACTCTTCCAGGGCACCGGGAACAAGAAGACAGCTGCTGAGGGCGTCAGGCAATATCGAAAGGCTCTGGAGTCATGGAAGACGATGGCAACCCGCGCCAGCTCGGCCTACACCGCCGACGTCAGTTATGGTTCTATCCCGGTACGGCGAGGCCACTGGGCTGATCGTGTCCCCATGATCGAGAAGGATGTGTCCGCTCTCGAACAATACTTCGCTACGGCAGATGTCCATGAAACCAGCGCCGACGCAGAATCCCTGCTCACGCCACGTCCACGCCCGGAGTTCAGAGCTACTCATTCGGCCGCAACTTTCTTCCGTCCCGGCGCGTCTCTGGTATTGGATCTCCAAGTTTACTCTCCAATTGACGAGGCGCGTCTCTGGTATCGCCACGTCACGCATGGCGAGCGCTGGTCGTCTATACCAATGCAGCGGAAAGATAGTTCATTTCAGGCGGCGATTCCAGGAACTTATACCCAATCTCCGTTTCCCCTGCAGTACTATTTCGAGCTGCGGAAGGCGCAGGGGGCAACGTTTTATCCGTCGCTAAACCGGACGCTTTCAAATCAGCCGTACTTTGCCATTCATCGCCGCGAACCGTAATGGAGACAGTCAAAAGCGGCGGGGCCGGGCTATATGATTTTGGGAAACAACAGCCACAAAACGAGTTCGCTTGATTTTTCTTGCAGTCGATCGGGAGGCTCAAACCGGATGAAGCCGTTTCATGCAATAGAACTGGGGGCATTTTAGAACCCGTGATCCGCTGCTCAAAGGCCGCTTTTTTTGTCTTCACAATGTGCGCATCGCTCACGTATGCACAGCCTGCGTCTAAGGCTGGTAATTTGGTGGCTACTGCGGCGAGCCTTCCGGATTCGCCTTCCGCAACGTTGATGCAGTCACAAAATTCGTCAACCTCTTCCGAGCCACAACAGACAGACGCCGAGCGTCAGGCCAGGGATCAGCAGGAAGAGGCTGCGCGTGAGGTTAAGGCAGAGGAGAAGCAGCGTATCGGCGGGGTCCTCCCGAACTTCAATGTTGTCCTAAATGGTCATGCCGCGCCACTCTCTCGCTCCCAGAAGTTCGATCTCGCATTCCATAGCATCACCGATCCCGCCACCATAGGCCTGGCCGTTCTCGCCGCCGGCTATGGAGAATATTCAGACAATCACACTGGCTATGGTCACGGACCAGCGGGTTACTTCAAGCGATTCGGCGCTGCGTATGCTGACAACGCAAACGGGACACTCATCGGGAACGCAATCTTACCCAGTATTCTTCATCAGGATCCCCGGTATTACCGTAAAGGGACCGGTTCGATCAGGTCTCGCATGATGTACTCTGCGTTGACCGCGTTTATTTGCCACGGAGACAACGGCCACCGCCAGTTCAATGCCTCCAATGTACTGGGCAACTTCATGGCCGGAGGTATTTCGAATGCATACTATCCCAGCGATGAACGCGGAGCGGGCCTCACGATCGAGAATGCCTCGATTGTCACGGTAGAAGGAATGATCGGAGCCCAGTTCCTGGAGTTCTCTCCGGACTTGACCGCATACTTTCAACGGAAAAGGCAAGCACGGCGCGAGCGTAAGGCTGCAGCAATCGCGAAAGCCCAATAGTCACCGCCGGCGAGGTGGGCGCCCGGGCAATAGCAATATAAGCGCTGAAGGCGCGTTCTATACCATCCTGGGGCAACGCCCCAGGTCCTGTGCCGATAAGACATGGACGGGCTGAAGGCCCGCTCTATAGGTTTCGTTCTTTGGGGTTTTCTTCAGAGAGAGGAATACGTACGTTATAAGTCTCCGCGCTTCCGTCATCGATAGCAACGAGCAGCACGATGGGCTTGCCTGTTGCGTCGAACATCAGCTGCGGACGCTCCAGCCGCCGCACCGCCTGAAGAGGCATTTCTTTCCAGTGAAGCTCCAGTGTCGACACAAGTGGATGTTCGGCCTTCTCCCATGTGACGGTATCGTGCGACTGGAATAGCACGAGCGAAAAGTGGCCGGTGCCGGAAATGATGCCGGCCATCTCCTTCATGATGACGAAGTACGTGTCACGCTTCGCGTCAAACCACAGATACGGATCTTCAAAGGGAAATGCGAGATTCTGAAACGTGAACATCGGTGTCAGATTCTTACGAAAGGGCCCGGTAGGTGAATCGGAAGTCGCCATCAGATGGACCACGGGACCACCACCAGGCAACGGCTTTTGTTTTCCTACAGCCTTATAGAGCAGACGGAACCTGCCGTCGGACCCTTGAGTAATGCTTGGGTTGGATACGCAAAGGGCATCAGGTGCATTGGCATCTGCGCTGACGTCAATCAATGGAGTATCAAGCCGCTTCCACGGACCATTGGGATTGTCAGCTACTGCCACGCCGATACGCTGATTGTTGCGATGGTCCCAGTTGAGGGTGGACATGACGACCCCATTCCCCCGGTTCCCCATGTAGTAGAGGTAGTATTTCCTCCCAAACCGGTGGATGGTCGGGTTATGTGTCACCATCCCGTCCCAGAACTCTTTTCCACGCGCCGGCAGAGCTAGGTCGTGAAAGACAAAGGGGCCTTCAGGAGAACTTCCAATCGCATGGGCAACCTCCGACCGTGTGACCCAGGACTCGAATCCGTCGATGACCTTCCAGCGGGAATAGAACAGGTGATATTTCCCGTCGCCGCCCTTGATCAGGGCGCCGCACCAGACAAAATAGCCAGGATCATGAAAGGCAGCAGATGCTGGGATGGGCTGCATTATGTGGAGAAAATCGAGCGGCGGAACAGAAGCAGTTCTTTCCTTTGACGCTTGCGCGCCGGCCTGGCCTGAAAAGACCGCGAATAGCGGCAGACACACCGCGATAAGGAAACGCGATCCCCACTTCCAGGTTTTCATGTCCGCACCCGTGATCTGTGTGTAAGAAATCGATAGGAGACTAGATGTTAACCGATAAACCTGTCAAGCCTGTTCTACTCGGTGGATCGGTTCTTCCTACTCTCGTGCCGATGCTGGGTCTGAGTACAAAGAGGTTGAATGATTGTGAGGGCGGGAATTGAACCTGTGCAGGACACTTGTTTTGCACGCTCGTTACTTATCGGAAGGCTCGACAAGGGCTGTTCCAATGGCACAGGCTTCCCAAAGCGGGGGCCCATCCGTATTCCAGTGGAATGGCTGGATGCGGGACTGCGGTGGCTTCCGCACCCTTGATGGGGCTCAGGATTGGCGTGATAGATGAGCCAGTCCCCAACCCGTCGATGAACTGCCCTAGTGGGCGATCGCGACCCCATCGCGCTTAGCCAGCGGCAATAGCAGTTGGAGTGGCTTTCGTGCGAGGTTTTACCGGCGCATTTGTGCGAAGCAAATGCGCATCGCCCCAGTCCTGCATAGACTGAATCAAAGGTTTCAGCGATTCACCGGTCTTAGAAAGAGAGTACTCAACCTTCGGCGGAACAACCGGATAGACTTTTCGATCGATGACGCCATCGCTCTCCAGTTCCCGCAATTGTGCCGTCAGAATGCGCGGACTGAGGTCGGGTTTAAGTCTTTGTATCTCGTTAAAGCGCAGAACACCGTGCGTCATGAGCTGATGCAGGATCACACCCTTCCATTTGCTGCCGATCACTTCGAGGCAGGCTTCTACTCCACATCCAGTGCCCAGTTCGTAGGACTTGTAGCGCCGTTGTCTCATAACACTATCCAAAATGTAAGTATGTGCTGAAAATGTAAGTATAACAAAACTATGAAGCTTAGTCGCGACCCGCGTCATCTCATTGTTGCAGTCCGAGAGGAAAGCATGGCGAGGCTCTTCCAGGCTCGCCCACGTCTTCCGCCAACTTCAATAAGGAGATGTAGTCAAAGACCTCGATCATGAAATATTTCATCGTCTATGCACACCCAGAACCCCTGTCGCTTTCAGGCCATCTCAAGAACCGTGCAGTTGCTGCGCTCGAGATTGCTGGTCATGAGGTCATCGTTTCGGATCTTTATGCCATGGGATGGAAGGCGGTCTATGACGCTAAGGATTTTCCCGAACGTAAAGACAGCGGGCCGCTAAACTACGACAAAGCATCCGGTGAAGCTTATAAGACAGGAACGCAGGCGGCTGATATCGCAGACGAGCAGCGCAAACTGCTCTGGGCCGACGTAGTTATCCTGCAGTTCCCAATGTGGTGGTACGGAATGCCTGCCATCTTAAAAGGGTGGGTCGACCGCGTCTACGCCTACGGTTTCGCATACGGTGTCGGTGTCCACGGCGGAGGAAGGTGGGGAGATCGATTTGGAGAAGGCACGCTCAAAGGAAGGCGCTCCATGATCGCGATGACTGTTGGCGGCCGCATGGCACATTACGGCCCGCGTGGAGTCAATGGCACCATCGACGATCTCCTTTGGCCCATTCAACACGGAGTTCTCTTCTACCCCGGTATGGATATCGTGCCCCCGGCCGTATTTTACGAAGTCGGACACGCGAGTGCGGAAGCTGTAGAGGCAATGACGCAGACTTATGTTGAACGCGTGCTGAGCGCTCCATTCGTTGATCCAATTCCTTTCAGGCCACAGAATGGCGGAGATTACGATGACGTTCAGGTGCTCAAACCTCATCTCGACTCGGGCGCCAGTGGCCATGCTCTACATCAGGGGGAACAAGCATTCATTTCCAATACCTATCTGGGCACTCCAGGGGATTACACACCCCGCCACGTGCCGCCGACCTCACGGGTCGGAGATGCGTCCTGAGGCTCTTCTTACTGGACCCCGCATAGCTTTGAGCGCCTCTTCTACCAGGGTGCTCCGCTAAGGAGCACCTGAGACAACGTAACGATGGCCTGCGATGGACGGAAGAGGAACTGCAGTCAATGCATTCCTGCCAACGGTCGGGTACGACAATGGGATCGGACGCTATCGACTACCAATACACCCCAAGGCACAGTGAATGGTACGTTGTGATGTTCGCGGGTGTTGAACTCCAGAGCGACCAGATTCAGGAATCCACCACCAACCCACGTCCGACCTTCGAACCATCGAAGCTGGAGGCATTTGCCGCATCCATCCGGCAACACGGCCTCAATCAATCCATCACCGACTTGTGGGACGAAGCTCTTTACGAAACTCACCCGGCGTCAAACCTGTTGCTCTCGCAAAGAGCCTACCGAACGAAGCAACATCTTGGTACCCGACCCGAAAGCATATTTCAGAGACGCTCAGTTTCGTCGATTCCAACAAGACACGTGCGGCTTCCAACCGCTGCTCCTGAATCCACTTTCCGGGAGTAAGTTGCAGTTCATCGACAAATCGCCTTGAGAGCGTCCTGGGCGAAGTATTGAGTTTGGCCGCAAGAAATGACAGATCAAGGTCAACGAGGTTTCGCTGCGCCAGCCGGCGCAAATGTTTTTCAAAGGATGTGGACTCTTCCAGCCCCGGAACCTCGTATGGATCTTGGGACTCGCGCGCCGGCGGAAGCACCATCAATTTCCTGACTTGCCGTTCCTCTTTTGCGAAGCCAAGATCGATCACGAGCTTGCTGATGAGTTCTAACCCGGCGAAGGCAGCTCCGGTTGTATATAAGGACCCATCTCGGATAACGATGCGTGCGGGTTCCCATTTGACACGGGGAAATCTCTTTTTTACTTCCTTCCCGAGCCACCACGAGATTGTTGCATTTCTCCCATTCAAAAGGCCCAGTTTCGCGAGGATGTAGGAAGCTCCGCAGGTTGCAGCGATGAGAGCGCCCTGCCGTTTGGCAAGCAACACCAACGACTTTGCACGTTCGGTCTCTTCTTCCAAGGCACAAACCGATTCCATGACATTCAGCCCCACCCCTGTCAGCAAAACTAAGACATCCATCTTGCGAGAAGGGCGGGACTTAACGGGATAGATGATTCCGGACTTCGAACATGCGTGGCTGTTGCTCGAAACAAACTCGAACGAAAATGCCGTTTCGCCCCGTACCCCGTTGATCGCCAGAAGGGTCTCCACAAAGGTGGAAGCAATCGCAGAATAGAAAGCCTCTGGCAGATACAGGACGACATGCATATGGCAAGTTTTGCATAAACAACGTCAATATTGCCACTAGCAGCATCCGAACCCTACACCTAAGCTCGGTAGCAGGTGATGACGATTGATGTCGCCAGAGGCAAGTTGGGGGAGATTGTATGAAAGCTTGGGCATTAGAAGGCTTCGGTTTGGAGAACCTCAAGATGGTAGATATTCCAATCCCAAAGCCCGGAACTCACGAGGTCTTGATCCGAGTCAGTGCTGTGTCTCTGAACTATCGGGACAAGCTGGTCGTTGAGGGCCTCTACAATCCTGAGCTTCGCTTTCCGGTGACTCAAGTGGCAGACACCGTCGGAGAAGTGATCGAGATTGGAACAGGGGCGTCTCGCTTTCAAGTTGGGGACCGTGTCATCTCAAACTACGCGACACGGTGGATCGATGGTAGGCCGGCTGTTGACGAGGTTGTACACACGTTGGGAAACACCATCAATGGCGGCCTGGCCGAGTATTTGGTTTTGAACGAAGATGCTTTGGTCTTAGCGCCAACCTACCTAACCAATGAAGAAGCCTCCACTCTGCCCGTGGGCGCGCTCACTGCATGGCACGCCTTGGTGAAGAATGGAGGCTTATCGTCGGATCAGACTGTTCTCGTGCAAGGTACCGGCGGTGTCTCTATCTTTGGACTACAACTCGCCTCTCTGGCCGGTGCTCGAGTGATTGTGACGTCAAGTAGCGATGAGAAGCTCGAACGAGCAAAAGATCTCGGTGCGCACGACGCCATCAACTATGTCAGAAAACCTGAATGGCACAAGGAAGCCTTGAGACTAACCTCCGAGCGAGGTGTAGATCAGATCTTGGAGGTTGCCGCAGGCAAGAGCTTAGGCCAGTCGATTGAGGCCATTCGCCCTGGGGGGCGGATCGCGGTCATTGGAATCCTGGAAGGCTTCACGTCGGAGATTCCAATCTTTCCTGTGTTGCAGAAGCAGGTTTCGATTCAAGGAATTGTGACCGGGTCGCGCCGGATGTTCGAAGAAATGAATGCCGAGCTCGAGAAGAGCCAGATTCGACCGGTTATTGATACGGTCTATTCATTCGACGACGCGCTTGAGGCCTATAAGCACCTCTATCGTGGAGCGTTCGGCAAGATTGTCATCCGGATTCAGCAGTGACGAGGACGCGCGTTCCTGCAGGCCCGTTCGAGGGGGTGCGAGAGCCACCTATGGTAAGCGAAAAAACGACGCCCGATATCTCACCGCCGATGCTGGGCCTAATCGCAGGCCTCCCCGGCCGAGCGTGAGACGCTGCAGTCCATGGCCCACACGCTCATCTCACGGGAGAACCTGGATGCATCGTGCTTGCCGGGACAGATCTATCGCTCGTATTCGATCCTGACAATGCTGGTTTTCCGCACGTAGACGGGGCGCGCACTCATATCGCCGTCATCATGCGCCGATTGACGTGCCCGTGAGAAACCGTATGGGTAAGCGATGCAGGCGAATAGAACGTCAACCGAATCCGAGAAACGGGGAAACAATGATCATCGAACATGCCGGTAAGCGTCCGACGATTGATCCAACAGCTTCTATCGCGCTTGACGCGACAATTTGCGGAGACGTAAGCATTGGTCCTAATACAAGGGTTCTTTACGGGGCGCGCATCATTGGAGAAAACGGCGGAAAGATCCAAATAGGCTCTGATTGCATCGTGATGGAAAATGCGGTTATTCGGGCCACAGCAAACCATCCGTGCGCGATCAACGATGCTTGTTTGATTGGACCCAATGCTCACGTTGTCGGCGCTGTACTGGACGATGAAGTCTTCATAGCGACAGCTGCCGCCGTCTTCCATGGAGCGCGACTGGAACGGGGTGTGGAGGTTCGAGTGCATGCGACTGTCCATCTTCGTACGCACTTGCGCGCGGGGATGATCGTGCCGATCGGCTGGATCGCGGTGGGCGATCCCGTGCAGATTCTGCCTCCTGAAAAGCATGAGGAAATCTGGGCGATACAAAAGCCACTGAATTTTCCTGATTGGGTCTATGGGGTTCCTCGTGAGACCCCAAGCATTATGAGGCACATCTCAAGTAGCCTCTCGAAATCTTTAGAGGCAATTCGGAACGACCTCCCGGTTGGTTGAGATTGATTAACGCATCCAGTGCGCATAGTTGGCTGCCAGCTCGTTCGCACGACTCGCGCGACTCGCACGAAACGGGCGGATTTATGCCAGGAGGTAATATCTTGAAACTCTACGCACATCTAATGTTTGTGGTGGCTCTTCTACAAGTCACTGCCCCGGCCCAAAGCCCAAAGGAGTCCTCCTTGGTCAATCCGTCCTCGCCGAAAGGCGTTGTACAAGGTTTTATCGATACGGTGCGCTCGGGGCGCACTCCCGAGAGGGCATCGGAGTTTCTCGCGGACCAGGTTAGTGCCCACCAACTTAACTCGGAAGGCGAGACTACGGTTGTGAGAACTCCAGCAAGCTATGCCGAACACGTGCATGAATTCTTGAATATGTACGGGAGGTATCAACTGACGGTCACGGAGTTGATTTCGGACGGAGACCGGGTCTACGTTCGTTGGAGACAGGAAGGGAAGCACTTGGGATCGATCCAGGGCTTCGCACCAACTGGCCTGCCTATCGTAGAGATCACAAACGCAGTCTATCGGGTGAAAGACGGAAAGATCGTTGAGTACTGGATTCAGGCCGATCGGAAGGGTGTAGAACTACAGCTTCGAGTGAATGCCGCTAAGGATCAAGCCTCTCGATGAACCCGGGGCAAAAGTTCTAGCTTCTCCTAACGCTCGAACTGGGAGACGAAGCATAGGTGCTATGACACCGTACTTAACAAAAGGGGGCCGCCCATCACTACATTTGACCTGCAAGGGAAGCGCCTGCGAGTAGTCGCCACGGATCCACTGGGAGTTGTGTCAGGGCAGACCATTCTGGAGTTCAAACAGACAAACGATATGGTGTCGGCTCATTATCGGGGCGGTTCCATCGTAGACGGCTACCTGATTGGAACGCTGGATTCTGCAGGAACATCGCTGCGCTTCTGTTATGTGCAGATTGATTTGCACGGCAACGTGGACGCAGGCGTGTCAACGGCCACGATTAGCCATCTCCAGGACGGCAGGGTGCGCCTTGAGGAATCGTTTCAATGGCTCACGCGCCCCGGACGTGGCAACAATGTATTTGAAGAGATAAGAGACACCGGAGATGTCAGCTAATGTACGTCAGCCAAGAAACAACAGAACAAACCGATAGCCGGTTGCGTCGGGTCATTGCCGCGGCGGAACTCACCTGGCACGAAGGTCCGTTCGCATTCTATGAGTTCCCGGTTGAAGCCTTCCCAACCTCGGAAGCTGAGCGTGGGCTCGCCATTGTGAGAGACAACGAGGT
This sequence comes from Terriglobus albidus, assembly GCF_008000815.1. Lineage (NCBI taxonomy): Bacteria > Pseudomonadati > Acidobacteriota > Terriglobia > Terriglobales > Acidobacteriaceae > Terriglobus > Terriglobus albidus. The sequence goes on along the minus strand of NZ_CP042806.1, from coordinate 5,181,503 downwards.
TTGGAGCGTGCTTAAGGGGGCTGGCCCGGAAGCCGCTGAGCCCTTCGGGTTGTTCTCGTTCCATTTCCAGGACGGCTTGGACAACAGCGGATTTGTGGGCTGGCTCGCCTCGATCTTGAAGAGAAACCTTGGTACAGGCGTCTTCGTTGTTTGTGGCCAGAACTCGCGGCGTGGGGGCATCTTTGACTACTGGGGCGTCCCGCTGGCTATGCGCAACGAAGCGATGAGCCTGCTCAAGGAACTTCGCCATGATTTAATCGATGATTCCCGGGAATACGCAGGTGAATACTCGGTCCATTAACCTAAATTACGCGCCTAAACCTGAGCCGCATCTTGTGGGACAACGGTTATTAGCGACGCCGTAGCGGTGCGCATCCGATGGTGGATGTGAGAGCGAACAACTCTTTGGCCGTGTTTGCACAACCAACACAAGCCACACCCGTAAACAAGAATGTGGGCGCGGCCGCTCTTCCGTGGAGCGCGGCCTTGGAATGGCCGCTGATCCGGTTATACACAAACAAACCTAAGGCGGAGAGTCGCGCTACCAGGCGTGGACCCCAATTGATTTCTGAGGGACTCATGAAGGCATGGAAGTTGCACCATTTTGGCATTGATGGATTACAACGAGTCGACGAAGCGATTCCACGTCCGTCAGCAAAACAGATCCTGGTCAGAGTCGGCTCTGTTTCTTTGAACTATCGAGACAAGCTACTCATTGCAGGCACCTACAATCCACGAATGCCGATTCCGATTGTTCCACTCTCCGATGCTGCCGGCGTTGTTGTTGAGATAGGAAGCGAAGTCAGGCGAGCGAAAGTCGGAGACCGGATCATGACACACTATGCAACCCGATGGCTTGATGGTGAACCTGCAGAGGATAGGTCCCTGCACACCCTTGGCAACACAATATCTGGCGCGCTTGCCGAATACATTCTTGTCGATGAGCAGGCATTCGTCGCCATTCCGGAATACCTGACGGATGACCAAGCCGCAACTTTGCCCGTGGCGGCACTGTCCGCCTGGTATGCCTTGGTTGAAATGGCCCAACTCGAGAAGTCGCAATCCGTTGTAATTCAGGGGACGGGCGGCGTTTCACTCTTCGGATTACAGTTTGCCGTCGCGTTAGGAGCGCGGGTGATCGCCACCTCGAGTAGTGACCGGAAAGTGGAGTTGGTTCGTGCCCTTGGAGCTTCTGCCGTAATCAACTACGTGCGCAGTCCGGATTGGGAGACGGAAGCCCTAGCTCTTACTGAAGGGAAGGGCGTTGATCACGTATTGGAGGTCGTGGGTGGACAGAATCTGACGCGCTCGATTAAGGCCATACGTCCGGGCGGCCAGATTTCAACCATCGGTATGCTGGAGGCGTCAAGCTCTACCCTTGACCTCTTCGCCCTTATACGAAAAGCCGCGGTAATTCGTGGCATCGGGGGAGCAGGACATCGACGAGCCTTCGAAAAGATGACGCAAGCACTTTCCCGGTTCCGGATTAAGCCGATCATTGATGCGGTATATCCCTTTGAGGAAGCGAGGGCCGCGATCGAGCATTTAGAACGAGGTCCGTTCGGAAAAGTCGTCATCCGAGTAGCAACTGACTGACGGTCGACAACCCTCGTTAGAGTTCATTCGCTTGGGATGGGTGGAAGCAATTGAAGTTGATCCAATATTGGAGAGATATCGGTGCGAACGTATAGGGCATTTCAGGTTGACGTATTTACGCGCGAGAAGTTCGCAGGAAACCCGGCTGGAGTGATTCTGAACGCCGATGGTCTCACTGATTTCGAGATGCAGAAGATTGCGCGCGAGCTGAACAACTCGGAGACGGCGTTCGTCTTTTCGCCCCACTCTGACGATCACGATGTTTGGGTTCGGTTCTTTACGCCCACATGCGAAGTGCCAAGCTGTGGGCACGCGACCGTGGCAGCCCACTTTGTTCGAACACTCTACGGCGGCGGAGGAATCGGGCACATCCGGCACAAGTGCGCCGCAGGAATTATGGATATTGACGTGGTAGCTTCCGAAAAGGGCACATTCGTCGTCCGGATGAAACAGGCACCCCCCACGTTCACGTCATTGGACATCGAAACTGTAAGGCGAATCACCTCAGCCCTTGGCGTTGAAGTTGACGACCAGGATCCTCTCTGCCCGATTGAAGTCGTCTCAACGGGGCATTCCAAGGTCCTTGTCGGTGTCAAGGACAGCCAGGTATTGAATGCCTTGTCGCCCAATCTCGATCTTCTCGGCAAGCTCAGCAGCGAGACGGGCGTCAATGGATATTTCGTGTTTACTCTTAGGCCTGACGACACAGAGTATATTGCTGAGGCCCGTATGTTTGCTCCCGCGGTAGGGATTCCTGAAGACCCGGTTACCGGAAATGGAAATGGTCCGCTCGGTGCCTATCTGGTCAAACATGGATTCAGTGGTATCCGAGACGGTCGCTTCAGCTTCCAGGCTCTGCAGGGACGAAAGATCGGGCGCCCCGGAGTCGTGAAGGGTAGCGTCGAAATTGTCAATGGCGAACCGCGAAGTGTGATAGTCGGGGAAGATGCGGTTGTTGCTTTCTCCTTTGACCTCGCGATATAAGAACGATTCGTAAAGGAGTTCTGATGGAAGATCCCTCGTTTGAAATCATTAATCTCTCAGTCGAGTCGGCCGGCGTAGACGGTTATGACAACCATCCTATCGCTAAGGTCAATGACCATGAAGTTCGTATCAGCACAATGACAGAGGCCTATCATTGGCATAGCCATCCCGACTCAGATGAATGTTTCTTGGCACTCGAAGGAGGCATATACATTGACTTCGAGGATCGAACTGTGACGCTGCCTCCTGGTCACATGATCACTATCACGCGAGGAGTTCTCCACCGCACACGGCCGATTGCCGATCGGTCAATCAATCTTACTTTCGAACGCGCTGACGCGCGAAGTGAAGCTTCCACTCCTTCCCGGAAGGTTGTGTTTTCGTAGTCAATATTCTTATCAGGCTTCGAAAACTCCACGGATATCGATTGCCGATATCCGTGGACGAGCCCGGGGCGCTGGCAGCGAATTCGTCCTCGCTTGCGATATGCGGTTTACCAGCGAAGAACGAGGGGGCCCGGGTCAGTTCGAAGTCGGCGTGGAATTGGACCTGACGGAAATCCGATGGCGCGTCTCGGCGACCTGATGAGACGTGGTAGAACACTTGAGGTCGTCCGGATCGCCGATGATTTCCCGTCATCGTAGCCGAGCACTATGGCTATATCCATCGCGCATTACCGGACGCTGAGTTAGAGAGCTACATTGATGCACTCGCTAACGGCTTGGCGTCGTTTGAAAAGCACGCCCTCAAATCTATTCCAACTGCTCCCGATGACCATGGTATAGCGATCAAATTCACGTCTTTGGATTTATAAATACTGCCCCTCAAACTGGTTCTTGTTCAAGTCGAGAGATGACTGTTTGACTCTTTTCTCGAGCCTCAATCGTCTTAGCTATACCTAGACTTTATTCACTTCGTCGGAGGGAACATGACAATCGCAGGCAGAACAGTTTTGGTGACAGGGGCCAATCGCGGTATCGGACAGGCGCTGGTCGAGGAAGCCTTGAGGAGAGGCGCGAAGCGGGTGTACGCAGGTACGCGCCAGCCCTTGGCCCACTTGGATGAGCGTGTCATGCCGCTGACCCTGGACGTGACCAGAGCTGCTGAGATTCAGGGAGCTGTTGAGACAGTCGAATCTCTCGATATCCTCATCAATAACGCCGGCTTGGCGCTTTACGATGACTTGAGCGATCGTGCCGCGCTCGAACAGTCCCTCGCTGTCAATTTTTTTGGCCCGTATGGCGTGACCCAGGCTTTCCTGCCGTTGCTGACTCGTTCTCGGGGGACCATAGTAAACGTTCTGTCGGTGGTTGCGTTTGCTCCCTTCCCGCTCATTCCGGCTTACTCGATATCAAAGGCGGCCGCGTTCTCGCTGACGCAATCGCTGCGCGCCCTGCTGGCAGGACGAGGCGTGAAGGTACATGCCGTCATGGCCGGCCCCGTTGACACGGAGATGTCCCGAGGCGTCGATATACCGAAGGCCTCTCCGGAGTCGGTTGCACGAGCCATCTTCGACGGAGTGGAGAAAGGTGAGGAGGATATCTTCCCCGATCCCATGTCAGACTCCATTGCGGAGAGCTGGCGCAACAGTGCGGCCAAGGCGATGGAACGCCAGAATGCGGCGCTCGTACAGTCACAGCCAGTCACGTCCTAAGCAAAGCGATGCACACGGTCGCCTTCGCCTGGCGAGCCGACGATCTGCAAAATGCAGAAGGAGAAATGAGAATTATGAAATCAAGATTGGCCCTAGCAATCATCACCATGAGCCTTGGCGTTGACAGGAGCTGATCGAAGTTGAAAGGACGTCGAAGATGAAAGAGGTTACCGCGGTGCCAGGTGCGACGGGTGCCCTCGTCGGCTCTCGAACTCACTCCGCCGATGGAACTGTTCTCCAGCCTATCTCCATCTCGGAAGCAAGGATCATTCGCGATCAGGTGCTAAACGCGGGTGGATCGGCGACTCGAAGCATCTATCCTGGTGACGATGCGCCGGACACGCTGCATCTGGGCGCATTTGTGGATGGGCAGCTTGCTGCGGTAGCAACGATATGTTGTGAATCCATGCCTGTCACGTCGAATGCTGGCCAATGGCGGCTACGTGGAATGGCCACTCTTAAAGAGTTTCGCCGCCTTGGGTTAGGCAAGCGTTTAGCTGAGGCCTGCATGGCATATGCGGCGGATCACTGGGGGACTTTGCTTTGGTGTAGCGCTCGGGTGACTACGCTCAGATTCTATCGTGGTCTGAGTTTCCAGGAACAAGGTGAGAGTTTTCAGCTGCCGGAGTATAGCGACGAGGTCTACATCCTGATGCGACGCGCATTGCCATAATGAGTTCTGAATGGCCTGGACGGGAGCCGAGAGGCAAAGTCCAGTGTGCGTAACACCGGGATCGGCTTGATCAAACAATCTATACCATCAAGGAATTATTGTTGCTTAGCGTTGGTCCGAGTAGAGACATCATTGGGGACATGATGAGAACGAAATGGCAAGTTGGACACCAAATTGCTCATCTCCACAGATACGCCATATTTGCAACGGGAGCCCAAATGATTGCAGGCCCCGTTGGCGTGGATTGACTCCTTTGCACAGCCTGAGTCGTTTTAATTACAGCGAAACACTGGAGCAAAACTGATGAGCCTTAAAGATAAGAATGTCATCGTCACTGGCGGAAGCCGGGGTCTTGGCCTTGGACTGGTCGAGGCTTTGGTGGCGCACGGCGCTAACGTCACGGTCGTTGCCCGCGACGCAGATGCGCTTTCATCCCTCAGAATCCGGCTTGGTGTCGCCACGATCTCCGCCGACATAACAAACCAGAATGCTGCCCACCGGATCCTCGCAGAGGTTCGCCCCGACATTCTTGCACTGAACGCCGGTACAAAGCCGCGGATGGGTCAGTTAGACCAGATAAGTTGGGAAGACTTCACCGCGCCCTGGGAGACCGATGTCAAGGCTGGACTTTATTGGGTGCAGGCAGCGCTCAACCTGCCGCTTAGGCGTGGAAGCCGTGTCCTTGTGGGATCGAGCGGAGCAGCTCAGAACGGTTCGCCGCTCTCGGGAGGTTATGCGGGCGCCAAGCGTATGCTCTGGTTCATGGCAAAGTACGCCAACGGCGTCGCGAAGCAAAAGGACCTGGGAATCCGCTTTCAGGCGATCGTGCCAATGCAGATGATCGGCGGCACCGGCGTCGGCGATACCGGCGCCAATGCTTACGCACGCGCTATGGGCGTCAAACCCGAAGAGTTTCTGGCGCGCTCCGGCGCACCGATGCCACCCCGAGAGTTCGGGGAGAAAGTTGTTTCGGTGCTGGACGATCCAAAGTATGCCGAGGGTTTCGCTTTCGGGCTCAAGGGCGACACAGGCGTCACAATCATTGAGGGAGCGGGGGCTTGAGCGAAGGACATCTCTCGCCGAACCGAGACCGCCGCCCGGAGCTCCTCGCTCTGACTGAAGAACTGCGGCCGGAGCTGCACCGCTATTGCGCGCGTCTCATGGGATCGGTTATTGACGGCGAGGATGTCGTGCAGGACACGCTCACCCGAGCTCTCGTGGCATTGCAGGACATGGAGGAGACGCCGCCGCTTCGCCCCTGGCTATTTCGAATCGCCCATAACCGAGCCCTCGACTTGCTACGCAGCCGGGCGGTGCGAATGGCCGAACCGATCGATGCCGCCTCGGACATCGCCGGCTCGGTCAGCCCTGACCCAGTGGAGATGCTAATGCGCCAGGAAGCAGTCAAGACCGCAGTGTCGCGCTTTGTGGAACTCCCCACCCTCCAGCGGAGCGTCGTTATCCTGAAGGACGTGCTCGGCGAGTCTCTGATAGAGATCGCCACCCTTCTCGATCTCACGGTTGACGCAGTGAAGGGTCATCTTGCGCGGGGGCGAACGCGTCTTCGGGAGATCAACGCGCAGGCCCGCCCGCTTGCAGAAGTGCGACCCGCATCCGCTGCGGTGGCACGCTATGTCGCGCTCTTCAACCAGCGGGACTGGGACGGTCTGCGGGCGCTCTTAGCCGACGACGTGAGGCTCAATCAATCGACGTACCCGCTTCGCGCCGGCGCTGCGGACGTCGGTTTGTTCTTCACCATCTACGCGAAGATCGATGGCGTGTGGCTCGCCCCAGCTTGGCTCGAAGGCCGGGAGGTAATCGCGGTCTTTGAAGGCCGCGCCAATCCAAAGCCCAGCTACATAATGTGGCTCGAGTGGCGCGACGACCGGATTACCTTTATCCGCGACTACCGCTATGTCCGCTATATCGCGGCCGACGCAGAGCTGGCGGTGGCGCCAGACGCCACGCGCGCGGGCGACGGAGACACGCACTGGCGGTGAGCTTTCCTCGAATTTTCGGTTGGCAAGTAGCGTATGAAGTGAACCTATACGAAGGAAAGAAACGATGTTCAAGCCCTCACCTTAAACTGAGCTTCAACTTCCGTATAGCTCGTCACTCGGGAGTGACTGTAGCTTCCCACATGCCAACTTTCTCGTCACTGCGTTTAGGACTGCTGTGCGGTTTGCCTGTGGATCGTCGACAATTCATCGCTAAATGCAAGGTCCTGCTCCGATCCGATGAGCGGCCATCACAATAGACGTTTACGAGGGCACAGATGTTCTATCGAGTGGACTATATGTTGGCCGTATTGTTTGTCGGTTTCCTTGTAGGAGTTTTATTGAGCAAGGCTTTTGAAAGAGTCGCTCCCTATCGACTCGCACAGGGCTACTACGTAGCCGTCGCAGCCCTGCTGGTACTGCGAACAGGATTATTTGCCTGCACCATACTCATGAGTCAACAGAGCGTCTGGGCGAAGATGAGCGGCGGTGTCGGAGACCTTATTAATCTTATTTTTGGAGCTTTGTTTGGCGTAGCAGTACGACGCAAAGACGCACGAGAACTCTTAACAACACCGTTGCTACTGAGAGCGCTCTGCATGGGGCTTGCCTTCACATTTGCGACTAATGGCGCCGCAAAGGCGTTTTCTATGACTTCCATGACTGAATTCTTTACTCAGTCTGGGTACTCGGTTTCTTTTCTCAAGTTCATTATGATTGCCGAGATTTTCGGCGCACTCGGCTTACTGCTTCCCTGGGCTGTTCTCCCGTCGCTGCTCGGGCTCGCCGTGGACATGTTCGGCGCTGTGCTGACGCACATTCATAATGGTGACCCATTGAACGACAGCACAGGTGCGATTGGCATGCTGATCCGCCTCGCTATTGTCGGTGTGCTTTGGGCATTGAACCGCCGAACTCAAGCATTGCCGCATAGCATCCGCAACTCGATTCTAAGTGTCGGAGCAGTGGCCTTAGCTTGTCTGCTGATAGCTCTTGGCGGGGGCGCGGTAGTGCGTCATGTAAGCGCAGCAGCAGCTTTCCATACGTCGCATTGAAGCTTACGCAGTATATGAAGGAGCGATCGAGCCAAATACTCCGTACCCATATTGCGGTGGGACGAAGATTACACCAATATGGTGAGCGTTACGAATACGTCCGACCAGGAGCTTCGATTCGGCGCATCCATTACCGCGGGAAACATGCGACTTGAAGAGGGAACTAACAGAGCCGGGCGCGACGATGGTCGTTGATGTGGGCAAGCTCAAGAGAGAGCGCATCCCCCGATATGAACGGCGGAAACAGACGGGACGTTCCCATTCCAGCAGCGACGTCCCTTGCTGTTGCATGCCCTAATGCAACAACTTCAAATACACCCGCTCGGTTGGTATTATCTACTAGAAGATACCGTCTCGCACTGCCCAACTGCTACCACTCGCGCAAATCGTCCCATACCTCGACTTATCAGTTTACGTGCCGTCTATCCCCAGGTTTCCTTGGCACGATTTCGTTTGAGATGCATCTGTCTGTTGCAGCATGATTGCAAAGCACCGAGGATGGCGACGTTATGCAACAATTCCAACTCCTGGCACAACCGCTTTGGGTCAATACGCTCGTATTAATTCCGGTGGTTTTGTTTTTCAGCTGCCGAAGCAGAGGCCTCCAGATTTCAGGGCGGAAGCTTCTTGTCACTGCGATTTTTGCCCTGGCCTTCGGCTTCGTGGAAGCCGCCGTCGTGGTTTATCTGCGCGCGGCTACTGGTCTCTTACCAGGCTATTCAGGCGCGCTGTCACAGATCCAGCAGACAGCGGGAATGGCGCATCTGGAGATTGCAACTATCGGTCACTTTCCGCATACCCTGCTGACTATAGAAATGGTGCGCGAAGCAGCAACGATGGTAATGTTGGTCAGCATTGCTTTGCTGACTGGTGCCAGACCCATAGAGCAGTGGGCCGTTTTCCAGTGGACATTTGCCATCTGGGATATCAGTTACTATGCAGGACTCTGGGCGACGATTCGCTGGCCCACATCCCTCAAGGATCTCGACATCTTGTTTCTCATCCCAGTGCCCTGGCTGGCACAGGTCTGGTATCCGCTGCTGGTGAGCTCCCTTACTCTCATCATCATCGTGGGATTGAGCCGAAAAGAAAGCAGGCTTGTCTGAGTGACAGGACGGAAATCGAAACCTGGGACAGACGGGATGTAAACAGATAAGGTTCGCACAGGCACAATTGATGTTTGAAGCGTAGATTTATCGCGTTCGGAATGGGAACGCCCCGTCTGTCTCCTGGTTCCCCAGAATTGGAGAGATGACCCTTCGCTAATCAGCTTCCTGCGTTCCTTGTGACCCTTGTGTTGTGCGCCGGCGGCGCACAACACTGTCCACTCACGCCGTGTGCTTTGTCCTCTAAAGCTGCCGTTCATGGAAGTCGATTTGCGGCGTACACTTGAAGAGATTCTCCATCTCTCCGAGGTTAGAGCGTGTCCAACGGGAAGCGACGTTTTGCGTTGGTCCTTGGGACTCTAGTTCTGGCACTGATCATCGCCGGCGCATACATCGTCTTCTCTTCGCCGTTCTTGTCCGGGGGTAAACCCTCCACGATCGCGCATTTCACCCCAGTATCCTTTGAGGCCCGAGCAGCTTCTCCATTCTTCTACTCGATAGGCAACGACCTGAAGTACTCCGATGAGATTGACCCGCGAGCGCCGACCCTGGTGAGTGGGTTCATCAAGGATTACCTCGTCGCGCCGAATGGACAGTTGATTGCTGTGGTAGTGAACGGCGCATTGGTAATCGTAGATTCGGAAAAACATGCAGTACGGACCATCACGAAAGTGGATTCGATCTATCGTGAACCAAAACCGATAGGAACACCGTTCTATCGCGACGATAATTTCCAGTGGTCAAGAGATTCTCGCGCGCTCTACATCATCAAGGACGAGTTCTACGAATCAAAGGGATCGCAGCTGTTTTCGAGCAAAGGGGAGCTCTGGAGATACGATCTGGAGACAGGGCATTTGCAACTGGTCCTAAAGTCGTTCCCAGCGTACACGTACTTCTTTGGTCGGGAGCCGGGCGTGTATTTTTCGGTACCAACCGAGAAGGGAGATCTCCACCTTCAGTACTTCGACGGAATCAACGTGAATGATGTTGAAGGCTCTTTTGCTGCCACGATTCCGGTACGTTCCCTCCAAAAGACGTTCTTGGAGTCACCGTTCTTTTCATTTTCGATTTTTGCCTATCAGGACCACGAACTTCGAAGTCATCAGGCTGCGCTTGTTTCAGCTCAAAGTGATCCGAACCAGGATTTTAGGATCGGGAGCAAAACTTACGTATCCTTTACGCGCGGCGAAGGGTTGAAGGGCGAGTATTACTGTTCGGAACTGCTCAGGAGCGTGTTCCTTCCAGGAAATCGCTATTTTCTTCTCAACACCCCTTACTGCGAAAACTTCAACGGACAACTGCTCATTGATACGGAAAGCGGAAAATACAAGACTCTGCCTTCAGATACGCGGGTGTATGTCACATTGAATACGAACGCAAACCCCGATTACCGAATTACAGCAGGCGGAATGGCATATGAATAAGCCTTGGTCGATTGATTGGGGTGATTGAAGCCTGGGGAAACCTGGGGACGGACGGGACGTAAACAGACAAGTTGAAGTATGGGCGATTTGCGCGAGATAGAGGCTGAACTGATTCTTTGGAGCACCGGGCGGGAATTGAACCCGCGAATACTGGTTTTGCAGACCAGCGCGTTAGCCACTTCGCCACCGGTGCTCTGGAACTCCGCCGCGCCGCAGTGAAGGGCCCGGCGGAGTTGAATTTCCTGTTACAGATTACAACAACACTACGTTATTTCGGCTGTGCGGTCGTGCGCAGGTAAGGCTTCACGGTCTTGTAGCCCGGGAAGATCTTGTCTGCTTCTTCGTTCGAGACCGCGCCGGTGATGATGACATCTTCGCCGGGCTTCCAGTTCGCCGGAGTCGCAACCTTGTGCTTGGCGGTGAGCTGGATGGAGTCCAGAACGCGCAGGATCTCATCGAAGTTGCGGCCCGTGGTCATCGGGTAAGCAAGCTGCAGCTTGATCTTCTTGTCGGGTCCGATGACGTAGACCACGCGAACGGTGGCGTTGTCGGCCGGGGTGCGGCCCTCGCAGCTATCGCCGGCTTCGGCGGGAAGCATGCCGTACAGCTTGGCAACGGCCAGGTCGGTGTCAGCGATGATCGGATAGTTCACATCGGCGCCGGTCACGTCCTTGATGTCCTGTGCCCAGCGGCTGTGGCTCTCTGCCGGGTCGATGCTAAGGCCGATGACCTTGGCGCCGCGGGCAGCGAAGTCCTTCTCGAGAGCGCCTACGGCGCCGAGCTCGGTGGTGCAGACCGGAGTGAAGTCCTTGGGGTGCGAGAAAAGTACTGCCCAGTTGTCGCCGATCCACTCGTGGAAGTTGATCGTGCCTTGCGAAGTTTCCGCCTTGAAATCGGGAGCGGTGTCATTGATCCGGAGTGACATCTGCTTTGTTTCCTTCCTTGAAAGTTCGTTCGTTTCCTATCGGGTCAAAAAGCGGCCGAAAGTTGAAAACCCACCCGGCCTGCAGGCTTCGGGTGGGTTTCTGAGTCCTAATCTCTGAACTATTGTCAGTTCGATTCGCTCATTCGCACACCCGCACCGGGCCACAGCAACAGCAGCGGCAGCAGCACATGCAGGAGTTGGCAAAACGAGTGATCATTAGCTTGATACAAAGCCTAGCCCTCTGATGGGGCCGGTGTCAAACCTGCGGAATATGGCAGAATTCTCCGGGGTCACAAGCATCCTATAGCGCGAACGCGAAAACGGAGGAATGAGAGTAATGGCGTGGACAAGGCGTGAATTTACCAGACTAGGTGCACTCAGCACGGCAGCCATCGCTGTCCCTGGTGCGGTTCCAGACATATTCGCACAACAACAGGAACGGGTTGGATTCGCCGTCATCGGGCTGGGTGTTATCGCCGACCACTTCATGCGGGGTGTGAAGCAGTCACAGCGTTGTAAGATCACGGCCCTGGTCAGCGGTCATCGTGACAAGGCCGAGCGCATCGCGGCGGAGTATGGCGTCCCCAAGGACTCGATCTATAGCTACGAAGACTTCGACCGCATCCGCGACAACAAGACGGTGCAGGCGGTTTATGTCGCTCTGCCGAACTCGATGCATGCCGAATACACCATCCGCGCGGCCAAGGCGGGCAAGCATGTCTTCTGCGAAAAGCCCATGGCGCTGAGCTCGGCTGAGTGCCAGCAGATGATCGATGCCTGTAAAACCGCGAACGTGAAGTTGATGATCGCCTACCGCATGCAGTATGAGCCGCTGACGCTGAAGTGCATCGAGATGGTGCGCAGCGGCAAGATCGGCGACGTGGTCGCATTTGAAGGGCAGTTCGGTTTCAATATTCAGCCTGGCGTATGGCGTACGAAGAAGGCCTTGGCCGGCGGCGGCAGTGTCTACGACGTCGGCATCTACGCGCTGCAGGCGGCACGCATGTTCACGGGGGAGGAGCCGGTAGAGATCAAGGCCGTTGCCAGTACAGTGCATAAGAATGATCCGCGCTTTGCAGAGATGGAAGAGTCGGTCGAATGGAGCATGCGCTTTCCCAGCGGTGTGGTAGCCAGTTGTGCCTCCACCTACGGAGGACAGATGGAAGGCTTCATGCGCGTTCATGGCGTTTCCGGAACCCTGGAGATGGGGCCGACCTATGGCTATGACGGTGTCACCATGCGAGGCCGGGCGAAAGGCGAGCACTGGGAGGAGAGCAATCCGGAAAAAGACCCGAAGCAGTTTGAGCGCGAGGCCGATCACTTTGCGGAGTGTGTCCAGACTGGGCGCACGCCAAAGACTCCCGGTGAAGAGGGCCTGCGCGATCTTACTTATATTGAGAAGATCTACGAGTCAGCAGGCGTCAAGCTGTAGAGCATTTCCCTGTGGGTGTGATGCAGGGCTTCCTCATCTGTGGGCGTTTTCCGCAATGAAAACGCCACCGCACGCTCTTTCCGGGATACCCAGCAACAGGGAAAATGTTCTAAGGGACCGGCAGATCGTAACAAGCAGGAGCATCGAAGTATGGCAGACGGCAGAGAAGAGCGAGCGGAAGAAGAGGCCCGGCGCGAGTGGGATGGCAAGCGGCGCGGCGGCCACGAACGTGACTACGACAGCGAGTACGACGGACCCGAAGGTGACCGGGAGCGTGGCGGCTCGTAGCCCGATCGGAACACAATAACCAGTTCCGGGCCCACTCGAAAGGGGTGGCCTGGAGCACGCTGCTCTGGTCTGGGAGTTCCTCTGTACACACACTAGTCTGTGCCTTGGGGGGGGGTATGTATGAAATGCGTGTGCATCACCGCAGCCACTGATGCCATTGAGACCTTCGAGTTCGCCCTGGCCGAGGTAGATACTCCAACCTGCGGCGAAGGTGAGATTCTTATCCGCGTCCACGCCGCTGCAGTTACGCCGAGCGAGCTCCTCTGGTCCCCCACAACCCATGCGAAAGACGGCAGCCCGCGCGTTAGACCGATTCCCGGGCATGAGTTTTCCGGTACCGTCGCCGCGGTCGGCGGCGGAGTAGCGGGCATGGTGCCCGGGCAGGCTGTTTTTGGCATGAATGACTGGTATGCCAACGGCGCACTGGCGGAGTTCTGTGTCACCCAGCCGGAGATGGTTGTCACTTTGCCAAAGAACCTTTCCTTTGCAGCAGCAGCAAGCGTACCGATCTCAGCCCTTACCGCATGGCAGGGGCTCTTCGACCGTGGCGACCTCAGGGCAGGCGAGAAAGTATTGGTGTTAGGCGGCGCCGGAGCCGTTGGAGCGTATGTCATCCAGCTTGCACGGATGCACGGAGCGGAGATTCTCACGACGGCATCAGAAGGGAAGCACGACTTTGTGAAGAAGCTGGGCGCCGAACGCGTGATTGATCCATCGAAGGACAAGCTGGCGGACGTCGTTACCGGCATGGATCTGATCTTCGATACGGTCGGCGGAGATCTGTTGGAACAGGCGTGGCCGCTGCTTCGGAAAGGCGGGCGCATGGTGACTATCGTTGACGAAAATAGCCAGGATCCGCGGGAGCAGGCCGCATTCTTCATCGTGAACGGAGACCGGACACAGCTCTCCGACATCGCCATGCTGCTCGATGCCGGATATCTCGCGCCCTATGTGGCTGCAGAGATCGGTCTGGAGCGTGCGCCTGCCGCCTTTACCAGCCGGGAGATTCGAGGCAATCGCCCCGGTAAGGTCGTCGTTACCATGAGCGACCAGGCGTAGGGTGTATCAGCATGTAGGGTTGTTTGTTTGTCATTTCGGAGCGGAGCGGAGAAATCTGCTTCTCTACGAATATCTTTTCGAACCTGTAAAGACACTCGCGCGTAGCGCGATATCCACCTTTCGCGGGTAAACCGGCAAAGGGTGGGCAAAAAAGCAGATTTCTCCGCTACGCTGCGAAATGACAAAGATGTCAGGTAAGCGCTGGTTCCGACTTCACTTCCTTGTCTTTGTGCAGACGATAGTAGGCCAGGAACTCTTCGCGCGGCATAGCCTTGGCAAAGAACCATCCCTGGCCGTAACGAACGCCGCGGCTGCGCAGATACTCCGCCTGCGCGGCTGTCTCAATCCCTTCAGCAATGATCTCGAGCTGCAGCTCGTTCGCCATATCGATGATGTGGGCGATGACGGTGCTGGTGGCCGACTCCGTGCCGATGGCATCGACGAATGACTTATCGATCTTGAGAACATTCAGCGGGAGCGAGTGGAGAAGGCCCAGGTTCGAGTAGCCGGTTCCGAAGTCGTCCACAGCGATGACGTGTCCCTGTGCCTGCGCGCGCATCAGCGTATCCCGGGCAGCAGTGGCGTTGATGAATCCACGCTCGGTCACCTCCAGCCAGATGCGGTCTGGAGGAATGCGTCTTTCGCGCAGCAGTTCAGCCAGAAGGGGGAGGGGGCGGCCGGTCTCTACATCCTCGGCGCATAGATTGATGGCAATATGCAGGCCGGTTTCGCTGGAGAGGAAGGGATACATATCGGCGATGGTCTTCTCCACAATCTGATCGGTAATCAGGCAGATGAGCTCGCTCTGTTCCGCCACTGGGATAAAGATGTTCGCGCCGACGATTGTCCCATCGGGGCGGTGCCAGCGTGCAAGGGCCTCCGCACCAATGCAGCGGCCGGTCGCCAGCTCGACGATGGGCTGATACCAGGGAATGAACTCTTTGCTCTTGACGGCGATCTCCAGCTCGGAGAGAGGCGAGAGCCGGCGGCGCAATGCCCAGGCGATCAGGCCGACCATGAGGCTCGCCATCAGGAAGCCAAGAGGCAACAGCATCGCCTGTTGACGGCGAAAGTTCGCGTGCGTATAGGTGCGGTGTTCGATGGCTACAGCTATCCAGAGCGGTGTCCGGTAGCTGGAGTAGAGGAAGTTACCGGCCGCGCCGGGACCTGGATGATCGATTGCCTGGCGAACAACCGCCGGGTCAGGATTGTTGAGCGTGGCCAGAACCTCGCCTTTGCTGTTCGCCAGGGCGAGGGTCATTTCATTGTCGACCAGAACGTCGACCATGCGGATGGGATCGACCAGCACGTTGTGCGAGCCATACTCGAAGCCGATCATGGGCTGGCCTCGGGTGACAAGGGGGATCACGCGTGTGTGAACGCCGATGCCTTCGATCTGGTAGTCCGCCGGACGCCGCGCAGGAGGATGCTCGACTACGCCCCACGAGGTGCAGACAAGATATCCATCTTTGAAGAAGCCCACCTCATTAATGGCGCGGTGATTCATGGTGTACAACCGCATGGCTTCAATGTGCGCCTGGGAGCAGTCATGCCAATGCTGGGCCTCCACGTCCTTCAACGCTGCAATCGCGTCGTTAAGCGTGATGTTGGCCCGCATGACGGTCCAGTTGCCGTAGTCGGTCAGGTGGCGCTGTTCCGTCTCGATGGAGCGAGAGCGGCCAAGCAGATACATCGCCATCAGCGGAAGCACGGCGGCGGTGCAGGAGAGAAGTACGGCTCCGGCGATGAGACGGGATCGCTTCAGGGCATCTACTCCTCGTCGGTTATAACGCTCAAGGGTATATCACTTGCCCGCAACTCAAATCTATGGAGATGTACATGGGCCTTTTAGCCCATGTACATGCCGCCATTTACATCAAGTGTGTGTCCGGTAATGTAGCCGGCCTCTTCACTGGCGAGGAAGGCGACTGCATAGCCAACTTCTTTGTCGGTACCGGGACGGCCCAGCGGAATCTGTGTGCCGAAGAATGCTTTTTGCTCGTCGGACAGGACGTGGGTCATGGCCGTCTCGACAAAGCCGGGCGCAACCGCGTTGACGGTGATGCTGCGGCTGGCAAACTCGCGCGCCAGCGCCTTGGTCATGCCGACCAGGCCGGCCTTTGAGGCGGCGTAGTTGACCTGTCCGGCCTGTCCGATCTCGCCGACAACTGAGGTGATGTTGATGATCCGGCCCCAGCGGTTCTTCATCATCGGCGAGATCAGCGCCTGGGTCAGAAGAAAGCTGCCGGTCAGGTTGGTAGAGAGCACGGAGTCCCAGTCGTCGCGCTTCATACGCAGGACCAGCGTGTCGCGGGTAATGCCGGCATTGTTGACCAGAATCTCTACCTTGCCGAGTTTGGCGATGATCTCCTTGGCCGCGGCCTTGATGGACTCCTCAGAGGAGATATCGAGAGCGAAGGCCTCGGCGGTACCGCCGGCCTCGCGAATCTCGGCTGCGACGGCCTCAAGCTTGTCGATCTGGCGTGCGGCCAGTGCGACGGTGGCTCCGTGACGGGCAAGTTCCAGTGCGCAGGCGCGTCCAATGCCCTGCGATGCTCCAGTGACGAGTGCGATACGGCCTTGAAGTGTCGGCATCTTTGCTGCGGGTACTCCTTTTTGCTGTCAGTGCCGATTATAGGCGGGCGAACGCCGATGTAGACCTCCATCTGCCGCCCGGGAAAATGACCGGCGTATTCCAGATGCCGATTGGCTATGCTTGGAGATGCCATGAGTGACGTCCGCCAGAACCCCACCGCATTTCCGGAGAACATGAACACGACCGAGGTGTACGCCATACACGGCGCCGACCCTGAGGTGTTGGCCTATGCGATGGCCAAGTATTCGCGCTCCGCTCTTTCGATGAAAGAGTCGCTGAAAGAGATCAGCACGCAGCGCGCTGAACAGTTCCTCAACACGTTCTACTTTGCCTACGGCCATCGCTCCATCGCCGACCTGGCGCACGTCGCTTTTGCGATCGAACGGCTGAGCCTGTTGGCAGCGATTGCGCTGGTGGACGAGCAGCGCTGGGATGGACAGGAGCGCTCGACCCGCTACCAGGACTTTAAAAAGAGCGGCTGGTATACGCCGGCACTGGGCGAAAAGACCGCGGAGTACACCGCTGCCGCCGAGAAGCTGTTCATCGCCTACGACCGCATCGGCAAGCAGATGCTGGAGACGCTGAAGGAAGCGATCCCCCAGCCGGCCGAGATGAAAGACGATGCCTATGTGCGCACGCTCAAGGCGCGGGCGTTTGATGTGGCTCGTTACCTGCTGCCGCTGGCGACGAATACCTCCCTCGGACAGATCGTGAATGCACGTACGCTGGAAGGGCAGATTGCGCGCCTTCTCGGTTCGGAGTTTGCCGAGATTCGGCAGCTTGGCGAGAAGTTGCGTGAAGCCGCCAGTGGACCGGCATGGAACGTTCATGCCGATGAGGCCCGGGTGCTGTGCCAGGAGATCTCATCCGTGGATGGGATTTGCGGTGATCGTGCCATGTCGGTTCTGGGCCGCGAGGTGAAGGTCTCTCCCACGCTGGTCAAGTACACCCAGCCCTCTGCCTATGAGGCATCGACAAAGCAGGAACTGCGTGCTGCCGCGGCTGAGCTGATGCAGGGAGCGGCGATTGAGCCGGCTCCGGTGGTCGATCTGGTGGATGATTCCGAGGGGCTGGAAGTAGAACTTGCGGCGTCATTGCTCTATCCACACTGCCACTACTCCTACCGCCAGATTCGCAATGTGGTCACCGGTTTGTCTGCAGCGCAGCGCGATGGCATTGTGGCACTCGGAGCGAAACATCGTGGACGGCACGACGAGCTCACGCGCGCCTTCTCTTCGGGCCACGGCTTCGGCTTCGACATCCTGATGGACATCGGCGGCTTCCGCGACATGCACCGCCATCGCAAGTGCGTGCAGCTCATCCAGGAGTTTACGGACGTGCATGGCTACGACATCCCCGAGTGCCCAGGCCAGCCGACGCTGGCCGATGCAGGTCTGGAAGTGGAGTACCGTGAAGCGATGGAGGCAAGCTTTGCCGCCTACCGTGCACTCCGCGACTCCGGTCTGCCGGAGGCGGAACAGTCAGCCCAGTACCTGCTGCCGCTGGGGACGCGCGTCCGTGCACTCTTCAAGATGGACTTCGCAGAAGCCCTCTATATCAGTGAGTTGCGTTCCGGCGTCGCCGGACACTTCTCCTATCGCAACGTGGCATGGCAGATGTATCGTGCCGTAACTGAGCGCCATCCCTCGCTGGCAAGCTACTTCCGTACGGTAGACATCGACGAACCCATCGACCTGTTGAAACGGTAGGCACTTGTCATTTCGTAGCGTCAGCGGAGAAATCTGCATCTCTACTCCCGAACTGCGAATAGAGCAGATCCCTAGGGGATGACAACAGAGAAGCCTACCTTGGCGGTTGAGGAATACCTCGTAAGCTAAACAAAAAGAAATCTTTACAGGAACTACGCAAAACGGGGAGCGCAAAGCGCTCCCCGTTTCTCTTGCAACCAGCAACTAGCATCCAGCAAGTGCTTTTGACACTGTCGCAACCGGGCTCCCGGTATACTGCAAGGGCAAGCCTCCTCACCAAATGACTGAAAAAATTATCAATTTTCTCTTGCCGTACATTACCGGCCTGATCGCCGCGCTGCACTATCCCGGCATTGTTCTCCTTATGGGCATTGAGTCGGCCTGCATTCCGCTTCCCAGCGAAATCATCATGCCGTTTGCCGGCTATGTGGTCTACCAGGGCAAGATGAGCCTCTTCTGGGCCGCCACTATGGGTGCGCTCGGTTGCAATCTTGGCTCGGTGGTGGCGTACTGGCTGGGAGCCTACGGCGGACGTCCGTTGGTGGAGAAGTTCGGGCGCTACGTGCTGATGAGCAAGCACGACCTCGACCGTGTCGACCATTACTTCCAGAAGTACGGAGACATCACGGTCCTGATTGGCCGTCTGCTGCCCGTGGTGCGCACCTTTATAGCGCTCCCCGCCGGCATCGCAAGGATGCCGCAGCTCCGCTTCCACATCTATACCTTTATCGGCTCCTGGCCATGGTGCTTTGCGCTGGCATGGGTGGGAATGAAGGCAGGCGAAAGCTGGAACGACCCTAACTCCATGCTGAAGAAGGTTTTGCACAAGGCGGATGCCGCGATCCTGCTGCTGCTCGTCGCCGGCATCGTCTGGTTCGTCTGGACGCACCTGAAGAATTCACGCAGCGAAGCAAACGCTTAAAAGCAGTTTCTAGTTTCTAGTTGCCAGTTGCCAGTTTGACTGGCGAGCCTGTGATGGGTTCCCCTGCCTCGGTGTGTTGAGGCGTTCTGATCGCCCATGCCGCACCTCGTCAACTGGCAACTGTTAACTGGCAACTGTTTTTAGAGGGGCCAGAGCCACGCTGCTCCGCGGACACCGGAGGAGTCGCCGTGCTTGGCGTGGACTACGGGCGTGTCTACGCCGCCGCCGAAACTGTACTTTTCGATCAGGGCTGGGAGGTTCTCGTAGAGGCGTTTTGCCTTCGAAAGCCCCCCTCCCATGACGATCACGTCGGGGTCGAGGATGTGGATAACGTTGGATAAACCCCTGGCCAAACGGTCCTCCAAACGAGAAAAAGCAGCCATGGCATCAGGGTCGCCACCCTCGGCCATGACCCCCACCTCGGCGCCGGTTTTTGCGACACCGGTAACGCGAGTGAAGTCGTTGCCCAGACCGGTCCCGGAGACCCAGGTCTCCATGCAGCCGTGCTTACCGCAGTAGCAGGGAGGACCGGGAACCTCATCAGCCGTGGGCCAGGGCAGGCCATTGTGCCCCCACTCTCCGGCGATGGCATTGCGCCCCTCGTGGACGCGGCCGTGCAGGGCGATGCCTCCGCCGCAGCCGGTTCCGATGATGACAGCGAAGACGGTGGCGATGCCTGCGGCGGCGCCGTCGGTCGCCTCGGAGACGGCGAGGCAGTTCGCGTCGTTGGCGCAGCGGACTTCACGGTTGAGTGCCGTGCTCAGATCGCGCTCAAACGGCTTGCCGATCAGCCAGGTTGAATTCGCGTTCTTGACCAGCCCCGTGCTGCGCACAATGGTGCCCGGCATACCTACACCGACTGTGGCGGAGATACCAAGTTCAGACTCTATTCCGGTGACTAAGTCACGGATAGCTTCGACGGTTGCGGAGTACTCTCGCGGGGTTGAAATGCGTAACCGTTTACGTTCCTGGCCGTGCTCATCCAACACCAGGGCCTCTATCTTCGTTCCACCCAGATCAATGCCAATACGCGCGTTCTGCATGGTTAAAGCATAAGTTGTCGCACATGAAATTGGTGAGATACTTTAGCTTCCGTACAACGGAAAACAACGGAAAGTAACAAACATAGAGGGAAGGTTGTGACGCAGTATGTCTAATCACAACGCAGCCAACGAAGCTGCGGCGCAGATTCAGCCCGCCAAGGGAAAGCTTGGCGTCATGATTCCAGGCATGGGAGCAGTTGCGACGACGCTCATCGCAGGTGTTGAAGCAGTTCGCAAAGGTTTTGCAAAACCGATCGGTTCACTGGCCGAGATGGGAACCATCCGGCTCGGCAAGCGTACCGAGGGAAATTCACCGCTGATTAAGGACTTCGTTCCACTGGCTGACCTGAATGACCTCGTCTTCACCGGTTGGGACATCTTCGGTGGCAATCTATATGACGCCGCAAAGACGGCTCAGGTTCTCGATCGCGATCAACTGGATCAAATTAAGCCGTTCCTCGAAGGCATTGAGCCGATGCCGGCGGTCTTTGACAAGCACTACGTCAAGCGTCTCGATGGCAAGAAGGTGAAGACCGGCCGCAGCAAGTGCGATCTGGCCAATCAGATCCGAAACGATATCGCGGAGTTCAAGACCAGGACCGATCGCCAGGTGATGATCTGGTGCGGCTCCACCGAGATCTTCCTGGAGCCGAAAGAGGTCCACTCCACGCTGGAAAAATTTGAAAAAGGCCTGGTTAACGACGACCCCGATATCGCTCCGTCGATGATCTACGCGTGGGCCTGCCTGAAGGAAGGCATTCCCTTCATCAACGGCGCGCCCAATCTCACCGTGGATATTCCTGCGCTGCAGGACCTTTCGAAGCAGGCAGGTGTGCCCACCGCGGGTAAAGACTTCAAGACCGGCCAGACCTTCATGAAGACCGTGCTTGCGCCGGCCTTCAAGACCCGCATGCTAGGCCTCTCAGGCTGGTACTCGACCAACATTCTCGGCAACCGCGACGGTGAAGTTCTGGACGATCCGGATAACTTCAAGACCAAGGAAGAGACCAAGCTCGGTGTGCTGGATTACATCCTGCAGCCGAAGCTCCATCCGGATCTGTATAAGGATATCTATCACAAGGTCCGCATCAACTATTACCCGCCGCGCGGCGATAACAAAGAAGGCTGGGATAATATCGATATCTTCGGATGGCTCGGATATCCGATGCAGATCAAGGTCGACTTCCTCTGCCGCGACTCCATTCTGGCCGCGCCGCTGGCACTGGATCTGATCCTCTTCATGGACCTCGCCAATCGCACACCGGCGCTGAAGAAGCTGGGCATGCAGGAGTGGCTGAGCTTCTACTTCAAGGCGCCGACGGTGCCTGAAGGTCTGTATCCGGAGCACGATCTGTTTATACAGTCGATGAAGCTGAAGAACACTCTTCGTCACATTATGGGTGAGGGTCTTATTACTCACTTAGGCTTGGATTATTACGGGGATTAGTTATTAGTTGAATCGTTGAATGGTTGAATAGTAAGTAAGCCTCCGCATGCGGAGGCTTACTTGTCTGCAGGCGCCGCCTTTTCCTGTCATCCTGAGCAGAGCGAAGGACCCGCTTCATCGGTGTGGCTCAATGCTTTATCCAGTCACTACACTGGGCGCCCCATCCATCGCGTATCGGAGTGAAGCGCGATGGGTTGGGATATTCGCGCTGTGCACGAACCGTTTCCGGTGATGAGATTCTGACAATTGGACCGCCCCATCTCCGGAAGGAGTCCGATTTGGGCCGGTCTGTGAGGTTCCAGACCGAGCTAGGGTGGTCATCTGTTACCCTGCAGGCGCATACTACGTCTAAGAAGGTGCCGGGGTGCGTTCCCCGGCGGATGAGGTGTCGCAATGCGTCGGTTTCAGACAGCCATACTCGCGCTGGCGATGGCCGGATTGGCCGTCCCGGGTGCGGTCTACGCACAGTCGCAGCCCAGCGATAAGGACAGCAGCAAGTCTCCCCAGTCACCAACCGGCTCCCCCGTGCCGACCGACGCCAGCAAATCCACGCCTGAAGAGATCCAGAAGGCGAAGGAAGAGGCTGCGAAGAAGGCCGATTCCATCCCGCAGCCGGGCGAAAAGCTGAACAAGAACATTAAGAAGGGCAGCGACGACGACGTCGATGCTGCCGGCACCCGCGATATCGGCGGCCGCGGTATGGGCAACTGGTACTCCACCGACTGGGAGATCAGGAACGGCAAGGGCTACGCCATGGAGATCGAGCGCAGCGCCCGCCTGATCAACGACCCTGTCATCAATGAGTACGTCAACCGCATCGGCCAGAACATCGTAAAGAACTCCGACTCGAAGGTTCCGTTCACCATCAAGGTGCTCGATACCGATGAGGTCAATGCTATGGCTCTGCCCGGCGGCTTCTTCTACGTGAACAGCGGGCTCATTTTGGCCTGCGACGAAGAGGCTGAGCTGGCAGGTGTGATGGCCCATGAGATCGCTCACGTGGCGGCGCACCATGCAGCCCGCGAGATGACCCGCATGAACTACATGCAGATCGGCCAGGTGCCGCTGATCATCTTCACCTCGGGAACCTGGACCGGATACGGTATCTACCAGGCCAGCCAGCTCGCTCTGCCGCTGACCTTCCTGCAGTTCTCCCGTAACTTTGAAGCGCAGGCCGACTGGCTCGGACTGCAGTATATGTACCGCTCCGGCTACGATCCGCAGGCGTTTATCCAGTTCTTTGAAAAGATTGACGCCCTGCAGAAGCACAAGCCCGGCATGATCTCCAAGGCCTTCAGCTCGCATCCGCAGACGCCTGACCGTATCGAGCGTAGCGAGGATGAGATCGCCACCATCCTGCCGTCAAAGCCGGACTACGTGGTCACGACCTCGGAGTTCGATGACGTGAAGGCCCGCCTGGCGCGGCTCGAGAACAAGCGCAAGCTGAACGACACCAAGGATGGCAACAAGCCCACCCTGCGCCGCACCGCCGGCGGCAACAACGACCCGGACTCGAACGGCAACGGCAAGTCGGATGACGACCGCCCGACCCTCGGCCGCCGCGAGTAGCGTTGTCTCACTCCCAAAAAGATGCCGCCCAGATAGCCTGGGCGGCATCTTTCGTTTAAGTCCTTGCTGAAATTTTGATTAACGTCGAATCTTCCCTGGGCGTCGTTCATCTAGTTAGACGGTTATCGAAATATTCGAGTTCTACAACGGAGGGGAATCATGGGAGTTTTGAACGGAAAGGTCGCCGTCGTAACGGGCGCTTCGAAGGGCATCGGCGCGGGTATCGCAAAGAAGCTGGCTGCAGAGGGCGCCGCAGTGGTGCTGAACTACGGGGCCAGCCGTGAGGACGCGGAGAAGCAGATTGCCGAGATCACGAAGAACGGTGGCAAGGCAATTGCCGTGCAGGGAAGTGTCGCCAACAGTGCGGAGGTCGTCCGGGTCTTTGAAGAGGCGAAGAAGGCGTACGGCAAGGTGGACATCCTGGTGAACAATGCCGGCGTTTACGCATTCGCCCCGCTTGCGGAGGTGCAGGAGGCGGAGTTCCATCGCGAGTTCAACACCAATGTTCTGGGAGCGATCCTATCGGCCAAAGAGGCATTGAAGTACTTCCCGGAGGAGGGCGGAAGCATCGTGAATATCGGTTCAGCCGCATCCACGCTGACGGCTCCAGGATCGGTCATCTATTCGGCAACCAAAGCTGCACTGGATGCGGTGACTGGCGTTCTGTCCAAAGAACTCGGCCCGAAGATCCGCGTGAACTCGGTCAACCCTGGACCGGTCGTCACCGAGGGCTACACCACTCTTGGGTTCAAAGACTCCGAGTTTGAAAAGCAGTTCGTCGGACAGATGCCGCTGAAGCGTGTCGGCTCGGTGGAAGAGGTCGCGGATGCAGTTCTGTTCCTCGCCTCGGACGCATCCAGGTGGATCACAGGCGAGAAGCTCGTCGTAGCCGGCGGCCTGCGGTGAGGATCAAAGAGCGCGCGTTTTAGCGGGCCCCTCACTATTCAACTATTCAACTATTCAACAAAACGAGCCCCTGCTTCCCCTCGAATGCTCTGGCTCCCAAACCAGGCACTAAAATAAAAAAATGGCAAAGAAGCAACCGCGTTACACCGATGAGCACGCTGCCGCCGGGCTCGATACCAAGTTTCCTGAGATCGAAACCTGGGCGAACCAGTTTCCGGCCTACGAGATCCTGATCGACGATCCGGAGTTCACCTCCGTCTGCCCCAAGACCGGTCTGCCGGACTTTGGCGTGCTGCAGATTCGCTACATGCCGAAGAAGCGCTGCCTGGAGCTGAAGAGCCTGAAGGAGTATCTGTTCACCTATCGCAACCTTGGCATCTTCCAGGAGAACATCTGCAACCAGGTGTTGGAAGACGTGGTGAAGGCCACCGATCCGGTCTGGGCCGAGGTGAAGGGCGACTTCCGCCCGCGTGGCGGCATCTCGACGATTGTTACCGCTCGCTGGCCACGGCCGAAGAAGTAATAGCGATATCTAACGAACGAGAGAGGCGCCTGCGACAGGCGCCTTTTCTTATGCGTTGCACCGGCGCGAGAAGGTGATCTCGGCAAGCTGATATTCTCCTCACGAATGACGACCTCCACCAAGCTGACGACCAAGCGTGTCGCCGGGGCCACAACCGCCCTCATCCTTCTCACCGCTCTAAACTTCGTCAACTACATTGACCGCTACATCCTGCCCGGTGTGCAGGAGATGGTGAAGGGCGAGTTCCATGCCTCGGACGCGGAGATCGGTTCGCTGACAACGTGGTTCATGCTGGCCTATATCTGCGCCGCACCAATCACCGGCTGGCTGGGCGACCGTTTTCCGCGTAAGCCGCTGGTGGTCTTCGGCGCAATCTTCTGGAGCAGCATGAACCTGCTCTCGGCGACCGTCCACACCTTCGGCGCGCTGAATCTGCGTCATGCGGCTCTGGGACTGGGAGAGGCGAGCTTTGGCATCTTCGCTCCTGCCATCTTGTCTGACTTCTTTCCGGCGCAGGAACGCAACCGGGTAATGACCATCTTCAACCTGGCCATTCCCGTCGGTGCCGCGCTCGGCTACCTGATCGGCGGTATGGTCGGCAGTCATTGGGGCTGGCGCGCTCCGTTCTATGTCTCAGCGGTTCCCGGCATTCTCTTTGCGCTGATGATCCTCTTCCTGATGCGTGAGCCGGAGCGCGGCGCCAGTGAAGCGGAGAAGACCAAGGTTGGTAAAGCCGATCTGCTGGCGCTGGTCACGAACCGCGCCTATCTCAGCTCGATCTTTGGATACGCGTTTATCACCTTCTGCATGGGCGGCCTCTCCTGGTGGATGCCGTCGTTCCTGCATCGGGTGAACGGCTACTCGCTGGGGCAAGCCGGATTCACCATCGGAGCCATCACGGCTGTCACCGGCATTGTTGGGACTGCCACGGGCGGCTGGATCGCCAGCCGCCTAATAAAACGCAATTCCAGTGCGTTGTACCTGGTTTCGGCGTTCGGCTGCCTCTCCTCCATTCCGTTTGCGTTGCTGACTTTTTTCGGCCCATCGTGGATCACGTTGCCTGCGCTCGCGGGGGCAGAGATCTGTCTGTTTCTCGGTACTGGACCCATCAACGCCGCCACGGTCAATGCGGTGACTGCCGCTAACCGGGCATCGGCACTGGCCGGGCAGCTTTTGCTCATCCACCTGCTGGGCGATATGCCCTCGCCACTGCTGATCGGCCTGGTAAGCGACCACTCCAATCTGCGGCTCGGCATGGGCATCACAACCCTCGCCCTGGTTGTCGCAGGTGTAATCCTTCTCCTGGGAGGCCGGTACGTGAAGCGGCAGCCGACAGCCGCATAGCGGCGTTTTACAGCCGCATAACGGCGTTTTACAGCCCATAACTTCGACATCGCTCGAAGCGTTTACGGAAGTGACATCATCCAATCACCATGAGCGAACTTCGCTTGAGCGTTCTGGACCTGGTGGGGCTGCGGCCCGGAGAAGAGGCATCGGAGGGTATTGCCCGTTCCGTAACCCTGGCGCAGCACGTCGAGAACCTTGGTTATCAGCGCTTCCTGCTGGCCGAGCATCACTCCATCGCCGGCATTGCCAGTTCTGCGACAGCCGTGCTCATTGGGCATATCGCAGGCGCGACGAAGTCGATCCGCGTTGGCTCTGCCGGTATCATGCTGCCCAATCACGCGCCGCTGGTGGTGGCAGAACAGTTCGGCACGCTGGAAGCGCTGTATCCCGGACGTATCGATCTTGGCCTGGGACGCGCTCCTGGCGGTGACTTCCACACCATGCGGGCCTTGCGCCGAGACTTGAAGCAGTCTGGCGATGACTTCCCGGCGCTTCTGGAAGAGCTGCGGACGTATCTTGGCGATCCCAGACCGGACCAGATCGTACACGCATTTCCCGGCGAGGGAAGCCGGGTCCCCGTTCTGCTATTGGGTTCCAGTGCTTTTGGCGCACAGCTTGCGGGTATGCTCGGCCTGCCATACGCCTTCGCAGCGCACTTCGCCCCCGAATATCTGTACGCTGCGGCCCGGCTTTATCGCGAGATGTTTCGTCCGGGTGTATTGCAGGAGCCACACATGATGGTCGGCGTACAGGTGATCGCTGCGCCGACAGACGCGGAGGCGAAGCGCCTGTTCACCACTCCGCAACAGCGCTTCCTGCGGCTGATCCGCAACCAGCCAGTGGAGCTGCTGCCTCCGGTGGATTCCATGGACGGCCTGTGGGCCGACTATGAGCAAGCCGCGGTGGAGAGCAAGCTGGGAGCAGCGATTGTTGGCGGTCCGGAGACGGTGCGCGCCGGCATCGAGAAGCTCGCTCGCGACACCGGCGCCAAAGAGATTATTGCCGTCACCGACACCTACGATTTCAACGACCGTCTGCGCAGCTATGAGCTGCTGGCGGAGGCCATGCTTCCCATAGCTACTGTGTAGGGTCGATCAGCTTCATGCCGGAAGGATCGTCTGGCCGCTTCTTCAGTGGCGTGTTGTTTACGGTCACGAAGAATTCAAGTGTCGGATTAACATTCAACTCCCACACGTGACCACCGACCGTCGAGCCGTTGCGTTTACTCAGGACAGCGTGCATGTGCACAACGGGCTTGTCCTGAAAGGTCGCGATATCTCCCATCAGGGAAACTACCTCCACCTGCTCCTGTACAGGGATGGCGACATAGATCTTGCGAGAGAGATCGAGCCAGCCGAGAGTAGCGCTGCTGATGGCTCCGATGGCGGTGAAGTGCGCATCGTTGGCGTGGTACTTGTTGGCGAAGTCGACCATGCCGCTTAGAGCCTCATCGCCCTTCAGGAAGATCACGGCGTAGACTTTCTCTTCCGGCGTATCTTTCACCAGCTTCACCTGCATATGAGGCGCTTTGCCCGGCGGAATAGGTCGTGTGGGCAGGATGGTTTGTTCCTGTGCGTGGGCTTGTGTGAGAGCGAGACAGACGGAGATTGCCAGAGAGATCACAAACGGTCGCATGCCGAAAGAGTATCGTGGATACACGAACAGTGGCGACGCTCAAGGAACACGCAAAACAGATCTATCTGCGGACTCTCGAAGCAGCCCGGCTCGACACGCATCTTGCGGAGCAGGTACGGTGGGCCGACGGTATCCTTCAGGTGGGAGAGCATAGTTTCCCGCTTGAACTCTACCGGCGCGCCGTCATCATTGCACTCGGCAAGGCGGCAGTCCCCATGGCCGTATACAGTGCGGATCTGTTGCGGGGATACCTGCCATTCACGGGATTGGTGCTGGCTCCGGAAAACTCAGGAGCTCCGGCAGAGCTAACGTTTCTGCGTGGATCGCATCCCTTTCCAGACGAGAGCTCGCGCCGTGCCGCCGAGCTCGCGCTCGAGCTGGCACGCGAAGCAGACGGTGAGACCCTGGTGTTGTGGCTTATCAGCGGCGGAGCTTCCGCCATGATGGAGATGCCGTTAGTGCCTGAGATCTCCATGGATGAGATGGCGGCGTTCCATCGCATGCTGGTGCATTCGGGACTGAACATCGCGGAGATGAATGCACTGCGCAAACACGTATCTGCAGTCAAAGGAGGCCGGTTGGCTGTTGCCGCAGCCAATGCTGCGACGCAGGTGACCCTGCTGGTGAGCGATGTGCCGGAGGGGCGCCCGGATGTGATCGCCTCCGGACCCACCATTCCGGATGGAAGTACGATCACCTACTGCCGGGTGTTGCTGTCTCGCTTGAAGGAACCGTTGCCTCCCGCGATCGCTGAACTGTTCGCGGGTCTCGAGCTGCCGGAGACGCCAAAGCGGAACGATCCTGCTTTTGCCAGGGCCTTCTATCTCGAAGTGCTTTCGTCGTCCACTCTTTGTACGGAGGCCGCTGCCATCGCTCGCGATCTCGGATTCGAGGCGGTAGTCGACAACGGATGCGATGAGTGGCCTTATGACAAGGCGGCAGTCTATCTGCTCTACAAGCTTGCCCGCCTGCGGCAACCGGGCAAACGGATAGCGCTGATCTCTGCGGGAGAGGTCGCTGTGCCGGTTACCGGACCGGCCGGCAACGGAGGACGCAACCAGCACTTCGCGCTCTACGCTGCACAACTCATCGACGGTATGGCGAATACTGCTGTGTTAAGTGCCGGCAGTGACGGTCTGGACGGCAACAGCCTGGCTGCTGGGGCAGTGGCTGATACTGCGACCTGGGAATATGCAAAGGATCCTGCCGGAGCGCTGGAACGATTCGACTCCGGAACCGTCTTCTCTCTCTTGGGAGATGCCATCTTCACCGGACCGACGGGGAACAACCTGCGCGATCTGCGGATATTGCTGGCAGACGACTAGCTCACTGCGTTTGAAGTGACCGTAGAAAAGAGCGAGCCCTCTTCCATTCGCCGAAGAAAGCGGCCCATCGAAAGAGCCCGCGGAAGTGCGAATGCATAATCGGCAAAGATGCTGGGATGATAGGCCGAGGGCCAGTGTTCCACGAGGCGGTGTAGCCGCGGCAAATCAATGGCGCGCCGGACCAGATCGACCTGTTCCATCTGTGCAAGCTCAGTCCGGATGGCGGGCAGCTCTGCTGTGAGCAGAGGAAGGAAGTCGGCAGCCTGCAGCCCGCGGCGGCGTTCGTTGCGCACCATGTCAGGAAGGCGGCCCTTCATGGTGGTGCGAATCAGCGAGCGCCGGTCTCCATCTTGGCAGTAAATCTCTTCCGGGATCGATAGACAGAACTCAATGAGATCCCGATCCATCGCGGGGATAACGTCATCAATGGAGGCGACAGTCCTGCCGATGCTTAGATACTGTTCCAGTTCGAGACCAGTGAGTATCTCGGCTCTCTCAAATCGCCCCCTAACCCGGGGGCGTAGCGTGTCGGCAAAATATCCGAACTTCTTGACGAATTCGAGGGACGCACCCATGGCAATTGCACGAGCTGCGGGCTTTCTCCCCGAGAGCTGCATCAGCATGTGGTGTGCCTTAGGGAAGAACGGCTGCGTGAGATTTGCGAGAATGTGTTTCCAGCTTTCGCCATGGCGATGCAGGCCGAAGGCAACGCGGCTCAAGGTGGGAACGCGTCCCGCGATAAGCAGGCCGGGGAGAGCGCGTTGGCCGTGATAGCTTAGGGTGAAATTTCCGGCGACTCCATCCAAGAGAGTAACGGCACCATGCTGGGCCGCCGTCTCCAGAACTGAAAGCAGCCAAACGGCGTTTGGCGGGTTGAGAAAAGGCCGGTCCGCCGCGTCCGTGAAGCGATCGAGAGTCTGGAAGAGACCGCGGCTATGGTTGGAGACGAGGATGTGTTCGATGTTGTCGTGCTGCTGCGCCACGCAGGCGGCAAAAGGGGCCTCATTGGTAAAGCGCGTACAGAAGAGACTCTCGTCCAGTGGGCTCGCGGGAATGGCAGTAAAAGCTACGAGGGAACGGCTCTGAGATGCCAAATACCTGGCGGCGGTATCGGTAAGACTGGAGCTGTCCAGGCCTCCGCTCAGATGGGTTGCAAGCAGACCATGTTCGGGGATTCGGCGGTGTACGGCCTGTTCCAAATAATGCAGCATGCCTTCGGCGTACTCCCGCGAATCGCGAAGGCGGAGTAATGGCGTTTGCAGGGGATTCCAGAATGAACGAATGCTATGCCGGCCATTTTGCCAGACGAGAGCATGCCCCGGGGATATCGTCTGAATCCCTTCAAAGAAGGTGTTTGTGGAGAGATGTAAGTGCCCTCCCAGCCACTCCGCGACTCGCTCTTCGTCAGGCCGCGCAAGCCTTCCGCTGAGCTGCAGCAGGTGTCTGGCGAGCGATGCGAACGTAATGCCGTGTGGCGTGAAGGTGAAATGGAGAGGCCGAACTCCTGCGGCATCGCGCGCCAGCAGAAGTTTGCGTTGGACGCCATCCCAAACTGCGAGAGAAAAATCTCCTATCAGACGGCCCGGTAGTTCATCTCCCCAGTGACGCCACGCACATTTAAGCAACTCTGAGAGCGATGCCCCAAGAGGCAGATCAAGAGCTGAGGACAGATCGGTCCGATTGTCAATACGGCCATCGAGCTGAAGAACGAGCTCTGGCGTGGAGAAATAAACGGTATCAGAAGAGGCAAGGAGAAGGGCGCCGGGAAGAGATTGCCGCTTGCCTTCGGAGAAACAGGAAGGAATGCGATTAGTCGGTGTCGGGCATATCGTCCCCTGGCAGATTCCTGCAATCCACATACTCAAAAGGTAATCAACCAATAAATCGGATTAGGGGTAAACGCTGTCGTTTATGCACACACTGGCACAATGAATCCTCGGCGTCGGTGTGGAGAGTTGTGCGGTGAGGCGATGTATATTCACGTCGCCTCACTGCATCTTTGCAATATTCTCTTTTGGATTCTGGGGGAAGGGACTAGGAGAAACCACCAGCATCGCCACCGCTGTTGGTTACAGTGCTCTCTGCATCTCCGGCTTCCAGAACCGTGAGAGTTGGCTGATGCCAGGTGGGGGTAGTTTCAGGGGCCTTGGACTGTTCAGCAGCGGATGCGACTTCCTGCATTTACAACCTCGTAGAAAGAAATTAGGTGATTTTCGAAGCTAAGGTAACATGGCAAAATCAACGTAACAAAGGACTAGCAGGTTACGACGATAACCAATGTATCGTTCAATTCCCATTTTGGGAACAATTGAGCGAGTTCTGGTTACGCTTTGCCGCCCACCAATATCATCGGCCGGTCTTGCGGTTGCGAGAGATGGTCTTCCGATTGGAACGATTAACTGATCAACATGCTGACGATCGAAGCCGATACCAGGTTGGCCATCGTTCCGGCCAGCATGGCGCGCAGGCCGAGCCGGGCAAGGTCGTTGCGGCGGCTGGGGGCCAGGGCTCCGATACCGCCGATCTGCATGCCGATGGAGCCAAGGTTGGCGAATCCGCAAAGGGCAAAGGTGGCAATCGAAAGCGATCGGGCGGAGATACCGTGCGCGTTTGCCAGGTCACCGAGGTTCTTGTAGGCGATGAACTCATTCAGAATGGCTCGGGTTCCGAGCAGGTTCCCCACCGTACGCGCTTCATGCCAGGGAATTCCGATCAGCCACGCCACCGGTGCACAGAGAAACCCGAGAACCGAGTTCAGCGAGGGCGGGAAGGGAATATGTTTCGCAATGCCGCCCATGATGCCGTTTGCCAGGCCTACCAGGGCCAGAAAGCTGATCAGCATGATGGCCACATTGAAGGCGAGCTGTCCGCCATCGATGGTGCCGCGCGCGATAGCGCCGATCAGGTTCTCTTTGGAGTGCTCCCCATCCTGCGGAGGCATGTGAACGGTACCGGCGGTAGCGGGAACTTCGGTCTCCGGCACCAGCATCTTCGAGAGCAGGATGGTGCCGGGCGCAGTCATGATGACTGCCGAGAGCAGGTCCTTCGCATGGATACCGAAGGAGATATACGCAGCCATAATGCCGCCGGAGACGTGGGCCATGCCCGAGGTCATGATGGTCATCAGCTCTGACCGCGTCGCTCCATTCAGAAACGGGCGAATGGTCAGCGGCGCTTCGGTCTGGCCCATGAAGATGCTGGCGGCAACGTTCGTGCTCTCCGCGCCGGAGGTTGCCATCGTCCGCTGCATCACCCACGCCATGCCACGGATGACCCACTGCATGACGCCCAGGTGATAGAGCACAGCGAAGAAGGCGGAGACGAAGATGATGGTCGGCAACACCGCGAAGGCAAAGATGCTGAGCGGGCTCTTAGGATCGCCCAGCGGACCAAAGACCA
Source organism: Terriglobus albidus (assembly GCF_008000815.1). NCBI lineage: Bacteria > Pseudomonadati > Acidobacteriota > Terriglobia > Terriglobales > Acidobacteriaceae > Terriglobus > Terriglobus albidus. Next base: position 5,148,889 of record NZ_CP042806.1, on the reverse strand, counting down.
TCGAGGATCCATCGACCGAGTGGCCCAGGAAGCTGGTGATGAAGTAAGAGCACTTGGCCAGGATCTGTTGTCCAACCGTCCACTTGATGACCAGAAAGGCGAAGAGCAGTTGCAGCCCCAGGCCCCAGCCCACGGTGCGCCAGCGAATCGCTTTGCGGTTGGTGGACAGAACGTACGCGACGCCAAGCAGCGTCACCAGGCCAAGCAATCCGGTAAATCGACCCAAATCATGACTCCAGGGGGTGAACGGTGTACACGGAGTGTAACGGCCTCCGCGCCGCTACACCAGTGCTACTTCACATCAGCCGCGGTAATTGGTTTCAGAATGAGCGGACGCACCTGCGGCTTCTCGTCGCTGATCTCCATGGTCTCGATCAGCATCTCAGCTGGACCATCGATCTTCGAAGTGCTGGCCGCGAAGATGGTCACTAGTGGATCGCCTTCCTTCAGGTAGTCACCGAGTTTGGCGTGCATCGTCAGGCCGGCATCGGCGCTGACCGGGTCACCTGGCCGTTCGCGTCCGGCGCCCAGACGCTGGATCGCCCAGCCGACCTGCGTGCAATTCATCGATGCCAGGTAGCCGCTACGCTTTGCTGTCAGGGTGCGGGTGGCGGCTGGCTTGTGGAAGGCTGCTGGATTCTCGAAGACGCGGACATCGCCACCATGGGCTTCTACCATCAGTACCCAGTGCTCCCAAGCCTTGCCGTTCTCCAGCAGTTCCTTGCTGAGGCGTTCGCCCTCTTCCGCGGAACCTGCCTTCCCGCCGAGGAAGAGCATCTGTCCGGCGAGGCCAATCGTCAACTCGATGAGGTCTTCGCTAAAGGGGTGGCGAATACCTTTCATGATGTCCACGCACTCCCACACCTCAATCCAGTTGCCGCTGAAACGGCCCAATGGCTGATCGACGGTCGTGAGCAGAGCACCGGTCTTTGTGCCGGCGAGCTCACCGGTCGAGACCAGAAGGCTGGCCAGAAACTCCGCGTCCTCGACCTTCTTCATGAAGGCGCCGGAGCCGGTCTTTACGTCCAGCACCAACGCATTGAGGCCGGCAGCGAGCTTCTTGCTCATGATGCTGGCGCAGATCAGATAGGGCGATTCCACCGTGCCGGTGTGGTCGCGCATGGCGTAGAGGATGCGGTCGGCGGGGACCAGGCGTTCGGTCTGCCCGATGATGGAGCAGCCGGCCTTGCGGATGACCTCACCGAACTGTTCCATGGTGAGCTGCGTGTTGTAGCCGGGAATGGTCTCAAGCTTGTCCAGGGTCCCACCGGAGTGTCCCAGCGAGCGGCCCGAGATCATCGGGACACACAGGCCCGCGGCGGCCGCAATGGGCGCCAGCAGCAGCGATGTCTTGTCACCGATACCGCCGGTGGAGTGCTTATCGACATTGGTCCCGCGCGAGATGGCGGCGTCGAAGACCTCGCCGGAAAAACGCATGGCGCTGGTCAGATAGGCAAGCTCGGTGCGGGTGAGACCGCGCTGAAAGACTGCCATCAGAAAGGCGGCGAGCCGGGCGTCGGTGACGTCACCGGATACAACGTCGGCGATGAAGTTTTCGATCTGTTCGCCGCTCAATTCCTTGCCGTCGCGCTTGGCAAGGATGATGTCAATGGGATGAAGATGTTCAGACATGGTGCTGCAGGTCCTTCGCGTGCATCAGGACAGCATACCGGCTCACCGGCGGCTAGTCGTGGGCGAGTTTGAAGCCGAAGGGAATCAGGGCGGATAACGGCGCTGAGGCGGCCACTCCATCAAGACCGGGGAAGAAGATCCAGGTCTCGGTGTCGCCGAACTCCAACAGAGTCTGGCGGCAGGCGCCGCAGGGCATGCTGGCCGCACCGTTCAGGTTAGTGACAGAGACGGCGCGGATCTTGATCTCTGGTCCCTTGTGCGACACCGCCGAGGAGATGGCGCTTTGCTCGGCGCAGCAGGTTAGCCGGTACGACGCGTTTTCTACATTGCAACCCACATGAATGGAGCCGTCAGAGAGAAGCACCGCCGCTCCCACCTTGAACTTCGAGTACGGGGAATAAGAGTTCCGCGCGACGCGCTGGGCGAGCGTGTGGAGTTGCTCAATCAGTTCATGGTCCAGGCCGGAGGCGTGCGGTTTCGGAGCTGTCGTCATCGTGGAAAACGATCATACCAAAGGCAACGGCTGGGTTTGATGGTGGGTGTAACCAGCACTCGCCATAAGCCTCAGAGCAGCATCTAATAGACGCAACGCATGGCCCGCACGACGAAAGACGCCTCCAGCCCCGCCACCCCCGCAGCCGATGTGCTGGAGCTCTTTCACCCGGTCACGGCAGCGTGGTTCCGCGCCGTCTTTGAGGCGCCGACGCCGCCGCAGGTGGAGGGCTGGCCGGCCATTGCACGCGGCGACTCCACACTGATTCTGGCGCCGACCGGTACCGGTAAAACGTTGACCGCATTCCTCTGGTGTCTGGACCGGCTCATGCTGCAGACGCCTCCCGAAAAGCAAGGGCAGGGTGTGACGGTTCTGTATCTGTCGCCCCTGAAGGCGCTGGCGGTGGATGTCGAACGCAATCTGCGCTCACCGCTGGCAGGCATTGCCAACCAGGCGCGGCAGATGGAGACGGAGTTCTACGAGCCCGTTATCTCCGTGCGTACCGGCGATACCAGCCAATTGGAGCGGGCGCGCTTTCGCCGCCACCCCGGCGACATTCTGATCACGACTCCGGAGTCTCTTTACCTGCTGCTCACGAGTGAGGCGGGAGAGGCGCTGCGGTCCGTCGAGACCGTCATCATCGATGAGATCCATGCTCTCGTTCCCACCAAGCGTGGCGCGCACATGGCGATGTCGCTTGAGCGCTTGGAGGCTCTCTGCGGACGTCGGCTGCAGCGTATTGGCCTCAGTGCGACACAACGGCCGTTGGAGGAAGTGGCGCGGTTCCTGGGGGGAGCAGAGAGTCGCCCGCCGGTGGAAGAGGCGCAATCGCAGCCAGGCGGAGAAGAGCCCGATGAGGCCGCGGCCGGCATACGCTTCCGGCCGGTAACGATCGTCAACGCCGGAGCCCGCAAGCGCCTGGAGCTCCGCGTCGAGGTGCCGGTCGAAGATATGGCCCGTCTAGGCGAGGTGGAAGACCTTCCCAGCGGCCCTGCATCGCAGGGACCGAAGCGCACCAGCATCTGGCAGTCTATCCATCCGCGGCTGTTGGAGATCATCCGTCAGCACGAGTCCACCATTCTCTTCGTCAATGCACGGCGTATCGCCGAGCGCCTCGCGGGCGCGATCAATGATCTTGCAGGAGAGCAGATCGCGCGTGCCCATCACGGCAGTCTGGCTGCGTCACAACGTTCTGAGATTGAGGAGATGTTGAAGGAGGGCCGGCTGAAGGCTCTGGTCGCCACCTCATCGCTCGAGCTTGGCATCGATATGGGCGCCGTGGACCTTGTGATCCAGATCGAGGCTCCGCCCTCGGTCGCCAGCGGCCTGCAGCGCATCGGACGTGCCGGGCATACGGTGGGCGCTCCGTCATCGGGCGTAATCTTTCCCAAGTACAGGGCAGACCTGGTTGCATGTGCGGCAGTGACGCGTGCCATGCATGAAGGCCATGTGGAGGCAACGCGTTTCCTGCGTAATCCGCTGGACGTGCTGGCGCAGCAGATCGTTGCTGTTGTGTCGCAGCCGCCGATGGATGCCGAGACTGCCGAAGGGTGGCGTACGCGCCGCCGCGAGGAGTCGCCCGGCATTGGGTATGACGCGCTTTTCGATCTGGTGCGAGGATGTGCGAACTTTGCCGGGCTCTCGCGTACCAGCTTCGATGGCGTACTCGATATGCTGGCCGGCCGCTATCCTTCGGACGAATTCGCCGAGCTGCGTCCGCGCGTGACCTGGGACCGCACCGCCAACTGGTTGCTGCCGCGCGAGGGCGTAAAGCGCATCGCGATCCTCAATGCAGGCACCATTCCGGACCGCGGCCTCTATGGTGTCTTCCTCTCCGGTGAGCGGGCAAAACCGGTCCGCGTTGGTGAGCTGGATGAAGAGATGGTCTTCGAGTCGCGCACCGGCGACACGTTTGTGCTGGGAGCATCGACGTGGCGAATCGATGAGATTACGCATGACCGAGTGCTGGTTTCTCCAGCCCCGGGAGAGCCAGGCAAGATGCCCTTCTGGCACGGCGATGGAGCAGGGCGTCCGCTGGAGTTCGGCCGCAGGATCGGTCAGCTTGTTCGTGAACTCCGCGATATGCCACGGCCGGCTGCGGTGACAAAGCTGACGCGGGAGCATGATCTCGATCCCATGGCGGCGGAGAACGTACTGCGTTATCTCGCGGATCAGGAGATAGCGACACGTATTGTTCCGGACGATCGTAACCTCGTCATCGAACGCGTGCGGGATGAGCTGGGTGACTGGCGCGTCTGTGTGCTCACTCCATTCGGATCGCGCGTCCACGCGCCTTGGGCCATGGCGGCCACGGCGCGCGTGAAGGCGGCAAACGGCGGCGATGTGGAGACGATGTGGTCTGAGGATGGTTTTGTCCTGCGCTTTCCAGAGACTGATGAGCCTCCTGTCGTGGAGCAGCTTCTGCCGGAGCCGGACGAAGCAGTGCAACTGGTGATGCGTCAGCTCGGAGCAACAGCGTTGTTTGCGGCAAAGTTCCGCGAGGCTGCGGCGCGGGCGCTGCTGTTGCCTCGCCGTCGTGCCGACGGACGGGCTCCGCTGTGGCAGCAGAGGAAACGCGCTTACGACCTGCTGGCGGTGGCATCGCGCTATGCGGAGTTTCCCATGTTGCTGGAGGCATACCGCGAATGCCTGCGCGATGTCTTCGATCTGCCCGCGTTGCGGGAGATCCTCGCACTCATCGCACGCCGCGATCTGCGCGTGCATACGGTTGATTCGCGCACGCCTTCGCCCTTTGCCTCGGCGCTGCTCTTCAGCTATGTGGCGAACTACATCTACGACGGCGATGCTCCGCTGGCCGAGCGCCGTGCACAGGCGCTGTCGATCGACCAGGAACAGCTTCGTGAGCTGATGGGCGATGCCGATCTGCGCGAACTTCTGGACGCGGCGGCCATCGCAGAGACCGAAGAACAGCTTCAGCTCCGCGCCGAAGGATATCGTGCACGCAACGCAGACGGTGTGCATGATCTGCTGCTGCGGCTTGGTGATCTGCGGCCATCGGAACTGCTGGAGCGTGTGGTCTCGCCCGAGATCGCGCTGACGGTGGACCGGCTGAAGAAATCGCGGCGCGTGCTGGAGATCAGCATCGCCGGCGACAAGCGCCTCATCGCGGTGGAGGATGCTGCGCGGTATCGCGATGCGCTCGGTATCCCGCTACCGCCGGGACTTCCGGCGGCATTCTTAGAAAAGACGCAGGATGCGCTGACAGATCTGGTCCGCCGCTATGCCCGCACGCATGGACCCTTCACGACTGCGGAAGCTGCACGGCGGTTTGCTCTGCCGGCTCCCCAGGTCGAGGCGACACTGCAGCGTCTGGTGCAGGTGGGGCGCGTCGTAGAGGGCGGCTTCCGCCCTGAAGGATCGCATCGTGAGTGGTGCGATGTTGAGGTACTGCGCACCATCCGCCGCAAGTCTCTGGCGAAGCTGCGTAAAGAAGTTGAGCCGGTGGAACAACGCGTACTGGCGCGCTTCTTCACGAATTGGCAGGGAGTTGTCACACCGCGCCGCGGTCTCGATGCGGTGCTGGATGCGGTTGAGAATCTACAGGGCTCTCCTGTACCGGCATCACTGTTGGAGGGAGAGATTCTTCCCGCACGCATCGCGACATACAAGCCTGCCGATCTCGACACGCTGATCGCTGCGGGAGAGGTGATCTGGGTCGGACTGGAGCCGTTAGGGGAGCGTGATGGCCGTGTCGGCCTCTACCTCGCCGACAAGCTGCCGCTGTTGTGGACGCCGCGGCCCGTGCCGGAGCTAACGGGCAAAGAGCTGCAGGTCGTTGAATATCTGCAGCAGCGCGGAGCAACCTTCTTCGCGCAACTGCTGGAAGGGACCGGCGGAGGATATCCCGGCGATCTTCTCGATGCATTGTGGTCGCTGGTTTGGAAGGGACTGGTGACGAACGATTCACTGCACGCGCTGCGTGCCTACAGCGAACGGTCCACGACCTCGCGAGTGCCGGCGCGCCGCATCCATAACCAGCAGGCTGCTTCCGGTTTCCGATCGCGACGGACGACTCCGCCAACAGGGCAAGGGCGATGGGCGCTGAACGCGGTTGCCTTTGTCGATCCAGTGGAGCGAGCGACGCAGTGGTCGCATGCCATGGCGCAGCAGCTCCTGGCGCGATACGGCATCGTCTTCCGCGAGACAGCGCATGCGGAGAATCTGCCCGGAGGTTTCTCGGCGATCTATGACGTGTTGAAGGCGATGGAGGAATCGGGCAAAATTCGCCGTGGCTACTTCGCTGCAGATCTCGGCGCGGTGCAGTTCGCACTACCGGCCGGGTTGGATCTACTGCGTACCCTGCGCAACAAGGTGCAGCAGGAAGAGCCCGAGATGCTGCTCCTGGCCGCGACTGATCCGGCTAATCCCTACGGTTCCTTGCTGCGCTGGCCTGCGGCTCCCGATGCAGCCAGCACTCTGACACGTTCTGTCGGCGGGCGTGTCGTTCTTTGCGATGGAGCGTTGGCAGCCTATCTTCGCCGAGGTAATCCGAATGTGCAGGTCTTCCTCCCTGAAGAAGAACCGGCGCGCACACAGATGGCCCGATCTCTCGCGCAATTCTTCGCCGCCGTCGTCGGCCGTAAAGAAGAAGGCGATGAACATCGCTCGCGCGCAGGCATGCTGATCGCTACGGTCAATGGCGTGCCTGTGGCGGAGAGCTCGATAGCAAAAGCTTTGCTGGAAGCAGGTTTCGTTGCCGCGCCGATGGGTTTCAATCTCCGAAAGCAACTTGCTCCTGTCCAGCAATTCACCTGAGTACTGATCCGTATGCCTGAAGGCGATACCATCTTCCGCGCTGCACGAGCTCTGACTAAAGCGCTGACCGGTAAGACGGTCACACGCTTTGAAACCGCACTGGCTCCTTTGCAGCGTGTCCATGACGATGCATCCATCACCGGCCGAGTTGTCGAAAAGGTAGAGTCGCGCGGAAAGTGGCTGTTGATCTACCTCTCCGGTGATCTAATCCTGCTCACACACATGATGATGAGCGGCTCCTGGCACATCTATCGTCCAGGCGAGCGCTGGTGGCGGCCACGCAAAGACATGCGCCTCATTCTGGGTGTTGCCGGTTTCGAGGCGGTAGCGTTCAATGTCCCAATCGCTGAATTCCATACCTCCCAGTCGCTTGCACGCCATACGTCTGTGACCAAGCTCGGCCCGGATGTACTGGACGCAGACTTCACGCCGCAAACCGGCTTGGAGCGTCTCAAGGCACGAGCCGCCTCGCATCCTGAAGATGAGGTCGCTGTCGTCCTTCTGAATCAGCAGGTAATGGCAGGGCTCGGCAATGTCTACAAGTCAGAAGTGTGCTTTACCGCACAGGTACATCCCTTCCGCAAGATGAGCACGATGACCGAAGAAGAGATGCTGCATCTCGCCGACCACGCGCAACGCTACATGCAGGCCAACATCAAAGACGGTGCTGGAGGCGACATAGTGACCTTCACCGGCCCGCGCCGCACCACCCGCCGCATCGACCGCGAAGAACGCCTCTGGGTCTACGGCCGAGCAGGAGAACCCTGCCGCCGCTGCGGCACCACCATCCTCTCGCGCAAACAAGGAATTCAGGCGAGGTCGACGTATTGGTGCCCGGAATGCCAGAAAATTGAATGATGGAATGAGTGAATGATTGAATAAAATCTTCGCTTTCGGCAGAATCTCGTGAATGCCGAAATCCTATCGAGAGCTGCCCGTATGGCAGCGAGCTGTTGAGCTCGCAGAACTGACCTATCGTGTCACCAGGACTTACCCCAAAGAAGAGCTATACGGCCTGACTGCGCAGATGCGGCGGGCGAGCGTCTCAACTGCTTCCAATATTGCGGAAGGAAGCGCGCGAGGGCGGACCGATTTCCATCGTTACGTTGTGATGGCCCGGGGCTCCAATAACGAGCTGCAGACTCAACTTACGATTGCTCGGCTATTGGAATTTGGCGATCAGCAGCTGTCCAGCCAACTTGAGGAGCTGATCGAAGAGGTCGGCCGCCAACTCACAGGCTTTGCCGGCTATCTGAGGAACTCCAACTCGGGTTAAGTGGCCATTATTCAATCATTCAATTCCTTCAATCATCAAATCACCAGCCCTTCGGGCTGGTGATTCAATTATTCGATTATTCAATCAGTCCTCATTCCTATAGGATGTTTCCATCGGGCTACAGTTCTTGGTTTTCCTCGTCGGGGGATTCGTCCATCTGCGTGGGGACCAGCTTCATCTCCAAGGTCAGTCGCAACTAAAGGAGTGTTTTTCCCATGGGTATTACACGGCGCGATTTCCTTACGCGCGTAGGGCAGGCTGGCGGTTTCAGCGCTGCAGTTGTCACCATGCAAGCTCTCGGCCTGATGCCGATGAAAGAAGTTGAGGCTGAGCAAGTTAAGGCCACAACCGGTGCGGGTAAAGGTGTCAGCATCGTTGTCCTTGGCGGCGGCGTCGCCGGTTTGGTGACTGCCTACGAGGCTCGTAAACTCGGGTACAACGTTACCGTTCTGGAAGCCCGCCATCGTCCCGGCGGCCGTGCTTATTCGGCCCGCGGCGGCGACGTTCTTGAGTTCGTCGACGGCACCAAGCAGAACATCAACTGGGCTCCCGGCCTGTACTGGAATATGGGTCCCGCCCGCATCCCCTCGGTGCACGGCACCATCCTGCACTATGTGCGCGAGCTCAAGGTGCCGATGGAGGTCTGCGTCAACACCTCCCGCTCCACGCTGCTGCAGAACGACAAGGTCAACGGCGGCAAGCCCTACACCCAGCGCAAGGTCATCAATGACACCCGTGGTGAAGTGGCTGAACTGCTGACCAAGGCTTTGAACGGCGGGTCTCTCGACTCCGAGCTCACCAAGCAGGACCGCGAGCGCCTGGCCGACATCATGCACCTGTGGGGACCGCTGGACGGCAAGAACAAGTACACCGGCTCTGACCGCGCCGACGTCACCCAGTATCCTGGCGCCGGCCCGCAGGAGATGATCGTCAACCGCGAGCCCATCCCGATGCACGCGCTTCTGGACGGCAACTTCTGGAGCGCCGAGCTCTACGAAGAGCAGTGGGACTGGCAGGCGACCATGATGCAGCCGGTCAACGGCATGCAGCAGATCTCAAATGCCCTGGCCAAGTCGCTCGGCCCCATCGTGAACTTCAACTGTCCGGTCACCGAGATCACTAAGACCGGTAAGGGTGTGAAGGTTGTCTACGAGAAGGCCGGCGTGCAGCGCACCATCGAGGCCGACTACTGCGTCTGCGCCATGCCGCTGACGATCCTGAACAAGATCAAGGCGGACCTGTCGCCCGAGGTAAAGGCCACCGTCTCCCGCGCTGCCGACTCCTACCGTGGCTCCTACAAGGTGCCGTGGGAAGCCTCGACCCGCTTCTGGGAGAAGGACTTCAACATCTACGGCGGCCTCAGCTTCCTGGCCAAAGGACCGCAGCCGATCTGGTACCCCTCAAACAACCTCTTCTCCGATGGCCCCGGCATGATCTGCGCCGGCTACCAGGATGAGGCGATCGACGGCTTCAACAAACTGTCGATGGACGAGAAGTTTGAGTCGTCGCGTCAGTCCATCGAGAAGATGCACCCCGGCTACGGCAAGCTGGTTTCCAAGCCCGTCTTCTGCGGCTGGAAGCACGTGAAGTGGAATGAGGGTTCATGGATCGGCGCCATCACCAAGGCGGACTACGCCACCATCACGCAGAACGATGGCCCCATCTACTTCGCCGGTGACCACACCTCGCACGTGGTGGGCTGGCAGGAGGGCGCCGCCGGAAGCGGACGCCGCGCCATCCAGATGATCAGCGACCACGTGAAGGCGGCCCGCCTCGGCGGAAAGCACTCTGACACGGTAAGCGCCTAAGATAACCAGGGGCGGGCCATTCAGGCTCGCCCCGTTTTCCTTGTGAACGAATTTTCAGGAGACCTCGCATGAAGAAGACCATCCTCGCTCTCGCCCTGGCCGCCGCTGCCGCCACCACCGCTCACGCGCAGACCACAGTCAAGCATATCCAGGACGACAAGGGCTTCATCGCCACTGGCGTCTGGGCCGGCGACATCTATTACCTCTCCGGCCAGCTTCCTTCGCCCGTAACCCCGGCTGACCCGGCCAAGGGCACCCCGGCCGACTACGGCGACACCAAGACTCAGGCTGCGTCAGTGCTGGCCAAGATCGACGCGCAGCTGAAGGCCCAGGGCCTGACCATGGGTGATGTCGTGAAGGCGACCGTCTTCCTGGCTGCCGATCCCAAGACCGGCAAGTTAGAGTTCGCCGCAATGAACTCTGAGTTCGTAAAGTACTTCGGTACCAAGGATCAGCCGAACAAGCCGGCCCGCTCGGCCGTGCAGGTAGCGGCCCTGGTCGCTCCCGGCGCCGCCCTGGAGATCGAAGTCATCGCCGTAAAGAGCAAGAAGTAAATCCCGCCTCAGGCAGAAACGAAGGCCGGCTCTTAGAGCCGGCCTTCGTTTTGTTTGTCATTTCGTAGTGACCGAAGGGAGCGGAGAAATCTGCTTCTCTACCCGTTTTTCAGCCCTGGGTAAAGACAAAAAACAGATCCCTTCGGGATGACAAAAATGGGTCCGAGTAAAGTCTCGACCTCACCCACCCCTTACTCCTCCATCAAATCCGCCGAAGCATCCAGAATCTCAGCCCCCAAACCCGGCGCCAGCCGATGTGCCGCATCTTCCACCTGTTGCAGCAGGCCGAGCACGTAATCACGCGAAGCCGAGATCGCCACAACGCCAATGGTTGCGCGGTTCCACAGGCTGGCGTCATCCAGTTCTGCCACGCCGATATTGAAACCGTGGCGCAGCTTGTCTTTAAGCGAGCGCACGGCCTGGCGGCGGTCCTTCAGGGACTGCGCATGTTCGATGTGAAGCTCGATCGTCAGGCGACCAATGGGCATCTTAGAGAACGCGGCGTACCACGGAGCGGACCGTCTCTGTCACCACGCCGTACACAACGTGGGAGATCATCTCGCTGCTCTGCTCACGCACATCCTGATCTTCCGGTTCGGCTGCCAGACCCAGCTTCGGAAAGGCGCTTTCATGGGTCAGGGTGGCGAGGACGACACCAAACTGTGCTCCGTTACGCGCTGTGGCAGCGGGATAGAGTTCCGCGAGCATTCCATAGGCTCCGCCGGCCAGTGCGCCGAAACCCCAGTGGATCGTCTGTGCCGCAGTGGCTTTGGTGGAAGGGGAGAGGTGGTGACCCGCAAGCTTCTCCACCAGAAGCTCCGACGGCTCCAACTCGCCGTGCGTGTGCGGGGGATAGAACTTCTCGACGAGGCCCTTAGCAGCGGTAGCGACAAGGCCTGCGGCGACACCCGCCAGCAGGCCCTTCAGTAGATTCGGCTTTGCGTTCGACATGGCAATTCGTTGGATGCTCTATTCGTAGTCGTCGTCATCCTCCTCATCCTCCTCATCGTCGTCGTAGTCCTCGTACTCGGGCTCGTCGTCGCCGTCCTCATCGTACTCGTCCTCGTCGTCATCCTCATCCTCGGCGTCGTCGTCTTCTTCGTCCTCGTAATCGCCGTCCTCGTCGTCGTCCTCATCATCCTCGTCTTCGTCTTCGTCGTAATCCTCATCCTCATCGTCATCGTCGTCGGTCACGGGGGCGGCCTGCCACATCTCGGCGGCGTTGAGGGCCAGCAGGCCTTCGGGTACGAAGTCGTGGGTGGCGGGTTGCATCAGGAGGTTTTCGTTCAGTTCCATGATTCGTCCTTTTGGGATGGGGTTAGGTTGGGGGTCGTTTCTCGTGAATGCACGAATAGACGCTGAGAAAACAATACGGGATGTGACTCCCACACGAAAATTTTAAGCCGATAACCGAGCTAAGTGTTCCTTATCCGGTGGCGGCGTCAGGTAGCTTACAACGATCAGGCACAGGAGTGAAACCAGCAATGCAGGAAAAATTGCATCTCGTTCCGCAATGGCCTGTGGAAGCAGATGCTTCACCCAGACCGTATCCCACGAGACGGTCACTACCGTACCCGCTGCAATGGATGCGACAGCCGCGGCAGCGGTCGCACGCTGCCAGAAGAATGCCGCCAGAATCACCGGCGTCAACGCCGCTGAGTAAATGGTATAGGCATAGAGCGTTTTGGCCAGGACACTGGTAATGCCGACAGCCTGCCAGAGAGCCCACCCGCCCAGCAAAACCACTGTCAGCCGCGAGACAATCAATACTTTCTTATCAGACGCATCCGGAGAAAGATAGCGTACATAGATGTCGTTGATCAGGTTGGTGGCAGGCGAGAACAGGAAGCTGTTTGCCGTGGAGATTACCTTGGCAAAGATAGCGCCCATCATCACAGCCCCCAGCAGGCTGGGCAGCGAGTGCAGGGCTGTAAAGGCCAGAATTTCGCGCGGATAGGGCAGCGAGCCACTCTGCTTTGCCAGGACATTTCCCACGATCGCCAGCGCCACGATCACAGTCTCAAGGATGACGGTGCCGATGATCCAGCCCACCACGGCGACCCTGGCGTCTTTCTCGCTCTTGGCCGCGAAGAACTTCTGATACATCGACTGGTTGCCCAGCATCAGCAGGCAGGTCGGCAGAAAGATCTCCAGCGCCTGGATCAGGGAGAAGTCACCCAGGGGGGTGAAGTAGCTCGCCGGCAACGCCGCATGCACGGCGCCCCATCCTCCTGCCGTATGGACCAGCAGCGGGAAGGAGACCACCAGTGAGACGGTCGCAAGCAAGCCAATCACCAGATCGGTGTAAGCCACCGAAGACATCCCCGCAATCGCGGTGAAGAAGATCACGAAGGCGGCAATGATATACCGGCCCAGCATCGGCGAGATCGTGTCTGGGAAGATCAGCGCAAGAATGTCGCCGCCGCCGATGAACTGGTAGCTGGTAATGGCGGTAAAGGCAAACAGAATGGCGATCACTCCCAGCACGCGGGCTGTCTGGTTGTAGCGTGCCTCCAGAAGATCGGGAATGGTGAACTGCGCAAACTTCCGTGCTCGGGGAGCGATGAAGTAGATCAGGAACAGCCCTGCCCATCCGCCGCCACCCTGCCACAGGGCAACAAAGCCGTGCTTATAGGCATTCTCAGCGCCGCCAAGAAGTGAGCCTGAGCCGATCCACGAGGAGAGCAGGGTGAAGACCAGAACAAAGGCGGGAAGGGAGCGGCCTGCAACCAGGAAATCTGCCTTCGTCTTCACCTTGGAAAGCCGGGTGAAGGAGACGGTCAGCAGGGTCGCGACGATAGTGCCCAGAACGATGGCATACAGGTTCATAGCAAACGGTGTCACGACAGTGTAGCGGAAGCACTGTGGATCGAATGCCTTTTCTTACCCGCCGGTGGGTCTTTGGAAGGCCGCACCGTTTTCTCTGGCTGACAATAGGGCCACTTATGGCATCGTAAGGGAACAGATGCAGCACGGAGGCTGTGTGAACGGTAGAGTCCTGGGTGGTCGTGTGTTTGCCGCGGCAATGATCGCGGTTCTGGTAACAGCAGGTGGTTGTAAGCGAAAGCACGGTGTCGGCAAGACGCTCGAGACCTTCTCCCCGGATTACTCCAATCAGCTGCAGCAGTTGGACGCCACCGGCAATCTGCCCATGCTGCGCTGGCCCAACTACACCGACTACAAGAACTACGTACAGAACTTCTATGCCATGCGCGAATATCGCCTGGCGTGGACACGCGATAAGAAGCCGGTAAAGGCAACGACGGATGTCATCCATCTCTTCCAGACGATCGATCACAAGGGACTGAACCCGGAAGACTACGATGCCGATCGCTGGCAGCAGCGCCTGGCCGGCATGTCTTCCGCCTCGGACGATGAGCTGGCAAAGTTCGATATCGCGATGACGGTCTGCACCATGCGCCTGATCAGCGACCTCCACATTGGCCGCGTCAATCCTCAGCACTTCGACTTTGACGTCAACGCCCTCGGAAAGCGTTATGATCTGCCGACCTTCCTCGCGGAAAACGTCGTCGACTCCGAAGATGTCGCCTCGCAGATCGCCTTGGTCGAGCCCAACAGCGACCAGTACCGCGCGACCGAGGAGGCTCTCGGCAAATACATCGATATGGCGAAGGCAAATCCACAGTGGGATCCGCTGCCGGCCATCGCGAAGCCGATTCTGCCCGGTGGCGAGTATTCCGGCCTGCAGGCCATGTGGCAGCGGCTCACGATCCTCGGCGATGTCTCTGAGGGCGGAGCACCGCAGGGAAATGCCTACACGGCTGAGGTCGCGGATGTCGTGAAGCACTTCCAGCACCGCCATGGCCTGGAAGAGAATGGCAAACTGGGGCCACAGACCATTGCAGCGCTGAACATCTCTCCGGCAGCAAGGATTCACCAGTTCCAGGACACACTGGAACGGTGGCGCTGGCTTCCTGACGAGTTTCTTAAGGCGCCGCTGCAGGTGAACCTGCCGGAGTTTGTTCTGCGTGTGCATGACCCCGCAACCCACAAGCTCGACTTCAGCATGCGCGTCGTCGTGGGGCAGTTCATCGGTCAGCACCAGACGCCGGTCTTCACGCAGAAGATGAAATACATCGTCTTCCGTCCTTACTGGACGGTGACGACCAACATTGCGCGCAAGGAGATCGCTCCGCACGTCGCGAAAGATCCCGGATATCTGGGAAAGAAGAACTTTGAAGTGGTGAATGCGCAAGGCCAGCCGGTGACGAGTTATAACGCTGACTCCATCGCACAAGGCCGCGTGATCGTCCGCGAGAAGCCGGGCCCGAAGAACTCGCTCGGTCTGGTGAAGTTCATGTTCCCCAACCAGTACGACATCTACATGCACTCCACGCCTGCGACGCAGCTTTTCGCCAACTCCAAGCGCGACTTCTCACATGGCTGTATCCGCCTGCAGGAACCGGAGAAGCTTGCTGACTGGGTTCTGAAGGATCAGCCGGAGTGGACGGAAGAGAAGATCCACGACGCGATGAACAATGGTCCGGACAACAAGACGGTTGTGCTGAAGCAGCCGCTTCCGGTGGTGATCTTCTATGCCACGGCGCTGGTCGCGGAAGATGGAGACATCCACTTCTACGACGATGTCTACCAGTACGACAAACAGCTCGAAGATGTCCTGCGCAAGGGCTATCCCTATCCCTGGTTCAAAGAAGAGGTAAAGCCCAAGACCGCACCAGGAGAGACCGTTTAAAGCGCTGAAGGGCGAAGGACCCGCTTTGTTCTCCACTCTTTCGCGAAGCGAAAAGTGGTATCGAGTGAAGCTCGATCCGGTGGGAGCCGTGGGCTTTCAGCCCACGGTTTACAGGCTCAAAATAAAGTTGGGCTTTAGCCCTGGGCCTTTCAGGAGAGACAGATAAGGCCCAGGCTAAAGCCCATTGTGTTGTACTACTCAAATCAGCCGGCTGAAGCCCGCTGCTCCCACCTGCTCAAACTCGTCAATCGTTATGCGCCGTACCGTACGTCCACTGCCGCACCGGTCCCACATCCACATGCACAAACTGTGACACCGGATAATACCCAACACCCCCGGCATGCAGGCTCAGCGCCGCCTGACGCAGTCTCGCGGTGGTGATGCCCGGAACCCGGATATCGATCGCCTTGGCCAGCACATGCTGCGAGTTCTTTGCCACGCCCGTATTCGCGTTGCGGCCGCGCAGGAAGTTATTGCTCCACGGCGTGCGATAGCCGCAGACGATATCGATCACGTTGTTGGGCCGTCCGAGCCGGGCAAGCAGCGTGTGCAGCACGTCAAACTCTTTCGGGTCGTAGTGGGCAATATCGCCCGTGCGATGGTCCCGCAGAAAACCGTTCAGCTTCGCGATGCCCGAGGGGACATACTCGTTGCCGATCTTGTAAACCACATCGATGTCCTCGCCGGTATGCAGATGATGCAGACGCAGACGGTACTGCTCGAGAGGGCGGCTGGGAACCGGATTTATGCCGGTGGGGAGGTCGTTGGCGTGTGCCGCTGTGCGGGAGCCAAAGAGCATCAGGAGGAGGGCGCTAAATACAGCGCCGCAAGCCAGACGGCGAAATTGCATGAAAAAAGTCTCCGAATGAAGAATGGCGATTCGCAAATCGCAATCGGGATTTGGGCTTGCTCTTCCCCTAAGTATACGTGGCCGGTGTCAGCTTTGCTGCGACCTCCTCGGCCCGGATGCATGTGATCAAAACCATTTTGGATCGGCTGGTCTGGCCGCTCTTCAACTCTATCCGGTTCAGAGAAACTCCCAGTATTTCAGCAAGATAGCGCAATAGGGCTTCGTTGGCTTTGCCGTCCACGGGAGGTGCCGTCAATGCGATTTTGAGGGCTCCATCGTGCTCGCCGGTAATGGCGTTGCGCCGGGCTCCGGGATGGAGCCGGACCGGAAGCAGGCAATCCTCGCCGCTCTGCTGCAGTCGCAGGCTCACGGCTGCGAGTACTCCCGCTCACCGAAGATGGCTGTTCCCACCCGAACGCAGGTGGAGCCCTCTTCAATCGCTACGGTGTAGTCATGCGACATCCCCATGGAGAGATGAGTGAGGGTAGCGATCCTGGTTTGTGCCTGGTCGCGTAGCTCACGCAGACGGCGGAAGTAGGGACGTGCCTCCTCGCCCTGGGCATCCAACGGCGGCACTGTCATAAGGCCGACCGGAATCACATGGCTCAGCGCAGGCAGCGCCTCCAGCAGGGCAGGAAGTTCCTGCGGAGCCATGCCGTGCTTTGAGTCTTCGTGCGAGAGCTTGATCTCTATCAGTATCGGAAGCCTGCGGCCAAGAGCCTGTGCGGCTGTGTCGAGCCGTTGTGCGATGCGTAACGAATCGACAGCTTCAATCGTATGAAACAGTCCTGCGGCCTTATTGGTCTTGTTGGACTGCAGCGGGCCGATGAGGTGCATCTCCAGGCCTGGCAGCGAGAGCTGCGCGGATTTTGCCTCCCACTCCTGCACGCGGTTCTCGCCGAAGAGTCTCTGTCCCGCGGCATATGCCTCTTCGATCGCCGATGCGGGATGCGTTTTGGAGACGGCCATCAGGGCGACATCGGCTTCGCTTCTGCCTGCCTTGGCGCAGGCTGCGGCGATCTGTTCGCGGACGCGCTCCAGGTTTTCTACGATGGACATATCTCTAGTTTTGCATCTGAGGAACGTATGTGGACGATTCTGCTTCTTATTGGTTCGAACATCTTTATGACTATCGCCTGGTATGGCCACCTGAAGCATCGCGACGCCGCGCTGTGGAAGGTGATTCTCATAAGCTGGGCAATTGCTTTTTTTGAATATTGCCTGCAGGTTCCGGCTAACCGCATCGGCGCCGGCAAGTTCTCTCCCGAACAGCTCAAGGTGCTGCAGGAGGTCATCACCATGTCGGTCTTCGGCGTCTTCGCCGTGCTGTATTTCGGCGAGAGGCTGCGCTGGAACTACTTCGCCGCCTTTGGATGTCTGGTAGGCGCCGCCTTTTTCATGTTCCACCGCTTCTAAGTTGGGCAGCACAAATGGTGCAATACGCGTCTTATGAGGTCGCACGGAGGTGGAAGATGACCTACATGACACGCGCTGCGGTACTGGGGTGTGCCCTGAGCCTGGGCCTGGCCGGCTTGGCTCAAGAGACCAGCCAGCAAACCCGCCAGGAAGCCAATAAACAGGAGCAGAAGCAGCTGAAGAAGGAAGCCAAGGCCGAGAAGGCCCAGGCAAAGGCTGATAAGGCCAAGCGGAAGCAGCTGGATTCCAGCGAACAGAAGAAAGCCGACAAGGCCCAGGACAAGGCCGATAAGAAGGCCACGGAAGCAGGAATGCCACCGAAGTAGTTCCTGGTTGCTGGATAAAAACGAAGGCGGATCGAGCTTAGCTCGATCCGCCTTTTTATCGAACGATATTGTCCCACCCGGGGTGCCCCGCCCTCGCAACGCTAGGGCGGGTAAGGAAGCCCCGGAATTCAAAACTCATCTAATCTGACTGCAATCGCTCC
Source organism: Terriglobus albidus (assembly GCF_008000815.1). NCBI lineage: Bacteria > Pseudomonadati > Acidobacteriota > Terriglobia > Terriglobales > Acidobacteriaceae > Terriglobus > Terriglobus albidus. The sequence goes on along the minus strand of NZ_CP042806.1, from coordinate 5,130,883 downwards.
CGAGCCGTATTCAACCGTCCTATCGCAGGCACATGCTGTCCAGCACTGGCCAGACCGAAGCGTGGCATATCCGAATAAATGGCTTCATACTGTCCGGCCTTCACCAGGTAGGTCTCATGAAAGACACCCACAGCTCCGCTCTTCACCACGCGGCGGTTGAATTCGGCCCATGCCGGCAGGTGTTCATGATCGCGGGCATGGGCATAGGCATGAAGCTGGTCGAAGGTGCGCCAGTACTGTACCGTCATCAGCATGCGCCAGCCGAGGAAGATTTCGTGCCGAAGAAAGCCGAGCTCCGGCTGGCGATAGAGCTCCTTCAGCATGCGCGGCATCGTCTGCGTGACCGGCATCCATTTGTGCACAGCCCATAGCGAGTTGATGCGCATGCCGATCAGGAAGACGACGAAATCGCCTTCGATCTGTGCGGTGTAGCGTCCAGTTTGTACCGCCATAGCTACTCTGCCCTCCACTGAAGTACAACTCCGAATCCATCCGGATCACGCATGCTTAGCTGCCGCATCCCATACCAGGCCGTCTGCGGAGGCTCACAGGAGACACCCTTTGCTTTTAGCTCTTCATAGGCGCCGTCCACGTCCGGACAGGCGAGATAAAGCGTGGTGTCCTGGTGAGCCGCGACGCGCATGAGATTTTCCAGGTCGGGACGCTGGCCTTCGTCGTAAGCGGTGTTCAGCATCAGTTCCGCATCATCGCGCCTGAGCCATGCCCAATGAAAGAGCTCTACGCCGTCTTCGACCGCGTAGGTCGCGGAACGCTGATGGATCTCAAAACCGAGGTTGTCACAGTAGAACCGCACCGACCGCGGCATATCGAAGACTCCCAGAAGCGGACAAAGGCCGCGAATCTCCATGAAGGGACCTCCGTAGAGCATTTTCCCTGCAGGTGTAGAGTAAGGGCATCCGAATCTATGGGCGTTTTCCGCAATGAAAACGCCGCTGCACTCCTCTTCCGGGATACCCAGCAACAGGGAAAATGCTCTAAAGGTGCCGACAGGATATCGCGGCCTGGGGGCGGGCCATCCAGTTTCTGTCGGCAGCGTTGCGAGCGCAAATTTGTTCATACGAGGCGGAGGTCGAAGGCTGTGGCGGGTCCACAGTCGAGGCCGACAACGAAGTATGGGCGAATTTGCGCCGCAACCCGAAGGGCCGGGGCAGATTTTCTTCACCCCAGCCAGCAAAGCTGACTGGGGACCCCGATTTCCTGATCTCGTTGTCGCTCGTCGTTCCAGTAGACCAGCTACAGTTCTCTCCTCGCTCCTAGAGCTCAGGAAAATCTGCTCCCGGCGCTGACTGACAGCAATTGGATGGCCCGCCCCAACGTCCTACGATTACCTTCCGTGCTCTTCGAGGAACTTCTCAACTTCCAGCGCGGCCATGCAGCCGGTGCCGGCAGCCGTGATGGCCTGGCGGTAGCGGCGGTCCTGCACGTCGCCGGAGGCGAAGACGCCGGGAACAATCTGCCCATTTAGTGTGCAGAAGACGTTGTTCACGGTCTTGATGTAACCGTCATCGTCCAGATCGATCTGGTGGCGAAACGCCTTCGCATTCGGCTCATGACCGATGCCAAGGAACAGGCCCGACAGGGGCAGATTCTCCGCGACGTTGGTCTTGATGTTCCGTAGCTTCAGGCCTTTGACGTCCTTCTCTTCCACGCCCAGAACTTCGTCCACCACCGTGCTGGTTCGGAAGACGATGTTCGGGTGAGCCATCGCGCGCTCCAGCATGATCTTGCTGGCGCGGAAGTTCTCGCTGCGGTTGATCAGCGTCACCTTGGTGGCGAAGCGGGTAAGGAAGAGCGCCTCTTCCATGGCCGAGTCGCCGCCGCCCACCACTGCGATCTCTTTGCCGGAGAAGAAGAAGCCGTCGCAGGTAGCGCAGCTTGAGACGCCATGACCGATCAGAGCCTGTTCGCTGGGAATCCCCAGCCACCGGGCCGAAGCGCCGGAGGCGATGATCAGCGTGCGGGTGTGGATGGTCTCCTTACCCAGGTTCAGCTCGAAGGGTCGCTTGGAGAGATCCACCGAGACCAGGTGAGCCATCTTGAGCTCCGCGCCAAAGCGCGTCGCCTGCTGTTTCATGTTCTCGATCAGCTCAGGTCCCTGTACGCCCTGGGGCCAGCCGGGGAAGTTCTCGACCAGCGTGGTGATGGAAAGCTGTCCGCCGGGCTCATGACCCTCCAGAACGAGGGGCTTCAGGTTGGCACGGGCGGTATAGATGGCAGCCGTCAGGCCGGAGCAGCCGGAACCGAGGATGACTGTGTCGCGGGTTGTATGGTCGGACATGGCTAAGGTTTGATTGTAAACGGCGTCCGGAAGATTCAAACCGTCCCCTCCCTCTGCGGCAGTCTGGTTTCGGAGCGACAATAGACCCATGGCGAATCTTGTACTTGTCTATGGAATGCGACTTCTGCCCGCCGATGAGATCTCCTCCGTCGGCGAAGCCCCCATCGAGCTGAAGAACGGCAATTCGGCCCGGGTGACGATGCATCTGCTGGAGGGTTCCCGGGAACAGATTGAAGCCCAGTTGAAGCAGAGCCTGGATGCTTTCTTCGACTTCTATCCCGAGATTTAATTGCACCTTCTGCCCCTACTTTTGATCTGGGGCTGGATGGGGAATTGGGTGAGCCGGTAACACAACCTGTTGCATCGTATTGGTTAGAGCATTTCCCCTGTTGCTGGGTATTCCGGAAGGGCGTCCAGCGGCGTTTTCATTGCGGAAAACGCCCATAGGATGCGAAGCCCTACACTACACCACAGGGAAAATGCTCCATGGGGGTAGAGATGGCCGAACGCAAACGGGTAGTCATTCTGGGTGCAGGATTTGCCGGTCTACGCGCAGCGCAGACTCTGGCGAAGCAGGCGATGGATATCACGATCGTCGATCGTCGTAATCACCATACCTTTCAGCCGCTGCTGTACCAGGTGGCTCTGGCGGTGCTGAATCCCTCCGATATTGCTCAGCCGATTCGTGCGGTCTTTCGGCACAATTCCAATGTCGAGGTGCTGATGGATGAAGCCATTGGCTTCGACACCGATCGCAGGCGGGTCGATCTTCGGTCGGGTGCACAGCTTACCTACGACTATCTGATCGTCGCCACCGGATCGACGCACTCCTACTTCGGGCAGGACGAATGGTCCAAGCTGGCTCCCGGTCTCAAGACGATCGAAGACGCTGTGGAGATCCGCCGACGGGTGCTGCTGGCCTTCGAACTCGCCGAGCGCGAGATGCTCGAAAAAGGCACGCACCCGGAGCTGAACTTCGTCATCATCGGTGGGGGACCGACCGGCGTAGAGCTTGCCGGCGCCATCTCCGATATCGCCAAGTTATACATGCGTCGTGACTTCCGCCACATCGATCCATCACAGGCCAAGGTTCTGATCCTGGAGGGCTCGCCCAGCATTCTGGCTGCGTACCCGGAGGATCTTCGCGAGAGCGCTGTCCGTCAGCTCAACGACCTTGGAGTTCAGGTCCTGACCGGGCAGCACGTCACCGATGTCCAGCCGGGGTACGTGATTCTGGGCACTGGACCGGACGCAAGGCGGATCGATACCGTCGTCACCCTATGGGCTGCGGGCGTGCAAGCCTCACCGCTCGGAAAGCTGCTTAAGGTGGAGATCGACCGGCGTGGCTGCGTACTAGTGGACCAGTTCCTAAACCCAAAGAACCATCCGGAGATCTTCATCTGCGGCGACCTTGCGCACGTGGAGCAGGATGGGCGTCAGGTTCCCGGTACCGCGCAGCCGGCCATGCAGATGGGCGTCCATGCCGCAAAGCTGATCCTCGCCGATATCAACGGGGAGAAGCGTACTCCGTTCCACTACTTCGATAAGGGCGACATGGCCACCATCGGCCGTAAGGCGGCGATCGCCAAGGTGATCTGGCCTTTCAAGGCGCACATGTCTGGTTTTCCTGCGTGGATCGTCTGGCTGGTGATCCACATCAGCTTCCTCATCAACTTCCGCAGCCGGTTCTCGGTCTTCCGCCAGTGGGCGTACACCTATCTCTTCTTCAAGGATGGCGCACGGCTGATTGTGGGCTCACAGAACCTGCCAGGATGGAATGAACAGCAGGTCGAAGAGAAGCTCGACCTCAATGCTCCGGAGCTCACCGCAAAACGATAGAGCGTTTCTCCTGTAGGTGTAGTGCAGGGCTTATGCATCTATGGGCGTTTTCCTCAATGAAAACGCCGCTGCACGCTCTTTCCGGGATACCCTGCAACAGGAGAAATGCTCTAGGTAACCATCGAAGGAGAAGTCATGGCGCACGCGAAGCTGCTCATGTTGGTTGGCGACTACGTTGAAGACTATGAAGTCATGGTGCCGTTCCAGACCCTGCAGGTGCTGGGACACACCGTCGATGCCGTTTGCCCTAAGAAGAGCAAGGGCGAGTTTGTCCGCACGGCGATTCACGACTTCGAAGGCGACCAGACCTACAGCGAGAAGCGCGGCCACAACTTCATGTTGAACGCGACCTTCGTCGAGGTAGACGTTGCGCAGTATGACGGCCTGGTGATTCCAGGTGGCCGGTCGCCGGAGTATCTACGGACGGATGAAGACGTGTTGAAAACTGTGCGCCACTTCTTCGAGGCGGGCAAACCGGTGGCGGCTGTCTGTCATGGTCCGCAGATTCTTGCCGCAGCGGGCGTGCTGCAGGGGAAAAAGATCAGTGCGTATCCGGCGTGTGCATCAGAGGTAAAGCTGGCCGGCGGATCGTATCAGCCGATCGGGATGACCGAGGCGGTTGTGGATGGAACGCTGGTGACAGCTCCCGCATGGCCGGCGCATCCGGCGTGGCTCTCAAACTTCGAAAGCGTGCTGCAGGAGTATCTCGTCTCTCGTCTCGCGGTCAATCTCACTTCCAGGTCTTGAAGCCCTGCAATCCTGAGAAGCGACGCGTCGCAGGATTGCGGGTCCGCGAAGGATGCCGGAACATCCTCCGCGGGATCTTGGAGAGAGAAAGCAGGTACTGCTTTGCTTACGCCATCTTCCGGCGTCCGCTCGCGAGCTCACGGACGTGATTCATGAAGATGGAACGCTGCAGGCTGTCCAACTGGCTGACATAGCCGGCAATCTCTGCCAGGAATGGATCAGCCAACAGCACAGCAGCCTCATCGGTGCGGCGCGAGCGCGAGTCACGCAGCAGCGCCGAGATGTCGACCTGCAGCGCGTTAGCGAGCCGCTCCAGAGAGCCGAGCGTCGGCATCGCTTTGCCGTTCTCAATCTTTGAGATGTAGGTACGCGGCACGTTCATGCGCGTCGCCAACTGGCGCTGCGACAGGTTGCGGACGCGACGCAGATCACGCACAGCGGTCGCTACCTGCAGCGAGCCTTCCTGAGCCGGTTGTGGCGGAACGATTGCAAGGGGTGCTGGTGCGACCTCCGGCTCATCAGCCTCAAGCGGCTTGTGGCAGCGGCGGCACAGCGCATTTGTAGTCCGGAACTGAACCAGACTGCAGTGATCGCAACGAAGAACTTCCCGCTGTTCAACGGGAGCCATCATGGTTGCCATATTTAATTGTCGCGAAGTCGCCAGAGCAAGGGACCCGCCCACCCGTCAATGCCTGGACGGTGTGGATGTGCCTAGATTGACACCCGGTTACTGCTTAGTCAAGAGGAATCCCGATGATTATTAGCTAAAACAGGGAGAAAACCCGAAAAAGAACCAAAAGAGTAACTTGTTTCCCACCGCCATACTTCACCTCTGAGGAAAAGGAGGACGCTTTCTCACTTGAGCAGATGCTTCGCAATCCCGTTACCATGTCTCACATGCATTCATATACCCGCGATCGCGCATGGGAAGTATTGAAGGAGTGGACCGAGTCTGCCAGCCTGATCAAGCATGCACTTGCCGTGGAGGCCTGCACAGAGTTCTACGGCGCCCGCGAGGCGGAACGATTGGGCTTAAGCGGAGACGAGTCCGCAGCGTTCACCGAGAAATATGCCATCACCGGCCTGCTCCACGACTTCGACTATGATCGGCACCCATCGCTCGAAGAACATCCCTTCGTCGGTGAGAAGGTGCTTGCGGAGCAGGGCTGGCCCGAAGAGATCCGCCGCGCCATTTTGTCCCACGCAGACTACAGCGGCGTACCGCGAGAGACGCACCTGGAGCGGGCGCTCTTCGCCTGTGACGAGCTCGCAGGCTTTCTGACGGCGTGTGCCTTGGTAAAGCCAAGCAAGTCGATCTTTGAGGTCGAAGTAACAGGCGTAAAGAAGAAGATGAAAGACAAAGCCTTTGCCCGCGCCGTAAAGCGTGAAGACATGACACAAGGCGCAGAGCTGCTGGGGATTCCTATCGACGATCACATCAACAATTGCCTGACAGCCCTGCAGGCACGCGCAGAAGAACTGGGCTTGAAGGGAACCGCAGCTTAGGAATAACCCATACACCGGGTGCCCAGGTCCCGAGGGGACCTGGGCATTCGCGCTACGCGCGAACGTGTTTGGTTTGTTATTTTCTGGCGAAGAGAGCCCGCTTTCTAGAGAATGCTTTTATGCCAGAGAAGTTGGTAACGCCCAGTGAATGGGCGGGTTTTTATCAGACACGCAAGCGAACCAAGCGAACTGCGATCGGGGCGGTCTGTATCTTCGCAACGCTTCTTGTCATAGATCTCGTATCCTGGCCGCGACATAACCAGAACCTGACGCTGCTTCGCCTGGCGCTCTATATCGGGGTAGTTCTGGCTTCTCTCCTTGTGTTGACGTGGGCAATTCAAGGCTGCTTGGAACGGAGGCATCTACTTTGCCCAGTATGCAAAGGTTCCTATGCCGGTTTCTGGACGATATCGATGCGTAGATGCCGGTCCTGTAAGGTTGTGCTCCCTGCCGCAAGACTGGGTTGGATTTCGTCGCGTACGAAGATGCTGTTTCTTCTCCTCGTCATTTCCGGCGGATACATCACTTATGTCATCGGAAAGGAGATGGAAGAAAGACGACCATGTGAGACCGCAATGATGATGGAGGCATTTGCTCTTCAGGAGGGTATGGTCGGCACAACTCCTCATCCCTGCTGGATAGTGGATCGGCCATTGCCGGTGTCTTACAAAGTGATGGCTTGGCTTCTGATGTTTTCCGTGGCAGCGACTCCGGTTTCACTCGCCTTCGATTGGCGCAAGTACTCTAAGCTGCGGGCATTCACCTGATGTTTTCTCGCAGATTCCTTATCTTCTTCGCGCTCTTTCTGGTGGCCTTTATCCCGACTGTCTATCGAATAAAGACCGAGATGGCCGAGTGTCATCGGCTCGAGAAGCGTGTCTCTGAGAAGACTCAATTGCCACAACCGGCCGAGAGCGGCGTCGTAATGTTTCAGTTTTCCTGCGAGGCCCAGGTTGGGCATCTTCGTACCCCTGGGCAACAAGTTCAGGGCTTGCTGTTGCTGGTATGTGGTTCCGTTATATTGATCACGTTCTTGCAGGATCTCTGGTTCTGGATTCCGAGGAGGAGGACGGTTCGTTTCTTTGAGATCACCCGATAGACAGCACGTTCTAAGACAAATCAAAAACATCTATCGAGCTTCGCTCGATCTCCCACATATGCTGCGCATATGTGGGGCACCCGATCTCTACCTACGCCCTCAATAACGACTTCGTTTCACGCTCTGTAGAACTCCGTCCCTGCCGCAACACCTGATTCGTCATCAACAACTCCGCCAGCATCTGCCGCAGCCGCTCATTCTCTGCTTCCAGCTCCGCCAGCCGGGGCATCAGCAGATCGGTTCTCAATGTCTGTTCATCCACGGCTTGCCTCCTCTTTTTTCGGGACTTCATCGCCGCGTCCCCACGGCCCGCCGCGGTATCCGGGGTGTCCTGGCCAGCAGCGGCTGCCGCGCAGGCCTTCACGTAACTTCTCGCGCTCTTCCGGAGACATCTGTTCCCAGCGCTCGCGCATATGACGTCCCCAGCGGTAGCCGTCATGATGTCTGCGACCGTGAAAGCCGCCAAAGAGCAGCTTGCCAAGAACAAAGAGCCCGAGTGCCTGCCAGTAGGTGATGCGGGGCAGGGCGAAGATCGCCGGCATCAGTGCATTCCACAGCAACATGACCGCAAATCCAACAACCGTTGCGGCCACCGCCGCGATCAGCAACACCTTCACAATTTTGAATGGCTTTCTCATCGCCTACCTGCTTTCAAATACGTCTTTCATCTCTTCCAGCCGCTCCCGCAGATGCAGCACGGCATATCGTTTGCGCGAGAGCAGGGTACTTACACCCACACCGGTCGCGGCGGAGATCTCTTTGAAGCTCAGCCCGTCGATCTCATGCGCGATAAACACCTCGCGCTGTGCCTGTGGCAGCTCATCCAGAGCTTCTTCAATCAGATCCATCAATACCTCTCGCGCATACGCTGCTTCCGGGCCTGCATCGCGTGAGGGCAATAGATCCTCAAGCGTCAATGAGCTGTCGTCCATCACTGGCTGCTGCAATGACTCCGGAGTCTTCTTCCGGAACATATCCGTGATCCGGTTGCGGGCAACGGTGAACATCCACCCGGTAACCGTTTCCACCGGCTTCATCATTCGGTAGGTCTCCACCAGCTCGTAGAAGACCTCCTGCAGAATGTCCTCGGCCTGGTCGGCATCCTTCACCCGTCGGCGAATGAAGCTGCGCAGACGGGGCTTATCGCGCTCCATCGTCTCGGTAAGGAACCGGTCCTGTTCGTCGAGGCTCATCTCGTGCGTCATGCGCTTCGCTCATCCTGTAGAACGAAGCAACTCAAAACATATTGCAGATTTTCTTGTAGAGTATTTTCCCTGTAGGAGTAGAGTAGGGCTTCCGCATCCATGGGCGTTTTCCGCGATGAAAACGCCGCTGCGCTTCTCTTCCGGGATACCCAGCAACAGGGAAAATGCTCTAATACTCGGTAGAGATGGCGCGGCCCCTCAGTCCGGAAAAACGCTCCGCCCTGCTGCAGGCGGCAATTCATGAGATTGCCGCCGCGGGACTCTCCGTCTCCACGTCACGGATTGCAAAGCGCGCGGGAGTGGCCGAAGGAACTCTGTATACCTACTTCGCCACCAAGGAACAGCTTCTCAACGAACTCTATCTTGAACTAAAGGCGGAGATCTACGGCGTCATCCACAAAGGTTTCCCCGTAAAAGGTTCGCTCAGGGACCGTGCCTGGCACGTCTGGTCCGTCAGCCTGGACTGGGCAATCGCCTACCCGGAGAAGCGGTCCGTCTCCATGCGCCTGAACCTTTCGGAGGTGCTGACGGAGGAGACCAGGGCGAAAAGCGCCGCCATGCGCGGAGAGGTAGATAGCGCCCTCGCCGGGGTGGAAGAACGCATCGCCGCGAAGGGATTGCCCAAAGGCTTCGCCAGCTCGATGATGGGCGCCATGCAGGACGCCGCCATGGAGTACATCGCCAAAAAACCACGCCAGCGCGAAAGCCTGAAAGAAAAGACGTTTGATCTCTTCTGGCGTGCTTTGCAGTAGCAGCAGAGTAGGGGCCGTCATCCATTCAGTTGTCCGTTTCGTTCACCGTTCGCGCGTAGCGCGAATGTAGTGCTTAAGGGGACGGCTTCAAGCCGTCCCGCATACCCGCCGAAAAGAAGAGCGGCTTCAGCCGCTGAGGTCAGGATTTAGCAAAGCAGATCCCTGCGGGATGACAAAAACAAAAGAGGGTAGCTTGAATTAAATAAATGAGCAACTACTCACTCATTATGGAATCTGATCTTGCAGGAGGAATTCTTAAGATGAGCAAGGTCTGGTTGGTAACGGGAAGCGGCAATGGTCTCGGGCGGGACATCGTGGAGGCTGCCCTTGCAGCGGGAGATTCGGTGGTCGCCGGTGCGCGACGGATCGAGGAGCTTGCACCGCTGATGGCCCAGTACGGAGAACGCATCAAGCCGGTGAAGCTGGAGGTTCGGGACGAGGCCGCCGCACAAGCAGCTGTGCAAACCGCCATTGATACTTTCGGCTCCCTGGACGTTCTGGTTAACAACGCCGGCTACGGATTGTTTGCTCCCTTTGAGCAGATCTCTCCGGAGGATTTCCAGGCCGTTGTCGACACCTGCTTGTATGGCGTGGTCTACACCACACGCGCGGCCTTGCCGCAGATGCGTAAGCAGCGCAGCGGGCTGATCTTTCAGGTCTCGTCGATCGGCGGCCGCATCGCTATGCCGGGGAATGCTCCGTATCACGCCGCCAAATGGGCGGTAGGCGGCTTCAGTGACTCGGTTGCACTCGAGGTCGCACCCTTCGGCGTAAAGATTTGTACCCTGGAGCCGGGCGGCATCCGCACCAACTGGCTTCGCCGCGCCGGTGCAGGCCTTCCGGATCTGCTGCCGGACTACGAGCCCTCGGTCGGACAGCTTATCGCCCTGAGAGACAAATATGAAGGGCACCAGGAGGGTGACCCGAAGAAGATCGCGGCTCTGATCGTGAAGCTGGCCAACAGCGAGGAGGTGCCCATGCGGCTGATCCTCGGCGTGGATGCCGAGAAGCGGGTCAGGATGGCGGAAGATGCGCGTCACCAGGAGGCGGAGCGCTTCCGGGACCTGACACATTCCACTGTCTTCGAGGGAACAGTACCCTTCGCGGAACTGCAGACGCGGTAGTGGCCTCTAAACCGGGGGAGGGCCGCTCAGCGGTCTTTCCCGGCGTGGAGCGTCAGGCCGAGCAGCTTGCCGACGTAACGGTCTGCCATGCGAGCGGGCACGATCTTTGGGAGTATCCACCCCCGAAATCTATGAGGCACCACCGCGTACCTGGTCTTCGGCCTGGAAGCCGTAAGCGCTGCGAGGATCACCTTGCCCACACGCTCGGGCGGGAATCCCTGCCTGCCCTGGGTGAGGAAAATCTGTGCAAAACGCTCCAGCGCCGTGGCGTATTCGGTCTGGCGGAACTGTTCGATACCGATGGCCTCTGCCTTGTCCCAGATGGGGGTTACGACGGCGCCCGGAGCCACCACGATCACGTCGATTCCGTGCAGCAAAAGTTCGCGCCGCATCGATTCTGAAATAGCTTCCAGCCCAAATTTGGACGCAGCATAGGCTCCCAGGAAGGGCGAAGCCAGCTTCCCGGAGACGGAGCTGACATTCACGATGCGCCCGGGCGGCCCAGTACGGCCGCGGTCAGCACCCAGCAGGGGAGCAAAGACCTGGCTCAGGCGAACCGGAGCCACCAGATTCACCTCGAGCTGACGCCGGAAGTCGTCGATCGGCAGGTAGGCCAAAGGGCCATGCACGGCGATGCCGGCGTTGTTGACCAGCCCAGCCAGTGTCTCTCCTCCGAGTGCAGAGCGGACCTCCTCAAAAACTCGCTGGATAGAGGCCTCATCCGTGACGTCCATCAGAAGGGGAGTGCACCAGGATTGCAGCATGTGGAAATCTTCCTGCCGGCGAACGGTGCCGAAGACATGGAACCCATGCCTGGTGAGAACTCTTACGGTAGCCAGGCCAATGCCGCTGGAGGCTCCGGTAACGACAACCGATCTGCGGGACATGCCGCCAGCCTACACCGGGTGTGGTGCACAAAGAAAAACGGAGCGCTCAGGGCGCTCCGTGCTTGCGAGAGTGCAAGAAATCCTTTAGCCGACGACTTCGATACCCATCGAGCGGGCCGTACCCTTGATCGACTTGATCGCGGTTTCCACGGAAGCGGCGTTCAGGTCAGGCATCTTCTGGATAGCGATTTCGCGAACCTGAGCCTCGGTAACCTTACCAACCTTGTCCTTGTTCGGCGCGCCGGCGCCCTTCTGAATACCAGCAGCCTTCTTCAGAAGATTGGCGGCGGGGGGCGTCTTAGTCTCGAAAGTGAACGAACGGTCAGCGTAAACCGTGATCACGACCGGAATAGTCATTCCGGCGAGTTCTTTATTCTGCGTGCGGGCGTTGAACTGCTTGCAGAACTCCATGATGTTGACCTGCGCCTGACCGAGAGCGGGGCCGATCGGCGGCGCCGGGTTGGCCTTACCGGCCTCAACCTGCAGCTTGACGTATCCTTGAACCTTTTTCGGTGCCATGTTGCTTGTCCTTCGTGTCTGCGCTGGGCGCAGACGTAGATTTCACTTCCATGCTGACTGCCGCGGGTGAAGCCCCCGCCGCCAGCGCGGCCCGGTGGTAGAAGACACCAGGCAAAACCTTCGTACTAGACGATCTTGTCGACCTTGGAGAATTCGATCTCGACTGGAGTTGCGCGGCCGAAGATCGAAACCATGACCTTGAGCGTCTGTTTGTCCTCGTTGACGTCGTCCACCGTGCCATTGAAGTTCGCAAACGGCCCTTCCGTGATGCGTACCTGCTCGCCCTTGTCGAACTTGACCTTGAGCTTGGGCTTCTCCTTGGAGACATCGGCGCGGAAGAGAATGGAGCTGACTTCTTCTTCGCTCAGCGCTACCGGCTTGTCGCCGGTGCCCAGAAAGCCCGTAACCCGCGGCGTGTTCTTGATGATGTGCCACAAGTCGTTATCGAGATCCATCTCGACCAACACGTAGCCGGGCAGGAAGACGCGCTCGATGGTGTACTTCTTACCGTTGCGGAGCTCAGTCACCGGCTCCGTGGGAATCATCACGCGGCCGATCTTGTTCTGCAGACCGAAGGCTTGTACGCGGCTCTCGATAGACTCGCGCACCTTGCGCTCAAAGCCGGAGTAGGCGTGGATGATGTACCACTTGAAGTTTTCATTCGTCGGAGGCGCGAGTTCGGCGGCGGGAACCTGCTCACCACCGTCGTTGCTGCTGCCTGCCGGGTTCAGTTCTTCTGACATGGATGCCTTCTTCAGAGTGCGGGGAAATATTAGTGCGAGGTCAGCTTATCCAGGACGACTTCAATGCCCTTGCCAATGACGTTGTCCACAATCCAGAAGTAGAAGGCGAAGACAAACACGGTCACGATCACGACGATCGTGGTCGAGCGGACCTCGGTCGGCGAGGGCGAGACCACCTTCTTCAACTCGTTGCGCACGTCCTTGAGAAAGCCGCTCAGCTTTGCCGGCTGGGACTTCCAAACCTGCATTCCCTGGTTCTGCTCTTCTGCCACTGCGACCGCCTTGGCCATAAATGTACCTTCTCGAATCTTTGGCAGGGGCGGAGGGATTCGAACCCCCAAGTTCGGTTTTGGAGACCGACAGTTTAACCGTTGAGCTTACGCCCCTGTGATGACTTACCCCGCCAGACCGGCTTCCGCCTGTCTCTCTGGACGGGGAAGTCCCTTACTTGGTTTCCTTATGCGCGGTATGCTTCCGGCAGAACTTGCAGAACTTCGAGAATTCCAGACGGCCCGTGGTCGTCTTCTTGTTCTTGGTGGTCGAATAGTTCCGGTTCTTGCACTCCGGGCACTGCAGGGTAACGATCTCGCGCATAATTGCTCTCCTTCACTTGGCCAGCCACTTCGACTGGCAAGCAGCTATGTCATTCACTGGACGTTTGACCGCCCTCCCGACACGCCGCGACGCAGGGCATATGGCCCCTGCTACCAAAATCCTGAGTTTTGTTCCTGGAAGCGAAGCGGTCAGGCCACGCATCGCCTTGGACTATTATCCACGAAACCCGTTGTCAGGGGAAGGGCGGAAGCCGAGATTGCTGATCGAAAACGCAATCTTCTGTGGAAGTTTCTTACGCGCTAAGTCTCTCGAAGCAAAAACAAAAGCGGCGAGCCGAGGCTCGCCACTCTTGTTGATGATTGCGTCAGGCACTTACGCGCAAAGCGCGTCTTCCACCATCCGCTGTGGTCTTACTTGACGATCTCAGCGATGGCGCCAGCACCGACGGTGCGGCCGCCCTCACGGATCGCGAAGCGGAGACCCTTCTCCATGGCTACCGGCGTGTGCAGCGTTACTTCCAGGCTGACGTTATCGCCAGGCATCACCATCTCGCGGCCCTCAGGCAGCTTGACCGTGCCCGTTACGTCGGTCGTACGGAAGTAGAACTGAGGACGGTAGTTGGAGAAGAACGGCGTATGACGGCCACCCTCTTCCTTCGACAGGACATACACCTCGCCCTTGAACACCGTGTGCGGGGTGATCGACGCAGTCTTGGCCAGCACCATGCCACGCTCCACGTCTTCCTTCGCTACACCGCGCAGCAGAAGACCGGCGTTATCGCCCGCCAGACCCTCGTCCAGCTGCTTCTTAAACATCTCCACGCCGGTGACAACAGTCTTGCGGGTGTCGCGGAAACCAACGATCTCCACTTCCTCGCCTACCTTCACCTTGCCACGCTCGATACGGCCGGTAACCACCGTTCCACGGCCGGAGATCGAGAAGATGTCTTCGATCGGCATCAGGAACGAAAGGTCAACCAGACGGTCAGGCTGCGGTACGTTGTCGTCCACGGCCTGCATCAGCTCGTCGATCTTGGCTTCCCACTGTGCTTCGCCGTTCAGCGCGCCCAGAGCCGAGCCACGGATCACAGGAACGTCATCGCCCGGGAACTCGTACTTCGACAGAAGCTCACGCACTTCCATCTCCACCAGGTCGATCAGCTCAGGATCCTCAACCGCATCGCACTTGTTCAGGAATACAACGATGTATGGTACGCCTACCTGGCGAGCCAGAAGAACGTGCTCCTTGGTCTGCGGCATCGGACCGTCGGTCGCTGCCACCACCAGGATCGCGCCGTCCATCTGCGCCGCGCCCGTGATCATGTTCTTGATGTAGTCGGCGTGGCCGGGGCAGTCCACGTGCGCATAGTGACGGTTCGCCGTCTCATATTCCACGTGCGACGTCGAGATCGTAATACCACGCTCACGCTCCTCAGGAGCGTTGTCGATCGTGTCAAACGAACGGAACGCGTTCTTCGGATTGTGCTTCGACAGGACCTTCGTGATCGCTGCCGTCAGCGTCGTCTTACCGTGATCGATATGCCCAATCGTTCCCACGTTTACGTGCGGCTTCGACCGGTCAAATTTTTCCTTCGCCATCTTCTTCTCCTGTCAGATTGCACACCCGGCCAACTGCAGCCGGTTTTGTTTCAAAACTAATTTTGGGGTTTGCGTAACGCCTCAGTAGTAGGCGTACACCTTCAGATATTTCGCCCGCAGCTCGGGAGCGACCTTCTCCAGGGTGGAGAGGTAAAACTCACGGATCATGCCTCTGTCACCATCGCTGAGCTTGGCGTAGCTGTTGGAAGCAGCAGTGCCAAGCTTGCCGGCGGCAAGAACCCGCTCGAACTCGCGGACGCGCAGTCTGCTGCGATCCAGCGACTTCAGGAAGTCCTGTACTTTTGCGGAGGAAAATGAAAGCTCGATTGCGGCTTTGACCGCGTTAAACGTCTGCTGGTCTTGCACAGGAATTACTGCCTGCTCGTACATCCAATCTCCTCGACAACACCGAAGCATCTGGAGCGGGAGACGGGAATCGAACCCGCGACCAACAGCTTGGAAGGCTGTGACTCTACCACTGAGTTACTCCCGCCCGCCTTACAAAAATCTGGAGCTGATGATGGGGCTTGAACCCATGACCTCTCCCTTACCAAGGGAGTGCTCTACCACTGAGCTACATCAGCTTCTTCACATCCTGCCGATACTTCATGCGGCCTAGCAGGATACGTACAGCAAAAAATCCCAGCAGAATCATGGTGAGGGAGCGGTATTTACCCGGCTCCATTGTCCCCCAGGCTGCTGCTGCCAACCCAAGAAGCACCACCAGCGCGATGGTCATTCGACCGGAACCGCCCGCGCTTAAATCCATCGGCTCCGCCTCACAAACTTAGTGGTGCACAGGGGAGGATTCGAACCTCCGTAGCGCGTTGCGCGGCAGATTTACAGTCTGCTGCCATTAACCACTCGGCCACCTGTGCACATTGTCACCCCTACCGCACGCAACCCCGCATCACAACCAGAACAACCGTTGAGATGGCAGGAAGTGCAGCCGGGAGGGGCGTTACTACCAAAACCTGCGCTGCCAGGGGAGCTAATTGGAGCTGGCGAAGGGATTTGAACCCCCGACCGTCTGATTACAAATCAGATGCTCTACCAGCTGAGCTACGCCAGCCCAAACAGCAATCTGCGCTGCTGTTTTCAAGAGCAGCGCAGAATCAAATCTAGCACACAGACGGCTGTGCGTAAAACCGAGGCAGGAGCAAAATCGATGAAAGCAGGCCCCTAGGCACAAGAAGGGCCGACTCCATATGCGGGACACGGTTGCCGCAGGTTATCTTTTCCTGCAGTCTGTCGTCCCACAGAATAGTTCCTGAGGTGTACTCCTATGCTTCGTTCCCTAGCCCTTGGCACGCTGCTGGTTCTTCCGCTTCCCGTAAGCCTGGCGCAAGACGTTACCGGCACACAGCAGGAGGGCCCCGCATCCCCCAACGTCGGCGCTCCGAAAGAGCAGAAGACGCTGACCAACGACGCCATCATCCGCATGGCCAAGGCGGGGCTGGATGAAGACCTCATTGCGCAGACGGTGCGGACACAACCTGGAAGCTACGCCACCGGCCCCGACGATCTCATCGCGCTGAAAGAGGCTGGTGTCTCCCAGACAGTGATCTCCGCCATGCTTGCCAAAAACTCGGGTATGACAGCCCATACCGAGAGGCCGATCGACCTGCCGCCCGCTTCGTCACAGGTGGACGATATCGGCGTCTATTACAAGCTGCGCGAGACGCAGGACTGGCAGCCGATGCCGATCGAGTTGGTGAATTTCCGTCAGGGCGGAGCCCTGAAGTCGACCCTCACCAACGGCATCATCAAGAAAGACATGAATGGCCACGTCAAGGGCTCGAGCGCAAAGCTCAACATGCGCGCCGGCGACCAGATCCTGATCTACACGCCGGGCGGCACGCAACCGGAAGAATACCTTCTGCTGCGCTTCCGCCAGCACGCCGACAATCGCGAGTTCCGCACCGAGACCGGCAACGTCTTTCACTCCCAGTCCGGAGCCGAGCGTGACTCTGTCTCCTTCCAGCCGCGCAAGATCGGAAAGAACATGTACGCCTACGAGGTCCCCGACCTTGAGCCAGGCGAATATGGCGTTCTGCCCCCTGGCAACGTGAATCAACGGGGCATGGCGAATGCGGGGAAGATCTATACATTTGCTATTGGAAGGTGAATTGAATAATTGCTAATTGAATGATTGAAGAACTGGTTGCCGCAGCTGCTGGTTTCAATCATTCAATTATTCAATCCTTCCATTCTTCAATCATGATCGAGCTTGCTCGATCCCTGCGAAACCCGCACAATCAATACGCATGCGAAAACGCACGCGGTACTCGCTGCTGATCGCCCTGGCGCTGCTTGGTGCGCTGGTGGTCGCCATTCTTCTGCGCAAGAACGCTCCGCCTGAGGTGGCGCGGCTGCTGCCGGAGTCCGACGGTATTCTCTACCTCAACCTGAAACCCATCCGCTTGATCACGAAGCTGGATCAGAAGGCGATTACGCGCACGCCGGACTACCAGAAGTTCATCGATGCGACCGGTTTTCTTTTTGAGCGCGACCTCGATGCTGTGGCCTTTTCGTTGCACCGTATGGATGATCCAACCGGCCCAAACGGCCCGGTGGCCTACTCGGAGGTCTTCGAGGGGCGCTTCGACGGCAAGCGATTGAGCGACTATCTGCGTTCCATTTCCAGCTCGACCGAGAACTATGCCGGCCACGAGATCTTCACCGTGCCGGTTGAGAACCGCAAGCTGCGGGTCACCACCCTCGGCTACGACATGGTGGCCGCCTCTAATATGCCAACGGCTGAGCAGCTCCACTCCATTCTCGATCGCTACCGCGCCTCGGCTTCGCCCTTCTCCGGCTCCTCGCTGCTGGGCGAGCATTACAGTTCTGTTCCACTGCTCTCGTTTGCGTGGGGTATCGGTCAGATCGGCCTGCCTTTGACCGAGAGCGGCAATATGAACATTGGCGGCGTACAGCTTCCTCTGCCACAGGATGCGACCTTCGTCGCCTCGGCGCGTTTTGTCGGTTCACTCCGCTTGCGAGTGGAAGAGATCGCAGCCAACGAACAGGCTGCCGCCCGCGATGCGGGCAATATGAACATGTTGCTGACGCTCTTTCGGGGCTTTGAGTTGAACCAGGCCCGGTCGGCCGAAGACACGCTGCTCCTGGAAGCCCTGGCGAATACCAAAATCGAGCAAAAGAAGGAGCGCACGGTCCTTACCTCCGCTATCTCTCTCGATGCGCTGCGGCGAGCGTCCAATAACCAGAAGTAGGGGAAGGGTGGGCGTGGGGATTTGAATAACCGTTCGATTGCACTGCTGAAGTGGATTGTCTTTCCTCTCAGCCTGCTCCCGTTTGTGCGGGTCGCCTGGCGTTTCTGGCTGGCAGCCAGCGGAACGCAGCCGGACGCTCTCGGCGCCGATCCGGTCAATACGCTTACCCACATCACCGGCGACTGGACGATGTGGTTTCTACTGATCTCTCTGGCGATCACACCTGTCCGCCGCCTGTCGCCGAAGCTGGCATGGCTGATCCGCTTCCGTCGCATGCTCGGCCTCTTTGCTTTCTTCTACGCAACGTTGCACCTCGGCACCTATCTCTTTCTCTTCTCGGGTTACGACGTGAATAGCGCATGGGAGGGAGTGAAGTCCGGGCATCTGAGCGTGTTGTGGACGAACTTCGTCGCCGTCTGGCCCACCATCCGGGAAGATGCGATGAAACGTAAGTTCGTCCAGGTGGGCCTTCTGAGCTGGTTCATTCTGCTGCTGCTGGCGCTCACCAGCCCGCAATGGGTGCTGCGCAGGATGGGCGGTAAGCCCTGGCAGCGGCTGCATCGCTGGGTCTATGTCGCGGGAGCACTCGCTGTCATCCACTACTGGTGGCTGGTGAAGAAGGGCGTGCTCACACCGTGGAGGGATACCGCCGTTCTGATGGCGCTGCTTTTGGGCCGTCTTGCGTGGATGCTGTGGAAGCGGAGCAAGGCACCGGCGACCACCCGCGCGGCACAAACTGTATAAGACACGACCTTCGCAACTTTCTCTGGCGGCTACGGTTCTAAACAGGCACGCGGAGGTACGTCCCCCCATGCGCCGAGCGTTTGTTGGTTTTGCAGTAGTTCTTTTGCCTGCCATCCTGCTTCCGGCCCAAGTGCCGAAGGCGAAAGCCCCTAAGACCGAGAAGGCTACGCCCTTGCAGCCCCTCACCGAGCGCGAGCGAGCGCAGCAGATTCTCAACCGATTCACCTTCGGAGCGCGGCCGGGCGAGGTGGAGCAGGTCCTCTCCATGGGAGTCGACAAGTGGCTTGCTCAGCAGCTCGATCCCAACAGCATCAAGGACGACGTGGTGGCGCGGCGCCTGGGCGACTATCCTGTCCTGCGCATGACGCCGGATCAGGTGGTGCAGACCTTCCCAGCGCAGTTCGTGGTGCAGCAGGTCGCCGAAGGCAAGATGCCTAAACCGTCGGACCCGCAGCTGGCCGCAGTCTACGAGGTCGGGCTCTGGCGCTGGCAGAAGTCGCTGGACGACAAAAAGGTCGATGCCGACGGTACCAGCCACATGCCTACGCCGGAGCAGCAGGAGGAGCAGAAAAAAGCTGATCAGGCCACTGCGGCACGTATCGCCGGAGAACTCTTCGCCATCGACCGCAAAGACCGCATGGCGAACCTGCTTTCGCGGCCTGTGGCCGATCGTGCGGCTTTTACGCAGTACGTTGCCGGAGAACAGCGCAACCTTCTGATCGGTGAGTTCACGCCACGCGAGCGGGAGTACTTCTATGCCATGGCCGCCCCCTCAGGCTCCAGCTATCGTGCACTGCAGGAACTGAGTGAGGCGAAGATGCTGCGCATGGTGTTAAGCGAACGCCAGGTGCAGGAGGTGATGACCGACTTCTGGTTCAATCACTTCAACGTCTACGGTCCGAAAGACTCCGACCAGTGGTATACGCCCGCCTATGAGCGCGACGCCATCCGGCCCTACGCTCTGGGCAAGTTCCGCGATCTGCTGCTGGCGACCGCCAAGTCCCCGGCGATGATGGTTTACCTCGACAACTTCACCTCCATCGGGCCCAATAGCGAAGCCAACGGTGGCAAACGAATTGACGGCAAGCGCAACGGCCGCGGGCTCAACGAAAACTATGCACGCGAGGTGATGGAGCTGCATACCGTCGGTGTGAATGGTGGCTACTCCCAGGCAGATGTCACGAAGCTCGCCGCCGTCCTCACCGGTTGGAGCGTCGATAACCAGAACCTCGGCGGCAAATTCGTCTTCGATCCCAAAAAGCACGAACCTGGGGAGAAGCTGTGGTTCGGCCAGACCGTTCCGGACGATCCCCAGAACGGCCAGCAGCAGGGAATCAGCGCTCTGACCAGGCTTGCGTCGATGCCGCAGACTGCGCATTTCATCAGCTGGAAGCTCGCGCAACGCTTCGTTGCTGACGACCCTCCGCCGGCACTGGTCGACCGTATGGCCGATACCTTTCAGCAGACCTACGGAGATATCAAGCAGGTACTTCTGACTATGGTGCACTCGCCTGAATTCAACTCGCGGAAGTACTTCCGCAACAAGGTGAAGACGCCGCAGGAGTTTCTCGCCTCAGCCTTCCGCGCCACAGCAACCGATCCCGGCAATCCCGGTCAGATGGTGCAGACCCTGCGTCAGATGGGAATGCCCTTCTACGGCAAGCTGGAGCCGACCGGCTACTACATCACCGCCGATCACTGGATGAATACCACTGCGTTGATCGACCGGCTGAACTTCGCTATGCAGTTGACGCAGAGCAAGTACGGAGGGCAGAAGTTCGACTCATCCCGTCTGCTTGCCGTCGGCCTGATGTCGCAGCCTTCAGTTTCCGGAGGAGTGAAGCCAGTCAGCACCCCTGCGAACAATAACGAGGTCCGGGCGGTGAAGATCGTCGATTCGGTGTCGTCTGTGCGAGGACGTACGCCCTCGCAGGTGACCGGAATGGACGTAGCCCTGGATGTGCTGGAAAAGACCCTGGTGGGAGGCCCGGTCTCGGAGAAGACGAACGCCCTGATCCATCAGCAGGTCGCGCAGCCGGCGCCACAGGCGCAGACCGGATCTCAGCTCGATCAGCGCCAGGCCCAAACCAGTCAAACCCAGCAGGCTGCCCAGCAACAGCAACCTATGAGTCCACCCGACACGCTGAATATGCTGACGGCCCTGGTCCTCGGCTCTCCGGAGTTCCAGGTGCGCTAGAAGTATTTATGCCGGTATATCTTTAGATTTGCACGGGGACAGCTTCGTGTGCCTCTTCCAGCAGATCGATGGTTTTCTGCAGCCGCTGAAGGTCGAAAGCGCGGCGGAGCACATAGACCGGAACGTTCGAGACAATGGCCCCTGAGGTGGTGAAGATAGCTTGCCGGCGGCCAAGCAGCTCTCCTGCCCGGCGGCGGAAGACCTGTTGCTGTACCAGCAGCAGGGCATCCATTCCGGTTTTCCGTAGAAGGGTAGCGGGCTCGCCGTCTTCGCCACGCTCCAGAAAATAGATAGCCGCCAAGGGAGTGGTCTTCTGTGAGAAGGCGGATACATTTTCAAAACGGAAGTGATACTTGCCCTGCAGTGCGGCATGAACGCCGGACTGTTTCAGGTCGGGGAGAACCTCCAGCGACTGCGGCAGCAGTTTGACGCGAGGAAAGGCCGGACGCACAGACCACCCCTCCGCTGTTGGCTCCAAAGCGCAGACATCGTCCGAGAGCATGGTGTGTCCCCGCTGGGTGAGGGCTGCGGCAAGGGTAGACTTGCCCGCTCCGGAGCGTCCGGAGAAGATGACGGCGCGGCCTCCCAGGCTCAGGCAGGAACCGTGCAGGGGGAAGACGCCGCGCTGGTGGCAGATCATGCCGAGACCTGTGCCATACAGGAAGTTCCGGACCTCGATCGGATCTGCGCCGGGTTCGACCCGCAGCCGGATCTCACAGCCGTCCCTTACGGAAAACGTACAGATGGAGGTCATCTCAACGCGAGCGAGAGCGGGTGCTTCGATCTGAAAACCGGGCCAGGCCGCAGGCGCGGCCGGGTCGACGAGCTCCGGCTCGTTCAGGGTCAGCGTGATGTCTGGATGATGCTGGGTGTCCTGCCAGAGGGCGAGTTCGGGCAGCGGAAATTCTGAGCGTACATGCCAGCCGCAGAGGAAGTAATCTGTTGCAGAAGTGGTCACGGGGAGATCGCTTCCAGTTTTACAACAATCTACGAGGATGGGGAAAGAGTTATGCCAGCTGTACACGAACCGATCAGACTCCAGGACCGCTATGCCTGGAGCGACGAGCAGATTGGATCCGAGGTCGACGGCAACGTCGTTCTGATGAATCTTGCCAAAGGGCACTATTACGGCCTGGACACGATCGGCAGCGACATCTGGCGGCGCCTGCAGCATGGACCCGAGGTCGGCGTTATGGTGCGTGAGCTGGCCGAGACCTACCATCACGACGCGGCCGAGGTGGAGCGTGATGTGCTCGCACTGATGGAAAAGATGCGAGAGCAGAACCTGATTCGCCGCCTGTCATGAGTCTGAGCGGTAAATTCGGATTATGGCGTGAGCTTCCCATTGCTGCCGAGGCGACAGCCTGGCTCTTTCTGTCGTGGCTTGTGCTCGATGTGCTACCCGGCAAACTCTACCGCCATTGCATGCAGCCCCGGCTGCGGGCCCGGGAGCTTGCCGAGGAGCAGAGGCTGCGGCAAATCAAACGCGTGAGCTGGGCGGTGCAGCGTACCTCGATCCGCCTGCCCTGGCGTTCGGTCTGCTTCCATCGCGGCATCGCGGCGCACCAGATGCTTCGCCGGCGTGGTATTGCATCGATCCTGCACTATGGCGTGAATCCCAAAGAAAATCTGGCGGCACATGTATGGGTCACGGCCTCAGGGCGCCCGGTTGTCGGTGTGCGCGAAGCTGTGGGTTATACCCAGATCGCTGTATTTCCGGACGCGGGAAAGAACACCGGCGCAAGTGTCCTCAACGCACACGCCAGCTTCCGCTGAGGCCGGGAGTTTGATGACACTTCTTTTTTGTCATTTCGGAGCGTAGCGGAGAAATCTGCTTCTCTACCGATACTCTTCTCCTCTACCGATACCCTTCCGGGTTGGTGAGAAAAGGCGGTCGCGCATAGCGCGATACTCCTATTCTTCGCAGTGAAATCGCGAAGAATAAGCAGATTTCTCCGCTACGCTGCGAAATGACAAACAAAACCCTATAGGTCGAATATTTCTAGCGCAGATTGGCGATCCAATACCCGAACAGCGCCAGGCCAAGCGCGGCGGCCAGGAAGGTGACGGTCTGGCGGGTCAGGTATTTTTCACGGCCCGCAGTCATGCACGGCAGCAGGGGAACACCCATTGCCAGGCCACACAGAAAGCCGCCGACGTGGGCGCTGTTGTCGATGTGAATGCCGGTGTCGCGGAACAGTGTAGCCACGCCGATAGCCAGGTTCAGAATGGCGAACTGGATCACCGATCCACGCAGCTTCTTGAGCTCCGGCCACGGAATCGGAAGCCTGCGGTTTGAGAGCAGCACGATCAGGATTCCGGCCAGACCGAAGACCGCACCGGAGGCTCCCGCGCCTGCCGAAAAGTAAAGAGGGCACCAGTTGCGATCCCAGGCGCAGAGAATGACGTTGAAGGCCATGCTCAGCAGGTTTCCTGCGGCGCCAGTCAGGATGTAGACCGCAAACATGCCGCGGCGGCCCAGAAGAGGTTCTCCCAGGAGCCCCAGATTCCACAGGCACCACATGTTGGTGGCTAGATGGAGGATGCCAACGTGGACGAACATTGCCGTCAACAGGCGCCACCATTGTCCCTCCAGGACCAGTGCAGTGATGTTGGCTCCATAATGCTGCAGATCCTGGGGAGAGGGCAGTGTCAGCGAAACCCCATGCAGCACCATCCATAAAAAGACAGCGCAGTTGACGCCGAGCAGGGTATAAGTCGCCGGGGCGGCGAGAAAACGCCAGCCGGAGCGGTTCTCCTGCGGCTGCGGCCCGGGCTCGGGCGGCAGAACATCAGGCTGCGGTGCAGAAAGGGGGGATTGTTCGGCGGGGTCCATCAAATGGGTCTTGCTTCCTTCAGGGTAGCACTTTGCGGGTTTGATGCCGTCCCGTCCAAGACGGGTGCCGCTAAAACAGCAAAGCCCCGGACATTGCCGGGGCTTTGAATAGTTTAGAGGAGCGAGCTCAGGCGCGCTTGTAGCGTTCCCGCCCGTCGTCAGAGATACGCTCCTGCAGCATTCCGTTCAACACCTTGGGAGCGGGGGTCGCAACGGCGACCAGAACCCAGGCGATCGTGGAAAACAGAAGGCCGGCTACGGCGGCATCCTTCATCGTCAAAGCCCACTCCACACGCCGCAGGTGCAGGTGCGCCAGGGCAACCTGGGACAGGCCGGCGTAACGGTGAAGGATCGCGACCGCAATGATGAAGGCAAGTACTGAAAGCGTGCTGACAACGATCAGAGAGACGTCGACGGTACGATGCAGTTGCTGACGGCTGCGGCAATGGTCGCATGCTGCCAGATGGCGCTCATAATCGACCCGCATCTCCGGGGTTAAGCCCGAGATGTCATACCGCCATCCGGAGAGAATATCGCCAACTACCTGATCCGTGCATTCCGATGTGCGCATGCAGCTCCTTCCCGGCACAAAACCATAGTGTTCATGGGGAATGTGAATTCCATTTTACAAAGATTTGACTTTCTTCCGATCTAAAAAGATTCTCTGTTTCAGCGTCTTACAGAGAGATCGGTTCCAGGGGCAGATCCTGGCGTGCAAGCAGGACTTTATTGCCCAAAAGACTCATTTTTCCGTTCAGGGCTTCCTCGGCAGCGATTTGTGCCAGCTCCGGAAGGTTATTGCTTTCAGAGAGATGCGCCAGAATAACGAACTGCGCTCCGCCATCGTAATCCTTGCCGAGAAAGTCGGCAGCGGCATGGTTGGAGAGGTGCCCGACCCGCGACATAACCCTTTGCTTGACGCTCCAGGGGTAGGGTCCGTCGCGGAGCATCTCAGGATCGTGATTGGACTCAAGCATCAGGACATCACACCTTCTGACGGACTGCTTGACGTTAGGGGGCATATAGCCCAGGTCAGTGGCAATGGCGATGCGGCAGCCATCCGCCTCAAAGACAAAACCGCAGGGGTCGGCGGCATCGTGGGGAATGGTGAATGGGGTGACGTCGATATCGCCGATGGCGAAGTGCTGCCCGGCGGCAAAATAGCCTACGGACGGCAGACGCGCCGGATCGGCTTTTGGGGAGTCCGCGTCGTTCTCGATTTCATCTTCCTCGGCTTCCGCCTGTATTTCTACGGCTGCAGATTCTCCGGAGGAAGCGGCGTTGTCCGGGCCCTTCCCATAGACAACTTCCATCTCCTGCTCGCGTTGGGCCAGCCATTGGGCATAGGTCATGCGGCGCTGCGGAGACATCTGGCGCACCCAGGCACGGTGGGTCTGCTCAGTAAAGTAAACGGGAATACCCAGCTTGCGTGCCATCACCGGGAGGCCGTTCACATGGTCCTGGTGTTCGTGAGTGATCAGGATTGCGTCCAGTGCCTGCGGATCTTCACCGGCTGCCCGCATGCGTTTCATCAGTTCGCGGCAGCTAAGGCCGGCATCGACCAGGATGCGGGTCGAGCGGGAGGAGACCACGGTGCTGTTGCCCTTGGAACCCGAAGCCAGCACCGTCATTCGCATGACGTTAACGATACGCCCCTCCGCTGTGCAAACGGAGGGGGTTATTTGGTTTGATACCCGGCTACTTTTTTGCCGAGCGAAGCGGCGCCAGGAAGTTGACCCGGCTGCGCATCACGATCTCTTCCCGCTGGTTCAGGGTAAGGGTCTGGATGGTTACCACGCCAAAGTTCGGCCGCTTGTTGGACTGCCGCACACCGACGACTTCGGTATCCGTATGCAGGGAGTCGCCGGGACGTACCGGCTTGGTCCAGCGGATCTCTTCCACGCCGGCGCCGATCATGCCGCCTGCAACCCGAATGGTTTCCACGCGCATGCGCATAACGATGGCTGCGGTGAGCCAGCCGGAGGCTGCCAGGCCTCCGAAGAAGGAGTTCTCTCCCGCCGTTTCGTCCAGGTGAAAGGGCTGAGGGTCGTATTTTTCGCCGAACTCTTTGATATCCGCCGCGGTCACCTTCACGCTGCCGTGCGATTGAAACTTCTGCCCCAGGTGAAAATCTTCAAAGTAAAGCTCGTTCCCCATACGCTCCTCGTTGTTGAGCGAAGTCTATCAAAGCGGGATACGGACAAGCAGGCAAGTGATGTTATCGGCGCCGCCCATCACGTTGGCCTCTCCGATCATCGAACGGCAGACCAGCTCCAGATCGTCGCCCGCGGCCCGCAGATGCCGTGCCAGATCGCTGTCTGACAGATCGCGGGTCAGGCCGTCAGAGCACAGCAGATATAAGTCACCGGGCAGTGCATCATCGCAGTGGACCTCGGTATCGACGTCGCTCTGAGAGCCGACGGCACGTGTGATGACATTGCGGATGGGAGAGAACTCGGCCTCCTCCGGTGTGATAAGACCGGCGCGGAGCTGTTCTTCGACCAGGGAGTGATCCTGGGTCAGGCGGTGCAGCTCACCCTTGCGCAGACGGTAGCATCGCGAGTCGCCAGCATGTGCCGTCCATACTTCAAATGGGGCCTCATGGCCTTCCTCGCTGCGCTGCACCAGCAACGAGACCAGGGTTGTGCCCATACCACGCAGGTCGGGCGAGGTCTTTGCCTTGGTGATGACGGCTTTGTTGGCTGCGGCAACGGCATCGTCAAGAAGTTGAGCCGGAGAGGTACGACGTTTTGCAGCTTTGCGTGCGCCGAACTCCTTCAGAAAAGTCTCCACGGCAAGATGGCTGGCAATCTCACCGGCGGCAGCTCCACCCATGCCGTCACAGACCACGAAGAGCCCGGCCTTTGCATCGGCGCCGCAGGCGTCCTCGTTGCCTTTGCGGACACGGCCGACGTCCGACAGCATGGCGTGCTCAAGCTTCAGATCCCGACGGGCTTCCATCCACCACCGACGATACACGCTTCCGTGAAAGGACGATTGCATTTTTCAGCGCATCGGTTAGCCTCAAAGTCACTGTGGGACGAATTCTGCTCGGTGACAATCTCTCCAGACTCAAGAAGCTAGCTACCGGCTCTGTTCCGCTGATCTACATCGATCCGCCGTTCAATACAGGCCGCATCCAGAAGCGGCAGCGCATCCGCACCATCCGCGATGAGGTCCATGGAGACCGAAGTGGATTTGCTGGGAAACGGTATCGCACGGAAAAACTGGATGGCCCGGCGGGCTATCACGATATCTTCGACGACTTTCTCGGCTTTCTGCAGCCCCGCCTGCAAGAGGCCTACCGTGTGCTTTCACCGGCAGGATCGTTCTTTCTCCACCTGGACCCGCGCGAGGTGCACTACGCCAAGGTGATGCTCGACGGTATCTTCGGCCGTGAATGCTTCCAGAACGAGATCATCTGGGCATACGACTACGGCGCCCGGTCGAAGTCACGCTGGCCTGCCAAGCACGACAACATCCTTTGGTACACGAAGGATCCCGCGAATTTTACCTTCCATCTCGACGAGTGCGACCGCATCCCCTACATGGCTCCGAAGCTGGTTGGAGAGCAGAAAGCGGCAAAGGGAAAGACGCCGACCGATGTCTGGTGGCACACCATCGTCTCGCCCACAGGGAAGGAGAAGACCGGCTACCCGACGCAGAAGCCGCTGGGCGTGCTGGAGCGCATCGTGAAGGTGCACTCCAATCCCGGCGATCTAGTGCTGGACTTCTTCGCCGGTTCAGGAACAACCGGAGAGGCCGCCGTCCGCAACGGCCGCGACTTCCTCCTGATGGACTCAAGCAAAGAAGCTGTCGCCATCATGCGCAAACGCCTGGCGAAATGGACCAGGAAAAAGAAGTAGAAAGGGCGCGGTCATCACCGCGCCCCTTATTCAATCATTCCCTTATTCAATCATTCCCTTATTCAATCATTCCCTTATTCAATCATTCCCTTATTCAATCATTCCCTTATTCAATCATTCCCTTATTCAATCATTCCCTTATTCAATCATTCCCTTATTCAATCATTCCCTTATTCAATCATTCCCTTATTCAATCATTCCCTTATTCAATCATTCCCTTATTCAATCATTCCCTTATTCAATCATTCCCTTATTCAATCATTCCCTTATTCAATCATTCCCTTATTCAATCATTCCCTTATTCAATCATTCCCTTATTCAATCATTCCCTTATTCAATCATTCCCTTATTCAATCATTCCCTTATTCAATCATTCCCTTATTCAATCATTCCCTTATTCAATCATTCCCTTATTCAATCATTCCCTTATTCAATCATTCCCTTATTCAATCATTCCCTTATTCAATCATTCCCTTATTCAATCATTCCCTTATTCAATCATTCCCTTATTCAATCATTCCCTTATTCAATCATTCCCTTATTCAATCATTCCCTTATTCAATCATTCCCTTATTCAATCATTCCCTTATTCAATCATTCCCTTATTCAATCATTCCCTTATTCAATCATTCCCTTATTCAATTTCCCGTCGGGTTCTTCCAACTAGCAACCAGGAACCAGCAGCCAGCAACTACCTTTTAGCTGTCTTCCCGCACCGTAGCCCGGAAGCCATAGGTCTCATACCGTGTCGAGAGCTTGCCGTTGGAGACGGACACATCGGTGTAGCCCTCGGGCGATCCCATGTGCGTACCCTTCCACCAGTTGCCGCTCACAGCGCCGGAGGTGATGTACTGCACGCCCTTCCAGGTAACGACCTCGTTGACGTGTGTATGGCCCTGCAGCACGGCCAGAACGTTGTGCCCTTCGAAGGTCTTGATCACCTCTGCCGAGTTCGCCACCGTCAATCCATGATGCGCTGAAGGCTTAGCCGGAGGCGGGAGGTACTGCTCATAGGCCGAGATGATTGGAATGTGGCTGGTCACGATGACCGGAGTTCCGGCAGGGACTTTCTTCAGATCGGCGTCCAGCCAGCTTAGCTGATCTGCTTCAATGCGGCCTTCATAGGCGCGGTCGCTGGTGATAAAGATCGAGTCCAGAATGACGAAGTGAATGCCCTTGTGATCGAAGGAGCGGTAGCGAGCACCCATGCGGTCTTCAAAGGTCTTCTTGCCATAGAGCGGATCGGTAGGGGAGACGCCGCTCTTGGGATAGATGCCCAGCACATCGTGGTTGCCGATGGCATGGTGCACCTTCAGGCCAAGGTCCTGCTCGGTCTTGTTGTAGAGATCGAAGAGGCTGAGCGCACGCGAGGTTGGAACCTCCAGGGAGTCGAAGACATGATCGCCACCCTGGATGGCGAAGTCAGCCTTGACGGTCCGCATCTTCTTGAACGCCATATCGCAGCCCTTGGCAGCATCGAGCTCCGGCTGAATGTGGGTGTCGGTCAGGAAGAGGAAGGTGAAGTCCTGCTGCTGAGCGTGGGCGGACGGAGCGTCGACACCGAGCGCAAGTGCGGCTCCGGCGGTACCGGCAAGCGTAAGAAAGTCTCTGCGATGCATGGCAAAAACGGTAGCCGACGGATGTAAAGAAACGATGAATGAGCTGCATGTCCTTCAGCGTCGGTAGGGCAGGGCTGGAAGCCGTGCCTAAGCAAACCATCCGGCGAAGTTGATAGAGAACGCCAGCCTGCAGAGAGGGCTTCGCCGCATTGCACAACAAGCCGTTGCGCGTATCGCAACCATTTCGCACCGCAGGTGCGAATGCCTTGCTTAAGGGGACGGCTTCCAGCCGTCCCGTACGGAAGCTCCACAAAGACTGCGGCTTCAGCCGCTGGGGGCATATTTTTTTACTTACGCCGCCTCAACTTACCATCAGGAGTCAGCTCATACAGCCCACCGTGGTAGTACATCTCTCCCGGCAGATAAGAGCAGAGCCAGATGATGGAACCCATCAGATCGCGCAGCGGATACAGCAGCGTGTAGCGCGCCCAGTTCGGATCGTCCAGTATCCTCAGCATCGTCAAAGCCTGCACCATACGGTTTGCGCAGGCAGCAGCAAGGAATCCAAAACCGAACAGCGGATGACCTGCGAGCAGGCCCCACAGCAGGCCGAGCACACCAAAGGGCAGGGCAAATGTGAGACCGGTGCCAAGGTGTCCCGCGGGCCGCGAGCGGCGCGTGCTCTGCATCCAGCGAAGCTGATTGCGGAAGCTGAGCACCAGCGTGGTCTTCGGCACGGTCAGGTCGATGATGTGCGGGGACATGATTACCCGTTTACCCTGCTCGGCCAGACGATTGCCGAGGATGAAATCTTCAGCATGGTATTGGCCCAGGTCTTCGTACCCCCCGGCATGGTCGAAGGCATCGCGGCGCAGAATCATGGTTACGCCAAGCGAGAACTTTGTGCCCCCTTCTACCATGGTGGCCACCAGAACCCCGGCGCACATCTCCACGGTTTTGCCCATGGCATCAAGAGCGGTGGCAATGCCGGGTTCATCGACAGTTCCGCGGTAGAGGCAGGAGGAGAGCGCGGTGCCGTCTTTCAGGTCCTGTACGCAGCGCAGCAGATAGTCCGGAACAACGCGCGCGTCTGCGTCGCTGGTCACCAGCGTCTCGTGCCTGGCAGCTTCAGCAAGCACGCCGAGCGAGTACATCTTTGCGTTGGGATACTTCGGCTCGCCGCAGGTCAGGTAGCGTGCGTTGACCTGCGGATACCGCTGTCCTACCTGTTGTGCCAGTTGCAGGCCGGCATCGTTGGAGTGACGGGCGATGAAGATCATCTCCCACTCGCCCGGATACTGCTGCTCGAAGAAGGAGACGAGGTTCCGCTCGAGGCCGGGCTCATCGCCATGCAGCGGCTTGCAGACGCTGACGGGAGGGGCAAAGTCGGCAGGCATCCGCTCAGCGGCCTTTTTGCGCCTCCGGTATTTCAGTGCAGCCACAATCACCATGCCGGTATAGATGGCAGACGTAACTGTGCCCAGACTTGCAACAGAGAGCAGGCCCCGGAGAGCCCACCCGCAGAGTGTCAAACTCACTATTTCTTCGGCCCCACTGGTCGCTTGAAAGGCACGAGCCCCGGACCCTGCGGCTGCTGTGCCTGGTGGATGCGGGTGATCATCTCGGTGCGGACGTACTCGACAAAGTGCTGCATCTGCCGGTTCATCTCTTCCATGCGTTCGCGCATCTGCAGCACGATCGCGATGCCTGCGATATTCACACCAAGGTCTCGGGCAAGGTTGAGGATGAACTCCAGGCGCTCCAGGTCTTCGTCGGTGTAGAGACGAGTGTTGCCTTCAGAACGGGAGGGCCGCAGAAGGCCTTCGCGCTCGTATAAGCGAAGCGTCTGCGGGTGAATGTCATACATCTCGGCCACGGCCGAGATCATGTATGCTCCCTTCGACTTACGCTTGGTCGCCATAAACTACTCCCATAGTATTCGACGCGGTTTGTGGTTCGAAAGGATATGTTGCAGCAACCGGCTGAAGTGGACGGCCATCTGAACGGATAGTTATGGGATTTCTCTTCAAGATTGGCAAGCGGATGGCGCTGCGCAAGCTCTATCGGGCGGCGACAGCAACGAATCCGGCGGCCCAGGTGTTGCTGGGCGCTGCAGGTATGGCCGTTACGGCCGGCGCGGTTTATGTGGCGAGCAAACGTCGTAAAGCTGTGCAAAACAAGGTTGTCGTGATCGCCGGTGGATCTCGCGGCCTGGGCCTTGCCCTGGCGCAGCGCTTTGCCCGTGGCGGAGCATCGCTGGTGCTGGCCGCGCGCGATCCCGAGGAACTGCTGCGGGCCCGGCAACTGCTGCTGGACCGCGCCGCTGTCCGTTACGCGGAGGACGTGCTGCTGGTGCCGTGCGATCTGAGTGATGAGGCCGAGGCGGCCGATCTGATCCGGCGCGCGACCACCCACTTCGGGCGCGTGGATGTGCTGATCAACAACGCCGGCATCATCCAGGTCGGCCCGGTGGAGGAGCAGCCCCTTGCCGCCTTCGACGAGGCTATGCGGGTGAACTTCTTCTCGGCGTTGAACACCGTGCATGCGGTGCTGCCGCAGATGCTGGTTCGCCGTTCTGGCACGATTGTGAATATTGCGTCTATCGGGGGCAAGCTTGCCATACCGCACATGCTGCCGTACACGGCGTCGAAGTTTGCGTTGACCGGGTTCTCCGAGGGGCTGCATGTGGAGCTGAAGTCGAAGGGGATTCATGTCACCACGGTGTGTCCGGGGCTGCTGCGGACCGGATCACACGTCAAGGCGGAGTTCCGCGGGCAGCCGGAGAAGGAGTACCAGTGGTTTGCCATGGCGGCGATGCTGCCAGGGCTCTCCGCCAGCACCAAGCGCGCTGCCAACCGCATCTTCAATGCGGTGGCGGCGCGGAAGGCAGAGCTGTTTATCACGCCGCAGGCGTGGCTGGCAGCTCGCATCCACGGTCTTGCGCCAGAGACCACGCAGGCGGTAGCAGGAATCCTGAACGCCTGGTTCCTGCCCGAGGCGCCGGCAGCGACGAAGCATGCACCGGTGGTGCAGGGCAGCGAGCTTCCACAGCCGGAGTTCAAGCCGATTGCCGCCTGGAACGAGCATCTCCAGCGCGAAAACAATCAGACCGCTGAGCAATAACCGTTGGCAATAGTGCTCAGTGTGGTTCCAATCTGCATGATTTTCCTGTAAACTGAGGCTTCGACTCTTCGAAGGAAAAGTGTGTCATGTCAATCAACCCCATCATGCAGAAACTTGCCGCTAAGCTTCAGCGGACCGATCTCCCGAAGTTCGGCCCCGGAGACACCGTGCGCGTGCAGGTTAAGATCAAAGAGGGCGACAAAGAGCGTCTCCAGGCGTTTGAAGGCATTGTGATCGCCACCAAGCAGGGCCCACAGGGCAGCTTCACCGTCCGTAAGATGAGCTTCGGACAGGGTGTTGAGCGCATCTTCCCGTACAACTCCAAGGTTGTCGACAAGGTCGAAAAGGTTCGTTCCTACCAGGTTCGCCGCGCCAAGCTGTTCTATCTGCGCGGTCTGCGTGGCAAGGCTGCCCGCCTGAAGGAAGTCGAGCGCGCCTAGCGCGTCTACGGCGTCAATTTTTCTGACGCAAAAAGCCGGCCCTTTGGCCGGCTTTTTCGTGTTTCTGTTACCTCTTGCTATCTGTGCCGGGCCCCGAAGGTTTGGCGGTGGGAGCAGGCGGCGGAACAGCTACCGGCTTCGGTGCAGCCAGCGTGGGTTTGACCTCTTTGGGCAGATCAGGGGCGGTGGTAGAGACTGCCTTCGCTCCCGGCCAGGCATAGGGCGGACGCCGAAGTGTGCCGTATCCCATGACCGGGAAGCGCGAGCTCATGGTGTACTCCCGGTCGACGCGGACATACGCCGAAGCGGGATGCTTCTGGTGCAGCAGCGGCTTTTCGCTGGCGAGCTGCAGCGTGTGCTCGCTGACCGAGACCGTGAGCGTCTTGCCGTCGAAGGCGTTCTTCTGTTCGATTGCGCCTTCGAATGGCGCTCCGGAGATGACGGTGTTGCCGATGCCCGGGGCATAGATGTAGAGATACTTCAGGTCGGCAATGTCGTAATTCAGCCGCGCTTTGCCGGTCCACCCATCCACGGTGAGTGTGCCCTGTTCGATGGTGACCGGCACCTTCTTCGGTTCTTTCTCTTTGACCGCTTTCAGCTTCTTCCCGTGCTCGTCGTAGCCGAGATTGTCCTTGGTCTGCAGAAGTAGCTTGCCGTGTTCGTCCAACCTGGGCTCGCCGTGCTTGTCGCGCAGAGGCTTTGGCGCCGGGTTGAACATCGGCCTGGCATCGGGGTCGAGCATCTGCTTGCCGGCCTCATCGAGCATCGGGGCGCCCTGCTTGGGAAGTGCATCGATCTGGCTCTGGATCTCAGCCTTGCGCTTGGCCTCTTCTTCCGGATTGACTACCGGCTTGCCTTTCTTGCCGAAGATACCGCGCAGCGTGCCTACGCTCTGATCCTTCTGTTCCTTCTGCTCTTTCTGCGACGCGGCCGGGGGCGGAGCCTGGTCCGCAGGTTTGGCGGCATCCTGCGCCGCAGCCAGGGTGGAGACGCACACGATGAGAGTGAAGATCCGCTTCATAGACATAGATATGCCACGCTCCTCCATGCCCTGCTGTTCCGCGTCATGGGATTTTACCTGCTTTTGATTGCTTCTCTTAGGGAGGCTGCTTCGGTGGAAGCATATCTTATGTCAGGCTCGCAGTCATGAGGAAATTCAGGCGATACACTGAAAGACAGCGCCATGCGTTTCTCCCGTCCCAAAGCCGTCTCCGCCCGTACGGGGAAGGAGCTGGCTCCCTCGACAGCCAAACAGATGATGCTACGTCAGCTCGTGTGCTCCGACGCTCCAGAGCAGGCGCTGCGTTACCGCGGGTACCGGATGATTGCGGGCGTGGATGAGGTTGGCCGGGGAGCTCTCTACGGCCCTGTAGTCGCAGCCGCCGTCATTCTGCCGGAAGCGTGTGCCGAGCTGGCCGAGGCCGGCCTGAAGGACTCCAAGCAGATGGAGCGCGAAGATCGCGAGCGGCTGGACTTGCAGGTGCGGGCCATGGCTCTGGCCGTTTGTGTCGCCGAGGTCGACGCCGAGACTATCGATCGCATCAACATCTACCAGGCGTCGCGGTTGGCGATGTTAAACGCAGTCGCGGGACTCTCTCTGGCGCCGGATCATCTGCTGATCGACGCCATGCGCATCGACCATCCTTGTCCGCAGACAAAACTGATCTACGGCGATTCGCTGTCGCTCTCGATTGCAGCGGCATCCGTGGTGGCGAAGGTTCACCGAGATGCGCTGATGCGTGCTGCCGATGAGCTTCATCCCGGGTATGGAATGGCATCGCACAAGGGATACGCGACACCGGCTCACAGAAGAGCTTTGAAAGAGTTGGGGCCAACGCCGCTGCACCGGCGGAGCTTTGCGCCGGTAGCTGGGGTCGATCCGGATGCGGCGCTGGAAGCAGCGTTGGAGATGGACGATCTACCCTTTGACGAAGAGGTGCTCAGCGAGAGCGCCACTGGAGAAAACGCAGCATGGGATTGAGGATGATGGTCGTCGTCGCACATCCTGACGACGAGTGCTTTGCCTTTGGAGGCGCGATTGCGCTGGCCACACGGCACGGAGTTGAAGTGAGCTGTATCTGTCTCACCGATGGACAGGCAGCGACCAACCGCGGAGTCTCCACCGATGGCAAGGACCTCGGCCGCATCCGCCGTGAAGAGTTTGCGGCAAGCTGCGAGGTTCTGGGCATTCAGCACTATGAGCTGCTGGACTATCATGACGCGCAGCTTGTACATGCCAATATGCATGAGGCCGGCAGAAAGCTGGTGCAGCGCATGCGGAGCTTTCGTCCGCATGTAGTCGTCACCTTCGGTCTGGACGGCGGATTGAATGTTCATCCGGATCACACGATGGTTTCGGCGATTACTTCGGCAGCCTATCACTGGGCAGGACGCGCAAAGCGCTATCCGGAACTCGATCTCGAGCCCCATCTCGCGCAGCGGCTCTATCACATCACCACCAACTTCACGCTTGAGGAGCGCGAGCCATTGATGCCGGCTCCGTGGAGCTGTGTGTTGGATACGGCGGAGGTACTGCCGGTGCGTATCGAGGCCTTTGAGAAACACGCTTCGCAGTTACCGGTGCTGGAGAGTGTACGGCCGTACCTGGATAAGTTTGGACAGCAGGAGTTCTACACGCTGATCTCCGCCGCGACGCCGCAGCCCGCCGCAATGACGCACGACATGTTCGACGGCATCCGCGAATAACCCTCAGGGCACATCGGCAAATTCGGTTGAGACACAACCCTCGTTGCCCCACCCTTTCGCCAGCGGCGAAACGGTGGGGTCCCCGGCGAACTTGTTCGCTTTGGCCTAGCGTGGGGTATCGCGCTTCGCGCGACCTTTTGTTTGTCATCCTGTAGGGATCTGCTTTTCCAAGTTTGGCTCGGCCATTTAAGCCGCGGTAGAAAAGCAGATTTCTCCGCTTACTCGTCACCCCAGCCAGCAAAGCTGGCTGGGGACCCCGAGCGCTCCGAAATAACAAACAAAGGGTGCCGGCGTTCTAAGCACTATAAGTCCCAACGAACGGTAGGGAATGTGCCAGCTTACCCTTCCAGATCGAACTCAATCGGCTCGATGAGGGGCATGAGCCACTGAAGCAGCGCCTGATGCGCGGGATGCGCCGAATAGCCGGCGTAGATTTCTTTGCTTTCGAAGATCATGACGCCGGCGAAGGTGTAGTCCCCCTTGTTGTCGGCAAGGTTCTCGCCGACGTGGACCTCCCGCAGGCCGGGAATTACGCCCTGGAACGCAAGAATCTCGCGCTGGGCGCGTGCGATCTGTTCTTCGGTAGCGCCTGGCTGCCAGCGGAAGAGAAATCCGTGAATAAACATGAAGCTCCTTACTTTCGGCTTCAGAATACCGGAGAGCTGGATCAGGAATTCGACAAGGAGATTGCACTCTGGGCTGGGTTCGCCCATAATCGGCTCGAAACGGAGCCGACAGATGCGCCGCTTACTTTCTCTTCTGGCAATTGCAGTTTCTATGCCTGCGCAACAGGCGCCACAGGTTCAAATGACGCAGTCACAATCAGTTCCTTCGGGAAGTGTGAGTGGGCATATTGTCTGCGCGGATACGCACGCTCCTGCTCGATTCGCACGCGTCAGCCTCTCCCGTCTGCGCGATGCAGGGAGTGACATCCGCCAGGTTGGCGTGATCTTCTCAGGGGGCGGCGGGCAGATGACCACCGATCTGGATGGGTTCTTTGCTATTTCCCATGTCGCTCCTGGAACCTACGCCTTACGCGTCGATCTACCCGGATACCTCGATCCAATGTCTTCTGTGGATCTTCAGGACTGGATGAGTTCCGATCCGCAGAAACAGGACAGGCTGCGGTCCAGCCTGTCGACAGTTACAGTCAACGGTTCCGAGACCGCCAATGTGGATGTGAGCCTGGAACGTGGAGCAGCCATTTCCGGTAAGGTGCTATTTGACGATGGATCACCGGCAGCCGGTGTGACGATGCATGTCATAGATGCGTCCATTGTGAGCCTGCCTGGTGCAGGCAACAGGGGACCTGGGCGGATGCTGCCCGGCCGCTTATACAACACGGATGACCATGGAGCATTTCGCATACTGAGCCTTCCGCCGGGCGAGTACTTGGTGGCAACTTCCGTTAGTATCCAGCGGGCCGTTATTGGTTCCGTAGGAGGCAGCCTCACTCGAACTATCTCCAATCCGCAGACAGTCTATGCGCCAGGCTCATTCCGCAAAAAAAGCGCTGACATCATCAAAGTCTCAGGAACAGATGAGAAAAGCGGGATCACGATTACCATTCCGACGCGAGGCATGCATTTCGTAGCGGGAACGGTCATACAGCAGGCAAATGGAATGCCAGTGTCTGGAGGCAACGTCCAGATGGTGGACGCAGACGACCCGACGTTTATGCTCAATGGCCAGATCGCACCGGACGGCAGTTTCCGAATTGACTTCGTAGCAGCTGGCCAGTACACCCTGCGCGTGACCAGCGCGTTCGACATGCCCGAGCGCAATCATCAGAATGGCGGGTTCTCCGGTTCCGAACGTGTCAGCCACTACTACGGAACGACCGAGCAGACGTTGATTGTCGCATCAGGAGACTCCACTGGAATCACGCTGCAGGTGCCTGCACTCGATGATCCGACGAAGCCGCCGCGTTTCATGGCTCCAGTGCGCGCTGCCGCCAACCCAAAGTGAGTTTCGTCGTCTAGACCTATTTTCCCTGCTACTGGGTGTCCCGGAAGAGGAGTGCAGCGGCGTTTTCATTACGGAAAACACCCATAGATGCGGAAGCCCTACATTACATTTACAGGGAAAATCGTCTAATGGATGAATCCCTGAGATGGGAGCCGGCAGATGTATCGAGCCTCTTTCCTTTTTCTGACGACAGCTCTATCGTTGCATGCCCAATCACCCGCTCCGGCCGTCGGGCGGGAGAACACAGCTCTTCCCGCAGGTCGTGTGACCGGGCATATCTTCTGTGCGGATACTCATGCGCCTGCGCGCCAGGCGAAGATAAGTCTGGTGCCTCTTCCGGAGGAGAACGGTAAGTCTGCAGATCTTCTTCGTCGTGGGCGAGGACGCGGAGAGGGGTTCAGCGATCTTAATGGCGCTTTCGTCATTGACCATGCCTCACCTGGAACATACGCCGTTCAAGTGGAGCTGACGGGCTATCTTGATCCGATGTCAGGGATAGATCTCTCCGATTGGGAGAGCCTTGAGCCTGAGGTGCAGCGGCATCTTCGCGCGACAGGTGTAACGATTCGTGGAGGGGAGGTAGTAGCTCTGGATGTTGAGTTGATGCGCGGCGCTGCGATCAGCGGCCAGATTCTCTACGACGATGGAGCGCCTGCGGCAGATGTCAGCGTGCAGGCGGTCTCATCCCCAACCTCTGCCAATCGCACACGGACAGGAGAGAGGAGCTTGCCCGCGGTATCCACGGATGACCAGGGAAAGTTCCGCATTGCAGGCGTTCCTCCCGGGGAATATCGCGTGATCGCGGGAATGGTGCAGGCGAATGTCTTTGCGAGGGACACGGCACAAGCGGTCAGCCTCTATCTGAACACGCAGCAGCTCTATGCGCCCGGAACCTTCCATAAGAAGGAAGCATCGACCTTCAAGATCGTTGGAAGTGAGGAGATGGGAGGCGTGGCCATCACCATTCCTACACGCGGCCTGCATCTGGTCCGAGGCAGCGTGGTGCGGCAGACAGACGGCATACCAGTAGTGCACGGTGCTGTGCAATTGACGGATGCCAGTGACCGCTCATTTTCCCGGAACGCTGACATCACTCCCGATGGCAGCTTCGTGATCGCCTTCGTGCCTTCGGGAACGTACAGATTACGTGTGGATGGTGCGTTCGATGCGACTGATGCCTCAGGCTCGCAACCGCCCAAGGTCTCTCGTGAATATGGTCCCGTCGAAGAAGAGGTGACTGTATCCACGAACGACGTCAGTGGCATCACACTGCAGGTGCCGGAGAAGCAGACAACGTTGTCTTTCCAGCATTGATGTGGACCATCACTTGTGGAACCGCTTCAGGCGGCCAGAAGTCCTTTTTTATTTCCAGGCACCCTGGCTTCGACCTGGCTGTGAAATTCACCACTCTCGATACCGTGGAGCATTGCCGTAACGGTACCGCCGAATGGAGTTCCGTCGACGTGAATATGCCGGGCACCTCGACAGACGGTCTGGCAGAGAGCAAAACGATTCGGAATTCGATCGAGAGCACGGTAGACCTGGAAGGAGCGCATATCTGAATCCTTTCGAACGCCGCTGCAGAGTGAGGCGTTTTGCTGCTGTAGATTTCAGGCGATCGCAATCGATTGGAGAGACGCGATCCTCTGCTTGTCGTGACGGCCTGGATCGATCTGGAGCTCGATCACGGTTACATCCACCAACTCCACGGAATAGTCTTCGATTTCCTGTGTAGCGCCTCCAGGGCTGAAGGTCCACTGTTGGCGTAATACTTCTCTGCGAGCCTGATTCGCGGACATAGCATATAGCGCGAACTCCTGAGCTCTCTCTGGTCCATCCTCACGGAACTCCAATCGTATGCGGCGAATCGAGAGAGGCTTGTCGAATATCAGGCGGATTACCTGAGGACCAGGCGTTGCCGCTCTCCATCCACCCCGTTCTGTTCCCTGCAAAGCATCTTCGAACGGATATCGAGGATCTTCCGAGGAGATCTCAACGCTCGCGAGCTCCTCCAGGTTGAGCCAATGATCGGAGGATGGAATTACTTGATCGGCATCCGTTGATAGGATCGATTTCCGCATAGCTTGATCTCCGTGTTTCTGATGTAGAGTCCGCCTGCTGAATGGCATTCCGAACACAAGCAACGCCAGGTGCGGTGGCCGATATTACGTGCCGCACTATCTTGGATGCATGCCCATTGTCTTCCGGATGTGAAGCACGATCAGCAATCAGCTGTGCTTGGTGATGTAGCTCGGTGCGTGCAGTTTCAGGGGGTGACCCGCTCGCTTTTTTGATCAGG
The DNA here is from genome assembly GCF_008000815.1 of Terriglobus albidus. NCBI lineage: Bacteria > Pseudomonadati > Acidobacteriota > Terriglobia > Terriglobales > Acidobacteriaceae > Terriglobus > Terriglobus albidus. The sequence continues at coordinate 5,091,039 of NZ_CP042806.1, read as the reverse complement.
CGATATTGGCGTTTTCCGTGCTTTCCGTTTGCGTACGCAATGAGCGAGGAAGTTCAGATGGGTGAAATTCGATACCATCTTCCACAAGCTTCTGCGCAGTCCGTGCCAAGGTTGCCCGTTTTGTCTCCATCTTGCCGATTGCGGCGTCACGTTCCGCTTCCGAGGCAAAGACCTCGTACTTTGCCAGGTGGGCCAGCTTGCGGTCGAAGAGGGCGATCTCCTCATGGAGAGATTTCAGGTAGTACTTGTCTTGCACTTTAGCGGGCTTCTGCATATTGGGTCTCCTTTGGACAGGGCTTTGAAGAGTCAATCAATTGCGAATACGGGTTCATACAAGAAAAGGGAGCAGTAAGCTCCCTTTCTATCGATCCTGTTGCTTTCTCTTAAGAGACAACTTCAACGTCTTCGGCCTGCCAGCCCTTTTGGCCTTTCACTACGTTGAAACGTACTGTCTGACCTTCCTGCAGGCTACGGAATCCGTTGCTTTTGATCGCTCTATGATGAACGAAAACATCCTCACCGCTCTGACGGCTGATAAAACCAAATCCCTTTGCATCGTTGAACCACTTCACGATTCCTTGTTCCATGACTTATTCCTTGTAATTTGAGTACCGCCGAACGCAATGTGGAGTGTTTGCGAGTAGAGGCAAGCCGGAACCAGCAAGTAGACCAGATCGGATTCTTCGATCTGTTATAGGATACCACCCTTGCGGCTATGAGTCTGTCGATGGACTAAGTCGCTTGGAATGTTCATGGAAGTTCGCCGCGCGATGCAAAATGGGGTCGACGGAGAAATTGTGTAGTTATGGTTTGCATGTCAGAGCGGCTAAACGGCAGGCGATGAAAGCCATGATTTTGCGAGTCCTGACTTCCTGGAACCGGCCTGCATCTCAAGGCATCCTATCCGCATGGAAAAGGTTAAGCTTGGCTCTCAGGGTGCTATCGTCTCTCGCATCGGTCTCGGCTGCATGGGAATGAGTGAGTTCTATGGCGATCGCAACGATACGGAATCAGCCGCAACCCTGCTGCGATCGCTCGATCTCGGCATCACCTTCCTCGACACCGCGGATGTCTATGGCTTCGGCGACAACGAGGTTCTCGTCGGCCAGACCATCAAGCCTCGCCGCGATGAGGTCTTTCTGGCGACCAAATTCGCAAATCTGCGCAAGCGCGAAGATCCAGCCTACTGGGAAGTCTCCGGACGTCCCGAGTACGTACATCAGGCGATCGACGCTTCACTGCAGCGCCTCGAGCTCGACTATGTCGATCTCTACTATCAACACCGTGTCGATCCGAATGTGCCGATTGAAGAGACCGTCGGCGCCATGGCTGAGCTGGTTACGGCAGGCAAGGTAAAGTATCTCGGTCTTTCCGAAGCGGGTCCGGAGACGATTCGCCGCGCACACAAGGTACACCCCATCACCGCGCTGCAGACGGAGTACTCACTCTGGGAACGCGACGTGGAAGATGAGATCCTCGCCACCGTGCGTGAGCTCGGTATCGGCTTTGTGCCTTACTCTCCGCTAGGCCGTGGCTTCCTTACCGGAACGATCAAAGATACGTCGACACTTGATGCTTCCGACTCGCGGGCGGCGCGGTATCCGCGCTTCTCGGGAGACAACCTGGACAAGAACCTCCTCCTGGTGGCGAAGCTCGAAGAGCTGGCGGTGAAGAAGGGCGTCAAGCCCAGCCAGCTTGCGATTGCATGGGTGCTGGCGCAGGGCAGTGATCTTGTTCCGATTCCTGGTACGAAACGCCGCAAGTATCTGGAAGAAAATGCAGCAGCAGTTGAGATTCAATTCACAACAGAAGAGCTGGCGGAGATTGAAGCTGCGGTTCCGAAAGGCGCCGTTTCAGGCGATCGATATAACGCCACGGGAATGAAAACCATCAACAGGTGATTGAGTTATTTTCTGAAAGGCGCGGCTGCGGTCGCGCCTTTTTCCTAGTGCGTCATCCCATAGATGACATAATTTACGCCGAGCTTGATGCCCATCTCTGAATACTTCAGCGGATACCATGGCGAGTCGTAGTATTCCCATGAGTCGCCGATATCAGAGTTGAGGCTGAACGCCACCATCAGTCTGCCTTTGTCGTCGTAGATGCCCTTCCAGTGCGCGACACGACCGTCTTTCTTATACCCCGTGTTCAGGTGCTCTGCTCCCGGTACCTGGATGCGGTCATTCAGATCGAAGAGCACGTGAAAGGCGGGGTCGTTGTCAGGAATGTCGACGAGGTCGCGCTCAGGGAAGACCATCTTCATGGTTCGGGTGAAGTAGGCCTCTTCTTCCGATCCATGACAGTCGTCGGCCATGAAGAAGCCTCCACGCATCAGATAGTCACGGAGCTTGGCGCCCTGTTTCTCGGTAAGTCCCCACTCGCCGACCTGTACGGCATAGACCCAGGGATAGTCGTAAACCTCATCGCCGTTTTCCAGGTTAACGGGCTGTTCGACGCTGCGTGCATCGACGCGCGTCAGCCGGCGCAGACTTGCGGCGAAGTCGCGGTCGGCCTTGGGATAGTCCTGCGTCCAGAGGGAGAGTCCTTGCTGCCATGGCCCATCGAAACGGCCGCGATAGCCGTCGAGCGGACCTCCGGGAAACATCAGCCGCGCGAAGGTCCACTCTCCTGGTTTTTGCCAATCGGAGGGGAGGGGGGCACTCCGGCCGTACTCCACGGAGGGATATTCGCGAAAGTTATGCTGAAAACCGCGTTGGGCATACCCAACGCCGAGCAGCGCAAGTGCGATTCCCGCGCGGGTTATACGCCGCAACTGCATTCCAGCTCCTGTTTGGCCAGAAGATAGCACGCCGCCCCTTCGCCAGGGACAGCGCGCCCGATGTCTACTTGGACGCAAGCTATCGGGAAAGCGACAGCTCTGGATGATATGTCATCCTCAGAAGAGGTCATGCCGCATAAGGCTCAACAGCGTTTCACGCAAGAGATTCTCTCTGCAGGGCATGACCTCGCAAGGTGTCTGCGCGTCCTGCCCGGCGGTCTGTTCGCAGAGTTCGATGGTGGGCTGCTGCACCCGGTCACTGTGAGCAATGGGCATCCGCCGGTGGCGCACGATGGGCAGGGTTGTTTTAGTGGCTTCTGCTTTCACATCACCCACTCAAAGACTGGGGCCGGCCAGACCGCTGCCGGGACCTTCACTTTCTCCGGATCGCCTCACGAGGCGGAGAGGGCGTTGCTTGCCGCCGGGTTTCGCAGAAGGCGTGGCGCCCATGCTGGAAAACGGGAGTTCCGGACACGTGGCTCCTGGCTCACTGGAGCGAATTCGGCGCACTTCCTGCTGATTGAGGGGCCTGTGAACTTATCTGGAGAAAACACGGCACAAGGGGAGTTTCACTTCGGTGAGCACAACCCTTACTCCCCGCTCGGCTGGCTATTGCACTGGTTCTTCGAGGCCCTTCGCTAAGACCCCGATACTCCGACCTGCCTTCCGCCACCGAAGATCCGCTTGAAAAAGTGCCCAATCGCCGTGAAGGCATTTGGTTTGGAGGCCGGCTTTGTAGCAGCTTTCTTGGGTTGTTCGGCGGGCTGGGGCTCCGGAGCAGGCGGAGGAGGAACGGGCTTCGGCGCATTGCCATTCACGGAGAGCGTCGTAGCGATCTGGGTATGTACCTCTCCAACAGGCACTGGAGCAGTCACGGGGCCAGGCGCCAGACCGGCTGACTGGGCCTCTGGGAAGGGATGTTCGGCGGCGGCTTGTGTCGGTGTAACCGGTTTCCCCTCAGCGACGATCTGAACCGGGATCGGTACAGGCTCCGGCTGGGGCGGCGGGCAGCCGCAGGCGGTGGTCTCAGTATCGATCACACGTGTCAGTGATCCGCCGACAAACAGCAGGTGCTGTCCGGGTTTGATGAAGTAGCCTTCCGGGCCGAAGGCGCTGGTGACGTGGAGCAGGGGAGCATCCGCCTTGCTGCGGTTATCCACGCAGGTGTCGCCGTTGGGGGTAACCCGAAGATGCAGATTGAGCTCACCTGTCGCGCTTGCCTGGAAACGCAGGTCAGGGGTCATCAACATGTCAGAAGCAGTTACCTGGAAGCTCGCCTCCAGAGCTCCACGGTCCAGAGCGAGCAGCAGCGGAGGATCGGCGGAGTTCGCCTGGGAGACATGGATCGACGAGGTAGAGCACACGCGCACCACGCCGCCACGGGTCAGTGTCAGCTCTGCAGTGCGATTGATCGCTGCGGTGATCGATCCCTGGTTGGCGATCGTGGCCTTCTGGTTTGAGACCGTGACCAGACCGCTGATGGATGCATTCTCGGTGGTAACAGTGCCAATAGGCTGTTGAGCCGGCGAGACAGCAACCAACAGCACGAAGACAGCAGCAAGACCTATGCCTTGCCGGACCGGTCCCACTCCGTGCTGTGTTCGAGCTGTCATTTACATCTTCAGAAAGTTCGCGATCAGCTTTTTGCCGTCCGCCGTCAGAACAGACTCCGGATGAAACTGTACTCCCTCGATCGGTAGAGTTTTGTGACGCAGACCCATGACCGTGCTTCCGGCTGGGTCCTGGGTGCGCGCGGAGACTTCCAGCTCGGGCGGCAGCGACTCCTCGGTCACAATCAGCGAGTGGTAGCGGGTGCAGGTCATCGGCGTCTGAATGCCGTGAAAGACGGTCTTGCCGTCATGCTCCACCTCGCTGGTCTTGCCGTGCATCAGGCGGGCGGCGCGGGTGACGGTGGCGCCAAAGGCCGCGCCGATGGACTGATGGCCGAGACAAACGCCGAGGATCGGCACACCGGCACTTCGGGCAGGTCCGGCAAAGTGGCGGATCAGATCGATGGAGACGCCTGCATCCTGCGGCGTGCAGGGACCGGGGGAGATGACGATATGCGAGGGCTTAAGCGCCTCGATCTCCTCGGGCGACAGCTCATCGTTGCGGCGGATGACCAGCTCAGCGCCCAGCTCGCCCATGTACTGCACCAGGTTGTAGGTGAAAGAGTCGTAGTTATCCAGAACGAAGACCATAGCTGAGAAATCCCTGTCTTTAGTGTATCGCTCGAAATTCCGCATCCGGCGGAGTTGCGGTATGGTTGCCAAGAAGGAGTAAAGAATCTGTGGGTTTGCGAACCTCCGGCGCCTTGTTGCTGCCGTTATGCGTCACCCCTGCCCTTGCGCAGAAGCCTGCCTCGACCGCTACTCCGGGGCTGGCGGAGCGTAGACTCGCGGGCGTCGATATCCAGGCGGGCCGGTATAAATTGCCCGTCGACCTGCACAAGAACGCCGTGATGATGGAAAACGACGCCAACGGCTCGGGTGGAGGAGACGAGTCGGTGGAGTGGGATACGCCGGCCTGCCATGTGCGCGTGCTCTCACGCTACGCCGACCCAAAAGGCGCGCGCACGACCTATTCGGCCACGGTCACCCGGCCCGAGGATCAGCCTGCGGTCAGTAAACCCGAACCGGGCAGTTGTGCGACATTCCGCGGAGTCGGTATGGGTGACCCTGTATCGAAGGCGCTTGCCGCCTACGGCTCTCGCGTCACTATCACCCCCGGAAAGCGTCCGCAGACGACGCTGCTGCACTGGGAGTGGCAGAACGGCACCGTCCTGGAGATAACACTTGACGCAAAGAGCCTGATTGTCGGCCTGGACCTAACGGGGAATGTCGAGTAGTTACTGGGATGCGTTCGACAATTCGATTGGTCGTCGATCGCTCAGGGCAGAGCCGAAACTGGGTGGGAGCAGCGGGCTTCAGCCCGCTGATAAAGGCGTAAAAGTAAATGGCTTTAGCCCTGGGCCTTCTCTGTCCGTTAGGAAAAAGCCCAGGGCTAAAAGCCCATTTCTATCTTGAGCCGATAGACCGTGGGCTAGAAGCCCACGGCTCCCACCCGTTTCGAGTTTCGCTCGAATCTTGTTGTCGGTTTCTGGACTTGGATTCGCGTTATCGGGCTACCAGAACATGAAGCTGAACTTGTCGACGTAGCTCTTGACGGAGGTCTGCTTTTCATCGCCATCCATCTGGTAATTCACCGTAACTCCGTACCAGTCGGCCGGCACCCAGAAGGGAGCAATCGTCTTGTTCAACACAACCGATTTCCCGTTCAGCGTGATGGTCTGATACGTCAGCGTGTTGTCGTCGTTGCGCTTTCCGCTGATGGTGACGTGGTTCCATGCATCCTTCATCGGGGCGCATGGGATGCCTGTAGCCTCCCACTTCTTATCGATGTTGTTCCATAAGGCCCAGACGTGACCGCCGCGAAGCCGGCACTCTGTTCCCCAGGTCATGCCAGCGGAGTTGAGAAACCAGTTGATATCGAATTCGAGTGCCTGCGTGTGCACTTCGTCATAGCTGGTGACGTAGAAGTAGGCATCGTAGGTGAAGTTCTTCGTCGCTGCGATGAGCTTGTGGTCAATGTCCGGAAGGTTCTGTGATGAAAACGCTCCGATCAGGTGATTCCAGAAGAGCACGTCAGAGTAAGGCAGCGCGCCGCCAAGGTTGAACTGCGTCGCAGATCCTGTTAACGACGGCGACGCAATATTCCGGTTGTAGGAGTAGGTGACTCCGTCGCACGCTCCAGGTTCAGTATGGTCGACGCAGTTGTCGTAGTACGGGGCCTTCTGACCCGACATATTCCATGTGGGGCTTGCCTGCAGGTTGGTGAAGGTATTCGATAGCCCTACAACCACAAGATCGATAGGCGTCTTAGCGGAGCCTCCACAGTTATCTCGGGACAGCACCACGGTCTGGTGTGCGCCGGGCGACAGCGCGGCCTGATAGTTGAGGGTATTGCCCTGTTCGGTCTCGATAAGCTGGCCATCCACGTACAACTCCATCGCCGCAATACCGGAGGCGCAGGTTGTCGTTGCGGAGGCTACAAAGGCGGGCACGGTGCTCGATTTACCTGCACTCGGAGAGTTGACCCAGACCTCAGTCTTAGCCGTGACGGTGATGGGAACCGACAGCTTCGACGAGCTGCCGCAGAGATCCGACGCCTCCACCACAGTGTCGTGAGAGCCAGGAGTGAGCGACAGAGTCGTATTGAGAGAGCCACCCTGAACGACATAGACGAGCTTGTTATCCACGTAAACGCCCATCGAGGCGATGCCCTTACTACATGCATTGGCCGTTGCCGTAGCGACGTACGTGACGTTCTGGCCGGTCGTCTGTCCGATGAAGGGCTGCGAGAGCAGGATGGTGGGAGTGTTGCTGCCGGAAGAGCTGCCGCTCCCTGACCCTGTGTTACTGCCGGAGCCGGAGGAGCTTCCGGAACCCGTGCTGCCACTGCCTGAAGAGGAGCTACCCGTATCTGAACCAGAGCTGCTGCCGGAGCCTGAAGAAGAGCTTCCGGTTCCTGAACCGGAGCTGCTGGAGCCGGAGGAACTTCCTGAACTTGCGCTGCCACTACCCGAGGACGAACTGCTGGTCCCGTTCGATGTGCCAGAAGAGGACCCGGAGGTCGTCGTTCCGGAGCTGGATGAAGCCGCTGCCGAGAGCAGGCTCAGCGAGCCTCCACTGCCGCATCCGGCCAGGAGCACTGTCATAAACACAGCAAGGGTCACTCCGCTTTTGCGGATGTCAGGACACGAGGGGAGAAGCATGGTTGCTGTCAGTACTGTAGCGGGATAGGACAGAAACGCAGGCAGAAAGAGCCAGGGGAACGAGTTTCGCTTCCCAATTCAGAACTCCGGGAGAGAGAGGTGGGTGTTTACCGGTGCACGGGGTGCCCATCAATCGGGGTCCCCGCGAACATGGTTCGCAGGGGTGAACTATTCGAGCGAAGCTCGAACCGTCTTTTTCGTTGTCATTTCGTAGCGACCAAAGGAAGCGGAGAAATCTGCTTCTCAACCCATACGTTTCCTACGATCGCCCAAGCTAGGAAAGAGATCTCGCTTCGCGAGACCTCCCACCCATCGCGATGCGATGGATGGGGCACCCAATTCCGTGGTTGTCAAAGCGCTCAGGCAACTAGCAACCAGGAACTAGTAACTAGGACCGCTCTTTCCACACCGGCCGCGGGATATCGAAGGTGTCGCGCGTGCGTGTATAACCGCCGCCCAGGCCACCCTGCATGCGGCCGATCTGGTGAATTGCATGGACGTCCATGTTCAGCTTCTCCAGATCAGAGAACGCGCTCGTCAGTACGTGAGCGTAGACAACCTCACCGAGGATGATCTTGCTTGTTCGGCCAGGCTGGATGGTCTGCAGCAGGCGGCACTCCAGGGCAGCAGGCGACTCCAGAATGCGTGGGGTCTTCACAGCCACGCCGGGAGCCAGCGTCAGACCGGCAAGCTCAATCTCATTGACGTGATGAGGAGCCTCCACCGCCGTGATATTCATCGCCTCGGCAGTCTCTTCGGTCACGATGTGAACGGTGAACTCTTCGGTCTCAATGATGTTGGTGTAGGTATCCTTGTCCGCTCCAGTGGAGTGCATTCCAAATCCAACACCGACGACTGGCGGGTCGGAGGCAAGCATATTGAAGAACGAGAAGGGCGCTGCGTTCAGATGCCCCTTGGTCGACCGCGAGACCACCCAGGCGATGGGGCGCGGCACGACGAGGGAAGCCAGTAGCTTATAGACGCCGCCGGGCGCCATGGTCGAAAGATCGAACGACGTAAACTCCGCACTCATGGAGCAGATTGTATGGATTTGTGCTGCAGCGCGTCGAGCAGTGCCTGCAATTGTTCCGGAGCCAGGTTCGTGAGCGGTTTATCGAAATATGCCTGGGAGGCGGCCGCGAAACCGACGATATCCTTGTCCGTCGTTGGGCCGCTGTGCAGCGGTCCGAAGTTGGCGTGATTGATGTAGAGCTGCAATTGCTCGTCTGCACTCAGACGGTGATCGAGTACGGAGGCAAAGACGCGGCGCTGCAGATTGCGAATCGGATTGGGACGGTACTGGCCGGGGAAGAAGAACAGGGCCTCCGCAACTGCCTCGGATAGGGGACGCGCATTCCGGATCTGCTCCAGCAGGGCCGCCGGTACCTGCGCTGTACGGATAGTTGGCGCGGTCCGTGCAAGCTCGCGGTTATACGCCTCAGTGACGACCGCAGGTGTGGAGAAGTATGCCCATGTCCACATGCCTGACAGCAAAACACATGGAATTGCCACGATCAGCAGCACTGTGGAGACGATGGTTCGCATCTAGTGAGTTTAACGTGTTGGCCTGAGGGACGCGATTCAGCGTGTGAGGTACAGATCCCGAAGGCAGGTTCTGCGATAGCTTGCCGGCGCGACGCCGTAGGTCCGCTTGAAGGCCCGGCTGAAAGCAAACTCTGATTCATAGCCGACATGCTCGGCTACCTCAGCCAGGCTGGTCTCACGTCCGAGGAGCAGGCGAGCGGCCAGGACCATGCGCCAGCGTGTGAGATAGGCGAGGGGAGCCTCACCCATCCTTGCGGAGAAATGGCGGGCAAACGCTGCGCGGGACTGGCCGGCTTCCGCGGCGAGAGTCTGTACCGTCCAGGGATGGCCAGGGGAGGCGTGAATCGCCGTTACTGCGCGGGAGAGATTAGGATCGCGAAGCGCCGCTGCCCAGCCGGGAAGGTTATCGCTGATCGAGGCAGACCAGGCACGCACGATATACACAAAGAGCGCATCGAGGAGATGCTGGATCAGCGTCTCACTGCCCGGGGCTGGAGCTTCGCTTTCCGCTGTGAGTTGACGGAGCGTCGACGAGAGGGAAGGGTTCCTCTCGATCTCTTCGCGGCTGAAATAGATGGCCGGCGGCAGCGCGTTCAGAACGGGGTGCACCATCTTGATGCCTGAGAGGTAAACGCCGCAGAGCAGCGTGCTGACCGTCTCTCCGGTGATGGGCCGTGACGGGCAATGCAGAAAATCCTCAAGCGGTTCGGGAGTGACATCGAGGCTCGAGAGGATGTCATGATCCAGTCCCTGTGGCACCAGCACAAGATCACCGGCCTCAAGTTCAAGCGTCGGCACAGCGGAGCCGCGCAGCCAGCAGGAACCTTCAACCACGTAATGAAACATGACGCCGTCGTAGGTGGCGATGCCCATGCCCCATGGAGCGGACGTGCGCGTACGGCACAGCGCCGCGGCATTGCTCGCGATCTCACTGATCCAATTCGCGTCGGCAGCCTGTCTCATACCGGACTGACGTTAGCACCCGAATGAGACGGACGGCAATGAAAGCGAGACGCCTGCCCATGTCTTCGCGGCGCGGCATTCCTTAGGTTGAAGAACGAGGAGAGACGTAATGAGTCCACGAGTCATCGTTCCCCTGACGCTCTTTTGTATCGCCGGCAGCGCCGCCGATGGCGGAGCCTACTTTGCCTTCTCAACCTTCGTGATGCAGGGCTTGCAGCGGCTGCCTGTCGATGCAGCGGTCACGGCCATGCAGCAGATCGATCTTACGGCGGTGAATCCCTGGTTTGCTTTGGCATTGTTCGGCACCGGCCTGGCTTCGCTGGCGCTGGCAACGCAAGTGATTCGGAAGCAGCCGGGCCGAAGCTCGATGCTGACGGCTGTCGCCTTGTACCTGCTGTCGCTCGCCGTGACCTTCGGATGCAACGTTCCGTTGAACAACACCCTGGCAAGCGCCGACGCTCATGCTGCGAATGCAGCGCAGACATGGGCAGCGTTTTACAACGTGTGGATGCTGTGGAACCACACCCGAACCATCCTGGCGCTGGCCTCCACGGTGTTCTTTGCCATCGCTCTTGCGCGGTACGAACAAGGAGAGACAGCATGAAGACACTGGTCACGGGAAGCACAGGAAAAGTTGGAGCGGCAGTGGTGGAAGCTCTTGCCATCGCCGGGCAGGAAGTTCGTGCGGCAAGCCGTAGCCCGGAGAATGTTGCCGCGATCGATGGGGTTGAAGTCGTGCGCTTCGACTATGCGGATCCGGCGACTTTTGCAGAATCGCTGAAAGATGTCGATCGGGTCTTTTTGATGGAGCCACAGCCGGCTGTGGGGCCTGCGGATGAAGTGATGCTTCCTATGCTGGAAGCCGCAATGCAGCGCGAGTGCAAGATCGTCCTGCTTAGCTCCGCAAGCGTGATCTTGCAACAGGAACCATTGAGCCGCGTGGAAGAGGTGGTGCAGAAAGCTGCGCGATGGGTGATTGTGCGCGCGAACTGGTTCATGGATAACTTCCATACCTGGTGGGCAGAGCCGATCAAGTACAACGGCATTTTGCCGCTACCGGCGGGTGACGCGTTGACTCCATTCATCGACGCCCGCGATGTAGGCGCGGCCGCCGCAGCGGCGTTGATGAGAGAAGACATAAACGGCAAAGTCTTCCAGCTGACCGGCCCGGAGGCTCTACGCTATGACGACGCTGCCGCTGTGCTGGGCCAGGCAATACAAAGCGAGGTGCGATATGTACCGATGGAAGACGATGAGTTCGCCAAAACGCTGTCGCAGGCGGGGCTTCCGGAAGAGTATGTCGCTTATATCCTCAGCCTGTTTCGCGTGACGCGGACCGGAAGGCTCTCACAGCCAACCCGTGACTTCGAGAGGCTGACGGGGAAAACACCTCGATCGCTTCGGGAGTATGCCGCCGACTACCGCGAGATGTGGCAGTAAATGGAAAAGAAACAGGAGGGGAAAATCCCCTCCTGTTTCTTCCGGCTGTAACGTTTAGCGCTTTTTCGCAGCTTTTTTGCCGGCAGCCTTTTTCACGGCTTTGGCGGCGGCCTTCTTTACGGCTGTCTTTTTCGCGGCCTTCTTTGCCGGAGCGACGGGTTTCACCGCCTTCTTTGCAGCCTTTTTCCCCGCTTTCTTGGCGGCTACCTTCTTTGCGGCCTTCTTGCCTGCTTTCGCCGGGGTTGAGGCTGAGGCTCCCGTACGTGCCAGATGTTTCTCGAGAAGCGCCTCAATCTGTTCCAGCAGGGTCCTGGTTTGCATGGGCTTGACCAGCATCTTGTCCGCGCCCATCTCTTGCCAGTCATCGTCGGCGACGGGGAAGGCGGTCAGCAGCGCAATTGCCGGAGGGTTGGGCAGTCCGCGGGCGTAGCCGACCACATCGCGGCCGGCTTGTTCATGTTCCATCCGCATGTCCGTGATGACCATGTCGTACGGTTTTGCGCGGAGTTTGTGGCGGCCCTCCAGGCCGGAGGTGGCGGTATCGACGTCGAAGCCCGAGATCTCCAGAACTGCTTTTAAGGTGAGGAGGACGGCAATTTCGTCATCGACGAGCAAAATGCGGCGTTTCATTCAGGCAGAACTCCTAACATGCCCTATAGTGGGCAATCAACATTGCAACATAAAACGTTGTACTGATGGGAGATGGGATGCGGAAGCCCCTTCCGCTGGTTGGTTCATCGGCTGCCATGCCCGTTTCGGGCGGGAAGGCGACTTTCCGCGTGCCGCATGGAGGAATCCAACCAATGACCCTGCGAAATTGCTATACTTTCGTCTGCGTGCTGAGCCGTTTGGCGCTCCAGGCGCGTCAAACTTTAGACCCACAGATTTAGATCCCGGAGGCTTCTTATTCCACCACCGTTTAACGACAAGCGATCGCAAAAGAGTTTCATCCGCACCAACGAAAGAATCCGCGCCCGTGAGGTGCGTGTGATTGACGAGAATGGCGAGCAGGTCGGCATCATGCAGCCATTCGATGCCCTCAAGATCGCACGCGAACGCGGACTGGACCTGGTGGAGATTTCGCCCAACGCCGTTCCCCCGGTGTGCCGTATTCAGGATTACGGCAAGTTCCTCTACGAGAAGGACAAGAGCGACCGCGCCGCGAAGAAGAAGCAGAAGGTCATCACCATCAAGGAAGTAAAGTTCTCCGTCACGGTGGACGAGCACGACTACCAGACGAAGAAGAACCAGGCCGTCCGCTTCCTGCAGGAAGGCGATAAGGTGAAGGCCAGCCTGCGCTTCAAGGGCCGCCAGATGGCACACCGCGACCTTGGCTACAAGATCATCCACCGCTTGATCCAGGATGTGGGTGAGAACGGCACCGTCGAGTTTATGCCTCGCATGGAAGGCACTACGCTGCACGCCATTCTGGCTCCGACCAAGAAGGCCGAGCCGAAGAAGCCTGCTGCACCGGCTAAGCCCGAAGGCGCGGCCGAGCCAGCGCCGGTTCCACACGCGCCTGTTTCTCACGCATAGACGCAATCCAATGTTTCTTCGATGAGGGGCTCCCGCTGCGGAGCCCTTTTTCGTTGCCTGCGGAGCCCTTTTCGTTGGGAAGAGCTTTATTCCAACGCGCCTTCTTTGACCCAGCGCTCCAGATCACGGATCTCCTGTTCCGGAAGCTTGCCACGACGGTTCGGCATGGGCATAGGATCGTCCTTAGGCCCCTCGTGCCGCACCAGCTTGATCATGAGGCTCTTTTCCGGATCGCCGGGAACCAGCGACGTGCCATGTTTGCCGCCCTTCAGCATGTAGGCGCGGCTGTCGACCCGAAGGCCGCTCTCGTGGTTCAGGCCGGCGTGACAGCGGTAGCAGCGGGTCTGCAGGATGGGCTGGACGCGGTCGATATAGAGATTACCGGTGTTCTTGTAGGTGACGTCTTCCGGAGTCATTGGCTTGTCACAGCCGCTGAGGCCGGCGGTCAGAGCCAGCAACAGGCTCGCACAGGTGGCGGAGGAGACCCTGGAGATCGTAGAGCATTTTCCCTGCAGGTGTAGAGTAGGGTTTCCGCATCTATGGGCGTTTTCCGCAATGAAAACGCCGCTGCACGTCACTTTCGGGTTACCCAGAAACAGGGAAAATGCTCTAATGCGCATGCTTCTTCATCGTAGCGGAGACGGCAGGGGAGGCGAACTCTTCGCGCGGCGGTGTTTACTGATTCCTACACAGAATCCTTCTGGTTACTTTTTGCGTTACCGAGACGGGGGTAGGGTTAAAAGTGCTCTGGCCCCTGACGCGGGCTTCTTAGTTGTGTGTATGCGTCGCCTTGGATGGGTGTTTTTACTCGTGGCTGCTGTCGCCGGTCAATTGCCGGCGCAGCCCACGAGTAAGAAGCCGGGAAAAAAGCCCGCTGCGGGATCGCCCGCAGTACGCTCGACCACCCGTCCGTCTGCATCCGCTACCGCAAAACCGAAGGCCGTTGCTCCGGCGACACGCACCGGCCACTCTCCTGTTGACGAAGCTGGGAATCGCGCTGCTGCCGCGGCGGCGGCAGAACGTGTCCACGCCTGGCTGAGAGACCACCACGAGGTCGTCGCCGACGACGCGCCGTCTCCATCCCCGGTTGCAAAACCTGTCCACAAGCCTGTGGCGACGGCTTCTGTTCCGGCTGCTTCAGCGAAGCCCGCAGCTCCGGCAAAAGATGACGGACAGAAGGCAACAACCGAAGATTTCCTGAAGGCAGCCCAGCAGCGAAAGTCACTGGAACAGAAGCATCCACCTGCGGAAACTGAAGCCCCTGAGCCGGAAAAGACCACACACCTGCCTCCCAAGGCCGAGGCGCCGGCGCCGGTGGTGCATGTTTCGCAGACCGAGGATGCTGAAGAGTCGCAGCCTGCCGAGCCGGCGGTTGGCCCTGCCGAGCGCCCGAAGCTGACTCCGGCGAAAACCGAATCTGCTCGCAAGCCTGCAATCGAAGAGAGAGCGGCCTCAGAACTGCCGGCCCCACCGGTGCTTGCCGTGAAGCGTACCGAGCTTGTCGAGGAGAGTCCCGCCGCAGCGCTGCCTCAGCCGAAGCTGACCTTCCGGCGCGGCCGTCTGATCGTCCCAGCGCCGCTGCTGGGGTCGCATGCCATTCTGGTGCGTCAGAATATCGTCGCCGACCGTTACGGTCTGGAACGCGTGCAGGATGATGCGGACCTTGTGCGTCTGCGCAAAGCCAAACAGCTCATCGCGCTGCCCGATAACAAAGTGATGCAGGTCGATGACCGTCTGGAAGCAGACAGACGGTATGCCCGCCCCTGGGCGGTGAAGTTCTTGAATGACCTTGGCCGCGCACACTATGAGCGCTTTCACGGCCCCCTGCAGGTAAACTCAGCCGTCCGTACCGTGGAGTTCCAGCAGCGCCTGCTGCGCACCAACGGCAACGCCGCCCCGGCGGAGGGAGATACCGCTTCGCCTCACCTGACTGGCCAGGCGGTCGATCTGGCCAAGCACGGTCTGTCTATGACAGAGATTGCCTGGCTGCGTGCGTACCTGTTGCCCCTGGTGCAGGAAGGCAAGATCGACGTGGAAGAGGAGTTCCAGCAGGCCTGCTTCCACATCAGCATCTACAAGAACTACATGCCCGAGCCGAAGACGAAGGAAAAGCCCAGCAAATCGCGGCTGCCCAAGGCTTCGCTGGCAACCGCTCTGCCTTAGAGATATCGATACGCTCCAGACAGCCCATGCACCGGGTGCCCCATCCATCGCGAGCGTGGGTGGGCAGTCGAGCGAAGCTCGAACCGGTGGGAGCCGTGGCCTTCAGGCCACGGTCAAACAGCATCTAGAAAGGCTGGCTTTAGCCCTGGGCCTTTTCTCCTGGATCGAACCAAGAACCCAGGGCTAAAGCCCATTTATTTTTATGCTTTTATCAGCGGGCTGAAGCCCACTGAACACCCCAACCAGTGAGGCTGGTTGGGGACCCCGCTGCTCCCACCATTTCGCCCATGGTCTGGGCTATCTCAGATCAACCGATACGCCTTAGCTGCTCGCGCCAATCGTCATCAGATCAGGCTCGATCCACATGCGGCGGGCCTCGGTCGATTTCACAACGTTGAAACTGTAATAGCGCGTCAGGATATCGCGCTGCCGGCCAAAGTGTTCAACCGCCTCGGTGACGAAGGCAGCGCGTGTTGCCTCAGGACGCCGGCCGAGTTCCGCTGCCAATATCCTGATCCAGAAGACCGTAATCGTCTCGTGATATCCGCTGGTATCGGTGTTTTGTGTGCCCACGGATTCGTTGTAGGCACGGATGCGCCGCCTCATCTCGGCGAGTGCTGCTTCCGGACCGAGGGCATGGACATACCATGCACCGCTAAGGATATGGGCGGCATGCGTCCAGCATTCCTTCGGAAGCGTGCCGGCTTCGAATGCCGACACGAAGGCCGCAATCTCCTCGTGGGTGGATGGAAACGGATGCATGTTTTTATCCTCTCACCTCACCTTGTAGAGCATTTTCCCTTTTGCTGGGTACCCCGAAAAGGGCTGTGCAGCGGCGTTTTCATTGCGGAAAACGCCCGTAGATGCGGAAGCCCTACTCTATACCAACAGGGAAAATGCTCTAGTCTGGTTGCACTCACCTTGTAGTCTGGTGCAATGGAGCCAGTCACTCATTTCATGACGGGTGCGGTGTTGAGCCGTGCCGGTTTCAATCGCAAAGCCGCATATGCCACGTTGGCTATGACCCTGGCCGCGGAGCTTCCGGACATCGATTATGTCTATCGCCTTGGCGGTCCGCTGGCCTATTTTCAGCACCATCGCGGATGGACTCACAGCCTGTGGGCACTGCCGCTGGAGGCAGCCTTCATCGTCGGGATTGCGAAGCTGGTGCATTGGTGGCGGTCGGCGAAGGGAAGTACTCCGGCGGCGCCGGTCCGCTGGGGCTGGCTCTTTGTTTTTTCCTGGATTGCGCTTCTGAGCCACCTGCTGCTGGACTACACCAACAACTACGGCGTGCGGCCGTTCGCTCCCTGGAACCCTCGCTGGTATGAGGCGTCGTTGGTGTTCATCGCGGAGCCGCTGCAGTGGCTGTTCCTGCTGGGTGCGCTGTTATTGCCTTCGATCTTCGGCCTGGTAGCGAACGAAGTTGGAGCGCGGCGTTCGGCATTTCGTGGGCAAGGCCTGTCAATTGCAGCTCTGGTCTTCACGGCCGTGCTGTGGGTGGTGCGCGACTTCGAACACGGCAGAGCGGTGCGCCTGGCAGAGGCGAATGAGATCTCCGGCGAGCCCGTGCTGCGGGTGGCGGCCAACCCGTATCCCGTGAATCCCTTCAAATGGCAGGTCGTGATCGAGACGCCGAAGTACTTTCGGCTGGGCGTAATGGATACCCTGCGGGACGAGATGACCAGCGACCCCAGCAATGACCTGATCCGCAAGCCGCCCACAACGCTGTCGACGCTGGCGGCGAAGCGCTCCTGGCTGGGAGAGGTCTATCTGGATTGGGCGCGGTGGCCGGTGGTAAGGGAGCAGGCGCGGGACGCCGCCTCGGCGGCTCCGGGAGACGACGAGACCGAGGTGACGTTTGACGACCTGCGCTTCCGTTACAGCTCCAGCTTTCTGGACGGGCGGATGCGGACACCACTGCGCGGCGTTGCAACCGTGAATACGGATCACAGAGTGGTCGAGATGCAGATCGACGGCAGCGTGCAGAAGCAGGGAGATTGAGAGCGTTGTATGAGTGAGCTGATCCGAGCCGAGCGTGCTCTCGGCGACTTTCACCTGACTGTCTGTACCGATGGCAGGGTGCTATTCGATGGCGGCGCCATGTTTGGTGTGGTACCGAAGACGCTATGGTCGAAGAAGGTGCAGGCAGACGAGCAGAACAGGGTCGCGTTCGGGCTGAACTGTCTGTTAGTCCGGACTGGCAGGCACAATGTGCTGATCGAGACCGGCTTCGGCAACAAGCTGTCACCGAAGCTGCGCGAGATCTATGGGACCCAGCAGAAGCTTCCGGAGTCTCTGGCAGCAGCCGGTATCTCTCCGGAAGAGATCGATATCGTGATCAACACCCATCTGCATTGGGACCACTGCAGTTGGAATACGACTCTGCATCCTGACGGCAGTGTGACGCCTACCTTCCCCAATGCACGATACTTCGCGCATCGCGGCGAGGTGCTGCATGGTCATCACCAGTACGAGCGCGACGCTATCAGTTATGCCTCAGCGAACTACGACCCGCTGATCAAAGCCGGCCAGATGACGCTGATCGACGACGAACGCATGACCGCGCCGGAGATCTGCGACGGCATCTGGGTCGAGCTCTACCCCGGCCACACGGAGCAGTTGATGGCTGTCCATATCGAGAGCAGGGGAGAGCACGCCGTCTTCGTCAGCGACCTGATTCCGACGCGACATCATCTGGACGTGAGCTGGGCCATGGGCTTCGACCTGGACCCAATCCGCACCATCGACGAGCGTAAACGCTACTTTGCCGAGGCACTGCCGAAGCGATGGCTGACGATCTTCCCACACGATCACGAGCTGCCGATGACATATCTCAAACAGGATGAGCGGGGGCGGGTCGTACCGGAGTAGGGAAGACAAAGCGGAAAACAATTGGGGGAGCGCCGAAGCGCTCCCCCTTTTCAGCCTGATCCTCAGGCCAGGGGTTAGAAGGTGTAAGCAACCTTGATACGGATCTGACGAGCACTCTGGAAGAGGTTCGGTAGTCCGTAGCTGCTGCTTACGATCTTGTTGCCCTGGTTGGAGGGGCCGGAACCATTGTTACTGACTCCAACGTAGTCCCAGCCAGTGAGGAGGGAGTTGAAGTTGATGCCGGTTGGATTTGTTGAAGTTGAAACGCTCGGATAAGTAGCGGCAGTAAGCGGAACCTGGTTATAAGCGGTTACCGCGTGTTGGCCGAACAGGTTGTATACGTTCATCTCGATCCCGAACTTGCGGTTTTCGTGATCTTGGCTGACATGAACATAATGGGTCAGGTTTGCATCAGTCTGTAGATAGGCAGGAGTACGACGACCTGTCTGGACCGCTCCAGCAGTGATAGTACCGCCACTGCCTCGTGTGATTGGCACCCAGTTTCCTAGGCCCTCAACCTGCTGTACCGCTGAGGTCGAAATGACTGGCCAGGAGGTGCTTACTGGGGAGCCCTGGTAGATGACCTGCTGCAGACCGAGACGGGTTTCACCAAGCAGCCACTTCTGACCATAGGAACCATAACCACCAAAGGTATTAGGACGGTCAGTCGGCAGTGGCCCGTTCATGACGTTACCATGTGCATCAAACTGCATTTGGGGCTGATCGAATGAACGATTATTGTTCGGGCTCTGACGTCCACCACCACCGTCAGTGTTAAAGGTTGAGGTCAAACCAGGGTAGTTACCCCGCAATTTGCTGAATGAGTAGAACGCCGAGAAGAAGTACTTGCCGGTGGTTTTCGTCAGGCGAAGATCAATGCCGTCGTAGTTGCGAATGGCGCCGGGTTGTGCAGGGCATGAGGGACAAATCGGAGACGTGATTCCCGACCCGGGAAGGGCGCGATGAAGCAGGTCACCGAATGTAGTGCCCGGGTTTCCAATGTAGAAACCAAGGTTGTCGGTTACACCGATATCTTCAACCGTACGCTCAAGACGTTTCCGTGCATAACGGGCGGTGAAGGTTGTATTCGGGGTGATGGCCCACTCGGAGCCCACAACGAACTCGTGCTGTGCCATGGGTTTCATATTTGGATCAACGCCAGGGTCAGTTGGGTTGATGACATTTTTGCGGAGATCAAGGTTTTCGATAAAGCGATAGCCGCTTGCGACACCGATGGCACTCCCGCTGGTGGGGCAAGCATGGCCATCTGCGTTATTGCCCGGGACAAATGCATTGTAGTTAGGATTGTCTAGAGCATATACGCAGTTGTGCCAGTATTCACCGCCGAAGGAACCACGCGGCAATGAGTACTTGATCACATCGAAGAACTTGCCATAGCTTCCGTAGACTTTCAGCTTGCCGTTGTGAAATACGTCATATGCCGCACCGATACGAGGTGCAACCTTTTGTGTCAGGTCGAAGTTGACGCTTGAAGCTCCAGCACTATAGGGCGGCAGGTATTCCTTTTCCAAACGGACACCTGCGTTAATGGTCAAGCCAGTATGGGCAACGGTCCATCCATCTTGGATGTAAAACCCGCTATTGTTACCAGCAGCCTTGCCACCCGTCGAGTAGTCATAGACATAGAAGTAGCCGTAATTTCCACGGCAATGACCTGCGGCGGAAGAGCCATAAGTCGCCACGTTTTGCGCTATCACAGCATCACATGCAGTAGCTGATGTCTGTGGTGTGTAGTCGATACCGAATTCCTGGTATACGAGCGCTGTTTTGTAACCACTGTTAAGGTTGTTGGCTACGCTAGTCCATGCCCAGCCACCTTTGAAATTGTGAGTTCCTGCCCAGCCAGTTTGAACGTAGGACAAGTCAACCGCAGCACTCTTACGCTGTAAAACATTGAACTGTTGCTGCGTGTTCGCAGCAATATTGGCATACCCAGTCTTTTGTTGATAGGCACTGGGAACGCTCGATCCATCCAAACCCTTCGTCGGAACTGTTCCTGTGTTATCGACTGAGCCCGAGTCAAAGTAGTAGCGGACTCCGGTAGGCTTACCGCGATCTGAAGTGTTGTTGTACAGATAGCTGTAGCGTCCGGAAACAAGGAATTTCGAGTTCACCGTGTAGTTCGCGCCAAAGAGATAAATAGCTCCTGGAGAAACCTGGCCAGAGTCTGCACGATAGGTTGTTGGATCGTTTCCTGCAGTTGTATTGACTTGCCCTGCAACTAGAGAGTCGGGGTTCGGAAGACTGTTGCCGACGATGCGGCTGTATAGATATTCCCAGCTGGCGAAGGTTGTCAATTTGCTAAATGGGGTGTAGTCAACACGAGAGAACCCATAGTGGATGTCCTGATTTTGATAGAACTGACGCGGTCCTGGATTGGTTCCCGTGAAATTAACATCACGGCGAAGCCTGTAGAACTGAGGGACATAACTGCTATAGAGACGGACTTTATCCTTCAGAATAGGTCCGCCAATGGTAAAGCCCGGTTCTACGATGCGATAGTGATCTTGCTTGGCGATGAAGTAATAGGCGGTTGCATCCGTACGGGTGGTTGAACTGGCGCTGCCGGTTTTCAACAGGCCGCAGGTGGTAGACCAATTGCACTGGTCGTTGGCATTGAGCGCACTGGAACGGTAGTAGCTGAAGATCGAGCCATGCCAGTTATTGCTGCCATTTTGCTGTAGAGCATTGACGACGCCGCCAATAGCTCCTCCGAATTCGGCCTCAAAGCTCGAGCTTTTAACTTGGACGCTCTGTACAAATTCGAAGGGGACTTGATAGCCAACACCGCCGCCGACGATGCCAGTGACGTTTACACCTTCCATCATGTAGACGTTCTCACCGTCAGATGCTCCGTCAATCTGGTAGCCCTGAGTGCGATTGCCGTTGAGAACGCTGCCGGTAGCAGATTGCAATGGCTCCTGGCGAGCGCCGGGGGCGAATGGGATAACGGATTGGAACGAACGCCCTTTCGGAATCTCCGACAGAATTTGGCTGTCGATGGTTGTTTCGACCTTCGATTGCGTTGTATCCACCATTGCAATCGAATCGGTGACGTCGATAATGGTTTCTGCGCCAACAGCAACCTTGAGGTTCAGATTGGGAAGATCGCCAGCATTCAGCGTGAGGTTAGTAGCTTTGGCCTTCATGCCGCTTCCCTCCACCGCGATTGCATAAGTCCCGGGTGGAAGTGCGCTCAGCCGGTAAAAACCATGTGAGTCTGTTC
Source organism: Terriglobus albidus (assembly GCF_008000815.1). NCBI lineage: Bacteria > Pseudomonadati > Acidobacteriota > Terriglobia > Terriglobales > Acidobacteriaceae > Terriglobus > Terriglobus albidus. The sequence goes on along the minus strand of NZ_CP042806.1, from coordinate 5,069,718 downwards.
TTACCGTGACGGGTTTGATTAGCTTATCGCTCGTCGCCGTCACGACAGCATCTGCGACGACCGCCCCGGTCGGGTCGGTCACGGTGCCCTGAATCGCGCCAGTGGTCTCCTGCGCAAAGGCAGCAGGGACGGCCACTATCGCAAATACAAGCAAAGCTAGCCCAGCCGCCAGGCGGCGGAGGGTTGAGGCTGTATTTCGCATCAATTGGACCTCTCGAAACAAAAAAAGTCGGCCGAGTTTCATGGCTCGTGCCGTATGTGTTTATGTATGCCGCAGCGTTCGATGCATTCGTTTCTTCATCGCGCGTCTGGCGGCCGTCATTGCGTTTCGGACATCCCCGAAAAATGTATACATATTGGTGTACAAAAATTGAGCTCAATCACATGCACCAAAGCTGGATTTTCTGGGAAGCCGGTACCAGATTGCGAGGCTCCCGGCGATATGTCAAGAAATTTAATCAATTGATAGCGCAACCTTTATCTTTCTCAAACGTCCGGCTGAATTTAATCTCGGACAAAGGTTTGTCTCCCAACAGAAAGGCGCTCCCGAAGGAGCGCCTTTCGTAATCGGAAGGTAACGGTCGTTATTCCACAGGGGCTGCCGAGGTGTGACCGACCAACTGGCCGTCCATATCGGCCAGCACGTAGCTGAGTACGCCCAGCAGGGCGATGTTCTTGCGGAAGTCTTCCGGATCCACCTTGTCCAGCGTGTCGGCTTCAGTGTGGTGCCAGTCGAAGTAGTGCTCGCCCACCGTACGCGGCGAGAGCGATGGAACCCCGGCAGCGACAATGGGGCCGATGTCCGATCCGCCGCCTGCCGGTGAGGCCGAATCCGCCCCGATGGGCTGCAGCAGCGAGGCGATCTGCTTGATCGTGTCCCAGGACTTCTTCTCCTCGGGCGTCAGCTTGCTTTCATCCAGAGCGCGCTGAGCTCCGCCACCCATGGCAGCCATCGCGGCCATGGCCGCTGCCGGGTTGGCGCTTGCTCCAGCCTGGCGACGGGCTGCAGATCCCGAAGCCGGGCCTCCGCCCATGACGGTATAGCCGATGCCGACGGGACGCTCGACGCCACCGTCGGACTCGATGGCCGCAACGTGGTTCTTGACCTTATCGCCAAGGGCATCGCGATAGGCACGGCCGCCGGCGCCGCCGTTCTCCTCATTCACCCAGAAGACGACCCGGATGGTCCGCTTGGGCTTCAGGCCGAGCTTGTGGATCAGGTTGACGGCCTCGAAGCAGGAGATGATGCCACCGCCGTCGTCCATGGCTCCCTGGCCCACATCCCAGCTATCGATGTGTCCGCCCAGAACGACCACCTGTTCCGGATGCTCGCTTCCTGGGATCTCGCCCACCACATTGCCGGCCTTCTGGTCCGCCTCCATGTGTGCTTCCATCTTCAGATGGACCTGGACCGGGCCTTCCTTGGCGAGGCGCTCGAGAAGCAGAGCATCTTCCACCGTGATGGCAGCGGCGGGAACCTTCGGCATATCGGGCAGGTAGGTCAGCGTGCCGGTATGCGGAGTCTGCATGGCAAGTCCGGTCGCCGAGCGCACCAGAACAGCGACCGCACCTTTGGCCGCCGCACGCGATGGACCAGTGGTGCGGTGGATGGAACCGAGGCCGTAGCCATGCCAGCCGGGGTTGAAGACGACGATCTTGCCCTTGATCTGGTCCTCGGGGGTGTTCGCCAGCGCAGCCAGGTCCGGGATAAAGATGACAGGAGCGGTAATGCCCTCAGTCGGGGTTCCGACGCTCATACCCAGGCCCAGCATGTGCAGCGGCTTAGAGAAGGGAGCAACGATCGAAGCTTCCTCCTGTCCGCGTACCCAGTGCGGCACCTTGGCTTCCTGGATGCTGACATTCTGGAAGCCCGCCTTCTTCATCGTCTCCTCACCCCAGCTCAGCGCCTTCAGCAGCGAGTCGGAGCCCGAGAGGCGCTTGCCGATATGGTCGGTCAGATAGGCCAGCGTCTCGTAGCCTTCGGTGTCCTTCATCGCCGCGGCGATGATCTTGTCGGCGTCAGCCTTGTATTTCTCCGCGACCGGTCCGTTCTGTCCAGAGGTCTGGGCAACAGACGGAACGACCGCAGATACAGCGAGTACAGCAGGCACGAGCAGGCGGAGAGTCTTCACGAAACATCCTTGCTGGAACAAATTTTTGGTGCTGTGCCTGTTAGTGTACTGCGATTAATCGAGGTGCTGGATTGGCCGCAATGCAAAAGGCCCACGCCATGTGCGTGGGCCTTTGTGGGAAGCAATCGATTGTCAGGCTAGCTGTCGCCCGCCGTCTTGACCATGCCGGCGAAGCTCTCGCGCAGATACTTGTGCGGATTGACCGGTGTGTTGCGGATGCGGACCTCATAGTGAAGGTGCGATCCGGTCGAGCGGCCGGTACGGCCGGCGTAGCCGATGATCTGTCCGCGGGTGACCTGCTGGCCGGCAGTGACGTTAAAGCCGGACATGTGTGCGTAGACGGTCTGCAGTCCGTGACCGTGGTCGATGACGACCTCACGGCCATATCCGTTGCCGAAGGCCGCATTCTCTACAACACCGTCGGCGGTAGCGCGGATAGGAGTGCCATAGGGAGCCGAGATGTCGACGCCCTTGTGGAACTCGCCTTCACCGTTCCCCAGGATAGGATCTTCCCGCTGGCCAAAGCTTGAGGTGATGGGTCCCATCACCGGCCAGAGCGACGGAGCGTCAGCGATGGCCTGCCAGTCCGAAAGGCTGTTCAGGCTGCCGAGCCGGGCTGACTGCAGCGACGGCGCGAGCACCCGGGCCGCAAGACCGGAGGAGGCGGAGTTGCGCAGAGCGTAGAACGTGTCCAGAGACTTGAAGTAGCTGTTGTCAGCCACAGGAGCCAGGGTGGGGTCAGTCGTCTTGGACGGGGACGAGAGGAACTTTGCCGAGGAGGCGGCCGCAAGCTTGCTAGCGGTCAGGCCGTACAGAGCGGAGACTTCATTAGCCAGGGCTCCCAGTGAGGCAACCTGGACATCCTTCTCGTGGTTCGCCTTCTGCAGCCGGGCGTAATCCTGCCGCAGCGACTCGCGATCCTGCCTCATCTGGTTGAAGCGCGCAGTCTTGATCAGCATGCGGGAGTAGGAGCCGGCCAGACCGACGATGGTAAACAGACCAACCACCGCAGCGGCGACAAAGATATAAGCGTAGTGCAGAGGGACGGGAACCTTATTGAGATTACCCTGCTCATCGCGCGAAACGAAGACGATGTAAAAGCGCTTTTTCAATGGACTGCCGCAGCCTTTATGCCCAGTCTTCGGCCGCGAATGCGTGTCTGCGGCACAGAGGCCCGGCATTTCCATTTGGCGAATCGAGATTGCTAATTCGCATTTGGGTCTGCCGATGTCTCCAGGGCGATTTGTTTCATTTTATTGCTCAGACCGTCCAATGGCAACTTTCAGGGTATGGTTTTTATATGCCATACGGGGAGCTTGAGCTCATACGGGAAATCAGGCGTAAGTCCTTACGTAACAGTGAGTTCATTCGCTTTGGGATCGGCGACGATGCGGCTGTTCTGCGCCCCCGTAAAGGAGAGGATCTGGTGGTTACGACCGACTTCTCTCTGGAAGATGTCCATTTCGCTGATTTCCACCCACCGTTTGCCGCCGGGTATCGCTGCCTTGCACGCGGTCTCAGCGACGTCGCCGCGATGGGTGGACGCCCGCTGGCGGCATTCCTCAGCCTGGCTCTTTCCCCTAGGTGGGCCCAGGACCGGACCAAAACCAGGGAGTTCCTGCGCGGCCTGCATGCGGTCGCAGATCAGTTTGGCGTTGTTCTGGCTGGCGGAGATACTGCCGGTGCTCCAGGAAAGCACACGGTGGCGGACATCATCGTGGTCGGCGCTGTGCCTCGAGGGAAAGCCCTATTAAGGAGTGGAGCCCGGCCGGGGGATGCCATCTATGTCACCGGTCGACTGGGCGGTGCTGCCGCAGAGTTCGAAGCGCTGCGTACTGACCCGAAGGCCTTCCGCAAGGTGAAGCCGGATGGGATGCACCCTCATCTCTTCCCGCAGCCGCGGATTGCGGTGGGACACCGGCTGCTGAAGCTTGCCTCTTCATGTATGGATGTGAGCGATGGTTTGTCTACCGATCTGCTTCATCTTTGCGAGGCCTCCGGCGTTGGGGCTAGTCTTCATGCGGATGTGATACCGTTAGCTCCACACAGCACTCTGGATCAGGCGCTCAACGGCGGTGAGGACTATGAGTTGCTGTTCACCAGCAGACGGTCTGTTCCGCGCAGGATCAACGGAATAGAGATCACGAAGATCGGAATCGTGACCGAGGGAAAGAACGTCTCGCTGCTTCAGAAAGGCCGTGAGCGGCGTCTTCGCCGAGGCGGCTGGCAGCACCTCACCCAGGAAAACAGGTAAACACCCCGCTAACCCCCGACTAAAGTAACCAAAAGTTGTATTTATGGCGCTTACCTAAGGCGTTATTTTGGTATTACTTGAGCGGTTTGCCATTGTGCTATAAAGTGGCAATCTTTTTCAGGCCATCACTATGGGAATCTGTGACATTCCTTCGCAGTCGCTGTTGAGCGATCGCGAGCTCTTTCGCGCACGTGTGCAAGAGGCGATCGATACAAGCCGCTCCAGCGGGGCGCAGGTGGCCGTGTTTTTGATCGACATTCATCGTCTGTACGAAATCTGTTCGTCCCTTCCCGAAGGTGAGGCGGAGAGTTTCCTGCATGAGCTGGCGAGCCGGGTGCGTCAGGTCTGCCCGCCGGATCATGTTGCCGGCCGGATCCGTTTGGATGAGATAGTGATTTTGCTGAGCCGGACCAGCCGGGAAGAGGTGAACCAGGTTGGCGAGGCTCTGCTGCGAACCTTCAAGATTCCGGTATCGGTAGGGATGACCGGTGATCTTCGTCTGACGGCGAGCATTGGCGTGAGCCTGCTGCCGAAGTCGAACCCTACGGTGACTCACCTGATGCGTCGCGCCGATGCGGCGTTGGGTATGGCCCGCCGGTCTACGGGAGAGCGGCTGTTTCTGTATGACTCCGCGGCAGAAGAGGCGGAGCTGCGTCAGGCGGAGCTGGAACGCGAGCTGCGCAATGTGCTGGTCACCGGTGGTCTGTATCTCGAGTTCCAGCCCATTGTGCGTTTAAACAGCGGCGCCATGACCGGGGCCGAGACTCTGTTACGCTGGCGCACCGAAGACGGCGGACTGATCATGCCTGGCACATTTGTGCCCCTGGCGGAGCATGCCGGTATGATGACCGCTATCGGTGGGTGGGTCTTCCGCGAGGCCTGCCGGCAGTGGACGACCCTGGAAGGACATGAGCGTCTGCGTCTGGCCGTCAATGTAACGGCATCGCAACTGGCCGATCCTCAACTGTTAGATGTGGTGGACGCAGCCGTAGCGGAGACGGGGGTCAATCTCGAAGAGGTTGAGCTCGAGATCACCGAAAGCACCCTGTTGCGCGAGGATCCACGCTCGATCCAGCAGATGTATGCCTTGCGCGAGATGGGCATAAAGATTGTGGTTGACGACTTTGGCACCGGATATTCCAGCATCGGATATCTGCGCCGCTTTCCTGTGGATCGCCTGAAGATCGATCGCAGCTTCGTGATGAATATTCCGGAGAGTCAGAAAGATTGTGCTCTGACGCGCGCCGTACTGGCGATGAGCGAACATCTCGGTATTCCCACGGTGGCTGAAGGCGTAGAGCGCGAAGAACAGCGCCGCTTTCTGGATCGGCATGGATGTTCTGAAGCACAGGGATATCTGTTCTCACCTCCGGTCAAAATGAATGTACTGGCAACATTGCCGGTACTGAAACGAGTCTGAGCGCGTCTTATGGAAAAGATGCGTGTTCCAGTGAGTGACACGTTTCCTGCGGAAGTTGCTCTACAATGCCTTTAGTGGAATCTTTCCTCAACCTTGCATGGGTCGTCATTGCGTTTGCAATGGTTAGCGGCGTCTGGATCGGTGTGTTCACCGGTAAGCTGACCGCACCCATGGGGCGTGCTCTGACGGCGACCGTGATGGTGGCCTTCCTGCTGTTACCGGTGATCTCCATCTCGGACGATATGCAGGTGCTTCGCAAGCTGACCGAGCCTGAGGATCTGACGATGCGGCGTCATCATGAAGCCATAACGCCGGAGTTCGAGCTTTTGTGTCTTGAAATGCTCTGCCTGGTTATTGCGCTGCTGTTTGTGCTGCGCCGCTTGCAGGTACTGGCTCGTCCGGATACGCGTATTCGCCGGTTCCTGAATGAAGATTTTGCACTTCTGCTGGGCGTTCGTCCGCCACCAGTTGCAGTTCTGTAGCTGCGTCGAGCCGTAGGTCTGTGCGGCTTTCATACACCACAAGTTCACAAAAATAGAACGAAGAAGGAGTGCATCCATGAAGGTGCGCTGGGCATATTGCCTGATGCTGCCTCTCCTGCAAGCAGCATGGGCCGGGGCGCAGCAGAGCGCTTCGCCGCCGATGACGTTGCCGCAGGCGTTGGATTTTGCGCATAAGCAGAATCCGTCGTTGCTGTCGGCAGCGCAGCATGTAGAAGCGGTAAAGGCCGGTGAGATTACGGCGGGTCTGCGGCAGAATCCGGTACTCACGGGCAGCGGACAGATGGTGACCTTGGGTCCCGATAACCCGAACGGACCGGATTTCTATACGGCCGGTGTGCAGCGGTTATTCGAGCGCGGCAACAAGCGCGGCGTTCGCCTTGATCTGGCGCGCGCTACAACCTCGTTGACCGATTCGCAGAGAGTCGACCTGCAACGGCAGACGGACTTCGCCATCAAGCAGGCGTTTACCCGGATGTTGTTCGCGAAGGACGCCCTTCGCGTCAGTGAAGACAACCTCACCGGATATCGCCGGACGGTTGAGCTGATGCAGGTGCGCCTGGATGCGGGGCAGATGAGCCGGAACGACTTCGCTCGCATAGAGCTGCAGCTTGCCGGTTTCGAAAGCGATACCGACAATGCCCGGCTGGCTTTGCAGCAGGCATCGACACAGTTGCAAAGCCTGATGGGGATTGAGCGCCCGAAGGCGGACTTCGATGTGACTGGTGCGCTGGATACGCCCGCTCCGGCGCTGACGCTGGACGACCTGCGTCAGAAGGCGCTGGACACGCGTCCTGACGTAAAGGCTGCATCGCAGCAGGTCGCTGTCAATCAAGCGAGTGTTCGCCTGGCATACGCGAATGGAACGACCGATCCGACGCTGGAAGGCGAGTACGAGCATAGCGGACATGCGAATACGGCGGGCTTCAACCTGCAGATTCCGCTCCGCGTCTTCGATCGCAACCAGGGCGAGAAAGAGCGTGCCAAGTACGAACTGGAATCCAGCAAACTGGCGCTGACCGCTACCCGCAACCAGGCCATTGCCGATGTGGATCAGTCCTACGAGGCCTATCAAACAGCCCAGGCGCAGGCGGCACGCTATCGCGATAAGTATCTCGATGAGGCCAGGCGCGTACGCGACAACCTGGAGTTCAGTTATCGCAACGGACAGGGAACGCTGCTTGATTATCTGAGCGCATTGCAGGATTACCGCTCGGTGAACCTGCAGAGCCTGACAGCGAATGCGCAGTTGCAGCTTGCGATCCATCAACTGAGTTATGTGACGTACACGGAGATTCTGCCATGAAGAAAAGCGTGATGACGCTGGTGATGACGGGCGCAGCGCTTGGCGTATTAAGCGGATGCAAGAGTGATGAGAAGGCTTTGTCAGAGGCGAAGCCGAAGGTCAATCTCAAGACCGAGGTTGTGCATCTGCAGACGGTGAGTGACGGGCTTGAGATTCCCGCTCACGTTGATGTGGATCCAAGCAAGATGGTGCATGTCTACGCTCCGTTGAGCGGTCGCCTGTTGAGCCTGGAAGTGCAGCCAGGCCAGGAAGTGCGCAAGGGGCAGACTGTGGCCATGCTGCAGAGCGGCGATGTGGCTGCGGCCCGCAGCGACTTTGAAAAAGCAAAGATCGAAGCAATGCGTGCCGACCGCGCTCTGGATCGCGGCAAGCTGTTGCTGGCGCACGAGGTGTTGAGCCAGGCGGACTTCGATGAGTTGAAGGCTGCCGATGATGCGGCACACAGCGAGCAGGAGCGCGCGCGGCAGCGGATCCGTGAACTCGGCTTCAGCGAGACGGGAACCTCCGATACTACGGCGGTAGTTTCCCCGATAGGTGGATCGGTGCTGGAGATTGGAACCGCGACCGGCGAGATGCAGCGGTCGCTGGAGACCTCGAATGGCATTGCGACGGTGGCGAATCTCGACTCCGTGTGGGTCGTCGGCGATGTCTTCGAGCATGATCTGTCAGTTGTGAAGTCGCACTCCTCGGCGGATGTAACGCTGCAGGCATATCCGGGGGAGACTTTTCATGGAACGGTCGCCAACATCGGCGACGTCTTCGATCCGCAGACCCATGCGCTGAAGGTGCGCGTGGTGATGAACAACCCCGGCCACCGTTTGAAGCCACAGATGTTCGGTTCCATCCGCATTGGAATGGGACAGCGGCAGATGATCCTGGTGCCGATGGCGTCCGTCATTCACGACGGTGATATTGCCAGCGTCTATGTGAAGAACGGCGAGAAGTATGACGCGCGCACAGTGAAGCTGGGGGCGACGCATGGTGACAAGGTCGAGATTGCCGGCGGCCTGAACGACGGCGATATGGTCGTGACCCAGGGAGCGGCGTTCCTGCGTACGCCGGTAGGAGACTAGCAATGGAAGCCTTTCTGAAGACGCTGCTGCGCTACCGCGCAGTCGTGCTGATTCTGCTGGCGGCCGCGCTGGTCGCGGGCACCTTCGGTTTTTTGCAATTGGATATCGAAGCATATCCGGACCCTTCGCCGCCGCTGGTGGAGGTGATTACGCAGAACCCGGCGTGGTCAGCCGAAGAGATCGAGCAGCAGGTGACCGCGCCGATCGAGACAGCGCTGAACGGTACACCGCACCTGGAGCAGATCCGGTCGATCAGTATCTTCGGCCTGAGCGACGTGAAGCTCTACTTCAGCTTCGATTCAGACTACTTCCGCGATAAGCAGGAGATTCTGAATCGTCTGCAGACCATCCAGTTGCCGAATGGACTGCAGCCGCAGTTGTCGCCGTGGTCGCCGATCGGTGAAATCTACCGCTATCAGCTCGCAGGTCCCGGCTATGACCTGAATGAGTTGAAGGCTACGCAGGACTGGCTGGTCCGCCGCGAGCTGAAGAAGGTGCCGGGTATCATCGACATCACCACCTTCGGCGGAACGACACGGCAGTACCAGATCGAGCCTGACCCGAATAAGCTGCTTAGCTACGGCGTGACGCTTTCGCAGTTGATCGCTGCAGTTCAGAACAGCAACGCCAACGCCGGTGGAAACTATCTGTCGCTTGGTGACCAGAATGTGAATGTGCGTTCTCTGGGCCTGCTGAAGAACACGACCGACATTGGCAATGTCGTGATCGCGCAGAAGAACGGCACGCCGGTGCTGGTGCGGGATGTCGCCAATGTGAAGGAAGGCTATCAGCCACGGCTGGGCAAGATCGGCCGCAACGACCAGACCGATATCGTCGAAGGTATCGTTCTGCTGCAGAAGGATGGCCAGAGTCTGCCTGCACTGGAAGGCCTGAAGAAGAAGCTGGCCGAGCTGAATACCGGAGGCCTGTTGCCGCCGGGCATGCAGGTCAAGACGATCTATGACCGCACGCGGCTCATCGGTCTGACGACGGAGACGGTGAAGCACGTCATCATCACTGGCCTGATCCTGGTGACATTGGTGCTGCTGCTCATGCTGGGCGACTTCCGCATCACGCTGATTGCAGCGGCGACGATTCCGTTCGCTGTGCTGTTTGCGTTCTCGCTGATGACGCTTACCGGAAGAGCGGCCAACCTGATCTCGATCGGCGCCATCGACTTCGGCATTCTTGTGGATGCATCGATCGTTGTACTGGAGAGCATCTATCGCCGCTTCTCGCGGCGCGAGCCCGGACATGGGCGCGCGGAGATGATCGTTTTGGGCGTAAAGGATGCGGCCAGACCGGTACTCTTCTCGACGCTCATCATCCTGGTGGCGTTCATTCCCCTGTTTACCATGCAGGGCGTTCCCGGCAAGATCTTCGCGCCGATGAGCGTGACTTACGGCTTTGCGCTGACAGGCGCGCTGTTGTTCGCTCTTGTCTTTGCACCGGTGCTGAGCTTTGTTACGGCTCCGGTTAAGGACTCGGTGGAAGAGCACGACGAAGAAGAGCTGGTGCACCAGGGCACATGGCTGAACCGCTTCCTGGAGAAGTATTACGGCCTTGCCTTCGATTGGGCGCTGGAGCACGCAAAGCTGATCTGGGCGATTGCCTTTGCCGGATTGGCGGCAGCGGTGGTCTGCTTCCTGGTCTTTGTCGGCGGCGAATTCATGCCTCCGCTCGAAGAAGGCAATCTCTGGATTCGTGGAACGTTGCCGCAGGACATCTCCTTTGAGCAGGCAGCAAAGCTCTCAGACCAGGTGCGTGCCGATCTGGGGAAGTTCCCTGAGGTGACGCAGGTCGTCAGCCAGGTAGGGCGTCCGGATGACGGCACCGACGTGACCACCTTCAACAATATGGAGTTCGGCGTCAGCCTGAAGCCGGCAAGCGAGTGGCCGAAGGATGTGCACGGGGAGAAGGACAAGCTGATCGAGCAGATGCAGCACGAGCTCAGCAAGTATCCCGGTGTGGTCTTCGGTTTCTCGCAGGCGATTCAGGACAACGTCGAAGAGGCCATGAGCGGCGTAAAGGGTGAGAACTCGCTGAAGATCTTCGGCGATGACCTGGCGACGCTGACCGATATTGCTGAGAAGGTGCAGGGCGTGATGAGCGGCGTTCGTGGCGTGCAGGACGTCGGTATCTTCAAGGTGAACGGGGCTCCAAGCCTGGTGATCGAAGTGGACCGCGCCAAGGCGGCTCGCTATGGCCTGGCCTCGGGTGATGTGAACGCGGCCGTGCAGGCTGCCGTCGGCGGTGCTCCGGTTTCGACGATAATCCAGGGCGACCGCAGGTTCGACCTTACGGTGCGCTATCCCGCTGAGTTCCGCTCGACACCCGATGCCGTCGAGAAGATCATGCTGGCGACTCCCGATGGAAGCCATGTGCCGCTGGCGCAGGTGGCGAATATCGGCATCCGGCAGGGAAGCTTCACCATCTATCGCGAAGGTGGGCGACGATACATCCCCATCAAGTTCAGTGTGCGTGAGCGTGACCTGGCCTCGACGATTGTGGACCTGCAGCAGCAGTTGAAGCAGAAGATCACGCTGCCGCCGGGCTACGAGTACACCTGGGCCGGTGAATTCGATTCTCTGAAGAAGGAGCAAAGCCGTCTGGTGCTGATTGTGCCGGTCAGCCTGCTGGTCGTTCTGGTGCTGCTCTACCTGCAGTTCCAGACCTGGCTGGATGCCCTGATTGTGCTGGCGGTGCTTCCGTTCAGCTACATCGGCGGCATTCTGGCGTTGATGCTGACGCACACGGCCTTCAGTATCTCGGCGGCTGTCGGCTTTACCTCGTTGACCGGTGTCACCACGCTGGGTGCTGTTGTCTTCCTGGCGGGTTTGCGCCGCGCACAGGAAAAGGATCCTCAGCATGGCCTGAAACACGGCAGCCTGGATGAGCTGCGGCCTGTCGTCATGGCATGTATGTCGGCCGGTCTCGGTTTGCTGCCGGCTGCAGTGATGAACGCTATCGGAGCACAAGCCCAGCAGCCGCTGGCGCGTGTGGTTGTGGGCGGCATGATTACGACGTTGATGTCGATCCTGTTCCTGATGCCATTGATGGCGCGCCGTCAATCGCATGTGGAGGCAGAGCCGGAATAGATCGAGATAAGTTCCTGGCGGGGTTGGGCATCGCGCCCAGCCCCATTTTTTTTGGAGTGCATGCTGCCGTGTTGCAGCTTTTGTCCGGATGCAGTGAAATTGAAGCCGGTGTCGGAAAGGGGTTGTCCTGTGGAATCTGCTGCTGCATTCATCGATGAGAAGATCAAGGAACTAGGCGACTGGCGTGGAAAGACACTCGCGAAGGTACGAGAGATCGTCCACAAGACAGATCCGGAGATCGTGGAAGAGTTGAAGTGGAGAGGGACTCCCGTCTGGTCGCATGGCGGTATTGTCTGCACGGGCGAGACCTATAAGAACGTGGTCAAGATGACCTTCGCCAAGGGTGCTTCGCTCGATGATCCTTCCGGTTTGTTCAACTCCAGCCTGGATGGAAATGTCAGGCGAGCAATCGATATCCACGAAGGGGACAAGATCAATGAAGCTGCCCTGAAGCGGCTCATCCTTGCCGCGGTGGCGCTCAACCTGGAGAGCAAGAGCAAGCCCAAGGCTCGGAAATAGATGCGGAGATCCTGAGGATACGAGGTGCAGTTTGCCGGTGATGTGTGCTGCAAGCTAGGATCGTTTCTCAATAACGAGAAAGGAAATCATTGTGATCCTTCGCAACTCTCTTGCGGCCGCTGTGCTCGCGCTCTGTTTCGGTTCCACATCTCTGCATGCGAATTCCCCTCGCGAGCGCTGGACAGAAGAGCAGGCGTGGACCTACATGCGTGCCAACCCCTGGCCCGTGGGAAGTAATTTTCTTCCCGTCGACGCGATCAATGAGCTGGAGATGTTCCAGCGCGAGACCTACAACCCTGCCGAGATCGACAAGGAGTTCGGCTGGGCTGAATCCGCAGGTATGAACACGATGCGGATCTTCCTGCACGATCTTCTCTGGCAGCAGGACGCAGCAGGCTTCAAGCAGCGGCTCGATAATCTTCTCACCATCGCAGCCCGGCATCACATCAAGCCGGTACTCGTTCTTTTTGATTCCTGCTGGGATCCTGATCCGAAGCTGGGACCGCAGCATCCCCCCATTCCCGGCATTCATAACTCAGGCTGGGTGCAGAGCCCTGGGATCGCTCTCGCTGATTCGGCGAATAAGCCCCGATTCGAAGCGTACGTGAAGGGAATCGTTGGCGCCTTTGCCAATGACGATCGCATTCTTGCATGGGATGTCTGGAACGAGCCCGACAACTCGGGCGGAGGCAAATACCCGAACAACCTCAAAGACAAGACGCAGTTGATGAACGCTCTTCTGCCGCAGGTCTTTGTCTGGGCAAGGTCGCAGGGACCCAAGCAACCGCTGACAAGCGGTGTGTGGACACACGACTCCTGGGATGATTCGGCGAACTGGTCTGCTACGGAGAAGATTCAGCTCACAGAGAGCGACATCATCTCGTTCCATGATTATTCCTGGCCCGAAAAGTTCGAGAGCCGAGTGGCCGGCCTGGAGAAGCTGCACCGGCCGCTTCTCTGCACGGAGTACATGGCCCGCGGTGCCGGTTCCACCATCGACACCATTCTGCCGATCGCGGCAGCACACCACGTTGGCATGATCAACTGGGGCCTGGTTCAGGGCAAGATGCAGACCAATCTGCCGTGGGACAGTTGGCAGGTCCCTTACGTCGGGCGTGAGCCTACCGTCTGGTTCCACGATCTTTTCTACCCTGACGGTCATCCCTACCGTGAGAGAGAGATCGAGATCCTGCGTAATACCGCTCGCAAGATGAATCCGAAGCAAGGTTCGTAGTACGTAGTAATAGTTCATAGTGAACGGAAAGCCCCATTCCGCAGAATGGGGCTTTCCGTTTCTACCCAACCGGCCAGTGCCCGACAGGCTTTTCCCCAACTCCATTTGGAAACCATTTTGTAACGAGCTTGACGAGCGCATCGAGATCCTGCGTAATGCCCGTAGCCGTGTTCACGATGTTTCGGTCCTTCGTCCATCGTTCATAGAGCGCACCCTGTGGAGATCAATACCGCCCGGGTGCCCCACCCTCGCAACGCTAGGGTGGGCGGGGCGGAGCTAAGCCCTACCGGGAATTTAGAATGATTTAGAACTTTCCGGTTGACAGTGGTGTGAGGGCGAATGAAGACTTCCGGCCAAAAGACCTTGCTTGCAGGATGGGGAGCGAACTGCAGAGTTGAATGCTTTGTTACCAGGCCTCAGTTCAGCTCGGAAGTAGAGGCTTGTCTCGATAGGAATGGAACTGTAGCCCGAGGACTAGGGCGGAGCTACGGGGACTGCGCAATCAACTCAGACAGGCAAGTGGTTGTAACGACGACCATGAATCGCCTGCTTGGTTTCGATGACCTGACTGGAATACTTACCTGTGAAGCGGGAACAAGTCTTGAGAGCATTATCGAAACTTTCGCTCCGAGAGGCTGGTTTCCGATGATCACTCCAGGAACGAAGTTCGTCACCGTGGGCGGCTGCATTGCTAACGATGTCCATGGCAAGGCGCACCATGCCCAAGGCTGCTTCAGCAACTGTGTCGATTCGATGACTGTCTTGCTTGCGAATGGCGATGTTGTCACCGCAAGCCGGAGCGAGAACGAAGATCTCTTCTGGGCGACGTTCGGCGACATGGGCCTGCTCGGCTTCATACTCACTGCCACTATCCGGCTGCGGCAGATTGAGACAACCTACTTTCATCAGAAGTCGATCAAGGCGAACGACCTGGAAGGCATGATGGCCGTTTTGGATGAGCACGATCATTCCTTTCCTTACTCCGTGGCTACCTTGGATGTATTCGCCACTGGTGCCCGGCTCGGACGAGGGGTACTAACTGTGGGCGACCACGCAAAGCTAAGCGACCTCTCTCCCCGCCTTGCGGCGACTCCCTTCAAAGTGTCAGGGGCACCGAAGGTCACAGTACCGTTCGAATTACCCGAGGTCACGCTGAACCCGCTCAGTATGCGGATCGTCAATGCTGCAATTCAGCGGATTCAGGCAAGTGCAACGCCGCTCGGTCACTATGAGGCTTTCTTTTACCCACTCGACAAAGTTGCAGAATGGAATCGTGGATATGGTCGCCGTGGATTCACGCAGTACCAGTTCGTCATCCCTTTCGAGAACGGCTTGGAAAATATGCGGAAGATCCTTACGGCCATTTTGTCCTCGGGTGAACTGCCGTTTCTCAACGTCCTGAAAAGACTCGGCAAGGAAAGCGGTGGCATCTTGTCCTTTCCGCGTGAGGGTTACACATTCGCAATTGACTTCCCCATACGGCAGAACACTCCCGCGTTGCTCAAGCGGCTGGACGCAATGGTGATTGACGCAGGAGGACGGATTTATCTGGGCAAGGATTCCTACACAGATGCAGTGGCCTTCCGCACTATGTACCCCGAGGTGGATGCCTGGCTTGAAACAAAGGCCAAGTACGATCCAAGCCGAGTCTTCACGTCGAACCTCGGACGGAGGGTCGGACTCTCTTAATAGCTCCTGCGACGCAGAGCTCTGGGACAGAGGTTGATGACATAAAAAGGTTCCGGGTAGCCGCATGTTTCGTGCGACAACTCGGAACCATAAGTAACGCTGTAAGGATGAACCTCTTACTGCACGGGGTCGGCGGCCATCAGGATCGCGCGTTGTTCTTTCGTCAGATGTGCAAGCTGGCTGTTCCCGGGTGTATTAGAGAGCTTCTGCATCGTCTGGTCGTTCGGGTTTTCGAGGAGATACTTGTTGGTGAGCGCGTAGTCCTCAAGCACGGTCTTCTCCGGGACACCTAACGTTAGCAACAGGAGTGCGCTGAAAACGCCAGTGCGGTCTTTACCGGCGGAGCAGTGATAGAGCAGGGGGAAGGCTCTCATTCTTCATCTGCTGAAAGACAGCGGCATATTGATCAGAGGCCGCGAAGGCGAAGTCGCTGTAGGTAGTAGTCATACGGGCGCGAAGCTTCTCAGGGAAGCGCTTGTTGACGACGCGAGTGTTGCGCCACAGCTCCGCTTATTTCCTTGCTGAAGAATCGAAGAAGTAAGCGTCTCACAGCGGCATCTACAATCCTGGGATACGTGCGCGGAGAGCACGTGCCTGCCGCTCACTGACTTCGATCTCAGAGTTCTTCGCATCATTCATGACGAGCACGATACTGCTTCCAGGATCGAGCCGAAGTTCTTTGATGCGAGCCAGGTTGACCAGCGAGGCTCGGTGAGCGCGGAAAAAGCCACGTCCTTCCAGGGCTTCTTCCAACTCACCGATTTGATAGTTCACCCAGTAGGTATCGTTCTCAACTCGCATCCGCAGAATGCCACTGTCCATAAAGAAATAAACTGCATCCGCGGGATTCATCAGGAAGATCCGGTTGGCCTTCCTGGCGACGATCTGCTGCATAGACGGCGGTGCATTGCCGAGCAGCCGATTCACTTTCTCGTCCTCGGCCCGCCGGGACGAGGCATTCTGGATAAGAACGGCAGCGCGCTCCACCATCTCTCGCAGGTCTTCTTCTTCGATCGGCTTCAGAAGGTAAGCGATCGCGCGCTCTCGAAAGGCCTCCATTGCGTATTCGTGAAAGCCGGTGATGAAGATCGTGAAGGGACGAGGTTTGTCCGCTGAAATGCTCTTTAGAACCTCAAAGCCATTCAGCCCCGGCATTTCAACATCGAGGAAGAGCAGGTCGGGACGAAGCTGCTCAATGCCTTGAAGAGCTTCCACACCGTTTTCCGCTTCGCCAACGATATGGATGCTCGAATCACGGTCAAGCAATCTGCGCAGCCGTGCCCGTGCCGCTGGTTCATCGTCCGCGAGCAACGCTCGAATTTGCATTCTTCGCTCCATAGAGGGGAATCGTCATGGTTGCTCTGCATCCGGCACTTTCGAGATCCGTAAGAGTCAGGGCTGCAGCCGTACCATAGAGAGTGCTGAGACGCTCCCGGACGTTCTGTAAACCAATGCCGGTGCCATTCGTCATGTGTGCTCGCAACCGACGGTCAAGGTCATTGTCTGTGCGCAGGCCATGTCCGTCGTCTTCAATCCTGATCTGGATCGTGTCATCGTGAAGTTGAGCCCCGACAAGGATATGACTTTTGCCGATCTTCGGGGTAACGCCATGCTTGATCGCATTCTCAACCAAGGGTTGCAGGATCAGCGACGGAATCATCAGGTGTTCGGCTGCCGAGTCTATCTCGAATGTCACGGACAACCTCTCTCCGAAGCGGATCTGCTCGATCTCAAGGATGGTTCGCAGAAATTCCATCTCTTCGTGCAGAGAACTGAACGGCCGTCCCGATTGGATCAGCACATACCGGAAGATGCTGCTCAGACGGATTGTCATCTTCTCTGCTTTCTCCGGTTCCGACGGTATGAGGGAAGCGATCGTATTCAGTGAATTGAAAAGGAAGTGTGGATTGATCTGTGACCGAAGTGCACGTAACTCCGCTTCCACCAATTGACGGCTGAGGTTCCCTTCCGTGCGAACCCGTTCGATTCTCTCTTCCTCGCGTTCAAGATCATTGAGCCGCTTCCCCGTATACAGGGCGATCTCATGCAGTAGATCAATCTCTGTCGTGAGAAGCGTTCTTCGATCCCCTTGCAGAGAGACCGCAAGGTGAATCGGTTTGCTGCTTGATGGAAGAATTGGGATCAGGAGATCGGCCGGTGGTGCGGTGTGATCCGGCAGGCCCGGCTCAACCTGAATCTCTTCCGGCCTCATTGCGAGTGCCTCTATGGCTGCGGATTGGATCGATGCGATGAGTGACGCCCTGGAATTCTGAGATCCGATCTGCTGACGAAAGTCCTGGATCATCTGGCGAGGGTCCCGTTTCCCAAAGACCCTGCGTTCCACGAGCAGGTCAATCCAGTGACCCAATCGCAGGTAGAGCAAGATGGCTCCGCCCAGAATTACTACTGCCAGCAGCGTTTCGGTTGCCAGCGGCAAGGGCATATTACGAGTTGCGGAAGCAACTGGTCCAAACAAAAGAAGGGCTCCGCCGAGCGCCAGCAACCCACCCAGAATCAGGCGAAGCGCGATCTTTGCGAAGAGATCAGCAGCCCGAAAGTGGGAGAAATAGAAGAACACGCCAATAACAAGCAGAATTACGCCTTGAAATCTTCCTATCTGGGCGAGGTGTGCCATGGCGCCGGGAGGAGGAAGGAAGAGACTGGCGGCCGCACCGGCTGTACACACAAGAAGGCCCAGGATCATCAACGCGATCGCTATCTGATCCGTTGGTCAACGCCGCGGAGCGATAAATTCGCCGATCAGATTAAACGTCACTCGAAACCGCACTCTCGCAGGCGCTGACGGAGGCGTTCCAGCGCTGGAGACGATAGCAGCAGCGCCTATCGTTTTCCTGATCACAAGCAACAGTTCCGAAACTACCTGTACTCCACCTTTGGCCCACCAGGATTGATCAGCTCGGCCATCGGTGCGGGAATCGATCAGGCAAAGCCGGCGCCGCCGGAATGGGATTCGGGCGGTCAAGGGTACGGCGAACGTTACGGATCAAGGCATGCGTAAGGAGGAACACATGATCTCCAACTTGAAGATAGCCGCTTGCTTGGTCTGGATCGCAAGTGTAACGACACACGCGCAGGCTACGAACCGGCGCATTGGTTGTGGTGATGGTCAGCTCCGATCTATCCCAGCGTTCTGAAACGGAACCCTCGGTCATTTCCGGCACTTATTCCTTTTCTTTGCCGTTCCTGCCAGAATTGCAGGAGAGTAACATGGGCCACTGCACAGCTCATTGCTATTCCAGGACTGAATCTGCTCACGGCACAGGACGCGGTTGGGAATCCATTGCGGATAGGAAACATGTCGTTTGTGTTCAAAGCCGGCGGAAAGATAGCGCTGCATAGTTTTCCTCCACCATCAACTTCAAAATGTGATGAGATAACCGATCATTCCCTGCGCTAACGCCTTCACATCGGCAGGTTCATAACGGCTCGGATACCACGCATTCACCGCCATAAACGAACCCGCGTATGGAGATACCAGGGAAGGAACAGAGAATACAGTCCGTCCGCTTCTTGTCTTTGCCGTCAGCACGGAGGCAAACGCATGTGCGGTTCGGGGAAAGAAGCCCGTACAGTCGCATCGGTGATAGGAGACGTCCTCGTGAATCAGAGCACCCAGTGAGTACTCCGCGGTCCCTCGCGGTAAGGTTAATGGTGAACCCTCTCAGCGCACCCGGCAGTAGAGTTATCCCACCGACGATCAGAATCAGGAGTCCGTTGTAGATGGCAAGAAAGGGCGGAGGCGATCCTGGATCGTGCGGCCATGGACCTATTGTTCCTGTGCATTGCTGCGATCGCCTTATTTGCATCAGCTCCTGGGGGCGCGTCAGGCATCGCTTCGGGACTTGTCTCGCAAGACGGGGTGACTTCAAAACTCACGGTCCAGGTTGCCGGTGCGAGAAACAGCAAAGGGCAGATCGCCATTGCCCTGTTCCATGATGGAGCAGGCTTTCCCGCAGATAAGTCGAAGGCGTTTCGCACGCTCCAGGTCAAGATCGATCCGCAGACCCTAAGCGCACAGGTAATGCTGAATGACCTTCCCCCTGGTGTCTATGCCGTGTCGGTCTTTCATGATGAGAACCTGAACGGCCAGCTGGATAAGAACGTCTTCGGCATTCCGAAGGAAGGATATGGCGCCTCAAACAATCCGAAGAGATCTATGGGGCCTCCCAAGTTTGCCGAAGCGAAGTTTCAGTTAGACCAGCCTGAGAAGGTGATCGAGATCTCCTTGCTCTACTAATTCATCTCGAACCGATTACGAAGGAGTTCACTTATGTCTGAAGAGAAGCACGCAGCTCTCGACCGGCGTACGATGCTGGCGATGACCGCAGGCGCAATAACGGCAGGTGTCGCTGGATGCGCCCGCGGTGCGTCGCCGGCTCACACGAGTGCCGCACAAGTCAACTCGCGCCGCAGGTTTGCAAGGAAAGTCGTTCTTGTTACAGGAGCAACATCCGGAATAGGGCGAGCCGCCGCGATCGCTTTTGCTGCCGAGGGGGCAAAGGTTGCATTCTGCGGACGTCGCGAGCATCTCGGACAGGAAGTAGAAAGTGCTATCAAATCTCAAGGCGGCGAGGCGGTTTACATTCGCGCAGACGTACGCGATGAAAGCAGCGTGCAATCTTTTGTCGATCAGACCGTCCAGCGGTACGGACGTCTGGATGTAGCGTTCAATAATGCCGGTATCACGCTGGAGAAACCGCTTCACGAATACAGCGCCGCCGAATGGGATGATATTCAGAACACGAATGTGCGTGGTGTCTTCCTCGCGATGAAGTATGAGATTCCGCATATGCTTGCAGCCGGCGGAGGCAATATCGTCGTGACCTCATCTTCCAATGCGATCGCGACGACGGCGAAGCGTTCCGCCTACACCGCAAGCAAGCGCGGACTCGTTGGTCTTGTCCAGTCCGCAGCGCTCGATTATGTGGATAAGGGTATCCGTATCAACGCCCTCATTCCTGGAACCACCGATACCGCGTTGGTACGGCGAGTAGCCAACATGGAGAACGTCCCAGATGTAGTCTGGAAAGCTGCTGCGGACATGTGGGCGAGGTCCCATGTTCCGATGAAACGGATGGCGACTGCCGAAGAGATCGCATCGTTTGCCCTGGCGCTTGCTTCCGACGAATTTCCCTATATGACCGGAGCGCAGATGGTTATCGACGGCGGTAAAACCACACGGGATGGTTAGAGCATTTTCCATCTGTGGTCGGGGCAGGGAACAGAGCCGTCCTCAGTCGTTGGAGGAGGTGCGGTATGCCAGAACTAGTGTGGTGAATCTAAAGTTCGCAATATAAATCGTGAAGAGCCCCGCCATCCGAAGCGTTGAAAAAGCAGGTCCTTTACTAATCACCCCAGCCAGCACAGCTGGCCGGGGACCCCGAACGTTCAGGATGACAACATTTTTGACGAGAACTTTAGACTCAGGACACTAGGTTCCCTCGACGTGTGAGCAGTGGTTGGAAGCGAGCTTCCAGGCGCCGGACTGGTTGATCCATGTGTCGCTGCAAATCACCGCGCGAGCACGGCGCGTGCCGTTGAAGGTGGCATCGTAGGTGAACTTATAGTGTGCGACCGCGGTGTTGGGTCCGAAGGTCGTCACCTTCACATCGCTGAGCTCGCCTTTGGTGAACTTGATGGACTTGTCCTGTGCTTGCTTGATGGCCTCGGCCTTGGTCGCCCAGTCGCCCCAGCTGTGCCCTTCGACATAGCCCTCAGCCAAGTGCTGCCGATACCATGCGGCATCGCTATTCATTTGCGCGTGGCGGATGTCTTTTTCGAGTTGCTGGATGTTGGCGGACGTGTCGCCGCCGCCCTGCGCGAACATTGTGATGGCCACCGCCAAGCAGCACACTGCCAGGAATGCAACCGTGATTTTCCGATTCATTGCTGTCTCTCCCTCTTGGATCGAGCTGTCGTCGCCGCGAAGTTACGGTGCGGCGCGCCGCCTCTTTGAGGTGGGGCTTGCTTATACCCGGCCCCGGTGCTGCTGTCAACAGTCATTGGGCGCCAACGTACTTACAAATGACCCGTAACGCCGGCGACTCGGCTATTTGGTTCGATTCCGATGCGATCATGGACCGACCGAATCCGCTGCTTGTAGCCAAGGTATCGTCGACTAGAGCCTTTTCCTGTCCGGGATACCCCAGCAACAGGAAAAATGCCCTAGAGGTTGCTCAAAAGTCGGGAATCCTGCTTCCGCTCCAGCGGCGTGGAGAGCACCATGCTGGTCGTCGGATTTCCATACGGAAGCAGCTTCTCGATCAAGTCTTCCAGTTGTTCGACTGAAGAGAGGACTATCTTCAGGAGGAAAGCATCGCCTCCGGTCAGGTGATGGCATTCCTGTACCGCGTCGAGAGTGGGCAGGAATTTGAGGAAGGGTCTGTAATGGTTCCCGTCGCAGGTAAGCCGCACAAATGCTGTGATCGAGAATCCGAGCGCTTGAAGGTTGATCTCTGCGCGGTAGCCCCTGATGAGTTCAAGGCTCTCAAGCTGGCGGACGCGTTCGGCAGCTGCAGAGGGAGAGAGACCGACTCGCCGGCCCAACTCTGCGAACGGGATGCGTGCATCGGAGTTGAGTTCCTGGAGTATTTTCTTGTCGATGAGATCGATCCCGCTGGATGGAAGCATTGGCTCAGCTCCGATTTTTCCGTGTAGCGATGGCGTTATCCCATAGCTTGCACTGTAAAGGGCTATTTACAGTGGTTTCAGCGAATATAGACGACTATAACCGTTGATTCAAGCGTACAAGTGTTGAAGAACAGGGGAACGGCCATTCTCTTCGCGAGTCATTTTCCTTACCATCTGCGACATGGTTCACCTGGATGGTGCTGGCCTCACGATTGACGATGTCATTGCGGTAGCCGAAAGGGCAGAGCCGGTGCGGGTCTCTGCTGCTGCCATTGAAAGGATGAACATTTCGCGTGCGAGAGTTGAGGACGCATTAGGCGGGTCGAAGCCTGTGTATGCACTCAATACGGGTGTGGGCCTGCTGGCAAATATTCGCCTCGCCGAGTCCGAGATCGAAGCAATGCAGGTCAACCTGATTCGTTCGCACTGTTGCGGCGTGGGTGCTCCTCTGTCTGTGCCCGTCGTGCGGGGCATGATGCTGATTCGGGCCAACGTTCTGGCGAAGGGGCTTTCCGGTATACGGCCCATCGTTGGTGAGCGTATTTGCGATCTGCTCAACCATAAGATCACTCCGGTGATCCCATCGCGAGGCAGCGTGGGCGCGAGCGGAGATCTGGCTCCCCTTGCTCATATAGCACTCGTACTGCTAGGCGAGGGCCAGGCGGAGTATCAGGGTGAAGTGCTGCCTGGTGGAGTTTGCCTGGAGCGCGCCGGGTTGAAGCCTGTAACCCTTATGGGCAAAGAGGGTATATCGCTTTTGAATGGTACGCAGGCAATGCTTTCTATGGGCTGCTTGCAGCTACGTGAACTTGAAAGCCTGTTCTATTCTGCCCAGACTACCGCAGCATTGACCATGGAAGCACTTCGTGGAATTGCAGCCGCACTCGACTCGCGTTTGCATGCGGCGCGGCCTCATCCGGGGCAGATGTTGAGTGCGGCCCATCTTGCCCGTCTGCTAAAGGGGAGTTCGATCCCGAGGATGCATGGAGAGGGCAGTCGCATCCAGGGTAGTCGCATCCAGGGCAGTCGCATTCAGGGCAGTCGCATTCAGGACGCATATTGTCTCCGTTGCATCCCCCAGGTACACGGCGCCGTCTGGGATACGTTGGCGGAGGCTCGCAGGGTCTTCGAGATTGAACTGAACAGTGCCACGGACAATCCACTGGTATTCGAGGATGCGATTGTCTCTGGTGGAAACTTTCACGGCGCTCCGCTGGCGCTCGCCCTGGATTATCTGGCGATCGCCCTGTGCCAGCTTGCCGGCATATCGGAACGACGGACGGAGCGGCTGCTGAATCCTGGTCTGAACGAGGGGCTTCCCGCATTTCTCGCATCGACCCCTGGGATCGAGTCCGGACTGATGATGGCCCAGGTAACCGCTGCGGCGTTGGTCGCAGAGTTGAGAGTCCTGGCCTCTCCCGCATCGACGGGGTCTATTCCTACGAGCGGTAATCAAGAGGACTTTGTCAGCATGGGCATGACTTCCGCGCTCAAACTGGAGCAGGCCGTGACGCTGGCCAGGATGGTTGTTGCGATAGAGTTGTTGGCAGCAACTCGCGCGCTGGACCTTCGTGGGGATACCTCGACGCCGGCACTCGAAGAAGCGCGTGCTCGCTTCCGCGCGCGTATTCCAGCGTGGCGTGAAGACTGCGTCCTCTCTGTCCGGATGGAAGAAGCGTCGAGTTTTTTGGCGGATGATGCACTGCATCACGTTGAAAGCGTTGAGTCCGTGGAGGCAATGTAGTGACAGAAGCCTATTCGCCAATCCGGGCTCCCCGCGGCAACACTAGAACGGCCCGTGGATGGATTCAAGAAGCAGCCAAACGGATGCTGATGAACAATCTTGATCCTGATGTAGCTGAAAAGCCTGAAGAGTTAATCGTTTATGGCGGACGAGGCAAGGCGGCGCGCAACTGGGAGTGCTATCACAAGATCGTTGAAACACTCGACCGGCTCGAGAACAACCAGACGCTGCTGGTGCAGTCCGGCAAAGCTGTCGCTGTGCTCGAGACACACAGGCTAGCGCCGCGGATCTTGATTGCAAACTCCAATCTGGTGCCGCGTTGGGCAACGTGGGAAGAGTTCGACAAGTTGGATGCCGCCGGGTTGATGATGTACGGCCAGATGACCGCGGGCTCGTGGATCTATATTGGCACCCAAGGGATTCTGCAGGGGACATACGAGACATTTCGAGGCGCGGCACAACGCCATTTCAACGATACGCTTGCAGGAACTATCACCGTCACCGCCGGCCTTGGCGGCATGGGAGGGGCGCAGCCCCTTGCTATCAAGCTCGCTGGCGGTGTCAGCATCTGTATCGAAGTCGATCCGGCCCGCATTCGGCGTCGCCTGGAGACGCGCTATCTCGACAAGACGACTAACTCTCTGAATGAAGCGATCCAGTTGGCCCAGCTGGCCAAGCGGCGACGCGAGGCGGTATCCATCGGTCTGATCGGCAATGCGGCGGAGTTGCTGCCGAAGATGGTTCAGCTTGGATTCACTCCTGACCTCGTCACGGACCAGACGAGCGCCCACGATCCGATGTGGGGCTATCTACCATCTGCTCGTGCGGACGAGGATCTGAACTCGCTGCGGACACAGGATCCGAAAGCGTACCTGGAGCGCGTGCAATCCTCGATTGCAGAGCATGTACAGGCAATTCTGGAGATGCAGCGGCGGGGCGCCGTTGCATTCGACTACGGAAATAACTTACGTGCACAAGCGAAACTTGCAGGTGTAAGCGATGCTTTTTCCTATCCAGGATTTGTCCCCGCCTTTATCCGCGATTCTTTTTGCGAGGGGCGTGGACCCTTCCGCTGGGTAGCGCTATCCGGTGATCCATCCGATATTGCAAAGACGGATCAGGCGCTGCTGGAGCTCTTCCCGGAAGATAGGCGTTTAAACGAATGGCTGAGCTTCGCATCGACTCAAATTGCCTTTCAAGGACTACCGGCACGCATTTGCTGGCTCGGCTATTGCGAACGCGATCGGGCTGGATTGCTCTTCAATCAGATGGTGCGTGACGGACGCTTGAAGGCGCCAATCGTGATTGGGCGAGATCATCTTGATGCAGGCTCTGTAGCCAGTCCATTCCGTGAGACAGAAGGAATGCTGGATGGTTCGGATGCAGTCTCCGATTGGGCATTGCTCAACTTCGCAACCGGAATTGCAAGTGGAGCGGCGTGGATGAGCTTTCATCATGGTGGGGGAGTTGGTATGGGATACAGCCAACACGCGGGATTGGTTGCAGTTGCCGACGGGAGCGATGAGGCTGACGAGCGCCTAAGGTTGTGCCTGAAGAATGACCCCGCAATGGGAGTCATCCGCCACGCCGACGCTGGATACGAAAAAGCCCTGAGCACGGCAAAACAACGTGGCCTGGACCTGCCGAGTATTCCATGACCGCTGACCTGCTGATTACCGGAATCTCGCAACTCGTCACGGCTAAAGGGAGCGGTGCAAGGCATGGTCTGGCAATGCGCGATTTGCATATGATGGAACGCGCCGCAATCGCCATCTGCAACGGCCGGATCGTCTGGATAGGGAAGGAGCGCGACTGGAACGGTGAGGCTTTAGCATCGGTCGATGTAGGAAATCGTGCAGTGGTTCCTGGATTGATTGATCCGCATACCCATGCAGTATGGGCTGGTGACAGGCTGGATGACTTCGATGCGCGCACGTCGGGCGAGACCTACGAAGCAATCCTGGCAGCGGGTGGTGGGATACGAAGAACAATCCGCGCCACTGCTGCGGCTACAAAGGACGAATTGGTCTCGATTGCGGAACCACGCATTCATGCGCTGCTGCGATCCGGCGCAACCACCATTGAGGTGAAGTCCGGTTATGGCTTCACGCCTGCTGTCGAGATTGCAATGCTCGAAGTGATTCAGGCACTTGATGCATCAATACCCGCTCGCCTTTTGCCTACCTTACTGATACACATTCCCCCTGTAGACACTGCAGACCGTATCGGATATATCGCAGAGATGTGCACCGAGCTCATTCCTGAGGTTGCAAGGCGGAAGCTGGCTACAGCAGTCGACGTCTTCGTTGAAAGGGAAGCGTGGCATGTGGACGAGGCTGCATTGCTCCTGCAAAGTGCGAAGCAGCATGGCCTCGCGGTAAAGTTGCACACGGAGCAGTTTCAGCGGATCGGAGGGTTAGAGCTTGGTCTGCGGATCGGCGCGTTGAGTGTCGATCATCTTGAAGCGTGCGGTCCTGATCAGCTTGCTATGCTCGCAGCCAGTTCTACAATAGCGACGATCCTTCCCGGGGTCTCTCTACATCTCGGGATACCCGCGGCACCAGGGAGGCAGTTGGTGGATGCAGGCGCGGCGGTCGCGGTTGGGACTGACCTGAACCCTGGATCGAGTCCGCTATTCTCTGCTGCAACAGCTCTTGCCCTCGCGGCGCGTTTAAATGGCCTGACAGCACAGGAGGCTCTGGTTGCCGGTACAGTAAACGCTGCTTGTGCTCTCGGACTCGAGGACGCCGGCCGGCTTGAGATGGGATTGCAGGCCGACTTTCTGGTGTTGGAGGGAAGCGACTGGCGGGAGCTGGTCTACACCCTCGGGACCAATCCTGTGCGTGAAGTGTGGATTCGTGGAGAAAGGCTCCCGGCATGACTGCCCGCACTCAGAACAACTTCGATTTGGACGAGGATGCTCGATGAATACCCTTTACCTTCCGCGGTTGCTCTATTCCGGCGGTACATTCATCTCGAATAGAGGACTTCTGGTAAATGAAACCGGTCAGATCGTAAAACTGGCCGCACACGCGGACAGCCCTGTCGACAAGGTGATTGAGCTGCGCGGTAAAGCGCTCATGCCAGGCTTCGTCAATGCTCACTCTCACTCCTTTCAGCGCCTCATCCGAGGCAAGTCCGAATCGAGGATAGTGAGTGGAAAGGATTTCTGGAGCTGGCGGGGGACGATGTACCACGCTGCAGCTCAACTGAACCCTCAGGAAATCTACGATGTGGCAAGGATGGCTTTTCTTGAGATGGTGCTTGCCGGGACTACAACAGTTGGGGAGTTTCACTACCTCCATACCAGCGCAGACGGCCGCCCGTATGACGACCCCAATCTACTCAGTAAACAGGTAATCGCGGCGGCACAATCAGTAGGATTGCGAGTCGTTCTACTTCGGACCGCATATCTGAGGTCGGGATACGAGCTGCCTCGTGATCCAGGCCAAGCGCGATTCTTTGAGTCAACCCACGACTTTCTGCTCAACATGGACGCTCTCGTGGAAGGGTTTCCGGCGAACGCAGCGGAGGTTCGTTTTGGTGTTGCTCCTCACAGCGTTCGCGCTGTGCCATTGCCAGATCTGGAGGAGATTGCAGCGTGGAGCCGATCGAGAAAGCTTCCTCTGCATATGCATGTGGCAGAACAGATTGCGGAGAATACGGCATGTGTCCGCGAATACGGCTACACTCCGGTGGAACTCCTAAGCCGGAACCGCATCCTCGGTCCCGACTTTACCGCAGTGCATTCGATTCACATTAGCTCCAGTGAGATTGAGATGCTCTCTCAAGCCGAAGCCACCGTCTGCTCCTGTCCCACGACCGAACGCAATCTCGGAGATGGTGTGATTGCTTCCGACCTCGTGATGAGAGCAGGCATTCGCGTAGCGCTCGGATCGGATAGCCAGGCGCAGATCGACCCGCTCGAGGACGCACGTGAGCTTGACTATCATCTACGGCTCCGCGATCAGGAGCGCGCAATCCTGGATCAGATAGAAGAAGAGACTCTCGCTTCGCGTCTCTTCGCATGTGCAACGGTGAACGGTGCTCGCGCGCTCTCTGTCCCGACGGGTGAGTTTACATCGGGCTCATTCGCGGATTGTTTTACGGTCGATCTCGACGATCTATCGATAGCCGGGCACTCCTCTGATGACCTGTTGCCCATGACCGTGTTCTCTCTCAATCGGTCAGCGATTCGGGACGTGATCGTGAATGGCAGGTTCATCGTTCGCGATCAACAGCATCCACTGCAGAACGAAATTGTTGCTCGTTATAACGAGATTCATGGGAAGGTGTGGCAGAACAACGCTCCTGAAAGTGCGGGCCGATGAAGACAGTCGTTGAGCACCTGGAAAACCTGATTCGTATTCCGTCAGTTTCCTCTCTTTCTAATCGTCCGATCGTGGAGTACGCGGCCCGGGTCCTGCAGGGGGCTCACTGGGACACTCGATTGATGACCTACGCAGACGCGGCGGGCCTGGAAAAAGTCAATCTGATCGCCGCTCCCGACGGACAAGACCCCGAAGATCCTGAAGCTGATCTGGTCTTCATGTGCCATACAGACACGGTTCCGTATGCGGCGGACTGGACGAGAGCTCTCGAACCGTTCGTTACTGATGGATTGCTTTACGGCTGCGGGGCCTGTGATGTGAAGGGATTCCTTGCCTGTCTCCTGACGGCCATCAGCGAAGTTAACCCAGCCGAGTTGCAGCGCGGATTGCGTTTAGTCTTGACGGCGGACGAGGAGATCGGCTGCCTGGGTGCCAAACGCTTGATTGCCGCCGAGCTCATCAAGCCAAGGCGCATCGTTATTGGCGAGCCCACTTCGTTGCACCCGGCGCGGGCAGGAAAGGGATACTGTCTAGCGGAGATCACCATTGTGGGAGAGGAAGCGCACAGTGCACATCCTCAGCAGGGCAAGTCGGCTATTTATGGTGCAGCTCGATTGATCACCGCAATTGAGGAACTTTCCACGCAATTCGCAACAAAGCAGAATGATTTCTTCACACCTGGGTATACCACGATCAATATTGGAACGGTCATGGGCGGTACGGCAAAGAATGTCGTTCCAGGGCAATGCAAGTTTCAAGTTGAATGGCGGCCTCTTCCAGGAGAGTCTTCCAATTCTGTTCTTCAATCGATCACGAGCATTGCTGAACAGATGAAAGATGCTGACCCAACTTTCCGGTTTGAGATTAAGGGATTGCGTCAACAAGCTGGTTTTGAGACCGCCGAAGACGCGCATCTCGTCCGAGCCATTGAAGCGCTCACTCAGAGATCGGCCACATCAATTCCATTCGGTTCTGAAGCTAGCGTATTCGCATCTGTTGCGAACGAGGTCGTGGTCTTTGGCCCTGGAGATATGCGGACCGCGCACAGCCGCCGAGAATGCGTCCCGTTGTCTGAGTTGCACGAAGCCGTCCTTTGTATCAAGTCGCTGATGCAAAACGTGTAGCGCGGACGGACTCCGCAGAGTCGATAACGCCGGGAAACAGAAGATCGCCGAGGCCTTCAACGCAGAGTCTGCCGAACGTGCATAGCTCCGTTCAGTTTTGTCCAAGTGCGCCCATTGGAAGCCCCGGAAACGTCTTGCAATTTACGCGCAATTCGTTGCGCTGCGGGCTTCGGCTGTCGATTCTTGCGGAGGTTTGGCTTTTCCATTCGGCCCTTGAATTGCTTCATTTTTTTATGAGGCACCTCAAGGAGTCCTTCTGTGATGTCACAGCTCTGGTAATGCTCCACAGAGCTGCAAATCCAGGTATGACTCGCTACAACTTTCGTTTGCCCACATAGAGGGGGGTGGGATAGCCATCCTCTCTGTGACGGAGCACGCTGCTTATTGGATCGACAGAAGAGAGTGTGAGAGATGTCCTTTACGTTGGAAGGTAGAACAGCCCTTGTTACAGGTGCTGGACGGGGTATTGGCAGAGCCATCGCAAAACGTCTGATTACAGCGGGCGCAAATGTGATGCTTAGCGATATGGACGAAAAGTTGCTCCTGGAAGCGGAAGCCGAATTCGGTCAACCAGGGCGAGTGCGACACTTTACCGGGGACCTTACTGATCCATCGACGCCGGAAGCGGTCGTAGAGGCCGTACTCGGAACTTTCGGCTCCCTTCATGTCATTGTTAACAACGCAGGCTACAGCTGGGACAGCGTCATCCAGAAAACGACGGACGAACAGTTCAAAGCCATGCTGGAAATTCACCTGGTGACACCGTTCCGGATCCTGCGCGCAGCTTCAGCTCATATTCGCGAAGCCGCAAAAATCGAGTCCAGTAATAACGAGCGGGTGATGCGCAAGATAGTCAACATCACATCCATCGCCGGTACGGACGGCAACCCTGGGCAGGCCGGCTACTCCTCAGGGAAGGCCGGTGTAATCGGTTTGACCAAAACGCTGGCTAAGGAGTGGGGCCGGTACAACGTCAACGTAAACGCTGTTGGCTTTGGCTTAATTGAGACACGGCTTGTGCAGCCGCTCAACGGCGACAACGCAAACATGGAAATGCATGGTCACCAGATTCGTATTGGCGTCCAACCCAGCATGCTGGAATCCGTGAAGAAAGCCTGTCCCCTCGGACGCCTAGGTACGCCCGAAGAAGCTGCCGGTGCGGTTCTGTTTTTCTGCTCTCCGCTCTCGGACTATGTCACGGGTGAAACCCTGATTTGTGGAGGCGGGTTCCACTTCTAATTGATTCCACTGCGCCAGGAAACCGCAATGCATAGAAGGCCTCGTCGTCCATCTTTTAGACGCCGGGGCCGCCTCGTTTAGAGGAACGTGGCCTCACCCTTGTGTTCTCGTAATCAGAGTCATTCAATGCCGTGCGTTTTACCTCGCCACCTTCCATGTTGAAGCGCTTACCGCTCCGCCCAGTGATCAGGCATGTCGCGCCGTGAATGTGCTGCGAAGCAATGCTGAAGCGATGTCATGGAGCGGCAAATAGCAAATGTCCTGTCCTCAGCTCATCGATCCATTTTGCTCTGTTGTCATCGCAGAGACTCTTCGAAGCAGGACGGTCTGACGCCCAACCTTCTTCGCCTAATGCAAAAGGGATCGGGCAACCATTAATTGCCAAACCATGTGTCGGCTTTAGTCAGCATTGATTTGTCTAGATTCTGAGTAAGCTGGGCAATAGTCACCACGCGTGATGAATTCAACCGCGCGTCAGCCCATGCATCTGCGGATCTATTCATTTTAGATAGCCACTTATGTTAGTGCAAGAAGAACTTGGCAAACTTAGAGGAGTCAGAGGGATGAGGGAAGTTGTCGTTTTGAGTGCAGTGCGCACCGCGGTTGGTAAATTTGGAGGTGCGCTGAAGGATCTGGCGCCCAGCGAACTGGCCGCAACGGTCACGCGTGAATCCGTAGAGCGCTCGGGCCTCGATCCTGCGGAGATTGCCCATGTCGTCTTCGGAAATGTAATTCACACCGATGCCAAGGATATGTACCTTGCTCGCGTCGCCGCGTTGCGCGGGGGGTTGCCGGTCGAAACATCGGCGCTCACTCTCAATCGGCTTTGCGGCAGCGGTCTGCAGGCTATCGTCACCTCTGCGCAGGCAATTGTGCACGGCGACGCTGAGGCCGCGGTGGCTGGTGGCACCGAATCGATGAGCCGGGCGCCGTACTGGATGAACGGCTTGCGATGGGGAGCGCGGCTGAACGACACTGCTGCGGTTGACGCCATGGTGGGCGCATTGACAGACCCGTTCGAGGAAATCCATATGGGTGTCACAGCCGAGAACATCGCTCGCAAGTGGGACATTAGCCGCGAAGCTCAGGATGCGCTGGCCGCTGAGAGCCACCGCCGCGCTCTGGATGCAATCGCAAGCGGCAAGTTTACGGACCAGATTGTGCCTATCGAACTCAAAACCAAAGGCGGCACGATCCAGTTTGACACCGACGAATCTCCGCGGACCGATGCAACCATTCAAAACCTCACGAAGCTGAAACCTGTGTTTGACAAAGCCGGCACAGTAACAGCGGGTAATTCATCCAGCATCAACGATGGCGCGGCAGCGGTGGTGCTGATGGAGCGTCGGGCCGCTGAAGAGCGTGGGTTGGCGCCCCTGGCAAAGTTAGTCGATTACACGGTAACCGGGGTGGAGCCTGGGTTCATGGGCATCGGACCAGTCTCGGCGGTCAGACGATTATTACAGCGAACCGGACTGACAATCGATCAGATTGATGTATTCGAGGTCAACGAGGCTTTTGCTGCGCAGGCGCTCGCGGTGGCCACCGATCTCGGCCTCCCCTCTGACAAAACCAACCCGAACGGCAGCGGTATCTCGTTAGGGCACCCACTAGGCGCGACGGGCGCGATTGTGACGGTGAAAGCGCTGCACGAGTTGCGCCGGATCGGTGGTCGCTACGCACTGGTCACCATGTGTATCGGCGGCGGTCAAGGCATCGCTGCAATTTTTGAGGCAGTCAACTCTTAAAAAAGGATGGGCGCCATGAGCACAGCATCGGTAGTGGATCACGTCAATATTGCAGTAGATCAACTTAACATTCCTACAACGAAGTCTCTCAAGGGCAAGGTTGCCCTTGTCACGGGTGCCGGCCGCGGCATCGGACGTGCTATCGCAATTGCACTCGCTAGTCAGGGAGCCACAGTCGCCATTAACTACCGGACGAGTGGCGAGAGTGCAGCCTCACTCCACGATGCACTACAAGAGGCCGATTTGGATTGCCTGCTGGTCCAGGGCGACGTGTCGGATCAGGAGGACGCGCGCCGGGTCGTGAAGAATGTGCTTGATTCTCCGCGCAAGCGCCTCGACATCCTGATAAACAACGCCGGTGTCACACGTGACAAATCGATGGTCAAAATGGTGAGTGACGAATGGGATCACGTGATCAACACTAATCTCAACAGCAACTTCTACTGCACCAGCGCTGCGTTGCCGGCGATGATAGAACAAAAGTTCGGACGGATCGTCAGTATCAGTTCGGTGGTGGGGCAGGCAGGCGCCTTCGGCCAGGCCAACTACGCAGCCAGTAAAGGTGCCATCATCGCATTTACCAAATCGCTTGCTCTCGAAGTCGCTAAGCACAACATCACCGCCAATACGATCGCGCCAGGTTATACCGAGACCGACATGTTCGCCGGAGTATCTTCGGAGATCCGAGAGAAGATTCGCGGGAGAATCCCGCTGGGACGCTTTGCCCAGCCTGAAGAGATCGCCGCGGCCGTGTCGTTTCTGGTCACCTATGGCGATTACATAACCGGTCAACAGATCAACATCAACGGCGGCTGCTACATGTAGGAGATCCAGAGGACCGCTGGTGCTCTAGAAGGAGCTCCCCAGCAAACGCTACTTGGAGCGGGCGCCGAGCCAGCGTTCGATGTATGGCCAGGTGCGTGTGTGTGCTGCATTTCCAACCATAATGCCAATATGGCCTCCCTTGACGCGGAAGATCTCCTTGTCGGAACTGCTGACCTTGTCAAGGATCGACTCCGATTGGCAGGGTGGGGTGATGTGATCGCCCTCGGCAATCACGGTCAGCAGGTTGGCTCGCAGCCGACTCAGGTCCACTCGCTCTCCACGAATCAAGAGTTCCCCCTTCATGAGCCGATCGTTGCGATACAGGTCAATAATGAGTTGACGGAAGGCCGCGCCGGTCACGGGGATCGTGTCCCTGATCCAGGTGTTCATGGCGTGCCAGGCCTCAACGATTTGAGGATTATCCAGATTGTCGTAGAGTTTTAGATAGTTGCTAATGTAGTTCTCTACAGGCTTGAGGGCCTTCGCACCGTAGTCAATCATTTCACCTGGCATGTTGCCGAAGGCAGCGAGGACCTTGTCGACATCGAAGTATTTTTCGTCGGTCCAACGGCCGAAGGTCAGCTTCTCCTTGTTGGAAAAGTCCAGGGGCGCGGTCAGCAGGATCAGATTGCGCAAGCCATCGTCTGGTCTTAGAGCTGCGTAAATAGTCGTCAGGATGGCACCGATGCACCAGCCAAGCACGCTAACTTCCTCTACCCCGGAGAGCGTCTTGACCTTGCGGATCGCTCTCGGCAGGTAATCCAGCGTATAGTCGTCGAACTTCAGGTTCTTGTCCTCTGGCCCCGGCATACCCCAGTCCAACAGGTACAAGTCATAGCCGCGCTCCACAAGAAACTCGACAAAGCTGTTCCCAGGACGAAGATCGAGAATGGAAGGCCGATTCATGAGCGCGAAAATAAGGAGCAAGGGAACTCGATGCCGCTCTTGGTGCGAGGCGGCAGGAACGTAACGGTAAAGTTTGGCCTTGTTCAGCGTCCACACCAACTGCTTAGGCGTCTGGGCGATCGGTGCATTCGTGGTCATCACCCGGGTCAGAGTCTGTAGGCGTTGCGCAAGAATAGCGTACTGGTCGGTTACAACCGGCGCTTGTGCCATTTCTACTTAGCTCCCCTTTTTGCAGTTGGTTGCTTCGGTTTAACCGCAATCGCTCTCTGCACAGCGTCCGGCGTTCTGCTACCAGGCTGCCTCACCGGCGCTGTCTGCACAGGTGGCTTTGCTGCTGCTGTCTGCTTTGGAGCCTCAGGAGCTACTGAAGCCGTCTTCTGGTGACTAGGTTCTGACTGGACCGTCGGCTTTGTCGGCTCTATTCGTTCTGCGTGCTGGACAGACTGAGACCGCATAACCAGCTTTTCAATGCGATCCAGCTTCGTGTTCAGGTCGTCGAACTGCTGCGACGGCACAATGAGCTTCTCAAGGCGGTCCAGCTTTGCGTTGAGGTCGTTGAACTGCTGCGACGGCACAATGAGCTTCTCAAGGCGGTCCAGCTTCGCGTTCAGGTCGTCGAACTGCTGTGGCGGCACAATGAGCTTCTCAATGTGGTTGAGCTTCGCGTCCATGTCATCGAGCCGCATCTCGATGTTCGTCAATCTCCCCGCAAGTCCGGCAAAATCTGCGTTCGTCGGCAGGCCGAACTGCTGCAGTGTCTGTGACATCGTCTTCTCGAAGATCTCCCGAAATGGGGCCGAGGCGGACAAATAGTTGTCCAACATCGCTCCTGACGCCTGGGCATATCCGTCGCTATTCACGAGCTCGATCATGTTCTTCGACCAAAGATCAAGGTAGGCATCCCGCATCTCACGAAATGTTTCCATGGGATCAGACTGATTGGTGTTTCCCGCTTCAGCTTCACTCATCCATTGCTCCTTAACCCGGGTGGCCTTTGAAGGTTACACCTGAAGACAGCCGCTGAGAGGCAATCGTGAACCGCAGCTCTAAAGCGGTTCACGACTCCGAGCGGTATTGAAGACTATTACGAAAATAAGCGGTTTACGCGCGTGCCTTAGTCTGCGACGCCTTACCGGCGATGTTCAACAACTCCTTTTGGGTTTCGGCGATGGTCTCCACTCCGTTCTGAAACGAAGTAGCGGCTGCTTCGACCGGAGTTCCAGCAACGCCCGACTGTTGTTTAAATGTGTCAATAACCGTCTTGGTCTGCGCCGCCGAAAACTCAATCGCTTTCTTCTGCAGTGCAGTAGCGCGTTCTACGGTCTCCTGTGCCAGTGCGGTCACGCCGTCAGTTGTTTTCGAGACCGAATTGACGCGCTCCTTGGCAATGCCCGCCAATGTTTGGCTCTGTTCGACGGCCAGATCGATTGCATCCTTTTGCAAATCCGCATATTGGCCAAAGCTCGCAGCAGCCAGATCCAGAACGAAGAGTCCCGGTGCGCCCGGCGTTCCCAGACCCATTTTCTTCAAGGCGTCAATCGTTTCGACGTTGTGTTGCTGTGCCACGTCGAGCATCTTTTTCTGTGCCTCTGCAAGGCGCTCCACACCCTTCGTGTACAGCGTTGCAATGCTTTCCACTATTTCTGTCTGCTTAGCGGCAGACGTGAAACCTTGCGTAGTGCTCATGGAGTCCTCCTCAGGACATATATGCTGCGATCTATGCTGCACTGCAGCATTTACCTCAATGTACTCCACCTTGAATGCTTGTCAAGGGATAAAATCAAAAAATAAATATGGCTTCGAAGATCAACCTGATCAAGAAATATGAAAACCGGCGCCTCTACGATACAACCAACAGCCGGTATGTCAACCTCGACGAGGTAGCCCAAATGCTGCAGCGCGACGAGGACGTACAGGTTGTCGATGCGACTACTGGCGAAGACATCACGCGGCTGATATTGACGCAAATCATCGTAGAAGATGCCAAGACAACGAATTCCGATTTCCCGCTCGATGTTCTCCGTCAATTGGTGATCGCCTCGGGGCGCGTCGGTCAGGAAAGTACCCTCAAATACATGAAGGCAATGCTCGATCTTTACCAGAACACCTTCCGCTTGATCTCCCCAGCCGTAAATCCCTTTGGATTTTATCCACCACAACCGGAAGCGAACCCTGGAGCGACGGATGTACCTCACGCGTCCGAGACAGGCCATGCCGCGCGAGGCTCCCAGACATCTCATGCGGTGAAGCCCGAAAACGAGGAAGTGGACGAAATGAAGCGACGGCTGGCGGAACTGGAAGAGTTGGTTTCGAAGCTTGGTCCCAAGAAGACCACTCACACGAAGAAACCAGCCACGCGCCGGCGCCGCGCCAAAATACAGTAAGACGGTGAGCGTCCTCCCGCTCACCGTATCAAGAGGATTGATCCGCAAACCGAGCTCGGTTAGATCAATCAGGCATTCCAGATGCAGAAGTGGCCGAATTGATTGACTCTTTAAACGGCAGGACTTCGAATTGTTCTTCTTCGGTTGAACCCGGTAGTGCACGGATCGAGGTCTGTCCGGATGCAATTACGTTAGCCAGTTCGTCAAAGTAGCCTGTCCCGACAAAGCGTTGATGCTTGACCGCCCCATATCCGCACTTCTCTGCCAGCTCAAACTCGCGCTGCTGCAGGCGAGAGTAAGCTGACATCCCCGAACGTGCGTATTCATGGGCCAGCTCGAAGATGGATAGATTCAGGGAGTGGAAGCCGGCGAGCGTAACAAACTGGAAGCGATAACCCATAGCTCCTAGTTCTTGTTGGAAGTGTGCGATTTCTCGGTCGCTTAACTTGGATTTCCAGTGAAACGATGGCGAGCAGTTGTATGCCAGCAATTTCCCTGGAAATTCTTCATGAATGGCCTCAGCGAACCGCCGCGCCTCTTGCATGTTTGGCTGGGAAGTTTCGCACCAGACTATGTCAGCGTACGGCGCGTAGGCCAAACCACGTGAGATGGCGGCATCCAGTCCACCTCGGAAGGCAAAGAATCCCTCGACCGTCTGCTTCCCGGCCAGGAATGGCTGATCAACTGGGTCGCAGTCGCTGGTAATAAGCTTTGCAGCATCAGCATCCGTTCGCGCAATCAAGACGGTCGGAACATCGAGCACATCCGCGGCCAGACGCGCTGCAACCAGCTTTTGTACAGCATCTCGTGTCGGCACAAGGACTTTGCCGCCCATATGGCCGCACTTCTTCGCAGAAGACAGTTGATCTTCGAAGTGTACGGCGGCTGCTCCTGCTTCGATCATGCTTTTCATCAATTCGAAGGCATTGAGTACGCCTCCAAATCCAGCCTCCGCGTCCGCCACGATCGGCAGCATCCAGTCAACTGAGTTCGAGCCCTCACTATGGGCAATCTGGTCAGCACGCAACAGCGCGCTGTTCAAAGCCCGCACCACGCTTGGAACACTATTCGCCGGGTACAGGCTCTGGTCGGGATACATCTGCCCGGCCAGATTGGCGTCAGCTGCCACCTGCCAACCGCTCAGGTAGATCGCCTTCAGACCCGCCTGAGCCATCTCCACCGCCTGGTTTCCGGTGAGTGCGCCAAGCGCAGGGATGTAAGCCTCCTGATGCAGAAGGCGCCAGAACTTCTCCGCACCCGCGCGGGCAAGCGAGTACTCGACTCGTACCGTCCCACGCAGGCGATTCACGTCTTCCATCGAGTACGTGCGTATGATTCCTCCCCATCGGGGCGAATTCCAATTGTTGGTTGCGTATTGCTGGCTCATGTCCTTCTTCTCCGATATAGCTGACGTGCGATGTTGCTTGTTGTGCGAGTAAAAACCACAATGTTGTTGTGATCAAGCGAAGTCGTCCGATTCGGACGGATGGACAAATGCATCTATATCTGAGATCTCGATGCGCTATCAGCTCGAGCAGAACGAGCAAACTATTTCTCGACCGCAACGGATTCGAGACCTAGAATTGGGGCCGATGCCTCTTGGACTACAGTTTCTGACGAAGCTTACCGCGGCGCTCAAGAGGCTACAAATAGCCAAAGGGATAAACATGCTTGAAGAGCAGCAGGCATGGATAAAACTGGATCCCAGGAGCGCGCATTCGGCTGAACTACTGCTTTGCATCGCACAGTGGGTCGATGTTGGGTACAGGAACTATGAGCTCATCGATCTACTTCTGAAACGATTCTCGCCCAAATTACGCCGCAGGATGCCATTCGGGGATTACTTCAGATTGCGTATGGTCGAAGCGTTCCGCGCACTGTCCGCCGAGGACGCCGACACGGCCATCGAGATTCTGGAGGTTGTCCTCAAGGCCGGGAGAGAGCTCGAGGATGAAAAACTCACGACCCTTGCGCACTTCTGGAAGGCACGGTCGCATCGCAAGAAGGGTGAATATGACATGGCACTCCATCACATAGTGCAAGCTCGCAGTCTGACCCAGAAGACTTCCGAGGAAACCATGTCCACCGCGGTCATCCAGATCCAGGAATGCTGGCTATTGTTTCAGAAGGGGCTGCACAAGGAGGCATTGCAGCTGTTGGATCACGCCGAGGCGGTATTGAAAACAACTGATTATGACTTGGCTCTGGCCAATATTGAGTCCGCCCGTGGCCGGATCGTACGTAGAGCGGGGCAATACACAAAGGCGCTCGCACATTTTGACCGGGCTATCGCAATCTATTCGGCACAGCATGCAGACCATCGAAACCTGGCCCGGACATTGGTGAATGCTGCTTATACGAAACGGCTCCTCGCACTGCAACTACGGAAGCGAATTGACGCACGAGCCCGGCGGCCTGACAGATTGCGGAGTGGAGCCGAATCTGCTGGGAACGAACGGAGCCGCGGCAATCTTCACGCCCGGTATAACGAGATTTGCCGGGAGGCACTGGCGCAGTTGGAACGTGGCATCGAGATCTACACTTCGCATGGGTATTCCAGCGGCATCGGATCGGCGCTTTTGAACGCCGGGCATTTGCACGTGGACAGTGGAGATATCGAACGTGGCGCTCAGGAAGCGCTTGAAGCCTACACTCTTGCATTGAAAAAAAATGACCAGATACTGATGGCCAGGGCTCGCATGCTGCAAGCTGCCACCGAGAATGCACGAGTCGATGAGGGACTTGGGGAGGATAAAGATATTGAGGTTCATGCCGATACTGCGAAGCAATACTGCGATGAAGCGATAGCACTTGCACAACACACACAGAATCGTCGGCTGCTGGCAGGCGCTTACATTATGCGGGGCATGACGGCCGCGAGCGACTTCTTTCAGGAATGGGATGTGGCTAATGAGTGTGCGGTCGCCGCTTCCGCTCTGCTCGGATCAGAAGATCGAGATCACCTGTTCGAAGAACTCTCCGCATTGAAGACACTGGTCCTACGAGTCTGTGGCATTAATGACACGCTCCGCGCATGGTCGGAAGGCGTGTTGGGCGACAAGACCTTCCAGCAGATTACCGAAGAGTTCGCGGGGATGGTTATCCCAAAAGTGTGGATGCGCGAAAATAAGAGAATCTCCCGAGTGGCCGATCGCCTCTCCATATCCCCCAAAAAAGTGCGTCGTCTCCTCCGCAATGCGGGTGTATTGGACGGTCATCGATAACCGGGCGTTGCTAAGCCACGTGTCGGCTTTAGCCGACTTAGATTGCGTAGGCTTTCGGTACTATGCCCGCATGATGACGACTCGCGACGAGCTTAAGAATTTCATCGATCAGATGCCAGAGCACAGCGTCAAGTCCCTACATCACGTGCTGAAATTTCACCTTAATCGTCCCTTGCCCTCCGAAGATGAGGGGGGATGGGATCGCCGCACGGAAAGCTCTCATGATCAGTTTGCTGAGCCGAGCGACTGAAGTAATTGTGCGCGTCCGAAAAATTCGGCCTATCATGGGACGCAGAAGACTCAAGCATTGATAGATCTCCCTCATGTGTTTTGGTCCTTTGGGGGTTGCTGCACTGGCTAGTGGTCCTTCCTGGACAGCCGCTTTCGGCAGTGTGCTTGGAGTAAGCCTTTGGTCTTAAGCTCTGCCCGCCGAGGTGTTCGTCGCAGCGCTCTTGCCGCAACGAGCTAGAGCGACTTTAACGGTGGTCCGCGAAAATTTTTCGACTTGCACCAACTGACCACCTGGCCGAGAACCTTGAAGGCTGTATTGCCAGAGACTTACGCAATGCGCCTTCACATGAAATTACGCTCGGTGTCGAGAATAATTTACGTTGCGGTGTTCCTTAGTGATTTAGGCTCGTTGCATTACATTCGTAATGGCTGTCCATAAAACAGCGAATTCAGCAGTGCAGATGTTCGTGGATTCATCCTATGGCTTAGCAGAGTAACAAGTGACCCCAGAGGTGCCGTATGGTCAAAGATGAAAGACCCAGGCAGCATGGTAACGAATCTACTTCAACGAAGGCATACTCCTCCATAAACAGATATGTGCCCATCGATGCCCGCTTTGGCGCACGTGTTCGTGATCTGCGCAAAGAGCGCCAGTGGACGCAGCTATATATGGCCACCCATTTAGGCATTGACCGGAGCCACATTAGTGACGTGGAGAGAGGCCGCAAGTCGATGACGCTCTCGCTGATAGCAGTCGTAGCGCTCGGCTTTGAAATCTCCGTTTCTGAGCTGCTGGACCACTTATAGATGGGAATGGTCGTTCGACCAGCGTGAGACAGTCAAAGGTCGAACGCAGGCACAAGGGACAGCAGTGTTGGTCTCCGGCCAACTCCCGCTCGTTCGGTGAGTCTGATAGTTAATACTTCAATGAGAGCAATTCCAAGGGTGCGTAAGGATTACTTCTTCTGCTGCCCGCGGCAGATGAGGGTGGCGGTATACGCGGCTCCAAAGCCGTTATCGATGTTGACGACGGTAGTGTTCGGCGAGCAGGAGTTCAGCATGGAAAGCAGCGCCGTGATGCCGTGGAAGGCGACACCGTAACCAACGCTGGTTGGCACGGCGATGACCGGCACACCCACCATACCGCCCAGCACGCTGGGCAATGCGCCTTCCATGCCGGCACAGGCGATGACGACATCGGCTGTCTGCAGCAGAGGGCGCTGTGCGAGCAGGCGATGAATGCCGGCGACGCCGACATCGGTAATGCGTAGAACATTGCCGCCGAAGAGATCCGCGGTGATGGCAGCCTCTTCCGCAACCGGAAGATCGCTGGTGCCGGCGCAGACAACAGCGATGGTGCCCTCGTGCCGTGGCTGCTGCGCCTGCCGCAACGTGATGCACTGGGCAAGAGCGTGATATTCGGCGCCGGGAACAAGTGTCTGCACGGCGGCGAAATGTGCCGCGTCTGCCTTGGTCGCGAGTACGTTCACGCCCGAGGCAGCGATGCGTTGAAAGATCGCGGCGGTCTGTTCCGGTGTCTTGCCGGCGGCATAGATCACTTCGGGCAGGCCCGAGCGCAGGGTGCGATGATGATCGATCTTGGCGAAGCCGGTGTCTTCGAAGGGAAGGTGCGTCAGCGTATCAGCGGCCTGTTCCGTGGAGATGGCGCCGGTGCGGAGTTGTTCGAAAAGTTGCAGCAGAGATTCGCGATGCATGTGTGTTTCCAGGATGCCTTCAACACTTGCGGCGCACAGAGGCAACCGCATTCGTTATCGGTTGCCGTTCAAGTTCGCCGTCAGGGTCTCAATGGGCAAAATGGCGTTCATGCTGCCGCTTCGGTAGCCCTGCGTATCGAGGGTCACGTATTGGAAGCCTGCGGCGCGGACAGCGGCGGTAATGCTGTCGAGCGCTTCCATCGATAAGGCGCGTGGAAGTTCTTCGCGCGCGATCTCAATACGGGCGAGTGTGCCGTGATGACGTACACGCACCTGCAGAAAGCCAAGGGCATTGAGGGCATCTTCGGCGGCTTCCACCTGCGCCAAGGCTTCTGGCGTCACCTCGCGGCCGTACTCCAGGCGAGAAGAAAGGCACGCCGATGCAGGCTTATCCCATACTGCGAGGTTCGCGTTACGAGCCAGAGTGCGAATCTCCTGCTTGCCGAGCTGCGCAGCCGCCAGCGGAGCCGTGGCGTTGTGCAGGGTTGCGGCGCGCTGACCTGGTCGGAAGTCACCGTTGTCATCGAGGTTGCGGCCGTAGGCGATGGTAGCGATGCCAAGCTCCTGGCTAAGTGCTTCCATGGCATGGAAGAGCTCATCCTTGCAGTGGAAGCAGCGCTGGCTGTCGTTGCGAACATAGTCCGGCTTCTCCATCTCGCGGGTGTTGATCACGCGGAGAGGAATGCCATGCTGTTGGGCGAAGTCGATAGCTGCCGAGAGATGCTTGCGCGGCAGGCTGGGCGAGTCCGCGATGACGGCCTGCATGCGATCGCCAAGTACCTGGTAGGCTTCCCACGCAAGATAGGCCGAGTCGACGCCGCCGGAGTAGGCCACGAGTAGATGTTCGCTCGTGGCCAGCTCCCGGCGCAGGGTTTCGCGTTTTGCTGCGAGTGTGTCCATAGACAGATGCTGCGTTACAGGTTCTTGCCGTAGTCAAGCCGGTTGGGGTTATGCAGTTTCTCCGCGGTCGCCCACAGGCCTGCCGAAGGCGTACTGATGTAGAAGACCTCCTCACCGTCAGGCATGGTGTTCCAGCCTTCCTTCATGACGGCAGGGTCGTAGCGCTTCTGCATCTCGGCGCAGTCGGCGTAGTTGTAACCGACCTGCTCGATCTCTTCCTTGCTGAGATGGCCGGGAGCGTACGTGATGGTAAAGCGGTCTTCGCTGGAGCCATGGATGAGGTGAGCCACGCCGTGCGGAATCTCCTGCATGTCGGCCTCGGTCTTGTAGAGCGAGAGCGTACGTGGAGTGCCCTTGTAGCCATACTTGCGGATCAGGGCATCGACCTCGGGCTGCTCGCCGAAACGCTCCACGCCGGGGGCAATGATCAGCAGCTCACCGCCGTCGGCGATGGCCATGCGGGTGCGGTAGACAGCCTTGTTGGCGACCCAGGTCGCGCGGAACTCATCGGCCTGCATCACGGCGACAACCTTCTTGATCGGCTTGTCGAAGACAGTGATGTTCTGCTCGCGACTCTTGCGGGCGGCCTGCAGATAGGTGTCGAGATCGTCGCCGACGAAGATACCGCTGGTGACCAGCTTGTTGTTGGCGTCACGCTGCATCACGATCTGCAGATAGACATCCGGCAGATGCTTCAGCAGATTCTCTTCGGCCCAGTTATAGGTGGCGCGCAGCGGCGTGATCAGGCAGCCCAGGTTGTTCTCAATGCCATAGACGGCGGCGGCGATGTGCGAGGCGCAGATGGTCTCCTTGCCGCCAAGGCCGATGAAGTAGTTCTTATTGTGGTTGGCGAAGCCCAGCACTTCGTG
Organism: Terriglobus albidus; assembly: GCF_008000815.1. Lineage (NCBI taxonomy): Bacteria > Pseudomonadati > Acidobacteriota > Terriglobia > Terriglobales > Acidobacteriaceae > Terriglobus > Terriglobus albidus. The sequence goes on along the minus strand of NZ_CP042806.1, from coordinate 5,026,602 downwards.
CGGAACCACGTGGCCCACGTTGATGATGAGGTCCCACTGCTGGTCCATCAGCACGGAGTTGAGGTCGACGGGAATCTCCCAGTCAGCGGCGCCCTGTGTGGTCTCCTTCACCAGCGAGGCCGGAATGGTGCCGATGTGGGTGACGCCGTTGCGCCAGTCATGGGGAAGAATGAGCTCATGCGGAATATCGCCGAACATCCACTTGTTCTCGGCTTCGGTATGAGGAACATGCTGGCCGAGCGTCGGAATCACCAGCACATGGGCGTCGGGAAGCGCCTTATAGAGAAGCTCCGTGATTTTGCCGGCGCCGGAGTGGGCGCGGGTGAGATCCGGGGGAAGCAGCAGAACGCGCTTCAGGTCCTTGTTGATGCGCGTGCGGGCTTCGGTGAGAAGGCGGTCAACGGCGGATTGGATCTGCGCTTCGGTGAGGGCGTCACCCTCAATGGAAAACCACGGCATGGGTTGTTTCGTCTCCTGTGGGGCGGCGGTGCGCCCGCCTCAATGATTTTAAGGATGTCATAGTTGTCTGACCAATTTCAAGAATTGGTCAGGCAGGTTTCCGGATAGCGGATTTTCGGGCTGATTTTTTAGGGCGGGCCGTCTTTTCCGGCTGACCGGCGAGGATGTCTTCCACGTGGCGCAGGTGGTTGCGCATGGCGGCGCGGGCTGCTTGCGGGTCACGCGCTTTGATGGCGGTGAAGATCGCCTGGTGGTCGCGCAGCGTCATCTGCTGATGATGCTGTAGTCCGGCAAGGTGCGAGAGCGAGTGGAAGATGGGCGAAAAGATGCCGGCCCACAGGCTATCCACAATGCTGGCGAGGACGTTGTTGCGCGCTGCTTCGGCGATGGCGACGTGGAAGTGGCGATCGGTTATCTGCGCGTTCTGCCCAGCCGCATCGAGCGCCTTCATCTCCTGGATGGTCGCCTCAATCTGTTTGAGCTGTTCGGCAGAGGCGTTGAGCGCGGCGTCGGCGGCGATCTCTCCCTCGATCAAAAGACGTGCTCTCAACAACTCGAATGGTCCCGGACCCGCATCGAGAAGCAGTGGAACCTGATTGGGCGCCTGGCGAATATAGGCGCCGGAGCCGACGCGGATCTCAAGCTGACCAGCGATCTCCAATGCAATCATGGCCTCGCGGATCGTCGGCCGGGAGACGTTGAGTTTGCGGGCAAGGTCTTTCTCCGAGGGAAGACGTTGTCCAGGCTCAAGACGGTGTTCGCGCATATAGGCGGAGATCTGTTCGGCTACACGCTGATAGAGCCGCGGTGTGGGATGGCTGGTCGAGGACATGCTTCGCCACCATGGTACGCGATGGAGCCGCAAGAGACTTCTTCTTGAAAGTTTGATCGATTTTCAGGGAACCGCTCAGATACTTCGCGCGTATGTTCATCCTGGAGGTACTTCCGCCTTCAGAAGACAGCCTGTGCGCTGCTTCTTCGAGTCCGCGAGAAGATCTCACATCCCTCTTTTGTTTGCAGTTTTCAGGGTGCTCTTATAAGGGCAGGTGTGCGTGTGTGACATCGTCAACGCACATACTGCCGTGTGCCCGCGCATCCTTATCTCTTGTCGTGCGTCCTTACTTTTACTGAGGAGTTCTTTGTTTGATGAAACACGTTGTGATTGCTGCTACACCCGTCCCAGGTCATTTCAACCCGATGATGGCGGTAGCCGAGCATCTGGCTGCCAATGAATATCGCATTACCGTACTGACCGGCGAGATCTATCGAGATCGCGTCGAGGCTGCCGGTCTTGCCTATGTGCCCCTTGCCGGAGCCGCCAACTACGACATGCGCCACCAGGATGTTTACTTCCCTGAACGCAGCAGTATCGAACCCGGTATGCCGCAGATTACCTATGACATGCAGCGCGTCTTTGGTGACGCCATTCCCGAACAGTACGCTGCGTTGAAACGTCTGGTCGATGCCGAGGACGTCGACGTCATCATGGCGGACCTGCTGTTCATGGGAATCTTTCCCCTGCTGATGGCCCCGCGTGCCGAGCGACCGGCGGTTGTCTCCTGCGGTATTGTGCCGTTCATGTGCCGTAATGCGGAGGTCTCGCCGTTCACCGGGCCGGACAACTCTCCCGAAGGCCTGCTGCGTAATGCGGAGCATAATGAGCAGATCGCCGCGGCATTGCAGCCTGCAACCGATTATGTAAGCGACAAGATCGAAGCCTGCTGTGGGCGGCGTCTGGATACCTTCCTCTTCGATGAGTTGTATGTGCGTCCGGATCTGTTTCTGCAGTTCACCACCTCCGCCTTCGAGTTCCCGATGAAAGAGCTGCCGGGGAACGTCGTCTTTGTTGGACCGATGATTCCGAAGCACGATGACGTGGAAACTCCGTCATGGATCGAGTCGCTCGATCCGGCAAAACCTGTGGTCTTCTTAACCCAGGGAACGATTGCCAATTACGACTTCAACCAGTTGCTGCAGCCCGCGCTGGATGGTCTCGCCGCTGAGCCGGTGCAGGTAGTAGCGACGGCCGGCGGCGGTGATGCAAGCGGTGTACGCGTGCCTGCGAATGCGCGGCTGGAGGGCTATCTTTCCTATGCCGCCATTCTGCCGAAGACCGCTGTCTTTGTGACCAATGGAGGTTACAACGGTGTTCAGATGGCATTGCGTGCGGGTGTACCGCTGATAAGTGCCGGAGCTTCGGAGGATAAGCCCTTTGTCTCGGCGCGTGTCGCGTGGAGCGGCTGCGGTATCGACCTGAAGACGGGAACTCCCACCGCCGAACAGATTCGCGATGCGGTACGCTCCATTCTTGCGGAGAGCAGCTATCGCCAGAAAGCGCAGGCGATGAGCTGTGCGTATGAAGGCTGCGACGCGCTGCAGAATACGTTGCTGGCGATTGAGCCTCTGCTGCGTAACCATATCGCTGTCGAACCAGAGGAGATGGCGGAAGTTTAGAGCGCACCTGTAAATACAAGATGCCCCGCATCTGTGATGTCAGGTGCGGGGCATCTTCACTTTCGCCATTGGTACGGGGCACTATCGCCGATAGAGTTAATTGCAAAGCTCTAATGGCAGCGAGTGACGTATCTCCCGGAGCAGTTCTGCGGGATGGATTGGTTTGTGCAACAGCTCGAAGTCGTAGCCCCGGTTTCGAGCTGACTCCAGGAGGTCCACGGTGCCGGCTTGACCAGAGAAGAGCAGCACCTTGCATGGTGTGATCTTTTTCATCGCGATGGCGAGCTCGATGCCCGTGAGATAGGGCATCATCACATCGCTGAGAAGCAGATCCGGTGGTGTGACGAGGGCCATCTCCAGCGCGCGACGCGGATCGTTGAAGTCGCAGGCGGAAAAGCCCTGTTGCTTGAGAATGGTTGCAAGAGACCTTGAGATAAGTGTTTCGTCGTCAACAACGAAGATAAGCGGACGATTTTCATTCGTCATCTGCTTCACCCCGATTCTTTCGATGAGCGCTGCTCAAAGACAACGAAGCAGCGAAAAGAAGTTCAGCGGTATAAGAGAACCGCTACAAATGGGCTTTCCAAGGATGAGGAGCCGCAGAGGGACAATATTGATTCCGATTGTTCGAGTGCGAAATAGCTTTCCGCATCCCGTCAATTCATGCCTCACATTCTAGCCTCTTTGAAGATTCCTGTGAACAAATGTCCACAACATGACGGACTGTCGGCCTGCGGGCAACCTGCGGCCGAGAAATGCCTTCTTTAAGGCAGACGGCTTTGTGCGTTATGCAACCAACGTTACGAAAGCCAGATGAGTCAATGACCGTTGTCCCTCCGAATCAACTCCATGGTCACCTCCGCGAAAGCTAGAGAACGTAAGTACTCCAGATCTGCATTGCTGCTGATCGATATCATCAGTCCGTTTGAGTATTTCGTGTTGAAGCCGATGCATTCGGGCTTTACGAGACACCTCTCGAGACGCTGCTCCGGTTTCTTGGCACGCGATCGCTGATTCTTACTCACAACTAATAGCTGCATTACCTGCACCGCACACGACGCCAATATGCGTCGATACGAGTTGTACGTACCGTCGGACTGTTCTTCGGCGCGGACAAAGGAAGAACATCGGTCGGCGTTGTTGCAGCTTAAGGCCACGATCAAGGCGAAGATCGGGCGGTCGTCGTCACTTTCCTTCCGACACAGGTGAGATCTGTTGCACAACAGGAACGCCGGGCCGCTGGATAGGCGCGCCCGGCGGTTTTCTGCAGAAGACTAGGCGGCTTTTTGCGCATAAGGGTTGACGCGATCGGCAATGCTGCTCAGCAGGTGATCGGCGTGGCCTTCTTCTTTGATGGTTTGGTCGAGGAGCTGTGCCGGTGTGCTTTCGCCTAAAATCTGGGCAAAGTGACGAACAGCTCCGTAGGTGGCGATTTCATAGTGTTCGATTCGTTGGATGGCGGCGATGATGGCGGCATCGCGTACAGACTCGTCGGAAGCATCTTGGATCATGTTCTCTGCTTCCTCCACTAAGGCCGCGAGTGCTTTGCATTTGACCATCTCCGCCTCACCAGTAGTCTGCCGGAGAATCTCTTCGAGGCGGCGGACCTGGACTTCAGTTTCCTGCAGGTGTGATTGAAGGGCCTGTTTGATCTGAAGATCACCTGCTTTTTCAATCATCTTCGGAATCGCGTGTATGATCTGCCGCTCCGTAGACAGCAACATCTGAAGTTGATTGATATAGAGTTCGCGAAGGTTGGAGAGATTTGCCGAAAAGAACTTCATGGGTATTCTCCTTGGGTTTCAGTGATAGTGACTAAGCGGCATGGCGTTTGCCGAGCGAGGGACCAGCTTGACCTTGATCCAACCCGGGTTCGTGACGGGCAAAGGAGCGGTACGCGTCGATGGCGGACTGGATCGGTGTTTGCTGGTAGGGAACTGTTCGGGCGAATCACGCGTCAGTCACACGTGACCGATCAGCCCTAAGCCTGAAACCTGGCACGTTAATCTACTCCGATGCGCTCCGGCAGCCAAGGGGAAGCCCAGCAGGCGAACATGCCGATCCTGGTGATGAACATGCCGATCCTGGTGATGAACATGCCGATCCTGGTGATGAACATGCCGATCCTGGTGATGAACATGGCGATCCTGGTGATGAAGACGCTTGCCCTCTGTTGCGGGACAGAAGGATCGATCTTCAGGTACATTGAAATCGCTTACACTGCCTTTACGACCTCCTTTTGAAAGCCATCGATTGATCTCTGTTTCCCCACATACTCTTCGAGAAAAGGGCGGCCTTGTCGTCTGGCTGACCGGACTAAGCGGCGCCGGCAAGACGACCATTGCGCAAGCCGTACAGCAGAGCCTGACGTCTTTTGGCATACCGGCGGTATTCCTCGACGGAGATGAGGTGCGCAAGCAGATGCATCCCACCCTCGGGTTCTCGAAGACGGACCGGGAAGAGAATGTCCGACGGATCGGCGCTCTGGCAAAAACCAGGGCGGAGGAGGGCGCGGTCGTGCTGGTTGCCGTTATCGCTCCGTATCGCAGCACGCGCCAGGAAGTGCGGGCGATATGCCGCGCGTATCTGGAGGTCTTTGTGGATGCTCCCCTTCAAACCTGTGAGGAGCGGGATCCGAAGGGACTGTATCGCCGGGTACGACGCGGAGAGATTACACAGTTCACCGGGATCGATGCACCGTACGAAGCTCCCGTCGAGCCTGAGATTCATTGCAGGACCGCCAGCGAGAGCATCGAAGAAAGCTCGCAGCGTGTCCTCAGGGCCATTGCGGAGTCCTTGCGATAGCCATGCGGGAGATGCGGCAGTTCAACTTCTACGGCTACCGGCTATCGAGCCCATGGGATCTTAGCTGGTTATCTCCCTGGCAGGGGTCTGAGATCGCTTCGGGTGAGGTGACCCTTCTGGAGACGGAAGTTCCAGAATCGCTTCCGGATTCTATTGAGCGAGGCCCATTTATTGAGATTGACCGCGAGGGTGAGGTCCTGCTCAACATGAAACACGCAGGCCGTTTTCTGCTGCGAGATGGCCGGGAGATCCTTGTATCTCCCTACGAAAGTCCGCAGAGCGAGCCCTTTCAGAGCTTTTTGACGGGGACCGTTGCCGGCCTGCTCTTTCATCAGAACAGCCGTTTGGTGTTGCATGCGAGTGCTGTCGTGGTGCGAGGCAGGGCGATCCTGCTATCGGGTTGGGCCACGGTGGGTAAGTCGGCACTCGCGGCGGCACTGATGGAGCAGGGTGCGGAGTTTCTAAGCGACGACCTTTGCCTTGTCGATGTGAGTCGCGAAGGGGCAATGGTCTCTGCAGGACCGTCACGGATTCGTCTCTGGCCCGATGTCGGAGATTATCTTGGATTTCCGGAAGAGGCACGTTGCGCGTTGCGGCCCGGTTTGCGCAAGTTCACGCTTGTAACTCAGGCTGCGTTGCCTGTGCGAGCCGGCCTCCTGGTGCGAGTGGAAGATGCACATCACCGCTCAGTTCATTTTGAGCGGCTACGGGGAATGCATAGCGTTATGCCACCGCATTCGTTGGTCTATCAGCACCGGTTCGCCGGGCTGCTGCAACGGCAGAAGCCCATGCTTACCGCGTTAAGTGCATTGGCGGCTGAAGTTCCCGTAATCCGTATGGGGCATCCCCACCAGATGCAACGGTTGCGGGAGATCGCCTCGTCGTTGCTCCAACACGTGGAGGCGTACTGGTGAAAGAGACCGAATACATCTGGCTGGCCTCTTATCCGAAATCCGGGAACACCTGGGTGAGGATGATGTTGAATAGCCTGGCGCTGGGCGGAGCCGTCCCTGACATCAACGATCTGGAGTTGAAAGTGCCGATTGTCTCCTATACCAATCTGCAGGAGCAGTTTGGCGTCGAGGCTACGGAGCTTACATTCAGTGAGATCGCCATGGTCCGGCCCGAGCTCTATCGCCGGCTTGCATTGGACTGCCGCCGAGACGTATTGATCCATAAAGTGCATGATCGGCTCTGGCGGAACGAAGCAGGAGAGCCCGTGTTTCCCAAAGACAGGACACGTGGTGTCGTCTATATCGTCCGCGACCCGCGAGATGTCGCCGTTTCCGCGGCGGCGTTCTTCGGGACAACTCTCGATGCGGCAGTCGATATCCTCGCGGCCGAGAGGTATGTTCTGGCCAATAGTCCGGGCGGTCCTGCGCGACAGCTGCCTCAGCTTCTGGGGGGATGGAGCACCCACGTCACAAGCTGGTTGGATGGGGATTTTCCACTCCTGCTCGTCCGCTATGAGGACCTGCTGCACGATCCGGCGGCTAGCCTTCGAAAGATTGTGGAGTTCCTGCGCATGCCGGCGGAGCATATTGAAGCCGCGGTTGCGGCGACCCATTTCGATCAGTTGGCCAGGCAGGAGCAGCAGCAGGGCTTCCGCGAGAATCCGCATGCGAAGGACAAATTCTTTCGTTCGGGCAAAGCTGGAGAAGGGAAGCTACGGCTTACACCGGAGCAGCTTGTGCGCATCGAGACGGCTCACGGAACTGTGATGAAGCGGCTCGGCTATCTCTGAAACGGATCCGAGGATCATGCCCCACGACCGTAAGTACGGTCGTGAGGCGCGTCACGTTAAGGATGAACCGCAAGCGTGACACTCTCCGGCGTGATGTTGTTGGCGCCGGTCAGCGTCTTACCTTTAGCCCACTCAGGCGACTTCATGGCGAGCTGGTACTTCACCGGAGTGCCGCTGAGGGTAGCCGTCGCAATCTTTGTCTTCTTACCGATGATGAGGTCAACGGTCGAGGTCTCGGTCTGGCCAAAAGCAGGTGTGAACTGCAGGGTCAGACCGTGGTCTTCGGCGCGGACCGGAGCGTAACGGATCTTCTCGATGGCCCAGTTTGTGCCATCGTAGGTGGCTTCCATGGTCTGCTTCACCATTGGGTTGTTCTCGACCGAGATGGTGTAATGCGGAGCGGCAGCCTTCTCGATCTTGAGAGTGATCGAACGTCCGCTTTCCTGGGTGAGCTGCCAGGTAGCGCCCTGTTTCAGCTCGCTTGGAGCGGAGGTGACCTTGAAGCTCTCACTGCCGGCCGCGAGCACGGCCGTGGTGGCCGAGTGCGTCAGCGCTCCGTGCCAGGCGACGAAGTAAGGAGGCCTGGAGATCTCCTTCCACATCTCAGCGATGGAGGTCTTGTCACCCACGACGATGGCCGAGCCTTCGCCGGCGACTGCGGACTCTTCCCGATAGGGAAAGACCGGAACCTTGGCCTCAGCGACAGCGGTCAGGCCGCCACCCTGCTGCACGACGTCCGAGCCCTGAATAAATCGCCACTCAACAGGCGTCCCGTCATTGAGGCGAAGACGAAGATCGAAGGTCGCGCCGTTCACCTCGCTGTCGGGCCTCGTGAACTCGATCTGGGTAAGATATGCTTCACCGTCCTGCGCCTTGGCGATGGCCACGAGCTGCGGTTGATTGGCGAAGTGGACACGCTTTCCAGTGGCGCGGCTGGTCACGATGAAGTCGTAGAGGGGTTTGCCGTTGTTCTCGTCGTAATCGAGCTCAACCATAGTGTAGGGAACCTCCGGCCCTGTCCACTGCACGAACTGTTCGGGCCAGTAACGATAGCTGATCATCAGGCCGGAGACTGGAGGAGCGATGGCGGCCTGCTGTGCGTAACCAGCGGCGGAAGTTGCAGCGACGACGGCGGAGGTAATCAGAGATGCGATGCGGTTCATGCGAGGTCTCCTTGCAATGATCGTTTAGAAGTTGTACCGGAAGCCGAGCTCAATGCGCCGGCCGGCGTCTGAGGCGTAGGGCTTGAGGAAGAGCGGCGAGCCAAGCACGCTGCCGACCGCGGTTACGTTCGTGTGGTTCATCAGGTTCGCTGCGCGTGCGTTGAACGTAATGGTGCGAGCGGCGTCCTTCTTCGAGAGAGCAAAGCTGCGGCTGAGGTTGGTATCGAGCTGTACCGTCCAGGGAAGAGTGGCGGCGTTGCGTGGAAAGGCGCCGGTTCCACCCACAGCGGTCAACAGACCGAAAGGAGTCTGGTAGGCATTTGCCGTCGAAGTGGCGTACTGCGGGCGTTCATTGAAGACGCCGTCACCGTTGGTGTCGAGGCCGGTGGTGAGGTTGAGTGGCGTACCTGAAGTCGCGTTGAAGACATTGCTGACCGTGAACTTCTTCGGCAGATTGACCTGGCTGATGCTGATGATGCGGTGCGTGTTCGTCCATGTAGGACGCGCAAGCTCGCCCGCTTTGCTGAGGTTTGATTGCTGGAAGGTGTTGGGACCGTCGGCGTCGCCGCGAAGATCCATGCGTACATAACCCAGGAAGATCTGGAAGCGGCGCAGGCTGTGTTGATCCACACCGACGAACATGACGTTGCCGTGCAGATGACCGGTCTGCTGGTATTCGAGGATGTTGGTGTTGGCTACCGTGGGGCGAGGTCCGGTGGGTTGGTTGTTGAGCGGAGCATTGATATTTCGCGAGCGCATGGTATCCCAGGCACGCACGATGTAGAGGTTGCTCTGGATGTGCCAGTGAGCGGGAAGTTCATACTCTGCACCCAGGTGAGTCTGCAACGAAGGTGTCTGCATGACGGAACCCGCGAAGTTGCGGAGCGTGTGGATAGGCGTGGCTCCAGTGAGCGGCGTGCCGTAGTTGGCGGAGTAGATGATGCTCTGCTGCTGGGTGATGCCGTTCAGACGGAGCGTGACTCCCGCAGTGTTGGTATCGATGGGCGAGAAGAAGAGACCGGCGCGTGCACGCAGGATCAGCTTCTGCTTCTTATCCGGTGACCAGGAGATTCCGGCACGAGGTCCAAGGTTGGAGAAGGTGGAAGGCGAGGTCTGCAGTGCATAGCGCATGCCGAGCGCAATCTGAACGTGCGGCGTCAGCTTCCACTGGTCCTGCGCGAAGAGCACAAGGCGAAGCTGGTTGAAGTCGACGGTCGGCGAGCCCTGGTTGACGGTGTAGGTCGTCGCTGTGCCGCCCGCGAGGCGGAGCATGGCGCGACGGTACTGTTCAAGACCACCGATCGTCGTTCCTCCGACGGTTGCGCCGCTGAAGGTATAGCTTCCATTGAAGGTGTCGGGTTGGTTGAGGTGCTCAAGATTGTCGATCATCTGCAGGCCAAGCTTGAGTGCGTGCTTTTTACTGCTGAGCAGGACGTCGTCATCCACTTCGGTGACCTTTTCGTGGCTGGCGAAGTACCCACCGGTGTATCCACCGGCGGTGAAGGCGCCAGAAACCTGCAGGGCCGCCGCGGTGGAGTGCGGCGTGTCATCTCGATTGCGCCACATAAAGCTCGCACGGGCTTCGTGCACAATGCGCGGAGAGATGGTCGTGACGTTGGTGGCGCGGATAATATGTTCGGCTTGCTGGCTGTCATAGCCGGCCTCCGGGAGTATCGTGCCTCCTACGGCGAGGTTCTGCAGAGAGTTCACGTTGGCGGTGTAGCTGAGCGTGAAGTTGTTCTTCGGTGAGAGCATCATGCCGACGCGAGCGTTCGCGATCCACAGGCGCTGCGGTGTGGGGACGTTCTGATTGACACTCTGCTGGTTGCCCGTAGCGTCGAGTGTCACGGCATTGACGACTGCAAAGTCGTCGATATCACGTTTCTCGAGCGAGAGCGTGAAGTCGCGTTTCTTGGAGAGCAGCGGGCCAGAGAGATCGAAGCCATAACGGCGCTTGCCGATCGCGGCGCGGCTGGTGGCGAAGGGATCGCGTGCGTTGAACAGCGTATCGGAGTCGGTGAGAAAGAGCGAGCCGTGATATTTGTCCTGACCAGGTCGGGTTATGATCTCGATCCGTCCGCCCTCATAAGGAGGCCGTTCGTATTCGGCAGAGAAGAGATCAGGATTCACGCGGACGAAGGCGATGGACGACTTGGGGGGCATACGGCTGCCGTTCTGGAAGCCGTCTACGGTGATGGTGGCTGCACCTGGAGCACCGCCGGAGACAGCGGCGAGGGCCTGCAACTGGCGCTGCAGGTCGTCGGGATCGTCGGCCATCTGTGCCAGGTCCTGGCGGTTCAGGGTGCGTGATCCGGCGGCGTCACCGGCGCTGGTATCCAGGCCCGAGCCGTCGATCTGTGCATCGACAGCCATCGTGACGGTTTCCGGCTTCAACGTAATATTGAGCGTTGCGGCGCCCGGCAGGGAGATCGTCTGCGATGCGAAGCTGATGGCCTCGACCAGAAGCGTGTGCTTTCCACTGATGCAGCCTAGAGAGAAATGGCCCTGCGCGTCGGAGACGATCGCTGGGTTGGTGTCCACCGTCAGCGTCGCGTCTGGAATCACCGCTCCCGTGGTATCGCGTACAGTGCCCGTGACGGGAGAGCACTGCTGAGCGGCGAGTGTGCCGGCGAACAGAAGGCAGAGAGCAGAGAGCTTGAAGTGCATCGCGGTTTCTCCTTGACGAACTCAAGCATCGCGGAGCGCGCAGGGGGAAAACAGTGTGAGTTGTCAGGGCGAAGCCATGACATTTGTCAGCATGACAAATGTCATGCGCGAAGAATGACATCCGGCACTGTTGCCGGCAGAGCATCAACGCGATGCTTGAGGAGTTTGAAGACGATCTTCTGGAGGTGCAGCGATGGTGGCAGTGGAAGAGAGAAGCGCAATCTCAACACCGGCGGCAGTTGAGGTGGCATATCTGCGCGGAGCTACGAAGAACTATGGAGCGCATCGCGCGCTGGATGAGGTTTCTTTATCCCTGCGCGCCGGGGAGGTGGTTGCCCTGCTGGGGCCGAACGGCGCAGGAAAGACAACCGCGATCAAACTGTTGCTGGGACTACTTGGACCGGATGCCGGTGAGGCCCGGGTCTTCGGCGGGAATCCCCGCGATGCGGCGACACGGACCCGAATCGGCGCCATGCTGCAGGTGGCTCGCGTTCCGGAGACGCTGAAGGTCAAGGAGTACCTCGACCTCTTCCGCAGCTATTACCCCACTCCGTTACCCGTAGAGCATGTCGTGCGCGTTGCCGGTCTGGCCGGGATTGAGGATCGCCTGTTCAGCCAATTAAGTGGTGGTCAGAAGCAGCGTCTGCTGTTTGCCCTGGCGATCTGTGGGGATCCTGATCTTGTCTTTCTGGATGAGCCCACGCTTGGTATGGATATCGAATCGCGCCATGGGCTGTGGCAGCAGGTGCGCGACCTTGCCAGCCGGGGGAAGACGGTGCTCTTGACGACGCACTATCTGGAAGAAGCGGATAGCCTGGCGAACCGCATTGTGGTGATCAACAAGGGAACAGTAATCGCCGAAGGCACACCGGCACAGATCAAGTCGAGGGTCTCTGGAAGGACGATCAAGTGCGTGACCTCGTTAGATGAAGATTTGTTGCGCCGCCTGCCCGGCGTTACGTCGGTTGAGGTAAAACACGGAACCACCGTGGTGCGTTCCGCGGAGGTCGAAGATAACGTGCGCCAGATGCTGGCGCTCGATACCGGCCTGCACAGCCTTGAGATCAGCAGCCCGGCACTTGAAGATGCCTTCCTCGCATTGACCAAAGGAGAGTAGCGATGACGACGATGACTATTGCACCCCGTTTCCCGTTGTACCGCAAAGAGGCAAAGTACGAGTTTCTGCGCCTTCTGCGCGCCCGCACTTTTACCCTGGCGACGATCGGCTTCCCGCTGATGTTCTATCTGCTTTTCGGTGTTGTGAACAGCAGGGGACATGAGGTGCTGTCGGCGAGCAAGTACCTGATGGCGACCTATTCGATCTTCGGCCTGGTGGGCTGTTCACTCTTTGGTATCAGCGTGACGCTGTCGAATGAGCGCAACCTGGGATGGCTGGAGGTCAAGCAGGCCAGCCCCATGCCGGCTGGGGCATATCTGGTGGCAAAGCTGCTGACGGCCTTTGCCTTCGCGACGATAATCTTCGGGCTGCTGTTGACCCTTGGTCTGACGATGGGGCATGTGGTGATTACGGGTGCGGAAATCCGAAACCTGGCGCTCACGATTCTTGGCGGGGTGCTGCCCTTTGCCTCCATGGGACTGATGTTGGCGATGGTGGTGCCGCCGCAGGCTGCGCCGGGCATTCTGAACCTGATCTATCTGCCGATGAGCTTCTGCTCCGGGTTGTGGATGCCGCTATCCGTGCTGCCGCACTGGCTGCAGAAGGTGGCGCCGGTATGGCCGACGTACCATCTGGCGCAGATTGCGCTTGGAGGCATCGGGTTTGATAGGCAGGGTTCGGTGGCCGGCCACGTAGCTGCACTCGCAGGATTTACCGTATTGATGTTGGGATTGGCGATGGTGCTCTTCCGGCGGAACGCGGCAAAGAGCTAAGGTGATGTCAGGAGAGGGTGCGGTGGTCGACTGCAACGAAAACAACGAGAACGAAAAACTGGAGCGGGTACTTCGGGAAAAGAAGTGGGCGGAACGGAAGGCAAGGCGCTTCTTTCGCTATATCTCGCTGACCTACACCGTGTTTTTCCTGATCGAGCCCATTCTCCGGCACGAACGTGATGCGTGGATCGCGCTGGCGATCGCATATCCCATCTTTCTGATCTCGTTTATCGCAGCGGCCGAAACCAGGGGGCGCACCCGTTGGGTCGCATACACCGTACTGTTTGCGGTCGGCTATGCGTACCTGCCGTTCAATGCCGGCGCATCCGGGCTATTTGTCTATCCGGTAGCCATGCTGCCGTTCATCCTGAAGAATCCGCGAAAAGCGCTGATCGCGATGGGAGCGCAAGTCTCCGGTATGTTCGTCGAGATGGCGATCTTCCAGTTGAACCACTGGTCGGTCTTCATTGGTGTCTTCTTCGTGGTGGTAATCACGCTGACAAACATGTACTACGCGGAGCAGGAACGCTCCAATGCGAAGCTGAAACTTGCCAACGAAGAGATCGAACATCTGGCGACGGTTGCCGAGCGGGAGCGCATTGCACGCGACCTGCATGACCTGCTGGGACATACGCTGACAGTCATTGCGCTGAAGAGCGAGTTGGCAGGCAAGCTGATCGCCAGCGATCCCAATGCGGCTGCATCTGAGATAGCTGAGATCCAGCAGACATCACGTAAGGCTCTGGCGGAGGTCCGTGAGGCTGTTCTGGGATACCGCTCACAGGGCCTGAGCGCAGAGGTAGACCGTGCACGCAAAACGCTCGCAACGGCCGGCATCAAGCTGGTCTGCGATGGCCTGCCGAACGAATTGCCGATCGCAGAAGAGACAGTGCTATGCCTGGCGGTGCGGGAGAGTGTGACCAATATCATGCGCCATTCTGAGGCGACCGAGGTCTGGATGCAGTTCCGCTTCCGCGATGGAAGGCTGCACGTTACGGTTGCGGATAATGGCAAAGGCGGGGTCAAGGAAGAGGGGTCAGGATTGCGCGGTATGCGTGAACGCGTGGAAGCACTGGGTGGGCGGTTGTCGATCCAGTCTGAGGTTGGTACTCAACTGACGATCGATCTGCCGCAGGGTGCAGCCACGGTATGACGAAGATTGAGGTTCTGTTGGTCGAAGACCAGGGCATGGTTCTGGGCGCCCTGGCGGCGCTATTGAATACAGAGCCCGATATTACCGTGGCAGGCACAGCCAGTAACGGGCGCGCAGCGTTAGATCTCATGACGAAGAAGCCCCCGCAAGTGCTGGTCACCGATATCGAGATGCCGCAGATGACTGGCCTCGAGCTGGCGGCGGTAGTGAAAGAGCGCTTCCCAAAGACACGCGTGGTGATTCTGACGACATTTGCCCGTCCCGGCTACCTGCGCCGCGCGCTCGATTCCGGAGCCCAGGGCTATCTACTAAAGGACCGTCCCGCGGCCGAGCTCGCCGAGGCAATCCGACGGGTGCATCGCGGTCTGCGTGTGGTAGATCCGGATTTGGCAGCCGAGGCGTGGACAGCCGATCCCGATCCGCTGACCGACCGCGAACGGCAGATTCTGCAACGAGCCGGCGACGGTATGTCGACAGCAGATGTGGCGCGGGAATTGGGCCTGAGCGAAGGCACGGTGCGGAATTACCTCTCGGAATCGATCGCAAAACTCGGCGTGTCCAACCGTATCGAGGCAGCTCGACTCGCGCGCTCCAAAGGCTGGCTATAAACGGCTAACCCACCCTCGCGACGGGGGCTTCGGGATCCACGAACGAAGGGGCCGGAGAGCGGTTCGAGCTGTGCTCGAACCGCTTTTATTTGTCATTTCGCAGCGACCAACGGGAGCGGAGAAATCCGCTTCTCTTCCGGTATCTCTCAGGAGGGAATTTTTCACTCCCCAACCTCTATGCATCTTTATGCATATGCAAGTAAACTTGTCGGCATGAATCGCAGAGAGATGCTGAAGGCCGGCGGCGCCGCCATGGTTGCCGGGATATCGACAAACGGTATGGCTGCACCAGCACAACCGGCAACGAAGGTCGAACGCTGGGATGTCTTTGAAATCACCCTGAATGGCCCGAAGGAAGGCAATCCGTTCCTGGACATCTGGGTGAAAGCCATCTTCCGCAAAGGAGGCCGGGAGATGACGATCGACGGCTTCTACGACGGCGATGGTGTGTATAAGGTGCGCTTCATGCCGGACTCGGTCGGCGCCTGGAACTACACCACCGACAGCAACGCACCGGTGCTGAAAGGGAAGACAGGAGCCGTGGAGGTGACGCCTGCCGCCGGCGGCAACCATGGTCCTGTAAGCGTGCGTGACACCTTCCACTTCGGCTACGCCGACGGCACACCGTACTTTCCGTTTGGCACCACCTGCTATGCCTGGGTGCACCAAACGGAAGAGCGCGAGCGTGAGACGCTGGCAGCCTTGAAGACAGGGCCATTCAACAAGATGCGCATGTGCATCTTCCCCAAGTGGTACCAGTACAACCACGGAGTTCCGCCGCGCTTCCCGTTCCCGCGCCAGGGTGAGACGAATGATTACTCCCGCTTCAATCCGGAGTATTTCCGCCATATCGAGCAGCGCATTCTGGACCTGCGAGCGATGAACGTCGAGGCGGACCTGATCCTCTTTCATCCCTACGATCACTGGGGCTTCCAGGAGATGCCGGCGGAGGTCGACGATCGTTATCTGCGGTATGTGATCGCGCGCTTTGCGGCGTATCGCAACGTGTGGTGGTCGCTGGCCAACGAGTTCGATCTGATGAAGAAGAAGAACACCGGCGACTGGGACCGCTATGCGGAGATTGTCACCGAGAGCGATCCGTATGGACATCTGCGGTCGATCCACTACAGCAAGGCTCCGTATGACTACAGCCGCGTCTGGTGCACACACGCCGGCGTGCAGGACTACGCCTTCGACAAGGCGGCGAGTTGGCGCTCGTCGTGGCGTAAACCGGTCATCTTCGACGAGTGCATGTATGAAGGCAATATCAATTCGCGGTGGGGCAACCTGTCAGGCGAGGAGATGACACGGCGTTTCTGGCTGTGCATCGTCGCGGGAGTCTACCCCGGGCACGGCGAGACCTACGTGACCGAGAGCGATATCGAGAACGACAAGGCCGTGCTGTGGTGGTCGCACGGTGGCACGCTGAAGGGCACGAGTCCCGCCCGCATCGGCTTTCTGCGAAAGATGGTGGAGGAGACCGCCGCCGTGGGTGGGAATCAGATCGGATTTACCCAGATCGAGCCGCCTTACTATCCGAGCGCGAAGCGGAATCAGGATGAATCATTCCTGTTCTACTTCGACTTCCATGGGCCGCTTTACTACGACTTTCCCCTGCCGGACAAAGGCAAGTACCGCGCGGAGTTGATCGATCCCTGGGCAATGACCTTAACGCCGGTCGCCGGAGAGTTTAGCGGGAAGAGCCGGGTGAAGCTGACCGGCAAGCCCTATATGGCCGTCCGGTTCGTAAGAGTTTAGGACGAGGGAGGCCTCCGCGCAGAGATGGCCTGTAGTCCACTTCTGCGCGGGGCCGTCTAAGAAAGATGCCATGAAGCGCAGACTGCTCCTTTCCTTCGTCCTCGGTTCTTCGTGTGTATTGTTTGCTCATGTATTAAGCGCCCAGGAGGCGCCGAAGCCAATTCAGGGTGTCGGCGCAAAACTTGTCCATGTACCCACAGTCGTACATGACAAGAAGGGCGCACTTGTCCTGACCCTGAAAAAGGAAGATTTCAACCTCAAAGTCGACGGCAAGCCCCAGGAGATTCGTTATTTCACCAGTGACGCCAATCTGCCGTTGACGTTGGGGCTTCTGGTGGACGTCAGCGGTAGCGTCTCCAGCCGTTTGGATGATGAGCGGCGCGCAAGTTCGGCGTTTCTGGACGATATGCTCACCTCGAACGATGACCGGGCGTTCGTCATTCAGTTCGGCCATAAGGCTGACCTGCTGGCGGATCTGACGCATGAACGGGGCAAGCTGCAGGAAGGGTTGAAGCAGCTCGAGGGGGACCGTCCTGGCAGCGGTGGTGGCGGTGATCGGAATGGCGGAGCTCCGCCCGATGACGATCGCCGTGGATCGCAGAACTTCTTTCAGTTTCCCGGTGGCGGTGGCCGCAGCGGCCGTCGTGGTGGGCAGGGAGGCGGCCAGGGCGGCGGGCGTGGTGGCTTCGGCGGTGGCGGAACGGTGCTGTACGACGCTGTGTTCCTGGGCAGCGATGAGTTGATGAAGAAGCAAACCGGCCGCAAGGCACTGATCCTGCTGACCGACGGTGAGGACCGCGGCAGCAAGGTAACACTGGCCCGCTCTCTGGAAGCCGCACAGCGCTCCGACACCATCATTTACGCGATCTACTACAAGGGCGAAGAGAGCGGCGGACAGCGCGGCTTCGGCGGCGGACCTCGGGGCAGCTGGCCTGGCCCGGGTGGCGGCTCCGGCTCGGGAAACCGCAATGGAGACGGTAAGAAGGTGCTGGAGCGTATGACACAGGAGACCGGCGGTCAGGTCTTCGAGGTCAGCAAGAAGCATCCGGTCGACGAAATCTATAAAGAAATTGCCCGTGAGCTTCGCAGCCAGTACCGCATCGAGTTCACCCCGGACCAGGCGACAGGAAGCGACGGTTACCACCAGATCGACCTGACGACAAAGGACAACAAACTCTTCGTGCAGACGCGCGACGGCTACTATGTCGGCGAGCCTTCGCGGTAGAGCACCTTCCGTGTAGGGTTTCCGCATCTATGGGCGTTTTCTGAGATGAAAACGCCGCTGCACACCTCTTCCTGATACCCAGCAACGGGGAAGATGCTCTAAAGTGGCCATATGCGCCGCTTTGTCTGGATGCTGTTCACCTGTGCCGCCTTGGCACAGGCGCCCAATCTTTCTGTGACCAGCGGCGTGGCCGCTACCAGCCGGGCCGCATGGACGCGTATCAGCGTACGCGGTGAACCTGAAGATGCCTGGCTGACATTGCAGTGCATCAAGACGGTAGAGGGCGTGAAGCAGGCGGATATCTTCTTTGAGGTCGGGCAGACGCCCGCCTTCTGGATGCCGTATGAGCGGCAGGCCACGGAACCGCCTCTGCCGCTGACCAGGCTGACATTTACCTTCGATGCTTACAAGCCGATGCGGCGGGAGTGGGTGGAAGTGCGTAACAACCAGTTCCTGTACAACCGCCCGGGCGCGCACTCCGGCAATATGGAACCGGTGGACTTCTATCTAAAGTTCATGGGATCGACGACCACGATGACGGTCTTCAAGGATCGCGATACGAGCTGGAGTTTTCCGACCAGGCCACTGTTGAAGGCGATGACGGAACAGGAGCTGTGTAAGCCGTAAGCTCCTGTTACTCGGGGCATATGTGAAGCATCTCCCTGACCGTCTCCTCACTGAGGGGAGGATCATCGGCATCGCCGGTGATAAGCTCTTCCACCGCCTCACCCTGTTCCTTGTTGACACACTCGCTTTGAGGTGAGGGCGGATCGTCCGCGCATAGGATCATGCGTAGTCCTTCCTCCGTCTCTTCGAGGTATACCTCTTCCTGGCTGGCCTGCTCCTCGTAGTAAGCATCCGTCTGGATCAGAATGGTTTCATCGGTACGTACGTAGATATCCATCCGTCATTCCTCCTTCTTGCGTGCGCCGCGTATTGGGTCGGTAATTGAACCACGAGATACACATCCCGGACAAGAGTTAAGACAAGAGCAAAATTGACTGATCATTTTTTAATGCAGCACGCAGAGTTCCCCGGTTGCCTGCGATTCTCCTTCACCGGGAACAAGCTGGAGAAATCGCGAAAACCCAGCTCCCCTGCGTGCGCATGCCATCGAGCATTTTCCCTGTTGCCGGGTATCCGGAAGGGGCGTGCAGTGGCGTTTTCATTGCGGAAAACGCCCATAGATGCGGAAGCCCTGCATCACACTCACAGCAAAAATGCTCTACGAAACAAGCAGTATTCGTTTTATTTGCAGACGAAACTTACAGTACGAACCATCCCATGTGTTGCCAGCAGACCAATGCTGCTGGCCTCCACTTCCATGTGATTGAGACCTTCATTCCGATCAGCCTCACTGCGGATGGTTGCGCTGGTTAAGACCGCGTACCCCGCCGTTTTGTGACAGGCTGTCAGATTTTGTTCCACAGGCGGAGGCTCCAGATCGGTCGCGGTATTTCCTCGCTCGTCTGGAACGGCGCCAGGGGAGAAGAGACCCTCCAGTTTAACCAGATCTCCGTTCTGGGCGGCAGCGGTAAAGGCCGCCAGAAAACGCCTCCGCTCCGCCGAACTCACCGCTGCAGGCTGCCGCGCCGCGATATGTCTGCGAGCACGGGTAAGCAGTTGGCGAACGTTGGTTTCCTTCATCTGAAGGATCTCTGCGATCTGGCAATAGGAGTAGTCGAAGGCCTCGCGAAGGACATACACGGCACGTTCTGTCGGACGGAGCTTCGCCAGGAGAACCAGGACAGCAGTCTTCAATGCATCTTTGCGTTCTGCTCCCAGGCAGGGATCGATGGTTGGATCAACCGGCTCTGAAAACCAAGTCCCGACATAGGTCTCGCGGCGCGAACGGGCGGACTTGCACAAGTTGATGCACATACGGGTCGTGATCGTCATCAGGAATGCCGAAGGATCGAGCACCAGGCTACGATCCGTGGTCTGCCATCGCAGCCAGACGTCCTGAAGAATATCCTCTGCCTCGGCGGCGCTTCTCAGCATGCGATAGGCGACGCCAAATAGGTTGCGCCGCAAATCGAGAAACGCCGAGAGACCGTCATCGTATTCACTGGTTTGTGTATTCCATTTGAGATGTGGATCGGTCGGAGATAGAAAGCCGTCTGCTGTGTACTGGACTTTCTCAAGCTGAGTCATTGGGGGATCTCCTCTCTAGGCTGCTTTTGATTGGAGTATCCGGCTCATCGCGGCTTACCCAACATCCCCTTTCGTGCTGGCGAATTCACCTCTTTCGGATACTGGGAGAGCGCCACTCGTCCTACCGCGAAGCAACATAGGGGGACCGCGTCTACCTGCTTTGGCAGTGTTCTGTCACTGGCGCACTACTTTTTAGGAGGAAGCTCGAGAAGTTTTCGACCGAAGAGCCGGGAATCGATCGAGTAGGCGCCTGGGCCCAGAACTGAGAGTACTCCGCTGTCGACGATTGATGTAATGAGCTGAGGGCGATTGCCTCCATCAGACATAAGCGCCAGGAACTGCAACACTCCCGAAAACACAGCGACATATGGCGTGAACAAGCCAAGGCACAAAGGCAATGCCGTCAGAGCGAATCCGATCGTCATCCAGCAGGAGGTCAGCTGAGAGCAGCGGTCGGCTGCATGGATGAGTAAGGAGGTGGCTATCGAGACTCGCAATACCAGGAGCGCCACCCCCACCAGTCCGGTAGGAAACATTGAGAAGAGTCGCTGCACATCCGAAGGCTAAAGACGGCAGGGCTGCCAGGCAATCTCGAAAGTAGGGGGCGTTCGCTATCCGTTGGGAGAATGAGTCGGCGCCGCACCCGGCGTATCGTTAGATGTCAGGATTTTCTGAAGCAGAGTGGAGGTATAAGCCGTGACAAAGATCATCAAGGTTCTCACTGTAGACGACCACCCCCTGCTGCGTGAAGGAATCGCCGCTGTACTGGAAGGTGAGCAGGACGTCGAGCTTGTCGCCGAAGCGGCGAATGGGCAGGAGGCGATTGAACTCTTTCGTCGCCACCGACCCGATGTAACCCTGATGGATCTGCAGATGCCGGGGATGAACGGTATCGAGACGATCGTTGCCATCCGGTCGGAGTTTCCAGATGCTCGATTCGTTGTGCTTACGACCTACCAGGGTGACGTGCAGGCGTTTCGTGCCTTGAAGGCAGGGGCCTCCGGATATCTTCTTAAAAGCATGCTGCGGAAAGACTTGCTGGAGACGATCCGCGCTGTGAACGCCGGCAAGAGAAGGATTCCGCCGGAAATAGCAGCTGAGCTCGCGGAGCATATGACCGAGGATGCGCTCAGCGATCGCGAGATTGAAGTACTACGGCGTGTCGCAGACGGAAACTCAAACAAGATCATCGGAGCTCAGTTGTCCGTCTCCGAAGCCACCATCAAAGGGCACATGAAAAGTATCCTCTCCAAACTTGGCGCGAACGACCGCACGCATGCGGTAACTATTGCAATCAAGCGGGGCTTTATCGATGGCTAAGCTGGCGCGGAAAGGACGGAACGTACAGGAGGTCTGCACAAGCCAGGTGCGGAGATTCAGGATGCCTAGCGCCGCGCGATTGGCGGAGCCCCTTAGCAAAGCCTGTCAACCGCATTCGTGCGTGTTAGCGCACAAGACTTAGAGGAAGGGCGTTGCGGAAAGGAATGTCCCGCTGTTGTGGGTGACGCATGACGCAAGGCGGCCGGAGCGGGAAGGAGTGAAACGCCCCCTTCTCACAGGCAGAACAACTTCGGGAAATCAATTCTTCAGTTGGGAGACGATTCTTCCCTCTGTCGAGAGGAAAACACTTCTCGACAAGGAGCGCCTTCCAGCATCGTTGAGTTTGCAGGAGATGACGCCGAAGTCGGTTCGCCTAAAGCTAAAATGCCATCTACTTTCCCTACTGGTGCTAAATCGCCATGGAGATAGATTCCCAATGAGCGATTTGTATCCTTGTCGCGGACTCCGGCGGGGCCAGGGCCACAAGCGCCACGATGCATTGTCCAGGCATCTCCACCTAGACCCGTCACTTCCAGTGAAACAAGACCTTCGGACGGAAGGTACATCGCCGCAGTCTTGTAACCCAGTACGGGACTCTTCATACCATGGACGTTTCCGGTGAGAACCAACACAATATTTCTGGGTTCCTTCCTCTCTAGCGCCAAAACAGCGCGGCCGATAGCTTTATCTACGTCATCATCCTTGATCTGACTATCTGATGAGGCCGATGCGAAGTTGACGATTGCGGATACACGCATCGCCGGATATTCCTTCTTCAGCTCTCGAAGCCGGAGAAGAAGCTTTAGCATGGCCTTGCTAGTTCTCCCATCGAAGACATTCTGCCAATCGGGCTGGTTGAGAAGTTGGTTTTCGCTCCAGCTAGGATCGCTGGAGCTAATGAGCCCGTCAATTGCTGTCTGCTCTGTGGCAGGCCGTTCAAGAACCACCGTGACGACGCGTCCTTGAGCAAGAGCGTCACAGACCAAGTCGCCGAAAGCCGCAGGAATCTCGGAGGTTCCGTGGGTTTCGCCGATCCAAACCCAGCGAGTCTTAAAATCAGACCAGAGCTGAGCTGCACCGGGAATTGAGCGACAGGGTGCCGATGCATACAAATGCATAGTAGAGGCCAGCATGAGGCCGGCAAGCACAGTCAGGAATCTCAACGAAGCGTATTTGAAGACCGAATACATATTTTCTGGTATAGCCGATAGCCTAAGAATTTGTCTCAATTCCATCAGTTCGCAATAGGAAAACTGATGGAATCGATCACAAGAACATCGACTGGCGCTTTGCTGCTGCTAAGTCGTAGGCCAAGTTGTTGCTGGAGAGCTGTATAGATATCCGGTGGGCCTTGGCTACTTTGTGGAGCATTCGATAGCATAGCCTGTTCCGGGGTCCAGACCAATTTAATGTCGTAGCTTCCTGTGACACCAGTCTTGTCTATAACGGATCTGTTAACGATTCCGGAAAGAAGTGGTGCAAGATCTGAAAATGGCGCGCTCTTTCCAAAGATACTTCGATTGGTCGCATACAGCATGCCCTGCTGTGGATTGACGGAATCGGCTAGGTGGCCTTGATCGACGGTTGCGGGCTGAGATTGCTTGGCCTTAAAGCCATCCTTGCTCACGGTCAAATCATAGACCGGCATGACCCGCTTCTCTTTATGAGACACAAGATGGAATCTTTCTACCAAGATTTTGGCCACCCATTCTTCCCGCTCCTCCAGGGTAGCTTTCTTTAGGGCCACTTCATTCGGATCGGAAAATTTTCCAACAACGTCGAACGTTGTAGACCGGGCCCAATCCGGTAAACCGATAATCTGATATTCATGCGCATCGAAAGCGTAGTTCAAAAGTGCCGCGACATGCACATTCTGGGCATTGAAACCATCCTCCCTTGAGAACATCAGAACATTGTCCGAATTCTCCTTCGTTTGCTTGATCGAAACGACATCAAAACCTTGCGCACAACATGTGCCCGGTTGTTGCTTCGGCTGCTCCACAGGAGGAGTTTTGGCAACGCAGACCAACTCCGTCACTAGCAGCACTCCGCTCAACAGCATCGGGCCCACGATGTTCATCTTAAAACTCCACATCGGTCAACATATCCTTTCCGCTAACAAACTCCGAGATGTTCCACCGTGACTATTGGAGCCATCTCTTTCGGGCGTGAGTCGAGGATCGAGTCATCATGCCGATAATCTTTTAGACAGGGGAAGAGCTCTCGGGGCTTTCCGCTAAGAAATGCCAGAAAGTCTTGGAATACACCGGCGCCCTCCATAGAGTGATCGATCCATAAGAATTGACCGGATTCGTTGATCTCGAAGAACCACCACTGACCATGTTCATCCAGCCCGAAGTCCAATGAGCCGGTGACAATTCCTGCCGCGGACATGAATTGCTCAATGAGGCTACGAATGGGCGCAGGTATCGCTCTTTCCTTAATTTTTAGATCTGCATAGTCCTGCGTATATCTCCAATCCAGAGCCTCTGAATGGAGAACAAACGCGCGCATTAGCTCGCCCATTACGAGAACACGAATATCGGCAACTTTGCGAACGCGCTTTTGATAGATTCCCGGAGTATACGTGGCAACTTCAATCACGTCGTTTGCTAATGAAGAGATATTTTTTGTTTCCAATATTGCCTGCGATTCGGTGTCAGGATCGAACCAGAGATGCGGTAAGAAAGCCTTATAAACAGCATCGTTCTCGACCGACCGGAAAAAATCTTCGATCTCCGGAGGCTGATTCCCCATAAGCGTATGGGGAACTAACAATCCAACTTTGTGCGCCAGGATAATCTGCGCTGCCTTACGGTTAATGTCATAGACAGCCGTAGGAGAATTGACACAGCGACAGCCGATCTCGTCGAGAGCAGCTCCTAGGCATTCTGAAAAGCGCAAGGACTCTAGCATCGCAAACCGCCGATCAAGGACGGCCATGTCTGGATGGTAAGAGAGCTGCCGAGGTCGACGAAACCATATCACGTCGTTTTTGCTCACCAGATGGCCACCTAAGCGTACTCGTGTATACGAGCCGAGTTCAATTGACGCTTGCCGGGGTTCTTCATACCCAATGCCCTCCCACTGGACGTAGGGAACGCCTGTGGCGGCAAGAGCCCAAGCCACAGCGGCCGCATGATAGTCCACAAGATCCGAAATTATGATGATAGCCACATTGCCCTTTCGCAAACACCTATTGCCGATGAGGCTCCATTGCCCTATGTGAGCAGCATGGAGCCTCATGATTTACTTGGTTAAGCGCCCGGAACGGTGATGTCGTCTACGACGACAACGCTGTCTGCCCCACCTTTGGTCGTCCCATTCGAGGTGGAGTCGCCATCGTCGCCTCCGCTGACCAGCTTCAACTCATCGGCAGTTAGGATGCGTGCATTCGCACGCGCGAAAACCCGTTTACCATTGTTCATTGCTGTAGACATAGTGCGTACTGCTCCTTTGCGTATAGTCCCGAGCGGTTTGGCCACTCGTTTTCGGGGGCAAAGCCCGAAACTTGTCAGTAATGTCGATAAGCTTGCGATCTCTAAAGGCCACTACTCTATCAGCGATCGCGATAGTTTCAGGGCGATGTGCAATGAGAATCCTGGTAATCGAAAGAGCGGAGAGCGATTGTGAGATGGTGCGCTCCGTCAGCAGGTCTAGATGACTCGTCGATTCGTCAAAAATCAGGATGGATGGCTTGGTATAGAGTGCGCGTGCTATGAGGAGCCGTTGCTTCTGCCCTCCTGACAATCCCGCCCCTCCTGTGCCTACCTGAGTTTGATACCGCATTGGCATCGCGTCGATATCTTCGGCCAAAGCGGCGAGGCGTGCACAGTGTTCAATCAGTGAACCGTCCGGCGTTTCAGCAAAAAAATGGATGTTCTCAGCAATCGTCCCAGCGAAAACCATGTCCTCCTGGAGAACGACACCCAGTGAGTGCTCTTCATTCAGCGGTTTGCCGTTGGCGTAGATCTCACCTTCATTTGGGCGCAACAATCCGCACATCAACTTCACCAAAGTCGACTTTCCAATACCCGAACGCCCCGTAATCGACACGCACTCGCCCTGCTGGATGCGGAGGCATAGATTCTGAATGATCCACGGATCATGATCGGAATACCGAAACGAAACGTCGTTAATTTCCATGCTGTAAGGAGAGGGGGGCATGCTTTCAGCCTCCAACTTGGCGGCAGCCGCGCTATCGGGGGATTCTCTGACGATGTCTCCGACACGACTCAATTGCGTCGACATCGCACTCAGGTCATAAGTACCGTTGATGAGTGCAAAGGCACGTACATTGAAGTGATCTCGATACACAAGAAACGCAAGGAACGCCCCAACGCTAAATTTATGCAGAAGGAGAAGATGTCCACCAATACCAATCACGAGGGCTAATTCCACCCCGAGGATGGCTGTGTTGCTGCCGTTGATCCAGCTTCGGGTTGTTTCAGTAGTGGAACGCGCGTTCATGAGATCCACTAAGACATTCAGCCAATGAGAATTCCGCCAGCCGGTTTTCTTAAAAAGTTTTATAGGCCGAATGCCTTGCAAGGTCTCCAGGAGATGCGACCGAAGTGCTACTTCGTGCATGTTCTGGCTCGCCGATGCTTCGCGAATCTTCCGCAGGGTGCCTTGCCGGATTCCGAGGAATACAATCGCACCGGCAATCACTATAGATGCGAGAACAGGGCTGTAAAAGAACATCGCCACTAAGGTGAAGGCAGTGACCAGACCGCTGACCAGGATATTGGCATACGAGCCCACGAGCATGAGCCGAACGCTTTCGGCCGCATCAAATCGTGAGAGGAGGTCGCCTGTGGAGCGCTTTTCGAAAAATGGTAAAGACAACTGCAAAAGATGAGAAAGCAGGTTCGATTGCCAGGCAAGGCTGATTCGATTACCGAGGTTGATGATTGACAAGTCGCGGCTGAGCGTTGCCAGCGCTTCCAAAAGGCAACACACCGTCAATGCAACTACGCCCATGTAAAGAATGTTGCCTTGGCCTGCAGTAGCACGATCGACCGTGAACTGAAGAAGAAGCGGCGTGCAAATAACGAGAAGTTCAGTGAGAGCGGACAAGAACAGCGTCTTAGCGCCTAGACGGCGGACGCCGGAAACGCTTCCCAAGAGTTCTGTGATCGTAACAGGAACTGAATCGGACTTTCTGGTAAAGTCTTCGGTTGGCCACAGTTCAAGCACGACTCCTGTAAAAGACTGATCGGCATTTTCAAGCGAAATGCGTCTTACGCCGATGGCAGGATCGTGAATTGTGAGGTGGCTTCGCGAGACTGACCGCAAGACCACAAAATGAGACATCTCCCAATGGAGGATGCATGGAAGAGATACCTCTTGTAGTTCGCTGAGTTCGACTCGAAGAGGCCGTGAGGCAAGATGCAGCCGTTGTGCGGCGGTAATCAGGTGTTCTAAGGTCAATCCTCTGAGAGAGGTGGAGCACTCTCGCCGCAATGAGGAGAGAGTAGTCGCGCGTCCATAAAAGCCTGCGATCATCGCAAGGCATACGACGCCACATTCACTGGTTTCCGCTTGCATGATCAGCGGTAATCGCTGTCTCATCGCAATGCCCCTCCCCAGGAGCGTAAGAAGATCGCTAAAGAGCGAACTGAATCGCTACTGCTGCCAGCACAAAGACAAGTAGCGTTAAACAGTAGCGAAAATAAGGAGGTAGCTGCGCTATTTTCAGAAGATGCCCCTGCGTGCCGTTCGGCCGTTTACGAAAGGTGCCGGGCCGAAATAAGGGGCGAGAATTTACAGTCGGGAAGTTACCGCTCATATGAATCCCTTTGTCAACGTCGCAAAAAATAGATTGATGAAAGATGTAACACGTTGCCGTGGAGGGAAGCAAGACGTAAATTGTCGACCGATATCGCACGTGATTTTAGAGAACTCCCGAGACGATTGGCGTGTGAGCGCGGCTGCTCTGCTCCTAGCTGTTATCGAGCCGATCCCGAAGGGATCGGCTTTTCCAGTTTGCATCGGTGGAGAAGCAGATTTCTTCGCTCCCGTTGGTCGCTACGAAATGACAAAAAGGGCGGTTCGAGCTTCGCTCGAATGTCCCACTCTTGCGGTCCGAGTAAAGTTGTCGATACCGCCTATTGTGGATGATTGCGGTCCACTGTTCGTAGCTCCGGCGGAACGTATTCGAAAGCCGGACCGGCCGTCGTATCTCCGTCTTCGTTGGCCATCTTCATCAGGTTCTGGGCCTGACTCTTCAACGTGTACATTCCTCCAAACGCGCTTCCAAGCATCTGCGGCGCTCCATTGAATACCTGTTCGAGAAGCTGCAGGAGAGCGCAATAGGAAGGGTTGAACTCGTCCTGAGCCAGTCGAACTGGAGTGCCGGCAAAGTGATCTGTAGATCTCGGATTCGCACGCATGCGGTGTACAGCGCTCCAGTCGACCGCGACCGGATCGCCCGTAGGGCCTGATCGCGGCGTGTCGCCGCGGCGGTATCGTCTGCCGAGCTTCAGCTCCTGGAACCGGTAATAATGGGCGACCTGATTACGTTCCGGATGGAAGACGTCAGTGTCTCCGTCCCATATTTGTGAGTGGCTGGCACCTTCGCCTTGTTCAACGATCTCTGCCATTGCCGCCAATGCGGAAGCAAGATCGTTCACCGCCACAATGTGGCCGCCACCGCTATAAAAGGGATGGTTCGTGATCTGCCGAGCCGGATCACCGCAGAAGACATTCCTCTCGCCCAGGCTGGCCGACAGGTCGTGAAATCCCTGTTCGATTGCTTCATAGAACTGGCCAATCGTTTCGTAGTGGTTACCCTCGGCCGGTCCGGTCGCTGGCGACGGTTGTTCAATCTTGAGGAATGTCTCAAGCGCATCCGGGCCAAAACGGAGTAAAGAGACCTCGAAGGAATCGGCGCTGTGCGGCAATGGTCGGGGATAGCTTTGCAGCATCTGCGGCGTGTCCAGCCTCGGCTGCCCACCTACCGCATTCAGAAGATTAGCCGTAAGGGTAAGGTGCAGCATCTCCTCGACAAGAATGCTGTTTAGCACCTCGATGGCTTCGGTGTTGTGTCCGGCCTTAATGGAATACAGCGCGCAGAGATACGGCGGAATGGTCGAGTGCTCCAGCTCAAGGGCCCACTGCAGGTGTTCCCGAAGACTCTCCAGGGTTGTGATGGCTCCAGTGCTGGATGCTGTCTCCGTGGCGGATGTTGAATCAGATGGTTTCATGGCAGTACTCAACCTCGCAGCAATGACCGGATAAAGCTTTGATTTGTGACACAGCTGCGATTCAGGCGTGAAGAGACCGCTGTCACATTTACAGGAGCTGTCTTGTCATAGGTGACGACAAGGTGCGGTTGCGCTGCGTCACCCATACTTCAAATCCTGAAAGGCATGCCATGGAGATCAAATCGCAGTTGGCGGACACCACAAGCTCTTCCACGCAAACCGAAGCCCTGAAAGGGAACCAGTTCCATGTCAAAGACGTGCCCGCGGGTTCGTCCCTGCTGGTTGGCGATGCCGTTGTGTTTAACGCTGCAGGGAGTTTCTGCGCGACGCAGGCGAAATGCCCACACAAGCAGGGGCCTCTGAACGAAGGCAGCTTCGATGGATCAACCGTGACATGCCCGTGGCATGGTTCCCAGTTCAATGTCTGCTCCGGAGCAGTCTTGCGCGGCCCTGCTGTAGATGCACTTAAGACATATAGCGTCGTGGTTGTGGAAGGCGAGATCGGACGGGTGGAGGCTGTTTAGAGCAATCCTTCTGATGCACCCCTTAGGAGAAAATGCTCAAGTGCGAGAAAGGGCACGGAGAAATGACCGCAGGAAGGCTGGAAGCATTCAGCGATGGAGTCATCGCAATCATTATCACGATCATGGTGCTGGAGTTGAAGGTGCCGCATGGGGGCGGTCTTGAGAATCTGAGGCCGCTGCTGCCTGTGTTTCTGAGCTACGTCCTGAGCTTTATCTACGTCGGCATTTACTGGAACAACCATCATCATCTGTTTCACCTGTGCAGGGCAGTGACAGGTGGTGTCCTCTGGGCCAACTTGCACCTCCTGTTCTGGCTCTCCTTGCTTCCGTTTGCTACCGGATGGATGGGCGAGAACCACTTCACCAACGTGCCCACAGCGCTCTACGGCGGAGTACTATCTATGGCTGCGGTCGCCTATTACGTTCTCCAGCAGGCAATCATTCGCTCGCAAGGGCAGGATTCACTTTTACGGCAGGCCATCGGGAGTGATTGGAAAGGGAAGCTGTCGCTACTGCTGTATCCGCTGGCCGTTCTGACAACGCTCTATTCCTCATGGATTGCCCAGGCGATCTTTGTGATTGCGGCTCTGATCTGGCTGATTCCGGACCGGCGCATCGAAAAGCGTCTCACCGTATGAAGAGGTGTGTATGAGTCAAAGCGCAGCATTCGTTCCAAGCCACTGCCTATCACCTGCGCGAGCACGCGTGGCAATCGATGCGCCACTTGCACCTGCAAACTACGCCCGAATGTTTCCGGAGCTTCCGTCTTTCCGGGCGGACGAACAGTTTTTTTCGACGGACCGGATGCGATATCCCCTCAGCGCTGCAAGAGGATCGATGGGAAGCTCGTTTCATCTCTTATCAGGTTGCCGGTAGATCTTACCGGAGACGTCGAAATCGACGACTATCACTCTCTTGCTGTCCGCGATCTGCAACGAGGGCAAGGCGTCGGGTTGCCATCAGGCGAAGCCGTTGCGCGGCATCTTGGACTAACTCCGCTTACCCCGGAGGACGCGGGCATCGCCTCTACCGGTTGGCGCGGCGAGACACCTCTCTGGTACTACATACTTCGCGAAGCCGATATCCGAACTGGCGGAAATCGACTGGGCCCAGTCGGCGGCTTGATCGTATCCGAAGTATTGGTTGGACTCATCGATGCCGACGAGACCTCGTTTCGCCGCAGCTTCCCGGAGTGGCTGCCTTCAAAAACGCTTATCGAACTACTTGTCGGCTAATAGCAAGCCGCCTGTCACAAAATGCAGTCCTGTTCGGTCTTAGCTGACACGAAAAGGCCAAACTGAAATGGCTATTCGGGAAACGAAGGGGAACCATTATGAAAATCGTAGTGATTGGCGGAACCGGCCTTATCGGATCCAAGCTTGTCAGCAAGCTTCGTGAGCACGGGCACGAGGCCGTACCAGCATCACCCAATTCAGGTGTCAACACGCTCACCGGCGAGGGGCTCGCTGAGGTTCTGAAGGGCGCTTCGGTGGTCGTTGATGTATCGAACTCTCCTTCCTTCGAGGAGGCGGAGGCGATGAAGTTCTTTACCACTGCTACCAACAACCTCATTCGGTATGAGAAGGACGCGGGCGTTCGGCATCATGTTGCGTTGTCAGTTGTCGGAACCGATCGCATCGCTCAGAAAAAGCCGTCCGACGCGGAGAAGACGATTCGCGGATACTTCCGTGCGAAGCTGATGCAGGAGAAGCTCATCGCCGAATCTTCGATTCCATATTCCATCGTTCACGCGACCCAGTTCTTTGAGTTCGTCAAGAGCATCGCCGACGCTTCTACCGTCGGAACGACCGTTCGTGTAGCGCCGGTGCTCATTCAGCCCATGGCGGCCGACGATGTTGCAAGTGCCGTCGGCAGAGTTGCCGTTGGCCCCGCGATAAACGGCATTGTCGAAGTCGGAGGCCCACAACAGTTCCGTCTCGACGAGTTTGTCCGGCAGGGTCTCAGCGCTCGTAACGATTCACGCACAGTCGTCGCCGATCCCGCCGCCGGTTATTTCGGAGTGGAAGTCGATGAGCGCGCGTTGGTTCCCGCCAACAACGCCCGGCTTGGCGAAATTCGCTTCGATACCTGGCTTAAAGAGTCCGCGAAGCCGGCCGCGCACGCAGCCGCTTAGTTCGCACAGAACAGTAGTCGCGTCCCGTCGAAATGGAAGCCGGATTTGAACCCGGCTTCCATGCCCGAAACAAAAACAGGAAGCAATACGCGAGGAGGTTAAGTATGACGTTCGCAAAGCTGATCTTGTGCCTGGCGTGGTTCACACCGGGCTTACTGGTGGCACAGCAAGCCCAGGTCTCGGAGCTGATGTCGAGGGATCTGAAAGACATTAACAAAGAAGGTCTGATGATCACAGTGGTGTACCCGCCGGGAAGTTCGGATCCTGCACACCGCCACTATGCGCATGCGTTTGTCTATGTGCTGGAAGGCTCGATCATCATGCAGGTCAAGGGCGGCAAAGAAGTAACTCTGACGCCTGGGCAGACCTTCTATGAAGGTCCGGATGACATTCACTCCGTCGGCCGCAACGCCAGCAAGACCAAACCGGCAAAGTTCGTGGTCTTCCTCGTGAAAGAGAAGGGCGCTCCGGTACTGACACCTGTGAACTAAAATGCAGACGACACATGCTCGCTGCACAGACCTCAAGGAGGGAGATTCACATGAGCACGATCAAGGTAAAAGACGGCACAACCATTTACTACAAGGACTGGGGCAGCGGCCCGGTTGTCACGTTTTCCCATGGATGGCCGCTGAACTCCGATGCATGGGATGCGCAACTGTACTTCCTCGCAGAGAATGGATTCCGCGTGGTGGCGCATGACCGGCGCGGTCACGGGCGGTCCAGCCAGGCATGGTCTGGGAATGACATGAACGGATATGCCGACGATCTGGCGGCTGTGATTGAGGCACTTGATCTGAAGGATGCCACTCTGGTCGGCCACTCGACGGGAGGAGGAGAAGTTGCACGCTACATCGGCCGGCACGGCACAAAGAGGGTTGCCGCCGCGGTCCTGATCGCCGCTGTGCCGCCGATCATGGTGAAGTCTGCTACTAATCCCGAAGGCATTCCGATCGAGGTCTTCGACCAGTTACGCAGCAGCCTCAAGAAAGATCGTTCGCAGTTTTACCAAGACTTTGCTTTACCGTTCTATGGAGCCAACCGGCCAGGAGCAAACGTCTCTCAGGGCACGCTGGATCAGTTCTGGTTGTGGAGCATGCAGGGCGGTCTTAAGAATATCTACGATTGCATCAAGGCATTCTCTGAGACCGACTTTACCGAAGACCTCAAGAAGTTCGATGTGCCGACGCTGATTATTCACGGCGAGGACGACCAGATCGTGCCAATCAACGATACCGGGCGGAAGTCAGCCAAGCTCATCAAAGGTGCGAAGGAAATCTACTATCCTGGCCTGCCGCATGGCCTTACAGCTACAAATGCAGAGCAGGTCAATACCGACCTTCTCGAGTTCCTGAAGCCGGTCCGTAAGGCTCGCAGAGCAGCCTGAACCTTTCCAACTGCGGCAGGCCGGCCAGACCCATCGCCGGCCTTCCGGGGATATTGCCTCTTTATCAATCAATGCATGTAAGGATGGATAATCCAGGTGGGAGGACCGTCGAGATTCCATCCATGAGAAGCGATAGCGCCAATTCGCAGGCGAGCGGACGCGTCGTCCTTGCGGCCACCATCCTGGGGTCGAGCATGGCGTTTCTTGACGGGACGGTGGTCAATGTTGCGCTTCCTGCGCTGCAGAATGCCTTCCACGCATCGCTCGCAGACGTGCAGTGGGTCGTAGAAGCGTACGCTCTTTTGCTGGCAGCGCTGCTTCTTGTCGGCGGTTCTCTGGGAGACATTTTCGGCCGTCGCAAGATCTATATCTGCGGAGTTGTTGTGTTCGCCGCCGCTTCTGCATGGTGCGGCCTGGCCCAGGACATCCACATGCTGATCTGGGCACGTTCCCTGCAGGGTTTTGGCGCGGCGCTGTTGGTGCCGGGAAGTCTGGCGCTAATCACAGCTTCTTTTCCGCCGAGTACGAGAGGGCAGGCTATTGGTACATGGTCCGGATTTTCCGCGATCACCTCCGCCATTGGTCCTGTCATCGGCGGCTGGTTGATTGAGCACTCCACGTGGCGCTGGGTCTTCTTTCTGAATCTTCCACTTGCGCTGGCAGTGATTCTGTTGTCCGCCAGAGTTCCGGAAAGCCGCAACGTTGAGATCTCGCGTCGTGTCGACTGGTTAGGCGCTCTCCTGGTCACGCTGGGGCTTGGCGGCATTACCTATGGCTTAATCGAGTTGCCCAGTCGGGCGCTCCCTAACCCCAGGATGATTGCAGCGGCCATCATCCTGGGAGTCCTTCTCCTGGTGGCGTTTGTCGCGGTTGAATATTACTCTAGGGCTCCCATGGTTTCGCTCACGCTGTTTCGCTCGCGAAACTTCACGGGTGCGAATCTGCTGACTCTATTCCTGTATGCAGCCCTCGGCGGGCTGATGTTCTTCTTCCCCATGGACCTGATCCAGATCCAGCACTACACAGCAACGCAGGCAGGAGCAGCATTTCTTCCCTTTGTGGCAATCATGTTCGGTCTTTCCCGCTGGGCTGGCGGTCTGGTAGCACACTACGGCTCTCGACTTCCGCTGACAGTTGGACCTCTGGTGGCAGCCGGTGGCATCGCCCTCTTCGCGATCGTTCCGCAGAATGGGAGTTACTGGGCCGCATTCTTCCCGCCCATCGTAGTTATGGGGCTGGGCATGGTGATCAGCGTCGCTCCTTTGACGACGACGGTCATGAACGCCGTTCCAGATTCCGAGTCCGGACTTGGCTCAGGAGTCAATAATGCGGTCTCGCGTTTGGCCGCTCTGCTTGCTGTGGCGGCCTTTGGCGCGGTTTTAGCAACGGTGTTCAACCATGCTCTCGATCAACATCTCTCCCAATTGACCATGAGTCCCGATGTTCGTGCGCAGGTCGACGCCGCCCGGCCGCAGTTGGCGGCAGCGCACAATCCAGCACCCGCAGTTCAGTATGCGATCACCGAATCGTTTCTAAGCGGCTACCGTTCGGTGATCTGGATCGCGTCGGCACTTGCGGTGTTGAGTTCGCTTACGGCGTGGCTGCTGATCGAGCCGGGTAGGCCCTCGTCTGCAGATGGCGTCTCCTCATGATTAACATCACGTTACTTCGAGATGAGATCTGACCGCTTATGCCTTCAGCGGGAACCGTGCAGGCAGGCTCTTTCGAGCTTGTGTATTTCGTTACGGTGCTTCAGACTGCTTGTGCAGGTCGAAATCGACTTCGGGTTCGTGAATGTTCCGCACTGTGCGCACGTCCTCTTTCTTGTCAGTACGTGCATCTCCGGGCAGCGTAGGCCGACACAGCGTATGGTTTCAGCTTGCGCTTGCCACTGTCCTGCT
This sequence comes from Terriglobus albidus, assembly GCF_008000815.1. Lineage (NCBI taxonomy): Bacteria > Pseudomonadati > Acidobacteriota > Terriglobia > Terriglobales > Acidobacteriaceae > Terriglobus > Terriglobus albidus. The sequence goes on along the minus strand of NZ_CP042806.1, from coordinate 4,992,048 downwards.
GTGCGGTACGAATAGCCGTGGGCAAACTCTAACCATCGAGCCCGCGAGTACTCTTGTCGATCACCCGGTGGTCATTCGTGCAGGAGGGCTCACGCCTGGAGAGGCGGTTTCGATTCGTTCGGAACTGGAAGATGCCGCCGGTCATACCTGGCGGGCGGACGCACAGTTTATTGCGGATGAAACCGGCTCACTGGATCTGTCGAAGTCGCCGGCGCTGAAGGGTAGTTACCGTGGAGTCTCTGCGATGGGGCTGGTTTGGGCGATGCGATCCAATGGCGAGGCGCATATCTATCAGGCTCCACACAATCTGGGGTCGCAGAATATCCATTTCACCCTGCATAGCAAGACGGGAGACGCGACCGCACAACTGGAGCAGCGCAGTCTGGATAACGGAGTGCACATGGTCCAGGTAAATGGATTGCTTCACGGCGTATTGTTTTTGCCGTCGGAGAGTATTCCAATGCCAGCCGGAGAGGTTTCCGACGGGACGTCCGCGAGTGCGAAGCGTCCTGCACTTCTGGTGGTCGGTGGATCAGAAGGTGGCACGCCGGTGCGCCGGGCAGCCTGGCTGGCGAACCATGGTTATGTAACTCTCGCTCTTGCCTACTTCCATGCGCCAGGACTCCCGGATCAATTGCGAGATATCCCGCTCGAATATTTTGGCAGCGCCCTGCACTGGCTCGCCGATCGTCACGAAGTCGATCCAGAACGGATAGGCGTTGTGGGAGCATCGCGAGGTGGAGAACTGGCGCTTGAGTTGGGCTCACTTTATCCAATTCTGCACGCGGTTGTGGCGTTCGTTCCGGCAGATGTGCGTGTGCCGGCTTGTTGCGACGGCGGCGGTGGCGCCGCCTGGACATGGCATGGACGGCCTTTGGCATATGCCGGCGTACAGGGATACGGTAAGTCTCCGGACCTGCCCGCTGAGATTGCTGTTGAGAATACTCGCGGCCCGATCCTGATGATCTCAGGCAAGGATGACGGAGTGTGGCCTTCGTCGCAGATGACCGCTAGGATTGAGTCACGCCTGAAAGAGGCACATTTCAGGTATGAGGTGGAACGGCTTGATTATCCAAAGGCCGGACATCGCGCCGGTGCTCCTGAGATTGCTCCGGCCTGGACCGGGGCATTGCGGCATCCCGTTTCCGGCCAGCCGGAAGAGCTTGGTGGGACTCCAGACGGCAATGCAAATTCGGGTCTGGATGCCGCACCTCGCATACTCGCATTCCTTGCAAGGTCATTCAGCACAAAGGTTCCAGATACTGCAGCTGCTACTGTTCCCAGCCGCTGAAGGGTAGCCGGCAGGAAATCTCCAGCGGAAGGTGGTACAACTGAAACGGAGAACGATCTTCTGCGTTAAAGAATGCAGAAGGTCAAAAAAGGAAAATGCACAGGGTTCGAACCATCGTCGGAACAGTTGCGGTCGTCCTGGCCCTGGTTTTTTCCTGCGTCTCCGCTCGTTGTGAAGCGCTCTGCGATCTGGGACAGGTGAAAGCTTCCGGCACAGCGGGTTCAGACAGATCCACGCAAACGCAGGTCGTCTCCAAAGCCCAAGCGAGTGAGATGGGCGACATGCCCGATTGCGGAGCTATGCATATGACGGAGTCCCAAAGCGATGCGGGATGCTACATCGTAAGCTCCGGGCATCACCTCTGCGGACATGACGATGCTGCCATTGCCGAATCGACGCGCGACTGGCAGCCGAACTGGACTGTCATTGCAGTCGTTGTTGCGATCGTCACAGCGCAGCCTGTTCTTCAGGCTTCTCATACATCGCTTTCTACGGAAGAGCCGCCGCCAGGCCCTCTTACCGCTTTCGAACTGACCTCCATACAGCGCGTCTAGGCGTAGTTCTTTTCCAGCGACATATCCTCTGTCGCTGGCCGGAGTGCGCCATTTTGCTTCTATCTTCTTGAAGCTGTACAGCGTTCCGCGCCGGTGACTCCAACTCTCTGTCCTTATTCAATGGAGTTTTTATGGCGAACCGCCGCTCGTTTCTGCAGAGCGCATTTGGCCTGGGAGCCGCTTTTCTTTCGGCGAACAAGCTATGCGCGTCCACACCTCAATCCGCCGCCGAACAGTTGAAGCGCAAGCGTACCCGCGACCGCGGTGCGGCCTTCAATGTCCCGGTCGTTACGACGGACGTTGGCGATCTTGCCTACACGATGGACGGCAATACCAAGGTCTTCCACCTTGTGGCTGAGGTCGTGAAGCGACAGATTCACCCGGATAAGACGCTCGATCTCTGGGGATTCAACGGCAGCGCACCTGGTCCTAGCATCCAGGTGAATCAGGGCGACCACGTCCGCGTTATCTTCGATAACCATCTGCCGGAGCCAACCTCCATCCACTGGCATGGATTTGAAGACACCATCCAGAACGACGGCCAGCCGGCGATCAGCCAGCCTCCGGTGAAACCTGGCGGACGATTCGTTTATGAGTTCGACATTCACCAGGAGGGCACGTACTTCTATCACTCCCACATGGCCATGCAGGAGATGGCCGGCATGCTTGGCGCCTTCATCATGCATCCGAAGGAGCCGTATCGCCCCCACTGCGACAAGGACTTCCTGATTCATCTGCAGGAGTATGCCGTCCTTCCGAATAACACCGTCCCCAACACCATGAACATGGAGTTCAACTGGCTGGTCTTCAACGGGAAGGCCGCTCCGGCATCGACTCCGCTGATCGTGCGGCTCGGCGACCGTGTGCGTATCCGCTTTGTCAATCTTGGGATGGATCATCATCCGATGCATCTGCATGGCCACACGTTCTACACCACAGGAACCGAAGGCGGACGTATCCCCGAGGCAGGTTGGTGGCCGGGCAACACGGTGCTGGTAGGTGTCGCTCAGGCCCGCACGGTGGAGTTTGTTGCGAATAATCCAGGCGACTGGATGATTCATTGCCACCTCCCACATCACATGATGAACCAGATGTCCTCCGTTGCTGGAAAGATGACGCGCGCCGCCGGAATGCCGGCAGGCGGCGCCATGAATACCGGAATGGGCATGCTGACGGGTGAGCCTGGCGCTCCGATGGGAGAGGGCTACGGCCCCGCTCTCGGCCGCGGTCTCGGTGGCGTTGGCAACGCGAACGAGACGCCATCCACTAACGGTCCTCTCTCTCAGCAAAAGGCGATGGATGCCATGCCCGGTATGCAGCACAACATGAGTGAGAAGCAGATGGCGGATATGGCGAGCGATGTGGCCCAGAATGCGAACGACGTTCCCAACTTCCCGCAGGACGCCTACATGGAAGGGCCAATGATGGTGATGGATGAGGCGGTGGAGCGGCCGGAGAACTACGGCCTCAATGCCGGATGGAGCGGCTTCATGCAGGGCATGATGACCTTTGTGCGAGTGTTGCCTCCGGAAAAATATGACGAAGTCATCTCGCGTATGAAGCAGGCGAACCGGCCCAACGATCCCTACAAAACCATTCTGGAGCGCGCCTGAGATGAGGAGCCCTGTCATGACGATGAAACTCTATATTCCCTTTGCGATGATCGCTCTCTTCGGTAGCATCTCCATTGCGCAGGGCCAGGAACACAATGCAATGCCGTGCATGGAAGGTATGGATATGCCTGGTTGCACACCGGCAAAAACGCCATCCAACACGCAGTCGAAGCAACAACCGCAAGGCGCCGCGCAACACGAAGAGCATCAGGAACACAGCATGCCGGGAATGCAGCATCAACATCCCCCCGCGCAGACCTCCTCTCCGCAAAGTGGGCAGAGCTCACACGCCACCATGACGCTGCAGGAGCCCGAGAACCCGGAACACAAGACAGGGTCGAGTCTGCCTGCGCCGGAGCTGTTGAAGGAGGTTGCTGCACGGCCTCCCATGAATTTGGATGACTTCATAAAACTGGCGGATGCGAACAATCCCACGATCAAGGAAGCAGGCGCCTTTGTCCGTAGATCCCAGGAAAAAGCACGGCAGGCGGGTTTGTATCCCAATCCCACGGTCGGCTATCAGGGAGAACAAATCCGCGGAGGTTCTTATGGCGGCGGCGAACAAGGTGCCTTTGTCCAGCAGACCATAGTCCTTGGAGGAAAGCTGGGGCTGCGGCGCGATATCCATGCGCAAGAGAGCCGCTCGGAGCAGATTGGCGTGCAGGAGCAGACATATCGCGTCCATGCCGATATCCAGCAGGCATTCTTCGATGCACTGACAGCGCAGGAGACGGTTCGCCTGCGGCAACAGTTACTGGGAATCGCGCTCGATGCGGTTGAGACCGTGCATCAACTTGCGAATGTAGGCCAGGCAGATGCTCCAGACATACTGCAAACGGAGGTTGAGTCGGAACAGGCGAAGGTGGACTACACCGTTGCGCAGAGGCACTACCTTGAAACCTTTCGTGTCCTCTCTGCTCTCGCAGGCAAAGGAGAGCTTCCTGTCAGTCCCTTGCAGGGAGAGTTGGAAAAGACTCCTGATCTCAATGCAGAACAGATGACAGAGAGTGTTGTCTCCGAAAGTCCTACGGTGAAGCGGGCGCAGCAGGAGATCGTTGTTGCACAGGCACGCCTTAAAGACGCCAAACGGGAAGCGATACCGGACCTGCAGTTGAAGGCAGGGGAGCAGTACAACTTCGAGAGGATCGATGGCTCGCCCAACAAGGCGACCGGTCCACAGAGCTTTGCCAGCGCCGGTGTGAATATTCCGCTGTGGAATAGGAACCAGGGAAATGTGCAGGCGGCCAAAGCGGATATCGAGCGCGCCGAACAGTCGCTTCGCCGCGAACAGTTATCGCTGCGTCAGCACTCAGCACCGCTTGCACAGTCTTATGAGTCGGCTCGATTCGAAGCAGACCGCTATAAAACCCAGCTCATTCCTCGTGCCGAGCGCGCCTATCAGCTCTATCTGAATAAGTATCAGAACATGGCTCAGGCCTATCCGCAGGTGCTCGTCTCGCAACGAACACTCTTTCAACTGCGCGTGAGCTATGTGAAAGCGCTACGTGAAGTCTGGCGTAACGCGATTGCTCTCCAGAACTACACCTTGAGCGGAGGTCTTCAGGCTCCGGTCTCAAGCGATACGCCGAGCACCACGATCAATCTTCCTAACGCAACTGGAGCGCAGGAGTGAGCGCGATGCGGTACCGGTTCGTTCTGTCCATCGTTTCGTTGACTGTTCTGCTGCTGGCTTGCGCCGGCTTTCTGACATGGCGTTTCGTGCATCGCGGTTTCAGTACACGGAATCAACCCGGCAAGATTGAAGCGATGCTGGCGACAACGTTTCGCCAGGCGGCCATTCCTTCCGGCGAAATGGAGTTGAAGAACCCCATGCAGGCTACGCCAGATGTCCTTCGTGAAGGCATGGCGCACTGGGCAGACCACTGCGCGTCCTGTCACGGGAATAATGGCAGCAGCGAGACCATGTATGGGAAAACGATGTATCCGCGTCCTCCGGACATGCGGCGCGCACCGACGCAGGAACTCTCAGATGGGGAGCTCTACTACACCATCAAAAACGGCGTGAGGTTGAGCGGAATGCCCGCCTTCGGAGAGCCGGGAGACGATGATATCGACAGTTGGAAGCTCGTCGCTTTCATTCGCCATCTTCCAAAGCTGACGGAGCAGGAAGAGCTGCAGATGGAGCAGTTGAACCCGAAGACATCGGAAGAGCTTCAGGAAGAACGTGAGGAACAGCAATTTTTGAACGGTGGCGGAGCTTCTGCGTCACCGGAGACGTCTACAACGCACCGCTAACAGATAGGAGATTTCATGAAACGTTTGATTGCATTCATTGTCGTTATTTTGTTTGCCGGCCTGGCGTATGCCCATGAAGGGATGCAGCATGTGATGGGTACGGTGACGGCCGTCACCGCGGACAGCATAACGGTCAAGGCTATAAATGGAACAACGCAGACGGTTGTTCTGAATACGCAGACGAAGTATTCCAAAGGTACATCTGCGATCGCGCAAAAAGACATCAAGGTCGGGGATCATGTTGCAGTACACGCTTCAAAAAAAGGAGAGCAACTGATCGCTGCCGAAATCAAAGTTGGGACCATGCAAGGAACGGGCGATATGAAGGGGATGCATGGTGAGATGAATGGAATGGATATGTCTGGAGCCAAATCAAAATAAGCGGAGCGCGTTCGCCGGCGAGGAGAATACAAATGGATAAGGATGCATTCCAGCGATCATGGAGCCGTAGAACCCTGATGAGTTCGATGATGGGGATGGTTATCTCCATAACGGCGTTCGGGCAGACCGGATCAAGCTCACCGCCCGCATCGAATGCACATCGAAAACTCTCGCATAAAGAACTGAAAGCTCTCATCGCAAATGCGAAGACCCGGGAAGACCACCTCAGGCTTGCCGACTACTATCGTGCTGAGGCGAGCCGGCTGCGGAAAGAAGCCGAAGAGCATCAGGACCTCGCAACGGTGTATACGAAAGGCGATCTTTACGAGCCGTCGAAGACGGGAGCGGCGCAGCACTGTAAGCAGTTTGCCGATTTCTTCGCGCATGGGGCTGCGGAGGCGGACCAACTTGCTGCAGTTCACCAGAAGATCGCAGATCAGATGAAATAGACCGCAATTGCTTCGATCTTTCGATTCCCGGGCGCATCGGCACGTAGCCGGCGCCCGGATATCGGAAGGAAACAAGCTGGTTGTACCTCCAGCGAGAAACAGAACGCTGTTGCGGTCAAGCCTTCGGTGCTTCGCTGAAGATCTGCACGAGCCGGTCCGCAATGATCTTGTCCTCGCCATCTTTGATCTGCCAAAGAGCGAAGCCGAAGACACTCGGGTCTGAGGGACGACGGCGGCGTTCAGGGGGCGGTCCTGCGGGAGCGTCTGGATTGCGTCCGCGAAGTCCGCTTGCTCCCGCTCCCATGCTTCCAATACCGACAGGCTTTGTATCGGCGAGCTTCTGCATGACCTCCGGTCCGGTAATCTTCAGCTTTGCCGGATCGATATGCCAGCTATAGTGCGGCGTCACATTGCCCAGAGCCTGAGGGTTGAACTCCCGTGGAAGGGCCGTTACACCGAACTTCTTGATGGCATCGGTAATCACCTGCGCACGGGCATCGTACATCTTCAGCACTGAATCGTAGTCCTGGTTCACAAACAGCTCCAGGGCTTTCAGCAGCGCGAAGATGGTTTCTTTGCCGACTTTGCAGGGGCGGCCGATACGATCTTCCTGCGGACTCATGTTGAGCATCGACCAGCGGATCAGCTCTTCCTTGCCGATAAGAACACCGGAGGCCTGGGGGCCGCAGATATCCTTGCCGCCGCTGAAGGTCACCATGTCGAAGCCAAGCGCGGGATACTCCCACAGGCGTTCTTTGGGAGGAACATCGGCAGAGGCATCGTTGAAGGTATAGATGTTGTGGGCTTTGGCGATGGCAACGGTCTCAGGGCCGCTGACCTTGCCACGGTCTGACAGGATATTCGTGAAGTGGATCGCCAGCGTCTTCGGGTTGATGGCGGCGATCATCTCCTCGCGAGTCTCCACCTCGACCAGCTTTGCGCCTGTCTGGCGAATCTGATGGTCGAAGGGATAACGGTGACTCTTTTGAATGATGACCTCCGTCCGAGGAAAGCCGCTGACGTCAGGGCAGGAAGTGATGCGAGGTTCCAGGTCTTCGGTCATCATGCCCGCATAGCCGACAACCATGGCAGCGGCCGCGCCGGCCGTCACCAGGCCGGTGTAGCCTTCAGGCGACTTGCATAGCTTCGCAATAAACTTCCCGGCTGCGACTTCCAGCTCATTAATCAGGACAAAATGCTGGTTGCCCTGGCGCATCAGTTCCATGACCTCGGGTCTCATCACCGAGCCGCCGATCACTGTTACTGTTCCATTGATATTGATGAGGGGTGTGACCCCAAGCTCGGCATAGATATCGCCGGTAGAACCGAGGCCACTTGTAATCGGCACAATGGGATGGCCATCGACAGGGGGAATGGTCTGTTTGCCTTTTTTTGAAAACATCCCTTCGGCATTAAGCCTGGAAGGGCTGAGTAGATTGCCGGTTGCCGCCGCAAGCATCGATAGAAAAGAACGGCGATTCCAGCCGGATCCGAGATTCATTCTTTACTCCTTCAGATTCTTTGTGTGTTTCTTCGTTCGTGGATGAATCGGTCAGGCAATCACTCGTGCGCTGCCGACAATTTCAATGAGGGAATCGCCGGGAATCCATTCCACCGCCATGCAGGCACGGGACGGGGTTTTTCCCGGGGTGAAGTATGTCGCATAGATCTTATTTAACGCGTCATACTGCGCCTTGTGGGCGTCAAATCTGGCTTTTCCTGTAGGCGTGGGATTACTGTCCGCAAGCGGCAGGCAGAGAAAGACTTGCAGATTGAGGATGCTGTCCATGCTGCAACCATTCCGATCAAGAGATTTCTTCAGAGCATCCATGGTTCGGGTGACATGCTTCTCGAAGGGATCGGTCACGGTAACGTGATCCTCTTTGGGATACCCGTCATTCGATCCGGTTCCCGAAAAGTAATAGATGCCGTTATAGGTGTGGTTGCCGGTGGGGCGGGGCCTGTTGCCTTCCGGGGACGAAGGCGCGGTGGCAGATGGAGCTGATTGCTGTGCCGGGGTAGATTGTTGAGCTGGGAGCCTGGACGCTCCCGTGAGGATAGTTGCCATCGCTGCCAGCTTTCCAAAGAAGCTGCGCCGTGAGCTGGTCTCCACGAAATTCTCGATCACTGAAAGAGATCCTCCCTTTGCATCGTTTTTGGTTGAAAGCGACCTGCCTCGGATGAGGCAGGTCGCCTGCGTTCTAGAAGTGGTACTTGACGGAGAGTTGCAGTTGTCTCGGGCCGGAACGTACTGCGGTGATCTGACCGAAGGTGGAAGATGTCACGTTGCTGGTGGGATTACTGAGGTACGCGCTGTTGAAGACGTTATCCGCATCGGCGCGGAAGTTAACCTGTTGCTCACGCCAGATCGTGAAGTCCTTAGTGACGGAAGCGCCGTAAGTCTGGAAGCCGGGTGCGCGTTCTGAGGTGGGACGAGCGGTGCCGAAGAGGCCAGGCGCCGGCTGGCCATATGCGCATAAGCCGTTGTCGTCGATGGTAACGATCTTTGTTACCGAGTCCGTCTTGGTGCCACAAGGCTTTGCGGAAGGATCGGTGCCAAACCAGTTGTTGATGGAGCGGTTGACGATCTTGAGCGCTCGATAGTGATTTGCACGTAACGAGTTTCCGTTCACGCCGGAAGTGTTGTTCGAGGTATTTATGTTGACGGGAAAGCCGCTGTAGGTAACACCCGTCATGCCGATCTTCCAGCCGCCGATCAGTTCGTCTACGATCAACGGCATGTTGGCGCCGAACAGGCGCTTACGTCCCAGGGGAAGATCGTAGACCATGTTCCAGTTGACTGCATGGCGGACGTCCTGCCCGATGGGGCCGTATTCCGAATGGAGATCGTAGACGTTCTGTGCATACGCGCTGGCTGCGGTGATGCTGGGAACACCATAGAAGCCGGTGCTGTTGGTATTGCCATGGCTCCAGGTGTAGTTGACCGTGTATTGCAGGCCATGCCATTCACGCTGGCGGAAGCTGGTCTGCATGGCGTTGTAGTTCATCATGGCGTTGGAGTCGGTGTAGCGGATCACACCGTTGTAGCCCACACCGGGTGTCGCATAGAACGGAGCCGGCGCTTGCGCCAGGCAGGTTGCCGATGGAGTAGCGGTCACGGCTTGAACAATTCCGTTGATAACGCAGGGATTGTGAAGCTGGTTCCGCTGATTGGCCGTCACCAGGTGCTGTCCGGCTTCACCAACATAGCCAACCTGGACCGAAGCCGTGTTGTTGAGCTGATACTCCAGGGTCAGGTTGTAGATGCCAATGAATGCCGGCTTTATCTTCTTGTTCCAGACGTTGTAAACGTTGGAGCTGGCCGTGCCGCTGCCGAATCCATTTTGTACAAGGAAGAAGCTGCCAGTCCCACTGGGGCTTGCCTGTACGCCGGTGGCCTGATAGGTCGCCTGGAAGGGAAGGTTTGTCGTCATACGCAGGTTCGCACCGGTGCCTTCCATGTAGTTCTGCAACCCATATCCACCGCGGAGGACGAGCTTCGGAGTCGCTGAATACGCAAAACCGATGCGGGGCATGATGCTGCCGTAGTAAGGATCGACAAGTCCACGGCCATAGCCTGCTGCCCTGGCCTGTGCGCTGCCGTCGATCAGAATGACCGCTGGATTCCCCGGATCGATCGTCGACATCTTGTGATGGACTTCATAGATTGGTTGAACATACTCGTACCGTACGCCCAGGTTCAGTGTGAGCCTTGGAGTGACCTTCCAGTCATCCTGAGCGAAATAGGCGTCGCGCCACGAGCGCATTCCGACTGGGCCGGCGACTCCGCCTTTGCTGATGAAGCCGGCGCGGTTCAGCACAAAATCAGCCGCTGTATATCCGGTGCTGTATCCATTGGGGTTGCCATTCGGACTGGCTGTACCGGGGCCGAGATAGTAAAATCCGCCCAGAGAACCATCGTTGCCCGGATAGAAGTTGTTCTGCTGCTGACGAAGGAACTGCACACCGAATTTGATGGTGTGGCGGTTCTTGAGCAAGGTGAAGTTGTCGCCATAGAGAAACGTGTTCAGCGTGTAATTGGTGCCGAGATTTGCGTTACCGAGAGTGGTGTACTCCGTACCGTTGGAGGCCCGGAAGCCTTGTGGGCTGGCCGAATCGCTCATAGCGAGCGCAGAGAAACCGGCGAACGCCTGAGAGACGGCATTATTCGATCCGATGCTGAGGATCTTGTCGCCATTGAGTCCGAAGACTCCGGTCGGGTCCAGCAGCACAGCGCCGTTGTTTTGAATGCGGGTATAACCAGCGCGGAACTCGTTCACCATCGAGGAATTGAGGGTATGGACCTCATTGATCGCAACGCCGCGGACTGGGAAGGTCGGAGCGCTGGCGAAGCTGACCGGCAGAACATTGGTTGTGGTCTGTCCCTGCTCGGCTTTGCTGAACCGTACGGAGAGAGTGTCTTTCTCCGTGGCCTTCCAGTCGACTTTGATATCGAATTGATTGCCATAGTTCCGGTTCTTGGTTGGGCCCTGATAGTTATTGCGTGCCGGCGTATTGCTTCTATCCGGCGTGCGATTAGGCAGCGGATATACCTCCGGATGCGCGAACAGATAGACGGCAGCCGGGTTCAGGATGGAGACCTTGTTGTTCGCGTATGCGGGGGAGCCGCTCGCGGTCGCATCGTAGAGCTGAATCAAACGAGCGTTGGAAGTGCACACGCCGCCGGTGTCGCCGGAACACATAAGGCTGCGATCCAGAAGCTCGGAGAAGTCACCCTGTCTCATCTTCGTGGTAAGGACCGTTGCCGTTCCAATACCGCCGGAGTGGTACCGTCCGCCCTGGTAGTCCGCGAAGAAGAAGAGCCTGTCATGGAAGATTGGGCCGCCGAATGTCCCACCGAAGATATTGCGGGTAAAGGACGTCTTGGGAATGATTGTCGTGCCGTGTTTGTTGGCCCATGTGTTCGCGTTCAGGTTGAAGTTCGACAAGTAGTAGAACGCGCTTCCATGCCATTGATTGGTGCCGCTCTTGGTTTGATACAGGATGTCGCCGCCAAGCACATTGCCATACTCGGCGGGTGCGTTGGCAGAGATCACTTGCACCTGGCCGATGGCGTCGACGCTCGGGTTATAGCCGGGAATATCGTCCAGCGTCTGGTTGATATTCATGCCATCCAGCAGATATTGATTCGTCTGCTGCCGGTTTCCATTCACCGATACGCTTTGGTTCGAGCTGATAGGACCGGAGACTCCGGCCTGGTTTACGAAGCCATTTGGATTTGTGCTGACGGCGCCCGGTAGAAACATGGTGAGAGCAACAAGATTGCGGCTTACCAGCGGGATATTCTCAATGGCTCGCGTGTCGAGAGTTGTAGCAAGCGTGGGAGTCTCCGTATTAATCAGCGGCACAACCTCTGAGGTGACCTCGACGTTTTGTGCCTGGCTGGCCAGCAGCAATTTCATATCAACTTTGGCGTTCTGTCCGGTTTCAAGGACGAATGGACCGAATGTGGTAGTCGCGAAGCCGGCAGATTCGACCTTTATCTGATAGTTCCCAATCTGCAGAAAGCGAATGGCGTAGATTCCTTCGTGGTTCGTGGTGGTGGGTGTTGTCACACCGGTGTCGACGTTGACGGCCATTACTGTGGCATTGACAACGACTGCTCCGGTTGGATCGGTTACTGTTCCATTTACGCTGGCTGTGATCGTCTGTGCTAGCAGGGCACCGCAGGAAAACAACAAAATCGAACAGGCAAGCTGAACTGTTTTGATTAGTTTTTTCATCGTCTTTGACCTCGGAGAAATTGCTTTCAAAGGCCAGGTAGTTTCGTTGCACCTCCAACAACCATCTGGCCAACGTGCTCAAGCCGATGATTTGATCCGGAATGACTGTATGTGACAGACAAATCAAGTACTTTCCGCACGCATATTGGTGCGTTGAATTTTGCGCTGAGTGTGCGCTTTACGGCAGTGGCCGCGCCACAGGCAAATGACCTATGTCCAAAGATGTGAAGTTGATTACTTTCGCTAGAGGGCGTGTAGAACTGTCACAAACGTTAGCCCATTTTCCCTGTAGGTGTAGAGTGGGGCTTCCGCATCTATGGGCGTTTTCCGAAATGAAAACGCCGGTGCACTCCTCTTCCGGGATACCCAGCCACAGGGAAAATGGCTAGCCCATACTCTGGGTGCCCCATCCATCGCATCGCGATGGGTGGGATGTTCGAGCGCAGCTCGAATGAGGTGGGAACATAGGGGGCCCTGGCCAGCTCGCTGGCTGGGGTAAAGGCGTGGGCTTTTAGCCTACGGTATATCGACTTTTATCCTTTTATCGGCGGGCTGAGGCCGGCTGAAGCCCGCCGCTCCCACGGGTTCTCCAACCTGCCTTAGAAATGATAAGCCTAGTTGCTGGAGCGAGCAGAACCCCTGCGCCAGAACAACAGCGCAATCACGCCGAGGAAACACAGGCCGCCAAACGTGTCGAGGCCGACATCGACGATAGTTCCGGTTCGATCTGGCATGAAGTACTGGTGTAACTCATCGCTGGATGCGACAAAGACTGTCGTGCAGATCGCCATGAGTGCGGAGCGCGCACGCCAAGCGCCGATAGGCATGTGCCGCAGAGTGCGGGCAAAGGTCAGCAGCCAGGCACGCAGGCTGGTGATGCAGAGCAGGCCATATCCGGTAAAGTGACCGGTCTTGCGGATGTAGTGGTGAATCTCCTGCCAGCGGAGGTTATCCACTTTACCGAAGATGGCTTCCCAGACCGGCCTGAACATGCCATCGGTGTTGGCGGCCGAGAACGTGTGCGTGGACTCCGTGATGATGGCAGCGACCATGATGATGGCCGGAAGCCAGGCATAGAGGAGCCAGCGCACACCGGTGCGTGATTCCAGGTTGGAAGGTCTTTTGCGGAAGACGCCCATTTATTCGACGTGATAGTTGGGCGCTTCGCGCGTGATGATGACATCGTGAACGTGCGACTCGCGCAAACCGGCGCCGGAGATGCGAATGAAGCGGCCGTTCTTCTGCAGATCCGGAATCGTGCCGCAGCCCAGGTAGCCCATGCCCGAGCGCAGGCCGCCGACGAGCTGGTAAACCATGTTCTCCAGCGGTCCGCGATGCGGTACGCGGCCTTCGATGCCTTCCGGAACGAACTTGGCCAGGCGGTTAGAGTTTGTCGGCTCCGGAGCGGTGATCGACTGCCGTTCTGCCGCCGACCCGTCCTTCATGTCGTCTTTGCCTTGGAAGTAACGTTCGCCCGATCCCTGCGCCATCGCAGAGAGCGAGCCCATGCCGCGGTAGGCCTTGAAGCTGCGGCCTTGGTAAAGGATGGTCTCACCCGGGGACTCGTCCACGCCGGCGAAGAGCGAACCCATCATGACGATGGAGGCGCCGGCGGCGATGGCCTTGGTGATATCACCGGAGTACTTGATGCCGCCGTCAGCGATGACGGAGATGCCGCGCTCATCGGCGGCGCGGTAGGCCTCCGAGATTGCGGTGATCTGGGGCATACCTGCGCCGGTTACCATGCGGGTGGTGCAGATGGAGCCAGGTCCAATGCCGACTTTGACGGCGTCGGCGCCGGCTTCGATGAGAGCAGCGCAGCCTTCGTAGGTGGCAATGTTGCCGGCGATGAGATCAACGTTGGGGAAGCGCTTCTTGCACTCAGCGACAGCTTCCAGAACGCGGCTGGAGTGGCCGTGGGCAGAGTCGATGGCGAGAGCGTCGACGCGGGCCTTGATCAGCTCAGCCGCACGCTCCAGAAAGTCACCCGTGGCGCCGATGGCTCCGGCGACACGTAGACGGCCCTGGTCGTCCTTGCAGGCGTTGGGATACTTCAACTTCTTCTGGATGTCTTTGACGGTGATCAGGCCTTTTAGCTCATAGGCGTCGTTGACCACCAGAAGCTTCTCCACGCGATGTTGATGGAGGATCTGTTCAGCCTGCTCCAGGGTAGTGCCGACCGGGACGGTGATGAGGTTGTTCTTGGTCATCACCTCGTCGATGCGGAGATCGGTACGGGAGACGAAGCGGAGGTCGCGGTTGGTCAGGATGCCGACCAGCTTGCGGTTGCGCGTGACCGGAACGCCGGAGATCTTGTAACGCCGCATCACATCAAGGGCGTCCGCAATCGGCTGATCGGGTCCGATGGTTACCGGGTCAACGATCATGCCGGACTCGGAGCGCTTGACCTTATCGATCTCGCTTGCCTGGGCGTCAATGGTTAGATTGCGGTGGACAACGCCCATGCCGCCCTGCTGGGCCATGGCAATGGCCAGACGGGACTCGGTGACGGTGTCCATTGCGGCCGACATCAGCGGAATATTCAGCGTGATGTTGGCGGTAAGCCGGGTCTGCGTGGAAACCTGCGTGGGGACAACGTCGGAGTACGCAGGAACAAGCAGGACGTCATCGAAGGTAAGTGCCTCAGGTACGGGTGAAGCGATCATGTTCTTGAGATTGTAGTGCAGTTGTGCAAAACGGGTGTGCTTGGTGCCCCGCCCTTACCTATGCCATGGCAGTGCGATTGCGGCCTTGTTCCTTGGCTATGTATAGGTTACGGTCGGCGCGAGCGAGCACGGCAAAGATGTCGCCGTCTCCCGGCAGGGAAGCTGCAATGCCGATAGAAACGGAAAAATGAAGCTCTTCTCCAGTCTCGGCGGTGATCGGGAGAGAGGCTACGGTGGAGCGGATGGACTCGGCGAGTTCGAGGGCGGTCTCGGGATGAGTGTTGGGAAGAAGAATGGAAAACTCTTCTCCTCCGAGTCGGCCCATACGATCGTGCGGACGAAGGCAGCTCAGGGTGGCTCCGACGAATTCGAGGATGACGCGGTCTCCGGTGGCATGGCCCCAGGTGTCGTTGATGGATTTGAAGTGGTCAAGATCCAGCGCCAGCATGGCAATGGGAGAACCGGTGCGCCGGAACCGTTGAAAGATCTTGGCGCACTCCTCCAGAAAGGCACGACGGTTCAGCGAGCCAGTCAGCGGGTCAGTGCGTGCGGCGGTGATAAGGGCATCGTAGGAAACTTTAAGCCGGTGGAAGAGCGGCTGATAGATGAAAAGCGCCTCAGTGAGTAGCAAGAGCAACATGAAGCAGAGCAGAAGCAGCATGGTGTGGTTCAGCCGCTGGATGGCCTCTTCGCTGTCCGCCTGATAGGCGGTAACCGCCATCTCCAGCGCGGGCAAAAGTTTCTGCTGCAACAGGAAACCAATTGCGTTAAGGTCTTCGTTGCCGAGGCTAACTCCTTCATGCCTGGTTGCAGCGAAATGCTTGGCGTGGTCGAGGAACTGGTCGCCGAGATGTTCGAGAGAGTCTTGCCCGTCGAAGTAGATGGTCTGCAGCCGCGGAGTGGCAGGAGGGAGAATTCGCGGAGAGACGGATCCGTGCAGCAGATTGTCACGTTCCCGTTCCATCTGGGTAATGGCATTAATCAGCTCAACCCGCGCTTGAACAAAGTCTTCCGATCCATCGGCCATCTGCAGGGAGATGCGGAAGATGCGTTGAGCCAGCATGCGTTGCCTTCCCGCCATATTCACGGTGCCGGCCGTTGCAGACTGGCGCTGGATGATGGTGTTGGTCAGCAGGTGGGAACTGATCGACAGAGCCGCAATGAGTAGCAGGGCGGTGACGTAGGTGACCGTGGTGCGCCGCGAAACAGGCGTACTGGCCAATTTGGCCGGAGGGGTAGCCATGTCGCTCCTTAGGGAAGGGTGACTACGGTACGGAGACGTTGTTATGCACTAACTTAGCAGGTCGCCTGATGTCCATGGGGCTTGGAGGGAAAGCCGGGGAACTGAGGACGCCTTAGTTCAGCCGTTGCAGGCTGGCGACCAGCTTTTCGGCCAGCGGCTCTCCGGATTCGGTCCAGAGCAGGCGGCTGGAGATGCCGCTATGTTTCTCAACCGACAGAGTGAAGGCCAGAAGCTTCTCCACGTTCTGCTGGATCTTTTGCCCGGCGGTCTTGTCCAGTTCCTCGTCTTCGAGGACCCAGGGTGTGTCGAGGCCGAAGTCGATGCGGATATGGCCGTTCTGGTCGTAGGCGCCGGAGTCGAACTCCGGACCGAGGCCGATGACCTTGACGGTATGAGGCTGTAGCCGCCAGGTGGTGTCGAACCCCTCGACGGACTCCGGCAGCCAGAGCTGCCACTTCATCTCGAACTCGTAGGCGGTGTCGTCGTGGAGCTGTTCGGTGGCCTCTCGGACGGCATTTTCGATCTTGGAGTCATCGCTCTCCTGCGCCTCCTCGTCATTGACATAGATGCGCTGATAGACGGGTGCCTCGGTCCAGTCAATGGGAATAGCGGATGCCGCGGAGACACGGCTGTCGCCGGAGATGCGGGCGAACTGCTGCAAGACGCTGATCAGAGCGGCGGGCAACGCTTCCAGCCGGAAGTTGGGAAACCAGAGGGAAAGGTAGAGTTGATCGCTCATGCAGGCTTCATTGTAGGCCGGTGAGAGAATAGATGTGGCACGGAATGCGGATAACGGTTGAGCGATTGCGGATGTGGCTGCTGATCGGTGCGGGCGCGCTGCTCTTGCTGGTGGCCGGCTTCATTGGCTATGCGCGGTATCGGACGGGAAGTTTTTTGAAGAGGCTACCGGCGAAGCTCGGTGTCGATATCAAGCAGTCGACGAATGGGTTCACCTACTCCCAGAGCGTCAAGGGCCGAACACTCTTTACCGTACATGCGTCGAAGATGATTCAGCGCACCGACGGCAAGGTGACGCTGCACGACGTCAAAATTATCGTGCATGACGGCTCCCGGATCGACCGCATCAGCAGCAACGAGTTCATCTACGACCAGACCAACGGCGTCATCCAGGCAGACGGCGAAGTTCATCTCGACCTGGACACTCCGGAAGGGAAGGAAGAGCAGGCGGCCGTACATGTGAAGACCAGCGGTCTGGTCTTTCTGCAGAAGCTGGGCCTTGCCGCCACTGAGAAACCAATCGAATTTGCCGCCAAGGGAGTAAGCGGTCACGCCACGGGCGCCGACTACAGCACCGATACCGGACTGTTGGTCTTGCACTCCGCCGTGGAGGCTACAACCGAGGCGAAGGGCCGCCAGATCCAGATGTTCGCCGGTTGGGCTCAGCTTGACCGCAAGGGACAGGTTGCGCAACTGAAGCAGACTCGGATGGTGCAGGGCGGCTCCGTCGGAGAAGCCGCTGAGGCAACCGTGCATCTTCGCCGGGATGGTTCGGCCGAGCGGATTGAAACCTCCGGAGGGCTAAAGGTCACCTCCGACGATGGGCGCCTGCTGACGGCGCAGCGCAGCGAGACATGGCTGAGTGCCCGCAGTGAACCGGAACGGGTTCGGCTTCAGGGGGCAGTGCACACGGAGCAGAACACTGCCGAACGGATTTCGCGCGGCGATGCGTCCGAGGCTCTGGTGGAGTTCGGAGCAGGTGGCGTGGCAAAGGTAGCCCACCTGACTGGAGGCGTGCACCTGACAGATGCGGAGGGGAAGCGGACCTCGCGGGACCTGCGTGCCGCCAAGGTTGACCTCCACTTCGAGCAGGTGGAGAAGAATCCCGTGCTGCGCTCAGCGGTGGCTGAGGGAGATGCCAATGTGTTGAGCGTTGCCGATGGAGCGCGCAGCCACTTCCAGGCGGATCTGCTGACGGCGCAGTTTGTCGGCGACCGGCGGCCTCGTGCGTCGCAGGTCCATGGTGAGGGGCATGCCCGCATGGAATCGGCCTCAGCGAAGGGTGTCACCCAGACCGGTGCTTCCGATCGCATCGATGTTGCACTGAATGCCGCCAATGAGGTGGAATCGGGCACGATGTCCGGCGGCGTAACCGTGACGCAGGCCAGCGTGGTGAAGGGACAGCCTCGTCAGAGCAGGGCGACGGGCGATCAGGCGGTGTTGAAGCAGGACGGCCTGGTTGAGCTGACAGGGCATCCCCGTGTCAGTGACGGAGACGGAAGTGTAGAGGCGGAACGGATCCAGATGCAGCGTCAGACGCAGCAATCCTGGGCCATTGGCAATGTGAAAGCGACCTATGCCCGCGGCAACGACCCCATGCACGTAATCGCGGACCGCGCTGAGTGGAGACCTCAGGACGAACTGGCGATCTTCACCGGTGGAGCCCGCCCGGCCCGTCTGTGGCAGTCGAACTCCCAGGTCGAGGCACCCGCGATCACGCTCGACCGTGGGAAGCATACGGCTTTGGCCGCGGCAGGCAATGGCATGGTGCGAGCGGTACTGGTCTCGGCGGCTACTCCGAAGCGTCCCTCGGCGGTCTATCGCATTACAGCCCGTCAGATGAGCTTCAGCGAAGCCCAACACCAGGTGGAGTTTGCCGGACCTGTTCGGATGGAGAGCGCCGACGGCACTGTCAGCGCGCGGCAGGCGACAGTCTTTCTTTCTGCCTCCAAAGCAAAAACGGCTGATTTCAGCGGCAACGTGGAGCGGGTAGTCGCCAAAGAAGAGGTTGTGATCGACCAGGGACAGCGCCGGGGTACGGGCGGCCAGTTGGTCTATACGGCGGCCGATGGACTGGCCGTTCTTACCGGATCTCCTAAAGTGGTGGATCCGCAACAGGGGACGATCACCGGGACGGAATTGAGCTTCCACGCAGCGGATGGTAGCGTGGTTGTATCGGGCGCGAGCGACCGGCGTGTGCGTACCGAAACGCAGGTGAAGTAATGCGCAGGCTGTCAACAGATGAGATCGGAAAGAGCTATGGCGGCCGGCCAGTAGTACGCGGGGTCAGCCTGCACGTCAGCCAGGGCGAGGTCGTCGGCCTATTGGGCCCCAATGGGGCGGGCAAGACGACAAGTTTCTACATGATGGTGGGCCTGGTGCGGCCCGATATCGGCCGGGTGCTCTCAGATGGCGTCGATATCAGCCGGGTTCCCATGTATATGCGGGCCCGGAAGTTCGGCATCAGCTATCTGCCACAGGAACCTTCGGTCTTCCGCAAGCTCTCGGTCGAAGAGAACATCATGGCGGTTCTGGAGGCGCAACAGCTCTCGCCCGAGACACGGCGGACGCGTCAGGAAAAGCTGATCGAGCAGCTCAATCTGGGCCCAGTCCGTAAGACCCAGGGGTATGCGCTCTCCGGCGGTCTGCGCCGCCGCGTGGAGATCGCCCGCTGCCTGTGTATCCAGCCGGCTTTCATCCTTCTGGATGAGCCGTTTTCGGGAATCGATCCGATCGCGGTGCTGGATCTGCAGGAGATCATCTTTGACCTGAAGACCAGCGGGATCGGAGTTTTGATCACCGACCATAACGTCCGGGAGACGCTGAGTGTCACCGACCGCGCTTACATCATTAATGAGGGCAAAATCTTCCGGGAGGGAACTCCAGGTGAACTTGGACGCGATCCGGAGGTCAAGCGCATCTATTTGGGAGAGGGGTTTTCGTTGTAGTACAACCCCCACTTTACAAGCCTGCATGCGGGTGTAGACTACGGCACACGGTCGGAGAGACCCTGCCGCGGAGATAAAGAAGGGATCCAGTAACAAAGAGTGCTCCTCCAACCCAAGCTCAACGTAAAGATCTCCCAACGCCAGGTGTTGACGCCTGGCCTGATGCAGATGGTCAGCGTATTGGCGCTGAACAAGCTTGAGCTCAGGGAGATGATCAACACTGAGATCGTCGAGAACCCTGTTCTTGAGGAGATCGAGAGCAACGACCCCTCCTTCGAAGAGCTCGCCGGACGCGAGGGCGACCGCGAGCGGACCGCCGAAGAAACTGCCGTCAAGGAGGAGAAGGACCCCTTCGAAGAGATTGATTTCGGCAGCTACTTCCAGGAGTATCTGGACCCTGGTTTCCGAACGGGCAATCTGGGCGGTGAGGAGCTGGACAAGCCTTCCTTCGAGAACTTCCTTTCCAAGCCAAGCACACTGACGGACCATCTGCTGTGGCAGCTCGGCTCCGTCCATCTGCCAGACGAGGTGCGGTCGGCCGCGGAGCTGATGATCGGCAATCTGGATGAGAACGGGTATTTAGTCGCCACCGACGAAGAGCTCGCCACGGCTTTACGAGAGCAGGGGATTGAGCATCCAGAGGCGGCGCTGGAAGAAGCCCACAAGGTGATCGGGACACTTGACCCAGCCGGTGTGGGAGCGCGTGATCTTAAGGAATGCCTGCTGATGCAGCTCGCCGCGCGCGAACGCGAGGCCGAGGCGGCTGCCGAGCGGCGTGCCTCGTACCGGGCTCAGAAAGAGCATGAGGACGACTTCTCCGTCGAGATCGATCGTCGGGTCGAGGATGTCGAGAAGCTGGCGGCAGAGCACCGTAGTTGTGTCATGCGGATCGCCGATGCGATCGTGCAGCAACATCTGGCTCTGCTGCAGAAGAAGGATATGCGCGAGCTGGTGAAGGAGTGCGCGCAGTCGCCGGAGACGGTGCAGGAGGCGGTGGACGTTATCCGCTCGCTCGATCCTCGTCCAGGCCAGCGCTACAACAATGCGGAGACGCGGCTGATTGAACCCGATGTCGCTTTCGTAAAGCGCGGCGATGAGTACGTGGTGGTGATGAATGAGGAGGATATGCCGGCGCTGCGGTTGAATGCGGGCTATCGCCGCATGATGCACCAGAAGGATGCCGACCGTGACCTGAAGGAGTACGTGAAGGAGCGGTATCGTTCGGCGATCCAGCTATTGCGGAATATCGAACAGCGGAAGAATACGATCGTGCGTACCTGCGAGGCAATCGTGCGCCGGCAGCATGATTTTCTTGAGAAGGGCATCGACGGTCTGCGGCCGATGATGATCAAGGAGGTTGCCGAGGAGATCGGCGTACATCCCTCTACGGTCAGCCGTGCGGTGTCGAATAAATATGTCCATACGCCGCAGGGCGTATACGAGCTTCGTTTCTTTTTCTCGGAAGGAGTGAATGGGCCTGAAGGTGGCGACCTTCCACTCGTACTGCTCAAACGGAAGGTAAAGAAGCTGATTGAAGATGAGGACCCGCGCCAACCTTATACGGACGACTACCTGGCCGCCGAACTGCAGCGCCAGGGAATTCAGATTACTCGTCGCACCGTTGCAAAGTACCGGGAAGAAATGCAGATTCCCAGTACCCATAAACGCAGAGTACGCTAATCGCGTCTAACCAGACCTTAGAAAGAGGTGCCCAATATGCACGTGGAATACACCGCACGAAAGGTCGTTGTTACCAAGAAGCTGAAGGCCCTGGCTGAAGAGGGTTTGAAGCGGATTGAAAAGCTGGTCGACGATACAGCCAAAGTCCACATCTTTTTAAACTGCGAAAAGTACCGCTGCAGCGTGGAAATCACCTTGAAGACCAAGCTGAAAGACATCGCAGCCTTGTGCATCTCACCGGAAGCGGAGATCGCGTTGCGCGACGCTCTGGACAAGATCGAGAAGCAGGTCTTGAAGCAGAAGAAGACTATCGTGACACGGAAACGCCACCCCCAGGGAGATAAGCTGACGGCGGGCACCGTCCGGCTGAGCGGTGACGAAGCCCGCGCCGCGACGGACAAGGTCTCCGCAATGCCGGCCGCCCGAAAGTCGAAGCTGAACGGCCACGCCAACGGCAAGGTGGCCGTGATAGCGCATAGCTTCCCGCAGATGGCCAGCCTGCCGGAGCCACACATCATTCGCTCGCTGGATTCGGTGGCGATGCGCCCTATGACCCTGGAGGAGGCGCTGAAGGAAGCACACTACCGCGATAAGGACATCTTTATCTTCCGTAACCGGACGGGGCAGTTGTTGGTGCTGCATCGTATGCGTGACGGCAAGATGGAGCTGATTGAGACGCCGGCGTAGTAGCATCTCTGCATGCCAAAGAAGGGTACGACGCGGGCGGCATCCCCAAAGAAGAAATCGGATGGAAAGGACAGGCTCGTCATTCTGACGGGCTTGTCCGGTTCCGGCAAACTCAGTGCTCTGAAGGCATTTGAGGACCTTGGGTTCTACTCGGTCGACAACCTGCCGCTGGAACTGGTCCCCAGGTTTGCCGACCTGGTGCGGCAGTCGCACGAGATCGATCGTGCCGCTCTCGTGGTGGATGTGCGCGAGGGCATGAAGCTCGACGCATTTCCCGCAATCCTGAAAGAAGTCCGCAAAGTACTGGATACCAGAGTTGTCTTCCTGGAGGCGACCGACGAGGTACTGTTGCGCCGGTTCAGCGAGACGCGCCGGCCGCATCCGCTGGGACGGAACGATACGGTGTTGCAGTCGATCCAGCGGGAGCGGAAGCGGCTCGATCCCATCCGGAATGTGGCCGATGTCATTCTGGACACCACCAAGTTCAATGTCCACGAGCTGCGAACCCATATTAACCAGCAGTTCGACCGTGGAGATACCGATCAGAACCTGCTGGTAAGCTCCATCAGCTTCGGCTTCAAGAATGGTGTACCGCCGGAGGCTGACCTCGTCTTCGATGTGCGTTTCCTGCCGAATCCGCACTTCATCCCCGAGTTCCGCAAGGAAACCGGGCTGAACCCGAAGGTGGCGCGCTACGTGAAGCGCTTCCCGCAGACGAAGGAGTTCCTGGACAAGACCACCGATCTGATGAAGTTTCTGCTGCCGTTCTACGTCAAGGAAGGCAAGAGCTACCTGACCATCGCCTTTGGATGTACCGGTGGCCAGCATCGGTCGGTCGCAATCGCCGAAGAGATGAAAAAGCGGCTGGAGGCTGCGGGCTATCGGGTCAAGACCGGACACAGGGACATGCCGCGTTGACCGGCCAAGAGCAAGTCCTTTTGGGGCTGATTAGAATAAGACCGATGTCTCCCATCACCAACTTCGGTCTGGGGGTGCGCATTTGAGGCGCATCTGGAGGTTGCTGCTATACGCGCGGCCATACATGCTTTACTCGCTGGCCTCGGTCGTGCTGATGGCGATCGTCGGGGCAATGGCGGCCTTCCGCATTCTTCTGGTCAAGCCGATCTTCGACAATGTGTTGCGACCGGATGCGCTCTCGCGGGACGTTCTGGTCTTCCACATTCCGTTCTGGAACCTGACGCTCAATCTGCAATGGTTTGTACCGAATCACTTTCACCATGCCTGGACGGTGGTGGCCTATGCTCTGGTGTGTTCGGCGCTCGTGAAGAGCATCTGCGATTACTTCGGGACCTATCTGGTGAACTACGCCGGCTTCGGCATGATCACCGATCTGCGCAACGACCTCTATAACGCCGTCCTTCGCCGCTCGGTCGCGTTCTTTCAGCGGCACACGACGGGTACGCTGCTTTCGACGCTGATCAACGACATCGAAAAAGTTCAGGTTGCGATGTCGTCGGTGTTGAGTGAACTGCTGCAGCAGTTCTTCACATTATTGTGGACGGCGGTGGTCGTGGTTCTGATGGGTGGCAGGCTGAGCTGGGTGCTCCTGTTGTTTGTGCCGGTGGTGATCTCGTCGGCGCGGCGCATTGGTCGCAGTGTTCGGAGCACTACTCGGAAGGGCCAGGACAAGCTGGCCGAGATTCAGAACATCCTGCACGAGACCATCACCGGCAACCGCATCGTGAAGGCCTTCGGCATGGAGCTATGGGAGATGAACCGCTTCCGCAAGGCGGCGCGCCGTCTCTTCAGCGCCAATCTGAAGAGCGTGAGCGTGCAGGCGATTAGCTCCCCGCTAATGGACGCCATTGGGTCGGTCGCTATTGCGCTGCTGTTGTTATTTGGGCGTGATCGCATTCTGAGGCATGAGATGACGGCCGGATCATTCATCTCGTTTCTGGTGGCCGTATTCACGTTGTATGACCCGGTGCGCAAGTTTGCCCTGTTCTACAACAGCTTTCAGCAGGCACTCGGCGCCAGTGATGAGATATTCCGATTCATGGACGCTCAGGATGATGTGATCGAGAAGAAGAAGGCACTTCCCCTACAGGGCTTCCAGAACGAAATCCGGTTTGAACACGTCGGCTTTGCGTATGAGGTTGATCATGAGCAGAAGCAGGTGCTGCGGGACATCAATCTGGATGTGAGGCGTGGCGAGGTGATCGCCTTTGTCGGCCCCAGCGGCGCCGGCAAGTCGACACTGGTGAATCTGATCCCGCGCTTCTTCGATGTGACCGAAGGGGCGATCTCAGTCGATGGTCACGATCTGCGCGACGTCACCATCGCATCGTTGCGCAAGCTGATCGGCAAGGTGACGCAGGAAATCGTTCTGTTCAATGACACGGTGCGCAACAACATCGCGTATGGCCAGCCCGATGTGCCGTTAGCCCGGGTACAGGAGGCTGCGAAGGCGGCTCTGGCGCACGATTTCATTGAGCGGTTGCCGAACGGTTACGACACCATGATCGGCGAAAAGGGCGCGCGTCTCTCCGGTGGGGAACGCCAGCGTCTGGCGATTGCGCGAGCTCTGCTCAAGAATGCGCCGATCCTGATTCTGGACGAGGCGACCTCGGCGCTGGATACGGAGAGCGAGTCCCTGGTGCAGGCCGCCCTGGCCAACCTGATGCAGGGACGTACAGTATTTGTGATTGCGCATCGGTTGAGCACGGTTCGCCGCGCCGACCGCATCGCAGTGATCGAGCAAGGGCAGATTACCGAGATTGGGTCGCACGAGGAGCTGCTACAGCTCTCCGGCACGTACAAGCGGCTGTATGACCTGCAGTTCGTCAATGACCGGGCTGTTGAAACTGTTGCGGAAGGGACCGCATGAGTCTTGCATATTCGATGACGGGGTTTGCCCGTATTCAAGGCAGTGTGGCTGAGGGCGTTGGATTTACGCTCTCGCTGAAGAGTGTCAACCACCGTTTCCTCGATCTGCATATGCGCCTTCCCGCCGGTTGCGATGCGCTGGAGATGCAGCTTCGCAAGCTGCTCAAGGAGCAGTTGCGCCGCGGCCATGTCGAGGTAACACTGCAGCTCGATCGCCAGCGGCAGCGCACACTGCAGTATGACCGTACCGCTGTGGCCGCGTATGTCGACGCGTATCGTCGGGCGGCGGAGGAGAATAGCCTGTCCGGCGAACCGGACCTCTCCAGCATTCTGCGCATGCCCGGAGTGTTCAGCTCGGATGGCGAAGATTCTGAGCTGAGGCCGGAGCAGATTGAGGCGGCTGTGCTGCAGGAGGTGGAACCGCTGATTGCCTCGCTGCGGTCAATGCGGGCCCAGGAGGGTGCGGCGCTCGTGGCCGAGCTCGATACCTGCATGGTGCGTATCGGGGCTGTTGCAGACGAAGTGAACACGCTGCGGGTCGACGTGCGCGCCAGCTACTACGAGCGTATCCGGACCCGGATTGCGGAGCTGACCGAAGGCGTCAGTATCAGCGAAGAGCGTCTGCTCTCCGAGGCCGCGATCATGGCCGAACGCAGTGACGTGGAAGAGGAGATCGTCCGGCTGAAGACCCACGTCGACCACTTCCGTGGCCTGCTCGCCGCCGGTGGAGAATTGGGGAAGAAACTCGACTTCCTGCTGCAGGAACTGAACCGGGAATCAAATACGCTGCTCTCCAAGACCAGCGGAGCCAACACGGCAAATGGCCTCAGGATCACCGAGCTTGGCCTGGAGCTCAAGACGGTGATCGAAAAGGCAAGGGAACAGGTACAGAACCTGGAATAAGGGCGGCTGTGCCGCCCAGTTGCTAGTTCCTGGTTGCTGGTTGCTAGTTGCTAGTTGGGATAGCCGGTACTCCCTTTTTGTCATTTCGGAGCGACCGCAGGGAACGGAGAAATCTGCTTTTCTACCAGCTCGTTTCCTTGCGAAACATAGAAGGCACCGTGTTATGTACACTTTCCAAAAGAAACATTTCTTCTGATGGCAGGCATTCTCTTCATCATCTCCGCGCCTTCCGGCTCGGGTAAGTCGACTCTTGTGGCCGGTGTCCGCTCGCTTGTGGCCGGGCTTGAATTTTCGGTCTCCTACACCACCCGCGCGCCGCGCGGTTCTGAGGTGGATGGCGAGGCGTATCACTTCACCACGCGTGAAAACTTTGAGGCGATGATCGCCCGTGATGAATTCCTGGAGTGGGCCGAGGTCTTCGGCAACTACTACGGCACGGCGCGTTCGGCGCTGGATCAGGCACGGCAGCACAACCACGACCTGCTGCTTGATATCGACGTGCAGGGAGCGATGCAGGTGATGCAGAAGATGCCGGACGCAATCTCCATCTTCATCCTGCCGCCGAGCCCGCAGGTGCTTGAGATGCGGCTGCGTAACCGGTCGCTGGCCGAAAACATGAGCGACGAGACGGTGATTCAGCGGCGGCTGACTGAGGCACGGAACGAACTGCAGTTTCTGGAGAAGTACAAATACGCCGTGGTGAATGACGTGCTGGACCAGGCGGTGACGGAGCTGAAGGCGGTCGTCATGACCGAGCGTGGGGAAGAAGGACGCTATCTGCGTGAGCTGGCACAGTCGTGCCGCACCTCGGCGATGTCGGAGCGGCTGAGCCATTCGCTCCACAGCTTTGCCAGGGATTAGTTCGCCTCTCGTACTTTCATTCCCGAATTCGACCTCGAAAATCCACAGCGTAAATTCATGCTTGGCGACTCCGATGCGAGCGGGTACATTGCTTGCATACGGAGGCAAGCAATGGATCCAAAGCTCGTCAATAAGTACAGCCTGGTTAAGGGAGCGGCGCGCCGTGCGCGTCAACTGCAGTCGGGTGCAGCCCCTCTGATCGCGTCTAAATCGATGAAGGCATGCCGTGTTGCCCAGGACGAGATTCTCTCCGGGCAGGTAAAGTTTGTCGTTCCCAAAACCGAGTTGAAGCCCGACATCGAGTCTGTGCTTTAGAGCATTTTCTCTGTAGGTCTAGGGCTTCCGCATCCATGGCGTTTTCCGCAATGAAAACGCCGCTGCATGCCCCTGACGGGATACCCAGCAACAGGGAAAACGCTCTAAGATCGTTGTATGACTTACACGCCTGAGGCCGCCGCGCGGCTGCGGGCCTATGTCGCGTACTTCCGCGACCTTGGCGTACACGAGTTCTATCGTTGGAGCGAGCCGGCTCCGCAGACGCAACATGCCTCTGCGGTTATCGAGCAGCTTATGCCTCCCGCTCCCGTACCAACACCGGTCCCGGTGACGGCTGTGACTGCGCCGGAGATCGATGACCGCGAGCCACAACCGGCGCAGATGCTGCCGCCGGAGCTGAGAGAGCCTCCCATTCCTAAGCTGTATTCCTTTGATGAACTTGTTCCTTTGCCGACGACGACGGTTCCCGCCGCCGATCGCCCGGCTGCGATGAAGCTGATCCAGGATGAGATCGGCGACTGCACCCGCTGTCCACTTGCCTATGGCGGACGCCGCAAGATCGTCTTTGCCGACGGTGACCCGAACGCCACGCTCATGTTTGTCGGGGAAGGTCCCGGAGCTGATGAAGATGCACAGGGGCTGCCCTTTGTGGGCAAGGCCGGGCAGTTGCTCAACAACATGATCACGGCGATGGGTATAAAGCGTGAGCAGGTTTACATCGCCAATATCGTGAAGTGCCGTCCGCCGGCAAACCGTACTCCGGAGTACGTGGAAGCCACCACCTGTTCGCAGTTCCTGATCAAACAGATCGATGTCGTACAGCCTAAGGTGATTGTGGCTCTCGGCTCTACAGCGGCAACATATCTGCTGGGCCGGAAGCAGGCGCTTGCCGGTCTGCGCGGTACCTGGCACCAGGCGCGCGGAGCCAAGGTGGCTGTGACCTACCATCCAGCCTTTCTGTTGCGCGATCCCCGGATGAAGGGTGAGGCCTGGAAGGATTTGCAGATGGTGATGCGGGAGTTGGGGCTGAAGCCTCCCGAAAAACAGTAGTTCAGGAGCGCGAAGCAGTAGTTAAGGAGCGCGAAGCAGTAGTTAAGGAGAAAGAGACGCTATGTCGCAGAACACCCTCACCGCGGAGCGCGAGTCGCACCTTCGTTCACTGGCCGACCTGTTGCTGGACGCCCGCCGCACAGGCAAGACGATCGATGCACTGCCGGATCATCTTGTCCCGTCTTCCATGGAGGAGGCATACTTTGTGCAGGACGAGATGATGGCGGCCTACGGTGATGTAGGCGGCTACAAGGTAGGCGCGGCTTCCCCGGATGCCGAGCCGTTCTTTGCTCCCATGCCGCTCATCTGGATGGCTGCGTCCGGATCGACCCTGATCAATCCGATGCATCGCCTGCGGATCCTCGAGGGCGAGATCGCCTTCCACTTCGCCAAGGATCTTCCGGCGCGCGCGGAGCGTTACACGAACGAAGAGATTGCTGCGGCGATCTCGTCCGCGCACGTCATCATCGAGGTGCTGGAGTCGGCGTATACCGAGCCTGGGAAGCACCCCCGGCTGGCCGTCTCTGCGGACATGCAGTTCCACGGCGCCTTTGTACACGGGCCGGCGATCGAGAACTGGCAGAGCGTCGACTGGGCGCAGGAATCGGTCGAACTGGTAGTGGATGGGGTGATCCGCGTCGAGCGTACGGGATCGAACCCTGGCGGCACGGACCTGATGCGTCTGCTCTCGTGGGTGGTGAATGAAGGAGCGAAGCGCACCGGCGGCATCCGTGCCGGGCAGTGGATCACGACCGGATCATGGACCGGAAATACGCCCACAACGCCAGGAGCAGAGGCGGCGGTTCGATTTACGAGTTCAGGATCAGTTAAGCTTTCTTTCGCAAGCTAGCTTCCTATATGCGCTCCGCCATCGTTTTCATTCTCGGAATCGCAGCCGGCCTTCTCGTGCTGCCTGCAATCGCCTACGTATACTTCGTTTTCGGACGTCCTCCGGTGGCGGTTGCCGATGACGCCTTTCCCTTCGAAAAGCAGGTCGTCCGTGTGCCGCTTCATGCTCGTATCGAAGCAGAGATGCCTAAGCAGCCGCCAATTCCTGCAAGCGATGAGAACCTGGTAGCCGGAGCAAATATCTATCGCGAGCAGTGCGCCTCGTGCCACGGTATGAAGGGGCATCCATCGGCATTTGGGGCATCGATGTATCCGCAGACACCGCAGCTTTGGCAGAAGCACAAAAACGGCGTAGTGGGCGTCAGCGATGACGAGCCGGGCATGACCTACTGGCGGGTGAAGAACGGTATCAGGCTGACGGGAATGCCCTCCTATCAGAAGCTATTGAACGATACTCAGCTCTGGCAGGTTTCGTTACTGCTCTCCAAGGCGGATAAACCGCTTCCCGCCGCGGCGGAAGAGGCTGTGTCGAAGCCGATTGCAAGGTAGAGACAAAAAGCGCAAGCAGGTCCTTCGCTATGCTCAGGATGACAAGAAGATGATTCGTACAACGCTGACCTCAAGCGTTGTGCGTAGCACAACCATTTCGCGCTGTAAGCGCGAATGCTCTGCTTAAGGGGACGGCTGAAAGCCGTCCCGTACCGGCCCTGATGAGAAAGCGGCTTCAGCCGCTGAGGGCTATGTTTTGCCCTGCCAGTGCGCGCCGAAATGATAGACAAATCTAACCTCAGCGGCTGAAAGCCGTTTGTCCTCTGGGCGTTGTATGCGGGACGGCTGAAGCCGTCCCCTTAAGCAAGACGTTCGCACCTATGGTGCGAAACGGGATGCGCCGCACCGGCGGGGTTTACAGTCGTGAGGCTCTTGGCATTGTCTTCCTGTTTCGATCTGTAAAGGATGTATGGAGACGATCTGTAAAGGATGTCCGGAGACAGTCCTGCAATCGTCTCCTTTAGATATCCACCGCATGATCATTCGGCAGATCCTGCCCGGCCCACACTCTCCGTGCCGTCCAGTCCGCGGGAGCGTCCTTCCAGAACGGCGCATCTGCGGGCAGGCCAAGCGGCAGAAAGGCCTCCAGGCATAGATAGAGGCTGCCGGTGGAGATATAGGGCTCTCCCAGTGATGGCTGATGCCCCGCCAGGCCGATCGTGAGCCAGCCGTTGGAGTCGTAAGTGCCGCGAGCACCCAGAGAGGCCTGCATGGCGGCCGTGAGCGCGCCGCGCACCTGGGCGGGAACTACATGCTCCGGGAGCTGCTGCCTCAGCGCCATGTCGGCAAGAAGATGAAAGGCTCCGCAGCGATACGCGATGGACCGGCCCACAACCGGCCAGGTGCCATCACGGGCGATCATCCGTTCCTGAATGGCGGCGTAGCGGATGGCGCGCTTGGGCTCGACCTCGACGAGCTCTGGCCCGACACCGACCTTGCCGACAGGGCTTTCCAGGACAGCCAGCATGAAGGGATGAATGACGAAGCTGTCGTAGTAGTCGGCGTGGAAGTGGGGGCCGTCGCCATAGACGCCGTCACCGAGGTACCACTCCTTGTGTTTTGCGAGCGCCAGCTCCACCGGTGCCTTCTCCCATGAGCCGCCCAAGGCCTCAATCGCGGCTTCAACAGTCGCTGCGAAGAGCAGCCAGTTGCTCATGCCCGCTTTCTGGGTGCGGGTCTGTTGCAATCCCTTGATCAGCAGTTGCTTCGTCTTCTCGGGGAGCTTCTGGTTCAGCTCTTTTGGAGCGCGCAGAATGCCCAGGCCGAGGAACGCGGCATCCACCAGCGTCTGTGCGATGGAGCCGAAGGGCATGTAGTCGGGGGATGCGGAGTTGGCGCCGGCAGCGATAGCTTCCCGCGCCAACTCGGCATACTTTCCGGAGGTGCCGCTCTCGAGCCATGGGCTGATGCCGCAGAGCGTGCGTCCCAGCGCCTCAAGGTAGGTGCAAAGGCGGCGCGACTCCTCCTGGCCCGGCTTGCATTCGACCGGCATCACCTGTTTCAGGCGGCGTTGGCTCAGGGCTGTGAGTACGGGACCGGCGGTCTTTTCCACCATCGCGATCCACTCCTGCCGGACTCCGGTGGTGGGTTGGGCTGCTCCTGTCTTCTCTCCGCGCGCCATACCGGCTGCCAGAGCCAGTCCTGCACCTGTCACAAACTCACGCCGATCCATCGAGTCTCCCTGGGCATGTGGCCCAACTTCTGAGTGACGGGAAGTTGGACCACATACCGTCGCTCTGCATGATATTTCGTGGGGCAGTACTATATCCAAGTCATGAGTCTGAACATCGCCGGTGTCACGATCAACGCCCCCGTCTCTGCCGCTCACGCCGAAATCCTCACTCCTGAGGCACTTGCCTTCGTGGTTGAGCTGCACCGCGCCTTCAATCCGCGCCGTAAGGAGCTGCTGGCGGCACGTGTTGCGCGCCAGGCTCGTCTGGACGCGGGAGAGAAGCCCGACTTTCTGCACGAGACCGCGCATATTCGCGTGGGAGACTGGCGCTGCGCTCCGATCCCGGCCGATATCCAGGACCGGCGTGTCGAGATCACCGGTCCGGTTGACCGGAAGATGATCATCAACGCGCTGAACTCCGGCGCGAAGGTCTTCATGGCCGATTTTGAGGACTCGTCCACACCGCTGTGGAACAACCTGCTCGATGGCCAGGCTAATCTGCGGGACGCGATCCGCCGTACCATCACCTTCGAGGATGCGAAGACAGGCAAGAGCTACAAGCTCAATGAGCAGACAGCAGTGCTGTTCGTCCGCGCGCGTGGATGGCATATGGAGGAACGGCATATCGTCGTGGACGGTGAGCCGATGTCAGGCTCCATCTTCGACTTCGGTCTGTACTTCTTCCACAATGCCAAGGAGCTGGTTGCGCGCGGCAGCGGGCCGTACTTCTACCTGCCGAAGATGGAGTCGCATCTGGAGGCGCGGCTCTGGAACGAGATCTTCGTGAAGGCGCAGGACCTGCTGGGAGTCCCGCAGGGCACCATCCGTGCGACGGTTCTGATCGAGACCATTCTCGCGAGCTTCGAGATGGACGAGATTCTCTATGAGCTGCGCGACCACTCGGCCGGCCTGAACTGCGGCCGCTGGGACTACATCTTCTCGTTCATCAAGAAGCTCGCCGCCGACACCAGCGTGGTGTTGCCGGACCGCGGTCAGGTGACGATGACGACGCACTTCATGCGCAGCTACTCGAAGCTATGCATCAAGACCTGCCACCGCCGCCAGATTCATGCCATGGGCGGTATGTCGGCCTATATTCCGATCAAGTCAGACCCAGTCGCGAACGAGAAGGCCCTGACGCAGGTGCGCGCCGACAAGGAGCGCGAGGCGACCGACGGACACGACGGTACCTGGGTGGCGCATCCTGGCCTGGTGCCGGTTGCGCTTGAGGTCTTCAACCGGATCATGCCGCAGCCGAATCAGATTGCGAAGCAGTTGCCGGAGTACACCGCTACCGCTGCCGATCTGCTCGAAATTCCGACAGGAGAGATCACAGAAGCGGGTCTGCGCCAGAACGTAGCCGTCGGTCTGGGATACGTGGAAGCTTGGCTGCGCGGCATCGGCTGCGTGCCGCTCTTCAACCTGATGGAAGATGCGGCGACTGCCGAGATCTCCCGCGCGCAGCTCTGGCAGTGGATCCACCATCACGCAAAGCTGACCGACGACCGTGCCGTGACGGCGGAGCTCGTCGAGCAGACCATCGATGAGGAGTTGGAGAAGCTGAAGCCGACGCTGGATACGGAGCGGAGCGAGTCCTATGCCAAAGCTGCAGTGCTGATGCGGGACCTGGTCCGGGCAGAGAAGTTCCCGGAGTTCCTCACGCTGCCGGCGTATACGCAGGTGCTGCGGGAAGAGACGTTTGCGTAGGCCATGAGGAATAAAGGGTGGGAGCAGCGGGCTTCAGCCCGCTGACTTGAGCTTACAGCGAATTGGGCTTTCAGCCCTGAGCTTTTCAGCTCTTGATAGAGCAAAGGCCCAGGGCTGAAGCCCAATATCTACGGAGCCGGAAAAACCGTGGGCTGAAAGCCCACAGCTCCCACCCTATTCGCCCCTAAACCGCAACCGGCATGGCACCGGCGATGGTCACTCGGTTTTTACCAGCGCGCTTGCTGACATAGAGGGCGCGGTCCGCCTGTTGAATCAGAAGCGCCGTGTCATGTTCGCGGATATCAGCCCAATTTGCGATGCCGATGCTGATGGTGATGCGCCCGAGCGGAGAGCTCTGGTGAGGGATATCCAGCTCCCAGATCGCGTTCCGCATGGATTCCGCAACGCGGCGAGCGCCGTCTGCATCGGCGCCTGGAAGCAATACGCCGAACTCCTCGCCGCCCAGGCGGGCGACGACGTCGCCTCCACGTCCAACCTTGCTCTGCAGCGCCTGTGCAATCTGTCGCAGACAGTCATCGCCGGCCTGATGACCGTATAGATCGTTGTAGGCCTTGAAAAAATCCACATCGATCATCATGACGGAGACAGCCGCCGCACGGCTCAATTGACGCAGCAGAGCATCGTCGAAGGCCCGGCGATTGGGCAGAACGGTCAGAGCATCCGTATTGGCCAGTCTGGCCATGGCCAGTTTTTCGCGCGTCAGAGTCTCGCGCTCCATCTGCCAGATCTCTTCGGTCTGTTTCAGAGAGGAGATATCGCGGATGGTGCCGACATATCCGAGAACTGTATCTGATGTCTCATCGAAGTAGGCGCGGGCGACAGCCTCTACCCATCGGTAACCCCCCTCTTTCTGTGCGATGCGATAACGGATGACATGCTGACGCTTTCCGCTGGCCATGCTCTCCATCACCAGGCGGGCCATATCACGGTCGTCCGGATGGAAGGTCTGCATGCGATCCATCGCGAGAAACTCGGCCGGGGTCCAGCCGGTGAGCGTCTTGATCGCCGGAGAGATGTATCGCCGTGTTCCATCGAAGGAGGACAGGATGATGGTGTCCTCGGCGTTCTGCAGCAGCGTCTGGTAGATGGAACGCGCTTCATCTGCGGACCGGGCTTCGCGGCGGCGCTCGTCCAGCAGCGCGCCTACCGGAAGCGCTGTTACCACGCTCACGATAAGGAAGAGCTGTAATAGAACCATGCGATGCTCGGCGCTGGCATTGACCGCCAGCCAGAGTGGGCCGTGATGCAGACTAGTTGCGGTGCCGCCCACGATCGTGAGCACCACGCCGGAGAACACGGCGCCTTCAAGGCCCATCGCCAGCACCATGATCACCATGGGTGGGAAAACGATATAAAGAAGCGGATTTTGATTCTGCCAGAATACGTAAACCGCTGTGACGACAAAGGCTATTCCGGTGAGGATCGCTCGCAGAAGGTAAGGCCGCAGTTTCTTGAAGGTCCTGTATTCTCCGCTGGTAAGAAACAGAACGACCGGCATGATGATGACGATGCCAAGTGCATCCGAAAGGACGGAGGTCGTGGCCACGTGTAGGAAGCTCTGGTGGGTGACAGGGGCTACCGGGATGGCGGCGATGCTGCCCATTATGACTGGAGCAACGATGGCGGCGATACCGAAGCGTAGAACATGCGTGCGTTCCTTAAGGTCGTCGAAGGTCACAACTGCCGGACTTACGATCCAGCCACAGAGGAACACTTCACAGGCGTTGATGAGGCCAAGCATGACAGCGATGCCGGGCGGCAGACCCGCGACGGTAGCGCCAGCAATGAGGCCGGCTGCCCCGGCTGCCTGGCGAGCCAGAACCGAGGCCCAGTCCCGCTGCCATAGGGGCAGCAGCAGGCCAAGCTGCAGTCCTGTCAGAGGCCAGAGATAAATCAGCTGATCGCTGCGTCCAAAGACGCCGAGAGTCAGCCACGCCGCCAGAAATGTGGCGACGAGCGTCATCAGCAGTGCGGGAATGCTCAGCGTGCCGGAGACCGATCGGTTCATGCGGATGAAAGGGACGGCTGATATCTACACGGATTGTAGCCTTATCCGTTTTCCCGGCGACCCGAAACTTGCCCTGGGGAGAGATCAGAGTCCCACATCAGGAGCGGCGATGCAGCAGCTCCTCTGCGGACAGATTGCGGATGCTGGCGTCCAGCAGCTCCACCATGTGGAAGGTGGGGATCTCCGCATGGCCACGCCGGCGCAGACCGGCCTGGAGCTGTAGCAGGCAGCCGGGATTGGCGGAGATCAGCGCCTCCGCCTCGGTCGAGAGCAGGTTGTCGACCTTACGGTCACCAAGCTCGGCGGCCGGTTCGGGCTGAACCAGGTTATAGATACCCGCCGAACCGCAGCAGAGATTGGCCTCGGGCACCTCGCGGAGATCGAGGCCGGGAATGGTCTTCAGCAGGGTGCGTGGTTCGGCATAGATACCCTGGGCATGGCGCAGGTGGCAGGCATCCTGGTAAGCGACCCGCAAGGGCAGCGGATGGCGCGGGCTGCGAGGTTCGAGGACGCTCAGCAGCTCCGAGATATCGCGGCACTTCGCGCTGAAAGCCGCAGCGCGTTCGGCCCATTGCGGGTCGTCGCGGAGCAGAAAGCCATACTCCTTCATCGTGGAACCGCATCCCGCAGCGTTGATGGCGATGTAGTCGACATTGGCTGCCTCGAACTGGGCGATGGTCTGTTTGGCCATCCGCAGGGCTTCGTCTTCGACCCCGGTGTGCACCATCAGTGCGCCGCAGCACTGCTGGTTTTCAGGCACGACGACCTGGCAGCCCTCGGCCTCCAGCACTCGCGCGGTAGCCTCGTTCACATGCTGGAAGAAGACCTGTTGTACACAGCCGGTCAGAAGCCCAACGCGCGGACGGTCGTTCGTCCTGGCCTTATTGGCGAGTGTGATATGGCTCCGAAAGAGCGAGTCAGGCACGCGAGGCAGCAGGGCTTCCATCGCCTGCAGGCGTTTGGGAAGCAGTTTCAGAAGCCCGGTGGCACGGACCAGCTTCTGCAGTCCAAGCCGCTGATAGGCCAGCATGGGATAGGCCATCAGGCGCAGCCGTGCTGGATGAGGGAAGGTGGCGAAGAGCAGCTTGCGGAAGAGAGAGTCATCCGTCGAGCGCGGGATATGACGTTCGATCTGGGAGCGCGTGTCCTCGATGAGCTTGTTGTACTGCACGCCGGAGGGGCAGGCGGTCATACAGGCCATGCAGCCCAGGCAGTTGTCGATGTGCGTGCGGAAGGTCTGGTCCAGACCGGCTTCACCCTGCGTGGCCTTCGCCATCATGTAGATGCGCCCGCGAGGTGAATCCATCTCTTCGCCCCACAGTACATAGGTGGGACATGCGGGGAGGCAGAAGCCGCAGTGAACGCAGTCGGAGAGCAGTTCCTTTGATGGCGGATGATGCGGGTCAAAGGCCGAGGGCTTGGGAGAAGCTTCGATCTGGTGCAGATGGGACATGATGGCTAGCGGACCGGTTGCGCGGCTGACTCATTGGCCAGCGGGTTGAGTGTCTGATTGGGATCGAACTGCTGTTTGATTGCGTTTGCAAGCAAGACTGCTTCCCCGGTTTTGGGTGTAGAGGAGGAAGTATCCATGCGGGCTGGCCAGGCTGCATATTCGGCAGCAAGTGCGTCAGGCACGTGGAGAACAGTAAGTGAACCGCCAGCAGCCTGGAGATCGATCCACAGATCCTTTACAACGCGAAGGACCGGGACGCCATTTCTCTCCTGGTATGGGAAGTTCGCATACATCACTCCGAAGGATTGAATTACGGAAGCGCCGCCTTCACGCTGAACGTAGTCCGCAAAGGCCGCGACGTACTGAGGGAGCATTGTTCCCCTAATAACAACAGCGTCTGGACGGAACAGAGCTTCCCGGTTAAATGGGATGGCAGATCCCAAAAAACCGAGTGTCAGTCCCTCACGGAGACACATCTGGTCGAGCATTTCGTTCTGTAGCGCTTCCGGATGGGCATTGAGTTCGATGTAAAGCGCGGAACCATTGACAGTTTCGAGGAAACTAACATTTCCATGGAGCTGCAACGCCTGAGTTGCAAGGTGGCTCTCACGGATAGCCCGCATTAGAGGAGAAAGCTTCTCGCTACTCTCTGCGGTCACAAGGAAGTCCTGTTGATGCCGGGGAAGAGCGTATAGCCGGAACGTCACCTCGGTGATGATGGCCAAAGTGCCGAGCGAACCGACCATCAGTTTGGGCACATCGTACCCGGCGACATTCTTTACGACGCGGCCGCCAGTGCGGGCAATGGTGCCATCGGCCAACACAATGGTCATGCCCAGCACCATGTCACGCAGGGAACCGTAGCGATGGCGCAGGGCTCCAGAGTCGTTAGTGGCGCAGACTCCTCCAACCGTGGCCGTGGAAGGCCATAGTGGATCGAGCGCGACAAACTGACCGTGACGTGCCAGGGTCTGCTGCAGCGTCTCCCAGGTGCAGCCCGCTTGTACGGTGCAGGTGAGGTCCTGCCACGGATGATCGACGACCTGGTTCAAGCGCAAAAGCGACAGCTCAATCTGCACTTCAGCAAGCGATCCCCAGGAGAGTTTGGTACGGCCGCCGGTAGGCCGTACCTTCAGCCCATGCTGGTCGGCGAAGCCCATCACCGCGGCGACTTCCTGGGTGTCCTTTGGAGAAACGACGAAGACGCCATTGCGTTCTGCGACAAATTCAGCGCCAACGAGCGGAGCCAGATGTTCAGCGAGATTGGTGAGGAGCAGCATTAGAAGACCTCCGCAATGCCCGAGGCTTCCACCGGGTGCGGAACATAATGACCGCGCTTCTGCTCGCCGCAGAGGCGTGGTGTGGGAAAGAGCTTCTCCGGATTGGCGATATTGTCAGGGTCGAAGGCGCGGCGTACGCGCTGCATCGTTGCCAGATCGGCAGGGGCATACATATAGCTCATGCTGCACTGTTTCTCGCGGCCTACCCCGTGCTCACCCGTGATGGAGCCGCCGGTCTCAACGCAAAGGTCGAGGATGCGCATGGAAAGATCGATCGCGCGCTCCTCTTCGCCAGGATTGTCACGGCGATAGAGCACGATGGGATGCAGATTGCCATCGCCGGCGTGAAAGACATTCGTCACCCGTAGCCCTTCCGCATTGGCCATGGCGGCAATCTTCTCCAGAACGACAGGAAGAGTCGTGCGGGGAATGACACCGTCCTGCACGATGTAATTCGGGCTCAGACGGCCGGCCGCGGCAAAGGCCGCTTTCCGCCCCTTCCAGATCAGGAGGCGATCACCCTCGTCGATGGCATGGCGTGTCTCGATCGCGCCATTTTTACGGCAGAGTTCCAGTACCTGTTCTGCCTGCAGCTTCACCTCGGCTAGTGGACCATCGACCTCAACGATCAGTAGGCCATCGCACATTGGGTACTGAGGATGTACGGCTGCTTCCGCAGCGACGATGGCGAGCCGATCCATAATTTCCATAGCCGAAGGCAAAAGCCCGGCGGCGATGATGTCACTGACCGTTTGCGCCGCGGCTGAGATCGAGGGGAAGGCGGCCAAAAGCACCTGGATGGCCTCCGGCTTCCGTACGATGCGCAGGGTCATCTCGGTGGCGATGCCCAGCGTGCCCTCGCTTCCGATAAAGACGCCGAGAAGGTCATAGCCGGGAGCATCCGGTGACTTGCTGCCAAGCGTCACCAGCTCTCCGGAGGGCAGAACGACCGTTGCCTCCAGAACATGGGTGACGGTGAAGCCGTACTTCAGGCAGTGGGCTCCGCCGGCGTTCTCGGCAACGTTGCCGCCGATGGTGCACACCGTCTGCGAAGAAGGATCGGGAGCGTAGAAGAATCCGGCGCCTGCGACCGCAACCGTAACATTTGCATTGATGACTCCAGGCTGCACCGTGATCTGGTGGTTGACCAGATCGACGTTCAGAATCTTCGTCATGCGGGAGAAGCCGATGACGATGGAACCCTGGGTAGGCAGCGCACCGCCGGAGAGTCCCGTGCCGGCCCCGCGGGCTACAAAGGGAACCTTGTGCCTGGTACAGAGGCGCAGGATCGCCTGTACCTGCCCGGTGGTCTCCGGCAGCAAAACCGCAGAAGGAGCTTCGCGGAAGGCAGTAAGGCCGTCACATTCATAGGTTTGCAGCTGGTTCTGTGCGGTAATCAGGCCGCGCGGACCGACGATTTCGAGAAACGCTGAAAGAAGTTCTGCCGAAAGCATGGCACCCTAAGCATACTGGCCGACGCTGGGATTTGGTGACATCCGAACAATCCAAAGGCGTACCTGTAACAAAAAAGCCGTCCAGAGCGTCAGACAACCGGACGAGGAGACAGCCATGTTGATTAAGACCACCACCGGGATTCCATCTTCGGAGATCACTCCGCAGGAGAAGTTCCTGAGCCGTCGAGGGTTTCTGGCGGGAGCGGCTGCCGTGGCGGGTGCCGGCGTGATTGCGCCACAGGGACTTTGGGGTGCAACCAAGCTGCAGACGACACCGGGAAAGTTTTCACTCAGTGAAACGCCGACGCCTCTGAAGAAGGCAATCAGCTACAACAATTTTTACGAGTACGGAGTCGACAAGGGAGATCCTGCAGCCAACGCGCATCGCTTGAAGCCACGCCCGTGGACCGTGCAGGTAGAAGGGCAGATCCAGAAACCGCTGACCTTTGACATCGACACCATCATGAACTACCGCCCGCTGGAAGATCGCGTCTATCGCTTTCGCTGTGTTGAGGCATGGAGCATGGTGATTCCCTGGGTGGGTTACTCGTTCTCAGAGTTCGTGAAGGCCTGCAATCCTCTGCCAAGCGCGAAGTACATCCAGTTCATCTCGCTGGCAGATCGAAAACAGATGGACCTGCCGGACTCGGCGGGAATCTACTGGCCATATTCTGAAGGCTTGCGGATGGATGAAGCGATGCATCCGCTCACGCTGCTCACCTTCGGCTCGTATGGGCAGACGCTCGAGAATCAGCAGGGCGCTCCCATCCGCATCATCATTCCATGGAAGTATGGCTTCAAGTCCGCCAAGTCGATCGTGAAGATTCGCTTCCTCGACAAGCAGCCGCACACATCATGGAATGATCTTGCTCCAAACGAATACGGTTTCTACGCCAACGTGAATCCACAGCACAATCATCCGCGTTGGAGCCAGGCGAGCGAACGCAAGATCGATGCTTCGCTCTTTCCCAAAACGGTCCCAACCCTTTCTTTTAATGGTTACGGAAGTGAAGTCGCCGGCTTATACAACGGCATGGACCTTCATAAGAATTATTAGAGGTAAATCCGCTCGCGGTTGATTGCCTGAATCAGGAAGATGTAACGCGAATGCGCCCGTAACAGGGCGCATTTTCTTTTGCTCGCTGCACCGCAAGTCTCTGTGGTTGTTACGACATGAAGAGACTCAATCGCGGGAAAAGTTGAGCGAATCGAGTCACCTCTAAAGTCTCTTTGCCCCGCGCCGAAGAGTTATGTGACGGGAAGAAGATGCTGCAAAGAATCCCCCTCTTAGCGAGTGTTCCGTTCGAGCCCGACGTGTCGCCAGGTGGGGGAAAAGTCTGCAAAGGATTGCACGTTACCTGCGGTTGCGTGAGGAATTTCGATTCCTGCGCCTCTCCAGAGTGCAGTTTTCGTGGCATAGCGATTGCTTCGTTACAGCCATAGCTGCTTGCTGCATGTCTCCCCGGTTCTTTGAAGGAGAGGACGAGATGACTACGTATAAATTAAAAAATCAAGCTGTAGCAGTCCTGGTTGTAATGCTGCCACTGTCTTTTATTGGACAGACTTCGAAACATAAGACGCCCTCTCCGCTGGAGATCGCGAAGAACTCAATGCCGTTACACCTTAGTGAGACAGCGTCGCTTGCGATGAAAACCAAAGCAGCAGCGATCGCTGCAACTGCATCAACCGCTGCAACCGCATCGTCTGCTGCAACCACATCGTCTGCTGCAACCACATCATCTGCGTCATCCTCAACGACAAAAGCGCCCGCTGTCATACCCTCGGCGGTTGCTTCCATCACGGTAGAAGGCCGATCCGCGGACGAGATTCTGCAGGCCGACACCGCTATTGCATTGCAGGCAACAAGCGCCGAGATGCAGGCAGCGCCTGGCACCTATAACGACATCCCTCGCTTCCTGATGACGGAACCGGGCGTAACCTTCGATACTGATTCCAGAAACACCTATATGGTGAACGGCGGTAATCCGATCGAGAATCTGTATGTCGTCGACGGCGTTGAGATCGCGAACATCAACCACCTCAGCACGAGCAACTCTTCGGGCGGTTTCGTCTCGATGCTGGATACAGACGCGGTCTCGTCGGTCAGCCTGCACAAGGCGCTGTACAGCACAAAATACACCGGAGCTCTGTCTTCTGTTCTCAGCGTAAATACGGCTGCGCCCGCTGCGCAGAAGCGTCATCTTCAGATGGATATGGGCTACGCCGGTGTGGGCGCGATCTTCAGTCATCCCGTTGGGAAAAAGGCCGCATTCCTCACACAGTATCGTCGCAGCGTGATCAACTACTTTACCGATGACATCGGTATCGGCGGTGCGCCGGTCTACTCCGGAACACTCGCTCGTGTGGATACGCATCCTACTGGAAAAGACACGGTCTTCGGCCTGTATATCGGTGGTAATGACAAGATCGCCCTGCGCCCGAATCTTCAGGACAATGAGGACCCGGGATACGTCAACACGACGTACACAGGGAATCGCGGTATCTATGCTGCTACGTGGAACCACATCGTCTCTGGCAGCACGCTACTGACAAGCCAGGTGAGCTACGCGTCATCGCACACCACGACCTCGCAGGTGAACGCTATGCAGAACAACGCTCCGGTGTACAGCGATGACCTGAAGGAAGGGCTCAGCAACGGCCGCTTTGAATGGCTCTCTGACAGGCGCAATTACAAAATGCTTCTGGGGACGACCTTCGGTGTTCGTCAGCTTGACTACACGATCAACCAGGCGAAAGGTTTCCCCAGCCCCTATAACGTCGAACCTCTTCCGGTGAATGCAAGCGATATCCAGTTCAACGGAAACCCGATGGACCAGGCAGCCTACGGTCAGTTCACCTGGAAGAAGTTCCGCAAGCTTGAGGCGACTCTCGGCGCTCGCATGCAGCGGTTCGGTTTGAGTGGAGCAACAGCAGTTTCGCCGCAGGCCAGTGTGATGGTGCAGCTTGCCAAGGGCGTGCGCTTCTTCGGCGGAGTTGCGAACTATAGCCAACAGGCGCCGCTGCCCACCGTGCTTGGCATCGCATCGAACCGCACTCTGAAGCCGATCTCCGATGTGCAGTATCAGGCGACGGTGGTCTACGAGACTGAGCGTGGAGACCGCTTGAGCCTCGGCGGATATCACAAGGTGTACTCCATGTATCCGGTATCGGTGGAGCATCCAACCCTCAGCCTGGCCAACATTGTGGATACCTTCGGACAGCCCTTCCTGTATATGCCGATGGTCAGCAAAGGATCGGGTATCTCCAATGGCGTCGAGGTCGAATTCAACTCGAGCTTCAACCGCAAGCTCTTCGTTCGCACCAACGTGAGCCTGGGACGTTCGTTCGCGACGGCCCTGGATGGCGTCTCGCGTCGCACCAACTATGACATGCCTCTGCGGACTAACCTGATTGCCGGTGTCCGCATGGGCAAGAAGCAGGTCTTCACAACCCGCTACTCCTCGCACACGGGTACGCCGTACACACCGTACCTGGTGCAGCAGTCGCAGCTCCAGCAGCGGCCGATCTATGACATCACCAGTGTCAACATGGCACGTGGCACGGACTATCAACGCGTCGACGTTCACTATGAAGTGAATTTCCAGAAAGAGGGCCGTGGTATGAAGCTGTACGGCGGACTCGATAACGCACTCAATAACCAGAATTATTACCAGTACGTCATGATTCCGCACTGCCAGTATTGCCAGCCCTACGAACTGACCCAGATGAATCGCTATCCCGAGTTCGGGCTCACCTGGGCCTTCTAAAACCATCCTGACGTTGCTAATGGCCCGTCTCCGAGAGTACCCGGAGGCGGGCTGTGGGCTTTAAACCCTGGATTTTTGCGATGTGAACACATAATCAAGCATGAACTGAATCTGTGCGAGATGACGGATATCTATCGTTCGGGGGAGAATGGAGTCGCTCCAAATATTCCCGTCGGAGGATTCCGGAATGAAGCACCGTTCCTTGCTCGCCCTGACGTCAGCGATGGCTCTTGTTACTTCTGCTTCCGTAGCCCAGCAGATTCGGACCGGGCAGCAGGCCTGGGCCGGCTATGCCGATGAGAAACCCGGTCAGCGCTGGAAGATCACCGTCGCCGATCTGCCGGAGCCGAATGAAGCCGAGGCAGTGGGGAATGGACCGCATCTCGTGGACCGTCCGCAGAATGCCTGGCCGCAGGCGCCCACGGGCTACAAGGTGGAGATCTACGCTCAGGGATTTGATATCCCGCGCCTGATGCGTACAGCTCCCAATGGAGACGTGTTTCTGGCGGACTCCGGCGCCGGCACGATTAAGGTGCTGCGCGGGGTAGGTGCTGATGGCAAAGCCGTGACGGTAGAAACCTTTGCCAGCGGACTCGACCGTCCGTTCGGAATTGCCTTCTATCCGCTGGGACCGAATCCTCAGTATGTCTACGTGGCCACGACGAAGTCGCTCTATCGCTATGCGTACAAGAATGGCGATCTAAAGGCCGCGGATAAGAGCGAGCAGTTGATTGAAAAGCTCTATCCGATGGCTCCCGGTAGCGGTCATTGGACACGTGATGTTGTCTTCTCGAAGGACGGAAAGCGGATGTTTATCTCCGTGGGTTCAGGCTCGAATGTGGATGACATGGATACGCATCCCCAGGAAGAGCATCGTGCCGATGTGCTCGAGTTCACGCCCGAGGGTAAGTTCGTGAAGGTGTATGCCGCAGGCATTCGTAACTGCGTGGGTGAGGCCGTCAATCCCACGACAGGCGAGCTGTGGTGTTCGACCAATGAGCGTGACAACCTCGGCAACAACTTGGTGCCGGACTACATCACCAGCGTGAAAGAGGGCGGCTTCTATGGCTGGCCCTGGTTTTACATGGGCGGTCATCAGGATCCACGCCACGAAGGCAAGCATCCGGAGCTGAAGGCGAAGGTCATTACGCCGGACGTCCTGGTGCAGCCTCATA
Organism: Terriglobus albidus; assembly: GCF_008000815.1. Lineage (NCBI taxonomy): Bacteria > Pseudomonadati > Acidobacteriota > Terriglobia > Terriglobales > Acidobacteriaceae > Terriglobus > Terriglobus albidus. Next base: position 4,947,926 of record NZ_CP042806.1, on the reverse strand, counting down.
TGGCTTCGCTGCAGATAATGTTCTATCCCGGTGGACAGTTCCAGGGCGTCACTGGAGATATCTTTGCGGCAGAGCATGGAAGCTGGAACCGCAAGATTCGTGCAGGGTACGAGGTGATTCGTGTCCCGATGAAGAACGGCAAGCCCACTACCGGTGAATACGAGGACTTCCTGACCGGCTTCGTTACGTCCGAGGGCCAGGTCTGGGGACGGCCGGTAGGTGTTACCACGGCTAAGGATGGCTCCCTGCTGGTGAGTGACGATGGCTCCCGCACTATCTGGCGGGTCAGCTATACCGGGAAGAAGTAGGCGTATCGAGGTTGTATCGATGAATGGTGTGGTCTTCAAATAGCCTGCTCATCTCCACGCGGAAACGTGGTGGGAGCAGCGGGCTTCAGCCCGCTGATTTGGAGCACATAAACGACGGGCTTTAGCCTAATGTCACTTACTTTTTGTTTTTGGTAGAGGGCCGAAGTGATGTTTGGAGGGGAAGGATTTGCCTCTACCCCAGACTTCTCTGGGGTAAGAACGTTTTTTCTTTCGTTGAGGCAGCTTTGCTTTGGAGATGTAATCGAGTAGCCGGTCGTAGGTTTGTTGTCTGAGGACTGGGTTTGGAGAGCAGAGTTTCGGGCTCATGGCATTGATCAGGCCGTAGGCCTGGGTGAAGCTCAAGATTCGTGGATCGACGCCGGCCCTGCGGGCGGCGGTGGCCATAAAAGCCCTGACCAACCCATAGGCTACGACGGCGATAAGCAACTCTTTCTCTACCGCAGCTTGGCTTTTGCCATGCAGGTGCTCCAGCCGCAGAGTTCCCTTCAGGGTTCTGAGATCCAGTTCCAGATTCCAGCGTTCTCCGTACAGAGCGACGATCTCGTCGGCCTCCTGCTCCAGCGTAGTGAACAGATAGAGGCTGTCGCGAAAACCCTTGGCCGAACGCACGATCAAGCGGCCTTTTATTTCAGCATCCGCCAGCTCTGGGTATTTTTTGCGTTCCTGCGCGCTGGGTTTCCAGCACACCAAAAACTCCCCCTGAGCCGGCAGAGATTTACCTCCCAGGGAGAGGGCCCGTGCCTTGCTCAGACGGAACAGAGCTTGATGCCCGCTGCCGATCACTTCCTGCGCAAAAGCGAAGATCCCGAAGCCGCCATCCCCGATAATCACACTGCCGGCGGGGGCCCGGCTCAGAACCTTCTTCGCAAGGTTTTGCTCGCTCACCGCCTCCGGTCCATACATCGGTCCCCAGGCTGGACGTTGTGCGATCCCTGTCCGCACATCATGCAGGCAGACCCACTTCATGATCCCCCAGTGACCGAGACCGTGCTGGTTTCGGCCCGCTGGAAATGCCTTCAAGATATCGGCTGTATGCTCCAGGCGCACACTGCTGCCATCCAGCAGCAGCACCGGGCGACCCCATTTCGCCTCCGCTTCGATCTGATCGCTCAGTGCGGCCAACGTCTGATCGCAGACCTGTTCCACCGTCTCGGGGCTGATTCGCCCACATGCCCGGGCGTAGCCGCCAGTGTTGGCTGAAATACGTCCCCCTTGCACGCGCTTGCTGTTGGGTAGCAGCCTATCCAGACGACCACCCAACAGCGCATGAACAGCTTCCTGCTGCGTCCCGTGTTCACTCAGACGCTGCAGCAACATCATCTCCACCACTACTGGCAACGTGTAGATTTGGCCACCACCGCCAAATTCCCCCCACGAGATAACAGGAACAACCCGTTCAAACAGCTTCAGTAGGTTTTCTGCTTCCGCCTTGATCTCCATCCAGACCTGACGCGATTCCCAGAGCTCTTACAGATTGCTTCTTATCTCCCTCTCCTGCACACAATTTTTCAACTCACAGGTACAAAGTAAGTGACATTAGGCTTTAGCCCTGGGTCTCTCGATTCTGCCGAGCAAAGGCCCAGGGCTGAAGCCCATTCTTGTGCAGGGCTGTAAACCGTGGGCTGAAGCCCACGGCTCCCACCCTGTTCGAACTACGTTCGAACAGGCCATACGTTCTGGGAAGACTCTGCTGAACCCGCCTTGTTTCATTCTGCTGGCAAGCAGAGACGTTCAACTGGTAGGGTTCTGGTATGCACGCTTCCCAACTGACCCTCTATATTGGCGCGGTCTTTATTCTGGCTATCGCGCCCGGGCCGGATAACATTCAGGTTCTTGTTCGCGGCATCTCACAGGGACGTATGGCCGGCTTTGTCGCTGCCTGCGGCTTTGCTTTCGGTGTCATCTTCCACACGACCATTGCGGCTGTAGGTCTGGCCGCCGTCCTGCGGGCCTCACCGGTTGCGTTTCAGATGATCAAGTACGCCGGCGCGGCCTACCTGTTCTGGATCGGCATTAAGAGCTGGCGTAGCGGCTCGCTCTCGGTAGCAGGGAATGCACCGAAGAAGTCGCTCTGGCTGGTCTTCCGTCAGTGTGTGATCGGCAACATGCTGAATCCTAAGGTGACGCTTTTCTTCCTTGTCTTTCTGCCGCAGTTCGTGCAGAAGAATGGACCTTCGCCGGCAATCCAGATGATGATTCTCGGCGGCATCTTCATGATGATGGCCTTCCTCGTCTTCAGCACGATCGGCATCTTTGCCGGAACAGTAGGCGCGTGGCTCAAGCGGAACCCAAAGGCAGGCGTGTGGCTTGATCGCCTCGCCGGGACTACTTTCATTGGTGTAGGTCTGAAGGTTGCGTTTGGAGACTAAAAAAGCCTAGAGAGTTTGTAGTCTCACTACAGAGAGATCCTTGCATCTCTTTCGGTTTTATCGTGATCTAACCTCTCGCACCTACAACAGGTACTACAAGGAGAGATGCCATGGCAGAGACGAAGAAAGTTGCGCTCATTACCGGAGCAAACAAAGGGATAGGTTTTGAGACCGCCAAACAGCTCGGCGAGCAGGGAATCACTGTCGTGGTTGCCGCCCGCGACCAGCAGAAGGCCGATGGCGCCGCGCAGAAGCTGAAGGCTGCCGGTATCGATGCCTATCCTGTTGTGCTGGAGATTACCCGCTCCTCCGATTTCCCGAAGGTGTACGACTTCCTCGATAAGACCTTCGGCAAACTCGACATCCTGATCAACAACGCCGGTGTCAGTGAAGGCGGTGACGACTGGATGGCGAACACAGCGCCGACCGTGACACAGAAACAGCTGCGCGATGTCTTCGATACCAACTTCTTTGGCCTGATTGAGCTGACGCAGACACTACTGCCACTCGTCCGCAAGAGCCCTGCCGGGCGCATTGTGAATCTCTCCAGCATTCTGGGGTCACTCACGCTGCACGCCGATCCGGCCTCGCCGATCTACGGCAGCAAGATGGTTGCGTATAACGCTTCAAAGGCCGCGCTGAACTCCTACACCATTCATCTGGCGGCGGCGCTGAAGGATACGCCGATCAAGGTCAACGCCGCTCATCCCGGTTGGGTCAAGACCGACATGGGCACTAGTGCCGCTCCGATGGAGATTCCTGACGGCGCGAAAACCTCAGTACGCCTCGCCACACTGTCCGCAGACGGCCCGACAGGCGGCTACTTCCATATGGACCAGACGCTGCCTTGGTAAGGCAGTTGCCAGTTTACAGTCGCCAGTAAAAGCCGCAGGAAGACACTGTGTATGTCTTCCCGCGGCGTCGTTCTTAAACTGGCAACTGGAGACTGTTAACTGGCAACTTTCTTTTTCCCGACCTCCCACGCCTTCGCATACTTCCAGCTCGCATAGGCGGCATGGTAGAGGTGGAGCATCAGGCCTTCGCGGCCGTCGAGGAAGCCGAGGCGGAACCAGAAGTTCCATTTCAGCTGAAGCAATGGCCGGATGACCACGTTCCAGACGAAGGTGAGATACCCGCGGCTGACCACGCCCTGTTGGGCGAGCATCTCCGAACCAAGCCCGCTATAGCGGTTCATGTGTTCCACGAAGTCGGCGATGGTGGGATAGGGATAGTGAACCAGTGCGCCTTCCAGCTCATCCGATTCTCCCTCAAAGGTGATCGTCTCGTGCACCAGGCGGGCACCGAAGGTGGCAGCGCCGCGACGGAAAAGTCGAAGCTTGCTATCCGGGTAAAAGCCGCCATGCCTGATCCAGCGGCCGAAGATGACGTTCCTGCGCGGCAGATAGTAAGCGTCGTGAGGAGGGTTAGATGGCAGCAGAATATGCAACTGCTCGGCGAGTTCTGGGCTTACCAGTTCATCGGCGTCGAGCGAAAGGATCCAATCCCCAGTGCACTTGGCAATCGCCGAGTTCTTTTGTCCGGCATAGCCCTTCCAGGGTTCTTCGTAGACCTTGGCGCCGAAGCTGCGAGCCAGCTCGACGGTTTTATCGGTGGATCCGGAATCCACCACAATGACCTCATCGGCGAACTGCAGCGAGGGCAGAGTCCGGCGGAGGTTCTCTTCTTCATTCAGGGTAATGATGGCGACAGAAAGCGTCATCGTACGCTCAGACTAACCGCGCCCGGGCGATCTGGGTAATAAAAATTAGCCAAGCACGATGGAATCGTCGCTGAGGTGCTCGCGCAGCAGGCGCTGCGTCAGCGGCTGCAGTGCTTCGCCCGTTTTTGGCAGCACAAACTGGCCATCGTGCCACTCCAGCTTGAACGAGGTCGACAGAGCCGAGATCCAGATCTGGCGGACAGGCGTATTTGGGGTAAAGACGAACTTTGCGCTGCCGTCCTCAAAGAGAACATTCAGCACGCCATTCTTCTCTTCCACCTCGAAGCCGCCATCTTCTTCGGCTTCAATTAACGCCTGCTTCAGGCTCTCGAGAGCGTTGTCACTCTCCCTGCGAAATGCGGCTTCGTCCAGCATGGTTTCAGTCTACCAATCCCCGGCCAAAGACGAAGCCGCGCCAGGCACAGAGGCCGGGCGCGGCGAAAGGAACGGAGAAAATTCCGCTTAGAAAGGGATATCGTCGTCGGTAATACCGGTCCCGGCGAAGTCGTCCACCGGTGCAGGCGAGCTGGAGCCAAAGCTGGCGGTATTGCCGCGAGAGTAGTTGCCACCACCCTGACCGCCCTGACCACCGCCGCCACCAAGCAGCGTGAGCTCATTCACCAGGATCTCGGTGCGGTACTTCTTTTGTCCGCTTTCCTTGTCATCCCAGCTTCGCGTCTGGATCTTGCCTTCGACGAAAAGCTGTGTGCCTTTCTTGACGTAGTCGCGAACGATCTCCGCGGTGCGGCCGAAGCAGACAAGGTTATGCCATTCGGTCTTATCAACCCAGTTGCCAGTCTGATCTTTCGCGCGTTCGGCTGTGGCCAGGCCGAACGTTCCCACCATCGTGCCGCTGGGGGTCGAGCGGATCTCGGGATCCTTACCCACATTGCCCAACAGGATCACTTTATTTACACCACGCGCCATATCGTTTCTCCACTTCTCTCTCTAATCGGTTGCACCGAGGATACTAGGATCGAACTATTCCCTCAAATCCTATTCCCTCAAATCTTTGAGCCACTTTGCCATCCCCAAAAGGAAGAGCAGGCAACCCATCGGCAGGCAGCACATGGCTACCATCAGGCCAAGCCAGCCCGTATTGGTATGAGGGCCCTGCCGCGTAAGTCCACCGAAGACAGTGGCCGTCAGCAACGCGGACAGAAGTCCCACCAGCAGAATGCCGCCGCCGTACTGCAACAGGGTTTTCGTGTCTTTCTTCATCTCTCGAATTCGCACATCACCGTTAGGTGCAATATCCTTAGCGCCTGATCGCCGCCTGCATGAGGTAAACCACGACACCAGTGACCGAGACGTACATCCACAGAGGGTAGGTGTACTTCGCCAGAGCACGATGCTGTGGAAAGCGTTCTGTCAGCGACAGGAAGAAGGTAATCAGCACAATCGGCAGCGCAACCACGCTGGTAAGAATGTGCGAGATCAGAAGCAACAGGTAAGTCCACCAGACGCCGCCAGTGTGCGCGATCGGCAGTTTGGTTTCGCCATGCAATGCAAAATTGCCCAGGTAGCTGACCAGGAAGAGTGTGGAAAAGAAGAACGCCGCAAACATCATCGTGCGGTGTTGCTTGACCTTCTTGGCCATGATGAAGCGCACGCCGATCAGGATGCAGATGGCGCTGAGCCCGTTCAGCAAGCCATTCAGTGCCGGCAAAAAAGCAAGCTGTGTGCCTGCCATATCGACCGGCTGGTGGAAATAGACAAGCCAGAAGATGAAGGCGCTGGCAGCGGCGCTGACCGCGATAATCGTCCAGATCACGCTCGCCGGCGTGTGGATTCTAGGAGCTCCGGCAGGAGTTGTTGCCATTAGAAGAAGATCCTTCCCTGGGCGTTCAGCATCATGGCCGCCAGCAACAGCGGCAGATAGATGACAGACGCTTTCAGCAGATCGCGTGCATAGGCTCGCGATTTCAGTGGGTCTGTTTCTTTCAGAATCCTGGCGAAGCGCACCGTGTACCACAGGTAGCCAAGGCTCAGGATGGTTGCGGCGATGGAGTAGGGAATTCCGGTCACTCCCAGCCATGTCGTCCACAAGCTCACGGGAATCATGAGTACGGCGTAGAAAAGGCTTTGGGCCACGGTCGTCAGCCCGTTGGGCGAGACGACGGGCGTCATCTTGATGCCGGCGCTGGCATAGTCTTCCCGGTACATCCAGGCGATGGCCATGAAGTGCGGGAACTGCCAGACAAAGAGCACAGCGAACAGGGCGACACCGGGCCACTCGATCATGCCGCGGGCGGCTGTCCAGCCAATCAGCGGCGGCAGGGCGCCCGGGAAGGCTCCAATGAAGGTCGCCAGCGTGGTCATACGTTTCAACGGCGTATAGATTCCGACGTAGCCGACAGCGGTGATGAGCGTGAGGGTACCCGTCAGAAGATTGGTCTCATGCGCCAGGAACATCGACCCGAAGAAGACGGCAGCGAACCCCAGAAGCAGGCCATGCAGCAGACCGATACGGCCGGCTGCCATGGGACGACGCGCTGTGCGTCGCATCTGTGCGTCGCTGCGGCGCTCCAGGGCCTCGTTCAACGCCGCGGAGCCTGCAGTAACCACGGCCATGCCGCCCAGGGTGTTGAGCAGGCCCATGTTGAAGGGGCTGATGCCGCTGCGGAGCGAGCCCAGATAGAAGCCGGCGGCGCCGGTGATGACGACGAGCAGGGTGACACGGGCCTTGAACAGCTCCGCATAGTCCATCATCCACTCGCGAAACCGTGAGGCCGCGGCGGAGCCCGTCAGATCCTGAGTTGTTGCCGGAGATTGCACGCTCCTTCTAGGATACCGCGCTGATTTCTGCTACAGGGCCTCAGTGGGAGCCCATATAGAAAATCGGCTGCCGTAGCAGCCGATTTTCGGACAGATTCTGCGGTAGCTGCTTCTCGAAATACGCCCTAACCCTGGCACATTGCCGCGAACCGCATCCAGAGGTGAGTTTGTCCGAACGGAATCCGTGTCAGGTGCACCACGATGAGCGCCAGGGCCGGAATCCAGGTAGCGCGATGGATTCTTTTCAGCGTGATGAGGTCGTAGACCATGATGGCGGCGAGCAGTACGAAAAGCACGAGTGACTGCTTCAGACCGGTCAGGCTGGGCCATACCGTGTACGGAAAGCGGCCGACGGCGGCATCCAGAATGGCGATGGTTGCGATCATGATCAGCCGCTTGTGCGCCTGGGGCGTGCGGCGGGCCAGGTAGCTCCATCCGGCAAACCATGCGAAAAGTCCGGCACCTGTGACTGGAACAATAAAGAAGGTCAGCGGATCGAGACCTGAGCCGGGAGGAGACATGTTGCGCCGTAACGCGTCCAGAGCCGCAGCCATGGCGATGACGACCCAGCCCGCCGCCAGGCTGAAGCCCCACAGACCTACCGTCATGTGCAGTTTCACCTTGCGGGCGGAGACGAGGCCGATCTGGATAATCAGGGTAATCAACCACAATGTTGCCGCGATGGCGTGTACGTGAATGGTTGGGCTGGGAAGTTTGGCGTGGACCATGCCAGCGGCGTAGTAGGTTTTTGAGAATCCGAACCAAACCAGGAGAAGCATCAAGCCGCACAGCATGGGAAAGAAGATACGGTCCGGATGTACCGGCCGTTTTACAGCCACAGCAGTCGTTGCCATGAAGCATTTCTCCTGTAGGTGTCGTGTAGAGATTCGTTATCTATGGGCGTTTTCCGCAATGAAAACGCCGCTGCACTCCCCTTCCGGGCTACCCAGCAACAGGAGAAATGCTCTAGCATTCGTCCTTTGTGGATTTTGGGAATTTACCAAGCCCTTCCGGCAGGGCAGATTTACCATAAGCCTTGATGCCGTCCGACGCTACAACTTTTCCATTGCAGAAGGATTTCGTCCGTCTGGCGAAATCGCACACCCTGGTTCCGGTCTACCGCACGGTGACCGCCGATCTCGAGACTCCGGTTTCCGCCTTCCTGCGCATTGCCGCCGAGGAGCCGGAGGCATTTCTGCTGGAGTCCGTTGAAGGCGGCGAGCGCATTGGCCGCTACACCTTCATCGGCATTCAGCCGTATCGCCGCATGACCTCTCGCGGAACGTCGATTACCGTCACGGAAGGGAAGCGGACGCGGAACTTCACCGGCGATATCTTCGCAGAGCTGAAAGCGGCATTGACGGCACATAAACCGGCCAAGCTGCCGGGCCTGCCTCCATTTACCGCGGGGGCTGTGGGCTTCTTCAGCTATGACGTCGTTCGTCAGATCGAGCGCCTGCCGGAGCTCGCCACAGACGAGCTGCATGTGCCGGATGCCTGCCTGATGTTCTTCGATCAGGTGCTGGCTTTCGACCATGTGAAGAAGGCGATCCACCTGATTGTGACCGCGGACGTGACGAAAACCTCTCCGACGACAGCGTACAAGCGGTCTGAGAGCCGGCTGAATGCGCTGGAAAAACGCCTGCATACGTCACTGAAACGGACGCGGAAGCGGAAGAACGAGGCGAAGCTCGAGATCAAGCCGCGGACCCGCAAGGCTCAGTTCCTTAAGGCTGTGGAAAAGACGAAGGAATATATCGCCGCGGGCGACATATTCCAGTGTGTTCTGTCGCAACGCTTCGACGTCACCCCGGGTGTGGATGCCTTTGAGGTCTATCGTTCGCTGCGTATCGTCAATCCCAGCCCGTACATGTACTTTCTCCGTTTCCCGATGGACGGTGTTCCGGCGCATATCGTCGGCTCATCGCCGGAACTGCTGGTGCGCGTTCACGGATCGAAGGTGGAGTACCGTCCGATTGCAGGCACGCAGCCACGGGCGGAAGACCCGGCGGAGGATCTCGCGCTGGAGCTGCATATGCGCCAGGACCCGAAGGAGGTTGCTGAGCATGTCATGCTGGTTGACCTGGGCCGTAACGACGTGGGCCGCGTCTCCGAGTTCGGATCGGTCAAGGTGACGGATCTGATGTTTGTCGAGCGCTATTCGCATGTCATGCATATGGTCAGCTCGATCGAAGGTACCCTCCGTGATGGCCTCAACCCGATGGACGCCTTCCGTGCCTGCTTCCCCGCGGGCACTCTATCAGGTGCGCCGAAGATCCGCGCCATGGAGGTGATCGAGGAGTTGGAGCCGTCACGCCGTGGCGTATACGGCGGCAGTGTGCTGTATGCGGATTTCTCCGGAAATCTCGACTCCTGCATCGCGATCCGTACGTTGTTCATGCATGGCAAAGAGGGGCATATCCAGGCCGGCGCCGGCATTGTGGCCGATTCCGTGCCGGAGAAGGAGTTCCAGGAGAGCGTAAACAAGGCGCGCGCAGTGGTGCGGGCAATTGAGCGAGCCAGGACGCAATCCTAAGCAGCTAGAGGATTTTTCCTGTAGGTGTAGAGCAGGGCTTGTGCGTTTTCCTCAATGAAAACGCCGCTGCACGCTACTCCCGGAATACCCGGCAACAGGAAAAATGCGCTAAACGAGGTTCAAACAGAAAAAGCGCGCAGCATTCGCTGCGCGCTTTTCTTATCTGCTGAAACGCGATCAGTGCGGTGAATGACCGTTCGGTTTGCCGCCGCCTTCATCCCCGTTCGTGGCGGCCAGCGCCGTCTGGATGTTATTCCAGACATCTTCGGAAGGATCGATATCGCTGCCAGGATCAAGCAGCATGCGGGCCTGTTCTGCGATGTACTCCAGGTCGCGAACCAGAGCTGCACAAGTCGGGCAGGTGCTCAGGTGCGTCGCATAAACGGGATCGTCCGAGAGCCTGCCTCCCTTGGAGTTAGCAAAGAGCTCTGGGAGCTGTTCCTGGAACTCCGCGCAATCGATCGTGCGGATTGGTGTGGAATCGGACACTTAAGCAACCTCCTGCCGGGCAGCCATCTCATTCTGCTTAAGTAATTCGCGGAGCTTGAGGCGGGCCTTATGCAACTGGGATTTGGAATTGCCGGTAGAACACTCAAGCATGGCGGCAATCTCATTGTGCTCATAGCCTTCGATGTCATGCAACACGAAGACCAGACGATATCCCGGGGGAAGGGTAGCAATAGCGCGTTCGAGCGCGACGCGATCGACGGAGCCGGAAAGCTGGGGATCAGCGGTGCCGAAGTCACGCTTCGGTGCATCTTCTTCGCTGGGATTGATGGTCTCTTCAAGTGAGACGAGCTGTAGCCCCTTCTTGCGCAGATGCATCAGCACCAGATTGACGGTCAGACGGTGCAGCCAGGTCGAAAACGCGCTCTCCCCACGGAAGCTGCCGAGCTTGCGAAAGAGATGCAGAAACGCTTCCTGGGTCATGTCTTCGGCTTCAGAGACATTGCCGAGCATACGAAGGCACAGCGTGTAAACGCGCCGCTTGTGAAGCGCATAGAGTTTGGCAAATGCGTCGGGGTCACCGTTTTTGGCCCGCTCCAGGGCATCTGCCTCGCCGGCGATGGGCGGATTACGCTTAAACATGCCTGGCGTCGCGTTGGTCTGGGTCATCGTCCTGCCTTGAAGTTGCATAGGGTTGTTATGGCTTCGTGGAACCGGGTTACGTGCATAAAAGTCATGCGCCAGGACACCAATAGTACAGCATGGCGGTACGATTGGCTGAAAACAAACTGACGCCTTCGGTGGCTTACTTTGTTAGAGGCCACGATAGAAGTGTGAGTTGCCTGACGAAGACATCCGGCCTTCGGCGAAACGCAGCAAAACATTGAGCGATAAAGCTTTTTTCCTGTAGGCGTAGAGCAGGGCTTGTGCATCTATTGGCGTTTTTCTCAATGAAAATGCCGACGCACGCTCCTCCCGGGATACCCGGCTACAGGAAAAATGCTCTACGAGCCGATATAACGGGCGTAGAGAGTACGGGCCTGCACTGGATCGGTGGTGCCCTGAATCAGCGCGCGTCCATCGGGAAAGACCGTGATCGTAAACGGCGGGCGTTCAAATCGCAGCAGCAACTCGTTGGAACGGATCGTGCCGTGGGGCGCCAGGCGCGCCGCCAGCTCGGCGAAATCGACGGGCCGGTTGTGCTCGTGGATCTGGACGGAGTTCCGGCCACAGAGCGTGATGTGAGGACGAGCCTCACCGGCCAGGTGAACAAATTGCCGCTTACCGCAGACCTCACACTCGGAATCCGGCCTGGCCGAAGAGATTTCGCCGCGCTCATTGGTCCACAGATCGTAAGAGAGCAGGGTACGGCGCATGGCATTCAGATCGCCGGTGAGATATTTCAGGGTCTCGGTCACCTGCAGCGACGCAGCGAAGTTGACGGCGGTATTAAGAATGCCGGCGGTATCGCAGGTCTCGACCGTGCCTGAAGGCGGCTTGGGAAAGAGGCAGGCGAGGCACGCTGTCTGTCCCGGAAGAATGTTCATGCTGGCGGCATAGGAGCCGATAGCGGCCGCATAGATCCAGGGAACGGTCTGTTCGATGGAATAGTCGTTGATCAGATAGCGCGTCTCGAAGTTGTCGGTGGCATCCAGAACAATCTGCGCGCCGTTGAGAAGTTCATGAATATTGCCGGGGACGAGGTCCGCAATGTGTGCGTGAATGGCAATCTGGGAGTTAAAGGCTGCGATGCGCCGGCGGGCGGCCTCGGCCTTCGGTGTGGCATTGCGCGCGTCCTCTTCTTCAAAGAGGACCTGGCGCTGGAGGTTGGACTCTTCAACAAAGTCGCGGTCGATGAGTGTCAGAGTGCCCACTCCGGCGCGCGCCAGCAGGGCAGCGGCCGCCGCTCCGGTCGCGCCGCAGCCAACGATGGCTACGTGTGCGGCGGCGATCTTCTGCTGTCCTGCCTCGCCGATGGGCGCAAACAGGACCTGCCGGGAGTAGCGTTCGGCAACCGTCTCGGAAGTGGCTGAAAGGACAGACACGACAACCCTTAGTATAGGGAAAGTTCGCAGGTCTCTGTTGGTTGACATCCGGAGTGGCTGAAGCATCCAACCTGAGAACTGAGCGGACCGTAATAAAGCGTTCTGTGCGGGTGCTGAAGGGCCCTCGCACCGTCGCGTCGCAGGAAAGCCGGGAAGGGGTCGCAGGGCAGACGTGTTTGGGTGCAGGAGCAGATGGCCATCAAGACGAGGCGTGATCGCGTGCCTGCTGCTTGGGTGCGCGGTAAACCTGGCCCATTCCCAGGCGGTAGACCAGGCTTTTGTCTCTGCGGGGGGATCCGATCAGCAAACGACCACCACACCCACGCCCACAAGCGGTATCTGGAATCTGCGCGGACTGAAGGTCGACAAGATCGAATTCGAAGGCGTGACCCTGGAGCAGCAGCAGGGATTGGTGTCAGAGCTTCCTGTTCACGAAAATCAGGTGCTTGACCCGGCAAGTTTGCAGGAGATGACGCGCCGCCTGTATAGCTCGGGCCTTTATCGGGATATTGAACTCAGGGGCGTGCGGCATGGCGATTCGGTGACGTTGATCTTCTACGGAACGTCGCGCTACTTTGTCGGCCGGATCGATATTCTGGAAGTCAATAATGAACGCCTGACCAGCATTCTGGAGTATGCGTCGCAGTTGCAACCGGGCACACCTTTTCAAGAGGAGAAGGTCGCAGCGGGCGTGGACGGCATCAAGCAGTCGCTGCAGCAGAATGGCTACTACCAGCCCACGATCACGCCCGCGACCAAAGTCGATGAGGCGGGAAAGCAGGTAGACGTCTCCTATACGGTGCACATCGGACCGCAGGCGCGCGTCGGCCAGGTGGCGCTCTCAGGCGACCCGGGAATGACGCTTGTGGAGTTTCGGAAACGCGGCAAGCTGAAGGAAAAGACCAAGGTCAATCGCGACACAGTCTCGAACGCCTTCACGCGGCTTCGTAAGAACTATCAGAAGAAAGATCGCCTGGAGGCGACCATCGCTCTGGAAGAGTCGCAGTACAACGACCAGCGCAAGCAACTGGACTACAAGTTCAATGCCAACCAGGGTGCGATTGTGCGCGTTGTAACGGAAGGCGACAAGATTTCAAGCCGCCAGTTGAAAAAGCTGGTGCCGATTTATGAAGAGAGTGCCGTTGACAACGACCTGGTCAACGAAGGGGCCCACAACATTAAGGAAGCCTTGCAGCGGAAAGGGTTCTTTGACGTCGACGTAACGGCGTCGCGCAGCGGTGCGGGCACAGCGCAGGAGACGGTGACCTATACCATCCACAACAACCGGAAACACAAGGTTGTATCGGTAGACATCGCCGGGAATCAGTACTTCGATACCGACACTCTGAAAGAACGTATGCAGGTGGCTCGTGCGGACGCATATAACCGTGTAGGCCGCTACAGCCAGCAACTCCTGGCCGCCGATGTTGCCTCAATTCAGGCACTGTATCGCGCCAATGGTTTCAGCCATGCCGAAGTAAAGACCGACGTTAAAGATGTCGAGTCCGACAAGAAGAAGTCGGCCCAGATTCAGGTTCTTCTGACTGTGACAGAAGGGACGCAGCAGAAGTTTGGCGAGGTCGCTCTCAATGGCGCCAACCCGGCGCGCAGCACTGAGATTCGCGGTCTTTTGAATGCTCAGCAGGGCCAGCCGTATTCGTTGATTACGTTGTCGGGCGATCGCGACGCCGTTCTGGGGTATTACCTCAGCCACGGTTTTGACCAGGCCCGGGTAGAAGTGCACCAGTCGAAGGCCGACGGTGGCGACAGCGTGATGAATGTCTCGCTGGATGTCACCGAAGGCGAGCAGGTCTTTGTGAACAAAGTCCTTATCTCCGGAGCGTTGAAAACCCGGCCAGGTATCGTGCAGCGGCAAATTGAGCTCAAGCCGGACCAGCCGCTGGACCAGACAGCGTTGCTGGATACGCAGCGCAATCTCTATAACCTCGCGTTGTTCAGCGAAGTAAATACAGCGGTCCAGAATCCCGACGGCCATACCTCGCGCAAGAATGTGCTGGTGCAATTGAAAGAAGCAAAGCGTTGGGACGTGACGTATGGTTTCGGCTTTGAGGCGCAGACTGGAACACCGCAGACGAACTGCAATGCGCAGCAATCGCTGAATCCTGGTGCGGACTGTAAGCAGGAAGGGAAGGCGGGCGTGAGCCCACGCGTCAGCATCGACGTCACCCGTATCAACCTTCGCGGAACAGATCAATCGCTGTCGATGCATGTGACCTATGGCCTTCTGGAACAGATTGCGACGGCGACCTTCTCGCTGCCGCACTTCCGTAACAGGCGCAACCTGGATGCTGCGGTCTCCGGCGGCTACAGCAATGTCCGTAACATCTCGACCTATGCGTCCAAGCAGTTGCAGGGTTCCATGAAGCTGACGCAGCGGGTGAACCGCGCCGATACGTTGATCTATGACTTCACTTATCGTCGCGTGTCAGTGGATCAGGCGAGCCTGCAGATTGCTGCGAATCTGATTCCGCTGCTATCGCAGCCGGTGAAAGTGGGTGGCCCTGGAATTACGCTGCTGCACGATACGCGTCAACCATCGCCGCTGGACTCGACCAAGGGACTTTATCTCTCGGTGCAGAACTTCTTTTCCAACCATGTCTTCGGTTCGGATGTGGACTTCAACCGGACCGATATTACGAACTCCACCTATTATGCTTTCGGCAAGAAGAGCCGCTATGTCTTTGCCCGGAGCACCCGGTTCGGATTTATCGCAACGCTGGGCCAGAATCCTCAGCTTAACGGCAACACGGCGTGCACCTCGAAGCTGGTAACAGACCCGAGCTGCATTGCGGTGCCGCTGCCGGAGCGTTTATACGCCGGCGGTGCGACCTCGCATCGTGGCTTTCCTATCAACGGCGCAGGACCACGCGACCTGACGACGGGATTTCCGGTTGGTGGAAACGGCGTTTTTGTGAACAGCTTTGAGATGCGCTTGCCCGGGCCGGTATTGCCGCTGGTGAATGACAATCTTCAGGTGGTGTTGTTCCACGACATGGGCAATGCATTTATTAACGTGTCCGACATCTGGAAAAGCTTTGGCCGCTTCCATCAGCCGAATGAGCAGACCTGCAAGATCTTTACCGGGGTAACAACCGGTACCTGCGACTTCAACTATTTCTCTCATGCGATCGGCACGGGCGCCCGGTATAAGACTCCGGTCGGGCCGCTCCGCGTGGACTTCAGCTATAACCTGAATCCGCCGTTTTATCCGGTCGTGAACGACTATTCGAAGCCCTACCCGCAGGTGAACGGATTTGCGGGACGCGCAAGTCACTTCAATTTCTTCTTCAGTATTGGGCAGACCTTCTGATGATCACGCGTTTGCACAGGACGATTGCGGTACTGGCTCTGGCAGCTTCCATGAACGCCATGGCACAGCAGACTCCTGCGCCGGCAACACCGCCGAAGCAGGGAGAACTGCTGGACCGCGTCGTCGCCATCGTCAATAAGCAGCTCATCCTGGAGAGTGACGTCAATCAGGAGATGCGGTTTGCGGAGATTCAACCCTTCCGTATCGCTCGAGGTGGTACTCCCTACGAGCAGGCCATGAATCGCCTGATTGACCGTACGCTCGTCTATCAGCAGGCGCTGGAGCAGCAGCTTGAGCCGGTGACCGACGAAGAGGTCGACGCGGAGCTGGAGCAGTTAAAGAAGCAGCTCTCTGAGTGCCAGATCTATAAGTGCAGCGCGACGGAAAATGGCTGGAAGGAGTTTCTCTCGCAGTACGGCATCACCGAGCAGGAGATGCGCGAGCATTGGCGTCAACGCATGACAGTGCTGCATTTCATTGAGCAAAGATTCCGCTCCGGGGCGAGCATTACCGATGAGCAGATTTCGGAGTACTACGAGAAGACCCTTGTGCCCGAGGTAAAGGCGCGAGGTGGAACACCGCCGCCGCTGGAGCAGATCTCCTCACGTATCAGCGAGGTCCTGTTGCAGCAGCAGGTCTCCGCTATGCTGCAAGATTGGTTAAAGAGCCTGCGGGAACAGGGCAGCGTGCGCATCTTCAAGGATGGGGAGGTCGCGCCATGAGCGAGCTTCTTCCTCAGAATCAACAGTCCGAGCAGAACGTTCCCCTTCTCCCAGGCAATCCGCCGCGGCGTAAGGTCATGCGGATTGCGGCATGGATCTTTGCCGGAACCGGCGCATTGTTGCTATTGCTGACGGCTCTGCTGACCCTGTACACCCACACTCAGGACTTCCAACAACGCGCGGCGAGGCAGGTGGTGTCGATTCTGGAAGAGGCCACTGGTGGCCGTGTGGAGATTCGCGCGATTCACTTCAACCTGTGGCATCTGGCGGCCGAGGTGGATGGACTGATCATTCACGGCACTGAGGCACAAGGGGAGGCTCCGTACATATCCGTGGACCGCATTCTGGTGCGGATCACCATCGGCAATCTGCTGCAGCGCGCGGCAGGCGGCCTGATGTCGAAGGTCCATCTGAGCCTGTTGCGTGTCGAGCATCCTCAGTTTCACCTGATCGTCAACGCCGACGGCAGTACGAATCAGCCAGTCCCAAAGAAGAAGACCACAAGTTCGACCCCAATCCAGGACACGCTGCTGGACCTCAAGGCTGCCAAAGCCGAGGTCGTGGATGGAGTCGTTCTGATGAATGACAAGCCAATCCCATTCGAGATGGCTGCGCGTCAGCTTGGCGTAAATGTGCGTTATCTCTCGTCGTCGGATCGTTATGGCATTTCAGTCGCGCTCAACGATCTAACGACGAAGATGCAGCAGATGCCTGAGGCGAAGTCGCACATGACCGCCGAGATTGAGCTGGGCCGCTCGATGGTGGCACTGAAGAGTCTGCACCTGGCGACCGGCGAGAGCTCGAAGCTGGACCTAACGGCGCAGCTCGAACACTTCGACAATCCGGTATGGGAGGCAACGGCCAAAGGCAATCTGGAGATCAAGCAGATCTCGGTGTTGAGCGGTTTTCCAGGCCTGAATGCAGGGAACGTCACACTGGACATGACAGCTCATAGCTGTGCGGTTGCGCCCCAGGAGGCACAGAAGCAGCCGCATTTCTGGCAGAGACGTCACCCGGCTCAAAGCCCGGCGAACGTGAAGGCACTGCCGCCGGATCCGGATTGCCAGAAAGGCTATCTGGTGGCCGGGACCGTCAAGGCGCGTGGAGCAGGCTATACGGATCAGTTTGTCCGTGTGCACGGTGTCGACCTCGATACGAAACTGCACGTGACGCCGACCGAGCTGCTGCTGAATGCGATGTTGATCGATCTGTCGGATGGTGGCCATATCGCCGGCGATATGCGAATCAATAATTGGCTGGGGCAGATTCCCGAAGATACAGCTCAGAAATCGCCCACGGTTGCCGCTGGTCAGCAGACGGCGAATACGACGGCGAAGGCACTGAACTCGAAGCCGCCGGCAGAAGGGAACCGCATGCTGCCAAAGGTCGTGCGGTCGCATGCCTACGTCGATGTCACCTTGACGCGCGTCAGCCTGCGCGCCATTGAAGAGATTACACAGCCCCGCGGCTTCAGCGACCTTGGCCTGGATGTGGCGGTAACAGGACCGGCGAAAGCGGAATGGGGCGGAGACTTCGCTCATATCGAAGACTCTGTGATTGTGAACGCGAACCTGAAGCTGTCCCCGACTGGACGGCAGATTCCGGGAAGACAGAATGTTCCGGTCTCAGGCTCTGTCGTTGCTGAGTATCGCGGACAGGGAGAGATCGTAAACATCCAGCAGCTCACGGCAAAAACTCCCTATACGACGCTGGAGGCGAATGGCGTGCTGGGTGTCGATAAAGGAGACGCCGCCACGGCTCTGCGCACCACTGTCGTGATGGGGAACCTCGCCGAGTTGGATTCGGTGCTGACGGCCATCGGTTATGACCCACAGGAGAAGCGTGGCGCCAGCGCGCTGCCCATCGACTTACAGGGAGCCGCGACCTTCCACGGCACGGCTTCGGGTCCGATGGCCTCGCTGGATATCAAAGGGCATCTGGAAGCGACCGGATTAGAGGCGAAGGTAGCTCCGGACTCAACGCTGCTTGTCGATTCCCTCGTCGCGGATGCGGAATACACACCACAGGGGCTGGCGATTGCGAGCTCGACGCTGAAACGCGGACACTCGTTGCTGCATGCTCATGGCTCTGTGAAGGCACACCATATCCAGGGGCGTCGAGGTGTTTCGTCCTACGAGTGGGACAAAGATTCGGTTGTGGATGCCGATGTGCAATTGGCCGATGCGGATGTCGTGGAAGCATTGCAGATGGCCGGACAGTCCAATCTGCCGGTAACCGGGACCTTGAACGTGAACGGCCATCTGGCCGGCACCATTGGAAACCTGAACGGCAAAGGTACGGTAGCGTTGCGCGATGGTGTGGCCTACGATGAGCCGTTCCAGTTGGTGCAGACGAACCTGAGCGTCCACGGACACACGATCGATGGCGAAAACCTGTTGATCCGAGCTCACAACGTACAGGTGCTGAGCGGAGACGCCGGCTATGACATCGATAACAAACAGGTGCATGCGCATGTGCAGGCGCGCGACCTGCGGCTCTCCGGCTTTGAGAACGTGAAGAAGCGGCACCTTCCGGTCGATGGGGTTTTGGCTGCGACCCTGGATGCGAAGGGAACACTGGATCAACCGAACCTCCAGGCGAACCTGCGCGTGACCAACGTTACGTTAGACGGTTCGCCGGTGGGTGAGTTGACGGCAGATGCACATAGCCAGGGTTCAACGGTCTATCTGAAGGGGCAATCGACGCTGCTGCATGCCGCGATGAATGTGGACGCTCGGGCGCAGCTCACGGGGAACTACGACTCAGAGGGCAAGCTGGAGTTCAGCAATCTCAACATCGAGAACGTCCTGAAGGTGCTGAATAATGCGAAACTCAAGGCCACCTCGAATCTTGCCGGCTCAGTAGACTTCTCCGGCCCTCTGAAGACGCCGGAGCAGTTGCGCGGTACCGCGGAGATCCGCAATGTCGATGTGACGGTAGCGGGACTGGCATTCAAGACCGAAGCTCCGATGCGGGCATCTCTGGAGAATGGAACGGTACGACTGCAGCCCGTTCACATTACGGGATCGGAGACAGACGTGCGCGTCGAAGGGACGGCGCAGGTACTGGGCGTGACAGACCCGAAGGGCGGCCGTCTCGATGTGAAGGCAAGCGGGACGGCGGATCTGGCCGTGCTGCACACCGTACAGCCGAGTATTCTTGCGGGCGGCGGAATCACGTTTACCGTTGCTGCTTCGGGAACCACGCAGACTCCCGTACTGGCCGGCCGGGTCGAGATGAAGAACGCCAACCTGGCGTACGAAGATATCCCAAATGGCCTGAGTAATATCAACGGCACCCTGGTTTTCAACCGGGATCGGCTGGAAGTGCAGTCGCTGACGGCGACCACAGGTGGTGGACAGTTGCGGCTGGGTGGATTCATGACCTACCGGAACGGCTTCTACGCTGACCTGACCGCGACGACGAATGCAGCACGCGTTCGTCTCTACGGCGTCAGCACGACGGCGAATACCAGCCTGCATCTGATCGGCAACAGCAACTCGATGCAGTTGAGCGGTGATGTACTGATTACGCGTTTCGGCCTCAGCGAAGAGTTTGACTTTGCGCAGTTTGCCGGCAGTGGTGGCGTGTCGGCTCCGCCGGATCCTGACGCCATGACCAACAAGGTGCACCTCAATATCCGGGTGACCTCATCGCCGCAGCTTGATTTCCAGAACTCGTACGCCAAGCTTGCCGGTAAGGTAGACCTGCGCGTCGTGGGCACGCTGGCCGTTCCTTCCGTGCTGGGACGCGTGTCGATTACCGATGGCAGTGCAAGCTTCGCAGGTGTGCAGTACCAGTTGCAGCGCGGCGATGTCTACTTCAATAACCCGGTGCGAATCGATCCTGTCATCGATCTGGATGCGACGGCGCGCGTCAGCAACTACGACATCACCATCGGCCTGCACGGTACATCGACCAGCCTGAAACCGACCTATCGCTCGGAACCGCCACTCAGCGAGGCGGATATCTTCGCCCTGTTGGCTCTGGGACGGACCCAGGAACAGGCCCAGATCTACCAGGAGCAGCAACTGCGGAGCGGAACTGATCCGACGACCTCGGCACTGCTCGGAAGCGCACTGAATGCGACCGTCAGCAACAGGGTATCGAAGCTGTTTGGTGGAGCGGGAAGCGTGAAGATTGACCCCTCCTACACCGGTGCTGTGGGTAACTCGTCGGCCCGCATCACGATTGAAGAGCAGCTATCGCGACAGTTGACGGTGGTCTTTGCCACGAACGTGAACTCGTCCGCACGGCAGTTAATCCAGCTTCAATATCAGGTGAACCGTAATAATGCGATCGTCGCCACCCGCGATGAAAACGGTGTTTTCAGCATCGTTTACAAGATCCGGCAGCGCTACAAGTAATATAAGTACATCTATTTACAGGAACCCGGCTTCTAACAAAATATGAGTACGTCAGCGTTGTTGAAGAGGATGCGGTTTACGAACGTTGTCAGCGCCCTTGGATTAGCGCTGGCGGTAGCGATGGGCATTGCCGGAATCACCGCGCATGCGCAGGGCAAGAAAGAGTCTGCCAGCGGCGCCAACGATACCCAGATTCTTCAGGATCTAAAGGAAAAGCTCAGCAGCAAACGGTTCGGCGGAGTGAAGCCCGACGTGAACCGTGGTGTGGTCACCCTGAGCGGTACGGTGGACCTCTACAGCGCCAAGGCCGATGCGGACAACCGTGCTCATCATGTGAAAAATGTGCTGGCTGTGCGCAACATGATTGATGTTGCCAGCAGCAGCGAGCTGACTGATGTGCAGTTGCGCGACAAGCTGGCAGAGAAGCTCTCATACGATCGAGTCGGCTATGGCACCACCGCATTTAATTCCTTCACCATCGGTGTGCAGGATGGCGTAGTGACTCTCGGCGGAGTCGCGTATGGCCCGATGGACCGCGATTCTGCGGTGAGCCTGGTATCGAACTATCCGGGCGTGAAAGATGTCGTGGACAACATCGAGGTCGCGCCCCTTTCGCCGAACGACGATCGTATCCGAATGGCTGTGGCGCGAGCGGTGTACGGCTTCCCATCGCTGAATAAGTACTCCATTGACCCGGCTAAACCGATCCGCATTGTCGTGGTGAACGGCAATGTAACGTTGGCGGGTGTCGTGGATACACAGGCGGACAAGGATACGGCGGGGATCCGCGCCAATGGGGTGGCTGGGGTCTTCAAGGTGACCAACGACCTGCAGGTCGCGGGTGCGGCGAGTCAGGAACAACGATAGAAATATCGGCCGGACAAACTACAATAAAGGCGTGCAGGGAATCTGGCGTAATACGGCAGTCACACTTGAGATGATCAAGTGGGAACACTCCATCTTTGCGCTGCCTTTTGCGCTGACGGCGTCTGTGCTGGCCGCAGGCGGCATTCCGCCGCTGGCGAAGCTCGGATGGATTGTCGTGTGCATGGTGGCGGCGCGCTCCGCGGCAATGGCGTTTAACCGCCTGGTGGATGCCGAGATCGACAGCAAGAACCCGCGCACGGCAATGCGCGCTATTCCTGCCGGTCTGTTGAGTGCGAAGTTTGTGGCCGGGTTCGTGATTGTGAGCTGCGCGTTGTTTCTGCTCGGCGCCGCAATGTTGAACCGCCTGACCCTCCTGCTCTCACCGATTGCGCTTGGCGTGGTGCTCTCGTACAGCTATATGAAGCGCGTCACCCGGTGGAGTCATCTCGTTCTGGGCCTCGCGTTAGGCATCGCGCCGTCGGCTGCCTGGATCGCAGTCCGCGGATCGTTAGACCCGCGGATCATTGTGTTGACGGGCGCTGTACTGCTATGGGTAGGCGGCTTTGATGTGCTGTATGCCTGCCAGGACTTCGACCACGACCGCCGTGTCGGGCTGCATTCGGTGCCCTCAGCGTTCGGTGTAGAGGGCGCCTTCTGGATCGCCCGCATCATGCACGTTGGCATGCTCGGTCTGCTGGTGTGGCTGGGAACACTGTTCTCGTTCGGTCCGGTAGCCTGGGTGGGTATCGGCGTAGTGGCCCTGCTGCTGGGTTATGAGCACGCGATTATCTCGCCGACGGATATGCGCCGCATGAACGCGGCCTTCTTTACCTTGAATGGCATTATCGCGGTGTTGTTTATGAGCTTTGTGGTTGCGGATGTGCTGCGGCGGTAGTCAAGGCATGCCGGCCTGTTCCAATTTTGTCATTTCTCCGCTTCGCGGCGAAATGGCAAAGGTTGGCGAGATCGCGTTCCCAATCCTATGGCTGGCGCAAAAATAACGACCCGGCACAAGGCTGGGTCGAAGGGGAGTTGGTATTACTTCTCGTCTTTAAGCTGAGCGGCGAATGTCAAGCTGAGCGGCGAATGTCGTCGCGGCGCTCACGCTGTTCGTCTTTGATCTCGTCGAGTTTCTGGTTCACTTTGTCTTTGGCATTTTCGGCTGCGTTGGTGATCTTGTCGCGCATGCTGGTTGCGTGGGTCTGTGCCTGTTCGCGGCGGACATCGGCCTCAGTACGCGCGGTCTGGCGAACCTCCTTGGCCGTGTCTTTGGCGTTGCCCCAGGCTTCCTTGGCGTGGCCCTTGAGCTGGTCGGCGACACCGGAGTTGGCAAGACGCTCATTGCCGATGGCTTCCCCGACACCTTCCTTGACCTTGCCCACTGCCTGATCGATTTTTCCGCTTATGTTGCTCTTGTTCATAATGAAAACTCCATTGGGTTGGTCGTGCGTTCTGGTAGGGAGGCGCAACCCGCTGCTAGAGCGGATTGCGTCCCTGAATCAGACGGATGAGCAGCGCGGCTACGGCCAGAAAAAGCAGCAGATGGATCCATCCACCGAGCGTGTAAGTACTGACCATGCCGAGCAGCCAGAGAGCGAACAACACAATCGTCAAGAAGAGCAGCATTTCTTTCTTACTCCTTCTTCCGGCTTACGCGAATGCGTTCCGCAGAGTAGTGTGAAGTCAAAGCGCTGAGCGTCGGCCGGCAAGCAGGTTGAAGATCAGCGAGATAACCGCGAGGATCAGCAGTATGTGAATCCAACCGCCCAGCGTATAGCTGGAAACCAGACCGACGAGCCACGCAACGAGAAGAATGACGGTAATTGTCCAGAGCATTGGAAGTCCCTCCTGGATGAAATGCCCCGCACACGGGGCCGGGGAAACTTGTGTGACGGCAGGCGTCACGTCAGAGTAAGTTGCCAGATAGACTTTGAACGTTGCCAGAAATTACAGGGGAATTTCTCCTGAGCCATAGTGAGCAGAAATGGAAAAGGTTGCTTTGCGAGTTGCAATTCAGGGTGAGCGTGGATCGAACAGCCACGCTGCAGCAATGAAAATGTTGGGCGAAGGCGTAACTATCGTGCCTTGTGCTCTTTCCGTGGAGGTGGTGGAACGCCTGGCGGCGGGGGATGGTGTCGATGTGGCGGTGCTGCCGATCGAGAACACGCTGCACGGCTCTGTGGCGGAACACTACGACCTGCTCTTCAACCACGACCTTCGCATCGAAGGCGAGCTGCTGCTGCGCATCCTGCACAATCTGATGGTGATGCCCGGCGTCACGCTGAGTGAGGTGAAACGGGTGCTCTCGCATCCAGTGGCGTTGAGCCAGTGCCGTCGCTGGCTGGCAGCCCATCGTGAGCTCGACGCGGTTCCGTTTTACGACACTGCGGGCAGTGTGAAACACATGATGGCGAAAGGCGATCGCACCACCGCCGCCATCGCCAGCGCTCCTGCGGCGCCGGAGTATGGGGCAGAGATCCTCGAGGCAGGCGTCGAGGACAACCCCGAGAACTACACCCGCTTTCTTCTGCTGAAACGAAAGGCGGATGCAGTCAACATTCCGCAGGCGAACAAGCTTTCCCTGGCTTTTTCGGTGGCGCATCGTCCGGGAACACTGGTGCAGGCGCTGCACGGGCTGGCAGAGGCCGGTGTGGACCTGACGAAGATTGAGTCAAGGCCGGTGCCTGGGAAGCCCTGGGAGTACCTGTTTTATGTGGACTTCCGCTTTACCGGAGAACAGCAGGCGGAACAGGCAGTCGCCAGCCTGGCAAAGAGCTGCGACCTGGTGCGCGAGATGGGTCGGTACGTGGCGGCAAGTTAGTTCTCCGTCGGCATCTCCACGTGATCGATGACGAGGACCTCCACCGGGCCCCTACGCTTTTCGAGCTTCAGGCCGAGCTGTTCCTGAATGGCGGTGAAGATCGAGGGAGGGGGATCGGGAATCGGTTGCCCGTTCAGCTTCATTGGGCCCTCCGGAGGCGTGAAGTTGATTTCCATGTCATATCTTCCGGTGATACCGCTGGCGTCGACGACCGGTTCATTGAGCCGCTGGGCAATTACCCCTGCAAGCTGTTCCAGCGTCGCGCCCTCGGCCCGGAGCTTGCCGTATCCAACGTCAAATCGCAGGCCGTCTTTCTGTGCGGGCTTGAGCTTTGAGCCGTCTTTGGCCGGTATGAGCGCGTAACTCATCATCTCCCGGTTCTCGCGATGACACATGAGATGAAAACGCTCAGAGAGCAGGGTCTGCAGCATCTCGGGTTTCTGTGTCCGTCGAAGGAAGGTTGTTTGGGCTTCGAACCGTGTTTCCGCCTCTTCGTCCAGCTTGGCGTCGATATCGAAAGTCATGCCGCTCACGCTGTCTAGTGCGCCTACGATCTGCGTTTGCGGCATTCCGTAGGCAAATTCCAGCAGGCCCTTCATGGAGACATTCTGGGTCTTGAAGTTGCCATTCTCGGAGGAGCTCCATATATGGGATCTACCGTCGCCAATGCTCTTGTTCTGCTTCACCGAGGCGACGTCAAAGGCAGGCGGTTTGGGCTGGGTTTGCGTGGGCGTCTGAGCCGGGAGTAGGGTGCCTGCCGCCGCCAGAAATGCAACGAAGAAGCTCCGGATGTTGCTCATGCCGGGAACTTTAGCAGAGTTTCCGCTCAGTGGATCACCTGTCCAGCCGATAAGTCATCCAACGGAAGGTGGGCCGGTTTGCGACCAAACCAGTTCTGCGGCATCTGATATGAGAAGATTTGATAGAGGTTCACTCACATGGGCGATTTTGTAAGCGTTATCCGGCCCAACGCCGGGGAAAAGAAGGAAGAGTCGCAGAGCAAACGGGTAGTGCCGGTGTTACCGGTGCGGGATACCGTTTTGTTTCCGCACGCCGTCCTTCCTCTGACTGTGGGGCGGGAGAGCTCGATCCAATTGATTCAATCACTTGGCGAGGAAAAGACAATTGTTGTGGTCGCCCAGAGGGATGCTCGCAACGACACCCCTCAGCCGAGTGATTTGTTCGAAACCGGCACCTTGGCGACCATACATAAAGTTGTCAAAATGCCGAATCAAAGCCTGTTTGTCTTTACGGAAGGCAATGAGCGTGTGCGTCTGGGCAAGTTCAGCCAGTTGCAGCCGTTCATGATGGCTGAGGTGGAAAGTTTGCCCGAGCCGGAGCCGGAGAAGACGTCCGAGCTCGAGGCCATGCAGCGCAATGTTGTCAGCCAGTTCCAGCAGGTTGTGCAGGCGTCGCCGACACTCTCCGACGACTTGCAGACCATCGCGCTGAATATTGACGACTCGGGCCGTCTTGCCGACTTTGTCGGCAGTTCGCTGCCCTTCCTGACGACGCAGGACAAGCAGGAGTTACTGGAGACCAACGACATCGGCGAACGCCTGGAGCGGCTGAATAAGCACCTGGTGAAAGAGGCTGAGGTTCAGGCTCTACGCAATAAGATTCAGAGCGAAGTGCAGGACTCCGTCCAGCAGAGCCAGCGTGAGTACTATCTGCGCGAGCAGATGAAGGCGATCCAGAAAGAGCTGGGCGACGCCGACGACACACAGAAGGATATCCAGGAGCTGAAGGAGAAGATCGAAGCTGCCGGAATGCCGGAAGAGGTGAAGAAGGACGCCCTGAAGGAGCTTGGCCGCCTGCAGCGGATGAGCCCGATGGCCGCGGACTATTCCTTGACCCGCAACTACGTCGAGTGGCTGGCGGTGCTTCCATGGGCCAAAACCTCCGGCGGAGAGGTGGATATCAAGAAGGCCGAGGGGATTCTGAACGAGGATCACTACGGCCTGAAGAAGGTGAAAGAGCGCATTCTCGATTACCTTGCGGTGCGCCGGTTGAAGCCCGATATGAAGGGGCCGATCCTGTGCTTCGTCGGACCTCCGGGCGTGGGTAAGACCTCGCTTGGGCGCTCGATCGCTAAGGCTCTGGGACGGAAGTTCTCGCGCATCTCGCTCGGCGGCATGCACGACGAGGCGGAGATCCGCGGACACCGCCGGACGTATATCGGTGCCCTTCCGGGACAGATTATTCAGCATTTGAAGCGGGTTGAGGTAAAGGATCCGGTCTTTATGCTCGATGAGATCGATAAGCTTGGTCGCGACTTCCGCGGCGACCCGGCGAGTGCACTGCTCGAGACGCTTGATCCGGAACAAAACAACACGTTCCGGGACAACTATCTCGATCAGCCGTTCGACTTGAGCAAGGTCCTGTTTATCGCAACTGCTAACCAGCTCGATACGATTCCAGGGCCCTTGCTCGACCGTATGGAGATCATCGAACTCACCGGTTATACCGAGGAGGAGAAGGTCAACATCGCACAGCGCTACCTGATTCCTCGCCAGGCGAAGGAGAACGGACTAGAGGAAGGACAGTTGGAAATTCCTACCGAGTCCGTAGCGATTGTGGCGCGGCACTATACGCGTGAGGCGGGTGTCCGCCGCCTCGAACAGCTTGTCGGCACCATTGCCCGCAAAACAGCGCGCAAGATCGCCGAAGGCAGTGCGGAGAAGGTTGTGGTGACACCGGAAGTCGTACAGGATTTCCTGGGCGGCTACAAGGTCAGGGTCGACACCGAGATCGCCGAGCGCACCAAGCGCGCCGGTGTGGCGGTAGGTCTGGCCTGGACACCGGTGGGCGGTGACATACTCTTCATCGAGGCGAACAAGATGAAGGGTAAGGGGCACTTCCACATCACCGGCCAGATCGGCGACGTGATGAAGGAGAGTATGCAGGCGGCAATGACCTGGGTGCGCTCGAACGCAGTGTCGCTGGGCTTGGATGAGGATGTGCTGAAGGATATCGATGTCCATCTGCACGTGCCGGCAGGCGCCATCCCGAAGGATGGCCCCTCCGCCGGTGTAACGATGGCGACGGCGATCGTGAGCCTGCTGACGGATAAACCAGTCCGTCCGCTGCTGGCGATGACCGGCGAAATTACGCTGAGCGGCAATGTGCTGCCGGTTGGCGGAATCAAGGAGAAGTTCCTCGCGGCCAAACGGGCCGGAGTGAAGGACGTGATTCTGCCGGTGGATGTGAAGACCAACGTCGACGAGGACCTGACCAAGGACCAGACTGACGGTATGACCATCCACTACGCGCGGCGCATCGAAGATGTCCTCGCGATTGCGCTTCCTTCAAACCGGAAGGAGGCGCAGATCGATGAGGCTCTACGCGAGGCTGTGGTCGCCCAGGATGGGGCGCTGACGGCGTAATCCATCGCAGATTCAAAGGGCGGCTTCCTGCGGGGAGCCGCCCTTTTTGCGTTTGGGTATCATCGCTGCACGGCGATGATGCGGCATCTTCTGGTCTGCGGAGTAGTGAGCGGTGTGGCGATTGCGTTGCTGCAATGGAGCCAGTACCGGTTCCTCGTCGTGGACCATTCTGTCGAAATCTATGGAGCCCTGGTTGCGGCGATCTGCTCAGCCTTCGGCATCTGGCTTGGCCTGAAGCTGACCTCGCGTCGCCGGCAGGTGGAGGTGCGGGAGGTGCTGGTACCCACCGATGCCCCTTTCGTCCGCAACGAGGAGCGACTGGGTAAGCTCGGCATCACGCCGCGCGAGATGGAGATCCTGGAACTAGTTGCGGCTGGCCTGAGCAACCGCGAGATCGCCGAACGCCTCTTCGTCAGCGAGAACACCGTTAAGACACATTGCAGCCGGGTTTTCGGCAAGCTGGGCGCGGAGCGCAGGACGCAGGCGGTGCAGATGGGGAAAGAGATCGGCATTCTGCCTTAACTCTCCTCTGCGTCACCCAAAGGCACGATTTCCGTGGAAAATCTGAAAATCATCCGAAAGAATGACGACACCCGCAATGGTGGCAGGCGATGGTGAGGGTGTACTTTGACTCCTTGCTGAGGGAATAAGAGATGAAGAAAGTCATTCTTACATTTGGTCTGATTGCCGGTGCGATCTCGGCGTCACTCATGATGGTCACCACGATCTTTGCTGACCGGATCGGGTTCGATCGTGGGGTTGTGGTCGGTTACGCGACTATCGTGCTCTCGTCGCTGGTGATCTTCTTTGGGGTGAGGTCGTACCGGGACAATGTGAGCGACGGTACGGTGACCTTTGGCCGCGCCTTTCTGGTGGGGCTGGGCATCGCGGTGATCTCCTGTATCTGTTATGTCGTGGTCTGGGAGGTCGTGTACTACAACTTCATGCCTGACTTCATGGACAAGTACGCCGCGTATCAGGTGACGAAGCTCAAGGCTTCGGGCGCTGACGTCGTAACTGTCCAGAAGCAGCTGGATGGCATTGCCAGGATGAAGGTGCTTTATGCCAACCCGCTCTATAACGCCGCGATGACATTTCTGGAACCATTCCCGGTCACCCTGTTGGTGACACTGGGATCGGCGGTGATTCTGCGGAGGTCGAAGCCGCGCGTTCCGCAAAGTGTCTGACGGTAAGAATAAGGAAAGGGACCCGCCTTCGCGTACCCTTGGGGTATGCGGGTGCGGGTCTTGTACTTTGGGGTGCTGAAGGAGTTGTTCTCCTGTCCGTCTGAGGACATGGAGGTCGAGACCGGCTGCAACGTCGGAGAGCTCCGGAAGGTCTTTCACGGACGAATGCCGGAGAGGGCATGGAAGTCGATGGCAATGGCGGTGAACCAGGAGTACGCCGGTGACGAGGTCCAGTTGCATGACGGCGATGAAGTAGCGCTGCTCCCACCGGTAAGCGGTGGAGCGCCCAATGATGCGCCCAGTGCACTTGGGGGAAGAAGATAAGCCTCTCGCCGCCAGGCACCGTCTAAGATGCAGGAATCATGCAAATTGCCATTGTCCGGGAAGTGATTGACGCAGGAAGTATTACCGCCGCGCTGAAAGCGGGGGCGGATGGCGCCGTATGCGTCTTTGACGGGATCGTGCGCGACAATACACGCGGCCGCAGGACGCTGTACCTGGACTACGAAGCGTATGAGGAGATGGCGCTGAACCAGATGCGCAGCCTGGCCGAGGAAGCGATTGCAAAGTTCGGTGTACGCGATATCGCGGTGGTGCACCGCCTGGGACGGCTTTACGTCGGCGAGAGCAGCGTGTTGATCGTAGTAGCGAGCGCGCATCGCGGCGCAGCCTTCGATGCCTGCCGCTGGTTGATCGACACCCTGAAGAAGACCGTGCCCATCTGGAAGAAAGAGCAGTTTGAAGACGGCGCCGTATGGGCCGACGGGGAGCCTTTCCCCGAGGAGATTGTGCGCGGGTGAAGGTTGCCGCTGCCATATCGCTGGGTGCGATGCTGCTTCTCGGAGCTCAGGAGCCTGTTCAGCAGCGGCCGGGAGATATTCCGGTCGTACGCGTGAACACGCGTCTGGTCAATGTTGCCGTGAACGTGACCGACGAGCACGGTGCGTTGATCGGCGGCCTTGAACAGGATCAGTTCCAGGTGATGGAGGATGGCATGCCGCAGAAGATCGCCATCTTCGAGCGCGAAAGCGGGACTCCGCTCAGCATGGTTCTCGCTCTGGATACCAGTGAGAGCATGGTGCGCGACGATCGGCTTGCCCGGGATGCGGCGAAACAGTTCGCGCGGACGATGCTGCGCTCGCAGGATGAGCTGGCTGTCGAGGAGTTCTCCGATGCGGTAAGCGAGGTGGTGCCGTTCACCAATGACTTGAAACGGGTGGAGCACGGCCTGAACCATCTCGACTACGGTCCCTCCACAGCACTGTATGACGCGGTCTATCTCTCGGCGCAACGCCTGGAAGATGCAAAACGCGACGCGACCAGGCGCCGTGTCATTGTGCTGGTGACCGATGGCGGCGATACGGTGAAGGGCGCGACCTATATCCAGGCCATGGAGCAGGTGCAGCGCGCCGGAGCCATGGTGTACTGCCTGATCATCGTGCCGATCCGTGCCGATGCTGGCCGTAACGTGGGCGGCGAACACGCCCTGATGCAGATGTCCGAAGATTCCGGCGGGCGTTACTACTATGTGGAAGATCCCAAAGACCTGCAGAAGGCCTTGGATAAGGTCTCAGAAGACCTGCGCTCGCAGTATGCGATTGGCTACTATGCACCGCCAGGAAAACCCGGGGGCGAGAGGCTGCGGGCCATTCGGGTCGAGATGACCCAGCCGGAGCTGGGTTCGCGGTACAAGCTGCGTTACAGGACCGGATACTACCGCTGAGGTTTGTGATCCGAACGAATGTGCCCCTGCCAACCAGCCCCTGAGGGCGGGTGCCTGAAACAACCAGACCACAGGCTCACAGGTAGTATGTAGGGTATGCCGTTCTCCAATGGAAAGCGTCGTCATAAGTCGCCCCCGCCGGGAGAGACCGGGCAGGAGGCGTTGTACCTGAAAAGCCTGAGCGAACGCCAGGTGCCCGTTACAGTCAAACTGCGCGACGGGGAGCGCGTGAACGGATGGATCGAGTACTTCGACGATACGATGATCCGTCTGACGCGCGAAGGGAAGCCCAATCTTTTCATCTACAAGCAGCAGATTCGCACTATAGCCGAAGAGCGCCGCACCAAGCCGCGCAGCGGCAACCGTGAGGTGGTGGAGTAATGTCTCTGGAAGTCGCGCAGAAGGCCGCTGAGATCGCCAAGGAGGCCGGGGCGCTGCTCCGGAGCTACTACGAGACTGGCATCGCCGCGGAATACAAGGGCGATGTGGACCTGGTGACGGTCGCCGACCGTGCCAGTGAGAAGCTGATCGGCGAGCGCCTGCGTCAGGTCTTCCCGGACCACGGCATCTACGGGGAAGAAGGCACGCGACAGGCTCTGGAGGCGGAGTTTCGTTGGTATGTCGACCCCTTGGACGGGACAACGAACTTTGCTCATGGATTTCCGTACTTCTGCGTCTCCATGGGTTTGGAGCGGCGCGCTCCTGGATTGAAGCCCGAGGAAGATGGTGAGCTGGTTGCCGGCGTGATCTACGAACCGCTGCGTGATGAATGCTTTGTCACCGGTAAGGGAGAGGGTGCCTGGCTGAACGGCCGCCGCATTTCGGTTTCGAAGACTGGGCTGTTGCAGGAGAGCCTGGTCGCAACCGGCTTTCCCAGCCATAAGCGCCACGAGAATCCGAATATCCACTTCTACCACCAGCTCACCCTGCGTTCGCACGGTGTGCGTCGCGCCGGAGCGGCCGCCATCGATCTGGCATATACGGCATGCGGCCGTCTGGAGGCTTTCTGGGAGTTCAACCTGAACCCCTGGGATACGGCAGCCGGCGTGTTGATGGTGCGCGAAGCCGGCGGTACGGTAACCGGCTTTGACGGCTCACCTTTCAAGCTGGATAGCCGTGAGGTCCTGGCGACGAACGGCCGCATTTCGGCGGAGATGCAGGCTGTGTTTACGGATATGTTTGCCGGGCGCGATTTGGAGCCGATTCCGACTCCGGCAGAGTTCCGGGAGCGGCGCGAGGCGGCGAAATAAGGCTGATTCGGGACGCACTGGGCAACCAGAATTCGTACTTCTTTAGTCCGATATAGAAATGCATTTCGCCAGTACTGACGCGGGCGAGATGGCTGTTATGATGAACTCACGCGAGACAATCTGGAGGCATGAGTTAAGAGATGGCATACGTAATTGCAGAACCCTGCATCGGCACCAAGGACACGGCTTGTACGGACGCCTGTCCGGTGGATTGCATTCACCCGAAGAAGGATGAGACTGGTCACGCCGAGGCTGAGCAGCTCTTCATCGATCCGGTGGAGTGCATTGATTGCGGCGCCTGCGTTCCGGTTTGCCCGGTGTCGGCAATCTATGCCGGCGACGACCTGCCCGAGAACTTCGCCATCTTTGCTGAGAAGGCGAAGACGCACTTCGGCCGCTAACCGGAGCATCCGGCGCATTGCCGCATAACCCTCTAATTGCCGTTGAGGGACGGCACGGATTCAAGACAGACGCGCAGCCCAGGGGCTGCGCGTTTGCTTTGTGTAAGACTCTTTCCCAGCGTGACCACATACCAGACAGAGGCGATCGTGTTGCGGACCTGGCCCTTTGAAGAGGCGGATCTGCTGGTCAGCCTCTTCACGCGCGAGCAGGGCGTGGTGAAGGGTGTGGCGCGGCACGCCATGAGGTCACGCAAACGCTTCGGCGGAGCTCTGGAGCCGATGACCCACGTGCGTGCCACCTATGCCGAAAAACCGAAGCAGGACCTGGTTCGGATGGACTCATTCGAGATCGTCTGGTCGCCGATGAGCGAGCCGGTGGACTATGCCCGTGTGAGCGCGCTCCAGTTTCTGGCCGAGGTGCTGGGTGAGGCACTGCCGGAGCGCGCTGTGGAGGATGATGTCTTTCGCCTGACCGTGGCGACACTAACCGAGGTGAAGGTCGGGCAGGTATGGATGCCGGTAACCTACTTCACGCTCTGGATGACGCGGCTGATGGGCTGGCTGCCGGAGCTTGGCGTGTGCATCGTGTGCGGGGAAGCGTTGCGCGGACAGCCAGTCTGGTTTGCCGCCGGAGCCGATGGCGTGACCTGCGGCGTGCACAAGCGCCCCGGTTCAGTAGCCCTGCCGCCGGAGGCTGTAATGCTGGCCGAGCGAATGCTGCGCCGGCCTTTAGCGGAGTTGCTGAAGGAGCAATGGGGAAAGGCTGGCCCTCTGGCAATGGTGCGGCGGTTTGCCGTGGAAATTCTGGAGCGGCACCTGGAGCGGCAGATGCGGAGCGCCCGGGTGTTGGCGCGGCTGTAGGGTAGGGAATCTGCATCAGCAGGAGATTCATCATTTGGTCGATCGTACTTCTCTCTCGAGCCTATGAATGATGTAAGGAGCGAGCGAAGCCTGATCCGGTTTGAGACGAATGGAAAGCTGGACCGCGTCAGGAGTCTCACCAGTTAGCACAACTACGCCTGCAATTGGCTGCGTGTTTTTGAGAAGCCGTGACATCGTGCCGAGCCCATCGATGTTAGCCGGAGTCTGAAATTCGACGGTATTACGATCGGGACGAACGAGCTTGTCGGACTTATATGGGCCGTAGACGACGTCAGAATTGCTGAGCAGGCCGTCATGGGCATTTATTAGCCTACGAACGAAGGACTGCCGCTGCGGGAAAACTCGTGCAATAACGCGTGCGACCTCAAATCGTCCCGACGTATCGCCGGTGGCGATTGAGAGTTGAATAGCTGGGCCAGAGAACCCTGTTGGTGCGTCGGAGAAGAATTTCTCGGGACCAATCGGTTCGGGTGTAACAAATAAGGAACCCCCGTTTGGGCCGTAGATCTGGAAACAATTCCAGCCTTTTGGCCCGAGAACCCCAAAGCCATCCTCACCTTTGTAGTAGGCGAAATTCCCGCTCAGATCTGCCGGAAGAACGATATCGATTGGCTTGCCCGTAGGGGCATCCTTTGGTCCTCCTTGTCCATCGGCTTTGCAGCCAACAAACGGAACACGCACACTACGCCCGGCTGCCTGTTGGTTCTGTGCCGCAAGAGGGAACGTGATACCTGTGAGAAGTGCCAGAAGGAGCGTCGTGAAGCGAATCATACGCGTTTCAGTATGGCACCCCGGCGATTCACCTCTGAAGGGGCGAAGGTTGCGTACGGCACCCAACATTGGAAAGGTATTTCATTGTGCAACAGCTCATCTGGCAACGTACGGCGCATTATGTCGCAACTAACCTCTCAGGGACTAATAGCGATTCACCTACAAAAAAGTCCCCGGAGTAAGTCATGTCGAAGTCTGGCGTTTATGTCGCATGTGCGGCACTTTTATCCCTCGTGACGTTCTTTCTTATCGCTTGTGGAAGCGGATCAGGTTCCGGTTCCACCTCAGGAATGGGAATGGCTACCGTTTCTATCAGCGATCCAGCCACCTGTGCCGGCCCATCCGGTCCTTTCCTGCATGTTTACGTAACGGTCGTCGATGTGCAGGTCCATACCAGCGCCACGGCTTCGGCTACCGACTCCGGCTGGCAGGATCTAACCCCCAACCTCTCCTCCTCCCCCAAACAAATTGATCTTCTTGGCCAGGCAAATAACCAGTGTTTTCTGGCGACACTGGGAGATGCAAAACAATTACAGGCAGGTACGTATCAGCAGATTCGTGTGATTCTCGCGGACAATTCGGCGTCGATCTCCAGCAATCAGTGCAGCGCCGCCGGTACGGCGAACTGCGTCGTGCTGAGCGCAGACAGCAAAGCTTATGCGCTGCAGCTTTCCAGTGAAGCGAAGACCGGGATCAAGATTCCCTCCGGCCAGCTTGCATCGGGAGGCTTCACCATTGGGGCAGGACAGACGAAGGATCTGAACATCGATTTCGACACCTGCGCCTCGATTGTGCAGACCGGAAACGGACAGTTCCGCCTGAAGCCGGTGCTGCACGCAGGTGAAGTAACGACGACGGCGACTTCCATCAACGGAACAGTGATCGACAAGGTCTCCGGCAAGGTGATTCCGGGGAACGTTCTCGTTGCACTGGAACAGAAAGATTCGACCGGTGTCGACCGCATCGTGATGTCTACCCTGACGAATGCCGACGGCACGTTCACTTTTTGCCCGCTGCCAACCGGTATGTACGACGTTGTGGTGGTGGGAATCACATCGACCGGCACCGTCTATGCGCCTGCGATTGTGACCGGTGTTGCGAACGGTGAGACTACCGGCACGATTGCCCTGTCCGCACCGTTGCTCGCAGGGACGAGTACTGCAACCCTCGCCGGAAAGGTAACCAGCCAGAATGCAAGCAACAGTGGAACGGTAACGGATGTCTCACTGAGTGCACTGGAGACCATCTCCGCCACGACCTACACCATTCCCCTGGTCCCCAATGCATTGCAGAACGCCGCAACGGCTACCGTAACAACGGCAGCAGGATCCAGTTGCCCGAATAACACTGACTGCGCCACCTACTCGGTGTTGCTGCCGGCAGCTGGAGTCTACATCGGCGCTTACTCAACCTCGGGGGCGACGTTGATGCAGTCGTCTCCTTATGCCACCTATATTGTCGATGGCATTGCATTTGTTCCGTCCTCCGGCGGCACGCTGAACTGCACACCGTCCGAGATGAAGAGTCAGGCATATGCCCTGACCGCCGGAGGGGCAACAATCTCCGTGACGTCTGCGCTGGCATTTACTCAATGCCAGTAACGCAGTCGCGGTAGACCCGGGCCCGATCTCTTGGGGAGTCGGGCCCGTTTTTTTTTAATTGTTGTTTGATCCACAGGACCGCGGGGCAACCCTGAGAGGGGCCTCGATCTCTCATCGTGCACGCTGACGGACCAGGATCGGATAAGGCCAGTCTGGCCAGCGTCGGAGTCTCAAGGAGAAATGCGATGAGCTTGAAAGAAGTTCTGGTGGAAGAGTTGAAGGATCTCTACAGCGCCGAAAGCCAGCTCGTGAAGGCGCTGCCGAAGATCGTTAAAGCGTGTGAAGACAATGAACTGGCTGAGTCGATCAACCAGCATTTTGAACAGACAAAAGGACATGTAGAGCGCCTGGAGCAGGTCTTCAAGCAGCTTGGCAAGAAGGCGGCCGCGAAGCAGTGCAAAGGCATGGAAGGCCTTCTGAAGGAAGGCAATGAGGCCATCGAAGAAGGCGAAGAAGCTCCATTCGGAGATCTGATGATCACAGGCGCTGCCTTGCGCGTAGAGCACTACGAGATCGCCGGGTATTCGGCGGCCATCGAGATCGCTCGAGGGCTCGGTGAGGATGAGGTCGTCGATCTGCTGACCCTGACGCTTGAGGAAGAAGAGGCTGCCAGCGAGAAGTTGTTGGCGATGGCAAAGGAGCTGATTGGGGAAGCAGCCGGCCTGTCCCAGGATGAGGCGGAACTGGAAGATGAAGATGTTGAGACTGTCTCCGACGAAGAGGGAGCGGGGGAGGCATCCATGACCCGCAAGCAGACGCCACATACATCGAAGACGGCGCCGAAGAAGCCGTCGCGGGGGAAGTCCAGGGCTGCGTAATCTCCGAAAAGATGGTTGCCATACCGGAGAGAGGCTCTTGCCCCTCTCCCGGTTTCCTGTTTCACCTCAGTTAGACTTGAGGCATGCCGTTTGTTGCGAATGGGAAAGAGGCGCTCACGTTTCAGGAGCTCCTGTTCCGGCTCCAGAGCTTCTGGGCGGAGCGTGGGTGTGTGCTGCAGCAGCCATATGATGTGGAGGTCGGCGCGGGAACAATGTCGCCGGATACCTTCCTGCGTGTTCTGGGACCGAAGCCGGTATGCATTGCTTATGCGCAGCCGTCGCGTCGTCCTGCCGACGGGCGCTATGGAGAAAATCCGAACCGCTTGTATAAACACACGCAGTTTCAGGTGATCCTGAAGCCGCCGCCGGCCGATGTGCAGGAGGTCTACCTGGACAGCCTGCGGGCTATCGGAATCGATCTGAAGAAGCACGACCTGAAGTTTGAAGAGGATAACTGGGAGTGGCCGGTTGGTGGCGCCTGGGGCGTGGGCTGGCAGATGATGCTCGATGGCCAGGAGATCACGCAGTTCACCTACTTCCAGCAGTGCGGCGGTCTTGACCTGGAGCCGATGTGCGGCGAGATTACCTACGGCCTGGAGCGCATCGCTCAGTTTCTGCAGGGCGTGGACTCGATCTATGACATCGTCTGGGCGATTGAGCCCGACACTGGTAAGCAGACTACCTACGGCGAGATCCGGCTGTATGAGGAAGAGCAGTACTCGACCTACAGCTTCGACTATGCCGATGTGAACAAGCTGTGGGAGCACCTGAATGCTTACGAGGCCGAGTGCCTGGCGTTGCTGGACGCCTCCAAGGGCATGCCGGAGCTGGAAAGCCTGAAGGCACAGCGCCGTTTCCCCGTATTGGGAGCCTATGAGCTGGCGCTGAAGTGCTCGCATGTCTTCAATCTGCTGGATGCGCGTGGCGCGATCAGCGTGACCGAGCGCGTGGGCGTCATGGCTCGCATTCGTACCCTGGTCGTAGGCGTAGCGAAGGCGTACGCACAGCAGCAGGAACTCACCGCGCCGGCGGAGGCATTGCCCGCATAACGCGGCGAGAGAGAATGATGGCTGATTTTCTATTTGAAATTGGATTGGAAGAGGTCCCGGCGCGCATGATCGCGTCCGCGCAGGCGGAGCTGGCAACGCGTGTGGAGGCTCTGCTGGGCCGTGAACGGCTGCTGGAGGAGGGCTCGTTAGTAACGAGCTACTCGACGCCGCGCCGTCTGGCCGTAGTGGTCACCGGTGTGCGCACACAACAGCCTGACGCCGTGGAAGAGATGCTTGGTCCATCGCTGAAGGTGGCCTACAAGGACGGAGAGCCCACTCCGGCGGCCGCAGCCTTTGCAAAGAAGGCAGGCGTTAGCCTCAGCGAGCTGAAGACGGTGACTAATGCCAAAGGCGAGTACCTCGGCGCAACCGTGACGCGTCCGGGTAAAGCTGCGGTGGAAGTCATAGCTGCTGAGCTGCCGAAGGAGATCGCGGGCGTCTACTGGGCGAAGAACATGTACTGGCGCGCCGGGAAGCCGGAGCGTTTTGTCCGTCCGGTGAAGTGGATGATCGCCCTGCTGGGCGAAGCTGTCGTTCCAGTCGAGTTCGCCGGTGTCTCTGCTGGCAATACGACCCGCGGTCATCGCATCCTGTTTGGAGCAGAAGCCATCACGATCGCACGGCCTGCTGAGTACCTCGCGGCGCTGGAGAAGGCATTTGTGCT
Organism: Terriglobus albidus; assembly: GCF_008000815.1. Classification (NCBI taxonomy): domain Bacteria; kingdom Pseudomonadati; phylum Acidobacteriota; class Terriglobia; order Terriglobales; family Acidobacteriaceae; genus Terriglobus; species Terriglobus albidus. The sequence goes on along the minus strand of NZ_CP042806.1, from coordinate 4,909,862 downwards.
CGCCGATGTCGCTGTGCGTCGGCAGAAGATTCGCAAGGCTCTGGATGCGGTAACGCGTACGGTTTCGGGCGCCCGCTGGCGCGAAGATCTGGAACTGGTTGAGACCGTCACACACCTGACCGAATGGCCGTATGTGGTGCTGGGTAGTTTTGAGACCGGGTACCTGGAGCTTCCGGAAGAAGTGCTGGTGACCGTAATGCGCGACCACCAGAAGTACTTCGCCGTCGAGGATGCAGGCGGCAAGCTGGCCGCACACTTCCTGACGGTGCTGAACATTGAACCCGATGCCGAAGGGCTGGAGATCATCCGCACCGGCAATGAGCGTGTGCTGTCCGCACGGTTCAACGATGCGCGATTCTTCTGGGAGTTCGACCAGAAGACGACGCTGGTCAACCGCATGGAGAATCTGAAGCACGTCACCTTCCAGAAGGACCTCGGCAGCTACTTCGCCAAGGCGGAACGAGTGCGCAAGGTCGCGGCGGAACTGGTGCGTCTGTGTGAGGAACGGAAGACCGATGCCGATGCGGCGGCTCTGGATCAAGCAGCAACCATCGCCAAGACCGACCTGACCTGCGAGCTGGTGAAGGAGTTTACGGAACTGCAGGGCGTTGTCGGCGGCCTGTATGCCCGCGCTCAGGGGTTGAGCGAGGCGGTCGCGCTGGCGGTCTATGACCAGTATCTGCCCGCATCGATGGAAGATGCTGTGCCGCGCACAGTAGAAGGTCTGCTGCTCTCCATCTCCGATAAGGCTGACACCATTGGTGGCATGTTCGGTCTTGGGTTGGAGCCAACCGGATCGAAAGATCCCTTCGGCCTGCGCCGCGCCGCCAATGGCATTGTGAAGATGCTGGCCGAGGCGAAGCTTCCGCTGTTATTGAGCGAGATCGCCGGACTTGGCTCCGAGCATTCGGCAACGGCGACCAAGGTGGAACAGTTCTTTACGGAGCGAGTCGAGTTCTACCTGAAGGACGTGAAGGGCTATGCCTACGACGTCGTGAAGGCGGTTCAGTCTGCAGGCGCCGACGATGTGCCTGATGCCGTGGCGCGCGCGCAGGCAGTGACCGAGGTTCGCGGCTCGGAGGACTTCGCGGCCATCTCAGCGGCCTTCAAGCGCATGAAGAACATCCTGACGCAGGCTCGCGAGAAGGGCGAGAACGCCGCCTGGACTCCCGACTTCCTCGTCGAACCGGCTGAGCGCACTCTGGCTGAGGAGAGCGGTCGTCTGGCTGCATGGGTGGAAGGTCAGCGCCGTGAAAAGCAGTATGTCGAGGCGTTGCAGACCATCGCAACCTTGCGTCCTCATGTGGACGCTTTCTTTGACAAGGTGATGGTGATGGCGCCGGAAGCGCGCCTGCGTGCCGCCCGCCTGGGGCTGCTGAACCGCGTGCTGCAGGACTTCTCGCGTATTGCTGACTTCTCGGAGATCGTAGCGGCGGGATAGGCGGGATAAGAGATGGAGCATTTTCCCTGTAGGTAGTAGAGTAGGGCTTCTGCATCTATGGGCGTTTTCCGCAATGAAAACGCCGCTGCACGATCTTTCCGGGATACCCAGTAACAGGGAAAATGCTCTAAATGGCCAGGAAAAGGGAAGCGACCAACCCGGAGGAGGCGAAGCCTAAGGTGATTAAGCCTCCCATGTTGCTGGAGAAGACGCAGGTGATTCTCAAGCAATTGGAGGTGGCGCTCGACCAGCCGGTCATCACCTACTGGAACTCCAATAAGGGGTCGATCTGCCACAACGACGTCTCTGGCCTGTATGGCCTGTTGCAGAGCGTCGGCAAGGTGGACCGGCTCTGCCTGTTTATCAAGAGCGATGGCGGCAACGGTCAGGCCTCGCTGCGGATGGTGAATCTGCTGCGCCAGTACGTCAAGAGACTGACGGTGCTGGCTCCCTTCGAGTGTCAGAGTGCCGCCACCATGCTGGCGCTGGGCGCGGACAACATCCTGATGGGGCCGCTGGCCCATCTCTCCGCCGTGGACACCTCGCTCACGCATGACCTTTCTCCGATCGACCGCGATAACGACCGCGTCAGCGTAAGTCAGGACGAGCTGCAGCGCGTGATCAATCTATGGCGGCGGCAGGCGAGGGGAGAAAAGAGCAATCCGTACGGAGCCCTATTTCAGTACGTCCATCCGCTGGTGATTGGCGCCGTGGACCGGTCGAGCGCTCTTTCGACCAAGCTCTGCCTGGAGATTCTGTCGTATCACCTGAAGGATGCGCAGAAAGCCAAGAAGATCAGTAATGTGCTGAACTCGGGCTATCCCTCGCACAGCTATCCCATTACGCTGCGGGAGGCCCAGCGCATCGGCCTGCACGCGGAGTCGATGGAAGACAGTGTGAACCATCTGCTTTTCGAGCTGAACGCGGTGTATGCCGAGATGGGGCAGAACGCCTATGTCGACTATGACGCCCGCAATGCCCATGACAACTCCATCTCGAACATCATGGAGGCCAATGGGTTGCAGATCTTCTTCCAGCTCGATAAGGACTGGCACTACCGGGCGGAGGAACGCCGCTGGGTGGCGCTGAACGATAAGAGCGGCTGGAAGAAAGCCCAGATTGCCGCCGGGAAGATCTCGGTGACGACCTTCCATATCCGATAAATCCGGTTGCCCGGGCCCCAATATTTGAGTTTTGGGGGTGGCGAGCGTACCATAATGGATAGCGACGCGTTGATCTTGCGCGGGACCGTGGATATGGCCGGCCGTTGGCGAGAGAGATGAGTGGGCGATGAGCCCACTTTTTATTTGCTCTGAAAACCGCCCTCCCCACGGTGGAAAGAGGTTTTGGCAATGGCATTACAGATGGACCAGATTCGGGCTACGGCGGAGCGGGTAGCGGCCTCGCATCATCTGGAGGTGGTGGATATCACCTTCCAGGGAGCGGGCAAGCACCGTGCGCTCGCCGTGTACCTGGAGAAGGACGCCGAGGGGCGGGCAAAGCTTGTGGCTGCGGCCAAAGCAGGGGAACTGGAAGACCTGCCGAGCGGCGTACCCGTGGAAGCTCTCTCGGGCATCACACATGAGGATTGCGAAGTCTTCGCACGGGACTTCGGAACTCTTCTCGACGTGGAAGATCTGATTCCCGGTGCGGAATACACGCTGGAGGTGTCATCGCCGGGCCTTGAGCGTAAGCTGCGGGGTGCGGCGGATTATGAACGGTTTGCCGGCGGTCTGGTGAAGGTGCAGACCTTTGAGCCGGTCAATAACAACCGGCACTGGACCGGGCGGATGAGCTTCGCGGAGGGTGTGGTGAAGCTTGACCTGTCGGCCGTGAAGCAGAAGGGCAAGGCGAAGAAGGCCTCCGCCGGGTTGGACACAGTAGAGATAGCGCTCGCGAACGTAGAGAAGGCGCAACTGGTGGCAGAGATTTAGCTTGTCTGAGGAAAATGGTGTTTGGGGCAAGTAGTGTCTGGCGCAAGCAGTGAATGAGATTGAGGAAGTTGAGGTAAGCAGAGATGGCAAGTGCACTGTACGAATCGATTCAGGTTCTGAGCCGCGAAAAAGGTATCGATGCGGAGATTGTGGTCGCCGCCGTGGAAGACGCGATTGCGCTGGCGACACGCAAGTACTACCGCACGCAGGAGAACATGCGCGCCGAATTGGATCGGGAGACGGGCGAGATTCGGGCCTATGTGTACAAGACTGTGGTGGAAGGTCCTGATCAGCTCGAGGACGAGCTAAACCAGCTCACGCTGGAGCAGGCCCGTGAACTTGCGCCCGAGGTCGAGGCCGGCGGTGAGCTGCGTTTCTACAAGGACACCAGCCCGCTGGGCCGCATTGCCGCGCAGATGGCCAAGCAGGTCATCTTCCAGAAGGTGCGCGAAGCAGAGCGGGATACGGTTTTCAATGAGTACAACCACCGCATCGGCGAGATCATCACGGCGATGGTGAAGCGCCTGGAGCCGATGGATGTGATCTTCGATATCGGCAAGGCTGAAGCCCGCATGCCGAAGCGCGAACAGAGCCGGCTGGAGCAGTTTTCCGTCGGTGAGCGCGTGCGGGTCGTGTTGCTGCGCGTGGACCGTGCCGCCAAGGGGCCGCAGGTCATTGTCAGCCGTGCCGCTCCGGCCCTGGTGCAGAGCCTCTTCCAGGCGGAGGTTCCGGAGATCTATGACAACACGGTGATGATCAAGGCCATTGCCCGTGAGGCCGGCGAGCGCACCAAGATCGCCGTACAGTCACGCGACAAGGATGTGGATCCGGTCGGCGCCTGCGTCGGTATGAAGGGTATGCGGGTTCAGTCGATCATCCGCGAGCTGCGCGGCGAGAAGATCGACATCATCGAGTTTTCCGATGAGATCACGACGTTTGCGGAGAAGGCTCTGCAGCCCGCCAAGGTCTCTCGCGTCTCCATTACGGATCTGACCGAGAAGCAGCTTGAGGTGATCGTCGATGACACGCAGTTGTCGCTGGCCATTGGTAAGAAAGGCCAGAACGTACGTCTGGCGGCGAAGCTGCTCGGCTGGAAGATCGACATCAAGAGCGAGGAAGAGAAGCGCCAGGAGGTCGAGCAGGCCATGCAGGCACTCTCCGGCGGACCGTCGACCCCGATCGAACAGGTCACCGAGCTGGGCGAGACCATCCTGGAGAAGCTGATTGCTGCCGGAATTACGACGGTGGAGTCGCTGGCCGACATGACACCGGAGCAGTTGGAAGAGGTTCCGGGAATCGGCGAAAAGACCGTGGAAAAGATCTCGGTCGCGGTTCGCCATTATTTCGGTCAATATGCCGAAGGTGAGGAGCGTCCTGCCCTGGTGCAGGCGGCATCAGAAGCCACTGAGGAGGAATCTTCAGTGACCAAGACACCGGAAGAGATTCTCGCGGCAGAAAACGAAGGAAAAGGGCTGATGGCGGAAGAGGCCGAGGAGTCGACCGAGGAGCTTCAGGATGCTGAAGAGGCAGGCTCCGGGACGGATGCCTACTCGGACGCGGATGCCCGGGAAGAACAGATTGAACTCGACAACGACAGCGTGGATACGCTGGTTGCGGAGTCGGAGGATATCTCGAACGAGACGATTGACAACGAGCGCGACGAAGATGGTCGCGATCGTGGTTAGGCTATGGACGCCGTTCGGCATGCGCCGAACGGCGGTAAAATGGTGTGTTGACAGTTTTAAACATCCCGAAGGGTTGAGGCTGCGTATGAACGGCTGAGTCTGCAAGGGGAAGCGAATAGGGGACGGATGAGTAAAGTTCGAATCAATGATCTGGCGCGCGAACTGGAGGTCAAGAGCAAGTCGATTCTCGACGCTTTGACCGCAGTGGGTGTGACCGAAAAGAAGACGCATTCAAGCTCGCTGGAAGAAGATGAAGCTGAGCGTGTGCGCGTATACCTCCGCGGTGGCTCCACCTCAGGTGGGGGGCGTTCCGCCTCTGCCGCCAGCGAACCCAAGATCGATCTTTCGAAGATCTCGAAGCCTGGCGATGCGCTGAAGGCGATTCTGGAGCGCAAACAGGCTGAGCAGCAGGCGCACACGCGCCCGGCTGTGGCTCCGCCGCCGCAGCAGCGTCCGGCGGTCGCAACGCCGCCGCGCCCCGGCGTGGTGGTAACCCGCCCGGCTGTCACCCCTTCGGTGGCAACGCCCCCGGCTACAACACCGGCGCCGTCCACCCCTGTCGCTCCCGCAGCTCCGGCTGCGGCCTCCCCCAGCGCACCGGCTGCAACATCTTCTTCACATTCACAACAAGTGACGGCTCCCAGGCGTATCATGCCCCAGATGGAGCGTCGCGGCCCCCAGATCATCGCTCCCAAGGCAACGCCCCCTGCTCCTGCCATCGCCGGCCGTCCTCCGGCTGGTCCGGTAGTAGCGGCTCCGCGTCCTGCGGTGGGCGGTGTACCTCCGGCGGGCGGTGTTGTGGCCAGGCAGCATGTAACGCCGGCGGCGCCAGCAACCCCCGCGGCAGCTCCTGCCGCGGCTGTTCCCACAACCGCCGCTCATACAGCTCCGGTGGAACAAACGGCAGCTACTCCGGTGGCGCTCGAGACTTCGGCACCTGCTCCAGCCCCCGCCGCGGCAGCACCAGCGGCTCCGGCTGCCCCTGCGGCGCCTGCGCGCCGCGTGATCATGCCGCAGACTGGACCGCGTCCGACCTATACCGCTCCTGTCGGCGCGGCGAATCTCGGCGTGCAGCGTGGCCGGCCTATCTTTGAGCGCCCACGTCCCTCCGGACCGGGCGGTGGTGGTCCTGGCGGTCCTGGCGGTGGCGGTGGTGGCCGTCCTCCCCTGCGTCCCGGCGAGCGCCGTCCCATGCACCCGACTCGTACGCATCCGACCGGTGGTCCGGGAGGCGGTCGTCCTGGTTTCGGACAGCGTCCCGGTTTCGGCGGTGGTCCACGTCCTGGCGGAGCGCCGGGCATGCTCCCGCCCCCGGGTGAGGTAGGAGCCGCGCCGACCGGCCGTCCTGGACAGCGCCCCGGCGGAAATCGCCGTGGCCAGCAGTACGAGAAGAGCAAAGAAGGCCCGATGAAGGGCTTCAACGCTCCGCGCTTCGGCGGTATGCCGGTCGCGCGTGAGCCGGTGCCGATCACGAAGAACCTCACCGTGACTGAAGGCATCAGCGTTAAGGACCTGGCCGAGAAGCTGGAAGTCCGCGGTAAGGATCTGATCGCCTCCCTGCTGATGAAGGGCGTTCTGGTCACTGTGAACCAGTCGCTCGACAACGAACTGGTGAAGGACGTGTCGCGCCAGTTTGGCGCGGACGTCAGCATCATCTCGGTGGAAGAACAGCTTGAGAACGAGGCCATCGAGGGCCTGCTGGAAGATACCTCCGGCATGGTGGAGATCGTTCGTCCGCCGGTGGTTACCGTCATGGGTCACGTCGACCACGGTAAGACCAGTCTGCTCGATGCGCTGCGTGATTCCGATGTCGCCAGCGGCGAAGCCGGTGGTATTACTCAGCACATCGGTGCGTATAAGGTGCATGTCACCAAGGAAGGCTCGCCCGCTTTTGGCCGCGAGATCGTCTTCCTGGATACGCCGGGTCACGAGGCCTTTACGCGCATGCGTGCCCGCGGCGCCAAGGTGACGGATATCGTCGTCATCGTGGTCGCGGCAGACGACGGCGTGATGCCGCAGACGCTGGAAGCCATCGATCACGCACGTGCGGCGAAGGTGCCGATCATCGTTGCGGTGAACAAGATCGACAAGCCTGAAGCGAACGCGGATCGCGTGATGCAGCAGCTTGCTGACCGCGGCCTGCAGCCCGATAGCTGGGGCGGCGATACGCCGTTCGTTCAGGTATCGGCGAAGAAGCGCATCAACCTCGACGGCCTGGAAGAGATGATCTGCCTGGTCGCCGACACGAACGAGCAGAAGGCGACTCCGGAGCGTCCGGCAGTTGGTACCGTTATCGAAGCCAAGCTCGACCGCGGCCGTGGCGCCGTGGCCTCGATCCTGGTACAGAACGGAACGCTGCGCGTCAACGACAGCTACATCGTCGGCAACACCTTCGGTAAGGTGCGCGCCATGTTCGACGACCGTGGCCGTTCGATCCCGGAGGCTGGGCCGTCGACACCCGTGGAGATCCTCGGTCTTGAAGGTATTCCGGACGCAGGCGATACCTTCCTGGTGATGGCGGACCGCGACAAGGCCAAGGGCATTGCGCAGTACCGCAAGATGAAGGAGCGCGAGGCCCAGCTTGCAAAGTCGAGCCGCGTGTCTCTGGAAGGCCTGGCGGAACAGATCAAGCAGGCCGGTGTGAAGGACCTCAACATCATCCTCAAGGGCGACGTGCAGGGTTCGGTCGAGGTTCTGGCCGATTCGCTGCAGCGCATGTCGACCGAGAAGGTGCGTGTGAAGGTGCTGCACTCGGGCGTAGGTTCCATCACCGAGAGCGACGTTCTGCTGGCGACCGCGTCCAACGCGATCATCATCGGCTTCAACGTTCGTCCGGAGCGCAAGGCTGCCGAACTGGCCGAGCAGGAAAACGTCCAGATCCGTATGCACTCCATCATCTACGAGCTGCAGGACGAGATCACCAAGGCGATGTACGGCCTGCTGGAGCCGGTCTTCCGCGAGCAGTACCAGGGCCGCGCCGAAGTGCTCAATGTCTTCAAGATCTCGAAGGTGGGCCAGATTGCCGGTTGCACGGTGCGCGACGGCGTCATCCACCGCAACTCGCAGGTGCGCGTCAAGCGCGACGGCGAGGAGGTCTGGAAGGGCAAGATCACCAACCTCAAGCGCTTCAAGGACGATGTCAGCGATGTTCGCGAAGGCTACGAGTGCGGTATCGATCTCAACTTCAAGGACATCAAGGTCGGCGACATGATCGAGGCGTACACCACCGAGAAGATCGCCGCCGAGCTCGGAGCCAACACTGCCGAGCTGCGGGAAGCCGCAGCCAAGGCAGCCGCAACCCACGCGTAAACCAGGCTGCATAGAAACACAGAAAGGCAGGCCTTCGGGCCTGCCTTTTGTTTTGCCCGATCGTTGCTCATCGAGTGGGAAAATGAGACAGGAGCCTCTTTTGTGAGCTCCTGGATGGAGGAACTGCCGTGGCCACTGTAAAGCTCTGGAGTGACGAGGAGATCAACAAGGTGCCGGAACTCAAAGCCGTCTTCGACGATATTCGTGCTGTCCGCAAGACGGATTTCGTGAATAACTTCTGGCGCGCTCTCGCGAACCAGCCCGCGCTGCTGCAGCGAACCTGGGCCAGCATCAAAGAGGTGATGGTTGCGCCCGGAACACTCGATCCCCTTACGAAGGAACTGATCTATATCGCCGTCTCGACGGCCAACAGTTGCACTTATTGCATCCACTCACATACCGCCGCCGCGCGAACGAAGGGTCTTTCCGACGAGCAATACGCGGAGTTTCTTGCGGTCGTCGGTATGGCGGCCGAGACGAACAATCTGGCCAATGCGATGCAGATTCCTGTGGATAAGGAATTCCTCGCTGATTGTTGAAGCGGTGTGCAGGGGACACGTTCCAAGGCGGTGAGGAAATGCAGAACATCCAGGAGCATTTTCTCTGTTGCCGGGTAGCCCGAAAGTGATGTGCATGGGCGTTTTCATTGCGGAAAACGCCCATAGATGCGTTAGCCCTACTCTGCACCCACAGGGGAAATGCTCTATGGGGAACGCAGCGATTTGCTCGTGACAACGACAATACCTGTATCGGTGACATGGTGCCGGGATCGATCGCGGTCGAGATCGTAGCCGATGCATTCTCCATCCGGGACCTCAACATTCTCGTCGAGAATAGTACGTTGAATCTTGCAGTTCGCTCCGATGACGCAGTTGTCGAAGACAATCGAGTCTTCGATAACACTGCCGGAATGGACTTTGACCGAACGTCCGAGAACAGAGCTTCGAACAGTGCCGCCGGAAAGAATACAACCACCCGAGATGATCGAACGAGTTGCACTGCCCGGCTCTCCATGCTGGTCGATGCTGAACTTGGCGCTCGGATCAGGATAGCTGGCCGTGCGAATAGGCCAGCGCCGGTTATAGAGATTGAGCGAGGGTAATGGCCCGCACAAATCCATTTGTGCCTCGAAATAAGCATCCAAAGTTCCTACATCGCGCCAATACACAGGTGTCTCGTCGAACTCCTCCGGGATCACGTTCGTCTGATAGTCATAGGCGTACACGCTTTTATGGGCGAGCATCGCCGGCAGGATGTCGCGGCCAAAGTCAAATCGGCTTTCCGCTCGCGTAGCGTCGGCTTGCAGCTCTCGGAAAAGGGCTCGCGCAGAAAAGATGTAGTTTCCCATCGAGGCATACACTTTGCCTGGCTTGCCCGGAATGTTGGGTGCGTCCTCTCGCTTCTCGTGGAAACCATTGATGACGCCCTGTGGATCACACTCGATGACCCCAAATTCAATGGCCTGATGCGCGGGAACAGTAATCGCGGCAACCGTTGCCTCAGCATGCATGCGGAGGTGGAAATCGATCATCTGCCGGATATCCATGCGGTAGATATGGTCGGCTCCAAAGATGGCGACGAGACTATCGTCTGCGATATCCAGCAGATTCAAATTCTGGAAGATCGCGTCAGCGGTGCCTCGATACCAGCCATCCTCTTCTGAATGCAGCTGGGCAGCTACCGGAACAATGAATTGATCCTGCAGAAGACCTCCGAACTGCCAGCCATCGCGTAAGTGACGCAACAGGGAATCGCTTCTGTACTGAACGAGTACATAAATCGAGCAAAGACCGGAGTTGATGAGATTGCTGAGGGCAAAATCGATGATCCGATACTTGCCTCCGAACGGAACCGCAGGTTTCGCTCGGGCTTCGGTCAGCGGTAACAGCCGACTCCCCATACCGCCGGCAAGAACGAACGCAACCACTCTGGGATTCATCTTCATGGCCTTTATCCGAAGGCGGTGACTGCCGGTCGGACGGATCTATTCGCCGGTTTCATATCCCGGCGATCAGCGTAAGGAAAGTGCTTCTCAGGCGTGCCGGGTTGTGGGAGAGCTCTCCATGCGCTTGCGAGACGAATCTGTTCTCAACGCATGCTAACTTCCATCGCGGATGTGACGTGGATTTCGGAAGTCTCCAAGACACCGGGAGCAACTCGATGCCACCGCGAACAAGTGTACGCGTATTTGCACGAAACCGGCGCAACGCCCTCAAGTGCATCAGCTGACGGGTTTCCTGTAGACGGAGCTCTCTTTGAAACTACAGAGAGCACATGCGGGGATCGTCTGAAATTGTTGAGCAGGCGGATGCATTGACGAAGAGCAAGAGTAGCGTCGGGCACCTATACTTTTCGAGTGAGTTCCCTTCGCATTCTTCCTCTGTACGACCCTTCGCATCGCCCATCAAACTGGAATGAGCGGATGACCGAAGGGGAGTTTGCCGTTCTATTTAGCGGTGACCGACCCGCGACGGTTGAGGGAGAGTCGACTCCAGAAGGGCCTTTCTGTGTGGTCGCTGCGGATATGGTTGCTGCTGAGCGTTATGCCAACGAAGCAGTGGTGCAGCACCCGGAGATGATCGCCCGTGTTTATGATCGCCGCGGCATGGTGGGCGCTCCGCTCCTTGAGGCCCACGGCGCCAAAGCCAATCGCAGCGAGATCTCGGCGCGGTTCAGACGATGGGCCGGCGGCGGTCTGTTTGGTGTCGGCGCCGCACTCGGGCTGGCGGAGATCATCTCGGGCTTCACCATCAACTGGGCAGGTATGCTGGCGGCGCGTTTGCTTCCTGTAGGCGTGGTGTTGCTGTTAACTGAGGCTGCGATTGTGGTGAGCGCACGCCGTGAACGGAAGCGGAAGTCCCGATGACCCTGCTCGTTCTGTTGCCGCTGCAACTGGCGGTCATTCTGGTGGTGACCTGGGCATGCGGAGCATTGGCGCAGCGGTTGCGTCAGCCGCGCGTCATTGGCGAGATCGCCGGCGGAATTCTGCTGGGGCCGGTTGCGATGGGCCGCTGGATGCCGGCGGTGACCACGATGTTATTTGCTCCCGCACGGCTCTCCTGGCTCGAATTGGTTAGTAACGTCGGGCTGGTGGCATTTCTGTTCCTGGTCGGCGCGGAGCTGGATCTGCGCGAGGTGACGCGTCACGTGCGGCGGGTGGTGGCGACGACAGCAGGCAGTATCCTGCTGCCGTTCCTGCTTGGAGCGTTAGTGGCGCCGGTCCTTCTGAGGCACTATGGTGTGCCCGAAGGCGCTCGCTGGGGCTTCAGTATCTTTCTCGCCGTGGCCATGAGCATCACGGCGCTGCCAGTACTGGCACGAATTCTGCGGGATCGCGAAGCCGCGGGCGTGCCGGTGAATGCGGAGGTCGCGCAGCAGTCGCTGCTGAGCGCTGCACTGAACGACGCGCTTGCATGGTGCGTTCTGGCAGCGTTGCTGGCGGTGCTGCACGGCGGCGGCGCGGTTGAGATTGTGGTGCGGCTCGGGCTTCTGGTGGCCTTCACCATCGTGATGATGGTCGGCGTGCGGCCAATGTTGCGTCGTGTCTCGCTGGAGCGTCCAGTGTGGACTGTGATGTTGGTACTGCTGCCTGCCATCAGCGCCTGGGTCACCAATGCGCTCGGGATTCACCTGTTCTTCGGTGCTTTTCTGGCAGGCATCTGTGTCCCGTCCGAACATGTCGCCGGCACCATGGAACGGCTCTTCCTGATTGTTTCCACGTGGACTCTGCCCGCGTTCTTTGCCCTGACCGGCCTGCGGATGCGGCCGGAACTCTTTCATGCGGGCGGCTGGACCGATCTGCTCCTGATACTGGCTGCAGCCGTGCTTGGCAAGATCGTGGGAGGGATGTTCGGCGCCGGCATCGCAGGTATGCCATGGTCGAAGGCACTGCGGATCGGTGTGTTGCTGAATACTCGTGGGCTGGTCGAGCTGATTGTGCTGAATGCGGGCTTCCGCGAAGGAATTCTCAATGCCCAGGTCTTCACCCTGCTGGTGTTGATGGCGGTGGTGACCACCGCCATGACCGGCCCTCTATTAGATCTGATCACACCTCGGAATGTGGTGTAATCGGGGTGAGACCCGACCTCGATCCGGAAAACCTGTTATTGAAGTTGGCGCACCGCGCGGCGTTCGCGGATGTCTCTATCTCTTGCCTGGGGTGGATGGAATGAAGCGGCGTGATTTTTTGCGGCAGTCAAGTGCATTTGCAGGAGTCGGTATGCTTGGCCTGGCCGGGTGTGCGAAGAGGCCGATAACGGCCGGCAGCGCGACCGCGCAGGCACTGCCGTTCTATGACCGCGTGCCTGAGCTGATACCGATCCGCGCCCATGAAGACCGCCTCTTTCGCATCACGGTGTGCCTGCGTCCTTTTCGCGCACAGGGACCCCGGCTTGAGGTGGAGAAGGTAGGCGACAAGATCGTCTCGCATAACTACGGCCACGGCGGCAGCGGATGGTCGTTGAGCTGGGGTTCGGCGGCAGTGGCGGTCGAGAACGCGATGAAGGCGAGCAACGGCGATAAGGAGATTGCTGTCATCGGCTGCGGCGCGCTGGGGCTCACCTCTGCTATTACCGCGCAGCGTGCAGGGGCGCGCGTCACCATCTACGCCAAGGAGCGTCCGCCTGAGGTACGTTCCGCTCGCGCTACCGGAAGTTGGACACCGGACTCGCGCGTTGCTCTCAGCAATGTAGTGGCGCCTGCGTTTGGCGATCTGTGGGAGCGGATGGCGCGTACAAGCTGGTCGATGTACCAGAGCTATCTCGGCATGCCGGGAAATCCGATTGAGTATTTCGACAGCTACCAGTTGAGCGATTTCTCACCGGAGGAGGCGCAGCAGCGTCGCGAGAGTCAGGCGCAGGAGGCGGGACGCCATGAGTTCGCGCGCTATGCCTCGCGGATCCACGACATTACGGCTACGCCGCAACTGCTTCCCGCGGGGTCGCATCCTTTCCCGACAAAGTATGTGCGCCGCAATACGACGCTGATGTTCAATGTGGCCGACTATTCGCGCCAGTTGATGAACGATTTTCTGATCGCGGGCGGAAAGATTGAGAGGGTCGAGTTCCACTCTCCCGCGGATCTTGCCTCACTGCCGCAGAAGACCATCATCAACTGCCCGGGCTACGGCGGCCGCGCCCTATGGAATGACGAGTCGATTACGCCAGTGCGCGGTCAGATCGCGTGGCTCATTCCTCAGGAGAATGTGCACTACGGCCTCGGCTATAAGAACGTGAACATCGTTGCGCGGCGCGACGGTATCGTCGTGCAGACCAGCCTCAACGGCGAAGAGTCCGGTTGGAACGAAACCGATGAGACGCCGAATCATGAAGAGGCTGTGACTGGCGTGCATCTGCTGCAGGAGCTTTACAGCCGCATGGAAGCCATGCAGCGTGGTAACAAGACGGCTTAGCTTGCGTCAATGTAGAGTGGTGGCGGAGGTTGTCATGAATCGTCGTTCGATGTTGCTGAGTTTGGTCGCGGGACTTTGTTGTAGCCCGCTGATGGCGCAGATGGGTGGTGGTCAACCGGGTGGTCCGATGGCGAGTCCGGCGGCCAAGGCCGAGGTGGCGCTGGGGCCTGTAAAGATTAGCGTGGACTATCACACGCCGTCGATGCGCGGCCGCAAGGTTATGGGTGGCCTGGTGCCGTATGGACAGGTTTGGCGCACCGGAGCGAATGAAGCCACGACCTTCGTCGTGAGCGGCGGCAACATCTCTGTTGCCGGAAAGCCGGTCGCTGCCGGCAACTATACGATCTACACCATGCCCGGCGAGAAGTCGTGGCAACTGATCATCAGCATGGAGACGGGCCAGTGGGGCACCGAGTACCATGCCGATCGCGATCTGGTCCGTGTCGACATGGACGTAAAGACGCTGCCTTCTCCGCAAGAGAAGATGAGCATCAGCTTTGAGAACACCGTGGGCAAGCGGACCGACATGCACATCAAGTGGGAGACGACCGACGTCTCTGTGCCGATCATCGTGCGCTAAAGATTTCGAGAGAGACTAAGGCACGCTCCTTGAGCGTGCCTTAGTCTTTTAACCGGAGTGGAGCAATGAACCTTCAGGCGATTCAGGAAGCGCTGCGCGAGATCGGCGCGGATGCATGGCTGTTTTATGACCATCACTACCGCGACCCCATCGCGTATCGCATCCTCGGTCTGGGCGGGGGATTGCATGTCACCCGCCGCTGGTACTACCTGGTTCCCGCACATGGAGAGCCGAAGAAACTGGTGCATCGCATCGAATCGCTGCGGCTGGATAGTCTTCCAGGGCAGAAGGAAGAGTACAGCTCCTGGCAGGAGCTTGAAGCAAAGCTCGAACAGTTGACCGCCGGCGCAACCAGGATCGCCATGCAGTATTCGCCGCGCAACGCCATCATGTATGTGTCGATGGTGGATGCCGGCACCGTGGAGCTGCTGCGGAGCTGGGGCAAGCAGATCGTGTCGTCTGCGGATATGGTCAGCCGCTTCGAGGCTGTTCTGACCGAGGAGCAGGTGGCCTCACACTACAAAGCGCAGGCGCTGCTGGACGAGATTCTTGCCGCTGGCTGGAAACAGATCGGCGAGCGTGTGCGTTCCGGCGGAACTGATGAGTACACCATGGTGAACTGGCTCAAGGAGAAGATCGAACAGGCCGGCATGATCACCGAGCACGGGCCCAATGTGAGCGTCGGTCCCAATGCGGCTGACTCGCACTATGAGCCTTCGCCGTCGAGCTCACGCGCGATCCGCAAGGGCGACTTTGTCCTGATCGATATCTGGTCGAAGATGGCAGGGGATCCGAATGCGATTTGGTATGACATCACCTGGACCGGTGTCGTAGACCGCGAGCCAACCGAGCGCGAGCAGCAAACCTTTGCAACGGTGACAGCGGCTCGCGATGCGGCTATCAAAGCAGTTGAAGAGGCGTTCGCTGCGAATCGTCCCATTGCCGGATGGGAGGCGGATGAGGCCTCTCGTACCGTTATTCGCAACGCTGGGCAGGCAGAGTGGTTTACGCATCGGACGGGGCACAACATTGCGATCGAGCTGCACGGCAATGGCGCGCATCTGGACAATCTGGAGACACACGACGAACGGCTGATCCTGCCGATGACCTGCTTCTCCGTAGAACCGGGACTGTACTATCCGGGCGAGTTCGGTGTCCGCAGTGAAGTGAATATGATTACGCGGTGGGGGAAGGCGGTTGTGACAGGAAAGATCCAGAGAGAGTTAGTACGGATCTAACAGCCGAGTCTGGAAATATCGGGAAATAGCACAACCGGTGGGAGCAGCGGGCTTCAGCCCGCTGACGTCAAGCGTATAAATGCACGGGCTTCAGCCCTGGGCTTTTCTCGTTACGAGTAACGAAAAACCCAGGGCTAAAGCCCAATTCTTTTTGGCTTCGTAAACCGTGGGCTGAAAGCCCACGGCTCCCACCCAGTTCGAGCTTGCGCTCGAATACCCATGTCCCTTGGGGAGATGGGGCACCCGGCTTTGTGGTTGGATAGGCTTAGTGCTTGATGAAATACATCAGCCAGCTCGCGACGATCACGCCACCGACGAACATCGCAAAACAATAAGCTCCAAAGCGAATCATTGCCTTGGGTTCGCTGCGCTGCGTAATGCCGAAGACGACTGACGTAAAGAGCGAAAAGAGCAGAACGGCGGAGAAGTGGGAGAGGCTCACAGCGGCTTCCTCCCGTTCGCCAGCGAATGTGCATCGACCGCAGCCATGATGTTCAGCAGGCCAGCGACGACGATAAAGCGCGTGCCATAGTCTGCAACCGCGATCTGTACCGAGGCGTGGCCCCAGTCCAGCAAACGGGCAAGCAGATAGAGGAGCCCGGCTCCGAGATCTCCGGCGAAGTTCAGCATATCGAGCAGGTCGCCGGTGTTGGGCTGATAGATCTTGCCCTGCAGGCCGATGCCGATGAAGAACATGCTCGTGATGGAGACGAAGACCAGCACCGCGCGGATGGGCTTGCGGACGAAGAGATGACCCGCACCGGGAATCAACCATCCGGCCAGAAGCGCCATGATTGGGAGTGTCTTGGATTCTCCGGCGAGCGAGGCCGGAATCTGTGAATGCGTTGCCATTCCGTCTCTGATGATATCAGCCCGTCAGGAAGTGAACGACACGCTCTAACGGTTTGCGGTTGGAAGTTCCCGTTTATCCCAGACCATGGCGTCGAAGCGGTGGCGGGCGTGGAAACCGAGATCCTCGTACAAACGGACGGCAGAGGTATTCTCTTCGGTGACCGTAAGGGTAATGGCTTCATATCCGCGCTGCCGCAAGCCGGCTGCCGCCTTCTGGATCAGCATGCGGCCATAGCCCTGGCTGCGCAGCCGGGGAGCGATGCAGAGCTGCGTAATATGCGCCACGTGGTCGCAGACACGGGAGCAGAGGATCATGCCCTCCAGCGTGCCGCCGTCGGGGTCGAGCATCACCCAGGACGACTCTGCGTCGAAGACACCGCATCCGGGAAAACGGACGATGTTATGCAGAAAGCGCAACGATCCATGCAGAGACCGGTACTGGTCGTTGATAGAGGCGTCCAGGTGGCCGCGGTAGGTGCGGTGGATCAGCTCGCCTGCGGGCTGGAAGTGGGCATTAACCCACGGCCGCAGAATCAGCGGCTCGGGAAGCTTGTGTTCTGGGTGAGTCGCGGGCAGGGCTGCGTTCTGCTTCAGATCGCAGTGGAGGAAGAGCCGTGGGTGAACCCGGAAACCGGTGGTCAGAAACGGGGCAGCCAGGGAACCGGCGGGATGCAGTAACAACTGCGACTCCACACGCTGTACCTGAGGCGAATTCTGCAGTGTCTCGATGAGATGGGTCAGCAGGCGATGCTCGATCTCTTTGGCGGTCTCAGATTGCGTGGCGTGGGCGAAGGTATCTCCAACGACGGCTTTATCGCCTTCATAGACGCTGAAGGTATAGCCGCAGACATTGCCATTGTCGAGCGCGACGTATCCGGGCAGGATGCGGGCATCCAGATACTGCAGCAGCAGTTCGATCGAGGTAGAGTAGTCCCACTCGAGCAGGTCTCTCCACTGCCGCGCTTCTTCTTCCAGAAGAGATCGAAGCTGACGGCCGGAGTAGTGCCGAAGGTCAAGCAGATCGAGTTGTGCGGCTGCGCTCACAGGTCGTTTGGGCCTTGCAGCAGCTTAGCGGAGTTAACGCCGATTGTGTACGGAAGGTTTTTCCGAAAGGTTTGCGGTCTGGGTTCCCGCTGAGACGCGATAGACAGCCAGCCCCTGCCACTCATAGAGGAAAAGCGGCGTGTAGACGCGTCCGGCAAGGATCGTGGAAAGCTGGGGAATGTCGCGTTCGCGCAGGACCAGGATGTGCTGTTCCTGGGGAATTTCGGCGATGATGTTCACCTTCTCCGTCGCACTTTCTTCATGGAAGTAGTGGCGGAGTGGCTGGTTCCGGTAGAACGCCAGGCCGTAGTCCATATCGCGGCGAATGTGATAGGTCGCCAGCGTGGGGATATCCGGCGCTTCCTGGGCGATACGCTCCGCCAGGGGCCGGGCGGAGTAGTTGGCGTCCAGCAGCCAGCCGTTCATCCGCAGCAGGAAGAAGAGCATCGCCAGAACTGGAGCCAGGGTGACGGTCCGCAGGTATTTTGTTCCCCAGCGGCGGACGATCAGGCAGATGGCGACACCGGTCACAGTCGCCCAGAGAGCCGCCCAGAAGATGGTTTTGGCCGCCGGGACAAAGCGCTCGTAGATCATGTACTGGGGGCAGAGCAGAAGCACAAACGTCATCGTTGAGACGACAAGGGCGTGGCCGCCAAGCATCCACCACTTGAGCTTGTACTGCCGTATGCGGTACAGGTAGTCGCCCGTCAGGATGGTGATGGGGGCGATGGCCGGCAGAATGTAGCCGGGGAGCTTGGAACCGGAGAAGGTGAAGAAGAGCACCGGGAAGATAGCCCAGATGACCAGGAACTCCGGGAAGGCATCGCCCGGGCGGGTATTGCCGACGTACCGAACCCGGTTATGGCGTACCCTCCACTCCGCAACCGAAATCTGGATAGAGTCCACCATGGCACGGAGGCTCATCACCGTCCAGGGCATGAGGCCCAGGATCAGCACGACCAGGTAGTAGTAGATCGACTGGTGATGCTGGTAGCGATCGGTAGTGAAGCGCTCAAGGTTGTGCTGCAGGAAGAAGAGCCGGTAGAAGTCGGGATTGCGGAGCTGTACAGCGATGAACCACGGCAGCACCATCGCCAGGTAGAGAGCCACTCCTGGCAGCCAGATGGTGCGGCGCACGATATTCCATTCCCGCCGCAGACCCGCAAACAGCAGCAGGATACAGATGATCATGAAGGGCGCTATAGGACCCTTGGCCAGAGTCGCCGCGCCGCCGAAGAAGTAAAGGTCGAAGAGCCAGAACTTCTTACCTGTCTCATACCATGCGTACCAGCCCAGCATGCCGATGGAAAACGGAGCGGCCAGTTGCATATCTGTAGAAGCGCCGCGAGAGAAGGCCACCATCGCGATACACGATGCGGTAATCAAAGCCGCGTCCAGGTGCCCTCCCGGGCGGAAACGGCGCATATGGAGGTAGATCAGCAGGATGAGGGCGAAGGTGGCGGTCGTGGAGGGCAGACGGGCAGACCAGTCGGAGATGCCGAACTCTTTAAAGAAGCTCATGGCGCGCCAGTAATAAAGTGCTGGTTTCTCCAGCCAGGGAACGCCGTAAAGGATAGGAGTAATCGCACCCGCAGTCAGGCAGTGGTAGCTGGCCGACAGGTCTTTCCAGGCCAGGCTGTGGGGCCGGACGGTGGTGTGCAGGGCGTGACACTCGTCTGAGTGGACCTGCAGCATCTCACGGGCTACCTGCGCGTAACGGGGCTCGTCTGCTCCAACCAGGCCCAGTTCGGTTCGGCTGATATGCAGATGACCGATGCGGAGTGGAATCAAGCCGAAGGCCAGCAGCCAGGAGGTCACCAGGAAGAGGACAACCAGTTCCTGTGTGGCAGAAAAAGCCTCAGCCGTTCGCAGCCGGTGAAGCCACCGGCGAACGCCATCGTTGGGCGGAGTCATCTCGGCTTTGTCGCGCAATGAAAACTAGGCTAACAGAGTTCGGCTTGAAGTCGTTTGACGACCAGATCAATGACCGTTTCGAGGTCGCCGTCGACTGTGCAGCCGCTGGCGGTCAGGTGCCCGCCGCCGCCGAAGTGCTCAGCCACCCGGGCTACATTGGCTTGCCCTTTGCTCCGGATACTGAGCCGGAACTGTGGACCGCCGTTAGCCGTGGTCTGTGGCAATTCCCGCAGGAAAACGGCGCAGTCGACGCCGGCAATGGAAATGAGGTAGTTCACCACGCCTTCGCAATCCTCTTCCTGGGCTGAGCTCTCCAGCATGTCTTCCAGGGTGATCCACGCCCAGGCAAGCTTGTCCTCAATGTGAAGCTTGGAAAGGGCTGCTCCAAGGATGCGGATGCGGGGCGCCGGATTCGTGAAGTAGACCTCGCGAGCGATCCACGCGGCATTGGCCCCGGCAAGCACCAGGTCACGCGCCAGGGCAAAGGTGTCGGCATTGGTGCCTGCGAAGGTAAAGGAGCCGGTGTCGGTAAGCACAGCGGCATACAGGCAAGTCGCCATCTCAGGAGTGATGGTCGCTCCTGCTGCCAGCGCCAGATGGTAGATCATTGCCGCCACCGCACATGCGTGCGGATCAATCCAGTTGAAGTCGGCAAACTCGCGTCCGCTGGAGTGATGATCGATGTTGATAAGAAAGATCTCATCGGTGCCGCGGATGTGCGAGCGCTCCACCGAGTCGCATTCCAGCAGGATAACGGCGTCGTAATGGCCTTCGACCGAGGTGGTGACGCGGATGCGGTCCACCTGCGGCATGTTCAGGTAGATCGCGGGCACGGGGTCCGCGACGACCAGGTCACAGGTCTTGCCAAGCTGGTCCAGCAGCATTGCCGTGGCCAACAGAGAACCGATGGCGTCGCCGTCGGGGCGTGCGTGCGAGGTGATCAGGAAATGCTGCCGACTGCGGATGTGATTTAACAGCTCAGAAGTGGCGGCAAAATAGGTCACTGACCCGCCTTTCGCTCACGTTTCCTGGTGCGCGTGAGCAGCTCATCGACCCGTGCAGTGAGCTTTTCGGAGCGGTCAATAACGAAGGTGAGTTCGGGAATCTGGCGTACGCCCATCCGGTCGCGTACCTCGGAACGGATGTACGTCCGTGCGGCCATCAGGCCTTCACGGGTGGAAAGTTCCGTGTCTTCATCGCCTTCGACGGAGATGAAGACACGGGCCGACTTGCCGCCGGGGGCAAGGACGACCTCGGTGACGTGACAGAGACCGATACGTGGGTCGGAGAGTTCGCCTTCAATCATGATGGCGATCTCGTCGCGAAGTGTACCGATGACTCGGTTGCGGTGATGGGCTTTGGCTCGCTGCTCAGGCATAAAATCCGGGGGAACCAGTGAGAATACCAGAGTCGGCCTCTGAAGCCTAACGAGAATTAAAGTTGTACGCGCCGCGACAGAGGCAGATCCTTGTGGAGTTAAGATTCCCGGAAAGAAGAAAGGAGGTCCCGCCTGGCAGGACCTCCTTTGGATGGGACGAGAGCGTTTTAGAGCATTTTTCCTGTTGCTGGGCATCCCGGGAGGAGCGTGCGGCGGCGTTTTCATTGAGGAAAACGCCCATAGATGCACAAGCCCTGCACTACACCTACAGGAAAAATCCTCTAGCGGCTGACAACAAGGATCTCGAAGGTGTCCGGAAGAATCGTCGGACGAGGACGAGGTGTGGCAGCCGTCGGAGCAGGAGCCGGTCCATACTTGGCGGCGCCGAGAAAGATCTTTCCCGTGACGGCGTCGAAGGCCATGGTCTTTGCACCGCGCGCCGTCGCCAGCGTCTGGATGGTGGGGAAGCCCGCCTTGCCGGTATCGACAACGCTCAGAGAGCCCTCTCCATTCGAAGAAAAGGCAAAGCCGGTTTTGGCATCGAAGCCGGCCGCATCGGGAGAGTCTCCGATGGATGCGAGGCCGAGCAGCTTACCGGAGGCGAAATCGACGATAGCCATCTTCTTGCCGTCACACACTGAGAACAGGCGGTGCTTCGCGTGATCGATGGCCATGCCGGAGGGAGATTCGCAGCCGGTCAGCGGCCACGTGCCTTCGATCTTTTTGCCCTGCGCGTCGAGTTTGACGATGGAATTGGCGTCTTCAATGTTGACGAAGACCGCGCCGTGGCCATCCGCCTGCGGGAACTCAGGCTTACCGGGAAGGGCAATGGTGGCGACGATGGTGTTGTTGCTCGTGTCCAGGACGGAGACGTTCTTGCTGCGTCCATTGAAGGCCCATACGGTCTTCGTGGTGGGCTCGTAGGCGATGCCGTCGGGGTTCGTTCCGGCAGGAACCGTTGCTTTGACCGCGAGCGATGCACGGTCAAAGACCACAATCGCGTTGCCGGCGCCGTCACTGATATAGCCGGTCTTTCCGTCGGGATTGAGAGCGACGCCATGCGTGCTCTTCAGGCCGGTAACAGCGCCGATCAGCTTACCGGTGGCAGTGTCGACGACCTCAACCCGCGCGTTGTGGGCGATGTAGAGGCGATGCGCGGCGTCATCGCTGAGGATATAGTCCCAACCGCCCTGGCCGCCAACCTGCCAGTGGTCAGCGATGTGATAGGCCTGCGCGTGAGAGACGGAGGCGAGAGACAGAAGAAGGGTTCCTGCAAGTGGGAACAGGCGCATAACGAAGACTCCAGGATGGGCTCGGGGTTTGGCCGGCACACTGAGTTTCATCGCGCCGCATTAACTGACACTGAAGTCTCGTTACGCGTTGTTAAAGATTTCAGGCGGGCCATGCGCGGCCCGCCTGAAATCTTGTGTCAATCACCTGACTTTTACTTTCCCGCCTGAATCGCCCTGGCCCGATCTTCCACGGCCTTCATCACGCGCAGCATGTTGGCTCCGTAGATCTTCTTGATGTCTTCGGCGGTATAGCCCTTCTCCAGCAGTTTTCGTGTCAGGTTAGGGAACTTCGCGTAGGAATCCAGATCCTTCGGGACGCAGGCTACGCCGTCGAAATCAGTTCCAATGCCGATGGCGTCAATGCCGGCAACTTTGCGGACGTGATCGATGTGAGCGACCACATCGTCGATGGTGGCAGGCGGAAGCGCTCCGGCAAACTCCGCACGAAGCTTGTCGATGGCGGCGTCACGCTCCTTGGAATCGGTAATCTTCTGCGCTGCTTCAAACTGGGGACGGAGCCTCGCATTCAACTCGCGCGAGCCTTCAAAGTAGCTCTGCGAAAGGAACTCGCAGCCGAAGTTGATATTCACGACGCCGCCTTTGGCCGCAAGCGCCTTGATCATCTCGTCGGTCATGTTGCGGGTGTATCCGGTAACGGCGCGGCAACCGGAGTGCGATGCGATATTGGGCGCCGTCGAGGTCTCGAGGGCATCCCAGAAGGTCTTGTCTGCGGTGTGGGAGATATCGACCATCATCCCCAGGCGGTTCATCTCCTTGACGATCTCCTTACCCAGCGGTGTAAGGCCGTTATGGTGTTCCACCTTGGGGTTGTCAATATCGCCCTGCGAGTCTGCCCAGTTGTTGGTATTGAAGTGGGTGAGCGTCATGTAGCGAACACCAAGGGTATAGAAGTCGCGCAGCAGGCGAGGAGAATCCTCGATGGCATGTCCGCCTTCGATGCCCATCAGCGCGGCGATCTTGCCCTGCTTCTTCGCTTCGTAGACGTCGGCGGCAGTGGTCGCAAGCACGAAGTCTTTCGGATGGCCATCCACAACGTCGTGGCGCACGGTATCGATCATCTGCAGCGCCCGGTTCGCCGAGTGATTTCCTTCGACATAATTCGCTCCCACATAGACGGCGAAGAACTCGCCGCCCAGCACGCCTTTCATGCGGGCAAGGTCGGTCTGTCCCTTGGTGTTGGGCGTGGCGATGTCGTACCCCGTCACCGTCTCGGAGGTGATGTCGTTATGCATGTCGATCAGGATGGCTTCACGGGTGATCTTGTTCACCTCGGCATCGGTCACCTTCTTCTGAGCAAGGGCTGCCAAGGGAAGTAAGAGGGTAGCAGCGGCGATACGGCGGGCAGAGATCAAAAACAAACTCCTTGTGCGGGATGAGTGAAAGATAGAGCAGGGAAAATGCTCTAAACGGCTCCGGTGACACCGGAGCCGTTCGCGGCTGGTTTGATGCGATCAGGAGAAGTGCACTGGAACAGCGATGCGCTGCATCTGTTCGAGCTCTGCCTTGGCCGGAGTGTCCATCACTTCCTTGAAGGCGGTACGGAACTTCGCCATATCTTCCTTGGTGCCGACGGAGACGCGCACGACGTTGGGCCAGATGGGCCAGGTGCGGCCGATGATGACCTTCTTCTGCGCCATTGCCGCCATCACCTGACGGCCGTTGCGGCCCGTATCGATCATGAAGCAATTGGACTGCGAACCCGGAATGATCTTGTATCCGCAGTCGGTAAGGAACTTCAGCGTCTCGGTGCGAGCCTCGCCGATGTACTTCTTGCGTGCGGGTACCAGGTCTTTGTCTTCCAGGGAAACGCGCGCTGCGATCGAAGAGGTGACGGCCATAGCGTTTTCGCCGCACTCGGTCAGCTTTTTCAGGACCTCAGGATGCGCCACGGCAAGCCCGGCGCGGATGCCGGCCATGCCATAGACCTTCGAGAAGGTGCGCAAGATGATGATGTCCTTGCGCGTGTTGACCTGGTCAACAACGCTCTTCGCATCGGAGAGGTGGATGTAAGCCTCGTCGACCAGAAGCATGGTCTCCTTCGGCTTGTTGTCGAGCAGCCACAGGATGTCTTCGCGCGAGGTAATGGTGCCGGTCGGGTTGTTCGGGTTGCAGAGATAGATCACGCCGGCGTTCGGCGCTGCGGCGGCAAGAGCCTTCACGTCGTGAGCATAGGTGGATGTGAGCTCTTTGGTGATGGTCTTGGCGCCGGCGATGGCTGCGGCACGCTGTGCAGCCTCATAGGTGGGATTGGCGGTGACCAGCGGCTTGTCTGGACCGGTGTACTTCAGGACAGAGTAGTGGAGTGGTTCGCTCGAGCCGGCATAGACGGCAACGTAGTCGGGCTCGACACCATTTTGTTTGCCGAAGACTTCCATGAGCGAAAACATCTCCAGGAAGTCGTAGCGTCCGCCCTTGGCGGCAACCTCGGCGATGGCGGTGCGAGCTGCTTCGCAGGGGCCGAGCGGATTTTCGTTGGCATTGATGAGTACGGCATCCTTCGGCATGGAGGCCATCATCTGCTTCATCATCTGCATCTGCGACGGTTGTTTGGCGGGTGCTGCGCCAGTCTGTTGTGCTGCCCAGGCAAAGTGGGATTCGGTGAGGACTGGAATGCTGGCGGCGGCAGCACCCATGCTACAGAGGAACGAACGGCGAGAAACCGGGGACGACATGACATATCTCCTTGTTGGAACACGTGAATCGCGGGGACCGGGTGTCTTCAAATCTTGCGGGAAGTAGAAGAAATCTTCAAGTGAATGCGAATAGATGGCGAGACGAATATAAAAATTCGTTGACACGCCGCAGGGGTGCTGGCAGACTCAAACCAATCTCACCAACCTACGGTTAGCATCCTCGGGCCCAAACGACTCGCAGGGGGCTGCCGGAGTCTATGTACTTGGTTTCGTTCCGCGCCGAACAATGCGGAACCCTCACAGCAGTCTCGTAAGTTCAAGTTTGTTCTTCCCGTCGTAGCAAGAGCAGATTCGCAGAGATGGTTGTAAGCAGTATCGGTCCTTTTTTGTAGAGCAACTGACAGTTAGGGCGAAAACGCCAAGGGGCGTCGTGTCGGCAAGTCGACATAAGTCGATGCACAGCCGCATCTCGTCGCCGCTCAAGTTCTTTCTCACGGAACTGCCGCCGCCGTGTACGCATACGTGTATCCGACGGTTGCACAAGGCATGTGTCACAAAAAGAAGTTCTCAGGGAGGTTGTAGTGGCTGTTATCCGTACCCGTTTCCAATGGCTGATGGGGCTGCTGGCGGTGGCGTTGATGTTCGCACCCGGCATGCTCGCGCAATCCTATTACGGCACGCTGAAAGGCAGTGTCACTGATTCCCAGGGCGCCGCAATTGCCGGCGCTACCGTTACGATGACCGATGTAAACACCAAGATTGCACGTACCGCGGTATCGAATGGATCCGGCGAGTACCTGTTCAGCGCCGTAGATCCTGGCACCTTCGATCTGACGGTGACCTCTGCAAACTTCCAGACCTATGTCCGTAAGGGCGTCAGCGTCGCAACGCAGCAGACGGTGACCATTGATACACCTCTGGCGGTTGGCGCTTCGTCCACGACGGTCGAAGTCACCGCCGACGCACCGCTTGTCGATAGCTCCACCGCGTCGAACGGCCAGGTCTTCGATACGCAGAAGCTGCAGGATCTTCCCAACCTGGGTCGTAATCCCTTCCTGCTCACCAAGCTCAACACTAACGTGACGGCGACGGGCGACCCGCGCTTCAATCGGTTCCAGGATCAGTCCGGATCTTCGGCAATCTCCGTTTCAGGCGGACCGATCAACGGCAACAACTACGAGATCGATGGCGTTCCGGTCACCGATTTCTCGAATCGTGCCGTCATCATTCCGTCGGTCGACGCCGTGCAGGAAATGAAGATTCAGACCAATACGTACGATGCGGAAATGGGCCGTACGGGTGGCGGTAACTTCAACACGCTGCTGAAGAGCGGTACAAACACGCTGCACGGCAACCTGCTCGGCACAACCCGCCAGACCAACTGGTCAGCGAACACCTGGAACAATAATTACACCGGTGCCGGCCGTCCGAACATCACGCAGTACACCTATGAGGGGTCCATCGGTGGCCCGGTGAAAATCCCTCATCTTTACGATGGTAAAGATAAGACGTTCTTCTGGCTGACCGAGGAAGGTTATCGCCAGCGTTCTCCACTGGCTGGTAATTATTATCTGCCGACGGCAGCCGAACGCAGTGGTGACTTCTCGAAAAGCTCGGTGAGTATTTATGATCCAGCGACTACCAACTCTAGCGGCAATCGTACACAGTTCGCCGGCAATATCATCCCATCCAGCCGTCAGTCGGCGGTCGGCCAGAAGATTCTCGCGGCGCTTCCGACCTGCAATTCCATCTGCACCCCTGTGAGCACCTATGGTGCGTTCAACTTCCGCCCGACAGATCTTCTGGGTGACCGTGCGGATGAGTTCGTCGGCAAGTTGGATCATCAGATCACACAAAGATGGGCCGCGAATATCTCGTATATGCACTATGGCTCGAAGGAGCCGGGTGGCAACCCGCTGGGCTCATTCGCCGGTGACAGCAATTCGTACCTGCTATACCGCAAGGTAGATGCCACGGCGGTCAACACCACCTATACGCTGAACCCGACGACAGTCTTGACTGCCGGATGGGGCTTCAATCGTTTCCCGAATAATACGCTCGATCTGACCAACAACTACGATCAGACGCAGCTCGGACTTCCTTCAAGCTATGTAAGCGCACTTCAGAAAAAAGCGTTCCCACGCATTACGATGTCGCAGATCAACGCACAGATGGGAACCAACAACTCCGGACCGGCAGTGTTCTACTCCCGCAACTTTGTGACCGGTATTTCCAAGTCGCTTGGTAAGCAGTCGTTGAAAGCCGGCTACGTCTATCGCTCCATCAGCGTAGACTTCACCAACGTCAGCAACGGTAACGGCTTCTTTACCTTCAACAACACATTCACCGCGGTCAATGCGAATCAGAAGAATGGGACCGGCGCTGACGTAGCTGATCTCCTGCTCGGCTACCCGACCACCGGCCAGGTACAGATCGCCAGCAGAATCGCACTCAATGTTCCTTACCATGCCTTCTATGTCCAGGACGACTACCGTCTTACGAATCGCCTAACGGTCAATGCCGGTCTTCGTTATGAGTACGAGCCGGGCGTTCATGAACGGTACAACAAGTACGCGATCGGTTTCGACCGTACTGTCACCAACCCGATCTCTGCCACCTCTGGCGTAGCGACCAAGGGCGGTATCATGTTCGCCGGCCAGAACGGCTACCCGACGACGTGCTGCAACAACAGCAATACGAAGTTTGCTCCACGTATCGGCCTGGTGTATGCGCTTGATCAGAAGACTGTAGTGCGCGCCGGGTATGGCGTCTTCTACGCTCCGATCTATTACTCCACCAGCGCCTCGCTGGCTCCTGGCTATGTCGCGACGACCACGTATGTCGCTTCCAACGACTCCAACAACACGCCTGCGAACTCTCTTGCGAATCCCTACCCGACCGGGATCAATCAGCCGGTTGGTAACTCGCTTGGCTATTCACAGGGCATCGGCGACTCACTCACGACCATCGATCAGTATCGTCGTTCGCCTGTGGTGCAACAGTACTCGCTTGATGTCCAGCGGGAACTACCCTACGGCGTTGCGCTGCAGTTGGGCTATGTCGGTTCGAAGGGACGTAACCTGCTGCCTGGCAACGGCACCACCTACAACCTGGATTCGGTCAACCTGGGAGCCGTTCCGTACGGCCAGGGCGCCTGCCCCGCCAGCACCGGAGCCTCGACCGCGGCCTTCCTGAACGCGAAGAGCAGTAATCCTTATTACGGCAAGGGTGGAGTTACCGCGATTGCCGCGCCGACCGTGGCTAACTCTCAGCTCTGCAGACCGTTCCCTGAGTTCGCAAGCGTCAGCATTCAGCCCAGCAACTCCAAGTCGCTATATAACTCGATGATCATCAAGGCCCAGAAGAAGATGGCTCACGGTGCAACCTTCGTGACGGCATTGACCTGGTCCTCGAACTGGGACTCGAGCTTCGGTCAGGGGAGCAGCCTCAACTCCGGCAACAACGGTCCGCAGGATATCTATAACCTGAATGGAGAGTATGCTCGCGCGATCAACAATACACCTCTTCGTTATACGGCGGCTGGCACCTGGCAGCTTCCCTTCGGAAAGGGCCGTGCCTTCCTCCACAATCGCTGGGTTGATCTCGCGGTCGGTGGATGGGATCTGAACTCGACCTTCGTTGCACAGCAAGGTGGACCAGTTCCGATCCAGTTGAATACCAACAACAATTCCGGCTATGGCAATTCTGTACAGCGTCCGAACCTGGTTGCGGGAGCGAATGTCTGCACCTCCGGTTCGGTGCAGAGCCGCATTAGCCATTACTTCAACACCAGCGCCTTTACGGATCCCGGACAGGGGAACTACGGCAACGCTCCGCGCACTATCGGCAGCTGCCAGGCTCCCGGATACCGGAACGTGGATGCATCCATCTTCAAGGATTTCCATGCGGAGCGCGTCACCATGCAGTTCCGTGCGGAGTTCATGAACCTGACTAATACTCCTCAGTTCGCTATCTCCTCGGCCGCTTTGAAGGTGGGCAACCCCGCCTTCGGTACCGTCTCGACCAACGCCATCAACTTCCCGCGCCTGATCACGCTGGGCGGAAAGATCATGTTCTAACCGGAACGTGACATAACCGAAGAGGCGCGGAGCAATCCGCGCCCCTTCTGCTTTAAGCGTCCACAGCCCTAGAGCATTTTCCCTGTTGCTGGGTATCCCGAAGGGCCATACAGTGGCGTTTTCATTACGGAAAACGTCCAAAGCATACGGAAAGCCCGACACGACACCCACAGAGAAAAGCTCTCTCGTGGCCTGCCTTGATACAGTGAGACCTATGTTTGCACCAACACAGCGGGTTCACTTTATTGGCATTGGCGGCATTGGTATGAGTGGGATTGCGGAGATCCTGTTGACGATGGGGTATCCCGTCTCCGGCTCCGATCTGCGGCGCTCGCCCGTGACTGACCGGCTGGAAAAGCTCGGCGCCATGATCTTTGAAGGCCACCATGCAGAGAATGCCGCCGAGGCCGATGTCGTGGTGACCAGCTCTGCCGTGGCCAAAGATAACCCTGAAGTGCTGGATGCAAGATCGCGCAAGGTCCCAGTCATTCAGCGCGCCGAGATGCTCGCCGAACTGATGCGGCTGAAGTACGGCATCGCCGTTGCCGGTATGCACGGTAAGACCACTACCACCTCGATGGTGGCATCGGTGCTCGCCGCCGGTGGTCTGGATCCAACGGTTGTGGTCGGCGGGCGCGTTGCGGCTCTGGGTTCAAACGCGCGTCTGGGAACCTCGCAGTACCTGGTGGCCGAGGCCGATGAGAGTGACCGCTCCTTCCTCAAGCTCCCCAGTGTCCTCGCCATCGTAACCAACCTCGACCGTGAGCACATGGATTGTTACCGCGACATGGAAGATGTGGAAGGTGCCTTCATCACTTTTATGGACCGCGTGCCGTTCTATGGTGCGGTTACGGCCTGCATCGACAACGATCCGTTGCGTTCTATTCTGCCGCGAACGAGCCGCCGCATCTATACCTACGGCGAGCGCGAAGAGGCTGACTTCCGGCTGGAGATACTGCCGCGTACCGCAGGCTCGCATGCGCGTTTCCAGGTGACCCATCAGGGGCGCATGATCGGACCTCTGGAGTTGCATGTTCCCGGAAAGCACAACGTGCTGAACGCGACCGCGGCAGTGGCTATCGGGGTGCAGCTTGGAGTGACGGATGACAAGCTCGTCGAAGGTATTGCTGCATTTCGTGGGGTCGATCGCCGCTTCCAGATTAAAGGAGCAGCTCGAGGCATTACCGTCGTCGATGACTACGGTCATCACCCCACCGAGGTGCAGGCAACCCTTCGTGCCGCCAAAGAATGCGGCTACGGACGGGTGCTGGTGCTTTTCCAGCCGCATCGTTATACCCGTACCCGCGACCTGATGGCAGAGTTCGCAGCTTCATTTGGGGATGCAGATGTGCTGCAGGTGCTGGACATCTATGCCGCCAGCGAACAACCCATCCCCGGCGTGAACACTCCGGCGCTGGTGGAGGAGGTTCGCCGCACCGGGCATCCCTCCGTATCTCACGCTGAAAGCATGGAAGCGGCGATACAGGCACTGGCAACGGAAGCTCGTGAAGGAGACGTCATTCTGACGCTGGGAGCAGGGAACGTCTCTCAGGCCGGAGCGTTGTTGTTGTCAAAACTGGAAGGGAACGCATAGAGCATTTTCCCTGTAGGTGTAGAGCAGGGCTTCCGTATCTATGGGCGTTTTCCGCAATGAAAACGCCGCTTCACACCCCTTCCGGAATACCCAGCAACAGGGAAAATGCTCTAAAGAGGTATCTTCCCGGATACGCACGGGGCTGAATTCTGGCGCTATCAATTTATAGTCGAAGCGGATTCGCGAGCACGTTTGCGGCATTTCTTCCTGTATTTTGTTGCCTGATGCCAGATTTTCTTTCAAAACGCGCCTCGGAAAAAGCTGAACCTGTAGCCGATTCGTACCCGAACCAGGAGGTCGACCGCCGCAGGCGTCGCCGCTCTGAGGAAGATTTTCCCGATGACGACGCGGAGTTTTTTCGCGCGAGTCAGCGCGTTCGCGTGCGGAAAGGGCTTCTGCCCCAGACCAAGTGGGGCCGCATCGCCGCCGCATCCGGCCTGGTGCTTGCACTCGGCGGCATGACCGGCGCAGTCATCGTGGCGAGGAACTATCTTCTACGGGACGACCGCTTCCGCATCGCCAGCTCGGCATCGATTGAGATCGCCGGGAATACCCATGTCTCCCGGCCACAGATGCTCAGCATCTTTGGAGAAGATGTGGAGCGCAATATCTTCCGCGTACCGCTGACAGATCGCCGCGAGCAACTGGAGGGCCTGCCCTGGGTGGAGCATGCCACCGTCATGCGTCTGTTGCCGAATCGGCTCCGCGTCGCAGTGGTGGAACGTACCCCCGTCGCGTATCTCCGCCAGTCCGACGGTATCCGCCTGGTCGACGCCAATGGCGTCATTCTGGATCTGCCGGCTGATGCGGCAGGCGACCCACGCTACTCCTTCCCCGTGGTCACCGGGATTGTGGCCAGCGAGCCCTCTGGAACCCGCGGGGCCCGCATGAAGCTCTATCAGCGCTTCATTGCAGACCTTGATGGCGGAGGCGCGAAGATCAGCGACCAGGTCAGCGAAGTGGATGTCAGCAATCCCGAAGATGTAAAGGCGCTTATCCCTGATCACGGGATGGAAGTGCTGGTGCACTTTGGCGATGACAAGTTTCTGGAGCGCTACCAGAAGTATCAGCAGCATCTGCCGGAGTGGAAGCAGCAGTATCCTAGGCTCGCCTCGGCCGATATGCGCTATGAGACGCAGGTCGTGCTGGAGATGGCGAAGGATACAGGCGGCCCTCCTCCGGTTCCGGCTGCGGCGGATGTCACTCCGGGTAAAGATGCCCCAGCAAAGCCGAGTATCCCAGTAAAGGCCGTTGCCGCAGCCACGACTGCTCCGCAGCCGTCTGCGTCAAAGAGCAAGCCTGTCGTGACACCGAAGGCGTCCACAGCCAAAGCTGCTGCGCCCCGTACTGCCGCCGTAAAGCCGAAACAGACGGTCGCCAGCGCAGCCCCGGTCAGGGACACCAGCTC
The DNA here is from genome assembly GCF_008000815.1 of Terriglobus albidus. NCBI lineage: Bacteria > Pseudomonadati > Acidobacteriota > Terriglobia > Terriglobales > Acidobacteriaceae > Terriglobus > Terriglobus albidus. The sequence goes on along the minus strand of NZ_CP042806.1, from coordinate 4,878,050 downwards.
CGGTATTCCGGATGATGTGGCCAGCCGTCTCGCAGGGCCAGCGCCAAAGCAGCCCGCAAAGCCGGCGGTGAAGTGGAAGATGCCGATTGCGAAACCTGGCCAGGTGGCTCGCCCGTCGAAGGATCTCCTGCATCAGTCGGCACATTCCACCGTGCCCTCCGCGGGGGTGGCTCAGTGAAACCTCGCGAAGAGACTCTGATTACGGTTCTGGACGCCGGTAACTCCAAGAGCTGCGTGCTGGTTGGTGAGGTTCAGGAAGGCGTGCTGCGCTATCGCGGACACGGTATTGAGACGTCGAAGGGCATGCGCAAGGGCCTGATTGCCGATCTCGGTCCGGCAGCGGATGCGATCAATCGAGCTGCGCTTGCCGCTGAACGTACAGCAAAGGCGGGGATTGAGACGGCGGTGGTCGGCGTTGGCGGCATGCACGTGCGCGGCGTCAACAGCCGCGGCGGCATCAGCATGGGCAGCCGCATGCGCGAGATCACGCGCGAAGAAGTTAAGGCGGCCGTCGACCGCGCACGTTCCGTGGCTTTGCCGGCGGACCGTGAGATTTTGCACTTGTTGCCGCAGGAGTTCATCCTCGACGATCAGCCGGGCATCCATGATCCCGTCGGGATGGTGGGCACGAAGCTTGAAGTGAACCTCCATCTCTCTACCTGCTCTGGAGGCGTAGCGCAGTCGGTTGTGACTTGCGCGAACAAGGCCGGCCTCGAGGTACTGGACACGGTCTATGAGGGCATTGCCGCGGCTGAGGCCGTTCTTAGCGCGGACGAGCGCGAGCTTGGCGTCTGCATCGCGGATATCGGAGCCAGCACCACCGAGATGGTGGTCTTCTTCGAGGGAGCGGTCGCACATACGGCTGTGCTGCCGATCGGCGGCGACCACTTCACGAACGACCTCGCGGTCGGCCTCCATGTGCCCGTCGAAGAGGCGGAGCAGTTGAAGCAGGTCTGGGGCAACTGTGTTGTGACCAGTGTGCCGCAGTTGAATGAGATTGAGGTTGGCGGCAACCTGGCGCTCAGTGGGGGGCAGCCGGCACGCATCGTCCGTCATCGCTACCTGGCGGAGATTCTTGAGCCGCGAGCGCGCGAGCTGATGCAGATGTTGCGCGAGAACCTGCGGCAGGGCGGCGTGCTGGAAGCGCTCGGCGCCGGCCTGGTTCTGACCGGCGGCTCGGCCAAGCTGGTCGGCCTGTTGGATGTCGCCGAGAGCATGCTACGTGTACCGGCTCGCGTTGGCTATCCCGTACCGCTGTCACGTATGCCCGAGGAGCTGGCGCAGCCGGAGTTCGCGGCTCTGATCGGCATGTTGCTGTACACGCACCGCACGCAGATACGCCGCGCCAGCGAAGAGATGGGACTACGTGCCAAGCTAAAGGCGATCTTCGCCGGCACCATGTAGTCATCCCCGCTGTCACAAGATAGTCCTGATTCGGCCTCAGGAATCGACTTTGATAACCGTCATTTGCTTTTCCGCATTTCTTTGCAAGCGGACGAATGACAGAATGACCATTAACGCAGGAGTTAACGCATTCCCATGTCGAATACGCCCCAAGATCCGATCCGCATTCACTACAACGATGAGACCCGCACCGGCGCCAAGATTAAGGTCATCGGCGTAGGTGGTGGTGGCGGCAACGCGGTCAATCGCATGATCGCGGCCAAAGTGGAAGGCGTGGAGTTTATCGCCGCCAATACGGACGCTCAGGCGCTCGAAGGCTCTCTGGCGCCGGTGAAACTGCAGCTCGGCGTGAAGCTGACCTCTGGTCTGGGCGCCGGCGCGAACCCTGACGTAGGCCGCCGCGCGGCTCTGGAGGACTCCGACAAGATCATTGAGGCGCTGGAAGGCGCGGACATGGTCTTTGTCACGGCCGGTCTGGGCGGAGGCACAGGAACCGGCTCCGCTCCGGTGATCGCCTCGCTGGCCAGCGAGATGGGTGCGTTGACGGTGGCTGTGGTGACGCGGCCGTTCGGGTTTGAAGGCAAGCGCCGCATGATGCAGGCCGAGCGTGGTCTGCAGGAGCTGCTGGATGCGGTCGACACCGTCATCGTTATCCCCAACGAGAAGCTGCTGGCTGTCGCCAAGGACGCGGGCTTCTTCGAGAGCTTCCGCATTGCGGACGATGTGCTTCGCCAGGGCGTGCAGGGAATCTCGGACATCATCACCATCCCCGGCATCATCAACCGCGACTTCGCCGACGTGAAAACAACGATGGCGGGCATGGGCTATGCGGTGATGGGAACGGCCGTACGCGCGGGACAGAACCGTGCAGTGGAAGCTGCGATCGCCGCCATGGCTTCGCCTCTCCTGGAAGCCGGCGCGATCGATGGAGCACGCGGCATCCTGATCAACATCACCGGATCCAGCTCGCTGAAGCTGAGCGAGGTCAACGAAGCCTCCACCATCATTCAGAACGCTGCGCATGAGGATGCCAACATCATCTTCGGTGCGGTGCAGGATGAGTCGATGGGCGAGGATGTGAAGATTACCGTCATCGCCACCGGCTTCAAGCAGGAGATGCCGCAGCGCCGCGAACGCATGTTGCAGGAGGCGATGGAGCCTGCAGTCCGCTACGACGCCCGCCCCTCTGCGATGCCGCGTTTTGCCAGCGAGACTCCGGTCATGCAAAAGGTGGAGATTCCGATCGCCCAGCGGCCCGAGTCGCCATCGGTCTTCGAAGACGAGTTCTTTCTAACGGGTCGCGAGCGTCGTGAGTCGGCTGCTCCGCCGCCGCAGCAGTGGGTGGAGACAACGCCGGAGGTGGCGGCGCCGGTCGAACAGCCCGCGCCGGTCGCGGCTGCTCCTGTGGTTCCGGAGCCGGTGGCAACTTTTGCCTCCACTCCGTCGGCTACCGTACGTCAAGAGCAGGATGAGCTGGATATTCCAGCGTTTCTACGGCGTGGAGGCATGTAAAAAAAACGCGTTCCGTATTGGGCAAACGCGTCTAAAGTTGTATGGCGCCGGATCTGATCGATTTTGGTCAGATCAAGGTAGGATAAAAAGAATAAAAATCGGCGCTTAGCACGGGTTGGCGCAGGGATGTGCGACGCATGATTCAGGGCTTTAAGAAGTTTTTTCCAGGACTGGTTGTAGGTATTCTCGCTGTTTCCACAGCCGCCGCATTGGCGGCCGACCCCACGCCGACAAGTGCAAGGCGCACCCGGGGAGGCTCCAAGGTACAGGAGAGTACTCGCGGAAAGGCGCATCTTGCCGGCCTGCAGCACAGCCGCCGCGCCGGAAAATCGGCGGCAGCCGCTAAGGCAGCCCCAGCCGCCAGGTCGAAGGCTGTTGCTACTAAGGGAAAACGCGGCGCTGCGCCGAGACTGGCCGTTAAGCGAACCCGCGCCGGCCGGTTCTCTGAGCGTTTTACAGCCAGCTCCTTCGCGGACAATCTAACGCTGGGCGATGTCGCGACCGGAGAGGATCCGGTAGTCCGCGAGTCTCTGATCCAGGCTCTGGGCAATATGAATGGCACCGCGGTGGCGATCGATCCCACCAACGGCCGTGTCCTGGCCATGGTCAACCAGAAGCTGGCGCTCTCGCGCGGAGCTGAACCCTGCTCCACCATCAAGCTGAGTGTGGCCCTGGCGGCTCTCTCCGAAGGCCTGATCAAGCACGACACGCCGGTCAACCTCGGTGGCCACTACAACGTGGATCTGGACTACGCCCTTGCCAAGTCGGTGAATCCGTACTTTGAGGTTCTGGGCCGCCGCATGGGCTTTGAGCGGGTCAAGCACTACGCCAACATGTTTGGCCTGGGCGAACTGGCCGGCTACAACATTGATGGCGAGCAGCTCGGTGTCTACCCCGATGAGGAACTGCCGGAGAAGCTGGGTGGCGTGGGCCGTATGTGCTCTTTTGGTGAGAGCATCTCGATGACTCCGCTGCAGCTCGGCGCTCTGGTCTCTGCTATCGCCAACGGCGGCACGCTCTACTATCTGCAGCACCCCACCACGGCGGACGCTGTCGCGAACTTCCAGCCAAAGGTGAAGCGGACGCTCGACATCGCTCCGCTGATCCCGGAGATGCTGCCCGGTATGGCCGGCGCGGTCGATGCCCGCTACGGTACCGCCCGCTCGCTGCGCGCCAATTTCAAGGAGTTCCCGGTGCTCGGCAAGACTGGCACCTGCTCCAACAACGGAACGCGCTATGGTTGGTTCGCCTCTTATGCGGACACTCCAGTCGGCCGGATGGTGACGGTCTTCTTCCTGGAAGGCGGACGTCCGACCTTCGGTCCGAAGGCGGCTGAGCTGACTGGAATCTTCTATCGTTCGATGGCCGACAAGAGCTACTTCCTGCAGAAAACGGCTCCGGCCACAACTGCTGCAGGCTCGGATGAGCCCAAGCAGGTTGCCGTGGGCGTATCGCAGTAGAGCATTTTTCCTGTAGGTGTATTGCGGGCACATCTATGGGCGTTTTCCCCAATGAAAACGCCGCTGCACGCTCCTCCAGGGATACCCAGCAACAGGAAAAATGCTCTAATCCCTTCTCACTCTGCGGTGGTCCGCACGCGCTCCAGAACGTAGACATTACGTACGGGGCCGAGCGGACCGACCGAGACCTCGGTCTGCACCAGCGTATTGTTGCTGTCTTCCAGGGTGTAGCGCACGGTGTTGTGAATCTTCTGGCCGTGCCCGGTAGTGCCCCATTCTTCCAACAACATAGCGTTGCCCTGCTGGCGGATCCGCGAGCGGAAGGTGACTTCGTCGCCCGGTTCGACATGCAGTCTGGGTGAGTTGACTTCCAGCGTCACCTGCCACGCATCTGGCTCGTCATTGGGAGTCTCCTGGTGCGAATGGATGTAGTGCCAGGTCTTGCCGTCGTACTGGATGACGGCTTTGCTCTCGCCCTCGATGTGCCGAGTCAACTTGCTGCGCTGTGGATTCAGCATCCACGTACCGGAAAAAGGCGGCAGCGTCTTCGTTGCGGCGGGCTTGCCGGCGGGACCGACCTTTGCGGTCTGGGACGGGAGGGCCGGGCAGAGGAGTGCGGTCGCGACGACGGCTGATAGTGGCAGGAATTTCACCGCAGAAGTCTATCTTGTAGTTTGCATCGCAGGAAAGCTGTCGCTTCCTGCCGGATCGCTGCGATACGATGAGCCCCATGGGAGAGAGGGCCCTCATGGGAGAGCAGCTCCTGTTGTGGAGACAGCGTTCGGCGCTCCTGCTGCAGACGCAGCAGGGCAGGGTTGCTGTGTCGACAGGACTGCATCTGCTCACGCTCTTTGTTGTTGCGAACGCATGGTGGATTGGAGCGCGGAAGCTCAAACCGGCCGGTACCCGCCAAGGCGCCAGGGTGATGATGACCTACAACCCCGGAAAGCTCTCGCAGACGCATGAGGTGAAGCGGGCCTTGAAGCATCACACCCCTCGGAAGAACGTGGTAGAGGCTCCAGTGGTGGTGACGCCTCCGGTCGATCCTCCAGGGGAGCGCGGCAATGAAGCATTGGGCGATGGAAATGTGAGCATCGCCTACGTGCAGGCGTTCCCCCAGGAACGTCCGGACTTATCAGCGGTCGGCGCTACCGGCGATATCTTCGTCGATCTGCAGATCGACGATACCGGTCACATTGCCCGGGTGCACGCGCGTAGAGGAATGGGAACGCAGATCGACCAGATGGTGCTGGCTACCGTACAGCAGTGGGTCTTTCATCCGGCAGTGAAGAACGGCAGACCCATCAGCAGCGAGCAGGAACTCCACTTCCACTTCGACCGCCGCAGGAACCCTGGCGGATGCGGATGGGAGTGCATCACGCTGGAATCGAACTAAGGCAAACATTCGGAGCTGGCACTCAAACAAATTTTGTCATCCTGAGCGCAGCGAAGGACCTGCTTCATGGGCTGCCCGGAAGTATAAAGGTGCCAACACAACGGGTCCTTCGCTTCGCTCAGGATGACACCTTCAAGTGGTATCGATCTTTCAAGAGCAGTCCTACAGAATCTCCAAAAAGATCTCCCGCTCATCCAGCTCATTCGCCCGCATCATGATCTGTCCACTGGCGCGCTGAATCACGCTCTGAAACTTATCACCCCACTCCACCAGGACAAGAGCATCAGGCTGCGAGGCCATCTCGTCGATACCGAGCGCCGCAAGCTCTTCTTCCTTTTCCAAACGGTAAAGGTCGAGATGATACAGATGCACCTTCGGTCCTGCGTACTCATGCACGAGTGTGAAGGTCGGGCTGGTGACCTCCTCCGGATCGACGCCGGTTAGCGCCTGGGCGATGCCTTTCACCAGGGTGGTTTTCCCGGCGCCTAACTCGCCGCGCAGCAGAATCAGCTTCGGTGTCGGCATCAGCTTTTCGGCCATATTCGGGCCAAGCGCAAGCGTGCCCTCCACGGAGCGGGTCTTGAATCTTTTTACGAGCATGAAACTAGCGAAGTCCTCCAACCCAGGTGAGGCCGTCTTCGTCCGCAATGCGGTAGCGGAAGGCGTCGCTCAGATGGGCCAATGTGTCGGTGGCCAGCACCGTATGTTCGTCCTGGTTGCGCGCGGCCATCATGCCGGCGAGACCGTGTAGATAGACAGCGGTGTTGACCGCGTCTTTAACGTGATCGGGATGCTGCGCCAGCATGGCTGCCACCATGCCGGTCAGAATGTCTCCACTGCCGCCCTTCGACATCGCGGGATGCCCGGTGGTGTTGACGGAGATCTCTCCATCGGGATGCGCCACCAGGGTCCGCCAGCCCTTCAGCACCAGGGTCAGGTTGCGGTCGGTGGCATAGTAACGGGCGAGCCCGATCCGGTCGGCCTCTACCTCTTTGACGGTGATGCCGAGAAGGCGGGCCATCTCGCCTGGGTGCGGTGTCAGCACCATCACACGTCCGGCTTGCGCGCGCAGCAGCTCCGGTTTTTCAGCAAAGGCATTCAGGGCGTCGGCATCGATGACGACCGGAAGAGCTGTTTTAAGCACCGCGCGGCGGACGAACTCGGTCGTCTCCGGCTGTGTTCCAAGACCGGGACCGATGGCGAGAACGCTGATCTTCTCAAGCCACTGGGTGCGCGTTTCGAAGTTCGCTAGAGCGACGTGCCCGTCGATCTCTTGCAGTGGCAGGCACATCAATTCGGGAGCGATGCGGGCTACCGAATCGAGCACAGAATCAGGCACCGCGGCTGTAACCAGGCCTGCACCGGAGCGCAATGCGGCGAGGGAAGCCATTGCGGCAGCACCGGACTTTCCCCTTGAGCCGCCGAGCACCAGCACGTGTCCGAATCTGCCCTTGTTGCTGTTCAGTGGGCGAGGTGTCTCCGTCAGCGCTTTGGAAGATCCGGTCCAGGTGAGATCGGCTTTGGGGAGAGATTCAGCAGGTGAGCCGATCGGGGCCACGGCGACAGCACCGAAGGCGCCATCCCGGTTCATCTGGCCGAAGATGTGAGCCGGCTTTGGAGCGGTGAAGGTTACGACCGCATCGGCGGGAAATGCGTCGCCCGCGGTGGCTCCATGCGAGTCAGCATCCCATCCGGAAGGGAGATCTACGGCCAAAACAGGTTTTGCAAGCTGGGTCAGTTGTGCCCGCAGGTTGCAAGCCAGGCCACGCATCGGCGGCTTGAACCCGGTACCGAGGATGGCATCGATATAGAGATCGGCTTCGGGAAGGACGATGCTTTCCGTCGCGAAGATCACCGGTGCATCCAGTGCGCTGAAGGCGTTGGCGGCATCGCCACGCAGATCGTCTTTGCCCGCGGCCAGAACGATCACCTGCACCTTCCGCCCGGCCGCGTGCAGCCGGTGAGCGGCGACGAAGCCATCGCCTCCGTTATTGCCCTTGCCACAGAGGACGACGATGCGGCGCGCCTCGGGATAACGCCGCAGCGCAAAGCGCGCGACCGAGGTGCCGGCGTTGTCCATCAACTCCTGCATGGAGACGCCGAACTCGGCGGCGGTGCGCCGGTCGGTCTCGCCCATCTGCTCTGCGGTAAGAATCTTCATACAAACGTCCATGCAGTGTAGCTCTGCTCGTCCAGAGGGACGGGCAGAGCCGCAAAGCCTATGCGTTTGATTGTAGATAGTCGTTGATTGCTTTGTATTCTTCGTCCGGCAGAACGAAGTCGAGTGCCTCTGCCGTTTCTTCCACCTGCTGCGGATTGCGTCCACCGACGATGGCCGCCGTAATCGCGGGGTTCTTCAGCGTCCAGGCGATGGCGATCACGCCGGCGGTGACACCGTACTTCGCTCCGATCTCCTTCAGTTTGTCCGCGACCTTGAGGTTCTGCGAGAGCTTCGGCTCCTGATAGTTAAGGGCGCGCTTGCGGAAGTCGTCGTCCGGCATCTGGGCGACGCGCTCTTTGGTCATTTTGCCGGTGAGCATACCGCTCTGCATGGGCGAGTAGTTGATGACGCCGATGCCGTTCTCGCGGCAGAAGGGAAGCACCTCCGCCTCGTAGTCGCGCTTCAGCATGGAGTAAGGCGGCTGCAGCGAAGTGATGGGAGCGATCTTCTGTGCACGCTTCATCTGGTCGACGGAGAAGTTCGAAACGCCGATCCAGCGTACCTTCCCTTCGCGCTGCAGCTCTGCCATGGCCGCCCAGCCCTCTTCGATCTCTTCATCGGGCTTCGGCCAGTGGATCTGATACAGATCGATCACATCGAGATTCAGACGGCGTAGCGAATCTTCACACTCCCGCTTGATCTGCTTCATGGAGTTGGTGATGTTGCCCTTGTCATCCCACACCATACTGGACTTGGTGAAGATCCACGGCTTGTGCGCAGACTTGCGCAGCGCCTTGGCGACGACCTGTTCAGAGTGTCCCAGGCCGTAGACGGCAGCGGTGTCAATCCAATTGAGGCCGAGATCCAGAGCGCGCTCGATGGCAGTGATGGAGTCTGTATCTTCCTGCGCGCCCCAGCCGAAGGCCCATCCTCCGCCGCCGATAGCCCAGGCGCCGAATCCGATCGGGGAAAGCTGCATATCTGAGTTGCCGAGAATGTTGAAGTTCACGCATCGCTCCTTTGGCAATAGAGCATGTTCACTGTAGGTGTAGTGCGGGGCTTGCGCATCTATTAGCGTTTTCCGTAATGAAAACGCCGCTGCACTCCTCTTCCGGAATTCCCAGCAACAGTGAAATGCTCTATCTCGCGATTGTATGAGATGCGCGCGACAAGAGGAAAAACCGGCTCAGGCAGCGTCCTTGGCACTTTTTTGTCATTTCGTAGCGATCGGGGTCCCCGGCCAGCTTTGCTGGCTGGGGTGAAGAGTAGCGGAGAAATCTGCTTCTCTACCGCTGCGTTTCGAGCAGGAACAGAGTTACAAGCAAATCTCTACGAGATGACAACCAAAAGAAATATCGAACTCTGCCGATACTTACGGCTTAATCAGAAACTCGCCATTCTGCATGATCTGGGTCTCCCCATGTTCATCGCCCAGCCAGATATTGAAGTGCAGGCCCACGACATCGATATGTGTCGATGACCTCCAGGGCGCGCCGGTGTGCGCCCCGTACGGGTCGCCGAAGGCGATATGGATACCGGGGAACTTTTCGTCCTGCAGGATATTGCCGATCACCTTGGTGACGCCGATGTTGGTGCCGATGGCAAACTCGCCCACGCGGTCGGAGTTGCCGTCGGTGTGGGTGTAGTCCCAGAAGTCTTCTTCGAGCTGCTTGTTGTCACAAGCCACCCGGCGGATACGGTTGCCTTCGATCCAGATCGTAAGCGGGGTGTGCTCCAGAATGCCGTAACGGGCGCAGAGAAAGTCGCCCACAACGCCGTCCACGACAAAGACTCCGTTGACTTCTCCCGGCGCGGTGAAACACTCGCCGCCGGGCAGATTGCCCCACTTCTCCCGCGAGATGATGCCGGAGGTCTTGAACCACTTGTATTCCGGCGAGAGCGCCACATGCAGATCGGTTCCCGCTGGGGTGGTGGCGCGGACGTAGGTCGCTTTTTGCACGCGGTCCAGCACAGCCTGGGAGAGAGCATCGACGGCTCGGTAATCGGCGCGCATGCCCTGAGTCATGATCTCAGGAGTGATGTTCACCATGTGGGCATGGCGGATTCCCTGGCGATTCACAACGTCGGTCATCTGCATGCGGCTGCGCAGCTCGTTCGACTGCACCTCGACGGCGAAGATTGAGACCTGGGAGGTCTCCATATCGTCCAGAACCGCCTGCGGCATGTTTGCCAGCGGCCGGGGCGCAAGTTGTTCTAAAACAAAGCCATTCCAGATACAGCCCACAGCCTCCAGCTCTGCCGCGATGGAGGCTGCGATGGGTAGACACTTCTCATCGGTGATGAGAGTGACTTTTTCTTCCGGCTGAACGCGTAGGCAAGTGCGCACTGCGGAGCGGGCGCCGGGCGTGAACTCGGCGGGAAACGAGGTGGAGAGAAGCGGGTGCTGCTGGGCCGTCTGAATCATGGCGTTACTCCAAGTTTAAGGCATTGTGAACGACATTGCAGGCGGATGAAAAGAAGAACCCCAGCCGAAGCTGGGGTTCGTTTCCGGGTTTGGAACGCGGAGGGGTTAAGCGCGGTGGCGGTCCAGTTCGCTGGGAATGTAGAGTTCCGAGTGCAGCGAGGCATTGACGGCTCCCGGGGGAACATCCATGCACTTGACGAACGCAGTCTGGAACTTCTCCATCTCGTCCTTCGTGCCGACGGTGACGCGGACGTAGGTCGGCATCGCGGTCCAGGTACGGCCGATGGCGATCTTCTCCTTCATCATCAGCGCATTGAACTCCTTGCCGGGGCGTTTGACGTCGACCATGAACATATTGGCCTGGGAGCCGGGAACGATCTTGTATCCCTTCTTGTCCAGGAACTCCAGCGTGGCTTCACGGATGTCAGTGTTGATCTTGCGGCGCAGCGGAACCAGCTCAGGATCGCGCAGGCTGGCGCCGGCTGCAGCAGCAGAGAGCAGCGAAACCGAAGCTGCATTGCGCAGGCTGACAGAGGGCGACAGGGTCTCGAACTTCTCCAGCAGATCCGGACGGGCGATGGCGAAACCAGCGCGGACACCGGCCATGCCGTAGATCTTCGAGAAGGTACGCAGAACAATAACGTCCTTGTCCGCGGCAACCTGGTCGATGACCGACTCATGGGTGGAGAAGTGGTGGTAGGCCTCGTCGACGATCACAACCGAACCCTTGGGCTTGTTGTTGATCAGCCAGATGATGTCTTCCTTCGGGGTCATGGTGCCGGTGGGGTTGTTGGGGTTGACGATGTAGAAGGCGCCGGCGTTCGGATCGGCGGCCAGCATGGCTTTCACATCGTGCTCGTACTTGGCGTTCAGCGGAACCTGCTTCAGTGGAGCCTTCAGCTTCTGGGCAGCGCGAGAGCCCTGCTCATAGGAAGGATCAGCTGTGACCAGGCCCTTGCCGGGGCCGATGTTGGACATCAGCGCCATATCCAGCGGGCCGCTGGAACCGGGATAGAGCTGTACGTAGCCGGGCTTCAGACCGAACTGCTCTGAGAGGGTCTTTACCACGCCAATAGTAACGCCATACTTGTCATAACGGCCGCCCGTGGGGCCTGCCTGCGCGACAGCGGCAAGAGCCGAGGGTGCCGGTCCAAGCGGGTTCTCGTTCGAGGAGATCACGATGACGTCCTTATCCATCATCGGGCGCTCGCCCATACCGCGACGACCGGCAGTCTGGCCAGCTGCCTGCGCGAATGCGGTCTGCGAGAAGTTAGGAAGCGTGGCTGCGGCCGCTGCTCCAGCGCCGAACAGGCGCATGAAGTTGCGGCGGGAGACTGCGGAATTAACGTCGAAGATCGAGCTCATGGGTGTTTCCCTCACAAAAAAGACTGCAGGTTGAATACAGCGACACGACGGCGACTACAAGAAAGATTGCGAATACACATCGGCGATAGCTTCGCCGGAGACTGCAAAAACTTGCCACAACCCAAAAGGGAACAAAAAATGTACGGAAACGTAAAGCAGCAGAAACTGCTCTTCTGAAGACAAATGTACGCCGGATTAAATTTTCTGAAAAGAGGAATGAACAGAAAATTTGATTGTCATGAATTCGTTACAGACCGGCCCTGGTCTCCGCCGCCATGTAATCGACGACAGCGCGCAGGCTGCCGGTCTGGCGAAAGACCGCAAGTTGCCGGTCGGCGCCGGAACCCCGTTCCAGAATGTTGTGTAGCTCCTCGACTGCAGCTCGCGAGCCTAACTCGTCCAGAACGTCATCGACAAAGGCGAGGTATTCGCGGATCAGATCCCGCTCGGCGACCTCGGTCTCTTTCCCGAAGTCGATCAGTTTTCCATCAAGGCCGTATCGCACGGCGCGGAACTTATTTTCCATCAGCAGCGCGCGGCTGTACTGGCGGAAGTCCACGTTAGCTTCGTGCAGTTTGTAGAGTTTAGCGGCGGTGGCCTGGATCAGCGCGGCGATGGCAATCGACTCTTCCGCGCGCAGCGGAATGTCGCAGATGCGCACCTCGACGGTATTAAAGAAAGGGTGAGGACGGACGTCCCACCAGATCTTTTTGGCGTTGTCGATCGTGTTGGTCTTGATCAGCAGATTGACGTAGTTCTCGAACTCCGAGTAGCTCGCGAAGCTGTCAGGGAGATTCGTCCGCGGAAAGTTCTCGAAGACCTTGGCGCGATAACTCTTGTAGCCGGTCTCCATCCCCAGCCAGAACGGAGAGTTTGTACTCAGCGCCAGAATGTGCGGCAGAAAATACCGCATCGAGTTCATGATGCGAATCGCCGCCTCGCGGTCTTCGATGCCGACATGGACGTGCAGGCCGAAGATGAGGTTGGCGCGGGCGACAAGCTGCAGATCTTCAACGACGCGTTTGTAGCGGTCGTCTGGATAGATCTCCTGCACACGCCAGTCCGCGAAAGGATGCGTTGCGCCGGCGACCAGCAGCAGACCGTGTTCTTCGGCCAGCCGGACCATATTGCGGCGCAGATCGTAAAGGTCTTCGCGAGCCGCTTCTATATTGCGGCAGACGCGCGTGCCTACCTCGACGACAGACTGATGCATCTCAGCCTTCACGCGCTCTTCCAGCCGGAGCCTGCCCTTGGCCAGCATCTCGGTGGCGATGTGCGAGCGAAGATCCCGGCTTTCAGGATCGACGGTCTGGTACTCCTCTTCAATGCCGAGCGTGAACGATGGGCGCATGGTGAGATGAAGGTATCAGGCCCCCGGAAGCTTGTCAGGCATCGGCTTGCGTAGCGATGTTCCAGGTGAGTTTGTAGCCACCCTCTTCGATGGTTTTCTTCGCGGCGTCAAGGAACTGGAGCCCCAGCTCGCTGGGAGCGAACTGGAACTGGATGTCGATCTCCAGCGGCAATCGGACCGACGCAGGATAAAGCTCCTCCATCTGGCCGCCCTCGATAAAGCTGAGATAGGCGTTCAGTTTGTCCTCCAACACCTGCACGTGATCGAAGTCCACTTCCCAGTCCCAGTGGTCCTTGATGGTGAGCACGTAAGCTCCGTCGCTGGTGACGGAGACCTGATCTACCTTGTTGGGTTCATCAACCATACATGTACTCTACGCCGGGGCGCTGGGCCTGCTCGCCGCTACTTTTTCTTCGGCGTTTTCGGAGGCTTTGGAGCTTTCGGAGTCATCGGCGGCTTCTTTGAGGACTTCTTCGCCGGCTTTTCCTCCGGAGCACCGAGAAGGGCAGACCACTTCAGCTCAGGAGGTTTGCCGCTCAGCTTGCTCCGTGCGATCGCCAGGTCGGCGACGGCATTCACCACCCAGTCAAAATTCGCTTTGCCGACGGAGTGCAGGTCAGCGTCGGGCGCCGGATTCATGAAATCGATCGCATAGGGAACGCCATTCTCACAGGCGAACTCCACCGTATTCAGGTCGTAACCGAGCGCCTGGCAGAGGGTCAGGGCATCTTTCTCGACGCGCTTCAGCAGTGCCTTGGCCGGCGCCGGACCGTCGTGCACATAACGCTCATGGTACGGCCGCCGCGGATCGTACTGCATGATGCGCACCTTCTTCTGGCCGACGACGTAGCAGCGGAAGTACTCTGTGAAATTCACGGCCGCCTGCAGCACCATGCACAGGTCGCGGGTCTGGTCGTACGCGTGGAAAAACTCTTCCGCGTTATGGACATGGTAGACATCGCGCCAGCCGCCGCCGTCGTGCGGCTTCAGAAAGGCGGGGAACCCGACGTAACTGAAGATCGTGTCCCAGTCGAGCGGATACTGCAGGTTGCGCATGGAGCGCTCCGTGGTGTTCGGAGGCAGTTGCTTGGAGGGCAAAAGCACCGTGCGCGGAACCGCAACCCCGGCCCGGGAGGCCAGGGCATAGTTGAAGAACTTGTCGTCCGCCGACCACCAGAAAGGGTTATTGATGATCTGCGTTCCGCGGAGAGCGGCGTTCTTCAAGAAGCTGCGATAGAAGGGAATGTCATGCGAGATGCGGTCGACGATGACGTCGTAGCCCGAAGCCGCGTCCATCTCGACACCGCCAACCTGCACAAACTCTGCCCGAATGCCGTCGAGCCCGCGCGCATTGATGTTTTCCACCAGGGCGCCGGGGAAGGTGTTTTCCATGCCAAAGAGAACGCCGATCGTCTTCACAGTTGGGGGGATCCTCCGTTCACTTCACGCTAGTGTAGTGCGAGTGTATGAAAAGAAGCGCCGGGGAGAACCATGAAAGTTCCTCCCGACGGCTTCTGGTTAAGAAGCCGCGCACCAAGCTTATGAAGGAATCAAGCGAGACGGAACTTTTCATGGTGTGTTGACGGATGCATCGCCTTTCATGTTGGTCTATGCAGAGTGTCCCGAGTTCCTGCATAACGATAAGCTCCGATGCCTCTGTTTGCACAACCTCCACAACAGTTGCGTGCATCCTACGGAGCAGCCACTGTGTCGCGTTCCGCACACGCGATCGTTTCGACGCAGTCCTGAAACCTTGACCGAGAGTCCATGAGCGAGAAGACCACCAACCAGAACCCCTGGCGCGAACGCGTTGCCGCGCTGCGCAACGTGCCGATGGTGCTCACGATTATGTGGCGCTCCAGCAAAGCCGCCGTGATCTGGGGTGTGATCCTGCGGATCATCGTGGCGCTGTGCCCCTTTGCCGCCGCCAAGATCGTACAGTACATCATCAATGACATTGCGGATACGCTGCGCGGGCGCTCGCTCGATCCGCGATTCTGGTATCTGGTCGCTGCCGAGATCGGTATCAACGTTCTGCTTGGTCTCATGATGCGGGCAATCGATTTCAGCGATGCGCTGCTGGCCAACAGCTACACCCATTACGCCTCGGTCAAAGTGATGGAGCAGGCCGCCCGGCTGGACCTGACCACCTACGAAAATCCGATCTTCCACGACCGTCTGGAGCGCGCACGGGTGCAGGCAACGGACCGCCTGGTGATGATTCAGCAGATCGGCCGCCTCTTGCAGCAGATCATCACGACCTTCGTCTTCTCCGCGGCCCTGGTACTGGCGTCGCCGTGGCTGGTGTTGCTGATGCTGGTGGGTGTGCTGCCATCGTTCCTCGGCGAGACCCACTTTGCTTTCCTCGGCTATGCCAAGAACTTTCGGCAGACACCGGCAAAGCGGCAGATGGACTACCTTCGCCAGGTGGCCGGCAGCCGCGACGGCGCCAAAGAGATCAAGCTCTTCGGTCTGAGCCATTACTTCACCGGCAAGTTCGACGAGCTGGCGCGGGGGATCCATGCCGAAGACACCGCCTTTGCGCGTCGCAAGCTGCTGATCGGCGGCCTGCTGAATGTTGTCAGCACCCTGGGCTACTACGGCGCCTACGTCTACGTCATCTGGAGGACGATCCAGGGCGAGTACAGCATCGGCTACTTCACCTTCCTTACGGCATCGATCCAGCAGGCCAACTCGAACCTGCAGCAGGTCTTCTCCACGGCCTCCGGTATCGCCGATCAGGCACTGTTCCTCACCGATCTGATCGAATTCTTCCGCATGGAACCGACGGTCAGGTCCGATCCCAAGGGCCTACCGGCGCCAAATCCCATTCGTCAAGGATTCGAGTTCCGTAATGTGTCGTTTACCTATCCCGGAACCAACCGTACGGTGCTCAAAAACTTCACCTTCACGCTTCGCCCCGGAGAGCGTGTTGCCCTGATCGGTGAGAACGGACAGGGAAAGACAACCATCGTCAAACTCATCACGCGGCTGTATGACCCTACCGAGGGCCAGATCCTTCTGGATGGCCGCGACCTGCGCGAGTACAAGCTGGAGGAGTTGCACCACGAGATCGGCGTCATTTTTCAGGACTTCATGAAGTACGAGATGAGTGCGCGCGAAAACATCGGCGTCGGCCGTGTTGACCGCAAACTCGATGCGGGCGAGATCGAATATGCCGCCCACAAAAGTCTCGCTGACACTGTGGTGGCGAAGCTGGAGCACGGCTACGACCAGCTTCTGGGCCGGCGTTTCGAGGGCGGTGTGGAGCTCTCGGGCGGTGAGTGGCAGCGTATCGCGCTGGCGCGCGCCTATCTGCGGGACGCGCAGTTGCTGATTCTCGATGAGCCCACGGCGGCACTCGACGCCCGCAGTGAGCTTGAGGTCTTTGAACGCTTTGCCGAACTGACGCAGGGCAAGATGGCGCTGCTGATCTCGCACCGCTTTTCGACCGTCCGCATGGCAGATCGCATCGTAGTGCTGAGCGGCGGTCGTTTGATCGAAGAAGGAAATCACCAGAAGTTGATGGAATCCGGTGGGCTCTACGCCGAGATGTTTGAGATGCAAGCGGCAAGTTACCGCTAACGAGCGAAAGAAGGATGATGACAGAAGTTCAGGGCCATACAGAACTCGAGCACCTGCCTCTCACGGCTCCGGTCTTTGAGACCGAGGGTCTGCCGGAGAAGCCTTTTGTCAGCGACGACGTGTTGCGTCAACGCGCACAGTCGCTCCTGGCAGCCTGGCGACCGGTGAAACAGGATCCTAAGGATGCACCGGACGACCTGGGAGTGCGGCTTGAACGTGTAACGGCACGGTTGAGCGAGACTCTGCGCCAGTGCGAGGCGGTTGCCGATCTCCGTAAGCTCACGCCTCCGCTGGAACTTCTGGAGAGCTCACGCATGCTGCAGGCGGTGCTCACCGAGGCGGAGAGCAGCAAAAAGAATGTACGCCGGCTTCCGCGCGTGACTGTTCCCGGAGATAGAGCGTTGCCCCGCGCCATGCGCGTCGCCGAAGAGTACCTGGACGCGGCAGGAGGCATCTGGTCGCCCGAATCGCTCCTCGTCTTCGTCTCGGTCGTTCAAACCGAAGATCCGCTGCTACTGCACGAGACCATTGCACTTCCGTTCTTTCTACGTCTTGCGCAGGTGGAGTTCCTTCTCGACCGCGCCAGAGAGGCGTTTACCGGCGCCATGCCCCCGATCGAGGACTCGCCCTTCTCCGCGCCGCTTCATTCGCTGCGGCGTCTGCAGCAGTTTGAGTGGTCGTTGCTCACGCCGGATATGGTGGCGTTCTATCCCGTCCTTGCGCGTGATCCCTACGGCGTCTTTCTGGCGATGGATGAAGAGACACGTTCGGGATATCTGCAACGTATTGCCGCTTTGGCATGCCGTTCCGATTGCAGCGAATTGCAGGTAGCCCATATTGCACTTGATCTTGCACGGCAGGCAGAGATCAATCCTCCCTCCGATCAGCGTCTGGCGCGGCGCCTTGCACACGTGGGCTACTACCTCTTTGAAGAAGGTTTCCCGGAGCTGGAGAATCGCATCGGGTATCACCCCACGCTGGTCGATCGTGTGCGCGCCGCGCTGGCAGCCAACCGCGAAGAGGCCTATATCCTCAGCATCTTCGTCGTTTCGGTGCTGTCGATCGCGGCATTCATTGTTCCCCTGGTGCCGAACCATGCGTTTCTGGCGGTGATGGGCACCCTGCTGCTTGCCCTGTTGCCGGCGACGCAGGGGGCCAGCGACCTGGTCAACAACACGATCACCGCCTTTATCCGGCCGCGTGCTCTGCCCAAGCTTGACTACACCAAAGGCATCCCGGAAGATGCGGCGACCTTCATCGTGGTACCGACGCTTCTGCTGAATGAGCAGCAGATCATCGACCTCTTTGATGAGCTGGAGGCGCGCTATCTCTCGAACACCGATCCGAATCTGTATTTCGGTCTGCTGACCGATCTGCCAGACTCTGAGATTCGTCCGCGTATGGAAGACCGCAATGAGCTTGTGGATCTTGCCGTGCGCATGACCGACCAGTTGAACGCGCGCTACGCGAAGGATAAAGGCGGCAGCTTCCTGCTCTTGCACCGGCATCGCGTCTTCAACGCCCGCCAGGGCGTATGGATGGGATGGGAGCGTAAGCGTGGAAAACTGCTCGATCTGAACAAACTGCTGCGAAGCGAGTTCGACAGCTTCCCGGTAAAGGCGGGTCCGGTCAGTGTGCTGAAGCGCGTACGCTACATCATCACGCTCGACTCCGATACCCAACTTCCGCGTAACACTGCCGCACGGATGATCGGCACCATGTCGCATCCACTGAATCAGGCGATCATCGACCCGCGTCGCCGGATCGTTACACGCGGCTATGGCATTCTGCAGCCTCGTGTCGGTGTCAGCGTTAAATCGGCATCGCGTTCGCGGCTTGCGTCCCTCTACTCCGGCGAGACCGGCTTCGATATCTACACACGGGCCGTAAGTGATGTCTATCAGGACGTCTTCGGCGAGGGCAGCTTCACCGGCAAAGGCATCTATGAGGCGTCAGTATTGCACGAGGTGCTTGATCGCCGCTTCCCGCGGAATGTGTTGCTCTCGCACGATCTGATCGAGGGAGCTTATGTTCGCGCCGGCCTGGTAACAGACATTGAGGTCATCGACGACTATCCGTCGCACTACTCGGCGCATACACGCCGGAAACATCGCTGGGTGCGCGGCGACTGGCAGATCCTGCAATGGCTCTTCAGCAGCGTTCCGGATGAGTCGGACCGGATGGTTGAGAACCCCATCAACATGATCTCGCAATGGAAGATCTTCGATAACCTGCGCCGCAGCCTGGTGGAGCCCATCACTTTTATCCTTCTGATCTGCGGCTGGCTCTTCCTGCCCGGAGGCGCCCGCTACTGGACCTTCGTCACCCTGATGCTGCTGCTCTTCCCGGTCTTTGTGCAGCTTGCCTTCAATATCGGCCGCGCCGTGGCACGCCGCAACTCTGAGGCTGTGATCGAGAGCTTCCGAGGCTTCTGGGCCTCACTCGGATTCCATCTCCTCAATCTTGCGTTTCTGCCCCATCACGCATTTCTCTCCATCGATGCCATTATGCGTTCGCTGGTACGGCGCTTCCTCACCGGGCGAAAGCTGCTGGAGTGGGAGACTGCAGCGCAGGCAGAGGCGGCACGCACACGGAGCTCGCTGGATATCTACCTGCAGATCTCTCCCGCCATTGCCTTCGCCATCGGCGTCGTCATTGCGTTGCATCACTGGAAAGATCTCTTCATCGCCGGTCCAATCCTCATCCTCTGGGCACTCACCTCGGCGATCACCGGCTGGCTCAATTCGCCGCCGCGCAAGCTGGATGCTCCTCTGTCGGCAGAGGATCGCGAGTTCCTGGAGCGCCAGGCGCTGCTTACCTGGCGATACTATGCGGAGTTTGGGGACGAGCGGAATCAGTGGCTGATTCCCGACAACGTCACGGAAGAGAATCTGCACCAGACACGCACGCTTTCGCCCACCAATCTGGGCATGCTCTTCAACGCACGCCAGGCAGCCCTGCAGCTCGGCTTCCTTACGGTGCCGGAGTTTACCCGCGCCACGTTAGGCACCATGGCCACTTATGACCGCCTGGAGAAGGTAAACGGTCATATCTATAACTGGATCAACATCCCCACATTGCAGGCGATTCCGCCATTCACCATCTCTTCCGTGGATAGCGGCAACCTGGCAGCCAGTCTTTATGCCCTTACCGGCGGTGTGCAGGACATTCTGAAGCAGCCGCTCCTCACCCAGACAACGTTCTCTGCGATCCGCAAGATGATGGGGCACGAAGGGTTCCCGCCGAATCAGTCTGTCGCGGCGCTGCGTGACAGCATTCGCTGGCTGGTCGAGCTTCCCAGCATCGACGCCCAGGGAGAGTGGGTGCTGGCGGAGGCAGAGCGCCGCCGGAAGCAGCTTATCGACTACGTGGAGCGTTACACCCCCTGGCTGCTGCCGAAGTTCGAGTCGCTGTTTCATCTGACGGTCTTTGCCGATCCAGAGAACGAGATTGTCCCCGCCTTGCAGAATGCCGTGGACTACGTGCGTTCTCTCGACGAGCGCCTGATGCATCTGGCCAATGCTGCGACCGGCGCAGACCGCGAACTGGCAATCGAGCTGCGGATCCTGATGCCGACGGCGATGGAGTCTCTTGTCGCCCTGGTGCACGAGGTGCAGCACATCGCCAATCTCAGCGGCTGGCATGCCAACGCCATGCGCTTCGACTTCATGCTGGAGCCGCAGCGCCAGCTTCTCTCCATCGGATACGACGGAGCACAAAAGGAACTCTTTCCGGCCTGCTATGACCTCGTCGCCTCTGAGGCGCGTATCGCCACCTTCCTGGCCATTGCCAAAGGCGATATCCCGCAGCGGGCGTGGTTCCGTCTGGGCCGCTCCCATGTCATCGTGGGCGGCCGGGCGGCTTTGCTCTCCTGGACGGGCACGATGTTTGAATACCTGATGCCCGCTCTGTGGATGCGCCACTATCCCGATACGCTGATCACGCGATCGATGGAGTCTGCCATCGCCATTCAGCAACATCACGTCAAAGGCATGCCCTGGGGCATCTCGGAGAGCGGCATGGCGACACGCGATCCCGACGGACGCTATCAGTACCAGGCGTGGGGCATTCCTGACCTGGCACTGAAGTATGGAGCCGAAGATGGACCGGTTATCTCGCCCTATTCCACCTTCCTGACGTTGCCGTTTATCCGCAAGCATGCGATTTCCAACCTGCGGTGGATGGCGCAGATGGGCTGGGTCGGTGATTACGGATTCTATGAGGCGGCCGACTATCGGTTGAATCAAAAGCAGCCCGAGCTGGTACGGAGCTGGATGGCTCATCACCAGGGCATGTGCCTGCTTGCAGTCACCAACCTGCTTTGCGACAACGTCTTCCAGCACTGGTTCCATGCGAATGCCAAAGTGCGTGCCGCGGAGCTGCTGCTGCACGAGCGCCCACTCAGCAAGCCGGCCCTGCGGGAGCTTCAGCGTACGCAACCACAGCTTCCCACGGCTCCGGTGAAGGCCGTGGCCTGACGTCGAATACCGCCCGGTTTTCGACGAATCGCTTGCACATGGCGCGACGGAGTGTTGCAATCAAGGGAGATTGAGGAAACTCTTCTCCATTCTGTTGCTGGTTGCCTTCGCCTTGCCGCTGGCCACGCCTCTGCTGGCCGCCATGCAGGACGATGACGCGCACCTGCCGCCGTGCTGCCGAAGGCACGGAAAACATCACTGTTCTATGGGCATGATGGCGGGAACGACGGATAAGGCGATGAGCGCAGCTATGGCCGAGATGGCCAGAGAAGATGCGACCGATCAGGATGCAGCGCCGCACCATCTGCATGTCGCTACACCGGCGGAGAAGTGCCCTTACTGCCCGGCTTCGATCGATGCTCCGGCGCAGCCGATTGCATCGCTTCCATTCTTTGCCAGCCTTCCTCCGGTCCGCGCCTCGCGAGACTACATCTATGCCCGGCCTCTCTCGCAGCAGTTAGTACTGCATACGCTCTCCGATTCGGAGCGCGGTCCGCCGGCCCTTCTTTTCTCCTAGGAGCATTTTCCTGTAGGTGTAGACCAGTGTTTCTGCATCTATGGCGTTTTCCGCAATGAAAACGCCACACTGCACTCCTCTACCGGGATACCCAGCAACAGGGAAAATGCTCTAGCCAACGGTTCAAGAACGTCTCTGCTGTCGTTGTGTGGCGCGCCTTACTGCTTTTGCACAGTGCGCTCCGCGACAGCCCATCCGTTTGGAGGAAAGCATGTTTACCCGGAGAGCGGCCCTTGCCGCCCTGTCCCTCTTTGCCACCTCAGCTATCTACGCGCAGGAGACGCTGACCAGCGCCTCCGTCACCGGCCGCGTCCTCGATCCCTCGGGAGCGCTCATCGCTCAGACTCCCGTTACTGCTCGTTCTGTCGCAACGAATCAGAACTACACGACCATGACCGATGAGCGCGGCCGCTTCCGTCTACCCTTTCTCCCTGTTGGGGAATATGTCTTTACCGCCCAGCCGAGAGGATTCCAGGCAACCAGCCTGAGGGTGCAGCTCGGTGTCGGGGCTGCTCTCGACCTTGCGCTGCAAGCAACGGTTGTCGGGCAAAACGTCACTGTGGAAGTCGTGGGCGGAACGGCGCTACCCCTCGAAGCCAACCGCAGCCAGATCTCGGAGACAGTGCACCAGGGCGAAGTGACAGAGCTGCCCTACAACGGTCGCAATTATCTGGATCTCGCTCTTCTGGCTCCGGGGGTAAGCCCGACCAATACCAACAGCACGCAGACCTTTGCCGAGACCTCTCCGGTCATCGGACAGGGATACTCCATCAACAGCCAGCGGAACTTCTCCAACAGCTTTGTGGTGGATGGTCTCTCCGCCAACGACGATGCCGCTGGTCTCGCCGGCAACTCATACGGCATGGACGTGGTGCGGGAGTTCCAGGTGGTCACCTCAGGTGGCCAGGCGGAGTTCGGCCGGGCCATGGGCGGTTATTTCAATATCGTCACGCGCAGCGGAACCAACGACCTGCACGGTACAGCGTATGGGTTTCTGCGGAATCAGCGGCTCAACGCGCAGAATCCACTCTCGCGTACCACGCTGCCGCTTACGCAAGGGCAGTATGGCGTAAGCCTGGGCGGCCCGCTGCGGCATGATCGCAGTTTCCTCTTCGGCAACTATGAAGGCCGGCGACTGAATACGAACGGAATCGTGACCATCTCTCCCGCGAACGCCACGGCGATCAACAATCGCCTGAACGCACTCGGTTTCGCCGGTCCGCGGTTGTCGGTAGGAACCGGCACGACAACCCTTTACCCAACGACGGTGCACTCCGATAACCTCTTCCTGCGCGGCGACCATCGCTTCAGTGACAAAGACCAGCTCACGTTGCGTTACAGCTACTACCGGCTGAACAGTGTCAACGCACGTGGTGCCGGAGCATTGGCAGACGTGAGTTATGGAACCGCTGTACGCGACACCAATCACACGGTTGCAGCGAGTAATGTCGCGACGCTTTCGCCGCGCACCTTCAACGAGACCAGGGGACAGTTCACCTATGACAGCCTGAACGCTCCATCGAATACTCAGAACAGCCCGGCCATTACGATCAGCGGAGTCGCCAGCTTCGGACGGTTTTCTTCTTCTCCCGTCGCTCGCCTGAACTACCTGTATGAGGTAGTCGACAACCTGGTGATGCAGCGCGGAGCCCATACAGTAAAAACCGGCATAGATTTCCTCTTCAACCGCGACACCATTACCTTTCCTATGTCGATTGCGGGAAACTATACCTTTCCCTCGTTGACGGCCTTTCTGTCCAGCACTACCGGATACTCCAGCTATGCCCAGAACTTCGGCATGCCATTCATTACTCAGAACAACCCCAACATTGGCTTCTACGTGCAGGACGAGTGGAAGGCGCTTCCATCGCTGACCATCAACGCCGGTCTACGCTATGACTTGCAATTTCTGTCGACCGTGAATACCGATACGAATAATCTTTCCCCTCGCATCGGTTTCGCATGGTCGCCGTTTGCCGATCACCGTACCGTGGTGCGCGGCAGCTATGGTCTCTTCTATGACCGCATCCCACTGCGCGCATTGGCGAATGCGCTGCTGTCAGCCAATAACACGCAGGATCCGGCGCAGGGACGCTTGCTGCAGTACACCTATGTTCCGGGTGACGTTGGTGCACCGTCGTTTCCGAACGTCTCCACTACGCCGAATCCTGCCGCGAAGATCAGCTACACGCTGATGCGTCCTGGAATTCAGAATGCCTATGCACAGCAGGTGAGCCTGGGCCTGGAGCAGCAACTGGCTCGCGCAACGACTCTGGGACTTAGTTATCAGCACACACGCGGCCTGCACCTGCTTTCGTCCATCAACCGCAATATCAACCTCGACGGCACGCGGCCAGATAACTCGCGCGGCAACGTTCGCTACTACGATTCGTTGTTTGATTCGTATTATGACGGTCTGGCGGTCTCGCTGGTGCAGCGGCCGGTTTCATGGGGTTCAGCGCGGGTCTCGTATACCTGGTCGAAGGCCATCAACAATATCAGCGAATTCTTCTTCTCCTCGCCGATTAACAACTTCGATCTCAATGTCGATCGAGGCCGTTCCGATGACGATCAGCGTCACCGCCTGGTCTTCGACTTCAGCGTTCACTCGCCAACCTCACATACGAGTACGGTGATGGGACATCTCACACACGGATGGCAGTTCGGCGGAGTGTTGCAGTACTACTCACGGCTGCCGTTCAATATCGTGACCGGCGGACAGACGAAGCAGCAGACGACGCAGCGTCCCTGCGTCGGCGGCTATTCACTGTCGACGACGAATCCCTGCACGGAGGGCCTTGCCGGGGCGGCGATTGGCCGCAACACCGGCGTCGGGTTTGACTTCTTCGGAGTGAATGCCCGGCTCAACCGGACCATCGCTCTGACGGATCGAATCCATCTGGAAGGAATTGCGGAGGCTTTCAACCTGTTGAACCACCGTAACGACATGCTGCCCAACGGAACCTGGGGAACGGGAGCGTATCCCACAACTTCCAGCTCAACTTTTGGTGCAGCCAACGGAGTAGGAGATCCGCGCAGCATCCAGCTCGCTGCCCGAATTAGTTTCTAGAGCATTTTCCCTGTTGCTGAGCATCCCGGAAGAGGAGTGGAGCGGCGTTTTCATTGCGGAAAACGCCCATAGATGCGGAAGCCCTACTCTACACCTACAGGGAAATGCTCTAACGCGCTCATTAAACTCTGTCGGCCCTGTTATGCTCACTCTCGAAACCCGTGAGCCGAGCAACGCAGGGCCGAATTCTTCTTCTCGTCATCGTGCCACTCCTGGTAGGCACCGCCGCTGTCTGGTTTCTTCGCGGACGTCCGGGCATCCGGCTGACGCAGGTGCAGCACATATTTCCGGCGGATGGCCGTGAACATCGCCTTGCGCACCTTGTTCGAAGAGGACGCGCCGAACTCCAGATCAGCAGCCTGCCCAATGTTGTTGCCACGCGGGTGCTGGAGGACGGCTCCGTCCTGGTGCAGTCGCCGGTTCTGCCCGGTCATCGGTGGCTGCAGGTCACTTACGGTCCCAGGCTCCTGAGCATCCCGCTGGACTTCACGTCAGACGCAACTGATCTCTTCGGCGACGGCACGCCGGAATATCTCCGCCTGCACAGCTCTGCCGACCGCGCCGCCTTCCGGCGCTGGTTCTCCTCACTCGCCGATCTGGCGGCGGCGGCTCCTCCGCAGAAGCTTCCGGCTGAGATCAATGACTGCGCCGCTCTGTTGCGTTGGTGCTATCGAGGAGCGTTGCATGCGCATAATGAGGTCTGGCAGGCAACACTGCCGATCGAGTTCGCCTTACCTTCCAGCTCTGTCAGCCAGTACGTCTATCCGCTAACGCCTCTGGGAGCGAACCTCTTCCGTGTGCGCGACGGGGCGTATTCCCCGGTCGACCTGACCAACGGCAGCTTCGCTCAGTTTGCTGACGCAAAGACGCTGTGGCAGCGCAACACATTCTTCGTCTCCCGCGATCTTCATGCCGCACGCGAAGGGGATCTGCTCTTTTACCGGCAACTGGAGCAGAACTCTCCTTACCATTCGATGATCGTGACCGGCAGCAAGCGAGACTGGGTGGTATATCACACCGGTCCCATCGGCTCTGGGCCTGGCGAGATCCGCCGTGTCGCTCTGGAAGATCTGCTGGAACATCCCGATCCCCGCTGGAGGCCGGTTTCACACAATACCAACTTTCTCGGCGTGTATCGTTGGTCTATCCTCCGAGAGGACCCTCAATGAGACCGCGTGGCCTCGCTCTCTTCGCTCTCCTCGCCGCCCTCGTCCTCCCCTCAAACCCATCCGCACGCGCGCAAAGTTTCAACCTGAGCACAAGCAAGACCTTCGCTCCGGGTGATAAACCGACGATCCATCTCTATACCCATGATGTGGACTCGCTGGAATTCCGCATCTATCGGGTCGATGATCCGGTCAAGTTCGTCGAGAACCTGAAGGAGCTGCACTCCTTCGGTTCCGACTACTCCTATGGTCCCGAACACATCGACGAGCGGACCTGGCTTGAGAAGTTCCACGACTGGAAGGCGCAGCTCTGGCAGCGCATCCGAGACTTCTTCCGGTACCAGTTTTCGCGCGAAGCCCGCCACTCCATGCGCGCCAAACAGACATCGCTCTCCCGCCGCAGCCGCATCATCAACGAGGCCGAGTTCGCGCAGATTCCTATCCTCAATCAGCGCCAGCTCGTCGCCCGGTGGCGACAGGTTGTGCCGGCAACCTACGTCTCCGATAACAACGATCTCCCCATCCAGCAGAAGCTGGACGCGGGGCTGTATCTGTTGGAGGCGACGGACGGCCATCTAAAGGCCTACACCCTGGTGATGGTCACTCCCATGGCGCTGGTCACGCGTACCAGTAACGGCGCCGTACTCGCCTATGCTACAGATCGCATCAGCGGTAAGCCGCTCGAAGGCGTGAAGATCGATGCCGGCTTCGGGCAGAAGGCAGTAGCTTCCGCCAGCACTGACGCGAATGGCGTCGCACAATTACCGATCCCGGCCGACCGCGCCCATGAGGACGCCTTCTGGGTGGTGGCATCCAAGGAAAAAGACATCGCCGTCTCTACACCAGGCACCTGGGCACTGAGCTCCAGCGAAGGGGGCAAGTATGTCGGCTATGTATACACCGAGCGGCCCGTCTATCGGCCGACGCACACGGTGCACTGGAAGGCGATCGTTCGTGAGCACGCGAATAACCTGCTTACTGCGCCGAAACAGGGGAATATCCATGTCACTATCTCTGATGCGACTGATAAGGCCATCTTCGATCGTCAGATGACGTTGTCGCCCACCGGCACGCTCTCAGGCGAGATCGATCTGCCGCGCGATACTGCGCTCGGCTACTACACCATCCGCGTCGGTGACCCACCAGGCGGGCTCTTCGCCAGCTTTCACGTGGAGGAGTACCGCAAGCCCGAGTATCGGGTAACTGTAACCTCAGCCCAGCGTCGCGTTCTTGAAGGCGCAACCATGCCGGTGACCATTGATTCACGCTACTTCTTCGGCGAGCCCGTTGCCAATGCCAAGGTGAAGTACCGCGTTTATCACGAGCGGCATTACTGGTGGGGCGGGGAAGAAGAGAACGACGAATCTCCCAGCGAGTACAGCGGAGAGGATTCCAGCGGCTATGCCGGCGATGAAGAGAGCGAGAAGACCGGCAAGCTCGATGCCAACGGCCTGCTGACCATTCAGGTTCCTACCTCCGTCGATGAGAAGAACTTCGGCGACTACGACTATACAGTCGAGGCCGGTGTCACCGACGCAGCCAACCGCGAGATCACAGGCCGCGGCCGTTTCCTGGCAACCTACGGCACCTTTCGCATCAATATTGAGCCCATCAGCTACGCCGTCCACAACGGCGAAGCTGCCCGCTTCCGCGTAACCGCCGTGGATTACGACAATCATCCAGTCGCGGCGAAGGTGCACGTTCAGCTCAAGTACCGGAAGTATGGCCGCGACCCACAGGTCATCGATGGCCCGGCGGTCGACGTCACGACCGATGCGGGCGGGCAGGGGACCGGCCAGATAACGGTGAACGAGCCGAACTTCATGTCGACTCAGTTGGTTGCGACAGCAACCCCGGTACAGCCCGGCACGCGCGGGCCTGTCGATACCACCTCGATCTGGGTGCTCGGTGCAGGACAGGCCGGATGGGGTGAAAGCTCCTCGACAACCCAGCTCATCGCCGACAAGAAGAGCTATGCTCCCGGCGATACGGCTCATCTCAGCCTGGTCTCCGACCAGCCCGGCTTCTACGCCCTGGTACTCGTCGAAGGCGATACGCTGTTGCGCCGCCAGTTGCTGCATGCTGACGGAACGACGCTCTCCTTCGATCTGCCGATCACCGCGGAGTCACAGCCGAATGTGAATGTCAGCGCCCTGTTTATCAAGAACAGCACGCTCTATCAGGCGAGCAAGATGCTGAAGGTGCCTTCGGCTCAGCAGCAGTTGCAGGTTGAGGTCACGCCTTCGAAAGACGTCTTCCAGCCGCAACAGCAGGCGACCTATCAGATTACGACGCGTGACTTCGCCGGCAAGCCTGTCAGTGCCGATGTCAGCCTTGGCGTCGTTGATGAGGCAATCTATTCGCTCTATCCCGATAGCAGCGGCGATATGGTGAAGGCTCTCTATCCGCAGCGATATGCCGAGGCGCAGACCGATTCCTCGCTCGACTTCTACTTCAGCGGCTCCGCCGGCAGCAAGTCCCCGATGCTGGCCATGCGGTCGAACCGGTACCGTCCGCAACTCGCCCAGGTCAAGCCTGGCAACGAGCAGAAGCCCCGCGTTCGCAAGGCGTTTCCAGATACAGCTTTCTGGCAGCCCAGCATTCACACCGACGCCAGCGGCCACGCTACGGTTAACCTCACCTTCCCGGACTCGCTGACGACGTGGCGCGCGACCGCGCGAGCCATCACCATGGACTCGAAGGCCGGCTCCACCATCAGCCGCGTTCTGGTACGCAAGAACGTCCTGGTACGGATGGGCAACCCTCGCTTCCTGCTGAAGGGCGATGAGCTCACCCTGCCGGTCATCGTTCACAACTATCTCGATACAGCAAAGGAAGCGACCATCTCGCTGGCTGTAGAGGGTGTCGATACCGTGATCGGCAATCAGCAAAAGATCACCATCCCAGGCAAGGGTGAGGCTACGGCGCTGTGGCGTCTGCGTGCCTCGCATGTGGGAACGGCGAAGCTCACCGCGACGGCTATCACCGATGCTGAGTCAGATGCTCTGGAGATCACCTTCCCGGTCGAACCGGCAGGCGTTGCCCGCAGCATCGCGCCAAGCGGCGTTCTGACCGGAGGCATGGCAAATGTGCCCATCAACTTCCCGGCCAACACCGATGTAGCCGCACACTCCATCCGCATCGATGTCAGCCCGACCATTGCCGGTTCGCTCTTCTCGGCGCTCGATTACCTGACCAGTTATCCCTACGGTTGCACCGAACAGACGATGTCCAGTTATCTGCCCAACGTCATCGTGGCCGAGACGCTGGCCAGACTCAAGGTGCCTTCCGGAATCGATCCTGCCGATCTGCGAGCGAAGATGGACGCCGGCCTGGAACGATTGCAGGACTATCAGCACGACGATGGCGGCTGGGGCTGGTGGAAGGAAGACGAGAGCCGCGTTCATATGACTGCGTATGTGGTTGCCGGACTTGGCGCGGGAGCTGAGTTTACGCCGCTGACGCCGGAGCAGCAGTCGATGATGGAGCGCGGGCGGCAGTATCTGAAGCAGCAGCTCCAGCAGCATCCGCGGATGCGTCCGGAGCTACGTGCCGCCGTTGTCTATGCGCTGGCCATGGCTGGGGACAAACAGCTCAGCGAGGCGTTCGACGCGCAGTACAGCCGTCGCAAGGACCTCGATGCCGAACCCCTGGCAATGACCGGCCTGGCGATGTTACAGGCCGGCGATAAGCGGGCAAGCGAGATCGCAGCTCTGCTCAAGTCGAAGGCTCAGCACCAGGGTGAGCTGGTCTTCTGGAAGAGCAGCTACGTGCCCACACTTGATACTGAATATCCGAACGACACAGAAGCAACAGCCTATGTGCTGCGGTTGCTGTCCAAGGTCGACGCCAACGATGCCATGCTGCCGAATGCGGCACAGTGGCTGATGCTGGCGCGGAACAGCGGCGGGTGGTGGGATTCCACTGAGCAGACCGCTACGGCTCTCTTCGGCCTGGTGGATTACCTCGCTGCCTCTCACGAGCTCAGTGCTGACTCTTCGGTGGAGGTCCTGCTGAACGGCAAATCAATCGCACAGCGCACCTTCAAATCCGGAGAGTCGCTTACCGGCAACACGCTCTCGCTCACCATCGATACAGCGCAGTTGGCGCCCAACGCGAATAATCTGCAGATCACCCGCAAGGGAAATGGACGGCTTTACTGGTCAGTGCGCGGGCGCTACTTCTCCACCGAGAAGAAGGACTACCAGGCCGGCAGCATGACCCTGAACCTGACGCGCGACTACTTCAAGCTTCAACCCGCACAGAAAGACGGCAAGGTGGTCTATACGCTGGTGCCGCTCTCAGGCACAGCGCAGGTGGGCGATGTGCTCGCAGTACACGAGGCCATCGGCGGAGCTCCCATGCGCTACCTCATGCTGGAAGATCCCATCCCCGCGGGGACAGAGTTCATCCGCAATGAGGATAGCTATCCGATCGAGCAGCGCCCTGGCGGCTGGTACTCCTGGTACACCCGCAGTGAGTTCCACGATGACCGGGCTGCCTTCTTCTCGACGGAATTCAATGGACGGCAGGAGATCTTTTATCTCATCCGCGTCGTCAATCCGGGAGTCTTCCAGATCAGTCCGGCGCACGTTGAGGCGATGTATCAGCCCAATGTCTCGGCGACCAGCGACGCCCTGCGGCTTGAGGTGCCGCAGCCATCCACCGGAGGTCCGCAATGAGCCTGTTGCGCGGCGCACTGCGTCGCTTCACCCTGAAGCTGTTCCTGCTTGAGACGGCCCTGGGCGTCACGGTCTGTCTGCTGGCGATGTTGTGGCTGCGTCTGCCGGACGCGAGTGCGCTTCAGGTGGTGGCCTCATTTGTTCTGGGCCTGCTGGTCCTGGCCATTGCTACCGGAGGACAGTCGTGGATCGCACTCTGGCTGGCGCACGAAGAGCGCACACGCAGACGCTTGTTGATTGGCGCAGCTTCAATCATTGTCGCCGTGTTGCTGTGGTGCCTGCTCTCGCAATGGATCACGGCACTGCACGCTGGCGACTCCCAGCGAGCCAGCTATCTGAACTCACGCTTCCCGCACGGTCTGCGGAGCTTCTTTACCTATAACCACATCTACCAGTGGTTCGGCTGGCTGTGGTCTCTCTTGACGTGGATCGTCGGCGGCATCCTGGCCGCCGCCAGTTATGCGGTGACGATTGGCCGTCCGCGCGCCGTATTCCGCACTCTCGTCAGCGTCACCTGGTGGGTCGCCCTGGTGTTGCTCTACATCTTGTCGACAACCGTAACCGGCAAGATGATGGACTGGACCCCTGGCCATGGTCTCGGTGTAGAGCTCTTCAGCCTGATAGTGCGCCTCGGTTTTGTCGTCATCCTTGACGGCGCGGTGATCTCACTGCTGCTGGCGATCCTGGCGCAGACTCAGGCAATGCCGGACGGCACTCCGGAGGCCAGCCAGCCCCGCACGGAAGTGATTCCATAGCGGCCGACCAGACCGCGCACCTTCGCTGCAGCCGCTGCATGAGCCTGCTGGCTTTCGTGCTGTGTGGATGGATTACGCAGCGCTGTTTCCAGAGATGCAGCCCGCATCGTCTCGCCGCTCTGTGCGTCGCCGGCCAGGTACTCCACCAAGCCCTCGCGTAGCCAGAGCGGAGCTTTGGCGCCGGCCTCCGACTCGACACACAGATGCAGGAACTCGTGCAGCAGCACGCTGTCTACCTGGTTGCGAAGGATGCTCCACGGCTGCAACACCACGGTGTTCCCGCGTGTCGCGGCCAGCAGCCAACCGGGAGAGGCGGTCATCTGCCGGAAGATCTCCACCGATGGTGCGGCGACGATCTCAGGTGTCAGCGTCTTCTGCATGGGGAAGCGTTTGGCTGCCTCAGCCCAGGCATGCTGGATGGCTGCTACATACGCGGTGTCGTTTCCAACGGATCGTATCCGCAGCGGACCGTTGGAGCTTTGCTGCCAGCCGGCATCATTCGATGTAACTCCCACGGAGACTCCGGTGAAGTAGTACTCGACAATCTCGCGAGCGGACTTGCCCTGCACCGCCATCTCGCTCGCGCCCGCCTGGCATAGGCCAACGCCATGTCCGTGGCCGTGTCCATCAAAGACCACGATGTCATTTCGTACGGCAACGTCGTACAGATCGCTCCGCACGCGGTTCCATCCGAGCGCGCGGCCGATAGCCAGCCGCAATGAACTTGCGGCGACAGGGAAGCGTGTGCCGTCCTGGTCGACGAGGTCGAGTTTGAGCACACGATGCGAAGGGCTGCGTCGGGTTACACGCAGATCTGCGAGCTGGGCCGGGATCTTCCAGCCTTCTGCGTGTGCGATCTCCATCAGCTGAGCCGTGGGAACTTCCGTATGCCAGGCGGCTTTGTCACGGCGGATGCAGAAGGTATCGGGATGCGCCGCCAGATACTTTGCCGTGCGCAGCGTTGGCCATACGGCGGCCGCGGCTTCGGTCTCGCCGCCGCAGTGCTGACTGAAGAAGACTTCGGCTCTGCGTCCATGGAACCACATGGTTTCGCCTGTGCTGGAACGTACGGCGGTCTCGATGCTTGTAGAGATCCGTCCCAGGTGCATGGCCTGGCACTGCGTGCTATCGCAAAGCTCCGCCGGCAGGTGGCCGGCTCGAGGCTTCCAGTGTCGTCCATTCAGAGCGTAGGTGCGGGCAACGATCGCCAGTGCCTCCAGCGCTTGTGGTTTCTCACTGGGAGAGCCCTCGGCTGCGACGACGGCAGCAACGTAGCGTTCACTTGGAAGCGAAAGAACGATATCTATCCCGTTGGTCGTGGCGCGCAGATGCCACAGACCGGTCGCATTGCGGGTCTCTTTGGAAGCATCGTCGGTGACCCGGACAGGACCTCCGGCAAAGATCTCACCTTTTGCGAAGTGTATCGGTGTGGTGAGGGGATGATGGGCACAAGTGGCGCAGGTTGCTGTCCATGCCCCCTCACCAGTGGCAGCGAGTGTGACCGCATGGACTGCGTGCGTGGCGAACATGGCGACGGTGACATCGCGGCCCCCGCCATCGCTTTGTGCCATAGCCAATGCCGGAAGAAGCGTCAGCAACCAGACTGCTTTCAATGTGCCATCTCCTCAAAGAACTGATGGGCCAGCTTCGCTGCTGTGCCGCCATCACCCTTCGGGATGTAGATGACGACGATCCAACGTCCGGGAACAACGCCGGCAAACCATCCATGTGTCCAGCTTTCGCCGGGATTGCGAGCGGTACCTGTTTTACCCAGAATAGTTATTCCTCTGGTTGCTGCCGGATTCGCCATGCCTCGTTCTACCGATGCCTGCAGCCCACGTTCGACAACGCCTCCCTGAGGCAATCTCTGGAACAGCGAGCGATAGGCCCGCGCGAGCTCCAGCGGAGACGCCGTGCTGCCCCAAAGACCCAACACGGCGAGCTGCCGCTGATCGACGTTCGCGCCGCGCAGGTTCTCATGTGGCAGCGCCGTAGCGGCAACCGCCTGTTCGACATCGCCGGCGGGCATACGCTGCGCCAGTGCCGCAAACCAGGTGTTGCACGATTCCGCCAGGGCATTCTCTGCATCGAAGAACGGTTCATCCGCCGGATGCGTGCAGGGCACGCTGCGTCCGCCGATATGCAGATCGCGGCGGCAGTACGCCTGGGTCTGCGGCTGCACGAGCCCGTGTTGCAGGGCATAGTCCAGCACAAACGGCTTCATCGTAGAACCAGGTGTGCCGCGCCGCGGTATCCCTTCCCGCGTGAGTATCTTTCCGGTGACGGCGTCTAGTACGACAGCGGAAGCCTGCGTGCGTGCCAGGGCATTGTGCAGAGCTACCTGCGCCGTCTCGGCCTGCAGTACGGTCGCGGAAAGAAGTAGAAGCAATATCGCCGATGATCGAACCCGCATCATCCGTATCGCGGCAGGAAGAGCGAGAAGACCGTGCCGCTGTGGCCTGGACGGTCACTGGAATAGAACCGAAGCACGCCTTCATGTTTACCGACGATGCCGAAGGAGATCCAGAGGCCCAGTCCGGTGCCGTTGATTTCTTTGGTGGTATAGAAGGCTGTGAAGATACTCCTGCGTGTCGTCTCGGACATGCCGCTGCCGCTATCGGCCACCGTGATTCGCAGACCTCTGCGGCCCGTCTTCCAGTCGGTCGCTTCACGGCTGCGGATCAGAACCCGGCCGCCGATGTTCTTCATTGCATCGATGGCATTGCCGATCAGGTTATTCAGTACCTGCCGGATATCGTTCTCAAAGCACTGGACCGGCTCCGCGCTGTGGTGTTCTTCCACCAGGCGAAGGTTGGAATTCGTCAGCCTGCCTTGATAGAGAGCCACAACAGGCTTTAGGAGATCTACCGCTGTAACCCAGGTTGGTTTTGTGGCCTGGCGATGAAACCGCAGCGTCTGCGAGGCAATCTGCGAAACCCGCATCAGCTCCTTTTCCGCCAGAATCAGGGCATCGGCTGCCTCCTGCGGCAGGCCCTCGGTATGCTGCGCAAGATAGAGCAGGTTGGTGATCGCTTCCAGCGGGTTGTTGATCTCGTGCGAGATGGAGCTCGCGAGCCTGCCTACAGCAGCCAGCTTCTCGCTCTGGATCAAGGCCTGTTCCGCCCGTTTCTGCGCTGTTGTCTCCATGATCACAGCACCCACCGCGCGTATTGTGCCGTCTTCTCCTCGTACCGGCATATAACTAACCGTCCAGTAGCGATGCTGCCCGGGACGCGTGGAGAGCTCGCCTTCCAGCATGACATTACGAATGGTCTCGCCTGTGGCCACTCTGCGCAGAATGGGCTCGCACGCTGGCCACAGAGCAGGTGCAATTTCGCGGAAGGGACGTCCGATGATCTGGTCCTGTGGCAGACCGATTACGCCCATCTGTACATCATTCACTCTTAGATAGCGAAACTCATCTGCTGAATAGAGAGACAATCCGATGGGCGCCGTCTGATAGATGGCTTCCAGTTCGGTCCATTGCCGGTAGGCCTCGCGCCGGCTTGCTTCCAGGGCGGCCTCGGCCTGTTTGCGTTCTGTGATGTCTGCGATGACGCCAAAACGATAGCGGCGGCCGCTTTCACGGTGAGAATAACGAGCGCGCAGCCAGACCCACCGCACATTGCCCTCCGTACGCTCGGCTCCAGCGGGAAAGATGCGCGATTCATATTCGATGCTGCTGTTGTGCAGCTCTGAGGTCTGTACAACGTCCAGGATTCCATCCCGGTCTTCCGGGTGCAGATGTTCGACCCAGCGATCAAAGGTCCAGTCTTCTGGTGTCTGATCGTAGCCAAAGATCCGTGCGAACCTGTGTGAGATCTTGATGTGCGGCGCGCCCAGTTCGTAGGCATAGTATCCGAAGTTCGCCGCTTCCATGGCCAATCGCAGGTTCTCTTCGCTCTCTCGCAGCTCCTGCAACGTGGCCAGATGAACGGTCGACTCCCAGCATCGTGCCGCGACCTGTTCAATGAGATCAATCTCCTGGGGAGTCCAGTGCCGTGCCTGCTGGCTATGGACAGCCAGTGCAGCCGCCAGAGGTTGGTTTTTCGGTACAGGTACGCATACCAGCGCCTGGACATCCGCCTGCCGATAGGACTCTCGCGACGCGGCTACTCGTGGATCGGTCTCGGTGTTTTCGATCACGAAGGTCAGACCCGCGCGTAACGAGATCATTGCTGCTTCTGAGAACTCGCGCGGCCGGATTGCGGGGGCAGGAAATGTGAAGTGCTCCTGTTCCTCTCCGAACGAAGATGACTCATGCTCCTGCTGGTTCAGCTCCGCATAGATGCAGCGCGATGCCCGAAGATCGTCGCGCAGCAGGCTACAGGCTATCCGCGTCACCTCTCCAGCATCCGTGAGCGAAGCCACCGCTGCATCCAGCCGGTCAAGGAAACGGGTACGGCGATGAGGAAGCGGGATTGAGGGAGCCTGCTGGGTCATGGATATATTCGTTGAACGATGATACGCATCCTTCTGTAAGGCAAATCAGAAACACGCAGGGAAATTCTCAGGCTAGAGCATTTTTCCTGCAGGTGTAATGCAGGGCTTTTCCATCTATGGGCGTTTTCCCCAATGAAAACGCCGCTGCACTCTCCTCTCGGGATACCCAGCAACAGGAAAAATGCTTCAATTCCCCTCAAAAGTATTCAGCGGCCATGCGTTGCCACGATGGCCAGTCATGGCCCGTGTTGTCGCCCCACACATCGAGCCTTACCGGGATTCCTTTCTGCCGCATGATGGCTGCGAGCTTTTCATTCTGGTCCCAGCACTGGTCATGCACGCCGGTCGCGAGAACGTAGACATTCTTCCGGTAGCGATCCAGATACCAGGGATCATGCAGGTTCGGGAGGAAATGATTGGGGAAGAGCAGATAGACATCCTGATCGTAGTAGCCATTCAAGAAGCCTGAGAGATCGAAGGCGCCGCTCATCGACAACATACCGGTGAAGACATCAGGGTGCCGCAAGGCCATGCTGACCGCGTGAAATCCGCCGAAGCTGCAACCGGCCAGCGCCAGTTGCGGGGCATGATTCTTCTGGCGCACCAGAGCCTGCACCTCCTTGAGGATGTATTGCTCATACTGCAGATGCCGTGCGACCCGCCAGTGTCCAGGCGCCCCGCGGTTATACCAGCTTTCGGCATCGACTGAGTCTACACAGAAGAGCTGCAACTGTCCGTGGTGGATCTTCCGGTGGACAGCTTCCACCATGCCGCGATCTTCAAACTCGTAAAAGCGCCCCTGGGAGGTTGGGAAGATAATCGCCGGCATGCCTCCATGGCCGAAGATCAACAACTCCATCTCGCGTCCTAACGCAGGCGAGAACCATTTGTGATATTCCCGATTCATGAGGGCCCTTTCCGCTCTGCCAGGCTGAAGCCATCCTAACCCCAGGGTGCGTCATCAAACTCCTGCCGTCAGCGTTGCGAGCGCAAATTTGTTCAGACGAGGCCGACAGCGAAGTATGGGCGAATTTGCGCCGCAACCCAAGGGTCGGGGCAGATTTTCTTCACCCCAGCCAGCAAAGCTGACTGGGGACCCCGATTTCCCGATCTCTTCGTCACTCGTCGTTTCAGTAGACCAGCTACAGTTCTCTCCTCTCTCCTCGATCTCGAAAAAATCTGCTCCCGACGCTGACTGGCACGAGTTTGATGACGCACCCTAAAGCGTTTTCCCTGTTACCGGGTATCCCGAAAAGGGAGCGCAGCGGCGTTTTCATTGCGGAAAACGCCCATGGATGCCGAAGCCCTACACTACACCTGCAGGGAAAATGCTCTATTCGGGAGTTTTACTATCGTCGCGCAGTATCCGCCAGAGGACCAGTTCAAAGAAGAGACAGCAGCGCTTGATCGTACTCCGCGCCTTCACCGCTATGCTGGCTTTCGCTCCCGTCATCTGCCTGGCGACCGGGAGATCTTCGTGTATCTTCCGCCGCAGTATTTTGAGCAGCCAGAGAGACGGTTCGCCACCTTGTACCTCCATGACGGCCAGAACCTCATCGATCCGCGCACCTCGCATATCCCTGGGCAGACCTGGCGGGCGCACTCTACAGCCGACCAGTTAACCGCTGCCGGCCAGATCGAGTCGCTTATTCTGGTCGGAATCTTTCACGCCGGGGTTCGCCGCATTACGGAGTACACGCCCTCCTCCGACCCGCA
The DNA here is from genome assembly GCF_008000815.1 of Terriglobus albidus. NCBI lineage: Bacteria > Pseudomonadati > Acidobacteriota > Terriglobia > Terriglobales > Acidobacteriaceae > Terriglobus > Terriglobus albidus. Next base: position 4,840,564 of record NZ_CP042806.1, on the reverse strand, counting down.
ATTGGGTGGCGGAGAAGGGGAAAATTACGCACGTTTTCTGGTCGAAGAGCTGAAGCCTTTCGTTGACAGCCGGTACCGGACCCTTCCCGGAACGGAACACACGGGGCTTGGAGGATCCTCCCTTGGAGGGTTGATCTCACTCTGGACTGGGTTCCATTTCCCCGGTATCTTCGGCCGTCTGGCGGTGTTGTCCCCTTCGTTATGGTGGACTCGCCGCAGCATCTTTGACGACGTGGAGAGGCTCAGCCCGGAGCCTAAGCCGCGCATCTGGTTGGACATAGGTCTGCTTGAGGGAGGGCGCCACGTTCGTAACACCGCAGCCATGGCAGCCCTGCTTCGCCGTAAGGGCTGGGATGGAGCGCACCTGCGATACCTGGAGGAACCGGCCGGCACCCATTCGGAAGAAGCCTGGGCCGCCCGCCTGGGCGACGTGCTGCGTTTTCTCTTTCCCGCCTGATCCCATTGCATCCCAGAGGCCAGTTGCGCGATACTTAGATGTTGGGAAATAACGGGCCATGGCCCTGTAGCTCCCGCGTGGGCCCGCGACCGGCACAGCCGGCCTGCCCAAATCAAGAAGAGAGATTGAGGAATTTCCTGTGCTGATGATTCGTCTCGCGCGTTTTGGTGCGCGCAAGCAGCCCTACTACCGCGTTGTTGTGATCGAGAAGGACCGCGCCCGCAACGGCCGTTCCGTGGAAGTGGTGGGCACGTACAACCCCCGTACCAATCCTGCCTCGATCAATCTGAACCGCGAGCGCATCGACTACTGGACCAGCAAGGGCGCCCAGATGTCTGAGATCGTCGCGAAACTCTTTGCGAAGACCCCCGTTGCGGCTTAGGTTACTTTTGCCGGTGGCCTAAAGTAATGAGATCTCCGGTGCCTAAAAGCAAAACATTCGCACCATTTCGCTTGTTCGTTTGGCGGCCTGCTCACGTAAACTTCTCCCAACAGTTCCCTTCCAGACGGAAGTGATCTGGCAACAGCGGGCTGGCCGTGTATTAACCCACTCGGCTGGTTCGTATCGCTGCCGGGACTCTGCAAGTAGCAGTGTGCTCGAAAGATCCCAAAAGAGGGACAAGAGCCGCTGTGAAGAGTTCAGGAGGCGTTTTACTCCCAAGAGGTGTGTGTGATGAGTCAGGCTGTGCAATCGGAGCCTACAGGCCCAGTAGAAAGTATGCGGAACCTCGTTCTGGATATCGCCCGTGCGTTGGTCGATAAACCAGACGAAGTAGTTGTCGATACCTTGGAAGACGACGGAGCAACAGTACTCCAGCTCCGAGTCGCGGTTGGAGACGTTGGTAAAGTCATCGGCAAACAGGGACGGACGGCAAGATCGTTGCGTACCATCCTCGGTGCCGCCAGCATGAAACTCCAGCATCGGTTCGCACTGGATATCGTCGAGGAAGATGAGGATGAAGGCGACGTGGAATAACCCACAAGCTCAAGTCCTGTTCCAATAACAGGAAGCGGCGGGCGCATGCGCACGCCGCTTTTTCGTCTCAATCTGCGATTTCCGGTATGCCTTCCTTCCGCGGCGCTGGCCGTTGTCAGCGCTTATAGACCTGTCCGTTCTTCATGACGAAGGCGACTCGGGTCAATGCGGAGATATCGTCCAACGGATTGCCTGGTACGGCGATAACGTCGGCCCATGCTCCGAGGTGAAGTGTGCCAATCCGGCCCTCCCAGCCCAGAAGCCGAGCGCCATGGACATAGTCCGCTTGCAACACATCAGCGGGCTTCATCCCATACTCGGCCATGAGCACCATCTCGCGCGCCTGTGTGCCATGGGGAAACGGACCGACGTCTGAGCCGACGGCAAAGGGAACCCCTGCTGCCATCTGCTTCTTGAACTCCGCGATATGGAACTGATTTCCGGCATGGCGGCTGGCGGCGGCTGCGGGAGTAGCTGCGTGCTGCTCGAAGTACTCGCTGATGGCGAAGGTCGGCACGGCGTAGATCTGTTTCTCGCGCATCAGCCGCATGGTCTCCGGCGTGAGCTGGTCGGCGTGGTCAATCGAGACGACTCCAGCGCGTACGGCAAACAGAGCCGCCGGATCAGTGGAGCAGTGCACACCGATCGTTGCTCCCTGACGGCGAGCCTCGTCGACTGCCGCCTTGAGTTGATCTTCCGTGTATTGGTATGGGGACGAGAAGACTCCATCGCGCAGCCGGTCGCTTCCAGTGGCGTAGATCTTGATGAAGTCCGCACCCTCCTTGAGCTGCTGGCGGATCACCCGCACCAGGTCGTCCGCGGTGTCAGCGTAGGTAGCGTTTGAGGGAACGTGCAGCTCCGGGTTGTAGTGGATCGCGTCTTCGTGTCCGCCGGTGATAGAGATGGCGTTGCCGGAGACGCGCATGCGTGGACCCGGAATCAGGCCGCTGTTGATGGCGTTGCGGACCGCGGAGTCGGCTGAGCCTGCGCCTTCGGTCCCCATATCGCGTTCCGCGGTAAAGCCGGCAAGCAGGTCTTGTTTCGCGGCCTCGGCGGCTAAGAGGGTGCGTTGTGGAACGGACTCCTCGAAGGTCTGCGCATCCTCCGCTCCGGGATGAAGAAATAGATGCGTATGCGCATCGATCAGGCCCGGCATCAGCGTTCGGTCGCCGAGATCGATGACCTCCGCTCCTGCCGGATGATCGACATGAGAGCCGGAGGAGACAATGTGATCGCCTTCGACGAGGATCTCCCCCGGGGAGAGGATGCGGCCGGTCTCGGCCTCATACAGCCTGGCTGCATGCAGAACCGTTTGCTTTTGCTGTGCGAGAAGAAGGGAAGAGGAAAGAAGAAGCGTCGCCAGTATCGTCTTCATACGAAGACAGTTTCAGACCACGAGCCCATCTTTACCAGCGAAAAGTGTCGGGTTGTATCGCAATCCCAAGCAGTCGATGATCTGGGTGCCCCATTCACGCGAAGCGTGAGTGGGATATTCGAGCTGTGCTCGAACAGCCTTACTTATACCGGTATTCAAACTTTGAAACGGGTTCGAGCTGCGCTCGAATATTACTGTGCAATGGATGGGGCACCCAGCGTATGGGTGATACTTCTAATGTTTCTGCAGCCACTGTCCAAAGGTGTAGCCGTGATGCATCACCGCCAGCACAACAGCGGCGAGCAGAATGCGCCAGGCAAGGCGGCGGGCCTTCTGATGAAACTCTGGACTCATGTGCATTTTGTACGAGGATAACACCCGCTCAGCCGGCCTTTTCGGTCAACTCCGCCCAGCGTGCATAGAGCGTTTCCATTTCGGTCTGCGCTGTCTCCAGCTCCGCCAGCGTGGCTTGCAGCTCGTTGGCGTTTGTGGCCACGGCATGGTCTTCCAGCTTCGCTTTCAGTGCGGAGACTCGTTCGTCTGCCTCCTCCACGCGCTGCTCGATCGTGGCAAACTCCCGGGCTTCCAGGTAGGAGAGTTTTTTCTTCTGCGCGCGGACTTCGGTTGGAGGTGATGCGCTCTCTTCGCGGACAGGGGCGGCGTTGCTGGGCTCCTCTTTCTGGTTCTTCCACTCCTCCCATTGGCTGTAATCCGCGAACTGGGCAGCGTCACCTTCGCCATCCAGGCCGAGCACCGTCGTGGATACGCGGTCGAGCAGATAACGATCGTGTGTGACCAGCACCAGGGCTCCCGGAAACTCAAGCAACGACTCTTCCAGGATCTCGAGCGTCGGAATGTCGAGGTCGTTCGTCGGTTCGTCCAGAAGCAGCAGGTCAGCCGGTTCCAGCATCAGCCGCGCGATCAGTACACGGGCGCGCTCGCCGCCCGAGAGGCGATCCACCGGTTGGTTGAGCTGTTCGCCGGTGAAGAGAAAGCGGTTGGCCCAGCTCGCAACATGGATCTGGCGACCGTTGAACGTGACGGAGTCTCCGCCGTCCGGCGTCAGCGCCTGCTTCAAGGTCAGGGAAGGGTCGATCTCGCGAAGCTGGGAGAAGTAAACCGTGCGCAGGAACTCGGCTCGCTTGATGGCGCCTGAGGTCGGCTGAATCTCATTCCGCAGCAGACGCAGCAGGGTGGTCTTGCCGCTGCCGTTAGGGCCGACCAGCCCCACGCGGGTCCCGGCGGTGAAGGTGAAGCTCAGGTCGCGGAAGATGGTCTTGCCGCCGATCTCATAGCCGAGATTTTCCAGTTCGATCAGCCGCTTGGTCTTGCGGTCGGAGGCGCTGAAATCAATATCGGTAGTGCGAGTGTTGGTGCGTGAGTTCACGTCCGCAAGCTGCCCGATCAGTTCATTTGCCTTATCGATACGCGCTTTGCTCTTGGTGGTGCGTGCCTTGGGGCCGCGGCGCAGCCAGTCGATCTCGGTGCGGACGCGGTTCCGGAGCGCCTCCTGCTCCCGCGACTGAGAGGCAAGATAGCTTTGTTTCTCTTCCAGAAAGCGCGAGTAGGAACCTCGGACGCGCAGCAGACCTTCGGCGTAGACGCGGTTCAGCTCGATGATGTCGGTGACGACGTTTTCCAGGAAGTAGCGGTCGTGCGAGATGGTCACGACGGCATAGGGCGCCTGCTGCACCAGGTCTTCCAGCCACTCAATGCCTTCGAGATCCAGGTGGTTCGTCGGTTCGTCCAGCATTAGCACATCGGGATGAGTAATGGTGGCCTCGGCGATGGCGAGGCGCTTGCGCCAGCCTCCGGAGAGGGAAGCGGCCTCGGAATCGAATGAAGGGAATCCGGCTCGGCCCACCGTCTCATGTAGGCGCCCATCGTGCTCGTCCTCGGAGACCCGTGCATTGGCGAGGGCATCTTCCAGCACCCGGCGAACGGTGCGTCCAGGTGCAAACTCCGAGTCCTGTGCCACATAGGCGACGCGGGCACGCTTGCGGCTTGCAACCTCGCCGGAGTCCGGCTCCTGCTGCCCACCCAGGATCGAGAGCAGCGTCGACTTGCCGGCCCCATTCGGGCCGATCAGACCGATGCGGTCGCCATCCGAGATGGTGAGCGAGATATCGCGAAAGAGCGGCAAGGCCCCAAAGGCCTTACTGATGGTGCGTGCATTCAGAATCGGAGGCATTACTCCTCTAGGATAAATTCCCGACAAAGTCCTTCATACTGTTTTAATAATGGAAATACTGTATTTTATTGGATAAGGCTTTGTGAGATCGGGACAAAGCACTGAAGGTGCGTTCTATACCAGCCTGGGGCAGCGCCCCAGGTTTCTTGGCGCGTTTATGGGTGAAGGGCTGAAGGCCCGTTCTATAGTCCGGCAGCCTGGGAGGGGAGATGGGCAAAGGGAGCAGTCAATTGGTACGCGACGTAGCTATTCGCGACTATCTTTCCAAAAAGGATTCGAGAGATGGTGCGGTTGTCATCGAGGTGGGGGAGTTACAAGAAAAGCTCTTCCAGGAGGGTTTTCCTCCGAGCCATGTTCGGCAGATATGCGAGGCGCTCAAATCTAAAAAATTACGACAGGCCCAAGGTGTTTCTGTCCGGGTTTTAGGTGACGACTATCGCGTAACGACACGATATGAATTTCGGCCTGCAAATAAGCCGGAGACGCAGACGCCAGGCGTGACTCCAGCCAAGGACTCACTTCTTGGATTACGCGGTTCGCTGCGAGGTGCTATTCGCGAAGGAGCAAAGGCCTTCCTCGAAGAGATCCGACGTGACAGTAAGGAGTCTCAATGAGCCGCATTTACTGGGACTCGATGCTGTTCATCTATCTCTTTCAGGACGACGCAGAGTTCGGCGATCGCGTGGCTTATCTGCGTAAGCGCTCTATGGAGCGGGGAGATGAGCTATGCACCAGCCATCTTGCATTAGGTGAAATTCTGGCAGGTGCCTATCGCGACAAGGATGAAGAGACAGCCCGAGCGATTCGCGAAGGGATGCGAGTTGCTGGAATTCGGCTATTGAGCTTCGACGAGCGTGCGGTCGATATCTTCGCAAGAATCCGGGCGGACCACCGAACATCAGCGGCGGATACGATTCATCTTGCTGCGGCCGCAGTGGAAAAAGTAGATCTCTTTCTCACTGGGGATAAGAAGCTGCAAAAGCTCCATATTCCTGGAATTCAGTTCATCAGCGATTTCACAACCGCTCCGCTCTAAGCTAAAGGTGCCCATACCTTCGTTGCCCCATTCTTTCGCAGCGCGAAAGAGTGGGGTCCCCCAGGCAAATTCGTTTGCTGGGGTAACAAGGGGTGGGTATCGCGCTCTGCGCGACCGCCTTTTATTTTGTAGGAAGCTCAAGCAGGACAGGCTAGAGAAGCGGATTTCTTCGCTACGCTGCGAAATGACAAACAAAAAATGCATGCTGTCTGCGATGCCTGAGACAAGAACAAGTTAACCGTAGGACATCCCGCCCAGTTGCCGAGCGCACCCCCTTCCCCGTATACCTGTCTGGACTCACAAAGTGGAGGCTTACAGGATGGATATGGATCGCCGGTTGTTTCTTCGTTCTTCGGCTATGGCTGCTGCCGGAGCAGTCACCTTGCGTTCCCTGCACGCTCAGGGACCGCGCGTAAAGTCGCCGAATGACACCATCCAGCTCGCGCTGATCGGCGCCGGCATCCAGGGGCAGGGCGACGCGCGCTGGGCCGTACAGGTTCCTGGAGTCAAGCTGGTTGCTGTTGCCGACTGCTACGACGGCCGTCTGGCGCACAGCAAAGAACTCTGGGGCAGCGATGTCTTTACCACCCGCGACTACAAGGAGATTCTTGCCCGTCCCGATGTCGATGCGGTGCTTATCGCTACGCCCGATCACTGGCACAAGCAGGCCGCCGTGGACGCCATGAAGGCAGGCAAGGACGTCTATCTCGAAAAGCCGATGATCCACGTATACGAGGATGGTCCGGAGATCGTCCGCACGGCAAAGGAGACCGGCTGCATCCTGCAGGTCGGCAGCCAGCGCGTCAGCTCCGTCGTCTATGCCAAGGCCAAGGAACTGCTCGCCGCAGGCGCTATCGGCAAGCTGAATACCATCAACGCCCGCTGGGACCGCAACTCATCGATCGGCGCCTGGAACTACACCGTTCCTGCGGATGCCAGCCCGCAGACCTGCGACTGGCCGCGCTTCCTCGGTTCTGCTCCGAAACATGAGTGGAGCCCGGAGCGCTTCTTCCAGTGGCGCAAGTGGAGCGACTACGGCTCGGGCGTTGCCGGCGATCTGTTTGTCCATCTCTTCAGCGGAACGCACTTCATTACAGGATCGAACGGACCTACACGGGCGATGGCGACCGGCGCAATCCGTTACTGGAACGATGGCCGGGACGCCAACGACGTGCTGCTGGCGCTGTTCGACTATCCCGAGGGCTTCAACCTCAGCCTGCGCGTGAACTTCGTGAACGGTGGCGAAGAGAGCGAAGGATTCCTCTTTACGGGCGACGAGGGCACGATGGAGATCGCCGGTAGCACCGTGACCGTAACCCGCGTTCCGCATGAGAAGGAACCCGGTTTGACCGTGGGCACCTTCACCGAAGCCATGCAGAAGGAGGCGACGGCAGAGTATCGCAAGAAGTATCCCGTCCCCCATCCCGAGGGTGCGCCTCTGCAGACGATCCAGAAGTTCTCTGCCGAAAAGGGCTACGCGGACAACTACGATCACTTCCGGAACTTCTTTAACTCAGTACGAACCCGCAAACAGCCGGTCGAAGATGCTACCTTCGGCTTCCGTGCGGCAGGTGCAGCTCTGCTGGCGAACCGCAGTGCTGAGAAGGGCTCCATCATTCACTGGGACCCGGTCAAGATGACGCTCGGTTGAGACTTCCGGGGCCGGTGCGTGCGTCTCTGCACGCACCGGCAACTCTCCCCTAGGCGAAAGTGACTCGGTTCGGGTAGGATTCCGTTCGCAGTCTTGAAGAGGGAAATTTCGGGTCCGTACCTGAGACGACTCATTTTGTAAGCTCTGGAGGCTATACACCGATGAAGAAGCTGTTTTCGATTCCACTGCACCTTGGCGCCGCTGCCCTTATGCTGGCGGCTCCGATGGCCGTCTCACAGGCTCCGGCCGGGCAGGCCGCCCCTGCGTTTCCGCCAGGGTTCAATCCGCGTGGTTCCGCGCCGTATGACTACATTGACAACACCGGCTTCATGCCTCTTTTCGATGGCAGCAGCCTGAAGGGCTGGGACGGCGATACCTCGCTGTGGTCTGTCAAAGACGGCGCTATCTACATCCATCCGAGCTGCGAACACCCCACCGGTACGGTGTATCTGATCTGGCAGGGAGGAGAACCTGCCGACTTCATCCTCAAGTACGACTTCAAGGGTACAGAGCGCGTGAACGGCGGTATGCAGTTCCGCAGCTATCTCTCGGAGAAGCCGACAGGCACGGTTTATCCGCCGCGTCAGCGAATGGGCGGCGGCGGAGCTCCTCGTCCTGCAGGGGCTGCTGCAGGTGCCGGCGCCGCTGCCGGTCAGGGAGCAGCTCGTCCAGCCGGTGCGCCGCCGCGTCAGCCGGCATGCGCGAACCCTGGAACGCCGCCGAGCAAGGAATCGCAGGCCAAATGGGATCTCTTTGGACCGCAGGCCGACTTCGACGCCGGCAACATGTGGTCGGGCATGTTCTACGAGCAGGGGGGCCGCTCCATCATCTCGCCCCCGGGACACGCCATCCTCGCCGAGCCTGGCAAGCCAACCCTGACGACGGCGACCATCGCGGAGAAGGAACAGTTGAATCAGTGGTTTAAGAAGGACGACTGGAACTCGTTCATGATCATTGCCAAGGGCAACACCACCCAGATCTTCATGAACGGTCACCTCATCACCTCGTTTGTCGATCTCGACCCGAAGTACTTCCGCGCCAGCGGCAAACTCGGTATCGAAGTGGAATCAACCGGCGAGTATTCGGTAAAGAATGTGTACCTCAAGGAACTGAAGTAACCTAAGCTAGCCATCAAGGCGCCAGCATCGCCCCGCCTCGTGCGGGGCGTTGGCGTCTGCGGGAGAAGAGATCGAATGCTGGCAGACCGGCGGGAACGTTTCAACGCGGGGTTTAGCTCGGAAAAGTACGGCCGGTTGCAGCGGCTGATGGACGAACGCACACGTGCCAGCGTCCAGTTCCGTATGGCGGAGACGCCATGCTTCTTCGCCCCGGAGACGCTCGAGGAGATGGTACAGGCTGGGGAAGAGCTTACCCTGCAACTGACCGAAAATCCGGAGTACATGCGGGATTCAGCGGCAACCGTGCCGGAGCGCTACCGTGTGCCCCAGGAGAGCCGCCGGCCACTCTTTCTGGCCATCGATTTCGGGCTGGTTCGTGAGCCGGACGGCACACTACGGCCTCGCCTGGTCGAGATGCAGGCATTCCCTTCGATCTTTGGCTATCAGGCGGCCCTGTCGAGTGCCTATGCGGAGATCTTCGGGATCGACGACTGCTCCTGGTTTCTCGGCGGGTTGGACGAGGCCGGCTACTGGGAGTTGCTGCGGCAGGAGATTGTCGGCGCTCATGACCCGGAACAGGTCGTTCTCGCCGAGGTGACTCCCACCGAGCAGAAGACACTGCCGGACTTTCATGTGCATGCTGACCGCCTGGGCCTCCGGATCGTGGACGTAACCGCTCTGAAGCGGTGTGGCCGGGGGCTGGTGTATGAATCCGATGGTCGTGAGATTCCGGTCAAGAGGATCTATAACCGGGCGATCGTCGATGAGATGGAGCGGAAGGGAGTCGTTCCGGGCTTCGACTATCGCGAGGAGCTTGAGGTTGAGTGGGCCGGCCACCCGAACTGGTACTTCCGTATCAGCAAGTTTTCGCTTCCATATCTGCGTCACAGAACGGTACCGGCCGCGGTCTTTCTGGACGACTGGATGGCTGGCATAGGCCGCGACCGGCTTCCAGAAAAACGCGAGCAATGGATTTTGAAGCCCCTGTATTCCTTTGCAGGAAAAGGAATTACGTTCGCCCCGGAGGAGGCGGTGCTACGCTCGATCCCGGAAGCGGAGCGCCGGAACTACCTGTTACAGGAGCGGGTTCAGTTTGAGCCGGTCATCCAAACACCTGAGGGAGCAACCCAGGTTGAGGTGCGGATTCTCTATCTCTGGCCGGAGGGAAAACGGATGCGGCCGATGATCAGCCTGGCCAGGATGGGACGTGGGCTCATGATGGGAGTCGACCATAACCGCGATAAAACCTGGGTCGGCGGATCCGCTGGATTCTTCCCAAAACGGTAACTTCTTGTTTCAAATTTGAGGTAGCGGGTATTTGTAAATGAGTTACACTGGGGTCCACCGTGGTAACCAAGAAGAGGGTAAGAGGTTACAAGGGCCCCAATTCCGCGGGAGAAATCGTATGTCCTATCTGCCTCCCAGCTTCGCTCTGACGAAAGACCCTGTACGCACCGCCGTGCGATTTCCCCTACGGCTGCAAGTGAGTCTACAGACCCCCGAAGGCATTCTCGAGGCAATGACGGAGAATGTTTCCGCCAGTGGTCTGCTGCTTGTAGCCCGTAAGTTGCCGGGGGTAGACACAAAGGTGGAATTTACGATGGCCATGCCGTCCGCCATTATGGGTACGTCTACGGATGTCAAGGTGCATTGTGTGGGCAGGGTTGTACGTCATCAGCAGTCTGAAACAGAACAAAAAGCGGCTGTGGTGATCGATGAGTATTCTCTTGAGGCAAGCTGAGTATGAGTGGGAACGAACCGATCCAGGACGTGGATGTAACTGAAGGACAAACCGGTGCAGGTAGCGCCATTCGTGTGATTTTGGCTGACTCCCAGGCCATCTACCGTGTGGGCATGCGAAAGATTTTTGCCGTTGAAGACGATATCCGTGTCGTCGCTCAGGCGGAGAATCTTCCCAATCTCTATCAGGCGCTGCAGCGCTATCCGACCGATGTGGTGTTGCTTGAAGGGCAGATGATCGCCGGCACCATCGACGCTATTCCCGAGCTGGTCAAGCGAGCTCCGGACGCCAAGATCATTGTCCAGGTGGTGGAGACTGATGAGGCGAATACCGTGGAACTGTATCGCCGCGGCGTGCGTGGTGTCGTAGCCCGATCCATCTCTCCCGATCTGCTGGTGAAGTGCGTCCGCAAGATCGCAGCCGGTGAGACCTGGATCGACAATCAGTCGATCAACTGGGTCATCGAGGCCTACCGAGCTCAGGCGACGACTCTCACCAACCCGAAGGTGCAGCCACGCCTGTCACCCAAGGAGATCTCGATTATCTCCTGCATTACGCGCGGCATGCGTAACAAGGAGATCGCCTTCCAGCTAGGCACTACCGAACAGGTGATCAAGAATTACCTGCGTAAGATCTACGACAAGCTGGGCGTAAGCGATCGCCTGGAGTTGGCCCTCTACTGCCTGCATCATCAGTTGCTCAAGCGCTACATGCAGGATGGAGAAAACAGTGGCGCTTCCGGACCGGCCAACACCACCGAGATTTCACTGCCGAACTAACCGTTTATCTATTGGGTCAAACAAGAAGGCGTGGCCGCGGGCCACGCCCTTTCTCTTGCATGCGTAGTGGTTTAGGTCTCCGGATAGAGCAGTTCCGTGAACCGCGGATCATCGGCCATGTCCTGAAAGTCAGAGTCGGAACGTGCCTGGATACGGCGCTGCGGATTCATGCTGATGGCGGCGGTCAGGTGCTCCAGGCAGGCAGTAAAGTCTCCTGTCATCGACGACAGCACTGCCAGTCCGTAAAGAGCGAAGTCGCTCTGCGGGTTCTTCTTTAGAATTTCATCGAAATGTTCGCGTGCGTCGGCGTAGTTACCGTCGTTCAACAGAACAACGGCATAGTCGCAACGCTCTTCTTCTGACGTAAACTTCGCAGCGACCTTCTCTGTCTGTTTGGCACAGGCAGTACGGAAGGTGCGGATGCGATCTGCGAGCTCGAAGGGAGCATCGGGAAGGAGCTTTTCAAAAGCGACGAGAGCCTTATCGAACTTGCCGGACTGCATCAACTGGACGGCAGCGGAAAACTGTTCGAGGGCCTGCTGACGAGCAGCATCGGGGGCGGGCTGGGCAGCGATGGTGCGAGGCATGCGACGTATATTGTTTGCTGTTTTGGCTTTGGTCGTGGCCATGGTTGCGGTTCCAGTTGATTCAGACGCAGGGTTATGTGCAAGGGGTAGCGTCTAAAAAGGTCGTTGGTGATTTATACGCAGGATACGCGCACAGGTCAAGAAACGCCAAACTTCGCTTAGATGTTCCTCCGAGCATAGAGCACAGGATTCAGTGTCGGATCGTTGTACATCTTCAACTGCCGGTACAGCTTGAAGCGGCGCCTGCCGCCTGTGACATCGCTCCAAAGAGCGTCCAGACAACCGGCAAGATCGTTGCGTTGTTCCGTGAGCATCGCGAGGCGAGCCTGGTTCCTGGAGCGATGCTCTTCGGTGATGTCGGTGCGGTCAATCTGTTCCTGGGTGTGAAAGATCTTGAGCGCAAGGATAGAGAGCCGGTCAAGGATCAGTCCTGGCGTTTCGGAGTGCAGCGCCGCGTCCGCGTTGGGTAATGAGAGAGGTGTCAGGGCATCAAGCAGTGCGCGGTCGAGCTGTTCGACCACATCGTTGCGGCGCTGATTCAAAATGTCGATCGCTCGTTTGGTAATCGCGATCTGATCAGAACTGGCGTTGGGGTCACGGGCCCGGTCCTCCTCGTGCCACAGGTCGAAGTTGGCTCGATGGAGCTGACTGAGCAGGCGCTCAAAAGGGTCTGCCGGCGTGGTGCGTGGAGGCTCGGGCAGATGCCAGTTTTTGGTCTGCAGATCCTGGACCGCGGTGATGGCGAAGGCGTCGAGTAACGGAACAGACATGCTCAGCGGATATTCTATGTGCAATGACTCCAAATCTCGATGCGAAGCGAGTACTGGTCTACCGTCTGGGAAGTCTTGGGGATACGCTGATTGTTCTTCCTAGCCTGCGCCTGATTGCGCGGGCTTTTCCAAACGCCGAGCGGCGTATGTTGACGAATTGGCCTGTGAGTAGCAAGGCTCCTGCCGCGGCAGCGGTTCTGGGCCCTACCGGGCTGATCCATGGATACATGCGCTATCAGGTAGGAATGCGAAATCCTTTGGCTTTAGCGAAGCTGGCCTGGGAGATACGGCGGTTCAAGCCCGATGTTCTTGTCTATCTGGCGGCAGGCCGCGGCCTGGCCAATGCGAAGCGTGATGCCGCGTTCTTTCGCCTCGCTGGAGTGAAGAAATTTGTAGGCATCCCTCTGACGCAAGACATGCAGCAGAACCGGCTGGATGAGAACGGCATCTACGAGCAGGAAGCCGCAAAGCATGCGAGGAATATCGCCGAGCTGGGAGATGTACGTCTGGACGACGCCGCAAGCTGGGATCTGGAGCTGGTTCCTGCGGAGAAGGACAAGGCAGCGGCTCTGCTGAAGCCGCTGGGCGACCGCCCGGTGATCGCTGTCAGTGTTGGCACGAAAGTACAGGCAAAGGACTGGGGTGTAGAGAACTGGCGCGGCCTGCTGGCGCAGATGGGTGCGGCTTATCCGGAGTTCGGTCTTGCTCTTGCCGGAGCTCCGGAAGAGAGCTCGGTGAGCGAAGCAGCAGCCGATGGTTGGCGCGCAGCCGGCGGAGGGCCGGTGGTGAATCTCTGCGGCAAACTAACCCCGCGTGAGAGTGCCGCGGCCTTTGCCCATGCCAGGTTGTTTGTAGGCCACGACTCCGGTCCGATGCATCTTGCGGCAGCGGTACAAACGCCATGCGTGGCCATCTTCGCCGCTCGCAACAAGCCGGCGGTCTGGTTCCCATACGGCCCTGGGCACAGAGTGATATATCACAAGGTTGACTGCTGGGGATGCGGCCTGGAGACCTGCATCGTTGAGAAAAAGAAGTGCCTGATGTCAATCACCGTGGATGAGGTGATGCACGAGGTCCGTGCGGCTCTGTCAACAGTGGCGAAATGATGGATTGTTCGCGTGATGCGATGATGGGAAGAAGGAGAGACGATGCTTCCGCAGGTTCATGAGGTGCTCGGGTTGCTGGAGGGAGGGTTTTCCAACCTCCGCGTTCTGGTTGTGGGCGACATCATGCTGGATCGTTACATTCATGGCGAGGTGGAGCGCATCTCGCCCGAAGCCCCCGTACCGGTGCTGCGCCATGCGCAGCGGTATGAGCGCGCCGGCGGCGCCGCAAATGTGGCCATGAATCTGGCCGGACTGGGGGTACGGGCCACGCTCGCAGGGTTCTGGGGCGCTGACCGTGAAAAAGAAGAACTGGCGGCGCTGCTGGACCAGGATGGCGTGAACTATGCCCCGGTCGTTACTGGCAGCCTGCCTACTATCTCGAAGACACGTATCGTGGCGCGCACCCAGCAGATGTTGCGGCTGGATATCGAAAGCCAGAAGAAGCCTTCCCCTGACGATCTGCAGCGGCTGATCGACGCCTCAGTGGCAGCAGTCGCTCATGCTGATGCAGTCATCCTGAGTGACTACGCCAAAGGCGCGCTTTCCGACGAATTATGCTCGGCGGTGATCCGCGCCGCACGCGCCCGCGCGATTCCGGTACTGGTGGACCCAAAGACGCGTGATCTGGGCAAGTACTCCGGAGCAACGACCGTCTGCCCAAACCTGAATGAGCTGTCGCAGGCAACGGGAGTCCCCTCCTATGAGGTGGACGCCCTGCTGCATGCCGCAGAAAAGCAGGTGGTGGAGCACGAGTTCGAATACCTGACGGTCACGATGAGCGAGAAGGGAATCCGGATCGTACGGCCTGGATACACCTATCACTCGCCCGCCCGGGCACGTGAGGTCTTCGATGTCTCCGGTGCGGGCGATACGGTAATTGCCACACTTGCCGCCAGCCTGGCTGGTGGTCTGAAGGTTGAGACGGCGATCGAGTTGGCGAATCTGGCTGCCGGTATCGTCGTCGGTAAGGTTGGTACTGTGCCCATCACTTCCGGCGAGCTGGTTGAGCTGCTGACGCCGAGCCAGGACCTGCGATCGGATGAGCGTGTGCTCGACCGGGAGCGCGTGAAGCGCCGTGTCGAGGAGTGGCGTGCTGCGGGCGAAACCATCGTCTTCACCAACGGATGTTTTGACCTGTTGCATGTCGGACACATCACGCTGCTGGAAGACTGCCGCCGGTTCGGCAGCAAGCTGGTTGTGGGCCTGAATACCGATGCCAGCGTGCAGCGGCTGAAGGGGCCAATGCGTCCGGTTGTGGGAGAGAACGAACGCGCCCGGGTAATGGCGGCGCTGGCGGCGGTCGATGCGGTTGTGTTGTTTGATGAGGACACGCCCCTGGAACTGATCCGTGACCTGAAGCCGAGCGTTCTGGTGAAGGGTGGCGACTACACCATAGAAACGGTTGTAGGCCATGAAATCGTCATTGCCTCCGGAGGCCGTGTCGAGATTGTGCCTATCGTAGCCGGGTTCTCAACGACCAACATCGTAAAGAAGCTTACGGGCGTCTGCTGAAGTCCGCCCAGGTTCCCTACCGCGATAGCAACTTGAAGGAGAAAGTGCGTTGATCATTGTCACAGGTGGCGCCGGGTTTATCGGAAGCAATCTGATTCATGAACTGAACCGTGCCGGGGAGAAGGATATTCTGCTGGTGGATAACTTCGCGCCTGCTGCGAATTGGACCGGACCGAAGTTCGTTAACCTTTTGGGCGCGGACTACTCCGATTACATGGACAAGCATGAGTTCCGCGAAGCACTCAACGCCGGCGATTTCGACAGCGTGAAGATTCGCGCGATCCTGCATCAGGGCGCCTGCTCCAACACGCTGGAAGATGATGGGCAGTACATGATGGACAACAACTTCACGTACTCGAAGGAGCTCCTGCACTTCGCCACCAACCGCAAGATCCCGCTGGTCTATGCCTCGACCGCGGCCGTCTACGGCCTGAGCGAGAACTTCACGCCGACCAAGGAAAACGAGAAGCCGCTGAACATCTACGGCTACTCCAAGCTGGTCTTCGATAACTATGTGCGCCGCCGGATGAACAGCTTTGAGTCCACTGTGATCGGTCTGCGTTACTTCAATGTCTACGGTCCGCGTGAACGTCACAAGGGCCGCATGGCGAGCGTGATGCAGCACTTCTCTAAGCAGTTGAAGACGCAGGGCGAGATCCGCATGTTCGAGGGAACAGGCGGGTACGGCAGCGGTGAGCAGCTGCGCGACTTCGTCTTTGTGAAGGATCTTGCGCGCATCAACATGTTCTTCGGAGGTCTGCTCCTGGAGAGCCCGAAGCAGCCGGTGAAGGCCGTTGTGAACGCAGGCACCGGTAAGGCCCGGACTTTCAAGGACGTTGCCAAGGCCTTGATGAGCGTCCATGGTGAGGGCAAGATTACGTTTATTCCGTTCCCCGCGGACCTGCACGGACGGTACCAGCACTTTACCCAGGCTGATGTCACTGGTCTGCGCCAGGCTGGATATGCGGATCCGATGACCGATGTAGAAGAGGGTGTACGTCAGACATTCGCCGAGGAGCCGCTGCAGCTCTAAGGAGTTTTGATGACATGCCCTGGCGGTAGACCGACTGGCGAGAGGATGCTATGAGCGACGGCAAAGAGACGATTCTGTGCATCACCAGCTATGAGAAGGGCAAGGCGTTTCTCAGCGAGGCCGCAGGGCTCGGCTGCAATGTCCTGCTGCTCACGGTCGAAAAGCTCAAGGATGCATCGTGGCCGCGCGAAGCCCTGGCCGACTTGATGACGATGCCTGAGGGGCTTACCCCGGAACAGGTGCTGAATACGGTGACCTATCGGGCACGGCACCAGCGCATTGATCGCATCGTGGCTCTGGACGAGTTCGAACTCGAATCGGCGGCGCTGATCCGGGAGCATATGCGCCTGCCGGGCATGGGGCAGTCGACCACGCGCTTCTTTCGCGACAAGCTGGCGATGCGGCAGCGCGCCCAGAGAGCGGGCGTGCTTGTGCCGGAGTTCACGCCAATTCTGAACTACGACGATCTGCGGGAGTTCATGCAGAGCGTTCCGGGGCCGTGGCTGCTGAAGCCGCGTTCCAGCGCCTCAGCAATTGGGATTCAGAAGATTCATCAACCACAGCATCTCTGGCCGCTGCTGGATGAGCTCGGTGACAAGCAGAGCCACTATCTGCTGGAACGCTTTGTGCCCGGTGAGGTCTTCCACGTCGATGGTGTGACCTGGAAGCAGCGCATCCTTTTCAGCGCCGTGCATCAGTACGGTGCTCCACCGATGAAGGTGATGCATGAAGGCGGCGTGTTCACCACGCGCGCCATCCACCGGGAGAGCCTGGATGCCCGCATGCTCGTCGAGGCTCACGGAGTTGTGATCCCTGCGCTAGGGATGGTGAGCGGCGTGACCCATACCGAGTTCATCAAGGCAGATGAGGATGGAGAGTTCTACTTCCTCGAATCAGCCGCCCGCGTTGGTGGAGCGTATATCGCCGATGTCATCGAGCACTCGACCGGGATCAATCTCTGGCGGGAATGGGCGAAGATCGAGGTCGCATCGATGTCCGGAGTTGAGTACGACCTGCCTCGCCCGAAGAGCCTCTATGCCGGCAGCGTGCTCTGCCTGGCAAAGATGGCGGAGCCTGACCTCTCCCCGTTCGATGCTCCGGAGGTGGTCGAGACGCTGAAACGTCATCACCACGCCGGGCTGATCGTTGCCTCCGAGAGCGCGGAACGGGTGAACACGCTGGTGCAGCAGTATTCGGCGGAGTTCCTGGAGCGTTTCTGCGCCACGGCTCCCGTTCCCGACAGGCCCGTAGGCTAGAGCAGGAACGTAATCCACGCACTGGATGGGATATTCGGGGTCCAGGCGAACTTGTTCGCAGGGGGAACGATTCGAGCGAAGCTCGAATCGTCTTTTTGTTTGTCATTTCGTAGCGACCGAAGGGAGCGGAGAAATCTGCTTCTCAAACGAAGGCAAAATCGGATAGCAGATCCCTTCGGGATGACCAACAAAAACTCTCAACAAGTTGGTTCGGGAACTTTCCCACGCTCGTGTCCCCGGCCAGCGTTGGTGGCTGGGGTGAAACATAGCGGAGAAATCTGCAGCTTCTCTACCGATACTCTTGAGGCTGGCGATAGCGCGATACTTCCGGACAGACCCGTGCCCGACAGGTAACGTTCAGGATTCGTGCCCAGAAGGGTACTACTGTGTGGTTCAGGTTGCCCATCGAGTGGGTAGAATCGCCCTGAGTTGAGAAGAAAAGGGAAGGAAGAGTGGTGAGAGCGCTGGGGCTCGAACCCAGGACCAGCGCCTTAAAAGGGCGATGCTCTACCAACTGAGCTACGCTCTCGCACTTTCTTCAAGGTAGCACAAATGAGGCATGTGCAGTGGTGCCCGGCCCTATGGAAAGGCTGTTTCCATAAGGCTCAAAATGCATGATTTCTGACACTTAAGTAGCATCTGCTGGTGATTGACTTGAGTTCCTAAGGCCAGTACGCTCAGGGCATTGGATCGAACAATTGCGGAAAAAGTGTGTCTTTTCCGGACAGTAACTGGCTGACGGTTTGACGACACACCAGGCTCAAGGAGCAGTTATGGACAGCAATAATCCGGAGCGGAGTGGAGAGCAGAAAGCTGCGGACGAGACCCCTGAAGACGTCGCCGTACTGTATTCGTGGGCGAATCTGCAGGGCGCTAAGTATCGTGACTTTTCGGCGTCGCGGCGTGAGTTCCGCGCCCAGATGAAGCATCGCGCCGCGGAAGCAGCGCGTGAAGCGGAAGAGAAGGCGAAGACGGAAGCCGAAGAGGCTGCGCGCCACGAAGAGGCAGTCGCCGAGAAGCTCTCTCAGGAAGCGGCTGATGCGGAAGAGACGCAAAGGGCTGCTGCCGCCGCTGAGAGTGCGCGGCAGGCGCAGAAGGCTGCACAGGATCGTCTGGAGGCAGCGCGTCATGCCGAAGCTGCCGCTGCGGCAGAGGCCGCGGCCCGCCGTGCCGAGCGCGAAGCCGCTGAAGCCCACGCTCATGCCGAGATGCAGCAGCGCCGCTGGCCGAACGAACAGCTTCAGCCCGCCGTCCCGGGCGAGATCAGCGATCCGTACAGCAAGCCTACGCACGATGTCGAGATCGAACACCATATCCATCGCCCGCATACCTCTTCTGCCGAACGTGCCGCTGCTTTGCGGCAGAGCTCTGCAATCCGCGCGGCGGTGCGCGTACAGCCCGGATTCTCATCGGGCATGAAGAAGGTTCCTATCGTTGACCCCGTCACACCGAAGCAGCCTGAGCGTGTTGTCGAACAGCCGGCAGCACAGCAGGAGCAGCAGTTGCGGCGCGGCTATCGTCCGGATGTTCCAACAGCACAGATGGACGCATATCGGGAAGAGCCGCGTTATCAGGCGCCTCAGCGCAGCTTCATTCCGGCTCCGGAGCCTCCCCAGCCGCACTTTGAAGACCGCCCGGCAACCATGCCGCGGCGTCCGGATGTCGTGGAGCCACCTGTCGAACCGGTCCGTAACTTTATTCCTGCTCCTCCGATGCCTCGGCAGGAGCCACAGCCTCACGAGGTCACATTGCCGCCCGTCCACGAGACGCCGCTTAAGAACTATCCTCCGCAGGAACGAGTTGAGACGATGCCGGAGAAGCGCGAACCGGTTCAGCCGATGTATCGCCCTGCGCCGGTGCGGCAGAGCGGTATGGTGCCGGCGGCTCAGCGAGAGCAGAGTCCGGTGCGTCCGGCATGGCTGTATGGTGAAGATCGCCAGCAGCGTCCGCAGCCTCAGCCTGTGCAGCAGCAGGAGCCGCCGCAGGTTCCTGATACGCTGCAGCACTCGCGTGAGCGTGTTGCTTCGCGCTGGTTTGCTCTGAAGGGTGTCTTCGATCACTCGCAGGAACAGGCCGAGCCGCAGCCTGCACGCAAGCCGGAGTATCGCGTTCCAACCCTGGTGATCTTTTCGCTCGCCGGAGGTGTCGGTAAGACCAGCATGGTGGCTACGCTGGGCCGCGCCATGTCCAGCATGGGTGAAAAGGTACTGCTGACCGATACCACATCACATGGTCTGCTGCCGTTCTACTTCGGTGCGCGTGAACTGCGTCCGAGCGTGGTGCGGACCTTCTCGCCGCCGCCTGGAAGCACCGACGCGCCCATCTACCTGGTGAACTACGAGCTCGATCAGAAGGGCAACGATCAGGCAACCCAGGAGTGGGTGATGGATGAGGTCGCCCGCAACGGTCAGGGCGCGCATCGCATGATCGTGGACCTTAGCTCCGGTTCGAGCTGGTTGCTGCGCCGCCTGGGACGCTTGAATCCCACAGTGATTGTGCCTCTGGCTCCCGATATGAACTCGGTCATCAGCCTGCAGGCCGTGGAGAAGTTCTTCCACGGAGTCACGGATGCCGATGGACGTCCAGTACGGCCGAGCTATGTTCTGAATCAGTTCGATTCTTCACTGCCGCTGCACCTGGATGTACGTGAGGTGATGCGGCAGTTGGTTGGCGATCGTCTTCTGCCCTTTACCATCCGCCGGAACCCGGCGGTAAGTGAGGCGCTGGCAGAGGGAATGACGGTGATCGACTATGCTCCGTCGAGCCCTGTCTCTGAAGACTTTATGAACGTGGCAACGTGGGTACGCGCGGCTACCGCGCCGGCAACAGCCGGATTCCGCGGAGCAAGGTGGACGGAACGATGACGCATACCACGGCGTGGCGTGAGTTTGAGACTGGCGACAGTCTGGTGATGAAGCTGGTAAGGGTGCTGGTGATCCTGGGCGGTTTCTTCGTCCTGGGAACCACGGGCATGCTCCGGTTATCCTGGCCGCAGCAGGCTGTGCTTGGTCTGCTGACCGTGCTGATCGGTGTTTGGATGGACCGCAGCTCTCGCAGCTATCTGGTCACGCTGACGCTGATGCTGGCGTCAATGTTCTCGACCTTCCGGTATGGCTACTGGCGTATCGCAACGGTGGTGGAGTTCTTTCAGGATCCCGGAACGAAGTGGGGACCGCTGGATGCCTTCTTTATCCTGACGCTCTGCTTTGCAGAGACCTACGCCTTCCTGATCCTCTACCTTGGCTATCTGCAGACCATCTGGCCTTTGCGCCGCACCCCCGTGCCTCTGCCGGAGGATCCGAACGAGTGGCCCGAGGTCGACCTGCTGATCCCGACTTACAACGAGCCGCTCAGCGTAGTGCGTTACACCGCGCTTGCGGCCATGAACATCGACTGGCCGGCGGACAAGCTGAACGTCTACATTCTTGACGACGGAAAACGCGAAGAGTTTCGCTCATTCTGCGAAGAGGCTGGTATTGGCTACATGACGCGTGACGATAACGCGCATGCGAAGGCCGGCAATATCAATCGCGCTCTGAAGCGGTTGAGCGCGCCGTTGGTTGCGATCTTCGATTGCGATCACGTGCCGACGCGCAGCTTCCTGCAGGTGACCGTGGGCTGGTTCCTGCGCGATCGCAAGCTCGCGATGCTGCAGACGCCGCACCACTTCTATTCACCTGATCCGTTCGAGCGCAACCTGGGACAGTTCCGCATCATTCCGAACGAAGGCGAACTGTTCTACGGCATCGTGCAGGACGGCAACGACTTCTGGAACGCTACCTTCTTCTGCGGAAGCTGCGCAGTGCTGCGGCGCGAAGCTCTGGATGAGATCGGCGGCATCGCCGTCGAGACGGTTACAGAAGACGCGCACACGTCGTTGCGCATGCAGATCAATGGCTGGAATACGGCCTACATCAACATTCCTCAGGCGGCAGGTCTGGCGACCGAGCGGTTGAGCGGTCACGTCAAGCAGCGTATCCGATGGGCGCGCGGCATGATCCAGGTCATGCGTACGGACAACCCTCTCTTTGCCAAGGGACTGAAGCCGGCGCAGCGCCTCTGCTACTTCAACGCGATGTCGCACTTTCTATATGGCCTGCCGCGTCTGATCTTCTTGACGGCCCCTCTGATCTACCTGATCCTTGGTCACACGAATATCCCCGGTTACTGGGCTGCGATTCTGGCGTACGCCTTCCCCCACCTGGTGCTCTCAAGCATTACCAACTCGCGTATCCAGGGACAGCATCGGCATTCATTTTGGAATGAGATCTATGAGACCGTTCTGGCGCCGTATATCTTCCTTCCGACCATGATGGCGTTGATCAACCCGAAGTTGGGTTCGTTCAACGTGACGGCAAAGGGTGGTGTGGTCAACCGCAGGTTCTTCGACTCTCGCATTGCGCAACCCTTCCTGGTGATGCTGGTGCTGAACGTTATCGGTCTGCTGATGGCGATTCCGCGCTACTTCTACTTCTCGCCCACGCTTCCGTTCCCGTTCAACTATCTGAGCGGACTGTATGACGGCACACATCCAGGCACCATCTGGATGAACGTGATCTGGACGTTCTTCTCGATCATGATCCTGGGCGTGGCTACGGCCGTGGCCTGGGAAAGCCAGCAGCGGCGTCAGACTGTGCGTATCACGATGAGTGTGCCGGCGGACGTCATCGCTCCGGACGGCTCGGTGATCTCCGGCCTTACCGCGGATATCTCCAGCGGTGGTCTGCAGATGAACGTGGAGGGCAATGCAGCGCTCCATGCCGGCGACAACATCAAGGTAGTCTTCCCGGTACTGGATGGTGATGCCGAGCTTCCCGCCACAGTTGTTTGGTATGACGGTGTGCAGCTGCGCGCGCAGTTCGATTCACTGACGATTGAGGAAGAAGAGGCGCTGACGATGGTGTTGTACTCCCGCGCCGATACCTGGCTTGGCTGGGGTGAATCTCGTGAAATTGATAAGCCGCTGGTGAGCCTGATGAGAATTTTCCGGCTGGCGATATTTGGGTTGCAGCAGACAGTCAAGGGCCTGATGAAGAAGAAGACGACAGAGAAGATGGCAGCCAGTGTTGCTCCTGTGCTGATTCTGGCAGCAATGCTGATGGGCGCGGGTAAGGCTCAGGCGCAGGCCCGGCCGATGCTGCCGGCAACCTCTCCGAATGCAAACGGAGGAGGAGTTGCGCCCACAGGCGCTCCCCAGTCCCAGTTACCGGGACATGACGGCGGTGTGCAGGCGCGTCCCGTTCCGCCCGGACAGTTTGACAATATCTTTACTCTCTCGGATGTTGGCGTTCCCGACACGATCGTGCTGCGCGGTGTGGATGCCTATCACTCCACCTACTTTTCGATTCCGCAGAACCAGGTCGTAAAGTCGGCGACGATGCACCTGAGGTATCACTTTTCGCCCGGCCTGTTGCCGGCGATCAGCCACCTGAAGGTAAGCGTGAACGGCACATTGTTTGCGACCCTGCCGGTGACGACTCAGCCGAACTTTGTAGGTGAGCCTGCCGATCTGACTCCCGAGCAGAAGATTGCGGCGCAGAACAGCCTGAGCAATGCACGTTCTTTCGAGAACAATGCTCTGCTGGAAGCAACGCTTACCATGCCGGCGGAGATGCTGGTGCATGACAACCAGATCACCTTTGAGTTTGTCGGCCACTACACGCTGCAGTGCGAAGACCCTTCGCACTCCACGCTGTGGAGCCATGTGGATACCACTACGACGATCGAGCTGGCCGGCAATCTGCTGCCTCTGCAGGATGACCTCAAGCTGTTGCCGCTGCCGTTCTATGACGCTGCGGTGAATCTGCATCCGTCGATCCCCATCGTCTTTCTCTCGCAGCCCACGCCGAAAGGTTTGCAGGCCGCCGGTATCGTCGCTTCGTACTTCGGCATTCTTACCGACTACCACCCGGTACGTTTCCCCGTCTCCTACGGCACCATTCCTCAGGGGAACGCAATCATCATCAGTGAGAATGCGTCTGAGTTGCCGGCAGCTTTAAGTGTCACGGGAAGTAGTGGGGCCACAGTGGCCATGCGAACAAACCCGAGCGATCCTTACTCGAAGGTGCTGATTCTTACCGGCGACAGCGCGGAAGACACGGTGAAGGCTGCGATGGGATTGTCCCTGCAGCGTTCGATGTGGCAGGGGAGCCAGGTGAGCGTGCAGGTGAAACATCCGGCCGCCAGCCAGCCTGATGATGCTCCACGCTGGTTGCCGACCGATCAGCTCCGCACGCTGGGTGATATCACACGGCAGGCCGAGCTGCAGGGCGACGGCAGCGTCCCCCTGGGCGTCTACATGCGCGTACCTCCGGATCTTTGCTACGACTGCGTGACGAAGCCGAATCTCGAGTTCCACATGGAGTACCGCTACAACCCGGTACCCCTGGCCAATGAGAGCACGCTGCAGGTCTATATGAATGGCGCCTATGTCAGCTCGACGCCGATGCCGCATCAGGAGAATGCCAGCGCTGTTCTGCAGACCCCCATTCCGGTGCCGGTCGTCAACATGCGGCCCTTCTCCAATTCGCTGATGCTGAAGTTCGTCTTCCAGATCGCGAAGAAGGGTAAGTGTCAGGACACGGCTCCGCTGAACCTGCAGGGCGCCATCCTGAAAGGTTCCTATCTCGATATCCGCGATATTCCCCACTGGGCGGTGCTGCCGAATCTCGAGCTCTTCGCCAATGCCGGATATCCCTTCACCCGCATGAAGGATCTGTCAGAGACCGCCGTCGTCATTCCTGACAACGCGCAGACGGACGAGATCGAAGAGTACCTGACGCTGATGGGTCACTTCGGAGCGCAGACCGGCTATCCGGTCACCGACGTTACGGTCGTGACGGCCGACGGGATGAAGCGCGACTCCAAGAAGGACTACATCGTTCTTGGAACGGTTGAGGATCAGCCGGCTCTGAGCATTCTGAAGAACGACCTTCCCGTGCGCATCGACGGAGGCGGCCTGCATGTGCAGGACACGCAGGGTTTCTTCACGCCTCTGCAGAACGCATGGTGGAAGGTGCGTTCCAGCGATCATGTACAGACCGGTGAGCTGACGATGGCCGGCGGTCTGCCGGATACGATCCTCGAAGGCATCGAGTGGCCGAACAACTCGGGCAGGTCTGTCGTGGTAATCGCAGCACGGGATCATTCCGTGATCCCGCAGTTCCTGTCCACCTTCCTTCGAGACTCTCAGTCGTCGGATATTGCTCAGTCTGTTAGCGTGCTGCACGGCGAGAAGTTTTCGTCGTATCGCATCGGCAACTATGTCTACCATGTGGGTTATCTGTCGCTTTGGGCTCGGCTGAAGATGTTCTTCACCCAGTTCTCCTGGACGGTAGTGATCCTGGTCATGGGCTTCTCCTTCCTGATGGCCGGTCTCGTCCGCGTATGGTTACGGCACCGGGCCAGAGTCCGCCTGCAGGGCGAATAAAAGAGAGACGGAGATGCGGAGCAGAACAAACCGTGCACGCGTGAGCACATGCGTTGCGTTGTTGATGACACTTGTGGCCTGGCTCGGCCAGGGGTGCCGGGCGGAACAATCCTGGGACCTGTGGGAGAAGTATGCCGCGAAGTTCGTTGACCCGCAGGGTCGCGTCATCGATCGCACGGCGCAGGATCGCACGACCAGCGAAGGACAGGCCTATGCCATGTTCTTCGCACTGGTCGCCGGGGACCGCGGCCGCTTTGACAAGCTGCTGAAGTGGACAGAGGAGAATCTTGCGGGCGGTGACATGACGCTGCGTTTGCCCGCCTGGAACTGGGGCAAGTCTCCTGAAGGCCAATGGAAGGTGCTGGATGATCACGCAGCTTCAGACGCCGATCTCTGGATGACCTACACGCTTCTGGAAGCTGGACGCATCTGGCGCGACGATCGTTACGCGAAGCTGGGGACGGTGATGGCCAGCCGCATCGCGCAGAGCGAAGTTATTCTCGCGCCGGGGCTGGGGACGACAATTCTTCCGGGGCCACAGGGATTCCATCCCGAACCCACGGCCTACATCTTGAATCCCAGCTATCTGCCTCCCTTCATCCTTGTGCGGCTGGCGAAGGAGAACCCGCAGGGACCGTGGTCGACGGTTCTGGACTCCATGCCTCAGTTGCTGGCGCAGGGAAGTGGTGGCGGTTTTGCCATGGACTGGGTCCTGGCTGGTCCAGGCGGTGTGCGTCCTTCTCTGACTCCGGCGCAGTTGGCTACCGGGAAGAATGAAGGTGTCCCGGTGGGCGCCTACGAGGCTATTCGCATCTATCTGTGGCTGGGGATCAGCGACCCGGGAACTCCTGGACTTCGAGAGATGGCGGCGCCGCTCGGCGGCATGACGAACTACATGCGGACCAACCTGCTGCCGCCGCTGCAGGTGGACTCCGCCGGCAAGGTGTTGAATGCCGATGCTCCCGTTGGTTTTTCCGCGGCTCTTGCCCCCTATCTGCAGATGATGGGCTTGAAACAGCAGTTCAAAACACAGATGGATCGTCTGGCGGCCCTTAAAGATCCATCGACGGGACTCTATGGCAGGAATGGCGACTATTACGACCAGAACCTGGTAATGTTTGCCACCGGTTGGCAGGACCAGCGGTTTCGCATTGACAAAGAAGGACGATTGAAGCTGAAGTGGAAGTAACAACTCACGCCGTAAACTAGTGATTCCGCAGTTAATAGCGGAAAAAAACAGGGACAAAACCCTAAGAAAGCGGTAAGCTAAGCTGCGACGCGGTGTCTCTCTAGATACCCCCTCGCGCCGCCTAACGATTTTGCGAGTAGGAATGAAGAATCTGCCACCAATGCGAATGCTCACGGCCACCCTGGCGCTATACGCCGGCATGATGGGCACGCCTGCCATGTTCTGGGCGCAGGGAAATGCGTCTACGACAGCGGCTCTGCTGGATAAGGCGCACTCTCTTGAAGTAAAAGGGCGTATGGATATGGCAGCCCAGACTTGGCAACAGGTTCTGCTGGCTGACCCGAACAATCCTGAGGCGCTGGGCGGTTTGGCCCGCGCCGCCAAGCTGGCGGGAAATCAACAGCAGGCAAAGCAATATCTGGATCGTCTGCGGGCGGTCAGTCCAAACGACCCGAATATTGAGCGGGCCGAGAACATGATGACCCAGCAGAACCAACTGCAGCAGTTGCAGCAGGCTGGCAAGCTGGCGCAGGGCGGGCAATACGCGCAGGCGATGAATATCTATCGCCAGGTCTTCGGCGGAACGCCGCCTCCGGGCGATTGGGCGCTGGCCTACTACGAGACAGAATCGGCCACGGAAGATGGCCGTCCTCATGCCGTCGCCGGCCTGCGTTCGCTCATCGATAAATATCCGCAGGACTCGCGTTACCAGATTGCTCTGGGACGCATTCTGACCTACAACCCAGCCACCCGCGCCGAAGGCCGGCGTTATCTTGAGCGCCATCCCAGTGATCCGGGAGCCATGGAAGCACTGCGTCAGTCGCTGACCTGGGATGCACAGAATCCGGCGGCTCTTTCTGACATTCGCTCCTATCTCGCAAAGCACAAGGATCCCGCTCTGGAGATGGCGATGAAGAGCACGCAGGCTCGCGTCGCTGCATCGGTCCGCACGGGAGCGCGCACTGCGGCGCAGGGGCCGGCGATGACTCCTGAAGAGCAGGCGGAGATCGTTGCAAACCGTCAGGTAAGCCAGGAAGAGCAGGCAGCCTATGCGGCACTGAATGGAAAGCGGCTGACGGAAGCAGAAGAGCGCTTCAAGGCGCTCTTGGGCAAGAATCCGGATAACCCTCGCGCGCTGGCCGGCATGGGCTATATCCGCATGCAGCAGTCGAATTTCGGTGGAGCCATCAGCTTCCTGGAGCAGGCCAAGCAGGACGGCGCGCGCGATGCTGGTCTGGAAAATGCTCTCTCGACCTCGCGGTTCTGGTACACGATGGGCGAAGGTACCTCAGCCCTGAATGAGAATGATCTGACGACGGCAGAGAAGCATTTCCGTGCGGCGCTGGACATGAAGACCGGCAGCCCGGAAGCTCTTGAAGGTCTGGCTGGAACTTTGATGAAGGCACAACAGCCTGAAGCTGCGGCTCCATACTACGAGCAGTACATCAGGCTGAGAGCCAGCGGAATTACCGGCTGGAGAGGTTTGTTCACCGCGCAGTATCAGTCAGGGAACGCAGCTCTTGCATTGGCAACGGAACGGAAGATGCCGGCGGGGGTGCGAGCTCAGCTCATGAGGGACCCGGACTTCCTGCGAACCTTGGCCTCGGCCTACTCGGCCGTAGGTCGAGACGCAGATGCGCAGCGAGTGTTGAAGGGAGCCCTTGAGCTCCCTTTTCCCGCTGATGGGCGCGGTATCAAGATCGAGACGCAGTTGCAGTACGCAGGCCTTCTGTTGGCCGGCAATCACATGGATCAGGCCGCCGGGCTCTATCGCCAGGTCCTGAGTGAAGATGCTGCGAATGTTGCTGCCTGGCAGGGGCTGGTGCGTGTTGAGCACGCTATGAAGAATGACGCGCTTGCCGAGCAGACGCTGGAGAGCATGCCGCCCTCCGCGTATGACCAGGCGCTCCGCGATCCTGGCTTTGTCAGCACGGTAGCAGCGGTCTACGACGCACAGAACAAGCTCGATGTCGCGCAGGACATGCTGGAGAAGGCTGTCTCGCAGGCAAGCATGGCAGGGCAGAAGCCGTCGATCGCCATGCAGAGCGAACTGGCGGGCATCTACATGAAGCGCGGCAACGCCCAGCAGGCCTATGCCATCTATCGCCAGGTCCTGACAGAGAACCCTGACCGGCTCGATAGCTGGAAGGG
Source organism: Terriglobus albidus (assembly GCF_008000815.1). Classification (NCBI taxonomy): domain Bacteria; kingdom Pseudomonadati; phylum Acidobacteriota; class Terriglobia; order Terriglobales; family Acidobacteriaceae; genus Terriglobus; species Terriglobus albidus. Next base: position 4,812,207 of record NZ_CP042806.1, on the reverse strand, counting down.
TTTGTTGACGGCTCTGCATGCAAGCGGCCATGACCAGGAGGCGCTGGCACAGGTTCAGCAGATTCCGCAGCAGACACGCAAGCAGCTCGAACTGGATCCGGAGTATCTGCAGACCGTAGGTGGTATCTACGGAGGCCTGGGACAGCCGCAGCAGGCGATGGTCTTTCTGCAGCGCGTGCAGCAGCACTATGCCAAGCAGAACATGGCGCCTCCCGCGGATATCGATATCCAGGACGCCTGGCTGCTCTATAACTCCCAGAATGATTCCGGTCTTTATCGCCAGTTAATGATGATTGGCAGCCGCAACGACCTGAACGAAGAGCAGCGCCGTACGGTGCAGACCATCTGGGCGAACTGGGCAGTGCGCCGCGCCAATCAGGCAGTGGCGGCCAATAATATCCGTCGTGCGTTGGCGATTCTGAACGCCGCGGCAAAGGCTTTTCCCGATAATCCAGCAGTGATTCGCGCCCTGGCGACCGGCTATGCGCGTGCAGGTCAACCGAAGCAGGCCGTCGCGATCTTCCGTTCGCAGGACATGACGACAGCTTCGGCGACGGACTACAAGGCCGCCGTCGGAGCCGCTCTGGCGGCGAACGATACCAAGAATGCCGAACTGTGGCTGCGTTATGGCCTCGATCAGTATCCGAAAGATGCGCAGATGCTGATCCTGGCGGCGAAGTTTGAGCAGGCTCGCGGCGACAGCGGACGTGCGGCGGATTACTACAAGGCAAGTCTCAGTGCGATGCCTCCGGGAGATCCAGGTGCGGAGCTCGCTGCCGAGATGAGTCTTGCGGCCCAGAATGGTGGCCGTCTGCCGAATGCAACTCAGGCTCTGGACCTGGCGCAGTTGATGGCCCCGGGATCGGACTCAGCCGTTGCGGCCGGACAGTTTGCAGCTCCAGCGCCTCCACCGTATCTTCCCAGCTACTCGAACCAGTACGGAACCGCGCCAGTACAGCTACAGGGAAACGGCGCCGCCTCCCCGAATAGCAGTCTTGTTCCGTCATATATGACGAACCCGGCCTATCAGCAGCAGCGCACACCGGCTCGTCCTGGAACGACCACGCGGCTGAAGGACTATATCCCGCAGGCTGAGGCAAATCCGGCGCTTGCTCCTCTGGGGCAGCAGCAACCCGATGTCACCGCGCAGAGTGCTCTTCCGGCCTTTCCGCAGACGGATACCAACGGCAATGCCGTCAATGCCAATGACTATATGGCGTATCAGCGGGAGCAGATCCGGCGGCTGACAGAGCGTGCAGTCAATGGTGCAGGCCCTCTCTCTGCCTATGGTCCTCCGGCGCAGCAGCAGGCGCGCTCTGATATGTACGGTCCATACGTTCCGTACAACCCGCAAAATGCTGTGAACCAGAATGCCGCCTATATGGCGCAGGAGTCCCCGGTAAATCTTGGTTCGGACCTCCAGCCCATCCAGCCGACGGTGCAGCAGCCTACAGACGTTGTCCCGACGGCGAAGTATGTGCCGAACTCCAAGCGCACGGGACGGGTGCCGTCGTCATCCTCGCATCCGGATATCGCGGCCGCCGAGGCAACTGCCACGCGCCGCAGACAGTCCGACCCCAGACCGTTGGTTGGCGCCAGCCATCCTCCGCAGGATCCGATCGATGTTGCTCCCCTGACGCAGACTCAGTACAACGGTCAGCCGTACAACGCCGCGCAGACCCAGATTCCGCAGCCGCAGGGCGGGATGGGCTCGACCGTTCAGGCTCCCCAGACGCAGTCGAACTATCAGTACCGTGGCGACCTGGCGCAGAATACCGGCGCGGCTGCCGCGACAGAGACCTACGGACAGCAGTATCCGCAGCCGGCACGTCGCCCCGCTACGACCGGTCGCCGGACGGTGCGTAGCCGCTCGGTCGAAGGAGCCTCCACCGGACCGCAGCAGGCTCCGCTGTTCTATCCCGGCGTTCCTGTGGCGCTGAGCGGTCAACCGTATCCCGATCTGGGACCGAGCTATCCGTTGGGGAATCCTCCGACCGATCCCATGCTGGTGGCAAAGAACGTTCCGCCATTGCGTGGCGGTTGGGATCGCGCCGCAGCTCTGACTCCGGGACCTCCGCTAAGCGAGCGGCAGCAGACGGAACTGGACCTGGCCTCGCTGGAGGCAAGCTATTCCTCATGGATCGGCGCGACGGCTCTTGCTCGTTATCGCAGCGGCATCTCCGGCATGAACCGGCTGTTCGATCTGGAATCGCCCTTTGAGGCGACGCTGGTTGCGAATAAGACACTGCGGCTCAGCATCATTCCCCGGGCTGTCTTCCTGAATGCTGGCACACTCGATCTTGCGTCGTACCAGAACGCCAGCGGTACGGTACCGATTCTGGGCACACTTCCTTTGAATGCCATCAATCAGCCCTCGCAGCAGCTGACGGCTGGCCTCGGTGGCGAGGCGCAACTGGTAACCACGAACATGGCGTTGTCGGTTGGCTTTACCCCCTACGAGTTTCTCGTAACCAATGTCATTGGCCACGGGCGCTGGCGCCCCTTCGGTGGCCACTTCCTGCTGTTCGCTGACCGTGACAATGTGAAGGACACGCAGCTGTCCTATTCCGGTATGCGCGATCCGGGCTCCGCCACACCGGTCTTTCCGGGCAACATCTGGGGCGGCGTCGTCTCCACCGGCGGCGGTATGCGTCTCGATTTTGGCAATGAGCGCTCGGGCTTCTACGTTAGTGCGGCAGGCGCCACTCTGACCGGATATCACGTTCTGGATAACAGAAAATTCGAAGGCACGGTCGGGTCCTACTGGCGCGTTAAGCAGTTCCCGGGCTATGGCAGCCTGAATCTCGGCGCCAGCTTCTTTGGCATGCACTATGACAACAACCAGCGCGGCATGACGTACGGCATGGGCGGATACTTCAGCCCTAACGCTTACTTCCTGGGCGCTGTGCCGGTCACCTTCAACGGCTTCTACGGCACGAACTGGCACTATACGGTTGCCGGCGCCGTCGGCGTACAGAGCTTCCAGGAAGCCTACGCCAAGTACTATCCGCTGGATACGTCGCAGCAGACCGGGGCGTACTCGGGTTGCACATTGCCCTCTATCGCGGCGCATACCTGCGGAGAGTATCCGGTCAACACCAGCACCGGGTTGAATTACTCGCTTAACTCAGAGATGAGCTACCGCATCGCCGACCACTGGTACGTTGGCGGCATCCTGAACGGTAACAATACGAATAACTACAACACCATTACGGCCGGATTCTTCTTCCGCTACCTGTTCAAGCCGCAGGTGCCGACGGAGGATTACCCGACGGGCCTGTTCCCGTACGACGGTTTCCGTCCGTTGCGTGTACCCTAGAACATTTCCCTGTAGGTGTGGTGTAGGGTTTCCCCATCTACGGGCGTTCCGCAATGAAAACGCGCTGCACGCCCTTCCGGGATACCCAGCAACAGGGAAAATGCTCTAAAGCATTTCCCCGGGGGCGTAGAGTAGGGCTTCCGCATCTATGGGCGTTTTCAGAAAAGGGAAAATGCTTCTAAAAGCTTGTGCAAATTCTCTTGCCACGCCTCACTGTGCAGGATATAAAGCAGCTACATTACCAAATTTGGTACGTCAGGCGGGGAAGAAACTCTTCTCTGCCCGTCATTCCTTGGCCCGCTCGTTGGCTTGATCTGCAAAGGGTTTGTAGCTGTGTTACTGAATCGTTCTCTTGCCTTTCCTTCCTCGGTTCGTCTCCTCGCATGTGCATATTTCTTCGCGCTGCTTAGCCCTTCCGCATTAGCGGAAAAGAAACCGGTCCTGCCTGACTGGCTGAAAGAGGCTGCGAAGCAGCCCTTGCCCTCATATCCAGCAAATACCAATGCCGTTGTCCTGCTTTCGGACACTACCTATACCGTGGGTGGCGACTTGCGGGCGGTGGAGCATCATCGACGGGCGATCAAGATCCTTAGACCGCAGGGAAGAGGGTATGCCCATCTTGGTACGTACTATGATGGCGATTCGAAAATCCGGTCATTGAAGATATGGAGCATTGGGCCGGATGGTCATGAGTATGAATTGAAGGATAACGAGATTACCGATCAGGCTGTCTATGATGGTTACTCGATCTACAACGATGACCGCCATCGCGGAGGCACTGCGCCGGCCGGAGATCCCGGCGCAATTGTTGCCATGGAGTACGAACAGGAAGCAAGACCCTATTACACCGAATATATTTGGGGCGTTCAGAAGGAAATACCCGTCCTGAAAGAGCGCCTGAAGGTCGAACTGCCGCCAGGGATGGACTACAAAGAGGTCTGGAAGGGAAAGAAGGAAACAACCCCAGTCGATCTTGAAAAAGGGAAATATTTGTGGGAGGTCTCCAACGAACCGCCACTCGACCTGCGGGATGTCAATATGGCTCCGGAGCGGCGAGGACAAATGAAGCGCATGTCTGTCCATTATTTTGGTGCCGCGGCTCCCTATGCGACGAACGGAACCTGGGAGAGTATCGGTGAATGGTATGAGGTTCTGGCTAAGGGACGGAACGATGCAACACCAGAAATCACCGCCAAAGCGCAGGAACTGATAGCTGGAAAAACAGACTTTGCAGATAGAGCCCAGGCAATTGGGGAATATGTGCAGAGTCAGATTCGCTATGTCGCTATCGAGATCGGCATAGGTGGGAACCAGCCTCATCCGGCGCAGTTGATTTACAAGAACAAATCTGGTGACTGCAAAGACAAAGCGACACTACTCTCCGCCATGCTTGCTAGTATCGGTATCCGCTCGACATGGGTGCGAGTCGATACCGAGCGAGGTGTAGTGGATCCGAATGCTCCATCGATTGCCTCAAATCATATGGTAGCCGCGATCGAGCTTCCGGCAGGATATGAGTCTCCGAAGCTCCATGCTGTTGTGAAAGCGAACAGCGGCAAACGGTTTTTGATCTTCGACCCTACATGGGAGTACACCCCCTTCGGACACCTGGAGTTCAATCTGCAGGGCGGTTATGGTGTGCTGATAGACGGCAAGGACAGTCAGGTCATTGAATTCCCCATACTCAGTCCTAATGTGAACTCCATCCACCGTACGGGACAATTCAAGCTGGCGGAAGATGGTTCACTGAATGGTCAGATGTTAGAAAGCCGATTCGGTGACATTGCCGATTGGCATCGTCGGCTTTTCCGTACCGGAACGGAAAAAGAGCAACGCGAGATTTTTGATCGCATGCTCGGGCGCGACCTGGTGAATTTTAGCTACGACGGGCTCAAAGTCGAAAATGCGATGGAGCTCACGAAGGATTTGAAGATGTCTTATGCACTCAAAGCATCAAGCTTCGCCAGGCCGGCGGGCTCGTTGCTTATGATGCGCCCCCGTGTGCTTGGAACAGACACCTTGGACACGGACAAGAAAGTACGTGTGTATCCCATTGATCTCGGCGCAGCGCGCGAAGTGAAAGACGACTACGAGATCGAACTTCCAGATGGCTACGTGGCCGATGAGTTGCCCGATCCGGTGAAGATCGACATGGGTTGGGCTTCCTATGAGAGCGCCAGCAAGGTTGAAGGGAACAAGTTGCATTACACACGGACGTATGTGGTCCGGCAGGTGGAGTTACCCGCGGAGAAATACGAAGAAGTGCAGAAGCTCGCGGGTGTGATCGGTTACGACGAGCAAAGCAATGTCGTTCTGAAAAAGAAGTAACGACGGGTGGTTTCGGAGGGTTGAGATGTTTCGTATCGTAAGAGCCGCATATCTGGCAGCGGCGTTGGTCGTAGGAAGCAGTGTGGCGCACGCTGCTGATCAGTGGATTACGCCAACACCGGAAGAACTGAAGATGATGAGTTTCCCGCAGGCGCCGGGAGCTTCAGCCGTGATCTTGAACTATGACGAGCTGACCGAGGATGCCTTGCACATGCACAGTGTCTACGTTCGCATCAAGGTGCTTAGCGAAGAGGGTAGAGACAGAGCCAACTACGAACTAGTGCAGTATCGCGGCAATGATGGCTGGTACTGGAATATCGACGATGTTCAGGGTCGCACGATTCATCCAGACGGCACAATTATCCCGTACACCGGAAAGCCCTATGAAAAGGTCATGGAAAAGACCAAGGGGAATAAGTACACGGCAAAAGTCGTTACTCTTCCCGACGTCACAGTAGGCAGCATTATCGAACTCCGTTATAAGAGACGCTGGGATGATAACTACTACACCTTCCCTCGCTGGGACGTTCAGGGAGATCTATACATGCAGAAGGCGCATTACGTATGGAAGCCCAGCACCAAGGATCTGTATTTCTCTGACGGAAAGAACAATACACGAATCTCCTGGACACCGATTCTTCCCAAAGGTACGGAAATCAAGCAGACCCAATTGCCTGCTGTGAATGGAAACAACGGACAGATCATCTTCGAGTTGAACGCGAAGGATATTCCGGCTGTGGTTGAGGAGGACTATATGCCTCCCATGAAGAGCAATAGCTACCGGGTGATGTTCTATTACCTGAGCTATCGGACGGCGGATGAGTTCTGGCAGTCGGAAGGCAAGAAATGGTCAAAGGACATCGATAAGTTTGCCGAGCCCTCCTCGGCCGTGCGGACCTTCACCACGGAAAGTACTGGCGGGGCCACGACGCAGGAAGACAAGCTGAAGAAGATCTATGCCGCTGTGATGGCAATGGACAACACCGACTTCACCCGCGCGCGAAGTGCCTCCGAAGATAAGGCCAATGGTCTAAAAACGGTCAAGACAGCGGATGATATCCTCACGCGCAAGCGCGGCAGCGGGGACGATTTGACGAAGCTCTTTCTCGCAATGGCGCGCGCGGCCGGCATGAAAGCCTACGGTATGGCGGTTGTGCGGCGTGATGATCGTGTTTTTCTTCCTGGATGGCTTGACCTTGTCCAGTTGGACGATCTGATCGCCATTGTTGTAGTGGACGGTAAGGAGCAGTTCTTTGATCCAGGTATGAAGTACGTCCCCTACGGCCATCTGGACTGGAAGCATACGTATGCCGGCGGCATTCGTCAGAGCGACCAGGGCGTTAAGGTCGCAGAGCTGCCGGGTGAGAGCTATAAATACTCCCAGGTGCAACGAGTGGCCGACCTGAAACTCGATGAAACGGGTAAGGCAACTGGTGTTGGTGTGGTTACGTTTATGGGAGCTCCTGCCGTACGCTGGCGTCAACGTGCATCCCGCACGGACGAAACGGAGTTGAATCGGGATCTGAAGGACGCTGTAGAAGCCATGCTGCCCAATGGCATGGAAGCGGAAGTCACGAAGATCGAACAGCTCTATGACTACGAAAAGCCCTTGAGAGTGACGCTGAAGGTAAGTGGGCCGGTAGGCGCTACAACCTCCAAGCGCATGATCCTTCCGGGTGACATCTACGAGTCGCGCGCCAAGGCGGCGTTCCCGCATGACAAGCGCGAGCTTCCGATCTACTTCAACTATGAGGTATGGGAGCGCGATGCCGTGCGGTATGTTCTTCCGGCTGGGATGAAGGTTGAGTCGGCTCCCGCGACAGCGCAGGATAAGATCCTCGACAGCATGCTGTATGACATCAGCAGCCAGCAGGTGACGAACACGATCACGGTTCGGCGTAACCTGGCGCGCAACGGCCTGATTTATCCAGTCACCGACTATCCGACAATCCGGACCTTCTATAACAAGCTGCAGGCCAAGGATCAGGAGAACGTCGTGTTACAGCCTGCACCGGCGGCTACGACCACGGGGGCGAGCAACTAAGGCGGCAGTAATAATGAACTACGGAATCCGGCAGACTCGGATATCGTGATCGATGTAGGGACAATCAAGGCGGGTGTTGGCTGAAGGGCGAAGTATGACCCAGGTCACGCCCGCCAATTTCATTCTGGCGATACGTGTCGTGTCATCCAGGTCATCGAGATCACGCTGTAGGGCGACGCCACTGACCCAGTCGCTGGCGATGGATGGTTTTACAGCAGCGATCCCTCCATCTTTGGAGTAGTCCGGCAATGCATCGCGCAGCGCAATGGCGCGGAAGACATGTGTGTCCTCACCCGGAAGATTGTGGTAGTCGGAGTCCATCGCGAACACTGCGTCCTGCGGCGTGTGTTCCCGTACCCAGAGGAAGGCGCGTTCCCACTCATTCGACAAGCCTCGCCAGGGGAGCTCCAGGTGGGCTGTGTTCGGATAGATATTGCGCTGGACGAGGAAGAGATATGCTGCGAGCGCGGCAATGATGAATCCGCCAACAATTCTGCGAGGCAGCAGAGCGAGCAGTGAGCCGAGCGCCAGGACCATCGCCAGATAAAGAAATGTGAAAAAACGCAGAGGCTGCAGGCTGGCAACCAGGTGATTGCTGCTCCCGGGATGTGCAAACAACAGGTTGACCACGATGGTGACGATCCCGCCAAGACAGAGAGCCCGTAGAAAGGTCGAAAAGGTGTCGGTGAAAGTTGTGGGACGAAAGCGGTCCAGCGCCCACAGCAACAGAATCGGGGCGATCACACCTACGATCTCATCCCAGCTCCATCGGGTCAGGAACCAGTAGGTTCGGGAGACGGCGGCTTCGCGATATGCAGGGGATTCGACAGGCGCAAGCCAATGGACGGCCGTCGATGTCGTCAGGGCAAATGCAATGACGCCATATACCATGGCGCGGCTTCCGCTACGAAGGGCAACAATCAGAGCGATCAAGTAGACCCCGCAGGCCGCGATCAGTGGGTGGAGCAGGCTGCCGGGTATAAGGAAGATCACGATGCGCATCCAGCGTGGCTGGTCCTGCAGGGCTTCGGCGATGGCAAAGAGCACCATCGGAAGACCAAGCGAACGCGAGGTGAGATAGGGATCCGCCATGATGATCGATGTCCCTGCGACGGGCATCGACATGATCGCAGTGAAGAGAAACAGAGCGAACCACCTGGCTGCCTCGCTGTGCAGGCACGTTTGCAGAATGCTGTGCAGCCCGCTCAGAGTGAGATAGACGGAGGCCAGATAGCCGAGAAAAAAGACCCAGGTCAGGCTCAGATGCGTCAGCGTCACAATGCCGGTCATCATCCGCGAAAAGAAGAGGCAGGAGACGTGTGCATTCGCAAACTGGCTGAGATGGGGGAAGAGCTGGGGCTGCAGCGCGTGTTGGGCAGCGGCGATATAAATACCGCCATCTTCGCTATAGGGGTGGTAGCCATGAATGACCAGTGCCGCAAGAGTGAGAACAGCCAGAACCAGGGCCTGTCCGCTGCGGGAGGCGGTGAACTGGCGAACAGTGCGCTCTACCGGTCGCGGTTGCGTTACTACGAACGTGGCCAATGGTTAGAAGGGCTCCGAGATATTTAGACGAACAGCATTGTGGAAAAAGTTTCGATGTCGCTCAATCGCGGGAAGAAAATGGGCCAGCTCGTCGTCCTCACTATAATAAGGACGATGCTCCGCACCCATGAACTGTTGCCCGTGCCCGCTCCCAAGGCCCGTCCAAGGATAACCGCATGACGCCGCAGCAGCGCCGCAATTTGCTGAAAACAGTCCCCGGTTTTCTGATCAGCGGTTTTTTTCTTTGGTTCACCTTCCGCAAGGTGAACTATGCCGGTCTGCGCCAGGTACGGCTGGTGGAACCCGCGTGGATGCTGGTGGCCGTGATCTTTCTTGTTGCCGGTTATACATTGCGGTCACATCGCTGGTGGCTGATGATGCGTGCTTCCAGCCGCGCGAAGTTCTCCGCCTGTGCCCGCGTACTGATGACCAGCTTTGCGGCGAATAACATCATGCCGCTCCGCATTGGAGATTTTCTCCGTGTCTTCAGCTATGCCGGTGATCTGGACTCAACCGCTCCTGTGATTTTGAGCACCGTGGTTCTGGAACGCGTTCTGGACGTCTTCACGCTGCTGCTTCTATTTGTGGCTACCATGGGGCGCAATTCGACGCTGATTTCGCACAAAACTCAGATCGTGGCGCGTGTGCTGTTGCTGGGAGTGAGCGGTGCGGTGCTGGTGCTTCTGCTGGCTGCGGGAAAGCTTAAATCGCCTTTCAGGAAGCTCTTGAACCTGTTACCGCATCCCGGGCTGGTCGGCAAGATTGAGGCTCGTTTGGTCTCGGCGCTGGATGCAATTGCCATCATCTCTCTCCCGGTGCGGCTGGCTCTTCTGCTGGAGTCTTTTGTCTTATGGGCGTGTGAGGGAATGATTTTCGTCGCGATGACGCGTGCCTTGGGAATTGTGAGTGACTGGATCGGGCCTTGGGGGGCTCTGGCCTTCAGCAACCTTTCTTATCTCATCCCGAGCTCGCCGGGAGCCGTGGGGACCTTCGAATTCACCGCCAAACTGGCTATGGTCTCGCATGGAGCGGCGGAGACACCTGCTGTGGTCTTCGCCCTGGTGGTCCATGTCTTTATCCTGTTCACGGTAACCGCTGCTGGCGGTGTCATGTTCCTGTTACATCGGGCGCGGCGCGGCCCGCACCCTTCGTTGTCCCAGGAAGTCCAAGAGCTTCCTGTTGAGCTTCCGTAAAGTAGAGAGTGTATGTATCGCAAGATTCAATTAGATCTTCTGCGGCAGATTGCCGCTGTCGTCGAGAAAAAATACGGAATCGAACTGCCCCAGGTTGCCGTGGAGCAGCCGCCGAAGATTGAGTTCGGCGAATATGCGCTGCCTGTAGCGCTGCAACTGGCAAAGCGGGTGAAAAAGGCGCCGCGAGCTGTCGCCGAGGAGCTTCGTTCCGAGCTCGAATCGATCGATGGCGTCGCCTCGGTGGAGATTGCCGGTCCGGGCTACCTGAACATCAAGCTCGATCGCGGCGTGGTTGCCAGCCGTATCGCAACGGGTGAACATGCCGACGTTGGCGGTCCAGGGTTCCGGCTGGTGGAGCACACCAGCATCAATCCGAACAAAGCTGCCCACATCGGTCACCTGCGCAATGCCATTCTGGGAGATACCTTTCAGCGGCTGTTGCGCAAAGACGAATATAAGAGCGGTTATGACGTCGGAGTTCAGAACTACATCGACAACACCGGAGTGCAGGTAGCCGATGTGGTGGTGGGCCTCGTTGCCCTGGAAGGTCGCTCGCTGGCCGGCGTGAAGTCGTTGCTTGAAGAACTCGCGGCCAGTAACCAACGAGTCGACTACTACATGTGGGACCTGTATGCGCGTGTCTCGCAGTGGTACACCGCCGATGAGGCAGAGAAGGAAGCGCGGAAGACGCTGCGTCTCGACACGCTGCACGCCATCGAGCATGGCGGTAATGAGACTGCCGAGGTTGCTGACCTGATTGCAACGGCCGTTCTGCGCCGGCATCTCGAGACCATGGAGCGGCTCGCCATCGAGTATGACTTCCTGCCCAGAGAGAGCGAGATCCTTCATCTGAAGTTCTGGGATGCGGCACGGGCACTGATGATTGAGAAGGGAGTGCTCTACCAGGAGACCGAGGGCAAAAACAAAGGTTGCTGGGTGATGCGTCGCGCCGGCTCGGAGGTTCCTAACGAGGGGCCGGACGAGGATGCGAAGGTGATCGTACGGTCTAACGGCACGGTGACCTACGTCGGTAAGGATATTGCCTATCATCTGTGGAAGTTCGGTCTGCTGGGCAAGGACTTCGGCTATAAGCCGTTCCATCAATACCCAAACCATATGTGCTGGATCTCGACCGAACATGGCGAAGAGCAGCATCCATATTTCGGCCGCGCGGATGCCATCTACAACGTCATCGACTCGCGTCAGAACGATCCGCAGAACAACGTCATCCAGGCTCTGCGCGGTATGGGATACGAGGATGCGGCAGATCGTTATACCCACGTGAACTACGAGATGGTAGCGTTGACGCCGCGTTGTGCGATCGAGCTGGGCTACACCGTCAGCGAGGAAGATCAGCAGCGAGCCTACATCGAGGTAAGCGGGCGCAAGGGATTCGGCGTTAAAGCCGACGACCTGCTGGATAAGCTGATCGCCGCGGCGAAGGTCGAAGTGGATACGCGTCATCCTGAACTGGACGAGGCCGACCGCTTTGAAACTGCGCGCAAAATCGCTGTTGGCGCTCTGCGTTACTTCATGCTGAAGTACTCACGGAATACCGTCATCGCATTCGACTTCCGTGATGCATTGAGCTTTGAGGGGGAGACCGGGCCGTACGTGCAGTACGCTATCGTGCGGGCCGCAAATATCTTCCGTAAAGCCGGTGTCGATGAGCGGGACGCAGTGTCTGACCTCGCAGCAGGGGATCTGCTGGAAGGGGAGAGTGGCGTCAGCATCTGGGAGGTATGGCTCACGGCCTCGAAGCTGACGATGGTAATCGA